>MFNF01000043.1:24958-108049 GCA_001783715.1 Candidatus Lambdaproteobacteria bacterium RIFOXYD2_FULL_56_26
CAGCCGGTTCATGGTTTCTCCCGTTATTTCTCAAACCCCAGGTTGATCTTGCCTGACTTTTCCAAGTTTTGTTGTACCCCGTCGGTCCCCGGGTCGCTGCTGGTAGCTCCCGGAGGGATTTCGATCGGCGGTGGAGCCACTGGGGGAAAATTGGCTTCGCTCCGCTGGTCCGATTCGGTGGCTTCGTAGGACCGATCAAATTCCGCATCCTCCCGTTCCGCCGGTTTGATCTCCAAGACAGGGCTGCCCTCCAACGAGTCGCCTAAGCCCACTTCGGTTTGTTTGCTGTCCGCCAGGGTTTTGACATCCACCACCCCCGATTCCACCAACGCAGATTCGGAACTGAAGTCGGAGGCTTCGTCACTGTTTGGGGCCGGGGCCGCCAAACCGGCCACACCCTTGGGAGGCAAAGCGGGTGCGTTCTTGGTCGGGCTGGCCGGTTGTCCGCCCAAGACCAGACTGATCTGCCCCGAACCCACCACCTGTTCCTCCCCCGAAAGCCCCTGGACTCCAACTCTGCCTTCTTGGGTCAGGACCTGAGAGTTGCCCTCGCTGGTGACTTCCTGCTGCCACCGGGTCCCCTTGACCCCGATCACCGCCATGGCGGTTCGGACCTGGAAGGGAGGCTGGTTGGGGTTGATCTTGACTTGGGAGAATTGGGCCTTGCCGTAAACCATCTTGAGGTAGCCCCGCTTGGAACCCAGTTTCCAGGGACGGATCTGGAAGAGGCTGTTGGCCCCCAGGTCGAGCCGAGTGCCTTCTTTGGTGGTGAGGGTCGCTTGGGAGTCGGGGCCGACCCGGAGCAGGTCGTCCATCTGTACCTCCACTGGCTTGGCCAACGCCGCCACCTTGGTCTCGCCCAAGCCTCGCAGCAGCACCAGACTGCCCTGCTCCACCTGGACATGGCCATAAGGCTCCTGGCCCAAAACCAAGCCGGGCAGCGTCAAACCGCACAGCACCAAAATCCAGCTGCCAAAACCTTTCATCTCCAACTCCGGTAAAGCCCTGACTTGCAAAACCTCCGCTGGGTCAACCTCCAATTCCGTTGGTATTCTATCAACTTTACCGGAGAACGGGAATTTTTTTTCTGTCGGCGGGAACTTTTGGTCTCCAGGGGGGGCAAAACCCGTTAGGGCTGGAGGTAACGGCGTTTGGGTCCAAAGGGAGGTTGCTACCGGTGAGCCAGTGGTAGGTTGGTCTGGGGCCCAGGCAGCCAAATATTGGGGGCAGAGTTTCGGAGCCGCCAGGGTGAGGGCAAAAAAAAAGCCCGGCTTCCCTTTGCGGGGGAAACCGGGCTTCAGTCGGGTGGGGTAGAGTTTATTCTACCGCCACCTTGGGTTTGGCCGGAGCCCGGCGAGGCCGAGCGGGCCTTTTGACCGCCGTCTCACCGGCAACCCCAGGAGCGGCCGGTTTGCGGCTGCGAGGCGGTCTGGGTGGAGCCGGGGTTTCGCCCAGCAGTCCGGTCGCCCTTCTGGGACGAGGGGTCCTGCTGCGACCACGGGGGGCCGCTTTTTGGACCGGAGGTTCCAGCTCATTGCCGGGGCTGGGGCCTTCCTGGTCTTCATCGTCAATCGGCTCTTCTTCCTTGGGAGGTAGCAGGTTGCCGTTGACTTCCTCTTCCTCTTCTTCGGGAGCGTCCCCGATCACCGGAGCCTTGAGCAATTCCTCAGGCCGCTTTTTCCGGCCTCGGCTGCCGCGGTTGCGTTTGCGTTTGGGCCGTTCCCCTTCCGAGGCGGTTCCCTCTTCAGAGGGCTCTTGGCCCTCTTCGATTTCTTCCTCTACGGCAATCTCCTCTTCCTTTACTGCGGCGACTTTTGCCGGTTTGGGGACGGAGACCACCACTTCTTCGGCCACCAGTTCCTCAAAGGGAGGATCCTCGGTCAAAGGTTTGCCTACGCTGCGCCAGAGGTAACGCTCCGGGACCACAAAGGGCTTTTTGTCTTTGGCCTTGCCCTTGAGCCGCAACTGGAAGTCCAGGAAAAACCGGTCCAGTTGTTCTTCAGTGTAAGAGTTCAGCTGGTTGAAAATTGCGCCCTTGTACAGGGGGCTGTCCAGGGGAGCCAAATCCAAAAGTTCCATCGGCTCTGCCCGACCATGGGACTTGGGCCGATACTCTTCGGTTTCTTCGGTGTCTGCAAAAGATTCGGAACGGGAACCTTCGATCTGTTCTTGGCCAAAGCCGCCCCGTTCTCGGTCCCGACCTCTGCCCCGTCCCCGACCCCGACCACGATTGCGGTTGCGTCCACGGTCGGCGGCATCGCCGGATTCTTCTCCTTCTTCCTTTTGTGAAGCTTCAACCGGGGTATTCACCTCGGCCTTGGCTTCGTCCTTCTCCTCCTCGGCCCACCGGGGGCGGGGGCTGCGGCTGCGGCTTCGTTCGGACTCTTCCCGCCTTGGGTGATCTTCAGCCCGCTTTTTCGGGGGACCATCGGTCACCGCCTTGATCATGTTTTCTTCAAACATGTGCAACATCGGGTTGGCCGAGATGTGAACCTCAATGCCAAACTCGTGTTCCAGGTCGATGATCTCTTTGCGCCGTTCGTTGAGCAGGTGGTTGGTGATGCCCAAGGGAAGCTCCCCGGTCACCCGTTCCACATTGCCCCGAGCGGCCAGTTCCCGGATGTGCCGCAAGATCAGGTTGGTGGCGGCCAACAGTGAGGGCACCTTGCCTTTGCCTTTGCAGAAAGGGCAGGTGGACTCGACTACGTTGGAGATCCGCACCGACATCCGTTGCCTACTGATTTCCAAAAGCCCAAACTGGCTGATTGGCAAAATCTTGTGCTGGGCCTTGTCTCGGGCCATGGATTCGGTGATCTTGTCTTCGACCATCCTTCTGGACTTGTCTTTTTCCATATCGATGAAGTCAACTACCACCAAACCACCCAAGTTGCGCAACCGCAACTGGCGGGCCACTTCTTCGGCCGCTTCCAGGTTGGTGCGCAAGGCGGTGTCGTCCACGTTGGATTCTTGGTTGCTCCGGCCAGAGTTCACGTCGATGGAGACCAACGCTTCGGTCTGGTCGATCACGATCGAACCGCCCGATTTGAGCCGCACTTCCCGAGAGGTCAGCTGCTCCACCTGCTTTTCGATGTTGTAGTGGGAGAACAGGCTCCGGTCCCCAACGTAGAGCTTGAGGATCTTTTGTTTCCTGGGGGCGGCCATTTTGAGGAATTCCAAGGTCTTTTGGAAAACCATCGGGTTGTCCACCCAGATTTCTTCAATGTCTTCGGTGTAGTAGTCTCGCAGGCTCCTCGTAACCACGTCCTCTTCTTCTTGCAGCAGGCCGGCCGACTTGGCTTCGCAGAACCGGTCATAGATGTCTTCCCAGTGCTTTTTGATGGCCGTGTAGTCCTTCTTCAATTCGCTCAAATCCCGGCCCGTTCCGGCGGTGCGAATGATTGCGGCATGTTCTTCGTTTTCCAGGCCGGACAAAAAACCTTTGAGCCGGTCTCGTTCTTCCTTGTCTTCAATTTTTTTGGAGACCCCGCCCTTGTTGCCGTAAGGCATCAGGACCATAAAGCGGCCAGGCAGGGAGATCTGCATGGTCATGGCCGCTCCCTTGTTGTCCACTTCCTCACGGGTGACCTGGACCAAAACCTGTTGGCCCACTTTCAGGCGGCCAGTTTTGGCTTCCTTGCTGTTGGGGTCAACCAGTTGGGGGCAGACTTCGGACAAAGGCAGGAAACCATGGCGTTTGGCACCATAATCAACAAATGCGGCTTGTACGGAGGTTTGGATCTGGACGACCCGGGCTTTGTAAATGTTCCCTTTGATTTGCTCGCGGGATTGGTGCTCAATCAGCATCTCTTGGAGAAGCTGGTCTTCGACCAGGGCGATTCGACTTTCATCGTCGCTCGCCATGATCAACATCATCTTTTTTGTCATGTGACTCTCTTTAGGTACGGACGAAATGGAGAAAATGATTTTCTCGGTTTGCCGCAAGAGAGAAAAGAGAGGGTATCGTTTTTCAACCCCAAGGACGGGGTGCAGGTTTATCCGGGGTCCAACGGACCCCAGGGGGATTGATTACTGTGGTCTAACCTCGCCACAGGCCTTCCGGCTTGCCTCAACCGCATTGGCTGCAGGTACCACGTACCCTTTGTAGATCCCGCCGTAAACCAGGTACTTGTCCTTGCCTACTTGCTTGACCTTGGCTCTGCCACCGCCGCCAAAATTGTCGCAACGGTAAAACTCAAAGCCTCTTTCGTCCTTGTAGATAAAATCGACCGCCATAACGAGGCTGGGTCCTAGGGTAATCAACGCCGTAGCCAATGCTGCCAGTGAAATCTTTCTCATTCGGTTCTCCGATCGGGATGGATCAATAATCTACCGGTCTCGGATACTGTATGCAAAAAGCCTGCACAATTGGCGGCACCAGTTCTTTTTTTTGGTGCCCGAGTCATACCTAGGCCCTGTCTGTCCCGACAGGCGGAGCAACTGTACATTCGGTTGCCCAATCTTTTCTTTCTTGTTCTTGGCTTGGGTGAGAGTATTGGACTCCGCTCGGAATGTCCAGGGAAATAGCGATTTAGGTTGTATTAACCCACAAAGTTGGTTTTTTGGCGCTCAGGCGGTCAAAACCTCGACTCCGGTTTCCGACACATACAAGGTGTGTTCGTACTGGGCGGAAAGTTTGCCGTCCACGGTCACGGCGGTCCAGTTGTCGCCGAGGATTTTTACGGCTTTGCGGCCCAGGTTGATCATTGGTTCGATGGTAAAAAACATCCCCGGCAGGATCAAAGTCCCACTGCCGGACCGCCCGAAGTGGGGGACCTGGGGCTCTTCATGGAACTTTTTTCCGATCCCGTGGCCGACAAACTGCTCCACCACGCTGCAACCCTGGGCATGGGCATGGTTTTGGATGGCAAAGCCAATGTCCCCGATGTGCCCATAAGGCCGCACCGCCGCAATCCCCAAGTCCAGACATTCTTTGGCCACCTGAGCAATTCTTGCCGTTTCTGGGGCCACTTCGCCGATCAGGTAGGATTTGTTGGTGTCCCCAAAGTATCCGTTCAAGATGCAGGTCACGTCCACGTTGAGTAGGTCCCCTTCCTTGACCACTACCTCAGGGGAAGGAATCCCGTGGCAGACCACCTCGTTGAGGGAGGTACAACAGCTCTTGGGGTAGCCGTGGTAATTCAAGGTCGCCGGGATGGCTCCGTGGTCCAGGGTAAACTCATGGACCCACCGGTTGATCTCTTCGGTCGTAACACCGGGACGCAGCCTTTGTTCGACCATGGTCAAGGTCGCTTTGGCGAGGTCGCAGGAAGAGCGCATCCCAGCCAGAAATTCCTGGGTCCTGGGGATCGGTTGGGGTCTTTGGGGGTTTCGGTTCAAAAGCTGCTCCTCAATGTCGTAGTTAAGATGGCACTTCTTGTATTTTTCCCCGCTACCGCACCAGCAAGGGTCGTTGCGGTTGGGCGCTGAATCCGGCTTCACTTGAGGATCAGGTTCAAGATACGGTCGGGAACGTAAATCACCTTAACCAGGGTCCTCCCTTCCAGTTGCTTTTGGATCTTTTCGCTTTGTCTGGCCAACTCCATCACTTGCGCCTCGCTGGCCCCCAGAGGAATGGTCAGGTTGTCCCGGTGTTTGCCCAACACCTGTACCGGGATGGTCACTTGGTCTTGCTTGAGCTTGGAAGGATCGAAGTCCGGCCAAGGCTCGTAGGCCAGGGTTCGGGTGCCCCCCAACCGGGACCAAAGTTCTTCGGCCAGGTGAGGCGCAAAAGGGGAGAGCAACAGGACCAAACCCTGGAGCATGGCCTGATTGCGCTCCTGCTGGCCGGTCAACTCGTTGACCATGATCATCAATTGGCTGATGGCGGTATTAAAGCGCAATGCTTCCAGGTCTTCCGTAACTTTCTTGACCGTCTCATGATAAAGCCGCTCGATCTCGGTGGAGGCCGGGGCTTCGGTCAGAGTCGTCAAAATCTGGTCTTGGTCGTCCAGGTACAGCCGCCAAAACCGGTTCAAAAACCGGTTGATCCCTTCCAGGCCCGAGGTGCTCCAGGGTTTGGACTTCTCCAGGGGCCCCATGAACATCTCGTAAAGCCGCAGGGAGTCGGCACCGTATTCTTTGACGATGTCATCGGGGTTGATCACGTTGCCCCGGCTTTTGGACATCTTTTCCCCGTTTTCCCCCAGGATCATGCCCTGGTTGACCAGCTTCTGGAAGGGCTCCTTGGTACTGACATGGCCTTGTTCGTACAGGACCTTGTGCCAAAACCGGGAATACAGGAGGTGCAAGACGGCGTGTTCCGCTCCGCCGATGTAGAGGTCCACGGGCATCCAGTACTTCTCCGCCTCTTTGCTCCAGGCGGCTTGGTCGTTCTGGGGGTCGGTAAAGCGCAGGTAGTACCAGCAGGACCCCGCCCACTGGGGCATGGTATTGCTGCTCCGTTTGGCCGGTTGCCCGTCCGGCAAGGTGACATTGATCCACTCGGGGAGGTTGGCCAAGGGGCTTTCCCCGGTCGGAGAGGGCAAAAAGTTTTCGGTCAAAGGGGGGGTCAAGGGCAGGTCCTTGGGGTCCATGGGGAGCACCTGACCGTCTTCCTTGTGCAACAAAGGGAAAGGCTCGCCCCAGTACCTTTGGCGACTGAAAAGCCAATCCCGCAGTTTGTAGTTGATCGACCGCTTGCCTTTGCCCTGGGCTTCCAGCCAAGCGATGATCTTTTCTTTGGCCGGTTCCACCTTGAGGCCGTTCAAAAAGCCGGAATTGCACAGTTCGCCGTCTTCCGTGTGGGCCGCTGCCGTTACGTCCGCCCCGGCGATGATGTTTTTGATCGGCAGGCCAAAGGCCTTGGCGAACTCCCAATCCCGCTGGTCGTGCCCCGGAACCGCCATGATTGCCCCGGTGCCGTAGCCCATCAAAACATAGTCGGCAATCCAGATCGGCAGATTTTCCCCGGTCACCGGATTTTTGGCATAACTGCCGGTAAAAACCCCGGTCTTCTTTTTGGCCAGATCGGTCCGGTCCAGGTCACTTTTAGCGGCACAGGCTTCTTTGTAAGCGACCACCGCTTGCCACTGGTCTTCGGAAGCGATTTGTTCGACCAAAGGATGCTCGGGAGCCAAAACGGCGTAGGTGGCACCAAACAAAGTGTCCGGCCTGGTGGTAAACACCACAAAGCTTAAGTCCGGCTTGCCCCATACCTCAAAATGGACCTCCGCCCCAATTGAGCGGCCAATCCAATGTTTTTGCATCTCTTTGACCGACACTGGCCAGTCCAGCCCTTCCAGGTCTTCCAAGAGTTTTTCTGCGTAGGCGGTGATTTTTAGCATCCATTGGCGCATCGGCTTGCGGACCACCGGGTACCCGCCTCGCTCGCTTTTGCCGTCAATCACCTCTTCGTTGGAAAGCACGGTCCTCAACTCGGGGCACCAGTTGACCGGGGCATCATGCTCATAGGCCAATCCGGCCCCAAAGATTTGCAGGAAGATCCATTGGGTCCAACGGTAGTACTTCGGGTCGGTGGTGTTGATCTCCCGGTCCCAATCGTAGGAAAAGCCCAGCGCCTTGATCTGCCTGCGGAAGTTGTCAACGTTCACCTGGGTGGTGACCGCCGGGTGGGTCCCGGTTTGGATGGCATACTGCTCCGCCGGTAGCCCAAATGCGTCCCAACCCATGGCGTGCAGCACGTTAAAACCCTTCATCCGCTTGTACCGGCTGACGATGTCCGTGGCGGTGTAACCCTCGGGGTGCCCAACGTGTAAGCCCTGTCCGGAAGGGTAGGGGAACATGTCCAGGGCGTAGTACTTGGGCTTGTTGGGGTCGATCTCCACCTTAAAGGTCTTGTTCTGCTCCCAATGTTGTTGCCATTTGGGTTCGATTTTTCCGGGCTGGTAGGGCATCGGCGCTGAGGCTGGAGGTGGCTGGAACGGCGATAGGGTTAAAAATAGGCTATCCTAGGGAACATGGGGCAGTTGGTCAATGCCCTGGGAAACCGAGGTTTGGACCTGCCTCAACCACAAGGCCGGTACTGGTTTGGGCCTAGGTCCCAAGTCTCGGGATTCTGGTCCCCAAGGCCCCGTCCTTGGAAGCCCGGCATCCGGCCAAGGGCAGCCAAAGGTTCCGGGTGTTTGGTTGGGTACTTTACCATTGGCCCCCAAAAGGTTTACCCTAAAAGCAGCGAGAAATTCCAACAATTTTAGGACCGGAGGGTATCATGTGGACCCGTCAATGGCTTTGGGCTTTGCTCCTTATGGGTTTTGCCGGACAAGCGTTGGCCCAGGAAGGGTTGTTGTTTGTCGAAGAAGATGCGACCCGTGAGGTTTTTGAAGAATTGGCGGTCCGTCTGGTGGACAAGGCTAACCTGCCAGGATCGGCGGTGGTCGCCATCCTGCCGCCCAAGTCCGCTGAAGGAGGCGAGACCCCCAAATACCTCCCCTTGATGGAGGCTTCCTTGGAAACTATTTTGGCCGCCCGAGTGAAGCTGGCTGACCGCTCCAAGGTCAAAGAGATCGAAAAGGAACAACAGCTTTCATTGTCCCTGGGCAGCAGTGCGGTGACCGGCCTTCGGGTGGGGGCTTTGAAGGATGTGGATTATTTTTTGAGTGCCACCTTTACCCCGGCTGGAGAACGGGGCACCCACCTCAAGCTGACCTTGACCGATGCCCGTAGCGGCCTGATCCGGGCTTCGGCAGCCAAAACCTTTGCCATCCCCCCGGTCCTCAAAACCCCGCTCGGCCAAGACAGCGGCCAGTTCTTCGACTACCAAAAACGGTTTGAACGGGCCAAGATGTGGGAAGAGCGGGGCTACCAAGTAGCTCTGGGCGGGGCTGCACTGTTTGTCGCCGGAATGATCACCGCTCCTTGCCAGGAAAAAAGCGAACGGGACGGAAAAAAATACTCCAACCTGGTGGAATGTAACCGCCAAGAAGGCGGCCCCGGTTACAACGGGATGATGACCGTAGCGGTATTCAGCCTCTTTTTTGGTGGCAGCGCCTACTACCTCGGCTCCAGTTGGCTGGACAATCTGAGCGAAGAAGCCCAACAAAACCACCTCCCCCACCTCTCCTTGGCCCCGGTTGCAATCGGCCGGGAAGTGGGGCTGATTTTGGAGGGGAGGTTTTAAGGCAAAAACAAAAAACTCTCTTTTTGCCAAATAATGATTTGCCCTGTTTTGGGAAGCAACGCCGAGATAAGTTCATTTTGAAAAGAACTCCCCAATTTGGCTCACCCAAGCTGGAACACTTGTCCCTTTGTCTAACTCGCAGTATTTGTATGCAAATTTTACCTTATTTTCAGGGGTGAAAAATTTCTCTAATTTCTCTCTGTTAGATTCTAACAAGTCTAAGCTTTCGCAAGAATATTTTGCTTCAACTTTAATTGTTGACTGAGGCAAATCAAATCCGAGCTCGCCCACAAACGAAGATAAAGTCGAAATGAAAATGTCCGGGATCAATGCGTCCTCAATTTCAGTAACAACAGTTTTATTGCTATCTACCTCTAGGAGCTCAATTTGGTGAGTTGCCTTATTCCAAAACAATCGTCTGAACAATATCGACTTTTGTATGTTATTGGTGGGACCTCCTCCTAAGGTCTCAACATCCGTATCTATCAAGCAATAGATTTTCCCCTTTGGGTTTGCGATTCCTTTAAGAGGAAGCAGCAAAAACTCATAGATTTTCTTGACTTCGCTGTTTCCTCCGACCGGTAAAATCCTTAATTTATATGTCTCTATCTCGTTTTTGAAGTAATGGGTAAGGTATAGGTAATCGGAGTAGCCCTCACAAATCAGCCAATTAAATGGACTGTCAAGCTGGATGGAGTAGAATATCGACTGGACAAGGTCATGGGTACTTTTTAAATCAAAGTCAGTTGGGATTCGGCCCCTTTTCTGGTTCGCAATTTGCTCCTTATAACTGGATAAATTATAAGACTCAAACTGAATGTTTTCATCCTGGGGTCTCAAAAAATGTGCAACCCCATCGTTTATGATCGGAAGAAAGCCATACCAATGTGTGGTTGTAATAACTTGGAAATATTCTGAAAGTCTCTTTAATCGTTCAAATTGATCAAAACAAGCAGAGGTATGTAATGAAGCTTCGGGTTCATCTATTGCCAGCATAATCAGTTTTTTACGTTTTGGTTCTTTCATAAGGAAGGCATAAGCTACCTCAATGAGAGCTTGCCTTTTTTCGCCTGAACTTAGGTCATCTATCTTGATGGAAGTGCTCTGATTCTTTTTGTTTAATGACTTTGTATCAAAGTACCCTTCAATAATAATTTCAATAAGCCGGTTTTGCTGAAAGTTTTTTACCTTTCCTGTTTTTGAATACTCGTAGTTTTCAAGAATTCCACCGATTTCTTCAATGTATTTTCCAAGCTCATCATTGATCGCTTTTACTATCAACGGCGCATTAATTTTTGTTGCAACTGTGTCCCGAATGTCACTTCCAACTAGTTTCTGCATTTCTGCACGTTGCAGCTTAGTGAATTCGCTTGGGCTGATTTCAACAGGAATATAAATGTAGTCACAAAAATTATGAAGTGCGTATTGTAGTGCTTCTTTAAAATCGTCATTAAAAGCAGAATCGACATCTGATCCTTCCTTCTTGCCTTCATAAAAATGGCTATTGAAAGCGGCGCGAAAGCTGAAAGTAGAGAGACTACCATCTTGATTGTTTGCAAACAGGAAAAAAGTAGTAATCAGAGCTTTGTTTGTTTTGTTCTTTGATTTTTTTTAATAATTCCCCCCGATGTTCAAAAAAAGCCTTCATAAAAGGGTTTTGGATGTTAACTTTTATTTCCGTAACTTCCCAGAAGAACTTACTTAGTTTGTCAAGTTGCTCCAATTGAACTTTCGTTGGCTTAACATCACCTTTGTCTATTAAGAACACCGGCGCTACATATGGGGCAATGTGAGCGCCTTGATACTTGGTGACGCTATTTGGTTGCCAACCGGCCCCATTAAAAAACGTGTCCAAAGCTTCTAAAATAGCGCTTTTCCCAATACCATTGTTTCCAACATAAGCTGTAAATTTCGAGTTAGTCGAAATCGGTATAAAATTGATGTTTTGGTAACACTTGTAATTTCTAAGAAATACGGCAGTTATCATAGTACTAGCTCCAAATTGCTCTTTGTTAAAAAAACTACTCCCCCCCCTCCAGCAACCCCACATAACCGGCGTAGAGGTCCTTGTCGATGCGGCCGGCTTCGACTTCGGCTTTGACGAAACAGTGGGGTTCGTGGGTGTGGGTGCAGTCGGCGTGTTTGCAGTGGCCGCTGAACTGGCGGATCAGAGGGAAGTGGTCTCGGATGTTTTTGGGCTCCAGGTTCCAAAGGCCAAACTCCCGGACTCCAGGGGTGTCGATCACCGCTCCGGTGGGGCCGACATTGAGCATCCGGGCGTAGGTGGTGGTGTGGCTGCCTTTAGAGGTCTTTTCGTTGACCTCCCCCACCTTGAGGTCCAGGTCCGGGAACAACCGGTTGAGCAGGCTGGACTTGCCGACCCCCGAATGCCCGGCGACCACCGAGACATTACCGCCCAAAAGGTCGGCCAGCCGGTTGTCGTCGGCACCGCCGCCTTTGCTGCTGAAAAGGATTTCCAGGTCGATGTTCAAGAAGGGACGTAGCCAGGGGAGGTCCTTGTGGTGGTGGACCAAGTCCAGCTTGGTCACCAACAGGACCGGTCTGACCGAGCCTAGGTTGGCGGCGACCAACATCCGCCAGACCAGCCCCGGTTTGGGCTCCGGGTCTTTGGCGGCGACCACCAGAAACATTAGGTCCAGGTTAGCGGCGATCACCTGCTCCACCTCAATCCCCACCCTAGTGCGGGACAAAAAGCTTTTGCGGGGTAGGACCCCTTGGATCATGCCCAATTCCTGCCCTGGCTCCAGTTGGTAGGTAACTTTATCGCCAACGGCAATCTGGTTGTCGTATTTGCTGTTCCTAAAGAGGCTGCCCTTGGCCTTACATTCGATTTCTTGGCCCTCAGGGGTGGTCAAGTAATAAAAGCCCTTGGTGCGGCGGACCACGGTGGCGACGGCTTCGGTCATGGGCGGGTCGGTCAGATTGAGGTTCAAGGGGCAGAAACGGGGTCAGCTTACTTTATCTGGCCGCCCTTTGGCAAGAATTTCAGGGCCATTACCAATCCCCAATGTTGGCCATAGAGGCCCAGGGTTCTTGGACAGGCAGGCGGCCTTTTTGGAGCAGTTCCACCGGGATGCCATCGGGGCTTTTGACGAAGGCCATGTGCCCGTCCCTGGGGGGCCGGTTGATCGTCACTTTGTGGTCCATCAGCTTTTGGCAGAGCCCATAGAGGTCTTCAACCTCAAGGGCGATGTGACCAAAAAAGCGACCGGTCGGGTAGGGCTCTGTTTGGTCCCAATTGTAGGTCAATTCCAGTTGGGCTTCTGAGGGTCCCGCTTGGAGAAAGACCAGGGTAAAGCGGCCCTGTTCGTATTCCCTGCGGGAGACCTCTTTAAAGCCCAGGAGTTCCACCCAAAAGTACAGGGCTTTTTCCAGGTCCAGCACCCGGATCATGGTGTGCAGCATCTTCATGGCTGTTCCGACAAGAAAAAGAGGGTTTCCGATGCCTTGGGCTTGAGAATTTTTGGACTTTCGGCTATAGAGAAAGATTAAACCAAAACACAAAAAAACAACAGGGATCAATCGATGAAAAAGACGATGTACCAGAAGATTTGGGATGCCCACTTGGTCTTTGAACAAGAGGGGTTGACCCCGCTTCTGTATGTGGATCGGCACTTGATGCATGAGGTAACCAGTCCCCAGGCCTTTGAAGGCCTGCGGCAGCGGGGCGCAAAGATCCACCGGCCCGAGGCCATCTTGGCGACCATGGACCACTGCATCCCCACAATCCACAGGGACCAGCCGATTGCCGACCCCATCGCCGCCAAGCAGGTCCAAACCTTGGAGGACAACTGCGAGGTCAACGGTCTCTTGTTGTTTAACATGCACAGCCCCAGCAACGGGATCATCCACGTGGTGGCCCCGGAGAACGGCTTTACCCATCCGGGTATGGTGGTGGTTTGCGGGGATTCCCACACCGCCACCCACGGAGCCTTTGGGGCCTTGGCCTTTGGCATCGGTACCAGCGAAGTGGAGCATGTCTTGACCACCCAAACCCTGCCGCAAAAGAAGTCCAAGACCCTGCGGATCGAGGTCAAAGGCAAGCTTGGGGCCGGGGTAACCTCCAAAGACGTGACCATGGCCATCATCGGCAAGATCGGCACCGCCGGGGGGACCGGCTTTGTGATCGAATACACTGGCCAAGTGATCCGGGAGATGTCCATGGAAGGCCGAATGACCTTGTGCAACATGGCCATCGAAGCCGGAGCCAAGGCGGGCATGGTGGCCCCGGACGAGAAGACCTTTGCCTACCTGCATTCCAAGAAGCAGGCTCCCTCCAAGGAACATTGGGAGAAGGCGGTGGCCTACTGGAAAACTCTGCCCAGCGACGAAGGTGCCGTGTTCGACCAGACCGTGGAAATCGATGCCACACAGATCAAGCCCCAGGTCACCTGGGGGACCAGTCCCGAACAGGTAATCTCCATCGACCAAAAGGTCCCCGGAGAAGCGGACTTCTCCGATCCGGGCAAGAAACTAGCGGTCAAAAACGCCTTGGAATACATGGGCCTCAAGGCCGGGCAAAGCCTGACTGAAGTAGCCTTGGACTGGGTCTTCATCGGCTCTTGCACCAACAGCCGAATCGAGGACATGCGAGCCGCCGCCCAAGTGGCCAAAGGCAAAAAGGTCAACCCCAAGGTCCGGGCCATCGTGGTCCCCGGTTCTTATCCGGTCAAGGTCCAGGCGGAAGCCGAAGGGCTGGACAAGATCTTTGTGGCCGCCGGTTTTGAATGGCGAGAGCCAGGTTGCAGCATGTGTCTGGCCATGAACGGAGACGAACTCAAACCCGGAGAGCGCTGCGCCTCAACCAGCAACCGAAACTTTGAAGGCCGCCAAGGCAAAGGGGGCCGCACCCACCTGGTTTCCCCGGAAATGGCTGCGGCAGCGGCATTGGCAGGGCATTTTGTTGACATCCGTACCTGGAACTGAGGAGAAAAAACCATGGAAGCCTTTACCCGTTTGACTGGCCTTGCCGCGTTACTCAATCGCAACAACATCGATACTGACCAGATCATCGCCAAGCAGTTCCTGAAAAAAACCGAAAAAACCGGCTACGGCCAGTACCTGTTTTTTGACTGGCGCTACTTGGCCGATGGTTCGGAAAACCCGGAATTTGAACTCAACCAAAAAACTTTTCGGGGCTCCAGTATCCTGGTAACCGGGGACAACTTCGGTTGCGGCAGCTCTCGGGAACATGCCCCCTGGGCGTTGGCGGACTATGGCTTTAGGGCCATCATCGCCACCAGCTACGCCGACATCTTTTTTAACAACTGCTTTAAAAACGGGATCTTGCCGGTCCTTCTCCAGGCCGAGCAAAGGGACCAGTTGGCGGCGGAAATCACCAAAAATCCGGGGGTCAACCTGACCGTGGACTTGGAGAAACAAGAGGTGACCAGCCCCGGCGGCTTGAAGTTCAGCTTCGAGATCGACAACTTCCGCAAACAGAAGTTGCTCAAAGGGTTGGACGACATCGACTTCAGCCTGACCTTGATGGACAAGATCAAGGCCTTTGAAAACAAACAGGCCAAAGAGCTCCCTTGGCTGTGGAAGACGACCTGAACCCCCAAAAACCATGACCCATAGCCTGGAAATCCTCGACACTACCCTTCGGGACGGTGAGCAAACCCAAGGGGTCGCCTACACCGCCGCCGAGAAGACCAACATCGCCAAAGCCCTTTTGGAGGTTTTGCAGGTGGACCGGATTGAGGTGGCTTCGGCTCGGGTTTCCGAAGGGGAGAAGCGGGCGGTCACCGGGATCAACCAATGGGCCAAGGAAAAGGGCTTCCTGGACCAAGTGGAGGTGCTGGGGTTTGTGGACCAGACCCTGTCGGTGGATTGGATCGTTGAGACCGGCGGCAAGGTGATCAACCTTTTGACCAAAGGCAGTCTCAAACATTGCCGGGAACAACTCAAAAAGACCCCGGAGCAACATTGGGCGGAGGTCAAGTCCACCATCGGTTATGCCAAGTCCAAGGGGCTGAAGGTCAACGTCTATTTGGAAGACTGGTCCAACGGCTATGCCGACAGCAGGGACTATGTTTTTTCCATGATGGAGGCCCTTTTGGACCAGCCGATCCATCACTTCATGTTGCCCGACACCTTAGGGGTGATGGGTCCCGAAGAGGTTTATGCCGCCCTGGGGGAGATGACCGCCCGGTTCCCGACCAAAGACTTTGATTTTCACCCCCACAATGACTACGGCCTCGCTACTGCCAATGTACTGGCAGCGGTCAAAGCCGGGGTCAAGGCGGTCCATTGTACCATCAACTGCCTCGGAGAGCGGGCAGGAAACGCCAGCCTTTCCGAAGTGGTGGTCAACCTCAAGGACCGGATGGGCCTTGCCCTGCGGGTCAACGAGTCGGAACTGGTGACCTTGAGCCGAATGGTGGAGAATTTCTCGGGTAAAAGGATCGCTGACAATGCCCCGGTGGTGGGCGACGGAGTCTTTACCCAAACCGCCGGAATCCACGCCGACGGAGATGCCAAAGGGGGGCTTTACCAGTCCCGGCTGCGGCCCGAGCGTTTTGGCCGCAAACATACCTATGCCTTGGGCAAAATGGCCGGAAAGGCCAGCTTGGCCAGGAACCTGGAAGAACTGGGTTTGCAGCTGACCGAAGAGAACCAGAAAAAGGTTTTGAAGCGGATCATTGAGCTGGGGGACAGCAAGGCGGAGATCACCCCCGAAGACCTGGAATTTGTCATTGCCGATGTGCTGGAATCAGCGGAAACCGAAAAGATCAGCCTGCTCAACTGCACCATCACCAGCGGCCTGGAACTGGAATCCACGGTCAGCGTTAGGGTCGCCATGGCCGGAGAAGTGCACTTGGCCTCGGGGATCGGCAACGGCGGTTTTGATGCCTTCATCCAGGCCATGAAAAAGGCCACCGGCCTGGGGGAGGAACGGTTCCCCGAGCTGCTGGACTACGAAATCCGCATCCCCAAAGGGGGCAAGTCTTCGGCGTTGACCGAATGTATCATCACTTGGCAAGGCCCCGACCGGCCCTTCAAGACCCGTGGGGTCCACCACAACCAAGTCTTCGCCGCCGTCCATGCGACCATGAAGATGCTCAATCTGGTGGGGTAGAATTCCGCCTTCGGGCTTCTACCCGCTGGACCAAATTTTCTCAGTTTTCACTTTTCCCTTTGTTCTGCCTACCAAGGCACTGTCTTCAGACTTGCGCCGCTCTTCTCTCGGGACTTCACCCTATCTTCCCCAAAGTTTTTACTCCCCCCTAAAGGTCCTTCTTGTGGGGATGCACAGGGAGTAAGGTAAGAGCCTAGGGTAAACTCCTTGCTTTTTTATCCCCAGTCGGGCAAACTGCATCTGAGAGCTTCAAAGAACCAGAGGGAATTTCCTTATGGTTTGGAGCAGAAGGGGGTTGGCCGGATCGTTGCCAAGTGGGGGCTAGGTTTAGGCCTGAAGGCTTTTCAGGTAGTTTTCACTTTTTTTGGAGAAGAACCATGAAATTAAATACCGCTACCTTTAAACTCAATGTAGCCCAGTCTCCCCGGTGGATTTTTTTGGTCAACCTGATGGTTTGGACCACTTTGCTGGCCTACTACCTCTAAGGAGGCTCTACCAAGCCGTTCGCTCCTGGGAGCCGGTTTGTTGCTCGGTTTTGGTGCGCCGGTCTGGCCGCCAGAACCGAACCTCCCTCAAAATGCGGAGGGTTTGGTTTCCGCTCCCGGAATCGCCTGCGGGTCCATAACCTTGGGCAGGGTGAACCAAAAGCGGCTGCCTTGGCCCGGTTCCGATTCGACTCCAATCTTCCCCTTGTTTTTGCTGATAAATTCGTGGCAAAACAGCAGCCCTAATCCGGTCCCCTTTTCGGCATTGGTCCCTTCAGTGGAGGGAATGTTTTCGCCCAGCCGAAAAAGCTTTGCCTTCAAAGAAGGGCTGATCCCTTGCCCCTGGTCGGTAATCCAAAACTTGACCTCCTCCCCTTGGGGTTGAGCGTTCACGGTGATCTCCCCTCCCACCGGGCTGAACTTGATGGCGTTGCTCAGAAGGTTGCGGATCACCGTGGTCACCATGGCCCGGTCGGCATAGAGGGTCAGCCCAGGCCAGAGGTTCAATTCAATGGTGAGTTGTTTTTGCTGCGCTTGGGGAAACAAGAGGTCGTACATTTCCCGCAAGGGGGCGGCCAAATCAAACCTTGTGGATTCCGGTTCCAGGTGACCGGATTGTCGCAACGCCCAATCAAGCAGGTCGGTCAACATCCGGTAAGTGTTGCGGGTGGTCTCTTTGGTCAGGGTGAGCAGCTCTTCATCCAGGTCTTCAGGCCTCTGGAGGACATCGTTAAAAATAAAATGTAAGTTGCCGATCGGCCCCCGAAGGTCATGGGAGATGATGCCAAAAAACCGGTCTTTTGCTTGGTTGGCCTCTGTCAATTCTTGGGTCCGCAGGGTTACCCTGCTTTCTAGATCTCGGTTGGCAAGTTGCAGTTCCTGTTTGAGCCTCCGAAGCTGCCCCACCGAAGCGCCAAACATCAAACTGGTAACGCTGATCAAGCCGATGAACCACTGGGCGGAGGTGATCGGTTGGGTCAACCCTTCCAGGTGAAAATGCCCGTAGCTCCAACTGGTAAACAGCCACACCATCACAAAGGCCTGAGCGTTCCACAGCAAGGTGGCCAATAGGGAAAAGCGCATCGCCGCCCAAAGCAGCGGGAGGATCAGCAAAAAGGGCTCGGAAAAAAGATGGATTTCGCTCCACATTGGGCCAAAGACATAAAACCCCAAAAGCACAATCAGCATGGTCACCAGGAGGGCTTCAGCCAACCGTTTCCCTCGGGCAAGTTTGGGTGGGTTTGTGGCCCACAACAAAACCAAGGGGCTGACCAAGAGTACCCCTACCAAATCGGAAATCCCCCATTGGAGCCAATAGGTCAAAAATCCGGTGCCACCAAAAAACAGCAATGAAATGGCCCCAGCACCCACCAATGCAGCCACCGCCGCTGCAGGCAGTGCTCCAGCCAGGACAAAGCGCAGCACAAAATGGTAGTCTTCAAACAAGGCTTCTTCGCTTTGGAACCGCTCAAAACATTTCGCCCCGACCCAAGGGGCCAGCAAGTTGCCCACCGAAACCAGGGAAATGGCCCCCAACAGCTGCCCCCCACTGGGGTGGTAGGCCCACACAAAATGGGTATTGGCCAAAAGGGAGCCCAAGGCCAAAGCGGGCCAAATACGGTGGGAATAGAGCAGCCAAGCGGCAAAAGAGATTCCTGCCGAGGGCCAGACAATTGCGGTGCCAATGCTCTGCAAAGAAAGTTGGATCGACAGTTCAGCGGTCAGAAAGTAACCGGTAAAAACCCAAAACTGGACGGCGAGGGTCGGCGGTCGAGGTTGCACGGGGTCACCTTAGAGAGGCTAAAACAGAATCTGTCTTTGGTTAAAAGCTTGGTCCAACGAGGGGGATGCAGCTAGTCGTAAAAATACGGGTTGGCCCTGACCTCCTGGTTTAAGGGGCTAATCTTTTCCCCAAAGGCTGATCAGCACGACCCCCAGCACCATTACCCCGGCGGCCAGCCCGCGCAGCTCGGTTTTGGTTTCCTTGAGCACCAACCGGCCCAAAATCACCGAAAAGACCAGATTGAGCCGTTTGACCGACATCATGTAGGCTGCCTGAGCCAGGATCACCGCAAGGTTGTGCAGCACCATGTGGCTCAGGTAAAACCCGGAGACCAAGAGCCCCGGCTTCCATTGGCCCTTAAGTTCGGCCAGCCGAAACCAGCCTAAGACCCAAAAGAGCGGCAACATCCACAGGTCTTGGACCAAATTAAAGAAGAACGCATGCCAAAGGGCATCGGAGTTTTCCACCGAAACCTTACCCAGCAGGGTGCTGAAAGAAAAAAGCAGCGCCACCAGGAGCATGGTCCTGGCTCCGGCATCTTTGGCCAAGGCCCGAAATGGCCCCCAGAGCCCCGTTTCCCCCTCACCGGCAAACAAGAGATAACCGCCCAACACCAAGACCAGGATCCCCAAGACCCCAACCCAAGACAGGGTTTCGTCCAGGAACAACCAGCCCAAGAGGGCCAAAATAGCGGGGGTCAGCGCCAACAGCGGCATGGTCAGGCTGATCGGCGAAAGTTTGATCGCCCGCATGTACAGCCACATGGAAAGGCCGTTGATCGGCTGGTCCAGCCAAAAGCTCCACCAAAACTGTGGCCCCAAGTGGGGCACCGGCAGCCACAAGGCCCCGGCCAAACAGCCGGGCAAACTGTAAAACATCAGCACCGACAGCATCCTGGCTGCGCTTCCCTGGCCAAAAAACCGTTTGGCAAACACATCCTCCAGGGACACCGCCAAGGCGGTGGCCAACGACAGACTCAACCAAAGCATAACCTACCCCTCCTTTGGGGGCCAAACATTGGGGACCGGGGCCAATCCCCGGTTTGGAAAATCACCCCAAAAGATAAAGAATCACCACTCCGGCCAACATCGCCATCGCCGCCAAAGCCCGTTGGCCGGTGTCCTGCTCCCCCAACACCCAGCGGCCTAAAAAAACGCTGAACACCAGATTGAGCCGTTTGACCGAGATCATATAGGCGGTTTTGGTCAAGGCCACGGCCAGGTTGTGGAAGGTGATGTGTAAAAAG
Source organism: Candidatus Lambdaproteobacteria bacterium RIFOXYD2_FULL_56_26 (assembly GCA_001783715.1). GTDB lineage: Bacteria > SAR324 > SAR324 > XYD2-FULL-50-16 > XYD2-FULL-50-16 > XYC1-FULL-56-13. The sequence continues at coordinate 44,651 of MFNF01000043.1, forward strand.
TATAGATTGCCGACCACCAACCCCAAACGCCACTGGGATAACAGAAACCGGAACTGGATCTGCTTGGTCAGGGAGAAAAAAAGCAGAATCGACAGGTTGTGGGCAGAAAAAAAGCTGAACGCAAAAAAAAGGGCGTTGGAATGGCCAATGGCCATTTTGCCCAAGGCGGCACCGACCGCAAAGACCAAGGCCGCCCAGAGCATCGCCCGGCTACCCGGGTCGGCCATCAAGGCGGCAAAGGGAGCGGCAAAGATCGAGGCCCCGCCTTTTTGTTGGGGCCTAAAGTGCAAGAGGTAACTCCCCGAGACGATCACCAAAATCCCCAGGATCCCAAAGAGGCTCAAACTTTCTCCCAACAGCACCCAACCCACCAGGATCAGGAAGGCCGGAGAGAAGGCCAAGAGCGGCATGGTCAAGGACAAGGGGGATTGTTTGATCGCCTGCATGTAAAGCACCATGCCCAGGCCGTTGACCGGAATCCCCAAAACGAAGGCCCACCAAAAGGTGGAGTCCAACTCCGGCACGGGGGTCAAAAAGAGCCCCAACAGACATCCGGGCAGGCTGTACAAAAGCAGGAAGGAAAACATCTCCATGGGCCGAGTGTGCCCAAAAAACCGTTTGTTCAACGCATCTTGCAGGGAAACAAAAACGGCGGTCGCCAAGGCGTAAACAAACCAGGTCATTCCAGGTGGAGAAAGGGGGTTTGGTCCACTCTGAGCTTTGGCCCCAGGGCCGTCAAGGGGTAACCCTGGGGGAGCCTCAGGTCAGGAAACCCTGGCTAAATCCCCAGGGATGCTCCTGGGGATTTGGGACCTTGCCTTTTGCCCCCCTGACGGGTTGGGGGTTCTACCCCTTGGTTGGGCCGAATCCGGGACTCTTAAAGCTCTTGGCAAAGGCAAGCGGAGCATTTAACATAAAGACTACTCTGCCTTATTTCCGGGAACGGCGTTGACCAAAACTTTGCGTCCAATTTGTTTGCTGCTGGGGCTGGTTCTTTTTTTGCTCCTGCCTCCTCTCTTGTTTGCCAAAGGGCCGGACAAGGTTGTGCTCCAGCTCCGTTGGACCCACCAATTCCAGTTCGCCGGTTATTACGCCGCCAAGGCCAAGGGATACTACCAGGAAGAAAGGTTGGACGTGGAAATCCTCCCGGCCGGACCGGGGACGGAAAGCCCGACGGCGATGGTTCTCTCCGGCTTGGCGGACTTCGGGGTGACCAATTCGGGCCTGATTCTCAGTCGGATGAAAGGGGAACCGGTGGTGGCCCTGGCCGCACTCTTCCAAACCAGCCCCAACGCTTGGCTGGTGCTGGCGGACTCCAAGATCGGCTCCCTCCACGATCTGGTGGGCAAAAACCTGATGACCTTGCCGCTGCCCGAAAGTGCCGACCTGCTGGCTATTTTTGTCCATGAGGGGATCCCGCTTTCCAAGTTAAAGCTGCAAAAGATGAGCTTTGACATTGAAGACCTGATCCAAGGCAAAACCGATGCCTTTGATGCTTACTCCACCAGCGAACCTTATTTTTTGGCCCAAAGGGGGATTGCCTACCGGATGATCCGAGCCCGGAACTATGGGATCGACTTTTATTCGGATGTGCTTTTTACCACCGAAGCCCAGATCAAAGAGCGGCCCGAGCGGGTCCGGGGGTTTCGTAAGGCTTCCCTTAGAGGTTGGATTTACGCCCTCAACCACCCCAAGGAAATTGCCTTGCTGATCCAACAGGACTATGGCTCGAAAAAAAGCCTGGAGCACCTGGAGTTTGAGGCGGAAGAGATGGTCAAGCTGATCATGCCCGACCTGATCGAGGTGGGGCATATGACCCAAAGCCGGTGGGAGTTCATCGCCAAAACGGACGTGGCTTTGGGGCTGGTCCCGGAGGTGAAGAACCTGGAGGGCTTTATGTACGACCCTCACTACAAGCCCGATTATTCCTGGGCCTACAAAACCCTGGCCTGGACCCTGGCCCTGTTGATGGCTTTGGCCTTGACCGCTCTTTGGGTCTTGCGGCTCAACCTCAAGCTCCGAAGGGAGGTCCAAGAGCGGCACAAGGCGGAGGCCCACCTCAAGGAAAGCGAGACCCGGCAAAGGTACATGATCGAACGGGCCCCTTTCCCCTTGGTCCTGACCCAGAGAAGCTCGGGGGAGATTTTGTACGTCAACAAACCGGCTCGAAAGTTTTTTGTCCGAGATGCGTCCCAAGATCCGGTGGGCCGTACTACCATGGAGTATTACGCCGACAAGGACCAACAACGGTTGTTTGCCGCCGAGCTCAAGCGGGTGGGTAGGGTTGAAGGCATGGAGATCAAGCTTCTGGTTCCCGGCGGGGAACTGGTTTGGGCGATGGTCAGCGCCAGCCCCATGGACTTTGGGGAAGAACGGCAGCTGTTGGTCGGCCTGACCGACATCACTCGGGCCAAGGCCTTGGAAGAGGAACTACGCCGCCGGGCGACCACCGACGACTTGACCAGCTGCACCAACCGGCCCCACTTTTTTGAACTGGCCCAAAAGGAAATGGAACGGTCCAAGCGGTTCAAACGGGAATTGGCGATCTTGATGTTGGACGTGGACCACTTCAAAAAAATCAACGACCTCTACGGCCACGAAGTGGGGGACTGGGCCTTAAAGGCCTTCACCAAGGCAGTCACCCAGGAACTGCGCACCATGGACCTTTTGGGCCGCATTGGCGGGGAAGAGTTTGCCGCCCTTTTACCCGAAACCCTGCTGGGCGGTGCGGGTGTAGTGGCGGAACGGATCCGGTTGGCGGTAGAGCAAATCACCCTGCCTTTGGCAGGGGAAGAAACCTTGCGCTTTACGGTCAGCATCGGAGTCACCAACCTGCGGGCTGGAGACAAGGACTTTGCCGAGCCGCTCAGCCGGGCGGACAAGGCGCTCTACCAAGCCAAGGCCCAGGGGCGCAACCGGATCGCCTTTTTGCCCTAGTCCCGTTTTCCCTTGGGGGGGCCTTGGTACAGCTCAGTTCCCCGCCACTTCGGGGGGCAGAGGTTTGGTTTTGACCGGCCTCAACGCCCCCAACCCACCTTGGGTCAATCCCCAGACCAATTGTTCCTTGACCGGTGCGGCCCTTAGGCTCAGGGGCGGGTTGAGGTCCAAAAACCGCAACCCCAGCCACAGCTCCAAAGAGGCCTGTTCTGGTTTAAGCCCTGGGGCCAAGGTTTGTTTGCTCAGCTTCTCCCCTTGGGCATTGACGGCCACCGGCAGGTGCAAGTAGGCGGGCCGAGTTTGGCCCAATCGGTCGAGCAGATAAAGTTGCCGGAAGGTGGAGGTCAAGAGGTCGGCCCCTCGGACTACTTCGGTGATCCCGTCCAACCCCTCGTCCACCACGGTGGCCAGATGGTAGCTGGGCAGGCGGTCAAACCGGCAGACCGGGAAGTCCCCCACTTCGGTGTTCAGGTCCAGGGCCTGGGTGCCGTAAAGCCCATCCTCCCAAGTAATCCGTCCCTGAGTGCGGACCCGGTAGGACCGTAGGGTCCCGGCCATGCCGGTGCGACAGGTGCCGGGGTAAATCGGCCCTTCCGGCCCCTGGGGTGCGGTGGCGCTCAAGTCTTTGCGGGAGCAGGAACAGGGGTAGATCCAACCTTGGGCTTCCAGGGCTTCGATCCCCGCCCGATAGGCTCCCAGCCGGGCGCTTTGGTAAAGCACCGGGCCGTCCCATTCGAGCCCCAACTGTTCCAGTGCAACCAGAATCCGGTCCACCGCACCGGGGACTACCCGCGGTTGGTCCAGGTCATCGATCCGCAGCCGCCAAATGCCTCCTTTCACTTTGACGCTCAGGTAACTGCCCAGGGCTCCTACCAGACTACCAAAATGCAGGTCGCCGCTGGGAGTCGGCGCAAACCGGCCCACCGGCACAGGGGAGGGAAAAGCAGAACCGTTCGGATCAGGGAGAAGCGAGGAAAGGGGCAAAGGGTGCGGTTGGAAGAGGGGATTGGGGGGGAATCAATTGGGTCAACAGTTTCCCGGCCCGCAAATTGGTGGGGTCTAAAATCTGGATATCCTTGAGGACCCTTATGGCTTCTTGGTCTGCCTTTAAGGCCACCAAGTTCTCGGCCCATTCGCCCAAGACCAGGACATCTGAAGGGTACAAAGGCAACAGCCGGTTGACCACCGCCAGCGCTAACTTGGGCTTGCCTTGCCGGCGGAGCAGGTAGCTGAGCCGCAGGTTGGCGTAGTAGTTAAAATAATCGATCTTCAAAATCTCTTCGAGCACCCGCTCCCCCTCCTCAAACCGCTCCAGGGCGATCAGGGGCAACACCAAGCCCAGCTTGGCATCAAAGGATTCGGGCAGGATGGCCGAGGCCAGTTTGTAGTATTCCAGGGAGTTGACTTGGGCCCCTTGGAGGTAGGCTAACCACCCCAGCCGCAGGTTAAGGCTGTATCCCCTGGGGTAGAGTCTGTACAAAGGGGCCATCGCTTCGAGGGCCCTTTTGTAGTCTCCTGCCCTTTCAAAACTATAGGACAGCGAATAAACCGCAGCCGGGTCCACCTGGGTTTGGGCGTTGGCCCAAGGTCCCAGGAGGCAACACAGCAACAGGGTCAAAAAAAAGGCTTTTTTCAAAAACTTTTTCCGTAGCCAAGGGCAACAATGGTTTCCTTCAGATCCGTTCCATAAGTGGATTCCTGGTAGGTATCCTGGGCAACCGTCAGGTTCATGGAACTAGTGGCACCCAGCACATAGCTGGCCCCCAGGTTCGTTCCACCCTTAAAGATCAAAGGGGTAGAATACAGCGTTTGGGCCCGGCCACCCTGGTAAAAGGCCCGCTTGCCCGACCAACTGCCTGCCCAGATGCTGCCACGGTTCAAAAATAAACTCAAGGTCGCAGAGAAGCTGTTAAAACTGGTCCCCACATAACCTGGGTCTTTGGAAAGGTTGATCATGTCGAAGGCAAAACTGGCGGAGGTGCGGCTGGTCACCGAAACCGAAGCGGAAGGACTGATCTGGGTCACTGAAAAACCGGTGCCCCCGCTGGTGATCGGATAGTTGGGGTAGCTGGATTGGCCCAGATCCAAACCAACCGACCATTTGTATCCATTGAACCGGTGGTAGCTGAAGTCCACCGCTTGGGCCCCTTTGTTGGCCGAGGCGCTGGAATTCAGGGTTTTGGCCCCTACCGCAAAGGAGTTGGCCAGACCCACCCAATTCCAAACCACCCCGATCCCCAGCTCGTTGACATCGTCGCTGGTCTTGTTTTGGATCATCGTCTCGTCCATCCCTACCTCCCAGCCAACATTGAGGCTTTGGGGTACAAACAAGGTAGCGGAAACCTGGGACTGGGACTTTTTGGAGGCATTACCGTCCAGCCCCCAACCCACGCCGGTCACCGACAAACCGGCGGCAAACAAGGATTGCCAAGAAACCACCAGACCCAAACCCAACAGACTAAGTTTTTTCATGCTGTTTTCTCTCAAAAGTCCAATCTCCAACCTGAAACTTGGTAAACCCCACAACGGAGTCCAGGTGGATTTCGGTGTTGAACTCCCGCCCCAAAGGGCCGGAAATTTTACCGGTTAAAACCCCTCTTTTGTACCGATAAACTCCCCTGGGGCTTTGGGGGAGGTCAAACAAGGCGCTGCCCAGCAAAAGCCAACGCCGCAACCACCCTGGATAAAGCAGGTTCAAGGGCAGGCGTTCCTCGTAAACATAATCGTTGCAGCCCCCCAGGGGCAGGCGAGGCAAGGCGAGGAACAGGGAGCTTAAGAGCTTATCCTGGCCTTGCAGGCTGTAGTGGCAATGGCCGTCATGGACCCGGCCAAAGTAGAGTTTGCCGGTGGTCGAATCAAAGTACAAAGTCCCTTCCGGGTCCATACGGACCACCAGATTCCGGGTCCCTTTGGGGGTCCCTTGGTGGAAACATTCGAGCTCGATTTCCTGGTCCAACACAAAAGGTTCCGGCCCGGCTTGGGAGAGCGGGGTCAGGACCTCGTCCTTGCCCGGTTGACCGAGGGTAAAATAGGTTTGCCCGGACAGGTAGCTGGTCAGCCGGAAATCCAAGGTCGCCGAGCCGGGGTCGGGTCCGGCTTGGACCTGGAGGTGAATGTGCGGCTGGGGAGAATAACCGGAGTTCCCGCACAGCCCCAACAAGGAGCCCCGTTCCACCCAGTCCCCTTCCTTGACCTTGAGGCTCTCTTTGGCCAAGTGGCTGATTTCCACGTGGTACCCAAAGTTGCTGCGGATCACCACCAGATTGCCCCAGTTGTTGCGGCTGTCGGTTTGGCCGATCTCCTGGTCCGGCAGATTGTCCACCGTCTTGACCACCTGCCCGGCAATCGGAGAGAGCACCGGTTTTTTGTAGGCCAGATAGTCTTCGAGCCGTTTGCCTGGGCCGGTAAAGCTTTGGCCCTTGCCGTCAGCCAGGATAAAGTCGTAGGCATGCCGCCAATTGCCCTGGTGGGTCCAGGGGCCTTCAAAACCTTGCCATACCGTCCAGGCCCCGGAAAAGGGGAGGTTGATGCCGATCGGGCAAGGGTCAAACCGCAAGGCGACTGACCGGTGGAAATCCAGGCTTTCTTCGGGGCTGCCCAAGATACGTCTGGAAATCTGGGGAAACTTCAAGGCCCCCAGGGCGTAAACAAAGGTCAAGGCAACCAGGTTAAACGGCAAGGTCAAAACCGGCAGGCCATAGGCCGACCAGAAAACCTGCACCGCATCCACCAACAACACCGAACAGGAAACTCCGACCAGACTGACCACCAGACTGACCCGAGAGGGCACCAAAAAAACCCCGCCCAAGGCCATACCGATCAGGATGAAGTTAAAGTGGTTGAGGTTCAAAAAAGACTGTTGGAAGCTGCCGGTCATCAGTCCCGAAATGAGACTGCCGGTAAAGTACCCGGTCAGGCTCAGGCCAAAAAGAATGGGGCTTGCGGCCAGCAACACCAAGGCGATGCCCAGGCCCACGTAAGGGTGGGGCAAAAAGAAGATGGCCGCCAAACATTTGAAGTACCCGGTCGCCCAAGCGGGCCAATCGGGGTTGGGCAGCAGGTTCGCCGCCGGGTACAGGCTGGAGACGTACAGGTTGGAATATTTTCCCGAAGCAAGGCTCACCGCCCCAATCACCACCACAAAGGGCAAACTCAGGATGGGCAGAGCCAGATAGGCGTAAAAGACCCGGGACAGCGCCAAGGTAATGGCCAAGGTCAAGAGCCCGGCCATCAAAAGGATCAGGACCGACAAGGGGGTCAGTCGGTAGATGCTGCCTACCCCCAAACCCACCAAAAGAGTGTTGTAGGTGTAAACCCCGGATTCCAGAAACTCCTTGCCCATGCCCATCAGGTAGGCGAACCCATACCCGGCCACCACCGCCAAAAGGCCGGAAATCGCCAGATGGGGGTTGGCCAGGGAGAGGAGCAAAAAGATCGCCCCTACCCAAGGTTTCCCCAGGAAATAAACCCGAGAAAAGCTGTTGAGCAGGACCTTAAAATGGCTGATCAGTGCAGTTTGAGGTCCGGGGGCAGACATTCTCTGCTCTCCATGTCGCTTAAGGTTTCTTTTTCACGGATTACGTCAACCGTTCCGTTTTCCCGGACCAGCACTACATTGGGCCGGTAACCGATGAACTGCATCGACTGGGTCTGGTTGTAGGCCCCTACCGGGGAGAGCACCAACCGGGTCCCTCGGGACAAGGAGGGCAGCAACACCCCTTCGTCCACCACGTCGATGTTCATGCACAAGGGGCCGTAGATGACACTGGGCTCGTTGACCCCGGTCACTTCCTTTTCGATCTCGATGTTGTACCGGTACCAAAAGGCGGAATAAAGCAGGTTGATCCCGGCATCGGCGATGTAGGCCTTACGTCCGTCCAAGAGACGCTTGCTGGCGTGCAGAGTGGTGATCAGGTAGCCAGCCTCGTCGATCAAGGCCCGGCCCGTTTCCAGGTAAAGGGTGGGCAGGCTCTGGGGCTTCAGGTACCGGTACATTGTGGAGGTGATGGTCTCGGCGTAGCTCTCCAGGTTGGGCAGCGAAACCTCGGGGGGCAACACCGCCCCCTTGAGGCGGCTCAAACTGGGGAAACCGCCGCCCAGGTCCAGGTAGTCCAGCTTGTAGCCCAACTCGGCCTCCAACTTGGCGGCAAACTCCAGGAGCTTGCGGGTCGCAGTGCCGTAGGCCTCGGGCTCCATGATGTAGGTCCCGATGTGGCAATGGAGCCCGTTGACCTCCAAGAGCCCCTTGGCCTTGATCCTTTTGGCCGCTTCCCAGGCTTGGCCGGACTCCAGGTTAAAACCGAACCTCGACCATTGAGGGTAGATGCCCGCATCCAGGTTGAGCCGTAGGCCGACCTTCAGTTTCCGCCCCAATTGGGTGGCCACCTGCTCGCAGTCGGAAAGTTCGTCCTGGTGGTCCAGATTGACGATCGCCCCTTGGGCAAAGGCGGTTTCCAAAGCGTCCATCGGCTTGTAGGGGCCGTTGAAGATGATCTCCTTGCCCTTGAGGCCCAGGCCCAAGGCCTTGTCGTACTCCATTTGGCTGACCACTTCGGCCAAGCTGCCCCCTTGGTGCATCAAAGCGCAGATCGCTTGGAGGTAGTTGGTTTTGTAGGACCAAGCCAACTCGACCTTGGGGTAACGGACGGTCAAGGCGGTTTTGAGTTCCTTGAGCTTTTCCTTGATCTGCCGCTCCGAATACACGAACAACGGGGAGCCGAACCGCTCCACCAAACCGGCGATGGTTTGGCCATCGATTTCGGTGCGGACCTTGCGGCCATAGTAGTTCCCGCTGCCGTATTTATTGTGGGAACCTTGGGCGAGCTTGCGAACGGAGGGTTTTTGGTAGGGTTCTTTCATGTATGGCCGTGCAGGGTCAGGTTCTTAAAGTGGGTCATGTCGGTGATCATTTCGTAGGTGTAACGCAAAAACAGTTTGCCTGCTTCGTAGTCCTTAACCGGCTCGATCTCCAGCCCCAAACCCGCTTTGACCAGCTGGGCCGGGAGATTGACCCCTACGGCGGTGGCAAAATAGACCCAGGCAGGGAACCTGGGGTTGATCTCGATCATGTGGATCTCTTCGTCCTTGAGGATACATTCCAGCTCAAAGGCCCCCCGCCACTGGTACCGGGCCAGGAAGCGTTCGGCCGCTTTGGCCAGGGCCTCATGGCGGATGGTGACCCCGGCGAAGATCTTGTTTTGGGAACTGACCACCAACTTTTTGGCGCTCACCTGGCCCAAACTCCCGCCTTTGCCGTCTCCAACCCCCACCAGATTGATCTCCTCTCCTTCGATCCGGGCCTGGACCAGGACCGGATAACCCCACTGGGTCACCACCTCATGGTAGGCCGCCACTGCCGCCAAGGGGTTGTGCACCAAGTGGGCAGAATAAAAGGCTCCCTTGACCAGCAGGGGAAAGCCGACCTCTTCGCAGGCCTCTTTCAGCTCTTCGAGGTTGTTGACCACTTTGGTTTGGGGCATGTGGAGGCCCAGTTCTTCGGCCAGTTGGCCCAGGTGTTCCTTGCCCCGCAGTTTGAATTGGGCCATGTCGGGCAAAAAGGTCTTGACCCCCAAGGCTTCCAGTTCCGGGGCGCAGCGGATGTAAAGGGGCAGCTCCAGGTCCAGGTTGGGGATGGCGAAGTTGAGCCCCTCTTGGGCCACCAGCTGGCTGATCCGTTCCAAAAAGGCACTTTTGCCCGCCAGCGGATAGGGCATCATGTAGGCCCGGTCCACCAGCCATTCCATGTGGGCCCCCGGCTCTAGGGCATCGTACACCAAGCCCAGCATCTTGGGATCAAGGCCTTTGTCTTCCCGCAAACTCCTGGCAACCCCCACCCCCGGTCCGGGGTTGTCGGTGGCGTTGAGCCCCGACAAAGCGACCACCAAAGGGTTCATAAGAGTTTGAGGTATTTGAGTTGTTCGATCATCTCCCCGACATCCAAGGCCGCCTGCTCCAAGGAGACCTCATAACCTTCGGTAAGGTGCAGCGCAATCTCCTCCGGTCCCTTGCCCACCCGCAGTGCTTCGAGAACCAAGGCCCCGGTGGAGTTGGCCACATAGCTGTTGCCGGTCAAGGGGTCAAAGGCAAAGCCCTCTTGGTTGAGGGCCAACCGACTGAGTCGGGTGATTTCCATGTTGCTCCTGGGAACTGGACGGTATTGTTTAAAAAATGAGGCTCCTCGACCAAAACTCTTTTGAGCGCACTCGCCCAAGGATTTTGGCGGAGTATTTCAGTTTAAATCTTAGAAAACAACCGGTTTAACGGACGCAACGGACATAATTGTTGGCCTGGACCAAGTCCTTTTGGTCCCCCAGCGAGGTGGGCAGGTTCCCGTTGTCGTACTTGGGGTCGCTGCGAATCGCTCCGGGGCCGTGTACGTCTGAGGTCAGGAGGTAGTCCCAGCAATGACCGAAACAAACGTAATAGGCATATTTGGGGGCTTCTTCATCGGTGGTTCCGGTCCAAAAAAACGGACCGGTGTTGGTTGTATAGGTGCTGGTAAAGACAGTGGTGTCGATGCTGTAGCTTTGGTTGGTGTAGTCCAGGATGCTGGCCAGTTCCTTGACGTTGGGCAGCCGCCAGTCGGTATGGGAAGCCAAGGTCAGGGACTCACAATAGTTCATCGCCGCCGTCCAGGTGAACTGGTAGTCGCCGGTCGATTCGGTGGCATTGGCCTTTTGCCACACCAACCCGGTCTTGGAGTCGCTGACCGTTTGGTCCCCATTGTCGGTCAGGCTGTTGGTCACCCCGGCACTGTCGCCCCGGACACAGCGGTACATCGCCGTGGCGGTGGTCACCGAGTTCAGGTTGCTTTTGAGGTGGCCGTCCAAAAAGTTGTAAAAATAATTGGAGGTACTCAAGTCCGGCCTGACTGTGGCCGACCAAGTTTGCCCCATCATCTGGACCACATGGGTTCCGGTTAGACTGGACAAGGCGGTGTCGTAGGCAATGTCGAAGTACTGGGTGTCCAAGTAGGGGTTGGAAGGGCTGGTTGAAGAGGTGTCGTCCACCGAGCCGCTGAAGTCGGCAAGGGTCACCAGCTCCTTGATCCCCGGCAGCCGCCAGTCGGCATAACCGCCCAGGTCCAAGCCATCGCAGTAGGCGCTGGCGGTCGAATAGTTGGCTTGTCCGTGGTAGGCCTTCTCCCACATCAACCCGGTGTTGTAGTCCAAGGTCACCTGATTGTTGCTGCAAAGACCAAAGTGGTTGGCCCTGCCGGTGTAGTTGCCGTCTTGGCCGTAGTAGTTGCCGGTCGAGCTGGGGCAGGTGATGTTCAGACCGTTGGCATCAAAACAGAGGGTTTGTCCCGATTCGGTGACTAGGTATTGGGCGGTCAGATCGGCGGTGGAGCAGGCGGCGGCGAGCGAGCTGGTGGTCTGGTTGCCGTTGTTGCAGGCCCCCGTCAGCCCCGCCAACCCCAGCAGGAACCACCACCGATTTGGTTTCAAAAACCCCTTTTGCCTGAACATCCGTCTTTTTTTTGAAGTGAAAAACAAAACCCGCCCGCCTCAGAAAGCAAGCGCCACACCCACCGTAGTCAAGGTCCCGCTGGCTTGGAGGTAAGTGCCGCCGGCGGTGTATTTTGGGGTAGCGCTCAGCACCTGATAGCCGCCCAAGATTTTAAAGACCCCCAAGGGAATCCCCAGTTTCAGCAGATACTGGGTTGCGGTCGCACTTTCGTAGCTGGATTCGTAGGTGCCCTTGACCGCAGCGTTACCGGCACCGACCCCCACCCCAATGTCCAAAAAGGGCAGGGACAGAAAGTAGATATAGTCCAACATCTGGTAGGTGATGCTGTGGCTGCCCTGGTTTTTTAAGGCCACCTCGTAACTTTCCAAGGCAAAGGCCCCGAGCACCGGGAAATTGACCGTCAAGATCCCCCCGGAGGGAGTCTTGGCTTGGGTGAACTTCCCGCCGTCGTCGGCGGCTTTGAAGGCATAAGACAAAGGGGCCTCCAACCCAACAAAAAAGAGGTCTTCCGCCTTTGAGGTTTGGCTCCAAGACAGCAGGCCCAAAAGACAGGCTGCGGCGATCCAGTTTTTTTTCATAGCCACTCCGCTGGTTTGAAGGCACAGAGCCCCCTGGGAGCCTGCCGCCTTTTTGCACTCTAAACTGCCCGAATGATCCCCCAATTCTATCAGTGTTTTTACCGGTCCGCAAGGCAGTTCCGGCCTAGGCCCTAGTGACCAGAGAAAAGAGAGCCGGTTGGGTCGGAAAAGGGGCTTTGCATTTGTCTCCACCCGAACACAACCTTCAACCCGGTCTGACGCTGTTGTCCTAGGGTAGGGCATTGGGTCCCAAAGTCTCAAGCCCGTATTGTCAGACAGTTTCGGACAAAATATATTGGGACCGACCGACTATCCGCTTCAAAATTTTTCCTTCCTAGGTTAGAGTCCGCAGAGTTGTTTTGCACCACCGGCCAGGGTTCTTACCGGATTTTTTGGTTTTCTGGAGGCTGAAGGACAACCGGAACCGAAGAAATCCCGAGAGGCCGTGGCAACACCAGCCCGCAACCCTATGAGCCTCACCCCCGTTTTGTTGGTTGAAGACGATCCTCATGGCATTGAACTGTTGACCAAATACCTGGGCAACCATCACTTTGCCCTGACCGTTGCCCGGGATGAGACGGAAGCCTTGGCGGCTTTGGATCAGCCCAACCGGCCTTGGTTTTTGATCACCGATTTGAACCTCAAGGACGACCCCAACGCCGGGCTGAGCTTGATCGCCAAGTTGAGGCAGAACCCCAGGTGGGCTGAACTGCCGATCTTGGTTTTGAGCGGTCGGGGGGACGCTGCGGTGATCCTCAAGGCCTTGGAGTTGGGGGCCAGCGATTACATGACCAAGCCGTACCGGTTGGAGGAACTGGCCAAACGTTGTGACCGTCTTGCCCGGCAAAGTCTGCTGTTCGACCTTGCCCTCCCGGCACAAAGGCCCCCCAAAGGGGTCCGGGAATTGTCCTTGGAGGTGTTGCAAGCAGCGGTACAGGGGTGGGAACTGGTGTCCGGGAAAAACAAGGTGGAGCTGGCAATCGAGTCGGGGGAATGGAAGGTCCATGCAAATCCAAACGGCTCTTACAGCGCCCGGACCCTGGACCGGTACTTAAACCTGGAAACCTTGCCACACAAGCCAAACCTGGGTAAGGTACTGAGAACCGTAGAATTTGTGGCCCAACGGGTGGTTCTTCCGCCCTCCTTGGCCCAAAAGCTGGCCAGGCTCAGCCAAGGGCTGAGCGAAGGGCTGCTTTAAACCTATACCCAGGGGGAGGGTTGGTGACAAGGTTGGCATTTTGGTTCTGCCGTCCCAAAAACCCTCGGGCGCTGGGCCTCCTTTTGCGCTTAGGTGCGCTCCGGTGGGCCTTGGGCCTGGGCCTGCTGCTGGGAGGTTTCCCCGGCCTTATGCAGGCGGTCCCCTTGGCCCCTCACCAAGACAAGATTGATCTCAACCGCCATTACCAACACCTGCTCACCCCGCCCGGAGAGCTGACCATTGAGACCGTGAGCATTCCGGCGGCGGCCACTCGTTTTACGCCCAACGAACCAGGAAAATACAGCTACGGTTTCACCAACCAGGACCTTTGGCTGAAGCTGGAAGTACAAAACCCCAGCTCCCTGCCCCAGGTGCGGTGGTTGGAATTTCTCTATCCCTTGGTGGACGAGATCGTAATGTTCCAGCCCACCCCAACCGGTTGGACCCGGAGGGTCACCGGCGACCACTATTCGCTCAGCCAAAAGGAACTGGCTTACGCCAACAATCTCTTGGTCCTGGATTTGGCTCCAGGGGAACAAAAGACCCTGTACTTTAGGGTCCGCTCGGAGTCCACCCTGCTGGTGCCACTCCTGGCCTGGACCCCCCAGGGGTTTGTGGAGCAAACCTACAAGTACCGTCTCTTTTTTGGGTTGGTCCTGGGGGTCATCTTGTTGATGTCCGTGTACAACCTGTTTTTGTTGTTCATGTTGCGCCGGGGTTTTTACCTGTATTTTGTGTTTTATATCTGCATGTCGGCTTTGTATTCGCTCGGGTATTCGGGTCTTGCGACCCAATACCTGTGGCCGGAGCATCCCTTGTACAGCCAGTTGATCCTTTTTTGGAGCATCAGCCTAGCTTCCTTGGCCGCATGGTTTTTTTTCAAGAGCTTTTTGGAGCTGGAGCTTTGCTGGCCCTGGAGTCGCTGGATCGGCTATGGGGTCGTAGGGCTCAGCTTGCTGCTGCCGCCTCTTACGCTGCTTGGGTACTACCGGGCCTGTGGGATTTATGCCAGCCTGTTTGGAGCCGGGACCGTATTGCTGTACTGGCTGCTCAGTTTTTTCAGGATGGTCCAAGGGGACAAAACGGCAAGGCTGGTTTTTTTGGCCCTCTGTTTGAACCTGTTTGGCCTTTTTTTGGCGGTTTCCCGGTTGGCCGGGTTCTCCTTGCCCGCCCAAGTGGGGGTTTATTCTCACCAGCTGGGCATTCTTGGTGCCTTGTTGCTCTATTCGGCGGCGATTGCCTACAAGTTGGGAAAACTCCGGTCCCAGGCCGAGGCCGCCGAAAAGGCGCTGATCGAAAGCCTCCAACGGGAAAATCAACTCAAAACCGACCAAGCCCAAACCTTGGAACGGGAGGTGGACAACCGCACCCAAGCCTTGGGCCAAGCAAACCAGGAATTGGTCCGGCTGCATGAGGAAAAAAAGGACTTTTTTGGCATCACTGCCCATGACCTTCGGGGCGGGGTGGGGACGATCCTAGGTTATTTGGAGCTCTACAAGACCGAGGCCAGCCCGGAGGAAAAGGAAAAATACATCAATGTACTACGTGATGTAGCCGGTTCCATGGTCAACCTGATCTCCAACGTCATGGAAGTGGGGTTTGTTGAAGAATCCACCATCAAATACAACCCCAAGATTTTTAGTCTAGCCCAGGTGCTGGCCCAGGTTACGGCATTGGAGACCCCGGCAGCCCACAAAAAGGGTATCCAACTGGTGCTGCAAAACTTGGAGCCCCCCCAAAGGATGTTGGGAGATGACCAATGGTTGGCCCAAATTTTGTCCAACCTGATTTCCAATGCGATCAAGTACAGTCCCGGACAGACGGTGGTTACGGTCGAGGCGAGCCTCAAGGGAGCCACCCTTCGTGTGGAGGTCAAGGACCAGGGACCGGGGATCCCGCCTAAAGAACAGAGCCGTTTGTTTACCAGGTTTGGCCGCCTTTCGGCCAAGCCGACCGGCGGGGAGTTCCAAACCGGTTTGGGCCTGTACGGTGCCAAACTGCTGGTGAACCGGATGGGTGGGGAGATTGGCTGTGAGCCGAACCCTACCGGCGGCTCGGTCTTTTGGGTGACTTTCCCCGAACCGCCACAGTTGCAAGGGAAACCGGAGCCTTCGGTGCTGGGATAACCTTGTACTCCTGCCTCCCTTCTCTTCCCTCCCAACCGGCTAAACCCTGCCCAGACTGGGTTGTACCCTTGAAAGCAAGGGAAGGAGCGGGCAGGCCAAAGCTCAGGTTGGTCGGGCAGCTTCGCCCTCCAATGGCCCGTCCAAGGCAACCCACCCCTCACTTGGCCCCCTGACCAAAGCAAGCAGATCTTTGGGAAAGGGCAAAAAAAAACCCAGCTTTCACCGGGCTTTTTTATCCTAACTTCACAACATTCCCGGCAGACTAGTCGGGAATGTTGATGTGCTTTTTGATGTACAACCCGCCGTGGGCCGAGATGTGGCAAGCTTCACAGTTGGCCAGGGACCGAACCGATTTGCGGGCCAAAACGTCCGCACCAATGCCTTCATGGTGTTTCTTGACAAACGGGATGTCCATGATCCGAATGGGGGCCTCCTCAGCACCCAGGTCGGCCATCACCTTCTTGGTCAAGGCGGCCTTGGAGACATCGGCAGTCCGTTTCATCACGAACTTTTCAATCACCCGAACCTGACCGGGAGTCAAGGAAACCTCTTCCCCAAAGTGATCCTTCAAATTCCCCAAAAGCTTGGTCCAAGACCGTTTGGGCAACCATTCGGGCTGGTAGGCCAAGTGGCAGGTCCCGCATTCGTCCAGGTACAAGACGTTGTCCACCCTTTTGAAGGCAGGCTTTTGCTCGGGGTTGTCCCGCAGGTGGCAATAGTCGCAGGCCAAGGGGGTGTGAGAGTGGCTGGGCCGGTTGGGGACCAATCGGTCGTTGGCAAAAGCCATCAAGGGGAACAAGACTGAGGCCAAGGCCAACAGACCAATTTTTTGAATCGACAAGCTCATCACACTCCTCTTGTCAGGTTGTGGCCCATTTACAGGCCGTTGGAGGCGGATACACCGCCGGTTTTTTTTAAGGTTCTGGCTCCGGGACCTTGATATGGGCGTTTTCAAAGGACCCATATTCGGCATACTTGTGACAGGCGTTGCAATGGATCTTGTTGCCGATCGGTTTTTGCTTGAACCGTTCTTCAGCAATCTCCTCATGCCGCATCTTCCAATAGTCCAGCCCGGTGATCCTCTGGGGGGCCTCCTCGGGGGCCAAGCTGTGGGTCAGACGGTAGCTGGCCGAGCTTAGGGAAGTCTCCGCCGCATGGCTCACCAAATAACCTAAAATCTGTTCCGCTTCGTCCGGCTCCAAACTGGCATCGTCCCCGAAGTGGTCTTCCAGCTGGGTCATCATCTTTTCCCAACTTCGCCGGGGCAGCAGGTTGGCCGGAAGGGCGAAGTGACAACTGCCGCATTCTTCCTTGTAAAAGGCCAGCTCTTCCGAAATTTTGCCCGTCAGGGCTTCCCGAGTCTCTTCGTTGTGGTAGTCCAACGGCCACAGGACCAGGAAACCGACCGTCAAAAAAAACATCACCCCCAGGTAAGCCCTGGAAGCACACTTGGGCTTCAAGACCGCCGAATCCGGTGCTTGGTAACCTTCGGGAGCGGTTTTAAGCCCGGTCAGCAGGCTGAGCGCCGCATTCTCCTTGTGCAGCCAAGAATCCACTAGGTTCCCGGCCAAATGCAGGACCACTGCTCCCAACAAACTGTAAACCACCCAGGTGTGGACCTCCATCGCCTGGGCCCCCTGGGCGGGGGTAAAAAGCTCGGCCAAAAGGCCAATTCGCTCCTGCCCAGCCAAAACCATCAGCCCGGTAACCCCCGCAGCCACCGAACCCACCACCATCAAACCAAAAACCACCGCCGCCAAAGGGTTGTGCTCCACCATCACCGGCGGGTGACGTTTGGCCAAGGCCAGGGCGTAACCTACAATTGCTTTGGGACCCTTGAGGAACGAACCGTAACGGGCGTAATAACCGCCCAGGAACCCCCAACCCAACCGGAACAGGCCCAGGCACAAGGACAGCTCGCCAAAGTAGAGGTGGAGAGTCAGTCCCTCAGGCGGTAGGCTGGTGACAAAGGCTCCGGTAACGGCCAGGGCCAACAGCCAGTGGAAGATCCGGGTAGGCAGGTCCCAAACTTTGACCTTCATGGCCGCCTCCCGGACGCAACCTGCAAGCATCTTGCGCTTTGAATATATCTATATGCGCATAAACAATACATAGTCAACCGCCTCTTGCGCTAGCAAAAAAAAAATTGTCGGTCTCCCCAAGTTCACGCCCTAAAGTTGCGGACACACCCAAAAACACAGGGTTCCTGGGTTTCCAAAAGGTCTAACCGATTTTTCTGGGATTGAGAAGAGGGCAGCCTTAAGGTCCGCCGGAAGAAGCACGTCCAAAATCACGGCCCAGCCGCTTTTTTTCCTCTTCCGGCATTTTGTCCATCAGACTCATCGCCGTTTGGACCAATTGTTCCGGCTCCAGTTTGGAGATCTGCTCGGGCTTGACCAGTCCTTGGGTGATCCCCCAAACCAACACCCGCTGGATCAACTCCCGCTGGGCGACCACTTGGGACTTGGAGAGGCGGGGTTCATATTCGATGGTGATTCCCTCTTGGGGGTCCGGGACCCTCGTGCCGGAGCTTTCGGTCTCTACCCGCACCACTCCGGAAACCAGACGAATCGCCTGGAGTCGAAGCTCCACTTCGGCTTCGCTCAAGTTCGGATCAAAAACAACCTTACAACGGTGGCTGGCTTCCATGAAACTCCCCAAAGGCCTATTGTCGAGGGAACCAAGAAAGTTGACAACTAAAATCCAACTTTCCGATCTTCCAAGGAAAGGCTGGGCTAGAAAATTGCACGGAAGTCTAGGTGGGCTGCTTTGTTTTAAGGCCCAAACCATCCAACCCGAACCAAAGCGACTTGTGGGAAAGGGACTTTTATTGCTGGGCATATTCTTAGGCGGGCTCACCCCTGCTGCCTGGGCCTTTGATCTGGAACTGGGGGTGCAAAGGACCAAGCCCCAGATCGGCTACCATGTCCAAACCTACAAAAGCGCCAACAGCTCCTTGACCTTCAAGCCCAATGGCGAGGAGACCATTTTTGGTCAGTCCATGATCTTGGGGGTGGGGATTGGCGACTATTTGGTCGAAATGGAACAGGCCGAATACAAAACCACCACCATCTACACCGACGGCACCGGCACGGACAACCTGCTTTCCCCCCACTTCACCGAAAAACGTTTGGGCCTGATGTACCGTGCCGAGCGGGAGCTGGCCGGGTTTTTCCTGGGCCTGGGGGTGGAGGATTACCAGGAATCCTTTGTCTTCCAAGGAGAAACCTACGCCAACCAAGGCAAGGCCCCCTACGCCAAGGCCGGTTTGGCCCTGATCTTCGGCCCCCTACGGATCCGGGCAGAACAGTTGTTTTCGAGCATCGGGGAACACAACCTCAAGACCAACAGCCTGGGGCTACTGGTCCACTTTTAGGGACCGCAGGTCCCAGTAGGGCTTGCCCTGGCCCACTGGCCGGGCGGTGCGGATCAGCCGGGTGACCTGCTGCTTGGCTTCGCCGATCCCCTGGGTCCAACTCCGGCCTTGAAGGACCAACCCCAAAACCAAGCTGGAAAGCAGACAGCCGGTGCCGTGAGGGTCTTTGCCCTCGACCCGCCGGTCCCGAAATTCCACCAAACCTTCCGGCCCCAAGTACAAGTCCAACGGCTCCCCGTCCAGATGCCCCCCCTTGACCAACACCGCTTTGGCCCCCAGCCGCAAGATCGCTTCCGCCGCCCTTTTGAGGTCTTGGGGGCCACGGACGGTTAGGCCACAAAGGGCGGTGACCTCCCGAAGGTTGGGGGTGATCAGGTCCACCAAGGGCAACAGCTCGGCCACCATCAAACGAACCCCCGTCTCGCTGAGCAGGGCAAACCCACTAGAGGAAACCAGCACCGGGTCCAAAACCTTGGGCCCCGGCACCTGGGCCAAGAGTTCCACCGCCAGCTCCACCTGGGGCCGATCGCACAACATGCCCAGCTTGACCCCGGCCAAAGGAATGTCTGCAATTAAACTTTGGTACAGGGGCCGCAACACCGAAAGCTCGACCGCCGTCACCGCCGAAACTCCCGCCGAGTTTTGGGCGGTCAGCCCGCTGGGCAAGGCCACCCCCCAAAGGCCCAGGGCCTCAAACACCTTGAGGTCCGCCAACAGTCCCGCTCCGCCGGTAGGGTCAAAACCGGCGAAACTCAGGGCGACCTTTGGGCTTGTCTCTTGACCTGCCTTTGGAAGCGAACTAGGGTCCAAGGAAACTTGACCGAAGGCTGGGATGTTTTTTTGGTTCTCCAAGATCTTGCGTTTCCTCTTGGACCCCATCACCTGGGGGTTGTTGTTGCTGGGCTATGCCGGGTGGCGGAGTCGTTCCCGATTGGTTTGGGCCGGGTTGGCGCTGCTTTTTGGCTTGGCGACCCCGGTGGTCTCCAAAAATCTTTTGTACCTCCTTGAGCATACAAGGGCAAGCTCGGCGAAGCGGTCGGGCTACAACTTTGTGATCGTCCTGACCGGGATGCTCAACCTGGAAGAGTCCGGGGAAACCTTGGAGTTCAACGGTGCGGTGGACCGTATCCTGGCGGGGGCCGCCAAGGTGAGCGCCGGGGAGGGGGACAGGCTTTTGATCGTCGGGGGTGATGGGTCCTTGGTGCCCACCAGGCGAAGTGAGGCACAGCTGTTGGCCCGGTGGGTCCCCCGGTTGGGGGTTCGGCCCGAACAAATTTTGGTGGAGCCGGTTTCCCGCAACACCGCCGAGAATGCCGCCCTGGCCCTTGGGTTGACGGGAAACCGCCCAGGGGATAAACTTCTTCTGGTCACCTCGGCCTTCCACGGTCTGCGGGCTTTGGGGGCCTTCGAGGCCCAAGGGGTCAAGCCGGATTTGCTGCTGACCGACTACCGGGGCGCTCTGGCCGGTGGTCAATTTTTGGATTACCTCCCCAGCTCCAATAGTCTTGGGGAAAGCGCTTTGGTCCTGACCGAAGTCTCCGGGCTTTTGGTCTATCTTCTCACCGGGAAAGCCCAGCTTTGAGTCACCTGAAATCATGCGAAAATACCGAGTCCCCCTGCCTCCTCCTCCCGCCAAAAGGTACAAGCTGACCTTGCTGCCCAGCGGCAAGGTTTACGAGGTGGACCCGGCAGCCTTGCCCTACTCCCGCCATGGTCTTCCCGGCTCGGTTTTGGACGTGGTCAGCGCCCAGGACGAACATTTGATCGAACACACCTGCGGCGGGGTCCAGGCCTGCTCGACCTGCCACGTCTATGTGGAACAAGGGGCAGAGAGCTGCAACGAGGCCAGCGAACGGGAAGAGGACTATCTGGAACAGGCCCGGGCGGTCAAGCTCAACAGCCGCCTTGCCTGCTGCTGCGTCCCGGACGGAACCAGGGATGTGGTGATCCTGGTGCCGGAGTGGAACAAAAACGAGGTCAAGGAAAACAGCTAGTCACGGCCTACCGGCGGTGGAACCGGGGCCAGCAGCCCCCGCTGGTGCTCTGGGCCGGAACGGTTTATTCCTTGTTTTTGGGCTTGGGAGGGCTCTGTTCCACCGCTTCCCAAAAGCTGCCATCGCTGGCCGCCTTGAGGTCGTCCGGGTTCCAGTCGGGCATCGGCGGTTCGTCGGCCAGATTCAGCTCCAAAGGTGCGGAGCGCAAGGTTTCCTCCAACATATCCGGCACGTCTTCGGTGCCGCCGACAAACTCCTGCAACGCCTCTTTGTTGATCTGCCCTTTGGGAGCCGCAACCTCGGAGCTGGTGGCCTCCAAGAGGGAGAACACCTCTTCAAGTTCCCCAAGGGTGCGGTCCCGCAGCTCGGTGAGCAGTACCTGCTGCAGGTGTACGCTGGAGCGCTCCAAGGTGGAATTGGTGACCAAGACTTCTTCCCTGCCCGCACAGGCACAAAGGTAGGATGCGGCGGCGGCGGCGGCACCGATGAAGGTGTAGGAACTGGTCTTGGGTCCCAAGGTCCCGGCGATCCCAGCGGCCGCATGGATCCCGATGCCATAATCCAACATTTTTTGGCCCAACACTTTGCGCTGGTGGTTTTGTTCCTTCCAGGCCTTGTTCAGCCGCAAGGAGGCCCGCAGGGCGTTGTTGATCCCGTTCATCCCCTCAAAGAGGGTAAACACCTTGTCCCCGATGATCTTGGTCACCTGTCCGCCACTTTCGACGATGATCGTTTCAAAGGGGGTCAGAAACTCATGGATCTGTTTGGCGATTTGCTCCGGCTTTTCGGTGGTCACCCAATCGTTGACACCGGGGATCCGGGCGCAAAGGCAGGTCAGGTCTGCCTTACGCAAGGAAAGTTCGGCCCCGGTTGAACTGGGCTTCGACTTGGCCTGCCGCTGTCCCGCATCGGCCTGGGCATGGCGCAAGGCTCCCAACATCTGGTTGAACGCCCCGTAAACCAAGCCGATTTCGTCCTTGTAATGGACGGCCAAGTCTTGGTCCAACTGCCCGGTGGTCACTTGGCTCAAAGCCAGGGTCAGCCTTTCTAGGGCGCTGGAGATAGGCAGGTACAGCAACCACAACAGGACCAGCCCACTGGCGGTGACCCAAAGCCCGTGGAGGATGAGGCTACGGCCCGTTTCTTCCAAACTGTTTTCCGTGCCGATCAAGACCTGCACTGTGCCGACCCTTTGCTCGCTCTCCCCGACCAGCCGGGTGATCGGCTTCAAGAATTGGTAAACCCGCTTGACCTTGCCGTCCACCTGGTAGGGAATCTCCTGGGTCAAGACCGGGCCTTCCCCAGTGGAGGTGAGTTGGCCGATCAAGGAAGAATGACCTTTTTGGCCGATGTATTCGGACCTAGTGGAAGCGTAATAGGTCCCTTCCGGTTGCAGGATCACCGATATCTGGGAGAACTCCCCCAAGCTGGGGGCGGTTTCGGCCTGGAATTTTTGCAACAACTCCTCCAGCTTGTTCTGCTCCCCGGTCTCCAGGGCCTGGGAGGCCAGATCGGCAAACAAGAGCGCCTGGGACTTGCCCAAAACCTGGAGCTTTTCCAGCTTGGGCTGGGCCAGCTGGGGCAAGAAAAAAAGGTACATCGCCAAGATCAGGCAGCCCGCAGCGGCACTGAAGGAAAGCATCTGTTTGACCACCACGGGCAGGTTGTTGAGTCCCGTAGGGGTACTTCCTTGGAATGGGCCTTGGCTCATCGGTTCCTTGAGGGTTGGGGTAACTTCATATTTCGTTCTCGGGGCTGGAAACCACCCGCATCATCTCTTCTAGGCTGGTCAAGCCGTCCAATACCTTTTGGGCACAGTCGTGCCGCATTTCCTTCATCCCGGAGGCTTCGGCCAATTGGCGCAGGGTGCTGGAGTCCGCTCCCTTGCTGATCGCCCGGCGGATCGGTTCATCCAAAATCAAAAGTTCATAGATCCCCAATCGCCCTTGGTAGCCGCTGTTTTGGCAGGCCGGGCAACCTTCGGCGTGCCAAAGTCGGCCCTGGTAACAGTCCAGTTGCACCTGGTCAAACCCCAAGTGCTCCAGTTGCACCTTGGGGATGGACACTTGGGTCTTGCAGCTGGGGCAGAGTACCCGCACCAGCCGCTGGGCCACCACGGCGGTCAAGGTGGAGGACACCAAAAAGGGCTCAATCCCCATGTCCACCAGCCGGATCACCGAGCTGGGGGCATCGTTGGTGTGCAGGGTCGAAAGCACCAAGTGGCCGGTCAAGCTCGCCTGGATGGCAGTTTGGGCGGTATCCGGGTCCCGCATCTCGCCGACCATGATCACGTCCGGGTCTTGGCGCAACATTGCCCGCAGACCTTTGGCAAAGGTCACGCCGGTCTTTTCGTTGACCTGCATCTGGCCGTATTCGGAGATCCGGTATTCCACCGGGTCCTCGATAGTGACGATGTTCTTTTGGGCCGCATCAATCTTGGCGAGCAGGGAATAGAGGGTGGTGGTCTTCCCAGAGCCGGTCGGGCCGGTGACCAACAGAATCCCGTGGGGCCTTGTCACCAACCGTTCCAAGGTGGCGGCCATCTCGTGACTGAAGCCCAATCGCTCCAGGGCGATAATGCCCAAGGACTGGTTGAGGATCCGCAAAACCGCCTGTTCCCCGTGGACGGTGGGGATGATCGAAACCCGGATGTCGATTTTTTTTCCGGCCAGCAGGATCATGCTGCGCCCGTCCTGGGGCTTGTTTTTGGTGGAGATGTCCAGCCCCGCCATGACCTTGACCCGGTTGATCAAAGGCACTTGGCCCTGCTTGGGGACCTTGGTGACCGGCCGCAGAACCCCATCGATCCGGTACCGGACTTGGGTTTCGTTGAACCCCGGATCTATGTGGATGTCCGAACTCTTGTCCTTGACCGCTTGGAACAAGATCGAGTTCATCAATTTTTTGATCGGTTCTTCGTCTTCTGCGTCCAGGAGGTCTTCGGTTTCGTCTTTGGACCATTCCTTGAGATAGTTGAGGTCCGAATCCCCTTCCAGGACCTCGGCGGCTTCTTCGGCGCTGGATTGGTTTTTGTCGAAACTCTTGTTGATCGCCCCGAGGATTTCTTCTTTGGGACACAAGGCCAAGGTCAACCCCTGGGCACCCAAGGCCTTGGCCACCTCGTCGTAGGTTTGGAGCGGCCAGGGGGAAACCACCGCCAAGGTGAGCCGTTGGTTTTCCAGGGTCAGGGGGTAAATATGGTGGGCTTTGGCAAAACGGATCCCAACCTTGTCGGTAAAAAGGTCCTTAAGCCCCGGTTCCGCCTCGGGCAGCCGTTCGACCAGCTCCAGGCCCAGGACCTCGGCCAGGGCCTTTTGGTACCCCAGTTCCTTGACCAGACCCGACTTGAGCAACGCTTCCTTGCCGCTTTGCCCCTTGTCGGGCGCACCCAAGAGGAGGCCTTGGAATTCTTGGGCTTTCCCCAAATTCCCTGAGGCCAAAACACGGGCCAACTGTTGGTCCAATCGGGGCAAGGGTCGTGGTGCGTTCATGCGCCTTTGGCACTGGGGGCTCGGGTTTGCCGGCGTTTGGATTCCTGCCGTTTGATGCGTTTTTGGATCTGTTCCCTGCTCAGTCCGTCTTTTTGGAACTGGATCAACTGGTGCAGACGGGTGATACCCTTTTCTTCCAGTTCCTTGATGAACTCGCCCAAAAAGTACCGGGTCGCCAAGACATCGGGCATCGCCCGGTGCCGGTCTTCCGACTCGTAGCCAAAGTGTTTGGACAACCCGGTCACCCCGCAAGCCTTGAGTTCGGGGAGCAGCTTCTTGGCAATGGCAAAGGTGCAGATCGGGACCCGCTTTTTCATTGGCTCCAGGCCCAGCCGTTTGATTTCCGCCTGGATAAAATAAAAATCAAACGGGGCGTTGTGGGCCACAAAAACTGCGTCCCCCACAAATTCCAAGAACTGGGGCATGACCTCTTCGATCAGGGGGGCCGTTTCCACGTCCTGGTTGCTGATCCCGGTCAGCTGGGTGATGTGCCTGCTGATCCGCCGGTGGGGGTTTACCAGGGCCTCGAACCGGCCCAGTTCCTTGTCTCCCTTGATCTTGACCGCCGCCAGATCGATGATCCGGTCGGTCCCGCGGATCGAACCGGTGGTCTCGATGTCGGTGATCACAAAGGAGGTTTCGGTCAGGGGCAGATCCTCAATCAGGTCTTCAAGCGCCGTAGCCGCCCACTGTTCCTGGGGCAGGGCGCAAAACCTGGGGTCCTGGCCCATTTGCTCCAAGGTCTCTTCCTTGACCTTGAGGCCCAGAAACTTGGCGATTTGGTTTTGGGTCAGAGGCTTTTCGTGCCGGAAAAGCAGTTGAAAAATTGAGTCGATCAAGGTAAATTCCCTTATGCCAAGTCCGCAAATTTAAGGCGGTGGATCCCGAAGTCCAAGGCTAGCAACTTGGACTCACCTTGCCTAGCCCCAATTTCCCGGCGGGGATAGACCCGCCTCGCCTTGCACAGAGCCAAGGGAGGCCGGTTTCGTCCCTAGGTTCGGGTGGGGATTCGGCTTTGGGCCGGTGGTCCTTGGTGTTGTTGGTGTTTTCTTTTTACCCCAGTGATTTGACCTCTATTTTTGTTTGTACCGCCCCCTATCGGTTTTGCCCCTCAAGGCCCTCCATGTTGACCAAACTTAGGCAAACCGGCCTGCTTTCTCCAACGCTCTTGCCGCTGGGGCTGCTTTACCTGGGTTTTAACCTTGGCTACAGTTTCACCTTTTACCATGTCAACAGCTACAAACTGCTGGTCGGCCTCTTGGGGGCCTTGGCTCTGGTGGTTTGGTTCGAGGGCCGCAAACAAAAGGCGGACGGTCCGCTGTGGCCCCAAGGGCTGTTTTTTGTATTGGCCCTGCCGGTGCTGGTCACCCTGCCCGGAGCCTTGGTGGGCGGGTTTGCGGAAAACTACAACTTTGCCTATGAGCTGGGAACCGGCTTGGTCCTGTGGTTGTGGGGCTATTACGCCTTCCAGGGAATGGCCAGGGCCAAACCGCTGGCCGACTGGACCGGTTGGCTGGGAGTGAGCCTCTTGTGGGTCGGACTTTGGGCCTTGGGCCAAGGGATGGGGATCTTGGATTCGCCAAACCTGCTGGCCGGAGAGGTCAAGGCCAGCTTTGGGCACCGAAATTATTTTGCCAGCTACCTGATCCAAATGTTGCCGCTCTTTTTGGTCTTGGGGCTCCCGGCGGAGGGGGAGGCCTGGGTCACCAAGGGGCGACCATGGTTTGTCGGCCTGTTTCTGCTCGGTGGCCTTTCCTTGTGGTTGACCCAGTCTCGGGCGGCGATTGTGACCTTTGGGTTGGTGGCCTTTTTGTTGGCCTTGGGGTTTGTGCTGCGGTTGACCTCCAAAAAGGTCAAAAAGAAGCTTTTGCTGCTGCTGGTCGGGCTTGCCCTTTTGGGCGGCGCTGCGGCGGCGACCTACGTTTCCCGCCTGACCCCCGACCCGGTTTACGGCTCTCGGTTTGAACAGCTGTTTTCCAAACGAGCCTGGATCGGCCGGATCATCCCTTGGCAAGCGGCCACCAATGCGGTCCTGGCGGCTCCGGTCTGGGGGCATGGGCTGGGCAGCAGCTACAATCTCTTTTTTACCTACGTGGACCCAAAAACCCGGCTGTACCACCCGGAACGGAGCTACAACCATGCCCACTCGGAGCCGCTGGAGTTCCTGGAGGAGGCGGGGCTGTTGGGGCTTTTAGCCTACGGGTTGATGTTATTTTGGTTGGGTCGGGCCTTTTGGCGCACCTTCTTGGGTGCTACGGACCTGGGGACACAAAAACTGGCCTTGGGGCTGGGGGGCGGACTCTTGGCCTTTGTGCTCCACGGAGTGGTGGAGGTGGCTCCCCGGATGATCGTTGCCGAACTGCCCTTTGCCTTGGGGGCCGCCGCCTTGTTGGCCTTGGAGGCCCAGGTGGCCGGTCCAGCCCCCGCTTCGGCGCTCCGGGCCAAAGCCCTGCCTTGGGTCAACCTCGCCTTGTGGGGGCTGGCCGCCTTGCTGCTGTTGCCTTGGCTGGCCAAACAAAATGCCTATTACAACCTGCTCAACCTGCCCGAAACTCCGGGCAAAGCCCAAGAGATGGAAGAGCTGGTCAAAAGCTCCAACGACATTTATACCCTGGATGACCTTCTGCACCTGGAAGCCAAACTGGGCCGGTTGGAGCAGATGAAACCGGTGATGGACCGCCTGGAGGCCCTGATCCCCAACTACCGGGACCTGAATTACCAAAAGGCCGTCTGGGCCTCCTTGTCCGGGGACTTGAGTCTGGCCAAGCAACTGGCTTTGGAGGGACAAAAGCGGGACCGGTATTACTTGCCCAACCTGCGGCTTTTGATGAGTTTGGCGCTGGAAAGCAACGACTTTGAAGGCTTTGCCACCCAGTTCGGCTTGACCACCCGATTTTTGTTGTTCCAGAACTTTGTGATCATCGCCTTTGAGGAGGAAGCGGCCCCGATCCTGCTGCGGCCCACCTCCTTTGGGGTCGAGCTGGCCCAAAGTCCCGAAGGGATCAGGATCAAAATCGACCCGCTGTGGCTGCGCCAGTTTTTTGACCAAGCCAGGGCCTTGCGTGCTGCACCTCCGGGGCCGATGGAACGTTCGGAGTTGATGAACCGGATTGCCCGGCAGGTGTCACTGAACCCCTTCTTTCACATCGAGATCAAGGAACCTTACCTGATTGACGAGCCCCAGATTTATCTCCTCTTGGACCGTTACAAAACCGCCAACCAAGAGCTGGCACAGCAGGAAGACTACCTTCGGTTCAGCCTGAACAAGGAACTGGAACAGGCAGGCCCCCAAGAACGGGGGCAGATCGAACGGCAGTACCAAGAAAAGTTCAGACAAGCCCAGTCGGAGAGCCAAAACCAGATCCACAAGCTGGAAACCCAGCTGGAACAAAAAACCCTCTTCCGGCATTTTCTCAACAAACATCGTTTTGCCGCTGCGTGGCTTTCGGAAATCCAGCAGCTTTATTTCCCCTGAAACAACCAGAAAAAGACCAAAGTGAACCTAACCGAAAAATTTGCCCAGATTCGTGAAGCCCAAGGTTTTGGCGGTGCCGCCAGTTATGCCAAGTTTTGCACGCCCTTGCTTGAAGCGCTCGACCAAGCCAAAATGCCCCTTTTGATGGGCCTTTCGGGAGCCCAAGGGAGCGGTAAAACCAACTTGGCCCAGGCCCTGTCTCGGCTGTTGATGGCCGAACGGGGGTTGAGGGTGCTGGTACTGTCCTTGGACGACTTTTACCTGACCCAAACCGAACGCAAGACCTTGGGCCAGGAGGTCCACCCTTTGGCCGCCACCAGGGGCGTGCCGGGGACCCATGATCTGGTTTTGTTGCAGGCGGCCATTCACGCAGCCTTGGGCGGGGGGCCGGTGGTGGTGCCTCGGTTCGACAAAAGTAAGGATGACCGGGCTGGGTTCACCGAACTCAAGGGCCCCTTCGACCTAGTGATCTTTGAAGGCTGGTGCTTAGGAGCCAAGCCCCAAGGGATGCCTCGGAAACCGATCAACGCCCTGGAGGCCCAGGAGGACTCACAAGGGGTTTGGCGCAGCTGGGTGGAAGCCCGACTGGAAGCCTACCAACCGCTCTTTTCCCAAGTGGGCCTTTGGGCCTTTTTGGCCGCCCCGGATTGGCCGATCGTCGCCAAGTGGAGAAAGGCCCAGGAAATGGACCTGAAAAAAGCGGGCCGTGCGGCACCGATGTTGGAGCCAGGGGTTTTGGACCGGTTTATGATGTTTTACCAAGGGATCAGTCTGAGGTTGCTCGAACAGATGCCCCAACAGGCAGACTGGTGCGGTTTTTTGGATGCCGACCAGCGGATCGTTTCGATCCGAACCGGTTTTAAATAACTAACTTTTTAGGGGGTGGCACCGGTGAGCTTGAATCCAACAGAAAGACTTTTGTTTTACTCCGACTTGGATGCGACCCTGCTTGAAGCCCGAACCGGCAGCTTCGAGGCCGCAAAGCCGATGATCAAAAAACTGGAGGCCTTGGGGATTCCCTTGATCCTCAATTCCTCCCGTACCGCTCCCGAGATGCTGCACCTACGCCGGGAAATGAACAACCGGCATCCTTTTGCGGCCGAACATGGCGGAGCGGTTTGTACGCCGGTCGGCTATTTTGAGGGCCAAAAGATCCCCTTGGACCACGAGGTCAAGATGGATTACCTGGGGCTGCACTACAAATCGATCCTGCACCACTTGATTGAACTCAAGGACCTGCACGACTTTTCTTTTTTGGGTTTTGACGACATGTCCATCCCCGACTTGACTCGGGAAACCGGCCTTTCCTTGGAAGTGGCGATCCAAGCCAAGCACCGCCTCGCTTCCGAAGCGCTGGTGTGGCTGGACCGGGCGGAATTGCTGGACCACTTTAAGGCCACCTTGGCCGAGCGTGGGCTCCGTTTGGTCAAGGGGGGGCGCTTTTATTTTGTCATTTCCGAACGGGCCGACAAGGGTGGGGCGGTCACCTGGATCAATTTTAACTACCAAGCCCAAGACAAGTCCCGGCCCCTTAAAACCGTTGGTATTGGCGATGGTCCCAACGATTTGGACCTGCTCAACCAGGTGGACCTGCCCGTAGTGGTGGCCCCCCCCAGGGGTTCCAGGCTGGCCTTCGACAAACCGGGGACGATATTTACCGAAAAATCCGGCCCCGAAGGTTGGGCGGAAGGGGTCGAAAAAGCGCTGGCTCAATTGGGCTTGTAAGGTTTTAAACCCCCCTCCCCCTAGGGGTACCCCCTGAAGAGGCAGAAGACACGGAGCTTCATAGGAATATTTGAATAAATGTTGTAATCACAAAGGTTTTTATCTAAAATTACGGCGTGGTGCCTCTTGCAATATCACGGGAGGCATGACCGTTTAATCTTCTGTCAATTTATTTGCTATGGACAACGAAACCTTCAAAAACCTGATTCCCACCGACTGGTTGGCCCCCTATTACAACGAATATCTTTCGTTGAACGAAAAAATCACCACCACCCTGATCCAAGTCACGGCCCACCAACGGCAGTGGGGCAAGACATTGCATCGGCCCCAGGACTTTGAGGAGTTCTTTGAGGCAGAAGCGGAGGTATTGGGGAAATCGGTGGAGGAGATCAAGGGATTTTTCCAGCAAATCGCCCAGACCAAGGCGAAGGAACAGGTCTTTGAAAAACACTACGGCCACTTGGTCCCCAAAGACGAAAAGGGCCACCCGAAAATCAACCGGAAGGCCCTCGACAGCATTCTTGGGCCGGATATGAAGTTTAAGACCGAGTAACTGCGCCCCAACGGGGGAACTTTGCCTTGGTCGGTTTTTGCTTCTTCCTGCCCACTTGAGCCCGATCCCCTGCCTCCAGACTAGTGGTAACCTGCCTCGGGGTGGAAACAAACCACTGCCGCCGTGGTTCCGGTCGGGGAGAATTCAAACCCTTCGGTCAAACTCACCCCGATCTCTTGGGCCGCCAGGAGTTCAAAAATCGGCCGGTTCAGCTCGATTTTGGTCATCGCCGGGTAACCGGGAGAGTAGCGGCAGCTGCTTTTTGCCTCCAGTTGGGCTTCCAAAAGACGGTTCAGCTCCGAAGCCATGTCTTCGGCCACTCGGTCCGAGAGCCCCTGGAGCATCCAGGCGGATTCGCCGTCCTGGCCCTTGAGTTCGGCCAAGGCCGGTTCCACCTTGTTGCCGCTGGTCGCAAGCAAAAGGCCGATCCAGTCCAACCCTTGGGGGTTGAAGTAGTGGGCTACGTTGGTCTTGTCTTGCCCCCCTTGGCCGACAATGTCGTTGAAGGACAACCTAGCCGCTTCGGTCTTGCCGTCCGGTTGGTAAATCACCACCTCGTTGCCCAAGGACCGACAGGGGAAGAGGCCAAACCTCCCTTGCGGAGTGATCCAGCCTTGGGTCTCCGCTTTTTGGGACCAATGGTCCAACTGGGCCAAAAGCTCCGCCTCCCGGACCCCTTTTTTCTCCCAAGACCCTTTGCCGCCGTACTTCCAGTTGAGGGTAAAGAGCAGGGTTTTGTTGAGCTTTTCCTTGAACCGGGTCAAAGGAACGGTGAAGGTCCGGGGGCCGGTACAAAGGCCCAGGTCCACCGCCCCCGCTCTGGGGGCCACCGTTCGGAAAGAAAGGCTTTCCAGCTGGGCCGCCTGGGCTTGGGCCCGGCGGTGGCCCAGGTCCAGGGCCAACTCCATCCGTTCCAAGTTTTTTGCCAACAACGGTCCCCGCCGTTGGGGGTCGGACAGCTGACCCAGCAGGTTGACCCCGTCCATCGCCGAAGCGCAGTAAAAGACGTTGGGTCGCATCTCGACGCTGTCCTCCCCGCCCGCCAGGGCGACCTGGGCGGCGTGGCGGAAGCTGACCGGGGCACCACCGATCAAAAGGTCGATCTCTTCGGCCAGCCCTTGTTCTTCGAGCATTTTTGACAGGGCAATCATGTGGTTGCTGGTTTGGACCAACAAGGCGGAACAGCCGATGATCTTGGCCCCATGTTCCTTGGCGGCATCGATGAAGGCCTGCAAGGGCACCTGGACCCCCAGGTCGATCACTTGGTAACCGTAGTTTTCCATCAAGGTTTTAGTCAGGTCTTTGCCGATGCTATGGACATCCTGGTACACCGTCCCCAACACCACCTTGCCCTTGACCTGGATGGCCCCACTCTGGCCTTGCCGGGACTTGATGTACCCTTCCAAAAAGCCCATTACCTGTTTCATCACGTCCGCCGCCTTGAGCAGGTGGGGCAGGGACACCTCCCCTTGGGCAAAACCGGCACCCAATTCTTCCATGGCTACCATCAGGTGGTCATTGATCAGCACCAACGGCTCCATGCCCCCTTGGATCACCTTGGCGCAGTCCTCCACGATTTTGTCCTGGTAGGGGTACACAAAGGGGCCGACCGTGACCTCGCCGCTGCTCCGTTCCTTGAAGCCTTCCTTGATCTTCAGGCAAATCGCCTGGGCGGGTTCAAAGTCCTCGTACTTGGGCTTGGCCTTGACCGGGCCGCCGGATTTGAGGGCGGCAATCTCTTCGAGCTTGGCGAAAGCCTCCATGTCCCGTTCCAGCACCACCTTGCGGCCCAACTCTCGGTCCACCGGGTCAAGGGACTCGACCGGGACGTAGTGGTGGGGGTTGACGATCGCTGCATCGAGACCCGCTTTTCTTGCTTCGGCCAAAAAGACCGAAGTCAAAACCTTACGCATATAAGGTTTTTTGGCCAACCCGTTGGTCAGGTTGCCCACCCCGATGGTGGTTTTGACCCCCGGATACAGGGCCTTGATCCCCGGAATGGCCCGGATCGATTCCAAGGCAAAGTTCATCCCCTCTTCCGATTCGGAACCGATGGGGAAGGCGTTGATGTCCACCAAAAATTGTTCCGGCTTTTGGCCGTGTTTTTGGATCGCCTTGTCCAAAATCTGTTTGGCTAGGTCGATCTTTTCGGCCTGGGTCACCGCCGGACCCTTGGGGCCGGTGGTCAGGGCGATGTACAAAGGCGCATGGGCCTTGGTCACCGCCAAGACCGCATCCACCTTGTCCAGGCCGGGGGCGTATTCTTCCATGGAAATGGAGTTGATGATCGGCCGGCCCGGATAGGCCTCAATCGCTTGGCCCAGGGCCTCCACGTCAAAGCTGTCCAGACACATGGCCCCGGGGAAGTCCACCGACTGGGCCCGAACCACCGCCACTAAGGTTTGGGCGGTGTTGACCTGGTTGGAATCCATACAAACATCGATGATCTCCAGCCCCAAGTCGCCCACCTGTTCCTTGACCACTTCCTCCAGGGATTCCTGGTCGATCGATCCTTCCCGTTCCACTGCGTCCCGGACCTTTTTGCTGCCCCGGACGTTGAGCCGCTCCCCGATGCGGATCAGGGATTCGCTGGAATCCAAGGCAATCGCCTGTTGGGGGCCGGAGAGGTAAACCTGGGTGACCGGTTTTCTTGGGACTGGCGCTTTGCCTTGCAGCCGCTTGGCTACCTCGGCAATGTGGCCGGGGCTGGTGCCACAACAGCCGCCGACGATGTTGACCCCCATCTGGTAAAAGGGCTCCACAAAGCGACCAAAGTCTTCTGGGCTCAACTTGAACACCGTCTTGCCCCCTTCGGAGACCGGCAGGCCAGCATTGGGGATCACCGAAATGGGGATCTTGGAATGGGCGACCAACTTTTCGACCGTTGGCCCCATCAGGTCGGGGCCGATGGAACAGTTGATCCCAAAGGCGGAGATGCCCACTTCCTGCAAGGTGGTCAAGGCAGCCACCACATCGGTATTAAAAATCTGCATCTTGCTGAACTTGTCCACCGTCACCTGGGCGATGATTGCCAATTCCTTGCCCATTTCGGCCATTGCCTGTTTGGCCCCAAAAACGGCGGCCTTCAGCTCCAACATGTCTTGTTGGGTTTCAAACAGCAGCACATCCGCTCCCCCTTCGATCAGGCCTTTGACCTGGAGGCGGAAGTTGTCTTCGATCTGGGCAAAGGTCCCTTTGTGCAGGTCTGCGTGGGTCGGGGAAAGGACCCAGTTGCTGGGGCCGATACTACCCAAGACCAAAAGCGGCCTGCCATCGTAGCCGGAGCTGTTTTTGTATTCTGCCAAGGCTTCCTGGGCGAGTTTGGCTGCCTGCCGGTTCATCAGCAAGGTCAGTTCTTCCAGACCCAACCCGCCGATCTGGTGCCACTCTTGGGGGAACTCCTTGAGGTCGAGCCCGGAAAAGTCGAACTCCGCCAAGCGCAGGGGGCTGGCCCCAAAGCTGTTGGTTTCCACCGCCATGGCCCCGGCCTCAAAGTAGGCCTTGTGCACCGCCTTGACCGCTTCGGGACGAGAAAAGACCAAAAGGTCCCCCAGCATCTGGTAGGCCTCTCCGCCATAAACCTCCGGCCCAAAATGGTAGTTCTGGATCATGGTGCCCATCGCCCCATCGATGATCAGCAACCGTTGGGCAAGGAGTTCGGCAAAGGCTTTAGGGGTCATGGGACGCTCGGGAAAAGGAGAAGCAAAGGGCCTAGCGGTTAGGCTCGTTTCCCTCTGGTTTAAAGGATAGAGGCAAAAATCTCAAGGCCCAAGGGCCAAAACAAAGCAGCCAAAAGACCACGGGCAACCAGATCCAAGTCACCAAACCCGGAACCCCATCCATCCCCAATTCCAGGCCCACCCTGGAGAGGGCGGCCAGTTGGAGAAAGAAAAAACAAAGGTGAGTGAACCCATTGGCCCGGACCGGCTGGCCTGAATGGCCCAGGTAAACCCGGCTGGCCATAGACAGCAACATCCCGGCCAAAAGGCCGATGGTCAGTGCGTGGAGCCCGGCCAAGCTCAGGTGTTGGTTGTAGCCGCCCAAAAACCGGTCCACCCCCGCCCAAAACCCCAAGCCTAAACAAACCGGCAGCCAGTACAAGGAGAGGTAAAGGTAACTCAACATCCCTTCTTTTTTTGGCAGCCAGACCTTCCAGCCCCAAAACTGCACCAAGGTCACGACCAAAAGCAGGCTGTCACTCAAAATCCACAGCTCTTGGCGGTCGGTCATCTGGCCCAGGGCCTTCAGCAAAAAACCTAGGGTCCACAGGGGCAAACTTTGGGGGTAACTTTTGAGCCCCAGGTCGCCCATCCGGCTTTGGGTGAAAAAGGGGACCAACCGGTGGCTGATCGACAAGACTAACAGCGGCCAAAAGCCGTAAACCCCTAAGGACAAGGCCAACTGGTAGGTTTGAGGGGTTAGGGCCAACTGGTGGGCCAGGGAAAACAGACTCCCCACCACCCCCAAAAACAAGGCAAACAGCACATATCCAGGTTGCCGTTTTTCAAATCCCTGACCGGCCCGAAACAGCCGCACCAGATGCATCAGCGCCCAAAGCAACCCGGCGAACAGCAAAAAGGCCCCGATCCGCCCCCAAGGTTCGCCGATCCAAAGCTGGGCAAAATAAAACCCCGAACCCACGGTCAAGGCCCACCAAGGGCCAAGGTAGGCTTGGTTGAGCTGGTCTAGGGTCCCGGTCCAACGGGGAAAGGCGGTGAACAAAAAACCCAAGGCGGCCATCGGGAAGACCCCATACAGCAGCCCAAACCCGTGGACCGCCAGGGGGTTGGCCTTGTAGGCCAGCGGCAGGGTCAGCCGGAAGTAAAGGTACCCTCCCCACCACAACAGCGGCAGCACCAGCAAAAGCCCCGCCGTAGCGAGGTAAAGCCGATGCGGCTGGCCAAAGAGCCTAGCGATTGGGCCCATGTTCCCTCAATAGGGTTCGGGGAGGACTTTGAGCAATTCCTGCCGGAAAGCATTGTAGTCCTGGACCACCGGATACTGGGGGTATTGGGCGGCAATGGCGGCTGGAGGGCGAAAGAAGATTCCCTGGTGGGCTTCTTCGAGCATCGAAAGGTCGTTGAAGGAATCCCCGGCAGCCACGGTTTTAAAATTCAGGTTTTTGAAGGCCTGCACCGCCTTGCGTTTGGGGTCCTTGATCCGCAGGTGGTAATTGGCGATCTTGCCTTGTCCGTCCAGGCTCAGGCTGTGGCAAAAGATCGTGGGCATCCCCAGCTTGGTCATCAAAGGCTTGGCGAACTCGATGAAGGTGTCCGAGAGGATCACCACCTGGGAACGCTCCTTGAGCCAGTCCAAAAACTCCAAGGCCCCTTCAAAAGGGTCAAGGGTGGCGATCACCCCTTGGATGTCCTTGAGGGTCAGGCCGTGTTTTTCGATCACTCCCAAACGAATGCCCATCAGCTTGTCGTAGTCGGTGATGTCTCGGGTGGTGAGTTTCAGTTCTTCGATCCCGGTTTTTTTGGCGACGTTGATCCAGACCTCAGGGACCAGTACCCCTTCCAAGTCCAAACAGGTTACGAACAAATCCTTCATGAGGTGGTAAGATTGGAGGTGGCCCTTGAGCTAGTGCCTGGGTTCAAGTACTCTCCCCCTTGGGAGACCGGCGAACCACCTTAACCGTTCATTGCTGCACAGACAAGCCCAAAAGCCCCTTGATGGACCAAACCAGCCTGACCCAAGCGCAACAAAAACTGGAACTCCTGCCCGATGAGCCGGGGGTGTACCGTTTTTTGGACGGCAAGGGAAAGATCATCTACATTGGCAAGGCCAAGAACCTGAAAAAAAGGGTCAAAAGCTACTTTACCCCCCGTGCCGCCGTGGACCCCCGGATTGTGGCACTGGTGCCGATGATCAAAGACTTGGCTTGGATCGTCACCAAAAACGAGATTGAGGCCCTGATCCTGGAAAACCAGATGATCAAGACCCACCGGCCCAAGTACAATGTTGAGCTCAAGGACGACAAGACCTACCCCTACTTCCGGTTGACCGTTGGAGAACTTTTTCCCCGGTTGTCGTTGGTTCGTAACCCCAAAAAGGACCGGGCCTTGTACTTTGGCCCCTATGTGGCGGTCCGCACCGCCCGTGAAGCCCTGGCCACGATCAGGAGGTTCTTCCCCTTACGGCAATCCAAAATGGAGCTGGACGGCAGCAAGACCTACAAACCTTGCCTCAACTTCCAGCTCAAACGATGCCTCGCCCCCTGTTCGGGCCAAGTGGCGGTGGAGGAGTACGGCAAATTGGTGGAAAAAGTGGTCTGGCTGCTCAAGGGCAACTATGAGGAACTGCTCAAACAGCTGCAATCAGAGATGCAAAAACGCTCCGAAGCAATGAGGTTTGAAGAAGCCGCGGCCCTACGGGACCAAATCCGCTCCTTGGAACGGACCTTCACCAAACAGCAGGTTTTGAGCAAAGAACGGATCGACCGGGACATCCTCTCCCTGGTCCGGCAAGGGGGCTTTGCCGGGGTTGAGGTGCTGTTTGTGAGGGGTGGCATCCTGCTTTCAGACGACTTTTTGTTTTTTAAGGAAGGGGGCCTGTACTCGGACCAGGAACTCCTCCGGGCGGCCCTGACCAAGCTCTACTTCGCCGGGGAAAAACCTCTGCCCAAAGAGATTTTGCTCCCTGAAGTCAACGACGACATTTTGATCCTGGAAGAATACTTCTCCATCCGCCGGGAATCGAAGGTGACGATCCTCAACCCCCAGCGAGGGGACAAGCTCAGGCTCCTGGAAATGGCCACCCGCAACGGGGAGGAGAACCTCAAGCAAAGGCTCGCCGGGGCGCAGGCGGAAGAACAGATTTTGGCAGAGGTCCAAAACCACCTGCACCTGACCCGCAGCCCGGTCCGGGCCGAGTGTTTCGACATCTCCAACCTGATGGGCAAACATTCGGTGGCCAGTATGGTGGTCTTTGAAAACGGCAAGCCCCTCAAGTCGGACTACCGAATTTTTAAGATTAAAACGGTGGAGGGACCCAACGACTTTGCCAGCATGGAAGAGGTCTTGACCCGTAGGTACGGTAGGCTCTTAGAAGAAGGCGGCGCTTGGCCGGACTTGATCATCATCGACGGGGGATTGGGGCAGCTGAACAGCGCCATCCGCATTTTGACCGGCCTCGGGGTCAACCTGGAAACCACCGACCTGATCGGCCTCGCCAAAGGGCGCTCCGAAAAGGCAAAGGACCAAAAACGAAAGGACCGGGCGGAAGAACGGCCTGGGAGCCTGGAAACCCAAGCAGCACCGGAGCCAAACCGGGAGGAACAAGAGCGCCGGGACCCAGCCGGGGAAGATTCAGGGGACCTGGAAGCCCAAAGACCTGCCCCCGTGGCCCCAGGGGAAGCGGGGCACAACCCGGAGGAGGACTTTGAATATGTAGTCAAACCCAACCGGAAAAACCCGATCCCCTTACGGAAAAACAGCAGCCCCCTGTTCTTTTTGCAACGGATCCGGGACGAGGCCCACCGCTTTGCCATCACTCACCACCGCAAGCTCCGGGGCAAAGCGGCGGTCAAGTCCA
Source organism: Candidatus Lambdaproteobacteria bacterium RIFOXYD2_FULL_56_26 (assembly GCA_001783715.1). Taxonomy (GTDB): domain Bacteria; phylum SAR324; class SAR324; order XYD2-FULL-50-16; family XYD2-FULL-50-16; genus XYC1-FULL-56-13. The sequence continues at coordinate 82,109 of MFNF01000043.1, forward strand.
GCCTCGAAGACATTCCAGGCATCGGCCCCAAAAAACGGGCCGCCTTGCTCAAACACTTCGGCAGCCTCCAAGCCCTCGAATCCGCCACCCCCGACCAACTCGCCCAAGTCCCCGGCCTCGGCCCTAAGGATGTGGTGATGCTGACGGGGTATTTTGAGGCAGGTTGAGTTGCTTTTGTCCGGCCCGGTCCACATAGTCCTGCAACAAAACATAGTCCGGTGCGGTAGGTTCGTGGGAGTCGAGGTAGGCTTGGGCTCTCTCCAAAAAGACGGCTGGGGGGACAAAACTTTCTAACTTTCCATCCTCTATTTGCCTTGTACCAAATCTGTCAGTGCGGTCGAAAATTGGCTGTCCAAGTGAACAGTTGGCGATCAGGCTTAAGCCCACTTCCGTTTGGACTGTTTTAAGACAATACTCTCGAAGCTTGTCCTGCTCTTGGTCATCACCCCACTTTGCCCAAGACCAAATCAAAACTTGAGCTCCAAAATCGGTAGGGAACCCATCCGATTGGGCAAGTTCACTGATTTTTTGTATGGCAATTCGCTTTATTTCTTTTAGAGCCGATGGGCTCAAGGTCCGTTCCTCAACAGGCCGGTTGCTGGCCTCTTTTTCTTCTAAAGCAAAATCTCTAGTTAAGCTGATCAAGAGGCTCAGCTCGACCTTGGCACTGTTTATCGACCGCAGCAAAAGGTCTGACCGAGACTTTTGGTCCTTTTCTCTTTTTAACAAACCCAAAACCAACCGATCACCGCTAGAGTAGGTCCAGCCTTCATCAAAGCGGGTTGGGAACAGGGTTTCACTGGCTTTTAAAAAAGCCTTTAACAAGGGTTCAACCGATTCCATCGGGAGTTGGTCCACAAAGTCCAAAAGAAAGTTCGGGAAATCCGTATATCTTTGTGGCGCTACCAACTGGAGCATTCGTTCGGTAATACCCTCCCAGTCTTTTCCGTCCTCCAAAATGCGGGACACAAGACCGCTGGTCAGCTGCCCTGGGGAGAGCGACAGGTTAAAATATGCGTTAAAATGCTCTGGAGCACTGATTCGGTTGTTTTGGATGGCCTCTTTTCGCCTACTGCTTATGTCTTGAAAACTATAGTCAGAACTGATGCGCGGGAAAAGTTCTGCTAAGGAAAAGTAGTTGGTTTCTTTTCTAAAATTACTTCCCAATAAGTCAATTAGGTTGGTTTGATACCGTGTTGTCTCAGGCTCAACCTCATTATACGAAAGCTGTGTTTCCCATTCCCCACGTACTGGCTCCCAAAACAGTTCTGGATGTTCCTGAATCTTGGCATGTACTTCCGGGACGAGGATTTCCAGCGCCAAAATCCCAATCAGGTCCAACAGGTCCACTTCCTCCCTGAGGGCACCCAAGGCAAAGTCCAGCCGGTTGAGCAACTTGATGGGACCCCGGAGGGTCTTAAACTGCCGGTCCAGTTGCAGACTGTCGTAGCTATCAAATCGCTCTGTTTGCCAAAGTTTCTCCAAATCGATCTGGTGGCTCTTGCAGGTGGCTTGTAGTCCATCACGGAGGAATTTGTCGATTTGCACCCTGCCGAGTGCGGGCAAGGGGAAGGGCATCTGGATGATTTTGTCCAGGTATCCTTTGCCAAATCCTGGCTGAGAACTCTCCAAGGCCTGTTCAATCACTTCACGGTCAAACCCAAGGACATAAACGGTATTGGGAAAGTCGGCCAGGGATTTGACCAACTGGAACATCTGGTTGATCTCGGTGAAGTTCAACCGGTCCAGCTCATCAATAAAAATGACCAGCTTGAGTTTGTTGTCTCGGATAGCCGAAGCGATTCCTGCTTTGGCCGCTTCGACCGACAGAGGCTCTTGTGCACCAAACGCTTTGGAGAGGCCCTTTATGCCACTGATGGCCAGCTTGACCAACGAATGAGACTCTCCCAGGGGCTTAACCGCAACACTCAATGCTTCTAACAGCTTGGCAATTTTTTGGTTAGACTCGCCCTCTCCCTGTTTTAACACTCCTGCCCGAAAGGCCCGGAAAAACTGTTCGATCAGTTGGTCTTGGTTGGCATAGTGCCAAGGTTGGAACTCCAAGAGGGCCAGCTTTTTCCCGTCTTTCTCAAAGGCTTCTTTCTTTTCTTTCAGACTGCCTTTGAGCAGATTCAAAAAAGAGCTTTTCCCGGTCCCCCAAGCGCCGGTGACCCCTACCACCAGACTGGCCCCTTCTCCTGCCGCCAAAACCGCTGCAGCCAGTCGCTCGGCCAAGGGAGCTCGGTCCAAAAGATCTTCTTTTGGTTCTTTGATTGCTTCATCAATCCGCATAGTTCCTCATAGGCAGAAAATTGGAATCTTGAAAAATCGCCCACACCAAGCAGGCTTTCCGCAAGATACCAAAGAATCGGCACTAAGGTCTAGGAGGAACCTTGGATAAAACAAGGGAGGCAAACGAGAGGGAAAATCAAACCGGGGAAACGAAGGCCTAAAAAAGCCTACTCCTCCCCCATCAGCCCCCGCAGCATACCAATGGCTTTGGTGCGCAGTTGGCTGACTCTAGATTCGGTGAGGTCGAGGACGGCGCCGATTTCCTTGAGGTTCAGCTCTTCGTTGTAGTACAAAGACAGCACCATCTGCTCCTTCTCGGGCAGCTTCATGATGGCGGCGGCGAGGCGCTCTTGGGCTTCGTTGCCCAACAGGGATTGGGAGGGGTCTTGGGCATCCGGGTCGCTGACCGTGTCCAGGATGTCCATGTCGTCGTCATCGGTGTGGGGCGAGAGACCTTCCAAGGAAAGCAGGGGAATGGGCCGAGCCTTTTCCAAAAACTCTGGCAGCTCCTTGGGCGGCATTTCCAAGGCTTCGGCCAGTTGTTTGTCGTTGGGGTGGTCGATGTTTTTGGCCCTCAGGCTGGTGAAGGCCCTTTCGAGCTTGGAGGAGTTGTCCCGGACCGACCGGGGAATCCAGTCCACCGAGCGGAGGTCATCAAGCATCGCCCCTTTGATCCGGTGTTCGGCGTAGGTCTTAAACTGGTTGCCTTGGGTAGGGTCAAACTTCTCAGCGGCTTCCAAAAGTCCGATCATCCCCGCCTGGATCAAGTCGTCCCGCTGGACCCCTTCGGGCAGGCGGGCGGCCAAGCGGTTGGCGATGTGCTTGACCAGGGGTGCATATTGCAGCACCACCTCTTCTTTGCTGGGCTTCGCTTGTTGGAGGTATGGGTTTAACATCGCTGTTTGTCGCCTTTGTTCCCGGTTCCAAGGGAATGGGTTTTTGTTTCCTCTGAAAAGCAAGGGCCGTGCCCATTCGGTAAGGGCCTATTAGGACAGGTGACGACGCAGTACCTCGTAGAGGGCTTGGGCGTTCACCGGTTTGGAGAGGTAGTCGTTGACCCCAGCAGTGAAGGCTTCTTTTTTGCCATCGACCAAGGAATTGGCGGTCAGGGCGACAATGGGGATTTGGGGGTTGAGCGCCTGGGAAGCACCACTCCTGACCAGCTTGATCGCCGAAAGCCCATCTAAAACCGGCATTTGCAGGTCCATCAGTACCAGATCAAAGGGCTTTTGCTGGAGCAGGATCACCGCTTCTTGACCGTTGACCGCCTCTTGGACCGAGGCCTGGGTTTTCTCCAAGACTTTTTGCATCACCTTGCGGTTGACTTGGTTGTCTTCGACCAACAAGAGCCGTTTGCCCAAAAGGTTGGGCGGTTCCAAGGGTTGCGGCAGCTCGGGAGCAGAGGCGGCGGGCAAGGGCAGGGTGAGGACAAAACGGCTGCCTTGGCCCAGGGCGCTGGTTAAGGTCAGCTCGCCGCCCATCAACCGGGCCAACCGTTGGGCCAAGGTCAGGCCCAACCCCACCCCTCCTTGGGCCTTGGTGGCCGAGCGGTCCACCTGGGCGAAGGGAGCCAGGATCAAGGCCTGCTGTTCCTTGTTGATCCCGATTCCCGTATCGGCGACCTCCAGGGAGATCAACCCGGAGTCCTGGGTTTGGGCGGTCAATTTGATCCCCCCGGCTTTGGTGAACTTGAGTGCGTTGGCCAGCAGACAGCCCAGGGCCTGGACCAACCGGTTTTTGTCCCCCCTGACCCAAACGGGAAGCTTGGGGTCAAGGCTCAGGGTCAGCAACAGTCCCTTGGCCTCTGCCTCGATCCCGTACAGGTCCTTGAGGTTGTTGAGAGTTTTTGCCAAATCGAAGTTTTCGGGCCGGAGCACCATCTGGCCTTGTTCCAATTGGGTAAAGTCCAGCAGTTCATCAATCACTGCCATCAGGCCTTGGGCCGACTGGGTCAGCAGAGCCAGACTGGACCTTTGCTCCCGGTCCAGCTCGGTCTCCTTAAGCCACAAGGAAAGGCCCAAAATCCCGTTCATCGGGGTGCGCAGTTCGTGGCTGAGGTTCGACAAAAACAGGCTCTTGCTCTGGTTGGCCCGTTCGGCATCCAGTTTGGCGCTTTCCAGGTTGCGTTCGGTCTTGCGCCGCCGGTTGATCTCCCGTTTGAGCCGCAAGGTGACCAGAAAGTTTTTCCAAGCAAAACCCAAGACCAGCAAAAGCACCATCAGGCCCAAGACCAATTGCCACCGGTAGGTCTGGGCAAAGGCCCGCAACGAGACTTCCCCGGACTGCCGGTAGGGGCCCAGTTGGAGCTTTTTGAGCAACCGGTGGACCTCCTGGTAGTTTTGGGCCGGGAGCCAACCGGAGACCTCGGGACCCAAGGATCCCGGCGCTTGGGTTTCTTGGGTCAACAGGGCCACCAAAATCCGTTTGGCCAGCGGCATCGGCAGCCGGGGCAGTTTGGCCAAGGGCCATTCGGAATACAAGGGGGAAGACAAAAGGTAAGGGAAACCAGCGGACTTTTGGGGATTTAAGACCACTACCTGTTCCAACCTGATTCGGCCTTGTTGGGCCATCTTCTCCAGCACCCCGGTGCGGACGATTCCGGCATCGGCGGAGCCGCTGAGCACGGCGGTCACCACCAGATCCTGGGGCATGCCGGTAAACCGAAGGCCGCCCAGGTCCTGGGCCGGATCCAGTTCCTGGTCCACCAACAGCTCCAACCCGGCCAGATAGCCGCCCAAAGATTCGGGACTAGCGGCGACCAAGAGGCGGCCCTTCAGCTCCTCTAGGGACTTGATCTTGGTGGCTTTGGCGGTAAAAATCACGGCCCCGAACTGGCCCAAGGGGGCCCCTGCTTCCTGCCGTTGCAAGGTGGCGATCCGAGAGGCCCCAGACTGGACTTCCAACGAAATGTAGTGGGCCGGGTTGGTCAAGACCAAGTCCAAAACCCCGGAACGGCAGCCTTCCTCAAGCTCGGCGGCAGACAGCGGCCAGATCTTGAACCGGTATTCCGGCAGTGCCTGGGAGAGGTAAAGGGCGGTTTTCTCCCACTGGGCCAGGGTTTCGGCCTTGGACCGGTAGGACAGCACCCCAATGGCCACCTGCTCCGCCCCTTGGGCCACCGACACCCAGGGAAAGCCCCAGAGGCAGAGCAGCAGCAGGCCTACCAGTCGCAACTGGGGGGGATCGGTTTTTAACCTTGGGGCTAGGGACATCCGTCCATCCGGGTGCAGAGGTTGGGCTCGGTTTGGGCCGGTCAAAGGGACCGGGAAAAAGTGTTTTTACTGGCTGCAAAAGGAAGCGGTTTGCTGTACCCTGACTTCGTTCCTTTTTGTCCGTTTTGGGGAAAACGATGGGTGTCTGGTCCTGGTCCGATCCTTGGCCTTTGTTTTGGCTGAAGGTTTTAATTCTTCAGGGGCTCTTCTTTTTTGCCCGTTACCTGTTGGTGGCCGGTTTGGCCCAAGCCCTCTTGGTCTGGAAGGGGGCAAGGCTCCATCCAGTCCGCATCTACCCCGATGGCCCCCCGACGGGACAAAAGCTCCGAGAATTCGGCTGGTCCCTAGTGACCTTTTGGGTCTTTGGGTTTACCGGTGTGGTTGGTTTTTCTTGGACCAGGTTAGGTTATACCCAACTGTACCGGGAAGTCCACCGGTACGGACCTGGGTACCTGGTCTTCAGCTTGGTTTTGCTGGTCTTTTTTCATGATGCTTATTTTTATTGGCTCCACCGGTTGATGCACCGGCCAAACTGGTATTGGGTCCACCAACGGCACCACCAATTCCGCCGCCCGACCCCTTGGGCAAGCTTCGCCTTTGGCCCAGTCGAGGCCTTTTTGCTGTCTTGGGTGGTGCCGCTGGCCTTGTGTTTGTTTCCGCTGCACCCTTGGACGGTCTTGGCTTTTTTGTGGTTCATGACGGTCATGAACGTGATCGGCCACCTGGGGGTGGAGTTGTACCCGAGCGGACTTTTGGGCCGGTGGGGGTTGCGGCTGTTGAACAACGCCACCCACCACGGGATGCACCATGGGGAATTTAACTGCAACTATGGCTTGTATTTTAACAGCTGGGACCGGTGGCTGGGGACCAACCACCCTTTGTACGAAGAAAAGGTGAAGGCAATTTTGGCAGCCAGGAGCGGCCTCGGCAAAAAAGACGACCCAACCCCGGAAGAGCCAACTCGCCTGCAGGAGGAGGAAGGTTCAGGTTAAAGCCTTTGGCGGACCACCGCCCGCCACCCCAGCCCCCGGTAGGTCTCAAAACCGGGGGTGAGGGCCTGGGCCAACAACTGGTTGTGGACCAGGGAGTACCCTTGGGACTTGGAAGTATCCACCTCAATCCTTTCGATCAAAAACCCCGCAATGCCGGTGGGGGCCAAGATCACCCCGTTTTTGTCCACTACGAAGCATTGGGTGTTTCGCTTTTCTGCTTCGGTCAAACGCACCCCTTCAATTGCACCGTTGGCAAGCTTGGCCCAGTTCATCATCACCAGGATGACCCCAATGGCCCTACCGGTTTCCGATCCTGCTTCCCGCACCGCCGTGCCGTAGGGGATCACCACGGTTTTGGCGAGGCTGTCGTTGGCATGGACCGAACCTACGGCGTAGTCGGCCCCGGACTTGGTGTGCAGCGCTTCCTGGAACCAGGTTTCCTTGGCGCAGTTGCGGCCTACCGCCGGATAAAGATCGGGCCTGCCGTTGGCGATTACGTTGCCTTCGAGGTCGGTCAGCCAGATGTCTTCATAGACGGTGTAAGAATCCAAGATCACCCCCAACCGGTTGGAAGCCAATTGCCGGTCCAGGTTGGCACCGACCACGGCGGCATCGGTAGCCCACCAGCGAACATCGCAGGTCCGTTCGTAAAGGTTGCGGTCGATCACATCAATCAGATTCAAGGCCAGATCGGCAAACCTTTCCCCACGGACCTGGGTGTCGATCTGGTAACTTTCCTGGACCCGAGACTGGAGGTTTTGGATCACGTCGCCGGTAAACTGGGTAGAAGCCCCTTGGATGGACTCGGCCAGCTTCTTCATCTCTTGGGCAACAATAGCGAAACCCCGCCCGGCGCTGCCCGAGTTGGCTGCCTCGATCAGGGCGTTGAGGGAAAGCATGTTCATCTGACTGATGATGCGGGCAAGGTTTTGGTTGAACCTCGTGGCGCTGCCTGCGGTAGATTCGATGCCTCGGACCAAATGTTGGGTTGCGTTTTCTTCTTCCTTTGGGAGAGTCGAAATTATCCCTACATTCATCGGTACCACCAGATGGGGTTTTGCGCCTCAAAGACCGCCAAGCCTCGGCTGAGTGAAACCTTCAAGAACTGGGCTGAAAGGGGGGATAATTTTATTTCACCTTAAAAAACAGAAATATAAAAATTATTAGCCTCCTCTAAAGCTGTAGTTTTAGCGACAAATTGACGGAAATAGAACAACGTTTGTCTGAAAATTGACAGGACTTTGTGGAGTTTTAGCGGGAGTTGGAGGCCGAGCCGGGCAGGCCGACTGGGGCACCCCCTTTAGAAAGCGGTGCAGGACACAGGGGTGGTCTCAGCCGCAAGCGAGATCAGCGTTTTTTCCATAAGCCCAAACGTTGGAAAAAGTTGGGCCGGTCCGGGTCGGGTCCTTGGCCGGGGTTGGCATCTATGTGTTTGGCCAAGAGGTAAAAGGCCTTGGCCGTCGGGCTGTTGGGGTAGAGCACCGATAGTGGGGTCTGGCTCCTGACCGCCTTGGAGATGTTGGGGTCCCGAGGAATGAAGCCGGTCAGGATCAATTCCACGGGCAGGAACTGGTTAAACACCGAAACCAACTTCTCGTGCACCCCTTTGGCTTCGAGCATGCTGGAGGCTTGGTTGATGATCAGGTTAAACCGCTTGACCTGATACTTGGTGGCCATGATTTTCATCAAGGCGTAGGCATCGGTCATGGCGGTAGGCTCGGTGTTGGTGACCACACAGATCTCGTCGGCGGCGGCATTAAACCGTAACACCGAACTGGCAATCCCCGCCCCGGTGTCGATCAGGATGTAGTCATAGGCATCCTTGAGGTTGCTCAGTTCCCGGATCAAGGACATCTGCTGGTCCCCGGTCAGCTCGCTCATCTCGCTGATCCCCGAACTGGCAGGCAGGACGTGGATCCCCGCCGGACCAATCTGGATCACTTCGTTGATCTCCTTTTTCCCGGTCAGGACATCCTCGATGGTAAACTGAGGGACCAGATTGAGCATGATGTCGATGTTCGCCAACCCAAGGTCGGCATCAAGGAGCAGGACTTTTTTGCCGAGCTTGGCCAACTGGATCGACATGTTGATCACAATGTTGGTCTTGCCGACTCCGCCCTTGCCACTGGTAAAACTCAAGGAACGTACCGAACCGCCCGCCCCGACTCTGGCCGGGGGCGCTTCCTTGAACTTGTCCCTAAGACTGGCGGCCTGATCTCTCATGGGCTTTGTATTGCTGGTGCTGGAGGCATGATTAGCCTGGGTCCATTAAACTCGGGAGCAAGAAAAAAATCAACCTCCCTTTTTAGACCTTCAGGTCGGCGACCTCGCCCGAGATGTTGAGCAACAGATCGATCAACCGCTCCCGGCTGGCCGGTTCAATGTCGTCAGGCACGTTTTGGCCGGTGGTCAGGTAGGTCAGGGGCAATTTAAAACGGATGGCATGGTTAAAAACCGAACCGTAGTTGGTAGATTCGTCCAGCTTGGTGAAGATCACCCCCGAAAGCGGAACGGTGGAAAACCGTTTGGTGATCTCGACCAAGTCTGCATCTTTGGTGGTGGAGCTCAAAACCAGGATGTTCTTGAATTCGTCGTAACTTTTAAAAAAGTCCCGCAATTCCCCCATCTGCATCTCGTCCCGTTGACTCCGCCCGGCGGTGTCGATCAGGATCAGGTCCATGTCCCGGAACTCTTCGATCACCCCTTGGAGCTGCCCCGGCTCGTTGACCACCTTGCAGGGGACCTTGATGATCCTGGCGTATTCCTGCAACTGGGCGACCGCCGCAATCCGGTAGGTGTCGATGGTCAAAAGGCCGATCTTGAGCTTGGGGTTTCTCATCTTCTCGGCGCTGGCGATCTTGGCCAAGGTGGTGGTTTTTCCAACTCCGGTGGGGCCTAAGAAGGTTAACACCTTGGGGCTGAATTTACTGTCCTTTTTTGTGGGTTCCGCATCGATCTTGAGGACCTGCATGAACATCCGGGCCAAGTAGATCTTGACGTAAGAGAAGTTGTCGATCTCCTCCTTGGGTACTTTTTTTTGCACCTCTTCGGCGAGCTTGCGGGCAAACTTTTCTTCCACCCCGTTAAAGCAAAGCTGCTGGTACAAGGCGATCAGGTTTTCGTGCAGGTCGTCCTTGCGCAGCTCTCCCGACTGGTTGACCAGCTGGCCGACCAACTGTTTGAGTTCGTGGATTTCGTAGCGTAGGTGCCCGACGTTGGCCTCGTCGCTGACTTCCCGGCGGACCCCTTTTCTGAGGTCGGAAACCAAATCCTTCAGTTCGCTGATGTCTTCTTGCAGACCCGCATAAGCGGTGGGGCCGGCGGTTCTCATCGGTTCCCTCTTTGGTTCTGGTGGGGACGGCGGCTCGGAGGCCGAGGACTGGGCATAGCCGGTCTGGCGGTTGGCAAGTCCATCGAAGTTTTTGGGGGCAGGTTTTTGTTTTTCCTCGTCCTTGGCGGCGGTGACCTCCAAAACATATTTTCCGAAGAGACCAAAGGCACCGCTGCCTTTGCGGACCTTGCGGGTCGAAAGAATGACCGCCCGAGAACCGAGGTCCTCCTTGATCATCCTGACCGCCTCTTGCATGTCGTTGGCGATGTACTTCTTTACCTGCATAGTAGCCTAAGGATTGGAGAGTGTGCTTTGGGCTCTTGGGAAAGAAAGAATCGTACCATTCTTGGGGGCTACCGGGGGAGTCGATCGTCTTTTTTTAAAGTCCAGGCTGGCAAAAGCCCCTGGAGGGGGATATGGATTGGGGGCGGTCTCTTGAAAAAAAACAGCCAACCTCCCCCTGACCTTGGCCAACCCAAAAAAGACAAGCCTGTTGCGCTCCACCGTCACGGTGAGCCTGATCACCCTGCTCAGCCGGGTGGCCGGAATGGTCCGGGAGATGGTCGGGGCCTGGGCCTTGGGGACCAGCTTTTACGCCGATGCCTTTGCGCTCGCCTTTTCCCTGCCCAACCTCTTCCGCCGCCTGACCGCCGAAGGGGCGATGTCCAACGCCTTTATCCCGGTTTTTTGTGCGGTGGACAAGAAGGAGGGTCGCCAAAGGGCGCTGGACTTTGCCCGGAGCTTTTTTTGGGCCTTGACCTTGCTGTTGGTGGTTTTGACGGCGCTCTTTTTGTGGCAGGCGGATTTTCTGGTCAGCCATTTTTTTGCCGCCGGGTTCACCGGGGAGCCTTTGGTGGTGACCGTGCTCTTGACCCGGGTGATGTTCGGGTACATCATCCTGATTTCCTTGGCCGCCGTTGCCCAAGGGGTGCTCAACAGCCTGGGGGTCTTTTGGGTTTCGGCGATTACTCCGGTGTGGCTGAATCTGGCCATCATCTCGGTGGCCCTGGGGCTGGCCGGTTTTTTTGAAAACCCCGCCCTGCCTTTTGCCTTGGGGGTGATGGTCGGGGGGCTCGCCCAGCTGTTGTTCCAAATGCCGATCCTCTACAAACGGGGACTGCGGCTCTTTAAAAGCCCCTGGTACGACCCCAAGATCAAGGAAGTCTTTGTCCTGATCGTCCCCACCATCTTTGGGGTCGGGATCTACCAGATCAACATCCTGATCAGCAACCTGATCGCCACCACTCTGGGCGAAGGGTCCTTGAGCGCCTTGACCTTTTCCAACCGCCTGTTGGAGTTGGTCTTGGGGGTGTTGGTGGTGTCGATCACCACGGTGATCCTGCCCAAACTTTCAGGCCATTTCATTGATGGAGAACCGGCCTTGGTCGCCCGGCAGCTGAACCGGACCCTAAAAATCGTTGCTTTTGTCACCCTGCCGGTAACCGCTTTGACCTTGGCGTTGAGTGAAGAGCTGGTCTCCACCTTGTTCCTGCGGGGCAGGTTTGACTTGGTAAGCCTGATGATGACCTCCGGGGCTTTGCGCCTGCATATCCTGGGGCTGGTGTTTATTGCCTTTAACCGGATCCTTTTGACCGCCTACCAGGGGGCGAGGCGGATCAAAATCACGGTGGCCATCTCCCTGGTGGTGGTGGTGGTGAACCTTTTGGGGGCCTACAGCCTTTCGGCCAGTATGGGCCACCGGGGCATCGCCCTGGCCTCCAGCTTGAGCCAAATGGTCCAGCTGCTGTTGCTTTGGGCCTTTGTGGGGCAGCTGGGGTTCGGTTGGCTCTGGGAGAAGCGGCTGGCCTTGAGTTTCGCCAAAAGTTTGGCCGCCAGTCTGGTGCTCTTTGGGTTTTTGGTCTGGGTGAGGTCCTACCTCTTGCCCTGGGGAGCGGCACCGGCCTTTTTCTTGGCCAGCTTGGGCGGGGTTTTGGTTTATCTGAGCGTTTGCGCCTTGGTGGTCCACGAAGAATTGCAAGACACCCTGGCCCTTCTGTTTAAACGGCGAAGGAGCTAGAACTGCTTGTCATCGGCCCTGAAATCTTATAAACAGAACCACAACCTTGAGACCCCTTGGACATGAAAAAAATCATCAATCTTGAACGGTTCATCAAAAACAAATCCATCCGGGAATGGACCGAGGCGCTGATCTTCGCCGGCATCGTAGCTTTTGTCTTTCGCACTTGGCTTTATGCCCCCTACCGGGTTCCTACCGGCTCGATGATCCACACGATCGAAATTGGCGACCACCTCTTTGTGGACAAACATGCCTATGGCTTTGTGGTGCCCTTTTCGGACCTCAAGCTCCTGAGAAACCCGGTCAAACGGGGGGACATCATTGTTTTCCCCTACCCGGAAGAACCGACCACCGACTTCATCAAACGGGCCATTGCCATTGGCGGCGACCATGTGCGGATCGAAGGGGAGCAAGTCTTCGTCAACGACAAACCCGAAGAGAACACCCAACAGTTTTATGATGCCACCCTGGTGGGGCTGCCCATCGACCTCGACTTTGTGGTCCCCGAAGGCAAAATTTGGGTTATGGGCGACAACCGGCGCAACAGCCGGGACTCCCGTTACTGGGGTTTTGTGGACGAAACCACCGTTGCCGGAAGGGGCGTAGTGGTTTACTGGTCCCACCATTCGGACAAAAGTTTATTGGAAGGCTACCGGTTGGAGCGGATCGGCAAGTTCTTGGAGTAACATGAAAGGCTGGGTTCTGGTTTGGTTGGCGATCTTTGGTTTGACGCTCCCACTGTTGGCCCAAGATGCCTATGTGGACGCTCCGCCGACCTTTGCCGCCGACCCGAACCTCCAAGCCGCCGGTGGCGGGGGCGGGGGGGCATTGGTCTTCACCAAGGACGGCTACAACCAGATCTCCGCAGGGATGATCAACTACGGTTATTCCGACCATGTTTATGACCAGTACACTGGCGACACCGATTATGCCAACGGGAGCGCCCCGACCAGCCTTTTTACCAACCTCAATTACCTGAAGGTCCACCGGATGGAATTGCCCTATCCGCTGTTGGAGTACGCCAAAGGTTGGGCCTGGGGTTTTGAATTCGTTAATTTTACCTCCACCCCCGAATCGGTTTTGCTGGAGCCCGCCGCAGTCCCCTTGGTGGACATGACCGCCAACGTGATGACCGCCAACGGCCGGCTGTATTTTCGGGACCTCTATACCGACAACGTCCAACCCTTTTTGGGTATGGGCCTGGGGGTCATCTCCGGGGAGTTCTCCGGCTCCACCCAAAACGGGGACGTTACCCGCAGCACCTTTTCGGGGCTGGTGCACTTTCGGACCTTTGGGGCCAACCTGATGCTCTCGCCCCAATGGGGGATGATTTTGGAGATGCGCAGCGTCACCTCGCCGACGGTCAAGGTCAGCAACGATCCTTACAGCCAATCCAGCGGCACCCTTTACCTCAATTTCGGTGGCACCATGCTCAACATGGTGGGGTACTATAGGTTTTAATTTACATTTAAAAACAGAGTACTGCCTACTTTTTCCGGTCCTCGGCTTGACAGGGGTTAATTAAACATCTACTTAGTAGGTGTAATATAAAACGGAGCCCCCTTGAAACTGTCCAAAAAAACCGACTATGCCTTGCGGGCACTGCTCACCTTGGCGGAACGCTGGGGGAACGGGGTGATCTCGATCCGGGAGTTGGCCCAAAAAAACGATGTGCCCAAACGGTTTTTGGAGCAGATCATGTTGGCGATCAAAGAACAAGGCTGGGTAAAGGGCACTCCGGGCCGAGAGGGAGGCTACCAATTGGCGGTCAACCCCAAAGAATTGACTTTGGGCCAAGTGGTCCGGTTTTTTGACGGAGTGGTGGCCCCGGTCAGTTGCGTCAGCGTGACCCAGTACGAGCCTTGCAGCCAAGAGGCCCTCTGCCGGTTCCGCCGGGTTTTGCTGGACGTGCGCAACTACACCGCCCAGCGGCTGGACTACATCAGCCTGTTTGAACTGTTGGGGACAGCGCCGGTCAGCGAGCAGGAACGGCTGAACCTGGGCTTTTTGGATGGAGCAGGGATTTAGTTTTTTTCCCGCATAAATACACCCATTTAATGTGGTTTATAATTTCACCCCAACAAACCGGACCGTAACTTCGGTTTTAGATTCTTCTGCCCCGGGGGCCAAGCATTCTGAATATTTCAAATTTTGTCGTCAAAAGACCAAAAAACTCCCCTCACCCGGGAACAACCCCTTTTTTTATTGGGAGAAAAGGGGTAAAACACCTCACAGGAGAAGACCATGGGCAAACCAGATCTGCACCACAACAACTGCGCCGCTCCAGCCTTGGATCAGCCTATTAACGACCCCGAAGCTTTGGCCCAGGCGGTTCGCTCCCAAGGGCGGTTGGAAAACCTGGGCTGTTTGGCGGTGGGTTTTGTGGTCAACACGGTGGTATTGCTGGTGGGTCTGGCCAACGGTCTGGGGTACCTGGGCCTCGGAGGCCTGCCCCTCCAAGTCCAAGACCCTGCCTTGAGCGGCCTGTTGGGCTTGGTTTTCACCCCTGCTTCCCTGTTCCTGTTTTGGACCGGCGTGGCAGTATGGTGCCCCAAAACTTGGTTCCGCCGGTTGCGGCCGGGGAGCCTTTAACGTTCGATCAACAACCGGGGGCGGTGGTTGCCCAAAGCACCTCCGTCCTTCACCTCCTAGAGACAGGAAGCAACATGGCGCAAAAGTACCGTATCGAAACCCAGGCGGTTCATGCCGGACAAGTCCCGGACCCTACCACCAATTCCAGGGCGGTACCGATCTACCAAACCACTTCCTACACCTTCAACAGCCCCGAACATGGAGCAAACCTCTTTGCCCTCAAGGAGTTCGGCAACATTTACACCCGGATTATGAACCCCACCACCGATGTGTTTGAAAAACGCATCGCCGAGATGGAAGGGGGCGTAGCCGCTCTGGGGGTCGCTTCGGGGCAGTCGGCAGAGTTCCTGGCTTTGACCAACATCGCCGGGGCGGGGGACGAGATCGTCTCTGCCAGTTCCTTGTACGGCGGTACTTACACCCTCTTTTGCCACACCCTGCCTCACTTTGGGATCAAGGTCCACTTTGCCGACGTGACCAAGCCCGAGACCTTGGAAGCCAAAATCAACGACAAGACCAAAGCTCTGTACATCGAGTCGATCGGTAACCCGGACGGCAGCGTTCCCGACTTTGCCAAGATTGCGGCGATTGCCCACAAACACAAGATTCCGTTGGTCGTTGATTCCACCTTTGCCACCCCGATCCTCTGCCGACCCTTTGAATTTGGGGCAGACATCCTGATCCATTCGGCCACCAAGTTCATCGGTGGTCACGGGACCAGCATCGGTGGGGTGATCGTGGATTCGGGCAAGTTCGACTGGGCCGGTTCGGGCAAGTTCCCCAAGCTGGTCAACCCCGACCCGGCCTACCATGGGGTCAGCTACACCGGAGCCTTCGGCAACTTGGCCTTTATCATCAAAGCTCGGGTGACCTTGCTGCGGGACATCGGCCCGGCCATGAGCCCTTTTAACGCCTTTTTGTTCCTCCAAGGCCTGGAGACCCTGCACCTTCGGATTGAGCGGCACAGCCAAAACGCCCTCAAATTGGCCACCTGGCTGGCCAAGCACCCCAAGGTAGAGTCGGTCAACTTCACCGGCCTGCCCTACCACCCGAGCCACGAATTGGCCAAAAGGCAGTTCACCGCCGGGATGTTTGGCTCCATCTTCTGCTTCCGGGTCAAAGGCGGCCTAGAAGCAGGCAAGGCGTTTATCGGCAAGGTGAAACTGGCCAGCCATTTGGCCAACGTCGCCGATGCCAAAACCCTGGTGATCCACCCGGCTTCCACCACCCACCAGCAGTTGACCCAGGCCGAACAGGCCAGCGCAGGGGTACTGCCGGACTTGATCCGGGTGTCGGTCGGGATTGAACACATCGACGACATCATCGCCGACTTCGACCAAGCCTTGAACTAACCCTCTCCTAGCCCAACCTCCAGGTGCCGCAAGGCCCGGAGGTTGGGTTTTTTGTTTTTCCCTTGGATTGGCTTGGGAGGGCTTGAGCCCCGCATGAAACCGTTAAATCCACTGTTGTCCCGGCTGGAAGAATCCATTTTTTCGACCATCACCCAGCTTTCCAACCAGCACCAAGCGATCAATCTGGCCCAAGGGTTCCCGGACTTTGAGGGACCCCAGTGGGTGTTGGAATTGGCCCAGGAGGCCCTTTTGGCAGGGGGAAAAAACCAGTATGCCCCCTCTTGGGGGTTGCCCGCCTTGCGCCAAGCCTTGGCCGATTCCTACCGCAGCCTCTATGGGCTCACCTACGACCCGGCCCAGGAGATCCTGGTCACCAACGGGGCCACTGAAGCAATCTACGCCACCATTGCGGCGCTGGTCAGTCCGAGGGATGAAGTGGTGGCCTTTGAGCCGCTGTATGATTCTTATCTCGCTTCGGTCACCTTGGCCCAAGGGAACCTCAAGACCGTCACCTTAAACGCCCCCGGTTTTGGGTTTGACCTGGAAGAACTGAAAGCCCAGGTGGGGCCCAAGACCAAGCTTTTGATCCTCAACAGCCCCCACAACCCTACGGGCAAAGTCTTTTCTCAAAAAGAACTGGAAGAAATCGCCCAACTGGCCGAGCGGTTTGATTTTTACATCTTAAGTGACGAAGTTTATGAGTTTTTGACCTACCAAGTCCCCCACCTCCCGGTGGCCTCGCTGCCGGGGATGCAAAAACGGGTGATTACCTGCTCTTCGGTGGGCAAGACCTTCAGCCTGACCGGCTGGAAGATCGGCTGGGTAGCGGCACCTAAGGAGCTGGCCGCCGGGATCCACAAGGTCCACCAGTACCTTTGTTTTTGCGTTACCCATCCCCTCCAAGTTGCGCTGGCCAAGGCTTGGCCCCAGTGGCCCGATCACTTGACCCAGTTCCGCCGAGAGTACCAACACAAACGGGACCTGTTGGCCCAGGGACTCACGCAAGCAGGCTTTGAAGTCCTGGTCCCCCAAGGAACCTACTTTTTATTGGCCCAAACCCCGCCGGGGAAGACCGACCTGGAATTCTGCCGGGAGTTGATCCTCGATTGCAAGGTGGCCACCATCCCGACCTCGGTGTTTTACCAGCATTCGGACCAGGGCAAGCGGATGATCCGTTTTTGTTTTGCCAAACGGGAGACCACCTTAAACCAAGCGCTGGCCCAACTCCAACCCAGGCGGGGGGCTTGATGAAACAATCCCAGCTGCAAGCGGCCGAGCAAAAGGAGCAAACCGCCCTGGCCCAACTGGTCCGTAGCCTCAACCAAGGGGGCCACAACCCGGCGACCAGCGGAAACTATTCCTTGCGATCCCAGGCCCGACCGGGGTTTTGTCTGGTCTCCGAATCGGGGGTGGACAAGGCCTTGTTCAAGGAAGAAAACCTGCTTTGGGTGGACCAGCGCACCGGGGGCCTGGAACCTTCCTTGGCGGCGCAGGGGAAAAAGCCCTCTGATGAGACCTTGGTCCATCTGGGGATCTATAAGGTCACCGGTGCCAATTGCATTTTACACAGCCACCTGCTCGAAAGCCTGCTGTTTGCCGAGCTACACCCCAAGACTGAGGTGATCTGGCTTGAAGGGCTGGAGTTGCTCAAGGGGTTTGCCGGGGTTAAGACCCACGAAGCCAAAATCCCGCTGTTTTGTTTTGAAAATACCCAGGACATCGGGGCCTTGAGTGCCCGGATCGAGGCCGACTTGGTGGCCGCCCCCCAAACCTATGGCTTGCTTCTACGGGGCCACGGACTTTATGTTTGGGGGAACAGTGTCAAGGAAGCCAAACGGCACCTGGAGGTCTTTGAGTACCTCTTCCGTTATTATGTTCATCTAAACCGGATCAAGCCATGACACACCTGTACCTGCCCCACACCGACCAAGAGATCACCGACTTTCCCCAGATCAAATCGTTTTTGTCCGGCCAAGGGGTGGACTTGGACCGTTGGGAGGCCAGTTTCCCCTTGTCCGAAACCGATTCCCAGGAACGGGTTTTGGCGGCCTATGCCCACAAGGTGAACCCCTACATGAAGGCCCACGGGTTTTTGACCGCCGATGTGATCAACGTGCACCCCGGCACCCCCAACCTGGATGCGCTGCGGGCCAAATTCCTGAAAGAGCACACCCACAGCGAAAACGAGGTCCGCTTTTTTGTGGACGGCAGCGGGGTCTTTTGGTTCCACTTTGAAGACGGCCAAGTGGCCCGGCTGGTCTGCACCCAGGGTGATTTTCTCTCGGTGCCCAAAGGGGCCAAACACTGGTTCGACTTGGCCCCCGGATACTTCGTCAAGGCGATCCGCATCTTCACCAACCCCGAAGGCTGGGTCGCCGCTTACACCGGCTCCAAGATCGAAGAATCCTACGAGGGGCCATGAAGGTGGATTATGTCTTGATGGACATTGAGGGGACCACCAGCAGTCTGACCTTTGTCCACCAAGTCTTGTTTCCCTATTCCTTGGAACGGATGGGGGCCTTCCTGGCTGCCAAAGGGACGGAGCCCCAGGTTTCCGGGTTATTGGAACAACTGAAGGCGGAGGTTTGGCCCGGCCAGGAAACCCAAAAAAATCTGACCGACTTGGAAAAACTCCTGGCCGAATGGGCCAAGGCCGACAAGAAGCACCCGGTTTTAAAAGCGCTGCAAGGTTTGGTTTGGGAAGAGGGCTACAAACAAGGACACCTCAAGGGGCATGTTTATCCCGAGGTGCCTGGGGTGCTGGAGGGCTGGAAAAAAGAGGGGCTACAGCTGGGCATCTATTCTTCCGGCTCGGTGTTGGCCCAAAAGCTGCTCTTCGGCCACAGCCTCGCCGGGGACCTGACCCCGCTGCTGTCCCACCATTTTGACACCGCCGTCGGCGGCAAACGAGAGGTGACTTCCTACCAAAAGATCATCGAGGAAATCGGCTTCCCCGCGCCCCAAGTGCTGTTCTTGTCAGACACCAAAGAGGAACTGGCCGCCGCCCAAAAAGCCGGTTTCCAGGTGACCCAACTCTTCCGAACCTCCCCCGCCCAGCCCGAAGGCCCCTGGCCAGGGGTGCAGGAATTTGGGCAAATTTCGCCGTCAAGGTCTTGACCCAATTGGGCCAAAGCCCCGGAGGTCGGGGCTTGGATGGCTCTCTTTGGTCCGTTGATTGGGGAAGCCCCAAACCTATCGCATTTGACAGCCCCAAGGAGGTTGTAAAAAATCAAACAAACTTCTATTCTACCAACAAGTTTGGGGCGAAGGGCGGTGGGCCTGGGTTGGGGGTTTGTACTCAACTGACTGGTTTTTAAAGGGATAAAAAAGGACTTTTCAAAGAGAGGAGGGTCCGTTATAGAATCCAAAAGATATGCCAAGCCTTGATGGAAGGCCTTTTGGGGCCTACTCGCAACCGGAGTTGCTCCGGGTTTCACAACAGCGATTGAAAAAAACTCTTACGAGGGACTATGCAGCTTACCGGGATGAGATACGGCAGGAAGCTCTTGGAAACGATTGACTTCCCCGCCGCCGAAGTGTTGACCGAAGATGCCTCCCATGAGGAGATTGCCGCTTTGATTAAAAAGTCACCGGCCAAAAAGGTGGTGGTCAAGCCGGTCTTCCTGGGGGGGGTGGGGAAAAAAGGCAAAGCCGGTCTGGTAAGGATCTGCAACAACGTATTTGAAGCCCAACAGGCCAAACGGGACCTGTTTTTTGCCCGCCATACCTTTGGCAACCACACCGTCCAGGCCGACGGCGTGACCTTCGAGGAGTTCATCCCCTCGCCTTACGAGATTTATGTTTCCATCGCCATGAGCACCGAACACCGGGCCCCGGTGATGATCCTGACCCACGAAGGCGGGGTGGACATCGAAGAACTGCCCTTGTCCCGCAAAAAGATCATCCTCTTTAACCCCGCTACCGGGATCAAGGCCTTCCACATCAACGATGCACTGATCGAACTGGGCGCTCCCAAGGAAATCATCAGCCCCTTGGTGCAGCACTTGCCCAAACTGTGGGACCTGTTCAACAACTACGGCCTGACCATGTTGGAGATCAACCCGATCCGCATGGGCAAGGACAAGGACCGGTGGGTCCCCTACGCTTGTGACATCAAGGCGCAGTTCGACCAGGACGACCCGGCCCACACCAGGATTCATTTCCCCGAAGAGATATTCTCCACCGAGTTCACGGCCTTCGAGGCAGAGATCAACATGCTGCGCACCTACCAAGGCCAGTCGGACGTGGTGGAACTGAACCCCCACGGGACCATCCTGCCCTTTATGTTCGGCGGCGGGGCCAACTCGGCGGCCACCGAAATCTTGGGCCACAAGGCGATCGTTTCCTCCGACTACGGCGGCAACCCTCCTTACGCCAAGATGCGGGACATCGCCAGCATTAGCTTCAAACACTGGTTATCCCGGACCAACGTGGTTTTGGTGATCGGCGGCAAGGCGAACAACACCGACATTTTTGTGACTCTCAAAGGGATCACCGATGCCCTCAAGGAACACATCGACAAGAACCCCAAGGTCCACGTGGTGATTGGCCGAGGTGGCCCGAACGTGATCCAGGGTATGGCTTATGCCAGGGACGTGCTCGACAACCTGGGGATTCCTTACCGGTTCTTTGGACATGACTCCAGCATGATCCGGGTACTCAACTACGCTTTGGAATTGGACGAGTGGATCTGTGCCGGTGGTGACGGCTCGGGCAAAAAAGCCCCGGAGCCCAAACCGGCCCCAAAAGCCCAAGCCAAAACCACCAAAGCCGAACCCAAAGCGAAGGCGGCTAAGGCAGCAGCGCCCAAAAAAGCTGCACCGAAAAAAACCGCCAAAAAGTAACCCCAATCGGACGAGAGAGGAGCAAGCATGAGCAAGACCAAAAATCCCTTTCCCTACTTCGTTGGGGTCAACTCCTTGGAGGAATTGGCCAACAAAGGGTCCAGGGTTTGTGTAATGAACATCTTGGGCAACGAGTCCAAGACCGTCACCCCCATCTCCCACATCTACTCGAACGGCAACATTGTCGCCGGGGTGCAGTATGGCCGCAGCGGCTCGAACCTGGAAACCGCCAAGGGCAACATCCCGGTTTACGGCTCGGTCAAGGAAGTGGTGGAAGACAAAAAGGGGTTTGACACTGGCGTGATCTACCTGCCTCCTTCGGCAGTCAACTACGCAGTCAGCGAGATGTGCAAGCACAATGACCACCTGAAAAAAATCATCATCTTGACCGAAAAGATCGGGGTCAAGGACGCAAGGATGATCCGCTGGGGCTGCCAGCAACGGAAGATTGATGTCTTCGGCGGCAACAGCTTGGGCATCGCCAACCCCCACGACCAAGTCCGTTTGGGCGGGGCCTTGGGCGGCGACAAGCCTTTGGAGTCCCTCAAAAAGGGCTCGGTGGCCATTTATTCCAACTCCGGGAACTTCTCGACCACCATCAGCGAATACCTCAAAACCGCCGGTTACGGCACCAGCACCATCTTGTCTTCGGGCAAAGACGTGATCATCCACTTTGCCCTGGCCGAATTCCTCTTTTGTGCGGAAAACGACCCTCGGACTAAAGCGGTGGTGGTGTACATTGAGCCGGGCGGATACTATGAAAAACAGGCTTTGGACTGGATCACCAGCGGCAAATTCAAGTTCACCAAGCCGATCATCGCTTGTGTGACCGGGCGCTGGAAAAAGAACATCACCCGGGCTTGCGGCCATGCAGGGGCACTGGCCGGCAGCGGTGATGATGCCGAGGCCAAGGAAAGCTGGTTTGACCAGTACTTCGGGGTGGGGCTCTTTAACCCCAACAAACCCAAGGTCGGCAAGAAAGGGGTACGGATCACCTCGATCCAGGAAGTTCCCTTGGCCATGACCGCCGTGATGAACCTGTTGGGCGGCAAGCCGGACTTCGCCCCGATCGGCGACCTGAGCCTCAAGCCTTGGTTCGTCAACGACCAAAAGGTCAAGTTCCCCAAAAACCTGGGGCTCCCGGTGGTTGAAGCGATTGCCCCCTATGGGGAGCAGATCGAAGCGGTCAGCCGTCAAGCCGGTGCCCAGTTGCCTCGTGAATCAATGCGCAACCGCAGTGGGGCCACCAAAATGGACGAAAAAACCCAGGTCACCCAGATGCATGGGGTTCCGGTCCTGGACTTGGTCAAGTCCCCCTTCGGGTCCACCAACTTCTTCGCCCTGACCAAAGAAATGCCGGTCAAAGGCCAGGCCAAGTTGGCCAACCTGTTGCTCAACTACTGGGTCGCCGAGGGCACCAAGGGAATTGGGGTCAGCCAAGTAGCCAAGGCCAACGGCGCTACCCCCAACGCCTACATTGCCGCCGAGGTCCTCTGCCAAGGGGACAAGTCGATCCTCCAAGGGGTGCGAAACAACATCAGCAGCCTGATCGATGCCTTTTACCCTTTGGTGGGCAAAGAAGGCGCTCCCAATGCCAAGGCAGTGGAAAAGGTGCTGAAATCCAAGTTGGTCATCGCCGAAGCGGCGAACAGCAAGGACCAGCAAACCGCTGCCGCCTTCATCCTCCGCCAAGCCACCAAGTACAAGGCCGACTCGGTTTTCACCCAGTTTGCCGAAGCCTACTTGGCCAAAAACAAAAAGGCCTGTGAGATCTCCTTGGCCCTGGCTGCCGGTCTTTTGACCCTGGCCTGGGAGCCTTTGACCAACCGGCGGATCACCCGGGACACGGCCGTGGAAATGGGGACCTACCTGTCGGTCCACGGAGTCATCCTGGCTTCCGCTCCGTCGGAGCCCAAAGCCAACAAGATGTGGACCTCCCTCAACCAGTTGAAGGACCCCAAGGTTTTGGAAACCGAGTTTATCCAAACCTGCTTTGAGATGCTCTTCAGCCGCAAGCCGGAGAACGAAAACGAGCTGTTTGCCCTGAACGCCATGCTCAACCTGACCGTTTCCAACGGTCCGGGGACCATCAGCGCTAAAGGGGCCAAAGAGAGCGTTTCGGCGAAAAACCAAATCCCGGTCACCTACGCCGGGTTCATGACCAATACCGGTCTGGCCCACGGGGGCAACGGGTTTGAGGCGGTTCGTTTCCTGGTCGAGCAGTTTGGCGCTTTGGACCCCTACAAAACCCAGAAGGGGCTGGAAAGCAAGCTGAAGGAATTGGCGGTCGGCACCTCCAAGACCTACCTGGAGTACAAGAAAAAGGCCAAGGTGGCCGGGGACATGCAGTACATGAAGATCCCCTGCATCAACCACCCGGTCTTCAAGAACAAACCGGTCAACATCGACCCCAGGGAAGAGTTCATCTACAACCTGTTTAAAGAACGGAAGATGTCCAACCCTTTCCAGGAATATTACCACCTCCTGGTCAAGCAATTGGCCGAAGTGGGAGCGACCAAAAACCAGTTCTGCGTCAACATCGATGCGGTGATCGCCACCATCAGCTTGGAGCTGTTCTGGAAGCAGTTTAAGGCCGGGACGGTGACCGAAGCCCAGATGCAGGACTTGGTCTTTGTGATGTTCCTGATTGCTCGGATGGTCGGTACCGCTGCCGAAGTCTCGGACCACCGGGCTCGGGGCACCGACATGGACTGCCGCACCCCTGCTTCCCAGTTGGAGTTCGTGGTCTGACCTGCCTTTACGACCGGGGGAGCAATCCCCCGGTTTTCTTTTTTCTCCCCTGCCTGGTGATTCAACCGGTTTTTCGGGTCAACCCCAAGCGGGGACAACTGCGCCGTCTGGTTGGGGCCAGGGTTTCTTGTTCTCCCGCCTTACGGTACTGTAGTTTTTGGAGCCTCGCTTAGGCCGGGAGCGGCACCAATTGAACTGTTCCGCTAGGGACTTCTGCTTTACTGGAGGGCTGGCAAGGGGGGCCTTCGGGAAAGCTGCATCCTTGGAACTAGCCCCATAAGGCTTAGCTCCCAGCGGGCCGGGCAGGGAAGGCCGGGAGAGGTAACGGGATTAAATCAGGGCGGGAGTGTAAGAGGGCGGGAAGATGCCCTGAGGTTTTCCCCAGGGCATCCCTAGAGAGGCTGACTAAAAGGCGTAACCGGCTTTGAGCAAGGTGCGGCTGTTGCTCATGTCCGCATTGTTTTTCTTGCCGGTGGTCATGTTGCGCAACTCAAACCCAAAGACCAAAGCCCCGGTTTTGTAGGAAGCGCTGGCACCCAGGCCGTACTCGAAGTAGCTTGCACTGCTGCCGCCGGTGACCGAGGTTTGGGCCAGACCCAAACCGGGGCCAAAGCCTGCGGTAAAGCCTGGGGAAAGTTCGGTCATCCAATGGGGGTTGATTTCGATCAGGCTCACCGAGAGGTTGCTTTTGGAATAGGTGGTGTAGCTGATCTGCTGGCGAACGTTACCCGCACTGGCTTGGAACAAAGGGCAGTCCAAGGAGAGTTCGACCCCAACCAAGGAGCCGGATTCGGACCCGGCAGCGCTGGGGCTCAAGGTCCCGCCGACCAAAGAAAGGACGGGGTGCCCTTTGTAGCTGGAATCGGTCACCGGCAGAATCACGTTGCCGGATTGGGTGGTTTCGGCCCACAGCGGGCTGGTGGTAAAAGACAATGCAACCAAAGTAAAGAGCAGTCTTTTTAACATGTTCTATTCCCGTAAAAGTGGATTGTTTAAATATTCAGATAAACTGATTGTAAAAATCTAGCGTTTGGTAAGAAAACTGTAAAGAGTGGGCGCAAAGAAAAAAATTACCAAAAAAGACAGCCCAAGCCGCCAAGTCCCCCTTGGGGCCGGAATTGGACCAAGGGACGGGGTTGGCATGGCAAAGGTTTCATTTATAAAGTGTAGGGTCGTTTGCCCTGGACACAAAGTTTGGCCGGACCAGGAAGCAAACCGGACTTCCCAGCCCCAATCGGAAATATGGGCAGGACGAATGAGCGGCAAAGGTTTGCCGGTCACACAATTGGAGTGGAGAAGACAGGAATGTTGGGGCCATGCAACCTGGACAGCACAAAGGGAGTTGGCCCTGGGTGTGGGCAGAGACCCCAAAACCACTCTGGCTGGGGCATTGCCCCAAGTGTTTGTGCAGGTTTGGTGAGGAGCAAGGGGGAGACCGTGGAGGAGAGAGGTTCTGTTGGGTAGGGTGGCTTGGGTGAGCGGGGGTAAAAGGAAGGGTAGGGCTGGTTGTTGGTTCAGGCTTGGGGGCCAGGGACGGAACAGAAAAGTTGGGAGAGAGTTGTTTGGGGTAGGTGAAACGGATGGGCTGAGGGAACGGGTAAAGACAAAAGGTCAATCTGGTTTGGTGCCGAGTTGGACCAGGGGATTGTGGAGGGGGCTTTTGTTGGAGCGGATGGTTTGGGAAAAGGAACCAGGGTTGGTAGTCTTGGCAGCTGGGTTGGTTTTGGAACTGACCCCAAGCGCTGTTCCCCGGTCGTCTTGAGGGCTGGGGAAAAGGAAAAAGCCAACAGCCCTTGACAAGAAGAACCCAATGGGACTAACCTGTAAAGATAAGGCAGACGTACCTTAAAAGAACACCGCGGGGTGGAGCAGTCTGGTAGCTCGTCGGGCTCATAACCCGAAGGCCGTAGGTTCAAATCCTACCCCCGCAACCCCATAAAAAGGCCGTTTACGAGAAATCGTAAACGGCCTTTTTTGTTTCTTGCCACAATCCTTGCCACCCCCATTCATCATCGTGCTTGAAAGTTGTTTCGTGAAGGCACCGTAGTACCCGGCAGTCATTTCTTCACATGTGAAGGTGTGTAGGAAAGGGATCATACGGTTTGATACCTAGACATGCGATTACAGATGGTTATATCATGCCATGTTCCTACCCCCAACAACTGTTGGAGATGTCATGAACAAAGGATTTGGTGCCTGGAAACAGGTTTTTCGTCGGTGGTCCAAACTCACCGACCGCATCAACTATAAATTGGTTTGGCTGGCCCGGCCCAAGTATATGCTTCCCTTTTCTGGGTTCATGGGTAACATCTCCTTTGCTGATCGGCTTCCGTATGGCTCGTTTTGGGGTATGTCGATTGGTATGGGGCTGTACTGGTCGATGTATCTGTTGCAGCAAAACGAATTGTACCCTTTTGCGTGCCGGGTCCATTTGCCCCCGGTTGAGCCGATTCGCTCTGCTCGCTGGTATAAATGGAAGGGTCTTGACTAGCATAGCAGAGATAAAACCTGCTAGACATAGTCATGGAAAGACTCAACAGGTATGCAAAGCGTTCAAA
>MFNF01000044.1 GCA_001783715.1 Candidatus Lambdaproteobacteria bacterium RIFOXYD2_FULL_56_26
CAGGCTGTAACTTCTTCTTTCGATTCTTGTGTTCATTTTCAGTCCTCCTGTTTGAACTCTATGAGCAAACAAGGACTCTTTCAACTGGGGGCAACCTCAATCTCGCAATCGTATCAATTTTAGAGACGCTGCAAATCCCGAAAAAGCGGCGAAAAATAAAGTCGAAAGGCAGGAGATCGAAGCAAACATAGCCGTAAAAGAGAGCCTACAAGCTATCCTTAGCGTTCATTCTCGTTTGAAACTCGTGGCCAAACTCGAACAATCAAGAGGAAAATTCGGGAAACGGGCTTTGACAGATGCTTCAAAAAGGTTTGCCAGCGAAGCTATCACGGAAAAATTATCACAAACATTGATACAGGAGTTTTCAAAGCTAGGTATTGAGTATGTTAAAATTAAACTTAACGAGCGAGGAGATAAGGGCAAGATAAAGCATACTCTCCTGCTTGATATCCCTAAAAATACGGCAATTAGGGATGTTCTTAGTGAAGGGGAACAAAGATCACTGGCGCTAGCAGCTTTTTTTGCTGAAGTCACCATTGCCGAGCATAAAGGCGGAATTATTTTCGATGACCCAGTCTCCTCACTGGATCATCATCGTCGTAGTTTGGTCGCAAAAAGGATTTTGGAGGAATCGTCAAAAAGGCAGGTTATAGTATTCACTCATGATGCAGTTTTTCTGGATTATTTGAGTTCATATGCGGAAAATCAAAATCAAAAAAGCTCAATATTCAATTTGGTTTGGGAATCCTCAAAATCAGGTGTTGTTGTTTCTGGCCTGCCTTGGGATCAGGAAAAATACACGGTGCGAATTGACACACTCAAGAAAGAGGCATCAGCTATCAAGAACGGTTGGTCTGCTTATCCAAGTGAAGAACAAAAGCTTAGGCTGGCAAAAACCTATAGCTTGCTAAGGGCAACAGTTGAACGAGTTGTGGAGGATTTTATTTTATCTGGGGTGGTTAAGAGATTTAGGGAGTATATAAACTTGAAACAACTCGAATCTGTTGTTGGGTTAACATCTGGAGAAGAAAAGGAATTGCAAAAAATATTTAAAAATTGTTGTGCTGTTACTGAAGCACATGACCCCCCTCCTTTCCAGCAAGCCTCAACAAAACGACCAATTGATTTAGAATCGGATATTGGTGATTTAGAAGCTTTGATCAACAAAATCAGAGATCGAAGAAAATCACAATCTCAACCGTCAGTTTAATGAAAAATTTCCGTATTGCCGACACTTTTACCGACAGCCTAGCAAAGCTAAACCACGACGAGCAAAAAACGGTTAAAACTGCCGCCTTTGACCTTCAACTAAACCCAGCTAACCCTGGGATGCAGTTTCACAAGTTGGAGAAGTGCAAAGACCCCAATTTTTGGTCGATCCGGGTTAGCCGGGATATCCGCATAATAGTTCATAAAACCGCCGAGAACTTGCTCCTCTGCTATGTTGACCACCACGACAAGGCTTACCAATGGGCGGAGCGGCGTAAGCTGGAAACCCACCCGACCACCGGGGCGGCTCAGTTGGTGGAGATCCGAGAGAGGGTAGAGGAGGTTCAGCCCCAGGCATCCCCCAAGCCTTACGCCGAGGTGGCAAAGGAGCGGCGGAGGACAAAAACTCCCTGGTCCTCAAGGATATTTCTGCCCAAGAGCTTTTGGGCTACGGGGTTCCGCCCGAGTGGGTGGAGGCGGTACAGGGGGCCAACGAAGACCGGCTCTTGGAGCTGGCCGAACACCTGCCTGCCGAAGCCGCTGAAGCGGTTTTGGACCTTGCGGTGGGCAAAAAGCCGGTCCCCAAGCCACCATTCCCCACCGGCATCGACCCGTTCAGCCACCCCGATGCCCAGCGCCGTTTTCGGGTCATGGGCAACCAAGCGGAACTGGAGCAAGCCCTGGCTTTTCCTTGGGAGAAATGGACGATCTTTTTGCACCCTTCCCAAAAGGAATTGGTCGAGAAGGATTACAGCGGCCCGGCCCGAATCTCTGGTTCCGCCGGGACCGGTAAGACCATTGTGGCCCTGCACCGGGCGGTCTTTTTGGCCCGGTCCAACCCCAAGGCCAGGGTGCTTTTGACCACCTTTTCTCAAACCTTGGCCAACGCTCTTCACACCAAGTTATGCCGGTTGATTCATACTGATCCACAATTGGGGGAACGCCTGGAGGTCCAGTCGCTCAATGAGGTCGGTTTAAGGCTCTACCAATCCAATTTTGGAGCCGCCCAAGTAGCGGACTTAAAAAGCATCGGTCAATTGATCGAAGAAGCGGCAGGGCAGGTGGAGGGGCACAAGTTTTCCCAGCGACACTTGGTTTCCGAATGGGCCGAGGTGGTCGATGCCTGGGGCTTGACAACCTGGGAGGCATATCGGGATGTAAGGCGTTTAGGGCGAAAGGTTAGGCTTTCTGAGTCCCAGCGAGCGATCCTTTGGACTATCTTTAAGAAAGTGAAACAAGGATTGGAAGAGCGGCAGTGGGTCACCCAAGCGGAAGTCTTTAATCGGCTGGCCGTCAAGTTGGCTGAAACCAAGAATCCACCCTTCGATTTTGCCGTGGTGGACGAAGCCCAAGACCTAAACATCGCTCAACTGCGATTCCTGGCCGCCTTGTGCGCCCACCGGCCCAAGGGTTTGTTTTTTACCGGCGACCTGGGCCAACGGATCTTTGGCCAGCCCTTTTCCTGGAAGGCACTGGGGGTGGAGATTCAGGGGCGCTGTAAAAGTTTAAGGATCAATTACCGCACCTCCCATCAGATTCGCAAACAAGCCGACCGTTTGCTCGCCGGGGAAATGACCGATGTGGACGGGATCAAGGAAGATCGCAAAGACACCCTTTCGGTTTTTAACGGTCCTAGTCCCTTGGTGGTAACCTTTGAAAATGAAACCGTCGAAAACCAAAAAATTGGTCTGTGGCTTAATGAGCGGACTACTGAAGGTATAATGCCCCAAGAGATCGGGGTTTTTGTCCGTTCAGAGGCGCAAATGGACCGAGCCCGTGCCGCTTTGGACCTCTCCAAACTGCCCTACCAAGTCTTGGATGAATCGGTTGAAACCACCGCTGGTCAGGTGTCGCTTTGCACCATGCACTTGGCCAAGGGCCTAGAGTTTCGGGCTGTCGTGGTGATGGCATGTGATGATGACATTTTGCCGCTGCAAAAACGAATCGACACAACTGCCGATGAGTCGGAACTAGAAGAGGTTTACCACACCGAGCGTCACCTGCTTTATGTAGCCTGCACGAGAGCCAGAGATCAGTTGTGGGTTTCCGGGATCAAACCTGCCTCGGAATTCTTGGAAGACCTACGGGGGTAGGTGGCGTTGGCTATATTGGCCCCAATTCTCCAGACAACTTTTTGCCTGGGCGATCTTCCTGATCCTTGTCTTCTTCAAGCTGCTTTTAGCCTTTCCTTCCGGTACACCTCCATCGGCTTTTTGTAGCCTAAGGCCGAGTGGAACCGGTTGAGGTTGTAGAAGTCCAGGTAGCGGATGATTTCTGTCCGTACGCCCACAATGTTCTGACGGTCGTTGGTGTAGACCTCCTCGTATTTCAAGGCCTTAAAGTTTATCTCAATGGCGATGTTGTCGATAGATCGACCCTTGCCGTTCATCGAGATCGTGATTCTGTGGTCTTTCAGCTGCTCTGAATCGCCGCCATTTTTAAATCACAATCACCAACTCAAACTCACTCACCATCAATTCCGGCACCACCGTCTTCTTCTCCCGTTTGAGCCGCACGATTCCTTGTCGCTCGAAGTTCTGAAGGGTTCTTGAAAGGCTGGCAGGGGAGCGGTGGGAGAGTTGGCTCAGTTCTTTGAGGGACTGGGGGTGCTGGTCCTTGATGATCTTGAGCAGGGTCTGATTCTCGTGGTTGAGCAAGTGGGCGAAAACCTCCAGGGAGGCGAACCAAATCTTGGGTTCCTCTAGGTCCGGCCCCTGGCCTGCCTGAGCTAGGGCCAGCATCTTCTTTTTGTGGGCTTCAAAGGATTGGATTCCGACTTTCATTTTGAACCTCTGGTTTCCTCGATGAGCTGGTAAAAGTCCTCCAGCAAGGTGGCTACATCTTTAAATCGGTAGGGCTTCACCCTGGCATTCCCCCGGTGCAAGTGGTCATAGGTGATGATCCGGGGGCCAAAGTGGCTGTGGGCGTTGTCTATGGCCGCCAAACGGCCCAACCTCACATGGATCAAGGCGCAAGAATACTTGAGCCCCTGGGGCCGTTCCCGGCTCTGTGGCGCTCGCTTGACCTCGTAATGAATGAAATGGGAGCCGTCCAGAAAGAAGGTCTGCCCGTCAAAGTCCAAGAACCATTCTTCGTTGGGTTTCATGTTATGTTTAACATCTATTGTTAACTAAGTAAAGTTCCCCAGCCATTGCGGCTGGGGTTTGTTTGAGTGCAAAGAAGCGGTTGCCTACCGCCCAAGGACTGAGGCCGGTTGGCTCTCCCCTGTCCGAGCCCTCTCGGCTCCCTGACTGTTCAACAGTCCCTCCATCACCGCCGCCCCGGCCCTCAAGCTTTCGTCGCTCAGGTGGGCATAGCGCTGGGTCATCCGTTGGTCCTTGTGGGGCAGGAGCCTTTGGACGGTATAGAGCGGAACCCCTTGACTGACCAGCAGGGAGGCAAAAACGTGACGGAGGCCGTGGATGGGGCGGAAGTCTTTGGGTAAGCCTGCTGCCCGTTTGATCCGTTCCGAGGCCTTTTTAAGTTCCTTGCGCTGTCCACCCTCCTTGCCAGGGAAGACATAGGGGCTGTCCGGGAAAGGCTGGGGATGTGCTTGGAGCAGTTGGGCGCAGGCCGCACTCAAGGGAATCCGCTGGTCTTTGCCGCCCTTGGGGTTGCGGATTTGGATAAAGCCGTTTTTCCAGTCAATGTCCCGCCACTCCAGCCGGAACAATTCCCCTCGGCGCATCCCGGTGTAAAGGATCATTTTGAGGAAGTTGGCCGCCTGCCGGTCCGGCTCGCTCTCCAGGAGGCCCCAGAACCTTGCCAATTGTTCTTGGCTCAGGTCCTCCCGCCGCTCGTTCTGGACCCGAGGCAATTCGACATGGAAGGCCAGGGGCGAACAGACTCCCTTCTTGGCCCCGTAATTCACCAGCCGCTTGATCTGGGCCAGGACATGCTTGACCGTCTGGGGTTGGCGGGTCTTGAGCAGTTCCACCCGCAGGCGGTCCAGGTCCAGGGGGCAAAGCTCGCTAGGTTCTTTGGCCCCAAAACGGGGTTGGATGTGCTTGTGGTAGCGCAGCTTGTCGTTGTGTCTGCCCTTGGTGGAAAGGGTATGCTCTTGGTAGAGTGCGTGGAGCCGGTCGAAGGTCCAACGGTTCTCCTGGACCTTGGAGGCGGCCTGCCGTTGCTCCCGGCGCTCAGGGTTGGAAAGTTCTCCGGCCATTCGTCTGAGCCTGATCTCGGCGGCCTTCTTGGGGTTCATCCCTTGACTCCGCTCCCCGCCTACCTTGTCCTCTAAGGTCTTGCCCTCCCGCTTGTACCGGACATAATAAATCTTCTCCGGTTTACCATCCGGCCCTTTCCCTTCAATGTACCGAACCCCTTCATAGGTTTTTCCCCTAAACTCCGGGGCAGCCAACTTTTTGAAACTTGCCATCTTGGACTCCGAAAAGCTCCCCACTTACTCCCCACCAAAAGGGGGGAAATGGGGGAAAGGCTATGAACAAGCAATAACTGCCAGTAAGCCTATCACGTTGATAATACGGAGAACAAGGTAAGGGAGGGAGACCCAGGGAAAGGATCAAAAAGAGACTGTCAAGCTGGGGCCAGGGCTGGCTTTTGGTCTTGTCGGTAACCCAATTTTCCCTAGCACAGTGCACAGTCAGGGCGGACTACCGGGGATTTCCTTGGCCGCCGGGGTAGGTGCGGAGTAGTGATGGTGATGGTGGCCCGGACCGTAGCCCTCCGAGTCGTTACAACAATGGTGCCAGACCGGGCAGCCGCCCAGGAACAACAGTGCCCCCAGCAGCGCCATCCCTTGGACCAACTTATTCATCTCCCCCTCCAGGGTTTGGGTTCAGGCTAGGCGCAGTTTTACCGAGGCGGCAACCGGTGGCGAGGTTTGTCCTCATCTCTAGGTTCCTCATGGGCCACCGGAACCAAAAGTTCCACCACTCCCGCCTTTTCAAACCGTAAGGTCAACTTCCGCTTTTCCCCGGAGTCCAAGGGCCGTTCCAGGTTAAAAAGCAGCAGGTGGTACCCTTGGGGGCTCAAGGCAACCGTTTCCTTGGGCTGCAAGGTCAGGTTTGGGACCGGTACCATCCGTTCCTGGTCATCGATCAGTTTGTATTCGTGCAGTTGGGTCATGCCCACCCCTTCGACCTTGATCTCCAAGAGCCGGTCCGGTTGGTCCCCCTGGTTGGTCAGGCGGAAGTATCCTTTGGCGGAATCCCGGCCTTCCACCGAATGTTCGATCCAAGGATCATCCAGGAGGATCGGGCTTTGGGGGGAGATGAGAGTCGAGCAACCGGCGAGGCCAAACAGGGCCAACAGGAGCCACAAGGGCAAAGGAATCTGGGACAACGACAGGCGGGACATGGAGCCTCCAAGGCAACGGGTTTTTGTTCCATCTGCTACAGTCTATCGGATTTTTGACCCTTCTTGCAACTTTTGCCGGAATCCCCAGTTTTTTGGGGCTTGTTCGAGCCGGTCCAGACCCCTATGATCAAGCCAAACCCTTTTGACCTTTGGTGGCCCATGCGACTTCTCCTTGCCCTACTCTCCTGGTTTTGTCTGAGTTTTTCCGCCTTTGCCGCCTCCCTGCCGGCGGGCCTCAAGTGGGAAAACGGCGGTCCCTTTGCCCCCTACGCCGATCCTACGGCCCAACGGGGCGGAGTGTTTTATGCTGGTGTGGCGACCTACCCCTTGACCTTTCGGCTCCATGGCCCCAACAGTAATTCAGGCGGCTTTGTAGGCTACAACCGGGAGCTCTCCGGCCTGGGCCTGACCCAAGTACACCCCAACACTCGGGCGTTGATCCCCGGATTGGCCCTGGAATGGGCGGTGTTGCTGGACAACAAAACCGTCTTTTACCGCTTGGACCCCGATGCCCGCTGGTCGGACGGGAAACCGTTGACCGCCGAGGACTTTGTGTTTGCCTTTGAATTTTTTAAGTCTCCGTTCATTGAGGACCCCTTCAACAACCAATACATGCGGGACCACTTCGAGTCGGTAGAGGCGGTGGATGGGCAAACCCTCAAGATCACGGCCAAAAAGCCGAGCTGGCGGATCCTTTACGAGATGGATCTGGAGCCGGTCCCCAAACATGCCACCAAGCTGGATAAAAATTGGGTGAAGGCGACCAACTGGTCTCCCAGGGTGGTGTTGACCCCTTACGTGATCGGGGAGTTTGACAAGGGCAAGTCGGTGACCTTCAAACGGATCAAAGACTGGTGGGGTGACAAAAAGGAACGGTTCCGGGGGATATACAACTTTGAGGCCATTGAGATCCGGGTGGTCCGTACCCCAGAGGTGGAGTTCGAGTTGTTCAAAAAGGGCAAACTCGACCTTTACAGCGTCAGCGACCCCACCAGGTGGGTCAAGCAAACCGACTTCGAGGAAATCACCAAAGGTTACGTCCAAAAACAGATGATCTTTGTGGACGTACCCTACGGCATCCGGGGCTTGATGATGAACGTCAAGGACCCGATCTTAAAAGACCTCCGGGTCCGGCAGGCCTTGGCCTACAGCCTGGACTTCACTTCGATTAACGAAAAGTTTTTGTACGGCCTTGAAGAGCGGCAAAACCACTTTTTTGACACCTATCCGCCCTACAAGGACCCCAAGGCCAAGACCTATCCCTTTGACCTGGAACAAGCAGGAAACCTGCTGGACCAAGCCGGCTACACCGCCAAAAACGGCGAAGGGATCAGGGTCAAGGACGGGGTGCCTTTGCGGGTGGTGGCCAGTACCGGCAGCCAAGCTTGGCTCAAGTACCTGAGTTTTTACAAGGAAACGGCCAAAAAGGCGGGCATCGATCTGGACATCCAACTCCTGGACGGGGCGGCGCTCTACAAGTCCTTTGAAAGCCGCAACTACATGGCCCTGATCCTGGTGTACGGCGGCGGACAGTTCCCCGAACCCCGGCAGTTCCTCCATTCGGAAAACGCCATTGCCGGGACCAACAACCTGTTTATGTTCGCCGACCCCAAGGTGGACCAGCTGATTGAGGACTATGAATTTGGGTTGGACGAAAAAAAGCGGATCGCTGCGGTGTATGAGATCGAAAAGACCGTCAAGGACCAAGCACTGTTTGTCCCCTTTTGGCACCCCAACCACACTCGGTTGCTCTGGTGGCGGCAGATCAAGGGACCCAAGGGGTTTGTCACCAAGTCGGGGCTTGACCTGAGCCTGCTTTGGTACGATGCCCCAGAGGCCAAAAAGTTGGCAGAGGCCAAAAAGGCCGGAAAGGCTTTGGAGTCCTTCCCGGTGATGGCGGACCCCTTTGGGCTCAAAAAATAGTCCGGGAGGGTAGTTGAGGCGGGTTGGGGCAGAAGATATAACCGGGAGGCCCAGGCAGACCGGGTTAATCCCGGTTGGGTCCGCTGTCGGTTTCCCTAGTCGGCCCCGGCTTCTTGGCCCCGAAGGCTAGCCCCAGAGGGGCTCAAAGGCCTTTTTTGTTTGACAACCAAGCAAAATCTGGCCAGGATCAACTCCAAATAGTTGCGGGGTTATTTTGCCCTGCTCTTCAAAAAGAACCTGCTGGAGAGAGCGGTGACTACCACAAAAATCGCCCAAGGTCCGAACCTGATTCACGCCGAACGGCCCAGTGCCATTGGTTCCCGCAACAGTCTTTACCGGGACGGGCGGGATGAATATGCCGAATCGGCATTGATGGTGGATGAAGAGGTGAACAAGATCCTCAACCACGTCTCCTCCAAGCTGCCCCCCGAAGTCCTGGCCAAGTTGGACGTGATGGGCGGGATCAAGCCCAAGCTGCACAACTACTACAACCAAAACCTGCAAAACATGCTCAACCGCTACCTAGTAACGGTTGAAGACGAACTTTCCCACCGCTACCGGGACCTGATCGACCGGGAAGAACATTCCCAGTTGGCCCGGTACACCCCCAGATACATCTCCGACCTGATGAACCGATTGGGCCAGACCGGGGTCTTTACCACCGGCGCAGTGGAAAAGGCGGTTTCCAATGCCTACGAACATCTGCAGGGCCACGTGGAACGGTCCATCAAGGAGATGGAGCACCACACCAACACCCTGCTGGAACAAAAGACCGATGCCGGGGCCTTTGTGCACAATGAAGCCAGCTACTGTCTGGTCAAGTGCAACTTCAAGGGCAACAGTCTCAAGCCCAAGACCGTCATGGACATTCGGTTGGCCTTCAACATCGCCGACCACGACCTGCGGGTACCGATCTACCATTACCAAAAACCGATCCAGCAACTGCTCAAGGAAATCATCTCCGATCATTTCCACCGGCTGATCGACGAAAAAATCGAACGGATCAACGCCAGCCTGGGCGAAGACGGCCAAGCCGCCTTGGATGCCAACCAGGAGATCTTTGAAAAGCTGAAGGCCCTAGAAGGCTACATCGGCTTTAACAATGACCCCAACGATGCAAACAACAAAAGTTATGAGGTGATCGCCAAGAAGTTTATCGACACCCTGGCCGACACTTTCTTTGAAATGCCCACCGCCGCCTATGACCCGACCGCCATTCGGGAGAACCTCAAGCACATTTTGGATGAACACCACATCCTGCACAAAGGGTTCAACCATGCGGTCAACATGATGACCAGCATCCTCGACACCGCCAAGATGGGCTTCCAGTACCTGGACAACCTCAAGAACGGTCGGGTTTGCGTGATCCGGGAATACGCCGAAACCAACACCGGCGAACTGCCCGATGAAACCTACGCCGTCAGGATGAGCTACCTGGACAAGGAGCAGATCAAGGCGATGCGACTGGCCTTTGACGAGCAGTCCGAAGAGCTGCTCAAGAAGGTTGCCGAAGCTGCCGAAGTGGTGGAGAAGGTGTACCGGGAATATGCCAAGGAAAACAACCTCAAGAGCTTCCAAGACGTGGCCGACCAATTCCTCAAAGGCCCCGCTGCCCCGGCCCAACCGACCGGGAGGGGTCAACAGCCTGAGCCGGAACCGGAAATGCCGACCCGCAGCTGGAGCGAGGTTTTGTTCCAAGAGCCCAGCCAAGCAGAAGTGGATGCCAGGACCAACAAACGGACCAGCGAGACCCTCAAAAAGCAGCTGGACCTGATGAAGGCCAAGGTGAGCGAGATCTACAAAAACCAGCACCCTCGCAGGCGTTTTGTGATCGAAGAGCGGATCAACTTCCTAGAAGACCAGTACTTGGCCTTCAGCGCCAAGGTGAACCCCTACCACCTCCAGCAAGGCCTGTTGGTGGAAGTGGACATCTCTACGGTCAAAAAGAAGCGGACCAGCATGCTGGCTATGTCCAACGTGCTTTCCGAGTTTATGTACCGGATCACCAAAGAGTTCGCCGACCCCGCCCTGGAAACCTTCCCCAAGGCCCAGCGGCGCTCGGACCGGATTGCGGAACGGAACTTCGTTTCGGTCTTTGAAGGGATCGCCGAAAAGATGACCCCCGTCGCCGGATAACCCCCTTTTGCCCCCCCAACCGGGGGCCGGGCGGCATCATCAGACCAGGATTACCCAAAACCCAAAGCAAAAAAAGCCCCGCTCGCCGGGGTTTTTTTATTTCAAATGAACCAAAGGAATGGATTGGTTAAAAGGCTGTTTGAGTGGGTAAAAAATACCAAGAAACTTTGGGTATCTCCGGTAAAAAAGGAAGGTGAGAACCAGACTCTGGGCCTAGCAGGTCGTGCTGGTTTTATCCAGTATGCTGCAATCCTCTTTCCCATCTTCACCCTCATTGTTTCCACAATTTACTACATTGCCGGGTGGATATACATTCGTGTGTATCTCTTTTCCTGGGGGATTGACGCAAATCTGTACCCCTTGGGGGTATTTGACATCTGTTTGCAGGGGCTGCTTGCCTTGTATAACGCAGGAATATTGTTGCAAGGGTTTACAATTTTAATTTCCGTAGCTTTATTGGCTTTATTACTTGTGCAATTGAACATTCCAAAAATAAAAACCCCCTTCCGAAGGGCAGTTGTCGATGCATTGCTGATAGTTGCTTTTTTTCAAATTGTGCCCCTAATTGCCTTGGTTTTTACCCTTCCTGCATCCAGAGAAGTGGCAATAAACGATCATCTATTTGACTTGAACCCTTCCGCACAAACCACCAACAGTATTCCACCCAGAACAGAAATGGCGAAATGGAAAAAAACCATTTGTCTTCAGGTCAAGTCAATGGACGGGGAAAGTGAAAGGGAGGAGTTTCGCGGTCGCCAGTTAATTGCTTCCAAGGATTTTCTCTCGATTTTGGTCCAAGAGCCAGGGATGAAACCTCGGGCGATTACCTTCCCCCAGTCGGAGGTTTTGAGGATGCAAATGTGCCCGGAAGTGGAAGAAGGAACCTCTTCCGGGACAAACTAAACTCTCTCCACCCCCAAAAAGCAAGGGCTGCCGTTGAGGTCCCATTCGGTCATGCCGGGGGCGGGGCTGGGGAGGGGGGTGACTTGGTTGGCCAGGGTTTCCTGGGTCAGGTAGTCGGCATGAAGGGCCAGGGCCTGTTGCAGCTCTTGGGTTCCCGAATAGGTGATGTTGATGCGGTCGGTTACATTCAGATCCAGCTCTTTCCTCGTCTGTTGGACCTTGTTGACGAACTCCCGGGCCAAACCTTCGGCGATAAGCTCGGGGGTCAGCTGGCTGTCCAGGGCGACGGTCAGGTCTCCTTCGTTGACCGAGAAGATTCCAGGCCGTTCGGACCGTTCCAAAAAGAGTTCTTCAATCCCCAGCTCAAAAGGTTCTCCGCCCAGGTCCAAGGTCAGACGTTGTCCCCCTTGGATGGCCACGATCTGAGTGGTGCTCAGTTTGGCCACCTCTTCCCGGAACAGCCCCAGTTTCTTGCCCAGCTTGGGTCCCAGGAGTTTGAGGTTGGGCTTGGCGCTCAGGTGGACCAGCGCCTCTTCATTCCCGGCGATTTCCACTTCCTTGACGTTCAGTTCCTCGGTGATCAGATGTTGCATCTGCCCCAGGACCCCCCTCAAGGACTGGTTTTGGGTGACGATCGTCAACTTGGCCAACGGTTGTCTGATCTTGAGTTGGTGCTTGGCCCGCAAGGCCCGGCCCAGGTTGACCGCTTTGAGGATGATGGCCATTTCCTCTTCCAGCTCCCGGTTGACCACCTGGGCCTTGGGGACCGGGAAGTCACAAAGGTGGACCGAAAGGGGTTCGTTTTCTTGGCGCAAAACTTGATAAAGGTTCTCGGCCAAAAAAGGTACAAAGGGGGCGATGACCCGACTCAGCTCGTGCAGCACCGTATAAAGAGTGTCGTAGGCCTGGGCCTTGTCTTGGTCGTCTTCGGACTTCCAGAACCGCCGCCGACTGCGCCGGACGTACCAATTGGTTAAAAGGTCGATAAAGCCGACAAAGGGGGCCACCGACCGGTTGAGGTCAAAGTCGTCCATGCCCGCCCGGACTTCGGTGATCAGATGGTGCAAGGAGGAATAGATCCAACGGTCCAAGGGGTTTTTGAGCCCCGAAGCATCCTCCAAAAATCGCCCTTCATATTGGTCCACTGCGGCGTAGGTGGTAAAAAAGCTCAAGACGTTCCACAGCGGGATGAAGGTGTTGCGCAAGGTCTCCTTGAGGCCGGTTTCGGAAAACCGCAATTCTTCGGCCTTGATCGCCCCCGAATTGAGCATGTACAGCCGCACCACGTCGGCTCCATAGGTGTCGAGCATCACCTTGGGGTCCGGGTAGTTTTTGAGGCTCTTGGACATTTTTTTGCCGTCCTCGGCGAGCAACATCCCGCTGACGATGCAGTTTTTGAAGGCCGGTTTGTCGAACAAGGCACTGGAGAGCACCAACAGGGTGTAAAACCAACCTCTGGTTTGGTCGATGCCCTCGGAGATAAAGTCCGCCGGGAACAGGGACTCGAAGGCGGCTTTGTTCTCAAAGGGGTAATGCTGCTGGCCGTAGGGCATACTGCCGGATTCAAACCAACAGTCCAAGACCTCCGGGGTCCGGCGCATCGGCTCCTTGCAGGCCGGGCAGGGGATGGTCAAAGGGTCGATGAAATGGCTGTGCAGGTCTTCCACTTTTGAACCACAAAGCTCTTCCAGCTCCGCCTTGCTGCCTACACAATGCCTTTGCCCACAGGCAGGGCAGACCCAAACCGGGATCGGGTTGCCCCAGTAGCGGTTGCGGCTGATCGCCCAGGCCCTGGCCCCTTCCAGCCATTTGCCCATCCGCCCGTCTTTGATGTGTTCGGGCTTCCAATGGATCTCCTGGTTGTGGGTGAGCATCTGGTCTTTGATTTTTTCAACATCCAAAAACCAGGAACCAATGGTCCGGTACATCAGCGGGACCCCGCTGCGCCAGCAAAAGGGGTAGGCGTGGGTCAAGGTTTCGTGTTTGAAGATCCGGCCCCGGTGTTTGAGGTCCTTGAGGATTTCCTTGTCGGCATCCTTAAAAAAAAGCCCGGCATATTCCTTGGCTTCTTCGTTGAAGTGGCCGTTGTCGTCCATCGGGAAGACCAACGGGAGCTTGTACTTTTGGCCGGTCAAAAAGTCGTCCTCTCCAAAGCTGGGAGCGGTGTGGACGATCCCGGTACCGGTGTCCAAGGTGACGTATTGGCCCAGGAAGACCCGAAAGCAACCTTCGGCGGCAAGCCCGGCGAAGTAGGGAAACAGCGGCTCATACTCCATCCCTTCCAGTTCTCGGCCCTTTTTGGTCCACAGGACCTTGTACTCCGCCTCTTTGGGCAGGTTGGCGCTCAACAGCGCCTGGGCCAGCACCAGCCGTTCCCCGGCGGTCTCCACCATCACATAGTCATGGTCCGGGTGCACGGTCAGCCCCAGGTTACTGGGCAGGGTCCAAGGGGTGGTGGTCCAGGCCAAAAAGTTGGCTTCTTCCCCTGTGAGCTTAAAGCGAAGGGTCACCGCCGGATCTTGAACATCCTGGTACCCCAGGTTTACCTCAAAGTTGGACAAAGGGGTCCCCAGCCGGGGGCTGTAGGGGACAATTTTTTTGGATTCGTAGATCAACCCCTTCTGGTAAAGTTCCTTAAAAACCCACCAGATGGTCTCCATAAACTCCGGGTCCATGGTTTTGTAGTCGTTGTC
This sequence comes from Candidatus Lambdaproteobacteria bacterium RIFOXYD2_FULL_56_26, assembly GCA_001783715.1. Lineage (GTDB taxonomy): Bacteria > SAR324 > SAR324 > XYD2-FULL-50-16 > XYD2-FULL-50-16 > XYC1-FULL-56-13. Next base: position 14,184 of record MFNF01000044.1, read on the forward strand.
CATGTCCACCCAACGGCCCATGCGGCGGATCGTCTGCCGCCATTCCCCGGCGTAGCGCAAAACGATGCTCCGGCATTTTTCGTTGAACCGGTCCACCCCGTATTCCACAATGTCCGCTTTGCCCTTGAGGCCCAAGTCCTTTTCCACCTCAAATTCCACCGGCAGTCCGTGGCAATCCCAACCAAAGCGCCGTTCCACCCGCTTGCCCAACATGGTCTGGTACCGGGGGACCACATCCTTGATGGTGCTGGCCAAAAGGTGCCCGTAGTGGGGCAGGCCGGTGGCGAAGGGAGGGCCGTCATAAAAATAGAAGGTGTTGGAGGCCGGGCGCTGGTTGATGCTGGCGGCAAAGGCCCCGATTTCGTCCCACAAGGTCAGGACGGCTTCTTCCAGTTCCGGGAATTGGACTTTGTTGCTGGTCGGTTTAAACATGCTTTTGGACGGTAAGGAGGTTGTTGTTGGGCCTGAGTATAGGCAAGCCCTTTGACTTGGGCAAGCCCAGAGGGCAGAGGCTTTACAGAGCCGCAGCAACATGGGAGGGTTGCAGCATCCTGCGGCGGCGCTCGAATTTGCTGCCGGTTGAATCTGAAACAACCCTTTGGCTCGGTTTGGAGATGACCCTAATCCGCCCCTTTAAAGCCCTGCGCCCCTTACCCCAAAAGGCCCAGGAGCTGACCGCTCCCCCCTATGACGTCTTGGATTCCCAAGAAGCCCGAGCAATGGCCCAAGGCCGACCCTTGAGCTTTTTGCACATCTCCAAACCGGAGATCGACCTGGACCCGGAGATCGACCCTTACGACGAGGCGGTGTATCTCCAGGGGAAAGAAAATCTACGCCGGTTGATCGACCAGGGGATCCTGGTCCAAGACTCGCAACCGTTGTATTACTTTTACGAAATGTCCTTGGGCGGCCACCATCAGATGGGACTGGTAGCGGCGGCTTCGGTGGAGAAGTATGACCAAAATCTGATCGTCAAACATGAATTGACCCGGGAAGACAAGGAATTGGATCGGATTCGGATGATCGACACCCTCAACGCCCAGGCAAGTCCGGTGTTGCTGGCCTTTTTGTCTCAATCCAAGTTTTCCGAACTGGCCGCCAAGGCGACCCGCGGGGCGGCCCAACTTTCGGTCCAAAGCGATGATGGGGTGACCCACCGCCTCTGGCCGGTGTTGGACCCGGCGCTGGCCAAAGGCATCTCGGACCTTTTTAACGGTCCCCAGGCTCCGGTCAAAAAACTGTACATTGCAGACGGACACCACCGGAGCGCCTCGGCTTCCAAAGTGGCGGCCAAGCGCAAGGAAGCGAACCCCAAACACACCGGGGACGAGCCTTACAATTATTTTTTGGCGGTCCTCTACCCGGCCGACCAAATGAAAATCTTGGATTACAACCGGGTGGTCAAAGACCTGAACGGGCTTAACCAAGGGGACTTTGTCGCCCAGGTGGCCCAGGTGTTTTCCCTCAAGGCGGAAGTGGGGCCGGTGCGGCCCGAAGCGCCTGGAGAGGTGGGCATGTACCTCAAGGGCCAATGGTACCGGTTGACTGCGCCTAGCGACAAGATCCCTGCCGACCCGGTGGCCGCCTTGGACGTAAGCCTGTTGTACGACTGGCTGCTCCAACCGCTGTTGGGCATCGGCAACCCAAGGAAAGACAAAAGGATCGATTTTGTCGGTGGTGCCAGAGGGCTTTCGGAGCTGGAAAAGAGGGTGGATTCCGGCGAAATGGCGGTAGCCTTCGCCATGCACCCGACCCAGATGGAACAGGTGATTGCGGTCGCAGAGGCAGGGGAAATCATGCCGCCCAAGTCCACTTGGTTTGAACCCAAGCTGGTGGACGGGTTGGTCTGCCACCTGTTGGAAGAGGCGTTGGGCGGTTAAACTCGGACTTCAGCCGAGGGGCCGCTCAATGACCAGCAAAAGGGCCACCAAAGCGAGCAGCCCCCAAAACAACAGCCCCCCAGCCCAGGGGCTCAGGGCATCCAGCAGAAAGTCCCAGCGACGGTTCAGGTTTGGCTCTGTTTTCATGGGAACCTCCAATTCGCTCCCATTGTAACCCCAAATCCGGCAGATTCCAAATTAAATCTTTGGGGTCCCGGCCTGGGGCCAAGCTACTTCCATTGGCGCTTGGGGAGAAACTGCTGTTCCTTCTTCTTTTTTTCTAGGTCCGGCTTGTGCAACTTGAGCCCGAAGATCAACCCCAACCCCAGCCCCACCAGCAGAATCGAAGCGACATGGGGAGCCCGAATCCCCCAAAAATAAAGGTCATCCGCCCGAAAAAAGCTAACCACAAAGCGAATCACCCCGTAGGCGATCATGTAGGCGGCAGTCACAAAGCCGGGCTTAAGCCCCTTTTTGCGGATGGAATACAACAGCCCAAATCCGATCAGGTTCAGCACCATTTCATAGAGCATCACCGGATGCAGGGCAATGCCGGGGAACTCTCTGGAGGCGGGGCCATAGTGGAAAACGATCCCCCAGGGGAGGTCGGTGGGGACACCGTGGGCATCCCCGTTCATCAGGTTGCCGATCCGTCCGATCGCTTGGGCGAGCAAGAGATAAGGGGCAAACAGGTCGGCCAACCGGGCAAAGGGCAACTTTTGGTACTGGGAGACCAAATATAAGGTCAAGGGACCGGTGATCAGCCCCCCATGAATGGCCAGCCCACCGTGCCAGAGGGCCACAAATTCCCACCAGGGCAGGTCTTGGGACCGGTAGTAGTCTAGGTTAAAGAGCACATAATAGACCCTGGCCCCAACAATCGCCCCCACAAAAGTGTAGATGATCAGGTTGAACAAACCATCGTTGTCCACCCCCACCTTGGCCCAGGCCAAATCCCGTTGACCCAGGAGATAAACCGCCAAGATCCCTAGGGCGTACATCAGCCCATAATAGCGGAGCTGAAAACTGCCTATTTCAAACAAAATCGGATGCACCTGTTTCCTCCCTGCCTAAAGAATAGTTGAGGCTAGTCCATTTGAGGAGAAAACAAAAGCCCCCCTTCCTGCTTGTGTCCGGTAAAGTCCCTAAACCCAAAGGTTTCCGAAGAATTTTTTTGGTCCCTTGACCCTCAGGATCCAACTGCATTGGCTTTGGTAAAGGTCTGCGCTGAAATTTTACCGGAGATTCAAGTTTTTTTACCTCCCACCGATAAGTGAGTCAAAGGCTGGGAAATCTCCTGGTTTAAGTTTTTTTTGGCGCTTCCGATAGAGAAGCAAAAGGAATCCAGCTTTCTCCCCGGCAAAGGAGAAGGCGCTGAGTGAGGAGAGAGAGATGAGCTTAAAGATCAACCACAACGTCGCCGCAATG
>MFNF01000045.1 GCA_001783715.1 Candidatus Lambdaproteobacteria bacterium RIFOXYD2_FULL_56_26
AAATTTTTGAACGCTTTGCATACCTGTTGAGTCTTTCCATGACTATGTCTAGCAGGTTTTATCTCTGCTATGCTAGTCAAGACCCATTTTTTTTATTCAAACTCCCAACCGCTTATGTAAATACTGGCACTTGTCCCGTTGAAAACAGCAAAAAGCTGTTGTGGGGTCTCAATAGGAATCTGAAAACTTCCAAGACTTGCTTGCGATAATGAGTTTCCCATTATTCCATCACAAAAATAATAGAAACCTGACTTTGGACCTAGGTAAATCCAAGGTGAAAATCCGACGACATTCAAAAAGCCCGAAGCGGTTGTAGCTGTGGTAGGAATAGCCGTTGCTAAAGAAACTGAAAGCCAACCCCCACTAGTTGGTTGAGGAAACCCACGCAAGCCAAGCGAACTGTTTATGCTCACCTTCTTTCCTACCTGTGTCAACGACATCAAATCCCCCGTGCTCTCATTATAAGCCGCCCCCACATAAGCATAATGGCTGTACCCCGTAGGCAAGGTCGGGGCGGTGGAGCTGCTGGAGAAGAGGCCGGCGGTGCTGTTGGCGGTGGGGTTGTGGATCACCCAAAGGTGGTACCAGGTGCTGACCGCTTCGGTCCCCGTATCCAGCCCGTTGGCCCCTGAGACGGTCAGGTCCAAGGTCAGGTTGACCGAAGAGAGGTGTTTCGCTTGGTAGGAGGCATTGGCTACAATCAACTCCGAGGCGGTCACCACCATTTGGGAGTTTGGATAGGTGGTTTGGTTGTAGATCCTCAGCCCCTTGGCGGTGCCACTCAAGGGCAACGCCTGGGCGGTAGCGACATTGGTTGCATTGGTATTGACCGATGTGGAAAGGCTGTTGACCGAGCTTTCCAGGCTGGTGATCTTGGTGGCCAAGTCGTCAAAGTTGGCGTTCATCTCGGCGGCGGTGATGGTCGAACCGGAGGTGAAGTTGCTGTTGGTTACGTCCCAGGCGTAGATCCCCGTTCCGGTCAAGAGTGCGGCCAACAATACCCCCAAGATTGTCCGCCGGGCAGGGCTCCCGCCTTTGGAACGTTCCTGTTTGAGCCGTTCTACTTCCTGTTGCAGTAGGTCCAACTGGGCCAACTTGTTTTGCAGTTCTTTGTTTTCCATCTCATTGCCATTTTGAAAGGTTCCAACGTGCAAGGCTCCAAAGTGCCGAAGCACCCGTGTCGGTTTCAAATCCGGTGGAGCTGGTGTAGGTTGTGGACAGGGGGTTCAAGGAGCTGTCGGTCACCCCGGTGGTGACCCTGACCTTGTAGTTTTGGAAGGCCCCCAGACTGGCTGCTGGGGTCAAGGTGACGGTCAAAAAAGAGGCGCTGACCGTTGCCGAGGTCATCTGGACACAGGTCAAAAAATTGTCTTTGGAAAGCTGGAGATTGCCGGAGCACTGGGAATCGGTGCTGTTGGTCGTCAACGAGGCCGGGGCCATAGGCTCCGAAAAGGTAACCGTCACCGCACCGGAGCAACCCACCCCGGTGGCCCCGTCCACCGGCGAAGTAGAAACCAAAGTGGGGGCGGTAATGTCCGGGGTGCTGGCGGTGGTAAACCCGCTGATCTGGCTGTAGGTCTCGGCCAGGGCGTTGCCCGCCAGATCGGCGACCCCAGTGGTCACCTTGAGTTTGTAGTTGCTTTGGTAAGCCAGAGTGGAGCGAGGGGTCACGGTGAAGGTTTTGTCCCCGTTGCTGGCCAGGGGAGCAGCGCTCATCTGGATGCAGGTTACAAACCCGTCACCGGAGAGTTGCAGGCTGCCGGTGCAGCTGGTGCCGGTCTGGTTGGTGGTCAGGGTTTCGGCTTTGACCGGTTCGGTAAAGGTCACCGAAACCGAAGTGGTGGTGGAAACCGCCGTTGCCCCGTTGGTGGGGCTGGTAGAGGAAACCGAAGGGGCGCTGGTGTCCGCCGCAGAAGGGGAAAGGGTGATCTGGTCACTGGTGGGGTCCGAGACCGAACCGGCTCCGTTCTTGAACCAACCATAGAGGGTTTTTTGCCCCTCTTGGCCGGACAAAGGAAAGGTAACCGTTGCCTTGTAGTCGGTCACACTGGTGACCGTTGCCCAATTGGAGGCGTTGGTAGGGGTGGAGGATTCTTCGGAAAGGAGGTAGGCGGTGATGCCGGACTCATCGGTGGCGGAGAGATCAACCGTCAACTGGGTGCTTTGGGTTTGGGCCGCTCCCCCATTGATCACCAAACTCCCGGACACCGGGGCTCCGGCGGCAGCGGTATTTTTGGCTGGTTCGGTTTGACAGGCACAAAGCAGAAGGCAAGCCAAGCCGGACCATAAGCCAAAACTCCGGCCTGCGGTTTCCCCTCTGGTCCTCGGTTCCCAACATTCCATCGGTTTTGCAACAGAAAAACTGGCAGTTAATTCAAACAGTTCTAGTCTTGTTTGCAGTTGACCAAAGTCTTAAACCAAGACTTCACTTTTTGTGAGTCTAGTCACAAATCCTACCAACGTCAAGTCCAGCCCAACTTTAGACCTTTGGGGCTAAGAGGAGTACCTTAAAAAAGTGCGTCCAGCCAGCCCCTCAAAACGCCCGGCGTTGGCGGACAAAGAGCAGCATGCCAAAGAGAAACAAGAGTAGGAAACCGAGCAGGGCCAGGAGTTCTGGCCAGTCGGCCCAGAGAGGGATCCCCTTGAGTACCAAGTCCCGGGCCACCTTGTTGGCGTAGGTGAGCGGCATGCTGTAGGCGATGTACCGGAAGACCACCGGGAAGGTCTCGATCCGCCAGATCATGTCGGACAAAAAGATTTGCGGCAGGATCACCAAGGGGATGAACTGGATGGCCTGGAACTCGTTTTTGGCCAGGAAGGAAGCAAACAGCCCCATTACCAAGGCCACGGACATCAAAAGCAAGGTCAACAGCTCCAGCTCAACGACTTGCCACCCGGTCAAGGGGATGTGCATGAGCAGTAGGACGTACCCCAAAACAATGGCCGACTGAAGCCCAAAAAAGCCGAAGAACCCCAGCAGGTAACCCAGGACCACCTGAGCAAAGGAAAAGGGGGCGATCAACAGCCTCGCCAAAGTACCCCGGACCCGCTCCCGTTGGAAGGTGATGATGGTGATGATGAAGGTGAAAAAGAACACCAACAAGGGCGGGAACGAGGGCAGAAAGTAGTCCACCATCCGGTAGTCCTCGTTGCCGTACCGGTAATGCCGCTTGATCTCCAGGGCCTTGTTGTTGACCGAATCGGCGCAAGGTGCGGAACAACTGGGGTCCACCACCACCGGCAGTTGTTCGGCCAAGTCGTCCATCGCCGCAGCGACCCCCGAAAGAATGTCGGCGGTCGCCGTCGGGCGGCTGCCCTCCAGGTAGAGGTTGAGCTGCCCCCGTTCCCCGGCGAACCTTTGTTCGAGCAGTTGGGCATCCAGGTACAAGACCCCTTGCACCTTGCCTTCAGACAGCGCCTTGTCAATGGCCGCCTGGACCGTCTCAAACCCGGCTTCCTCGTCTGCCAAATCCAAGTCCACCAGCCGCAGGTGTTCCTCCTGCTGCAACGCCGAGCGCAAAGGGTACTCCCAAAGCCGGGCCACCCCCCGGGTCACCAACGCCAGATTGGCCTTTTCGTCACCTTGCAGGGCGTAGTAGATCAAGGTCATCACCACCACCGGGACCAGGAAAAACATGGCCAAGGTCCGCCGGTCTCGCATTATCTCAAGAATCAACCGCCAAGCGATCCATTGCAGCCTCATGGCCCCTCCTCCCCCAAGGTGGCGGCCAAAAAGGCGGCCTCCAGGTTATTGGTGCCGAAGCGGGCCATCAGGGCCTGGGGCTCGCCGGTGGCGAGGGCCTTCCCGTGCCGGAGAAACAGCACCTGGGCACAAACCTCGGCTTCCGAAATGTGGTGGGTGGTGACCAGGACGGTCGCTCCCTTCCGGGCCAAGTCTTGCAGCCAAAGCCAGAATTTGCGGCGTAAAAGTGGGTCCACCCCGGAGGTGGGCTCGTCTAACACCAAAAAACGGGGGTGGTGGATCAAAGTGGTGGCGAGCAGGACCCGCCTAGCGGTCCCGCCGGAGAGCTGCTCTACCAGTTGGTCTCTTTGGTCGGTCAGTTCGGTCAATTCCAACATCTCTTCCAACCGGGATTTGAGTTCCACTCGGCCCAATCCAAAACAGCGGCCAAAAAACGTCAGGTTCTCGGCCACGGTTAAACCCGGATACAGGGCCGGTTCCTGGGGCATGTAGCCGATCTTTTGGCGGACACCCAAGTCGTGGGGGCTGCCGCCCAGCACCTCCAGGGTCCCGCCGTCAGGCTCAAGCAGGCCCACAATCATCCGAATCAAGGTGGTCTTACCCGCCCCGTTGGGGCCCAAAAGGCCAAACACCGAGCCGGGCTGGATCTCCAGGTCCAAGCTGCTCAGCACCTCATGGGAGCCAAACCGTTTGTTCAGGTTTTTGAGCCGCAACATCCTTCCCCCAAATCAAGGTTAAAAGGTACCCCTGCGCCCCTTTTATTCTGGGCCAACCAGGTTGGGTTGTCAAAACCTCCCATTTTTGGCCCTTTACAACCAAAGGACTGGGTGGGGGATTTGGGGCGGTGGGAAAAAAGCCCCGTTTTTGTCCGGTAAGGCCACAAAGAGTCGCCCTAGGCCTTGGCAATTTGGTCCTGGGCCTGTTACACCCCTGGGAACAACCTAAAGACACCGGGGCCTCATGAAGGTTTTGTTTCTTGCTCCCTCCACCCAGCTTTCCCTGCACTTCCTCTCCGGTTGGGCCAGGGCGTTTTTATCCCTGGGCTGTGGCTTCAAACACCTGGACCCGTCCCAGGAGGAAGTCAACGGCCTGCTCCGTGAACATGGAGCGGACCTGATCTTGACCAGCGCCGGGGAGGGGTTGGTCTATCTGGATGTGGATTTGGTCAACGAGATTGGGGCCAAGGTGGTTTACGCCGCCTTGCCTTACAACAGTGCAGGCGCAAGCTTCGACCCGCAAACCCCCCTGGCTCCGCCCAAAGAGATGGAAATCCTCTCCAAGCTCAAACACCGGGTCGCTTGGACCCAACATGAGCCGCACCTGCACCCCTACTTTTACAAGGGTTATAAGGACCGGGAAATCCCCTTGGTCTATCTGCCCTACTGTGCCGACCTGACCAGCGAGGTGCCCTTGGTCGAGCCGCCCTTCCCAACCAAAGACCTGTTTTTTATCGGCAACTTGGGGCACCGGAAAAAAGGCAACCTGGAGATCCTGACCCAGCTTTTTTCCCGTCTCGCCCCGGAGCGGGTGGAGGTACACGGGGACCAAGAGTGGGAAAGGCTCTTTGGGATCAAGACCCAACCCTTGAGCCACCAGACCCCCTGGGGGCCGCTTTACCAAGGGGCGGCAGTCTGCCCGAACTTGCACAACTGGCACCAAAAATCGAGGCTGTTGCAGGTCAACGACCGCACCTTCCACATCGCCCAATACGGGGGATTCCAACTGACCGACCATCCCTTGGCGGCCAAGTTTTTTGGCCCCGAAGAACTGGCCATTGCCCCTTCGGCCCAAGAGTTTGTGGACCAGTTTTTTTATTACCTGGAACAGCCCCAGTTGCGGCTAGAGATGGTCAAAAAAGCAAGGGCCAGGATCGCCAAAGACCACAGCTATTTCAACCGCATTGCGGCCCTGTTTGCCGCTTTGGGGATCAACCAACCGGTCACTTGGCAGGGCCGCACCTTTGAAGCCACCCCATTTGCCCCTGGATTTGAATACCCTTGGACCCTTGGCCGCAAGCTCAAGACCACGGTGGAGACCGATGTCTATTTGGTGGGCCGGGCCATCAAGCGAGGGCTCAAAAAGTTCAAAGCCAAACGGACTTCCCAACCGTGACCCCTCCCCGCCTCGGCCCCTGGGGGGCCTATGGGGCAGCCTCGGCACTGTATTTGGGCCTTGCCGTCCCGCTTTGCTTTCGCCCGGTGGCGGGCCCCAGCGCCCAGGCTTGGGTAGAGGGCAACGGCTGGGGCGGCTTGGCCCTTCTCTTGGGGCCTCAGGTGCAGTGGAGCTATGGCCTCAACCTCTTGGGCACCCTGGCCATTGGCGGGCTGTTGGTGCACCTGCTCTTGGCCCACCGCCAAGGGGTCGCCTCCGAGCCGGGGCTGGTGTTTTTGTTGGTGGCCTTTTTTTACCTCTCTCCGCTCAATCTGCCCGGCTTTTTGGTTTTTGACCGGTTTGAACGGCTGGGGCTGTTCCTGCTTTTGCTGCTGTACCGCCTACACCTCTTTGCCCAAAGGCAAGGGGGCCTTTGGCGTTGGTGGCTGTTAAGTCCCCTTTGGCTGCTCTGCCTTTACCTGGACTGGCAAACCACCTGCCTGTTTGCCTTGAGCCTGGGTCTGGCCCAGGTCATTGCCTTGGACCTGCCCTCCCTTTGGGGGCCTGGGGTCAGCCTTGGGGCCGCAGCGGGGGGACTTAAGGTTTACCTTTGGTTTACCGACCAAACCTTGGATAAACTCCGGCCCGGCCCAACCGGTTGGAGTTGGTGGGACGGCCCTTTGAGCCTGCTGGTTTGGGGCGGGTTGATCGGTTTTGTTTTGTGGCCAATGGTCCTGTTTTGGGGGCTGCGCCGTAGCCCCCAAGCGAGACGGAGCCGGGCCTTTTGGGTGCCCATGACTTTCCTCTGGCTCCTCACCTTGACCAGCCCTTGGACCTTGGGCCACCTGCCCGAGCCCCCGGTGCGGCTTTTGGGGCTATCCGCCTTTGGGACATTGCTGTTGGGGCTTTATCTTTCGGGACGGCCGGTCAAGTTGGGACTGCCGGACTTTTTTTTGTTTTTAGGGGCCTTGGTGATCCTGTTTTTGACCTTACGAGACCCGCTCTTGGCCTTTGAAACCGCCTTGCGCAAACGAGACCCACAAGCCCTGGCCTGGGCCTTGGGGCCAAGCTTGGCGACCTTGGGCTCTCTGTGGTTCGGGTTGTGGCTTTATTGGCGGAAGGTCCAGCGCCCGGAGGCCGCTCTTTTTTTGGGCCTGTACCTGAACCTGATTGCCGCTTTGGCCCTGTCCCCTTGGCTTTACTTGGCCAACTATTCCTTGGGCGGCTTTTATGGTCTCAAAGCCAACCAGCTCTTGGTCAACTACGCCAAACGACACTTGGCCGGCCAAAGCCTGGGCTTTCCCGGCTCCGGGGCCTTGGTGCCCGACCTTTGGGAGGGAGGATGCCAAAGTCCGCCGCAGACCGATTACCTGATCCTGGCCGATCCCATCTTGACGGCCGGGGGTTATTGCTTCAGCCTCAACGAGGTGGAAACTGCCTACCTCCAGGTGGAACCCTTGGGTCCCTACCGGGTCTGGCGACGAAAAGACCTGCCACAAGAACCTTGAACCGACCAGCGGACACCCAACCCTTTTGCCCTGAAACCACCCCATGAAGCCCTACCAGCCCGGATTGGTCAGCTTTATCATCCCCACCCTGCCCAGGAACAAGTTCCAGAGCCTCAAGACCCTGGTCAAGACCCGTTACCTTTGGGACGAATGTGTCCGTGACCTCAAGGCCAACGTCAGTCTGCCCAACGAAGTGATCCTGGTGATCAACGGGGACGAGGATGTCGATTTTGTGGCCAAGGCCAAAAGCCACAAGGCGGTGGACAAGTACCTGATCGCCAGTCAAAACACCGGGGTACCCAGGGGTTGGAACCTGGGGGCCCACATGGCCGAAGGGGAGTACCTCTGTTTTGTCAACGATGATGTGGAAGTTGGTCCCCAGGCGATTGAACGGCTGGTAGAGGTGCTCAACCAACCGGGGGTCGGCGAAGTGGGGCCAGCGGGGACCGGTTGGTACAAAAAGACCCCAGGCCCCCATGTGGGCATGGAAAAAATTGAACCAGCCGACAACATCAGCGGCTTTTTGTTTTTGGTCAAACGAGAGGTTTACGACCAAGTGGGCGGATTTGACGATGCCTACACCCCCGCCTTGATGGAAGAGATCGACTTCAGCTTTGCGGTTCGGGACCACGGGCTTTCCTGCCTGGTGGTGCCAGGGCTCGACATCCAACACCACCACATCGGCGGGGCCAGTTCGACCAACAAACCCTTTGTCTGCTTGGGCCGGGAATACTGGCGGGAAGAGGTTACGGCGAGGAACCAGGAGTACTTTGAACAAAAGTGGCAGAAATTTTGGAAAGACTAGGTTTCTTGTTCCTCCACAAGCCCAGCAGGGTCACCGTCAACCCCAAAGGCAGCAAGAGCGCCCAACCGAAGGAATAATAGGGCGAGACCGGCTCCACCCCCCAGAGTTCCACCACTCCGCCGATCATTGGGGGCACCCAGGTCCCTGGGTCCTGCCCTTTGAGGGAGGTGTCCAAGGGGCCGCTGAGCGTCCCGTTGGCCACCAAGAGGACTGGTTTAAAGCTTTGCCGCCCTTTGGCCTGCCCCAAACCGGCCAACAGCTCCTTGGCCAGAGGACTCAAACCAGAGGCAGAAAACAGATGCACATACCCCTCTGCTTGGGCCTCCCTCTGCCGGTACCAGCCGTCCCCGTAGGGCTCGAAGCCCAAGCCGGGAGCAAGCCCAAAAGAATGCACCGGGAACAAAGGCCCAGCCCGGCGCAAAGTACCCTTTTGGGAAACCTGGGCTTCAGTGGTAGCCAGGGAAAACTCAAATTGTTCTTCCCCCAAAAGGCCAAAAATCCCCTGCTGGACCGATTGCCCCTCCTGCTTTCGGTCTGCGCCGACCAAAAGACCCTGCCCCGGCCCCAGCAACGAGGCCAAAATTTCCAGATCCGATTGCCCCCAGTCGGGTAGCGCCGATTCCGGCCAAACCACCAAGTCCACCCCCAGGGCCAAGGCCTTGGCGGTTCTTGTTTTTACGTCCTCCAAGGCCGGGCCTTCCTCGGGGTTAACCCCCAACAGACCCGACCGGGGCAGGTAGGCGACCTTTAAAACCGGCCCTGCAGGCAAGGGCCGCAGTACCAGTCCTCCGGTGAACCAAGGTAGGCCCAAGGCCAACAGGGCCAGTGGCAGCGTTTTATGCCCCCACCTTTGGCCCAAAAGCAAGGCGGCCCAAACCAAACAGACCTCGATCCCCAAGGTCCCCCACAGGGGTAAACCGGGCCCATACAGGCCCAACCAAGGCTCTTGGGCCACAGGGGAGGGGACCGGCCAAGCCATTGGGGGGAAAAACTCGCCGCTCCAGGCTTGCAGGAGGTACAAAAAGGGGAAACAGAGAAAAAACAGGCTTTGAGGCGACCACCTGGAGGTCCGGCGGCTCCAAACCCACAGCAGTCCCAAAAGCAGCCACCAAGACAGCAGCCGCAGCCCCAAAGCCAAAGCCAAGGGGCCAACGGCAAAGGGGTGGGATTGGAGCAGAAGGGGCACCAGCCAAAGGCTTTGGGAAGAGACCAAACCGAGCCCAAAGGCCCCCAATCCCAGCGGTTGGGGTTCCCGAAATCCTTTGGACCAAAACCAAGGCCAGACCCACCCGGCCCAGCCCCAAGCGCCGGGCCAACCGATCAGGCCCAGGCTCAAGCCGGCACAAAGACTCCAGAAGGCTCCCGCCCTCATTGGGCCTGGGGACTGGTCAACTTGAGTTTGGTCAAGTGCCGGTCCGTGGATTCGGAAACGGTGATCTGGATCTCCCCTAGGCTGAACTGCTCCCCTTTGGCGGGAATCTTACCCAGCTTGTAACAGATAAAACCGCCGATGGTTTCGATTCCGTCCCGCTCAAAGTTGGTATGGAACAGTTCGTTGAACTCAAAGAGATCATAGTTGGCATCCATGACGATCAACCCGTCTTCCACCGTCTCCCAACTGGGGTCGCTGTGCCGGTTGGATTCGTCGGGGATGTCTCCGACCAGTTCTTCGATGATGTCGGTGATGGTGACCACCCCGTCAACCCCGCCATATTCGTCCACCACAATCGCCATGTGGGCGCTTTTCTGCTTCAGCTCGGTGAGCAGTTGGTGGATCGGCTTGGAGTAGGAGACAAACAGCGGCTTGCGCATCAACTCGCTCACCTTGATTTTCTTGCCGGTCTCTACATGGGGGAAGAGGTCGATGGCAAACAGGATCCCGACAATGTTGTCCCTGGTTTGGTCCTGGACCGGGATGCGAGAGTAACCGGATTCGGGAAACAGTTTGAGGGCATCGGCTACGGTAGCGTCCTTCTCGATGGTTTGCATGTTGGTGCGGGGAGTCGAGATCTCCGATGCGGTAGTTTCAAAGTATTCTTCCATGTTGGCCAACAGATCCAGTTCCTCCTGGGTAGGGGGCGGTTCCGAGTCGGCTTGCCCCCCTTCCTTGCCAAAGGGCAGGCGAGACCATTTGAACATCGAAAAAATCGAATGACGGCCAGGGTCGTCCAAGTATCCTCCTCAAAAGGTTGCAAAAGTCCGACTGGGTTTAACCTGCCGGAAAGAGTGAGAGATTATACCCCTTTCCAAAACAAGGAAACAAGTAAAATCCTTGTACCCTCAAGGCCCGTGCCTAGAGCATTCTCCTTGCCGGTTGGCGGAAAAACAGGTAGCCTGTAACTTTGCTTGGGGCTGGATTTTTTAACCGGACCCACCACCAGAGGGGCCATGGGAAATTTCTCGATTGCCGCCGATTGGATCCGCTCCGCCCAAGGGGTAATGGTCCTGGCGGGCGCCGGAATGGGTGTGGATTCGGGGTTGCCCGACTTCCGGGGAGACAAGGGCTTTTGGCAGTCTTACCCCCCTTACCAAGCCTTGGGCCTCAATTTTGCTCAGGTCGCCGACCCCTTGCACTTTGACCGGGACCCCGCCTTTGGCTGGGGCTTTTATGGCCACCGGTTGGAGCTGTACCGCAAGACCGAACCCCACCGGGGGTACAAAATTTTGCTCGACTGGGGGAAACGCTTGGGAATCGAGGTTTTTGTAGTAACCAGCAACGTGGACGGCCATTTTTTCCAAGCGGGATTCGAGCCGTCCCAGGTTTATGAGGTCCACGGCTCAATCCACCACCTCCAATGTTGTGAGCCCTGTTCTGAAGAGATTTGGGAAAACCAAGAGCAGGTGCGGCTGGATCTCGAACAAATGCGGGCGGTAGTGGTCCCCAAGTGCCCCAAGTGCAACCGGGTTTCCAGGCCCAATATTTTGATGTTCAACGACTTCCATTGGAACAACAAACGCAGCTCCCGGCAAGAGGAGCGGTTCAAAGAATTTTTATTTCGACACCAGGAACATTCGTTGGTCGCCCTGGAAATCGGGGCGGGGCTGGCGGTCCCCACCATCCGGCTGATGACCGAAACCCTGGCCCGCCGGGGAGCTAAAACCATTCGGATCAATCCAGTCGAACCGGCGATCACCCCTCCCAACCTTTCTTTGCGCAAAAGCGGGTTGGAAGCCCTGACCTTGATTGACCAGGTTTTGTAGGCCACATGGAACCGATTACCTTGCAGCTTTTGACCTTTGCCAACCAGCTTTCCAAGCTGCTCAAGGTCATCAACCATTCCGACCCTTCGGCGGCTTCCATGAAAAAGCCACTGTACGAAAAATACAAACAAGCCTTGGCCGACTTTCATGACGAGGTGGCCGAGTTGATCACTTGGCCGGAGCTGCAACGGCTACTGAACGGCTTGCCCGAATCGCCGGGTTACGCCTTGGACGAGGTTTCCGGGCCGGTGGTCTTGGCCAAGCTCAAAAAGGACCTGCAGGAAAAATTTGTGGTCCCTCACCAGCTCACCGAGTTCGACTCACCCCAGACCCGTGGGACTAGGCCCAAGCCCAAAGCCAAACCGGCCACCCCACCCAAGCCACCGATTGTGGACCCGGAACTGTTGGTCCAGATGGCCCAGATGGACGAGCGGCAGCAAAAGGCCACCCAATCCCTGCAAGGAATGATCAATGCGATCAATAAACTAGGTCCAGGATTCCTGGAAAAAAAGATTCTCTCTGCGGTGCCCAAAGACCTGGACCGCCACTAAACCCTACCTTCCATAAAACTGCATGAAAATTCTAATGGCCGCCTCTGAAGCGGTGCCCTTCCTCAAAACCGGCGGTCTGGGAGACGTGGCCGGGACCTTGGCCTTGGAGCTGCACAAGGCGGGGCACGAAGTGATTTTGGTGCTGCCCAAACATGGCATCATCAACACCCAAAAGTTTGAACTGACTCCCAAGTTTTCGCCCTTTTTTGTCCACCTGGGCACCGCCACCTTCTTTGCTTCGGTTCTGGAGACCCGCATTGAAGGGATGCCGACCTATTTGATTGAATATGATGATTTTTTTAGCCGCAACCCCATCTATGACGATGGCAAAAAAGCCTACCCGGACAACGGCGCTCGGTTCGCTTTTTTCTCCAAAGCGGTCCTGGACTTGAGCCTAGCCTTGGGCTTTGCCCCGGATGTGGTCCATTGTTCGGACTGGCAGACCGCCTTGATCCCCTACTACCTTAAAACCTGGGGCTTCGAGGGGGACTTTTTCAGAAAAACCGCCAGCCTGTTGACCATCCACAACATCGGCTACCAAGGCATTTTTGACGGCCTGGGGCTGGCCCCGTTCATCGGGCTCAACTGGATGCAACTGCGGCCCGACGAGTTTGAGGCCTTTGGGGGGCTCAACTACCTCAAGGGCGGGTTCTTTTATGCCGACCAGATCACCACGGTCAGCCCGACCTACGCCCAGGAAATCCTCTCCGAGCCCGGCGGCAATGGCCTGTCTTCCTACCTGGAGCGGCGCAAGTCGGACGTGATGGGGATTTTGAACGGGATCGACACCCAAGAATGGAACCCCGCCAAGGACCCCTTTCTCCCCGCCCCTTACACCGCCAAGAACCTTGCGGGGAAGGCCAAGGCCAAGGAGGCGCTGCAAAAGGAGTTTCTTTTGGAGGTCAACCCCAACAAGCCGGTCTTTGGGGTGGTCAGCCGCTTGGCGGACCAAAAGGGCTTTGACCTCTTGCAAGCGATCATCCACGAATTGATGACCTGGGACCTACAAATCGTGCTGCTGGGCAGTGGGGACAAGGAAATGGAGGGGTTTTTCGGGTGGCTCCCTTCGATCTACCCCGGCAAGATGGGCAGCTACATTGGCTTCCAACCCCGGTTGGCCCATTTGATCGAGGGCGGTTCGGACTTCTTTTTGATGCCCAGCCGCTACGAACCCTGCGGGCTCAACCAGATGTATTCCATGGCCTACGGTACCTTACCGATCGTCAGGGCCACCGGCGGTCTGGCCGATACGGTGACCAACCTGGACCCCAAAACCGGCAAGGGCACCGGGTTCGTCTTTAATGACATCACTCCCGGAGCGCTCAAAGACACCATCGGCTGGGCACTTTACACTTGGTACAACGAACGTCCGGTGATCGAAAAGATGGCCAAACAGGCGATGGCCCAAGACTTCAGCTGGGCCAAGGCGGTCAAAGGCTACGAACAGGCCTACGCCAAGGCGCTTACGAGAAGGATGGGTTGGTAGCCGCACCGTCGGCCTGACGCATCCTGACGTTGACGATCAGGCCGATCCCGATCATGTGGCTGATCATCGCACTGCCGCCGTAGCTGACAAAAGGCAGCGGCATTCCCACCACCGGCAAGAGGCCGATCACCATGCCCAGGTTGATCAAAATCTGGGCGGCCAAGCTGGAGGTGACCCCCAAAACCAGGATGGTCCCCGACCGGTCCTTGGTTTTGCCGATGTCCTTGAGGCACCACAAGGTCAAAAAGATGTAGAGGATCACCAAGGTACTGGTCCCCACAAAGCCCCATTCTTCGGCGAACACCGAAAAGGCGAAGTCGGTGTGCCGGGCGGGCAGGAAGTTCAGGTGCGCCTGGGTCCCTTCCAAAAACCCCTTCCCCCAGATTCCCCCCGAGCCCACCGCAATCTTCGACTGGATGATGTGATAGCCCTTGCCCAACGGGTCGGCATCCGGGTCGATCATGGTCAAGATCCGGTGCTTCTGGTAGGGCTTGAGGCCGTAAGCCCAAATGAAGGGCGCAAAGGCCGCCGCCAGACCCATGATCACCGCAATCACCCGAAACCGAAGCCCCACTAGGAAGATCACTGGCACAAACACCACCAGCACCACCCCGGCGGTCCCCAGGTCCGGTTGTTTGAGGATCAATACAAAGGGGATCACGGTCACCAACAAAGGCCAAGCCAGCTCCTTGACCCCAATCTCCCCCACCCGCCGGGATTCCCGGAAGTAATGGGCCAAGTAGAGCACCAAGGTGTATTTGGCAAATTCGGAAGGTTGGAGAAAAAAGGGACCGAGCTTGAGCCACCGCTCCACCTTGCTGCCCGGTCCGCCGGTCCCGTACAGCAGGGTCAAGACCAAAAGACCGATCACCAAAAGGTGCAGCCACAAGGAAACTTGGCCCAGGATTTTATAGTCAAAGGCAGTGGTAAAGGCCAACACCGCCAGACCAGCCAAAAACCAGAGCAATTGCCGGGGGAAAAAGCTGTTGCCGTTGGCGTAGCTGACCGAGGCGGAATAAACCGTGGCAAAGCCAAAAACACAGATCACCGCCACCAGCGCAATCAACACCCAATCAATGTACGGCCAAAGCCTGCGGTCAAACATCGGTTTCGTTCAGGGCCAAGATTCGTTCAATCACCCCGGTGGTGGAGCCGCCGGGGATCTCGGGGATGGTGAAGACCTCGCCGCCCCAGCCTTCGACCAAATCCTTGCCCACAATCTGGTCCAAGGCGTAGTCCCCGCCTTTGATCAGCCGGTGGGGCTTCAGTTGGCGGATCGTCTCAAAGGGCGTGTCTTCGTCAAAAAAGGTGACATAGTCCACAAAATAAAACCCCGCCAGGATCTCCATCCGCTCGGCCAAGGGCACAACCGGCCTTTTGGGGCCTTTGAGCCGCACCACTGAGGCATCAGTGTTGACCGCCACCACCAAGAGGTCCCCTGCCGCCCTGGCTTCCCGTAGGTACCTTGTGTGGCCCTTGTGGATCAGGTCAAAACAACCGTTGGTAAAAACGATCTTTTTCCCTTGCCCCCGGAGGGACTCAAACAGGGGGGCCAGGGACTCTCTGGACTGAATCTTGTGCTCGGTAATCTGGTCCATTTGCTCTGACAAGGGAGGGGGAAAATTGCCCGATTATCTCCCCCCAGTGGCACCGGGTCAAGGGAGGAAATCTAGGGGCTGGGCAGGGGGTGCGGGATGGGGACCAAGGCTTCCCCCAACAGGAACCTGCCGACCAGTGGGGCCGGTGTTACCCTCGCCCCCCGGGGTCTTTTGGGGACCAACTGCCCCCTTCCAAAAAAAAGGCTGTACCCCTACAAGGCCAACAGCCCCGCCGGGACCTCAAAATGAGCCTGGGGATGTAGGCAGGCCGGGCAAACCTTGGGGGCCTCCGGGCCTTCTTCGATGTAACCGCAGTTGCGACACCGCCAGATCACCGAGTTCCCCCGTTTGAAGACCTCTCCTTGGTTGAGGGTCTCCAACAGCGCCCGGTAACGCTCGGCATGGCGCTTTTCGGCTTTGCAAATCGCCTCGAAGGCCAGGGCTACCCGTTCAAGCCCCTCTTCTCGGGCAGTCTTGGCAAAGGCGGGGTACAGAGTTTGCCACTCGTGTTCCTCTCCTTGGGCGGCGGCAAGAAGGTTCTCATCGGTCTTGCCCACCTTGCCGGCCGGATAACTGGCGGTAATCTCCACCTCGCCGCCGTCCAAAAAACCAAAAAACCGTTTGGCATGTTCCCGTTCCTGGTCTGCAGTCTCCCGAAAAATCGCCGCCATCTGGACCAACCCTTCCTTCTCCGCCTGTCCGGCAAAATAGGTGTAACGGTTGCGAGCCTGGGATTCCCCAGCAAAGGCCTTGAGCAGGTTTTTTTCGGTTTGGGTTCCTTTGAGTTCCATGGGGCTCCTGGGGGGGGCAAGATTGGAAAGAGAATTTGGTTTACTGATTCTAAACCGGTTTGGCCGAGCGGTCAAACCTTGGGCGCAATCTCCCGGTTTTTCCGGGCAAAAAAGCTACCGCCGCACTCCCACCAAAGAGTGGTCCCGACGTTCGGTGACTTGGACCTGGACCAGGTCACCGATCTCCAGGTCCGGGTCGGCAACCGAGACCCGCACTCCGCCTTCGGTGCGCCCTTGCATGGTGCCCTGGAAGTCCGGGTGGGCGGAGTCGATCAGCAGTTCAAAATCTTGGCCCAGGTGTTCATCCAGGATTTCGTTTTGGATTCGCCCCTGCAACGCAATCACCTGCTGCAACCTCTTTTCCTTGACCTCCAGGGGGATGTCGTCCTCCAGCTTGGTCGCCTTGGTGCCGGGCCGGGGGCTGTACATAAAACCGTAAATCTGGAAAAACCGCCCCGCTTCGATCACCGCCAAGGTTTCCCCAAATTCCGCTTCGGTCTCAGTGGGATAACCAACGATCACATCTGTGGTCAGTTGCAGGTTGGGAATCCGTTCCCGCAGTTGGGCTAGCTTTTCCAGGTATTGGGCCTTTGTGTGGTCCCGGCGCATTTCGGCCAGGATTCGGTCGCTGCCCGCTTGGAAGGGAAGATGCAGGGCCTTGGCCAGCACCTTTTTTTGGGCCATCAGTTCGGTCAGGGCCAGGTTCCAGTCGTTGGGGTGAGGACTCATAAACCGCAGCCGCTTGAGTCCCGGCAGCTCCGCCACCTCTTTGAGCAGCTCCAAAAAGCCGGTATTGCCCACTTGGTAGCTGTTGACATTTTGACCGAGCAGCAAGATTTCTTTGGCCCCCTTCTCGATCAGGTCGGCCGCTTCGGCCAGGATGTTCTCCGGCTCCCGACTGGCCAGTGCGCCACGGGTCCGGGGCACGATACAAAAGCTGCAATGGTTGTCACAGCCCTTGGTGATCACCACCATCCCCTGCCCGCCTTCCACCTCTCCGGCGGCCAGTTCCTCTTCGGGGATGAAGTTTTGGACCTTTTTTTCCCGCTCGGCCCATTCGGTATAAACCCCCCGTTTCCCAGCCTTCACGTCCGCCAGCATTTGGGGCAGATTGAACAGTTGGTCCGGGCCAAACACCAAGTCCACCGCCTTTTGGCGGCGGAGGATCTTTTTGCCTTCCTGCTGGGCCACGCAGCCCGCCACGGCGATCACCATTTCGGGCCGCTTGGCCTTGAGTTGGGCCAGACGACCGACCAGGGAATAAACCTTGTGCTCCGGCTTCTCCCGGACCGAACAGGTGTTGAGCACCACCAGTTCCGCCTCTTCGGGGGTCAAGGCAGGTTCAAAGCCCTCTTGGTCCAACAGGTGGCGCATCCTCCGGCTGTCATGTTCGTTCATCTGGCAGCCGAAGGTCTGGATGTAGGCTTTTTTCATGGATTCTTTTGGAACTCCACCGGCCCCGCAACAGCACTCAGCTCGGTTAAAGCGGCCTTGAGGCTTTCTTCATACCCAAAAAAGCCTTGGGCCAAAAAGCGGAAGACCGGGTTTTTGATCTGGGCCTTTTCGGTTAAGGTCAGCAGGCATTCTTCCTGGCCCAGGGGCTCTACAACGTAGGTCCAGGAGCCTTGGTAGGGGATGTTTTGGTTCACCAGAACCCGGACCAACCTCTGGCCTTCGACCCGTTCCTCCGTTTTGAGGGTCAGCTTGGTGCCGCCGTAGTCTTCCACATAAACCTCCTCGCTCCCTTCGATCCGTTTGACCGAGACCAGGGACTTCTTCCACCTCGGTTGGCCTTCCAAGTCGCTGATCAAGGCCCAGAGCTTAGGGCCGGGGGCCTTGAACCTCGCCTTGACCGAGACTTCATGTACCTCAGGCAACTGGCCCCCTCGAATCCAGGCGTAGGTAAACCCGGCTCCACAGGCAACCAAGGTGCCCAGCGCAAACTGCATCCATCCCTTCATCTGCCTTCCCTTAAAATTTGAGTTGATCCAGCCCTTGAGGCTTCAGGCCCAAGGCTTCCCTCGCTTTGTCAGTCGCCATCCGGCCCCTGGGGGTCCGTTGCAAAAAGCCCATTTGCAACAGGTAGGGCTCGACCACGTCTTCAATGGTGTCCGGCTCTTCCCCCACCGAAGCGGCAATGGTGTTGATCCCCACCGGCCCACCGGCATGGCCGACCAGGATTTGCTCCAAAATCTTCCGGTCCAACTTGTCCATGCCATATTCGTCCACCCCCAAGCGGCGCAGGGTTTCGTTGACGATGGTTTCGGTGATCACCCCCCCGGCCTTGAGGTCCGCAAAGTCACGGGCCCTTTTGAGCAGGCGGTTGGCGATCCTGGGGGTGCCTCGGCTCCGTTTGCCGATCTCCAGGGCGCTAGCATCGTAGATTTCCACTTCCAAAATCCCGGCGGAACGAAGGATAATCTTGGCCAGCTCCTCGGGCTTGTAAAAGCCAAAGTGCAAGGGAATGCCAAACCGCTCCCGCAGCGGGGTCGAGAGCAGGCCGGTCCTCGTGGTCGCCCCGATCAAGGTAAAGGGGGGCAGGTCCAGCTTCAAGGTCCGGGCGCTCGGCCCTTGGCCGATCATGATGTCCAACTTGAAGTCTTCCATCGCCGAATACAGCACCTCTTCCACCACCCGGCTCATCCGGTGGATCTCATCAACAAACAACACCTGCCCTGCTTCGAGGCTGGTTAAAATCGCCGCCAAGTCGCCCTGCCGTTCGATCACCGGGCCAGAGGTGGACTTGAGCCCTACCCCCAATTCGTTGGCGATCAGGTTGGCCATAGTGGTCTTACCCAGCCCCGGCGGTCCATGCAAAAGCACATGGTCCAACGGGTGGCCCCTACGCCGGGAGGAGGCGATAAAAACCTTGAGGTTTTCCTTCATCTCTTCTTGGCCCACATATTCATCAAAATACCGGGGCCGCAGGGAGACTTCCTTTTGGTCCTCTTCCAGAGGGGTGGGAGTGGTGATTTTGTCTTGTTCTTCCATGAGGTGAAGTCTATGGGTGTCGGGTTCCACTATGGGACCAAGCCCCTCGTTTGGTCAACCGCTCAAACCCTGTCTATGGGGGGCCAGACTTTTGGAGGTTGAGCGATATTTGTTTGTCTGTTACACTACGGTGGGTTTATCAGAACTGTTCAGTTTCAAGGAAAGACAAATCCCCAAATGAGGACTGCCATGGACCTGCAACCCAAAACCAACCGGAAATCCCAACTTGACCCAAGAAGGGTATCTCAGGTGAGTTTGTCCCCCAATGCCTCCCAGCCAAAACCAAAGATCCTGGTTGTTGAGGACGAATTGGTCACTCTTGAGATGGTTGTTCATTCCTTGGCCCAAGCAGGGTACCCTTGCGCCAAGGCGATGACGGTCAACGAGGCCTGGGAAAAAATCGAAAATGACCCGCAGATCGGGTTAGTGGTCCTCGACAACCTTTTGCCCGGCCCCAGCGGCATTGCCTTGTTGCGCAAGATTCGCAGCGACAAACGGTTTGAACACCTCCCGGTGATCCTTCAGTCGGCATTGGAAGGGGAAGACAAGATGATCGTCGGCAACCAGGAAGGGGCCAACCGCTACCTGACCAAACCGGTCAAACCCAAGCTTCTGCTTTCGACCATTGAGTCTTGCCTGAAGGAAAAAGCGACGCTCTTGGGGCTCAAGGAAGAAAAGGAAGAACTCAAAAACGAAGCCAAGCTGTTTGAAGAATTCCTGATGATCCTCAACGACCACGCTGATGTGGCTAACCCGTTGGGGCTGGTTGACCGGCTGGGGTTAGTGATGCGCCAAACCCTAATGATCGAAGGGGACCCCCAACTCCGGCTGGTGCCCGAAGGGTCTTCCCTGGGGGTCGAGACCTCCGAAGAAGGGGTGTTGATCTGCTATCCCCCTTACGGAGCCGTGCTGCCCAAGGAGTGCAGCTGGGAACAACAGGTGAAGGTTTTTAAAATGCTGGCCTTGATGGGCAAGCACATTGAAGTGCAGTTCCACCAAGCCAAGGCGGCAAAACTGGCCGAACAGCTGAAGGAAACCCTGGCCACCGCTGGCAGGGGGACCTTGGACCTGATCCAAGAGATCGACCACGCCGGGGACGACATGTCCCGAGAGCTGCTCTACCAAAAGATGAAGGTCAACCTGCTCAAAATTTTGGTGGCCGCCGGATACGCCGAACTGGCCCCCGAATTGATCCGGCTCCAGTCCGGGGCAATGTCAGGGGAGTTTAAGGCCCAGACCCAATCGGGGATCAACGATCTATTGTCCAGCTTCGGCCTTTAGGCCTCCGGGGCTTCGGTCCCCAAGCCGGGCAGACGGCGCAGCAAAAAGAGTAGCCGTTCCGACTCTAAGGGTTTATTCAAAAACCCGTCGAAACAAAGCTCCGGGAACCGCAGTTTAAGGTCCCCCTCAGTATAGGCGGACAGGGAAACGATCCAGCTAGGCGGAATGGACAACAAACGGAGCCTTTGGCCCGCCTCAATGCCCCCTAGGGCCGGAGCCAAAGGTTTTTTTTTGGGGGGGGCAATCAGTCCTATCAAGGCAGAACCCCAGCGGAGGTTCACTTTGGCCAACACTCCAGTTCAGGGCTTGGCCGCATAAACCAAGCCGGATTCTATCTTACTTTAGGCCGGATTCGTGCCTGGACAATGGGGTCCACTTCAGATGTGATGCCTGACTACAAAAAGCATCATGAAAAATTGGAACGGATGGCACTGTAAAATATGGCTGAATACAAGAATCAACATTATGTTCCGAGAGCTTTTTTAAAGTTGTTTGCGTTTGGTAATAAACAAATCAACGCATATCAACTTTCAAAGGAGAAACTACTCCAAAAAATTCCTTATGAGCCTCAATGCCAAAAGGATAACTTCTACGGTGGTGCAGAGATTGAAAAAGCACTTTCAGATCTTGAATGTAAGGTAATACCGCTTGTAGTAGGGATCGAAAAGAATATGGAAATTCCTTCTCATGGAGGTGAACAGTACTTGGACTTGCTGGCTGCCATTACGCTGCAATATGCTCGCACTGTTGCATCTGGAAATAAATTAGACCAACTCTTTGATGGGTTTATGAAGGAGATTGCTAAGAGGGATCTCAGATTTCAGCAAGAGCCTGCACTCAAAGGTATCAACTTGGATAACTTTCGAGTAGGCCTTCATAATCCAGCAACATTTGCAATAGGCAGTTTACTACCACTTTGCCCAATCCTATTGGAATTGGAAGCTAGGCTTCTTTCAGCTGAACATACCTCTTCTAAGTTCATTACCTCGGACAATCCGGTTGTATTTTATAATCAATTTGCTACTGGAGTCACAGGTGAGAGTGTTATTGGGTTATCTTCCGTCGGCCTTATGGTTTTCTGGCCAATTTCCCCTAAAGCTACTCTACTCTTATTTGATCCTGTGGTGTATCGAATGCTCGGAAACCCCAACGAGGTTTATCCTATGAGATGTAATGGAGATGTTGACGCTGTGAATAAGCTCCAGATTTTGAATGCTCATGATTTGCTTTATATTTCGGATCACTTAGACCTAGATCGCATTAGAAAAATCATAAAAAAAAGCACTCCACATCGGATTAAAAAGTTCGTTGACACACAAACTTTTGATCACTCAAAAGGTGCATTTATAGTTTTCAACAACTTAGGAATCAAAGCGGCGGTAAAGCTTGAATTTGTTGATATTCGGAAAAGTGCTCGGAAGATTCCAAAAGGTCAGCGTTCTGGGCATTCAAGAAACAGAGAGTAGGCGAAACTTGTTGGAGAAATCGCTGATGAACGAATTCAGATAGCTAGGGGTAAAAAACAGGAAGCTCCCTAAGCAGTTGACTAAAGTGGTCCCCATCGTCAAGACACCTAAAGTGGACCCATTTGTCCAGGCATCTTTTGGACTAGGCCATCTTCCTGAGCCTGTTCTACCAAAGCAACTCTGAGCCTGCCCTTTTGATAGACCTCCAGCGGCTGATCCAGAGCAGAGTGGAGCCGACTTTGGTTGTGAAAGACTGTACAAAAATGAGTACGATCCTGTTGTTTAGCGTACACATCCCACCTAAAAGGCGAACAGTTCGCCCAGGCGTTCTGAAACGGCCTTTGCTTCGGCGGTGCTGATTTCCCCCAGTCTTTTCACAAAACGGCTGGCATCAACCGAGCGTAGGTACTCCAGCGCTATGTCGCCTTCCTTGCCTTGAAAATGGCAGGCGATCCTGGTGGGGTAGGGGCATCTGGTGGAAGTGAGCGGTGCAATGATAACCACCCAGTTTTGGTGGTTCATCTCATCGGGCGACAAGATCACACAAGGCCGAGTCTTTTTGATCTCCCTGCCCACGGTCGGGTCCAGGTTGACTAGGTGGACTTCGAAGCGCTTTACCAAGTCCAGTCCTCCTCTGGGGTCACCTGTTCCAGGTCGGCCAACAATTCCTTTTCTTCAGCAGCCTGGCCGAAGCCCTTAAATTCTTCTTCCCAACCCTGGCGGGGGGCTCTTTTGGGGGTGATGACCAAAGCGCCGTCCTTGATCTGCAAATCGGCCACGGCAAAAGGTCCAACTTCGTCCAGCACCGCCTTTGGCAGTCGGATTCCTTGGGAATTTCCGATTTGAATCAGTTTGAGCTCCATGTCACCTCCCTCGAATGATTACAATGTAGATACATTATAAGAGGAAGTCAACCGAATCCCAAGCCCTGTTGTATAGTTTGAAGTCCATTCAAACAATTAAAGACCGCTGCAGAGTTGGCGACATTTCAGTTTCTAGCTTTTTGGATCGATTTTTCACTGAAATGTCAGCCTCGGGAGGCTGCTTATAGTGAAGTGGACCCAATTTCCCGCAAAGTTCCACAACTTTTTTTATTAAACTCCTTGGGGCCGCTGTTTTTGAGACTAGGAAGGTTGACTTGGCCACTGCCCGCCGAGCCCCGCCTTTCACTGTCAAGTTAAGGGTCTTGCTCGCCCAAAGCAGCCTTGGCGTTGCGCAGCCAACCTTCGAGCCCCGCCCGTTTGACTGGGCTTTTGACCTTGAGGGCCTCAAACTCCCTAGGGCCTGGCTCTAGGCAGGATGTGCCCCTGCAAGGTCAACAGAACCTAGCAATCCAGCGACCTGCTTTGCCAGTTTGTCCAAGGTCTGATAACCAAACTCCACGGCACCGAAGGCTAGGACACCGTCGCGGCGTGTGGTCGAAGGGTGCAGCTGGCGAAGGGTGACGACGGTTTTGCCGTTGCTCTGTGCGCCGAAGGTGACCAACATGAAGAACCGATTCGGGTCGGAGTCGTTATCTTCGCCATGACTGACCTCGATCTGCGAGGGGCGTTTGATGCGATTAAATTCCATCCGACTGCCGTAGCAGGTACCATCCGGGCCGATCATGTCGAAACGCCACCAACCGCCTTCGACGATTTGAATCTCCTTGGTTTTTATCTCAAAGCCATCGGGTCCGAACCATTGGGGCAGGTGGTCTGGATTGGTCCAGGCCTCAAAAACCAGTTCCCTGGGGGCATCCACCACCCGTGTCAGGACGATTTCCCGTTCGATCAAGTCTTGGGGCCAAGCGGAATCATGTTTGCTCATCTGGATTCTCCTTTGCTTTCGTCGTTTTCAAGGTTTCGATATAGGCTTCCATGCGGTCAAGTCGGCCTTCCATCAACCGATGTTGCTCTTCCAACCACTTTTCTGTCGGAATTAAAGCGTCAGGCTTAAGTGAGCAAATTCGCATCCGGCCATATTTTTGGGTTTCGATGAGCCCGCTATTCTCCAGCAGTCTGATATGCTTCAATAAATTAGGCAGCGCCATCAAAAAGGGCTCTTTTAATTCCCCGACCGAGGCGGGACCTTGGCAAAGCCTACTTAATATCCCCCTGCGGGTGGGGTCCGACAGAGCGCCGAACAGTAAATCCAAATTTTCAGAATAGTCATCCATAAGGGTAACAATAAGCCTGCAAGCAGCTCTTGTCAACGAAACTTTACCAATTGGGTAAGTTTTACGGTGGCTGTAGATGTCGGACTTGAGGCAGGTCCCCCGCCTTACCTCGGGGCGGCTTCTTCCGCCGCTGCCTTTATTTTTTTGAAATACCCATTTTTTAAAATACACCGCGAAACAACCGGGTGGTTCTTCCTAGGACGCAGGCAAGCGCACAGAACCGGCAAGTTAAGGGTCTTGCTCGCCCAAGGCCGCCTTGGCGTTGCGCACCCAACCTTCGAGCCCCGCCCGTTTGACTGGGCTTTTGACCTTGAGGGCTTCAAACTCCCTTTCGCTCCAGCCCAAAACCTTGGCCGGTTCCAGCCCTTCCCAACGGGGGTCAAAGGCAAAGGGACCGCCCGGTTGGACCGGGGCCTTTTGGTTGTAGGGGCAACCTTCCTGGCAACGGTCACAACCAAACAGGCTGCCCCGGGTGGCCTTGGCTTGGACCGGGGTAAAGGGGCCGATATGTTCGATGGTCAGGTAACTGATGCACCAATTGGCATCCACCATCCCCCGAGGCTTG
>MFNF01000046.1 GCA_001783715.1 Candidatus Lambdaproteobacteria bacterium RIFOXYD2_FULL_56_26
TCATTCAACTTTGGGCTACAAAAGTCCCGAGGAGTATGAGATGCTGTTGGCCAATTAAGGACTCTACGAAAGTGGGGCAAGCTCAGAGGTTTCTTGGCCTGCGCTGGAATAAACTAACGTAGCCCCAGGTTGGCCGGGCGATGAAGAAAGATGAACATTTGGGAGAACTTTGGAGAACTCCCCTCTTGCTCGACATACATGTTTCAAAATGCGTGCGTAGCCAGATTTTCCCGACCCATTGCCCCCATAAATCACATTTAAACCCTGCTTTTCGAACTTTAAGCATTGATTTTCAGCGATCATATTCACATTTTGAAGGTCTTTAAGTTCTTCAAGGGTAGTCAGTGCGCTAGTTTTAGGGTCACTTGGAACATGTGATGTCAATAATGGCTTTGCTTCAGGCGCTGTGATACCAGGGATGCCATTTTCTTTTTTCATCATGCAGTACAACTCTTCATAGTCATCACTTGCCAATCCTTCTGGTTTGTCAAATAAGCGGCGAAGGGCATCGCGCTGCCAAGAAGGAAGTTTTTCAGACCAACTTATAATCTCGTGAATCAGTGCCATTTTTTTCCAAAGTGATACATTAACCGGTCTTACTCACCGAGCTAAACCTTAAACACCTTCATCACCTCATCGCCCAGGTGGTTGATCACTTTGACGGCAATGCGATGGGAGGTGGGTTTGGGGAAGGGGCGGGATTGGGAACGGTTGAGGGAGGCCCAGGCTTCTTCGTTGATTTCGGCCTTAAGCGTGGTTTTGAGCGCCTTGTAAGGGTCGTTGGCACCCAGGAAATAGGCTTGGCGGACAAAGAAACTTTCTTCGTTGTAATCGGTGTCGATGAACCAGCAGGCGATGCCTTCGGGGCCGTCGCTTTGGACCTTGCCGGTGGCGGGGTGGAAGACATCCACTCCGTTGAGTTTGACAATGATTTGACCGGCGGGGGCCTCCAAAATCTCCAGGTCCGGCTCGCCGAAGATCACAAAGAGGTTGCCCTTGCCCGTGTTTTTGAGGTCTTCGGCCATGTGCAGGTCGGCGTTCATCCGGGCTTTGAGGATCGGGATACGGCCTAGACTGTTGAATTCAGAGCTGTGGGCATCGTAGTTAAAGGCACAGGCGACCAAGACTTCAAACCCTGCGTCTCCGGCCTCCCTGGCGGCGGCGACCAAATCCCCACGGGCGACGGTGCCAAACTCGGGGCCGATGAAGATGGCCGCCCGCTTCTCGGTCTCCCCCTCCTCATACCTTCCCTCGGCGCAGATATAGTGACCCGGCCAAGGGGTCAGGGAAGTGAAGGTGATCTTGTCTTCCTTATGGGCCTGTTGGACCCCGGCGGTTTTGAGGTTCTCCAGAATCATGGGGACAAAGCCCAACTCGGCATCGGTCTGCCGCTGGGCGGCCTGGAGGGGGTCAATCAACTCATCGTTTTCATCCACCCCCATTGCCCGGTGGGGCGAGAGGCTTTCAACGGTGAAGGGACCGGCGACCCGGACCTTCTTTTTGTCTTCGTAAGGTTTGTCGTAGAGGTATTCCGATTCAGCCTTGGCGGCGATGCTGGCATCAATCTCCCGTTGCCGGGCGAGGCGGTTTTCCCACCACTTAGCGTGGGTTTCCAGGGCTGTTTTGGACCACTTGGCCCCAGCCTCACGGGGGACTTCCCATTCCTCCCACTTTTGGCCCAAGGCTTGGTTGAGCTGGGTCCGCAGGGGTTCCAAGACCTCTTGAAACCGGTCCCAGATTACATCAATCTCGGTATTGTTGGCGATGGACTTGAGGGTGACATGGGGAACCCGCTCATAAACAAAGCCATGCCGCAGGTCGCCGTGGGTGGGGGATTCGGAGGGGGGAACTTGGGTTAAAACCGCTTCCTTTTGCTGTCCTTCTCTGCTGTCTGCGAGCAGGTAAAAGGGATACCTCGCCCCCATGATCCGGGCTCTGGCCAAGGCCAAGGCGACTCTACTGGTGTCCAGGGTGATCCAGCGGCGGCCCCATTGCTCGGCCACATAGGCAGTGGTGCCGGAGCCACAGGTGGGGTCTAGGACTAGGTCGCCTGGGTCGGTGGTAAGAAGAATGCAGCGCTCAATAACTCTGGTGGTCGTTTGAACGACATACAATTTTGAGTCACCAAAGCCTGACTGTCGAGTATCGTCCCAGACATCCGAAAATGTTTGAAAACCAAAGTCAATAAAAGGTCTGACGAAACCCAAGGTTAGCCCAGAATAGGTCAGTCTTTGGGATTTTTTAAGCCGCTCCATTCCGCTGAAATTGGTTTTCCACCCTCCTTTTCCAGGGACAAATCTTCGACCTGAATATGGATACTCAAATGTCGTTGTTGTACTACCTGATTGTGAGGTAATGGGGTTCATACGAGATATTCGGTGAGGTTCTTTACCAGCTACCCCAAATAATCCATCCTCTGAAAAATCAAATCTAAAATTTCTATCTGCCTCTGCATCTCGCTTGAAGAGCAATCTCCTAAATTTTGTTTTGTCCTTGCATTTGGCAAACCATAAAATAAAATCACAAGTATTATCCAAAGCTTCCGATGCCTTGCCTGTTGTGGTCCTATAAACAATTTGGCTAATAAAATTCTCATCCCCAAACACCTCATCCATCACAGCCCGGACCCGATGGACATTCTCATCCCCGATCTGCACAAAGATCGAACCCGACTCGGTCAACAAGTCCCTGGCCACGGTCAACCGGTCCCGCAGGTAGGTCAGGTAGCTGTGGATGCCGTCCCGCCAAGTGTCCCGGAAGGCCTTGACCTGTTCCGGTTCCCTGGTGATGTGGTCTTTGGCTCCGTCCTTGACATCCCGGCTGGTGGTGGACCATTGGAAATTGCTGTTGAACTTGATCCCATAGGGCGGGTCAAAATAAATGCACTGGACCTTGCCCCGCAGGCCCTCCCTCTCGGCAAGGCTGGCCATAGCCTGGAGGCTGTCACCCAAGATCATCCGGTTGGTCCAGTTTTGGTCGTGCCGGTAAAAATCGGTCTTGTCCGCCCCTTTGGGGATGCCGTTAAAGTCGGCGAAGATGTCCACCTGTTCGTTGTCCGGCTCCAGGTCGGCCTGGGATTGGCGCTTGAGGTCGTCAATCAGCGCCTTGGGGTGGACCTTCTCCTGGATGTAGATGGGCGGGGCGGCAACGGCCAAGTCCGCTTGGTCCTGGGCATCCTTCCCTCGCCAAACCAACTGGGGGTCCAGGTCGGGGTTCCTGGGGTAACGGAGTGTCTTGACCCCCTGGTCCGCTTTCTTCATCACCGACTGGTATTCGGCGGTCGGGATGTTCTTTCTGGAAGCCTCCTCATGGGTGAAGGCCTCCACCTGTAGCTTTTCGGTTTTTTTGCTGCCTTTTTTTGCCATGTTTCGGTTTTGGTCAGGGGTCTATAGGGGGTCTGGTTTTTTTAGAGATTTTTTTCCTTCCGCTTTGATCCGGCGCTCTACCTTTTTCACATCTTCAGCAGCGGGCAAACTCTCCGGCTGTATCCCTCGTTCCAGCAGGGTCTTGCGGACTGCTTGGTGGTTGGTCACCTGTTCCTTGGAAATCTCCTTTTCTGTGGTCATCTGGTTTTGCCGGGCATTAAAGATCGTGATTTCAGAGGCAAAGTCCTTGGCCTTGATTATCAGAGTGGGAGCAAAATCCGCCAGAGGCCGGTTTTCTGGAACCTGCCACTGGGCCTTCATCTCTTTGGTGGTGCGGTTGAATAAGGCTTGATCCCCTTTGCTGCGGATCAGGGCAAAATCCTGATTGCCGCCCGTCTGTTCATAAATCACCGAAGACAGCTCTTTTTCCGTTTCCGAAAGTTTTTTGCGAGCCGAAACCCGTTCAGCCTCTAAGAACCGTTTTTCGATCAACTCCGCCTTACGGGTCTGCACCGCAAAGTAGGTCTGGGCAAAGGCGATTTCTTGTTTCTTAGGGTCGCTATTTTGGGCAATCAGGTAACAGGCGTACCGAGTCAGCAGGATATCCTCGATTTCTCTTTGTGTGCCTGAACCCAGACCAACCATTTTGTTAGCGTCAACAAAATGGTCTGATACCAAATGGTTGGAAACTTCACAGGCGGTTTTGGCCTTGTTGATGGCAGCCAAAAAGTTGCGCCATTCGGCGTAACCCAGGAGGTGTTGCAGATCTCGGGCAAACCAGAACTCCACCCCACCTTCGGTTTGCTGGGCTTGGGCCTCAAATTGCTGGGTTAAGCCGTGGATGGTGTCTCGTTTCATTCTTTAGCACTGAGAGTATTTTGAATCAGTTGGTTAAACTCTGCTTCGATCTTCGCTTCAAAGTCCGCTTCAATCTCATACACATCCCTAAACTCGGCGAAGGCCCAGCGGCCATACCGGCCTAGGTAATTCACCCCTGGAACCCAATAGGTCTCCATAGTTTGCTTCTTCACCTTGGCATCCTCGCCTCGAAAGCCCTTGATCTCTACGATCAGGTGCAAGGGGTCGGGTCGCCCATCGTCCACCAGGACAATAAAGTCGGGCCGATAATGGTGCAGGGTTGCCCCCAGTTGGTAGGGCACCTCTAGGCCCAGGTTGTGGTTCTTGACATAGGCTTTTACCTTGGGATGCGCCTCCGCCGCCCGGCAAAACTCCCCTTCCCAATCGCTGTCAAGGATCACCCAATTGAGGTGGCAGCGCTCCGAAGAAGTTGCCCAACGGGACTCTTTGGAGGTGTTAAAGTTGACATGGGCGGTAGTGCCGATGGGGTTGTAAGAATCCAAAACCGCCAGGATCGGGTTGGTGCCCAAAAAGGAGCGGGTGATTGCGGCGCTGATCTTTTCGCAGGCTCGGTCGGCCAGCTCTTTGTACATCAATAGGGCAGGGTAGGTCTTGCCTTTGCAGACTAGATAACTGTCCAGCCATTCCTTGGTGATCCGCTTGAGCTGGCCGAAAAGATGGAGCTTGGGTTCCTCTCCTTCGGAGCGGAATTTGTGAAAGAGCAGGTGGTTGGTTAGGTTCATCAACAAGGTCGAAGGGCGGACCTGTTCCAGGTGGTCCAGGTTAAGGTCCACCGCCTCACCGATGATCCCTTCATTACGAGTCCGGGTGGGGCCAACTAAGTCGGGGGTCAGCACCATCTCCGAATCAGCGGTAAAGGTTGCGGTCAACCGTTCCTCAGGCAGCTCAACCCGGTAGCCCAGAACCCTGGGGAAGCGAATTTCCAAACTGTCCCGTTCCGGGCGCATCGCTTTAACCTGGATGGTTTTTCTTGGCGGTTGGGGCGGACCCACCACAGGTTTGGCTGTGAAATCAAAGGGAATGCCCAGGACATCGGCATATTCGACATTAAACAGCCCTTCCTCGTTCAAGTCGTAAGACTGGCGGCGCAAAGCCCGGCCAATCACCTGTTCACACAAAAGCTGGGTGCCAAAGGCCCGAACCCCAAGGACATGGGTGACGGTGTTGGCATCCCAACCTTCGGTGAGCATAGAGACCGAAACCACGCAGCGAATCTCCCCACCCAGTTTGCCTTCCTTGCCCACCGTGTTCATTACCTCACGGAGCAGGTCTTGGTCGGTCAGTCCTTCGGCCTTTTGGCGGTCCCCGGTCCTTTCGACAATTTCCCTGCGAAAAGCTTCGATTTCGCCGGCGGCCATGTTGCGAAACTGCTCGTCCAGAGCCTCTCCAGACTCCAATTGCTCACTGTCGATCAGAAGAGTTTTGGGTCTTGGGTAAGGGTTGCCGTCGGCATCAAAGTTGGAGAAAAGCTCTAGGTGAGCGGGAACCCATTCGGTGCTGCCGTCCTCCTTGTCCCGGTTAAAACCGGAGATGTAATCGTAAACCAGTTTGGAGGTGGAGGTGTTGTTACAGACCACGATGAAGCAAGGGGGAACCTCAATCTTGGCCAATTGCCACAGCTCAAAGGTTTCGGCGTAGTGGCCGTACAAAGCTTCCAAGGCGGATTGCAGTTCCAAAGGTAAATTCAAAGGGTCCAGCTTGGCCGATTGGCCTCGACCCTTTTTGGGCATTTTTTTACCGATGTGATCCCAGAGGTTGCGGAAAACGGGGCTGTCTGTGCCGGGCAGATTGTCGGCCACGGGCACCCTAGGGAGCTTGACGATCCCGCATTCGATGGCATCCATCAGGGAAAAATCGCTCATGGTCCAGGGGAAAAGTGTACCTTCAGCATAACCGGAACCTCGGAGGAAAAAGGGAGTGGCCGAAAGGTCGATCACATTAACCAGTCCCAGGTTACGCTTTACGATTTCCAAACCGGAAATCCAGAGCCTTGCGGCCTCGTTGTTCTCCTTGGCCTCGTCCTTTTCTTCACCTTTGAGATCCTCAATCTCTTCCGCCCCCGGTTTTGCCCGGTAACAATGATGGGCTTCATCGTTGATGGCCAAGATGTTTTTCATCCCCATCAGCTCAGGCATGAGCCGCTTTAGCATCTGCCCTTCGGTTTCAAAGCTGTTGATCGCCTCACCCCGGCCTTGTAGCAAGGAACGGTTCCCTTTGGAGAGCCCCAACCGGTCCCTGAGCTTAAAGGCGTGATAGTTGGTAATCACAATCTTGGCCTTGGCCATTTCGGGGAGAAGGTCTTGGGGCACCAGCTCCCGGTTGGCGTAGTATTTTTCCGGGTCATTGGGCATCAAAACCCGGAGGCGATCTTTGATGGTCAAGCCGGGAGTGACGATCAAAAAGCCTTTAGTGAACCGGTCGCTGCTCGGCCTACGAACGGCGTTGAGCGTCTGCCAAGCGATCAGCATTGCCATGACGGTGGTCTTGCCCGCCCCGGTGGCCAGTTTTAGCGCCAGACGCATTAGGTCCGGGTTCGCTTCTCGATTGGCGCTGACTAAGTGATCCGTTAAGCTTTTTTCCTCCTTGCCGCCTCTGGAAGCAACCTCGGTAAGCCAGATCACCGTTTCCACAGCCTCAACTTGGCAGAAAAAAGGCCGAACCCCACTGAAGTCGTGGTGCCGCCAATGTTGAAGAAGCCGGGCAGTTTCGGGGGTCACCTTCCAATCCTTGGGGTTGGGTAAGGCCCGCCAATGAGCTACCTTTTCCCGGATCGAATTGATGATCTGACTGACGAAATACTGTTGTTCTGGGTTGGAGACCCCGGCCACATCTTGATAGCCAAAGACTTGCTGTTCCCCAGAGGCGGTTTTTTTTTGTTTCTTGGCTTTGGGAATGGGGCTGATGAACTCTGATTTACGGCGTTTTTCTAGGATTTTTTGGGTCGGCTGGCCAGTCTCGTCAAGCTCCCAATGCTTAGTGGGGGGCTTGTACGGAGAGTTGAGGATTGGTTTGTCAAAAAACGGGTTTTCCATAAGCTTTAGTTAAAAGGTGCCTCTTGCAAGTCAGTGCAAGGTAAATGGGGTTGGTTTTTAAAAATAACGCAGCCAATCAGGCACTTAATTGTTGAAGCACAATCCAAGTGCCTAAAAAAAGTCCCATGCTTATTGGGACTTTAGTCAAAAAGACCATTGGATTGCAAGGATTTTGTACTCTTCAGAGACCAAAGGTTCAACGAGCTGAGTCGGGGGATTATGCCGCCGTCGTCAAAACCCCCACCGCCCTCTGGGCCAACATTGTCCAGATAACTTTTTGCTTGGACGATCTTCCTGGTCTTAAATGCTCTGATTAATAGCAAAGAACCAACATATTCATCACCAACCGAATCATCGTCTCCTTCTGCGCCGGGGCGGACTCGGCCACCAGCAGGGCCAAGGCCGCAAGTCCCAGGTCGTTGATCACCGGGCTGCCGGTTTGGTCCAGCAATCGCCCGTTGCGGTTGAGGAAGTCCACGAACAGAAAGGCTCCGCTTCGCTTGTTGCCATCGGCAAAGGGGTGGTTCTTGATCACGAAATAGAGCAGGTGGGCCGCTTTGGACTCAATGCTGGGGTAGGCCGGTTCGCCAAAAGCAGTTTGGTCCAGGTTCCCCAAAATGGCGGCAAGGCCGTTGTCCCTTTCTTGGGCAAACAGGGCGGTCGCTTCCTTGCGGTGGATTAGGTCTTTTTTTAGGTTGGCAAGAGAAAGGCGGGCTTCCTCTAGGCTGGGCAGTTGGCCGCCCGGCTGGGTTTGCGGCTCGGTCAGCAGCCCTTCGTCATACCGCTGCAAGAGCAAAAAGGTCTGGGCGTAGCGAGTGACTAGCTCCACCAAGCCCCTGCCCGTCCTCTCCTCAAGTTCCGGGCTCTTCGCTACCCTTTGAACCAGCTTGAGCGCTGCTTCCAGCTCTTTGGCGTTTTCCTCGAATCTCTGGCGGTGGATCGTGTAACCCTTGGTCAGATGCTCCTTGAGAACGCCGGTCGCCCATTGGCGGAAGCGGGTTGCTGTACCGCTCCTGACCCGGTATCCGACCGAAATTACAGCATCCAGGTTGTAATATTCCAACTCCCTGGCGACCCTTCTCCTCCCTTCCTCTTGAACTGTTGCAAAATTTGCAACAGTTGCCCCTTTGTCCAGTTCGGCGGATTCGTAGATATTCCGAAGGTGGCGGCTGATCCCTGATTTATCCACCTGGAACAGGCCGGCCATTTGATTGAGGGTGAGCCAAACGGTATCCTGCTCCAAGCGTACCTCAAGATTCAACCGGCCATCCTCGCCAGGGTACAGCAGCAATTCCCCCAATTTTTTTGTTTCTTGGCCCTTCAAAGCCTTTCCTTTTTGTCTAACCGACTGGTAGCCCCAAATCCCCTTTCGCACGCCCCAGGCTAAAATAAGAGGGCTTCTTGTGCAAGTGGCAAAAGCAGACCCTTCTTTCGCCAAAAGAGCAGGCATGCCTTCTGCTTCTGCTCCGGCTTCTACCCCAAGCAAGAGCGCAAAAAACTTCCCATTTTCAGGTTGCCGATCAAATTTGATCAGCAAACCAAGCGGGGCGGGATGTTGTTGGAAGAGGATAGAAGTCTGAACCCAAGCCCGGATTTCCTTTATGGCCCCATTCCCTCCTGGCCAAGACAAAAAGGCGGAGATGAAAGGGAAGACACTCAACGCAATCGGCTTTGCTGCTTGGGCGGGAGTCATAGATTCGGCCAAGGTCCGCCAGTTGGGAATAGGCGGGGGAAATTCATCGTAATACGATTGTGCTACGGCGTGCTACATCTGTGCTACGGTAGTCTGCTGGTCCTTTTACAGCAAGGATATGCAGTGTATAGCGATGGTATACGGTCGCTATACGCAGGTTTGAGGATTGGGAAGAACTTTGGGGATCGGTTCGAGTATTTTTTTGAGGGAGGAGTAAAAGATTTTTCCTGCTCCTGGAATTGACAAGTTCGGGTCGAACCTGGGCAACCTGGGAGTGCTACCCGGTATCCTGCCAGTAGTCCTGGTTAGGCCTTTGTGGCTGGGCAACCGGAACATTTCGCCGGTTCCTAGCCCAAGGCCGGACTTGGAAACCATCCACAATAGGAGGTCTTACATGATTCCCTTTAAGTTCAAAAAACCGATTCCCGAAGGACGGGAACTCTGGGTCGGCGTGGGCTCGGTCATCCTAGGGACCTTATTCACCCGAACCCCCTTAGATCACCCGGTTTGGACCCAGTTCGAATCCTTCACTTATGCCGTCTTGGCATGTTTTTTCCCGTTGTATCTGATTGGCTATCTTTCCAGGAGGCCAGGATGGACCTGCTCCGAGCCGAAAGAACCTGTCCAAGAGGTGCCCCCGGTCTTGGGATTAGAGCCAGCACCGAAGGATGCATGGCTTCAGAAAGAGGTACAGCCCCAACCTTCCGAAATCGCTTTGACGGAATTGGAGAAGCGGTTGGACCATCTGGAAAGCGGGGAAAAGATAAAGCAAATCGTGGTCGAGGTGCTGGGGCATTTCTTCCCGAACGACTGGAAGGCCTTGGGGGAGCGGTCTCTGGCTCGGGAGATGATGCTCAACGAAAAAAAGGCTTCCGCTGTGTCCGGGAAAGCGGTCAAAACCCTGCAAAACGAGCGGACCTTAATGACCGGGATTCCCTACATCAAAGATGGGAATTTGGTTCGTTACCGTCTGGGCGACATCCTGGACTACTTGCAGGATAAAAAGCAGCGGTTCGGAAATTATTAAGACCCCGATCCTTTGACCTAAAAGCCGCCTGTTGTGCAGGGCGGACTTCCAACCTTTCCCTAGAGTCCCTGTCCTTCCCTGGTGTTGATTTCCCCAGGTTCCCTTTTGGGCTTTTCCAGCCAAAAAAAACTCCTCACCCCAAGACAAACCAATCCCGATTCCTTTAGGCTGAAACTTGGTTTTTTGGTGGGGAATAAGTGGGGAGCGGACCCCCAGGGAAACAGCCGATTTGGCCAAGAGACTGATTTTAATGGCGGGTTTGACGGGGTTCGAACCCGCGGCCTCCAGCGTGACAGGCCGGGAGGGGCAAAACAGCGGCATAAAAAATAAAAAAAAGGCCGAGAACCCAACCCTGGGCTTCCGGCCTTTTTGTTTTTTAGGCGGAGCAAACCTTAAGGCTTGTACACCTCAACCATCGCCGAGCCGATCTCCGCTGCCGTGGCGGCCACCCGAACCCCGGCCCGGGTCAAAGCATCGATCTTCGACTTGGCCGAGCCGCCCGAACCGGAGACAATAGCCCCGGCATGGCCCATCCGCCGTCCCGGAGGGGCGGTCTGGCCGGTGATGTAAGAAACCATCGGCTTGGTCACATATTCTTTGATAAAGTCGGCAGCTTCTTCTTCGGCGGTCCCGCCGATCTCACCGATCATCACGATCGCTTCGGTCCCTGGGTCGTCTTGGAACAGCCGCAGACAATCGATGAAGTTGGTGCCGTTGATCGGGTCGCCACCAATACCGATGCAGGTGGACTGGCCAAAGCCGTGGGCCACCAGTTGGGCAACCGATTCGTAGGTCAAGGTCCCCGACCGGGAAACCAAGCCTACCTTACCTTCCTTGTGGATGTGTCCGGGCATGATCCCGACTTTGCACTGGCCGGGGGTAATCACCCCAGGGCAGTTGGGGCCGACCAACCGGGATTTTCCGCCCTTGAGGGCGGCAGCCACGGCGATCATGTCGTTGACCGGGATGCCTTCGGTAATAGCGATCACCAGCCGAACCTCGGACTCAATGGCCTCCAAAATTGCGTCTGCCGCAAAGGCCGGGGGGACAAAAATCAGGCTGCAATCGGCACCGGTTTTTTCCACCGCATCTCGGACCGAATTAAAAACTGGGGTCCCTTCATGTTCGGTTCCGCCCTTACCGGGGGTAACCCCGCCCACCACTTGGGTGTTGCAGTAGGCCTTACAATTCCTGGCGTGCAGCGAGCCTTGTGCTCCAGTCAAGCCTTGCACCAGAATTTTGGTATTCTTATCAACCAATACGCTCATCGTTCCTCGGGGCCTTGGATTTGGTTAGCTTTTGCGGGTGGAGATTTCGACAGCCTTTTTGGCCGCCGGGCCAAAGCCACTGACCATGGTCAGCTTGCCTCCGAGCCCCGAATCTTTGATGATCTGGGCCGCCAGTTCGGCGTTGGTGCCTTCGAGCCGGATCACCACCGGGATTTCCAGTTTCACTTTTTTGAAGGCTTCCACCACCCCATTGGCGATGATGTCACACCGGACGATCCCGCCGAAGATGTTGATCAGGATGCAGTTGACGTTCGGGTCTTGGGTGATGATCCGAAAGGCGTTGGTCACCCGTTCCTCGTCGGCGGTGCCGCCCACGTCCAGGAAGTTTGCCGGGCTGCCACCGTAGGCCGCCAGGATGTCCATAGAAGCCATGGCCAAACCGGCACCGTTGACCATACAGCCGATCTTCCCGTCCAACTTGATGAAGTTGAGGTCGTGACCGCTGGCTTCCACTTCCGCCGGGTCTTCCTCATCCACGTCCCGCAGCTCCAAGGTCGGCTTGTGCCGGAACATGGCGTTACCGTCAAAGCTCATCTTGCAGTCCAGGGCCAGGATACGCTCATCCCCGGTGATGATCATGGGGTTGATTTCCAGGAGGTCGCAGTCCTCGGCCATAAAGGCCTGGTACAGACCGTTAAAAAAGCCGTGGGCCTGTTTGAGCACCTTGGGGCCATATTGGTCGAGCCCCAGACCGTAAGCGAGCCTAGTGGTCTGGAAGGGCCGCAAACCGTAAATGGGGCTGACCACTTCCTTCAAGATTTTTTCCGGAGTATGGGCGGCCACTTCTTCAATGTCCATCCCGCCTTCGGTTGAAGCCAAGAGGACCACCGATTTTTTGGCCCGGTCCACCAGCACGGAGAAGTACAGTTCCTTTTTGATGTCCATCCCCTCTTCGATCAGGACGGTCTTGACCCTCTGGCCTTGGGGGCCGGTTTGGTGGGTCACCAACTGCATGCCCAAGATCTTGGTGGCGTTTTCCTTGAGCGCATCCAAGCCTTTGGAAACCTTGACCCCGCCGCCTTTGCCTCGGCCACCGGCGTGGATCTGGGCCTTGACCACCCGAACCTCCCCGCCCAAGGTGGCTGCATTTTGCATCACCTCTTCGACCGACTTGGCCACATACCCTTTGGGAACACTGACCCCATACTTGGCGATGATCCCTTTGGCTTGATATTCGTGAATCTTCATCTGGTTTTTTTTCCGATTGGGGATGAAAAAGGGGCAGAAACACCCCTTTAAAAAAAAACTGGATCAGAGGCCCAGGTTGGCCACTGCCTCGTTGAGGGATTTAACCGTATCAATCGAGATCTGCAAGCGATCCCGCTCTGCTTGGGTCAATTCCAACTCCACCACTTCCACTACGCCGCTTCCGTTGATCCGGGTCGGCAGCCCTACAAACAAAGGCTCCTTGATGCCATATTCCCCTTTGGTCACCTTGACGGCGCAGGGGAAAATGTTGCCTCGGTCGTGCAAGTAGGCTTCGGCCATCAAAATGGCAGCGTTGGCCGGAGCGTAAAAGGCGGAGCCGTTGCCCAAGAGGGTGACGATCTCGCCGCCGGACTGGCGAACCCGAGCAACGATCGCATCCAAGCGTTCTTGTTTGAGCCGCCCGTTTTTGACCATTTGTTCCAAAGTCACACCGGCCACGTTGGTCATGTGGACCAGGGGCACCATGCTGTCCCCGTGTCCGCCCAGCACGTAGGCGTGGACGTTGCGCACCGAGACCTGCAGTTCTTCGGCCAAGTGGGCGGCAAACCTTGCGCTGTCCAGTACCCCGGCCATCCCAACCATCATGTGATCGGGAACCCCGGAGTACTTTTGCAACAGGTTGACCATCACGTCCAAGGGGTTGGTGATACAAATAACGAAGGCATTGGGGCAATGGGCCTTGATCCCGGTGCCTACCGACTTCATCACCCCGGCGTTGATGGTCAAAAGATCATCCCGGCTCATACCCGGCTTCCTGGGGCTACCGGCGGTGACGATCACGATGTCCGCCCCGGCGATGTCCGCCAGATTGGTGGTTCCGGTCACGTCGTAGTCAAAGCCCAAGATCGGGCCCGAGTGGGTCAGGTCCAGGGCCTTACCCTGGGGGGTGCCGTCCTTGATGTCATAGATCACCACATCGCCCAGCCCCTTGATCAGGGACAAATGGGCCAAGGTTCCACCGATCATCCCCGCACCGATGAGTGCAATCTTCTTCCTTGCCATTCGTTCTCCCAGATTGTATCGAATAGGCTAAAGAGGCGCTGTGCCTCACCTTGTTTCTCCGCCGGTTGAAACCGGCCCGAACCCAAGGCACCCTAAGTTGAAAGACCCCCCAAACTTTCCGAAGAAAGGGGCAAAGTCAAGAAAAAGTTTCCTTACGCTTCGCCTGATATGCAACCGCTTCCAAAAAACGCCATAATCCTTGGTTTTTTGGAACAGCCTACCTGGGTTTGTTGAAGTGAGCAAGAAATTGAAAGGGACCATGAGCTTTTTGACAGTGCCATGAAGCCTACTTTATTTGTTTCCCCTTGGGTCCAAGCATTCATGGCCCCGATCAGCCGGTTGGGCATGTTTTTTTTTGGCTGGCATTTTGAGGGAGAATTTCCGAAACTAAGGAAGTACGTTCTCATAGGAGCCCCCCACACCTCCAATTGGGACTTTGTGTTCATGCTTTTTGCCGCCTTCATCCTCAAGCAGGACTTCCGCTGGATGGGCAAAGACAGCATTTTCCGTTTTCCCTTTGGCGGGCTGGCCCGTTGGGCCGGCGGCATTTCCATTGACCGCAGCTTCCACGACCACCGGGTCCAAAAAATGATCGACACCCTCAAGGAAGCCGAAGATTTGATCCTGGTCATCGCTCCCGAAGGCACTAGGTCCAAACGGGACCAGTGGAAAACCGGCTTTTACCACATCGCCCTGGGGGCCGGGGTCCCGGTCTTGCCCTGTTGGTTGGACTACAGCCGCAAGGTGGGCGGAATCGGCACGCCTTACGTACTGACCGGGGACAAGGAACAAGATCTAAGGTTTTTGCAGAACCTCTACCGCCCCCATTGGGCCAAGTATCCCGAACTTTACACCCCTCCCTTGAGGGACAAGGAACCGAAGGAAGCCAAATGAACGTAGGGGAAAACAAGCCCGAATCCGCCTTGGCCCCGGAGCTGCAAGCCAAACTGGCCCAGCTGGAGCAGGAACTTTCTTGGCGGCGGGGCAAGTGGGGGGTGTTGGAACATTACGTCAAAAACATCCGTTACATCGCCGCCGAACATCCGGGCAAGCTGGCCATTGCGGTCATCGGGGCCACCGAATCCCTGCCTTTCGACCCTTTTTCCAGTGCCTTGGATACCCAAAACCATCCGGTCCAAGCCGCCGGTTTGGCCTTGCCACCGGGGGAGCACTGGTCGGGACGATATCTAGCTTATTATTCCAGTCTGGACTCCCACCTGCTCAAGGTTTACCAGGACATGAAAACCCCCAAGGGCACCCCCTTGGCTCCCAAGTCCGCCCAAACCTTAACCGGCATTCCCAAAGACCCGAACAGCCGCCTTTTTGACCGAGTCTGCCAAAGCCGCCAGACCTACAAGGCCTTCTTAAACCGAGAGAAATTTGGTTCCGACCTGATTATCAAGGCCTTCCCCCTGTTTGGCCCCGCCGGGGAGATCCTGGCCGTGGTATCCTTCACCCACGATGTCAGCAGCTACCTGGACCAAAAGGGCATGATCAGCGAGGCCTTGAGCGAACTTCGGACCGCCACGGCCGAGCTGTTTTCCAACCTGGAGAAGGTCCAGGAGGTTTCGGGACGGATCGACCACTTTTCCAAAGGGGTCAACCAGTTGGAGCAGGAGGTCCAGTCGGTTTCCGATCAGGTCAAAGGGGTGGCCCAAAACTTTGACGAAGCCGCCCGGAAGATCAA
The DNA here is from genome assembly GCA_001783715.1 of Candidatus Lambdaproteobacteria bacterium RIFOXYD2_FULL_56_26. Taxonomy (GTDB): domain Bacteria; phylum SAR324; class SAR324; order XYD2-FULL-50-16; family XYD2-FULL-50-16; genus XYC1-FULL-56-13. The sequence continues at coordinate 15,184 of MFNF01000046.1, forward strand.
GATGCTTTCCCTCAATGCCAAGATTGAGTCCTCCAAGGCCGGGGAATCAGGCCGGGGTTTTACCGTGATCGCCAATGAGATCCAAAACCTCACCACCCAAATGCGCCAAACCATCGACCGGCTCGAAAAAATGAACGGCTCGTTGGCCCACATCCAAGAAGAAAGCGTCGGGAAGCTGTCCAAAATCAACGAGTTGACCAATGAAATTGGCACCCTGGCCAGCGGCCTGCGAAAAGAAGGGGAGCACTTTGAATCCCTGATCGACAGCATCGGGGAGGCGGAAAAACGCTACGAAGCCTTTGTCCAGGAGATGATCGCTTGAAGGAACCCCAGATTCGTCCGGCCCGGCTCTCGGACGTGGAAGCCATGGCCGGGCTGTTGGACCAGCTGTTCCAAATCGAACGGGACTTTACCCCGGACCGGGGCACCCAGATCGCCGGGCTCAAGGCCTTGTTGGAAGGTTCGGCAACGGTCTTGGTCCTGGAGTCGGAAGGCCGGGTCCAGGGCATGGTCACCTTGCAAACCCTAATCTCCACAGCCTCCGGCGGACCGGTAGGGCTGATCGAGGACTTGGTGATCGACCAAGCCCTGCGTGGGAAGGGTTACGGGGAAACGTTGCTGGAAGCGGTATTGGCCCGGTCCAAGGAATTGGGTCACCTGCGGGTCCAGTTGCTGGCCGACAAAAGCAACCCGGGGGCCTTGCGGTTTTACGGTCGGTTGGGCTTTTACGCCCTCAACCTGATAGCCCTGCGGTACGAAGAATAGTGACCAGCCCCTAAATCTGGGCCATAAATTCACGCCAAGCGCGGCCATGGGCAGCCCTGGACTCCAAAAAGGCCGCCTCCAGCCGCCAATCCCCACTGGTGACCAGGGAAACCAAGCGCTCCAGTCTGCCTTTGCCCAGGTACCGGTTGAACAACAAGGGCACGATCCCCGCCTTGTCGTCCCGCAAGATATGCCTTATCGCCCTTTGGACCTTGGTATCCGCCAGTTTCATCTCCACTTGGGCCAAAAAGACGATCCGTTCCACCTCGGGGCTGGTGGAAAGCCAGACCAAAAGATAATCGAAGTAGATGTAATCGAAGTACCGGCGGCACAGGTTGCGGTACAGGATGTCCGAGACCTCCAGGTCGTCTGGGTCGGCCAACTCGGCTTCGGTGATCTTGCGGGCGATGATCAAAACGAGGCTCGGGTCGGCCTTGACCTTCTCCCGAAAGACCGCAAAAAATTTGTCGGTCAGCAGGTTCATGAACACCAAGGAGAGTTCCTTTTCCAGCCCCCGGCCCAGGATATTGTGGTCGGTGGCAATCCGAACGATCAGGTATTGGACAAACCGCCCTTGGATCATGTTGGCCAAAAACTGGGCGGTACTGGAGTCCAGCTCGGGATTGGGATTGTTGGCCGGAAGGCCTTCCAGGCAGTTTTGGATGGCCTGGGTGTAGGGATTTAACTTGCGGTGGGGCATCGTCCTTTTTGGTTCCAGGTTGCCAAAATACGGCTTGACAAGGCTTCAGGAAAACTGCTTCACCAGTCGTTCAAACACCGGCAGACTGGCTTCAATCTTTGCGGTTTCAAAGCAATAAGCGATCCGAAAGTAGCCCTTGAGCCTAAAGGCCGAACCGGGGACCAAGAGCAGGTTTAATTCCTGTGCGGCCTTGACGAACTCCAGGTCGTCTTCGATCGGGGCTTTGGGGAAGAGGTAAAAGGCCCCTCCCGGCTTGACGCATTCCAGCCCCAAACCTCGCAAATGGTCGTACAAAAGGTCTCGGTTTTTTTGGTATGGCCCCAGGTCCACTCTGGCTCCGTCCACCAAGGGCAACATCCGTTGCATCAAGGCCGGGGCGTTGACAAAACCCAGGGTCCGCAAGGCCAAGACGGTTCCGGCCCGAACCAAGGCACGGTCCTGGTGGCGGGGCGAAACGGCCAGATAACCGATCCGCTCCCCCGGCAGGGCCAAGTCCTTGCTTGAAGAGGTGGCCAAGATGCAGTTTGGGTAGGCCTTAAACACCGAAGGCACCTCCAACCGGTCAAAAACAATCGCCCGGTAGGGCTCGTCGCTGATCAGGTGGATCGGGTGGCCCAAGGCCCGTGACTTTTGTTCCAGCAGCGCCCCCAATTCCGCCAGCTGTTGGGCCGAATAGACCACGCCGGTGGGGTTGTTGGGACTGTTGATCAACAGGGCTTTGGTTTTGGGGTTGATCGCCTGGGCCAAGGCCGCCAGATCGGGAGTAAAATCGGGCAAGGTAGGCACCGAGACCGGCACGCCGCCGTGGTTGTCGATGTAAAAGTCGTATTCCACAAAGTAGGGCCTCAGCACCAAGACCTCGTCCCCTGGATCGAGGAGAGTCTTGAGGATCACGTTCAAGGCCCCTCCGGCCCCTACGGTCATCACTACGTCTTCAGCCCCAAACTCCAGGCCCGATTCCAAGGCCAGCTTCCCGGCCAGATAGCTGCGGGTCCCGGCCAGTCCGGCGTTGGGCATGTACCGGTGTTGCCCCGGTCGGTCGCTGGCAATCAAGGCTTGCAGGGCCGCCTTCACTTGTTTGGGCGGTTCAAACACCGGGTTTCCCAGGCTGAAGTCAAAAACCTTGTCTTCCCCGTACAGCGCCTTGCGCCGCTCCCCTTCCTCAAACATCTGGCGGATCAGGGAGGAACTACCCAGGCTTTGTTGCAGCTTTTTGGCAATGGCCATTACAAAAACTCCTCAATGATCCCGTTTTTGATCAACTCGAAGGCTTCGTCCACGTCGTCCACAATCTTGAACAACAAAAGGTCCTTTTCGCTGATTACCTGCCACTTGAGCAGCGCCTCGAAGTTGAGGAAGTCGCCCCAAAATTCCTTCCCGTAAAGCAAGATGGGGATCCGTTTTTGCAGCTTCCCGGTTTGCACCAAGGTCAGAAGTTCAAACAGCTCGTCCATGGTCCCAAATCCGCCGGGGAAGACCACCAGCCCTTTGGCCAGGTAGGCGAACCAAAACTTGCGGATAAAAAAGTAATGGAACTCGAAGCTCAACTTGGCGGTTTGGTAGGGATTGGGGTTCTGCTCAAAGGGCAGGGTAATGTTGAGCCCCACCGAAGGTCCTCCCGCCTCAGCCGCTCCCCGGTTGGCCGCCTCCATCATCCCCGGACCGCCGCCCGAGCAGATCAAAAAACGTTTTTCCTTTTGGACGATCCCCATGGACCACTGGGTCAGCTTAAACGCCAACGAGCGGGCCGCCTCGTAGTAGTAGGACAGCCGAAGGTCCATTTGGGCCCGGTGCAGTTGGGCATGGGTCTCTTCGGTGATCACCTCGCTGCGGGTCATAAACTCTTCAATCGCCTCCAGGTGCGCTCTGGCATCCTTTTCGGAGACGGACCGGGCGGAGCCAAAAAAGACGATGGTGTTTTTGACCTCTTCTTTGGCGAACTTTTGGCCCGGAGCGGCAATCTCCGCCAACATGCGCACCTGTCTTGCCTCGGGGCTGCGGAGGAATTCCTCGTCTAAGAAGGTCGAGATTTTGGAGGGGTCTGAATTGCTCATGGCTCCTGTATGGGTCAAGCGGGAGCGTCCAATCTAACCGGAAGTGCTTCCCAAGGCAATTGGATTCTTGTTGGCACTTGAGAAATCGGGGGCAATCTGGCAGAATGTCAAGATAACCTTGGGAGGACCCCTTGTCTTCGATCATACAGAACAAAAAAGCCTTTTTTGAATATGAGGTCTTGGACCGCTTCGAGGCGGGCATTGCCTTGGTCGGCACGGAGGTCAAAAGTCTGCGGGCCGGTAAGGTCAAGATCATCGAGGCCTTCTGCCGGGTCACCAACGACGGCCAACTGGAGCTGCACCAGTTGGACATCTCCCCCTACGAGTTCGGCAACCAAAACAACCACGACCGCAGCCGGGTCCGAAAACTCTTGATGAAACACTCGGAAATCAGGAAACTAGGGCAAATGATCAAGGAAAAGGGGCTGACGTTGATCCCCATTTCCATGTATTTCAAGCGGGGCAAGGTCAAAGTGGAAATCGCCCTGGCCAAGGGCAAGAAACTGCACGACAAACGGGCGAGCCTCAAGGAAAAAGACACCCAAAGGGAAATCGACCGGGCCATCAAAGGGGGCGGATAAACAACCCCCAGCCCTCTCTGCGCTTGTGCAACCAAAAGTTAGGTTTGGAACCACCCCAACCGCAGAAGGACTTATGGCTTCCCCTAAAGACAACTTCCTGTATTATTCCCGACTTTGGTTTCAGTCCCAGGTTGGCCAGGGAAGCACCTTTTATCTGCACCTTCCGCCCAGGGATTCCTCAACTTGACTCCAAGATTTGCGCCACACCTCCTTGGGCCATGCAAAAAACCTTGGAGATAGAGCAACCCTCCAACCCCAACCGACAATATGCCTAGTTTATCCGGTTTCCTAGCCCTTTTGGTGGCGATTTGCTTTGAGGTGCTGGGGACAACCGCCCTCAAGCTTTCCGATGGGTTCACCCGGCTTTGGCCTTCTCTCTTGGTAGCGGTCTGTTATGGGGTCAGTTTTTGGCTTTTTTCCCTGGCCTTACGCAGTCTCCCGGTGGGGGTGGCCTACAGCATCTGGGCCGGTTTGGGGATCGTTCTGGTCAGCTTGGTGGGAGTCTTTTATTTCAAACAGCCCCTCGACCTTGCCGGAGTCCTAGGGATGGGCCTGATCCTTTCCGGGGTCTTGGTGCTGCGAATCTTTTCAGGCACCGGGGTGGAACCCTAACCTTTGGATTCCACCTGAGGCAGAACTACTTCTGTTATTTGAACTGGTTACGCCGGAAGGTTTGCGTCCCAGTTTAAAATGTCTTACCTTAGAAAATTATGCTTTCGGTCTCACCTCCACGGAGCCCCCTTTGGCAAAGATTCGCCTGATTCTGGTTGGCCTGCTGTTGGTCTGGGGTCAACCCCTGGTCGCCAAGCCTTTGCCCCAACCGGAGCGCCTCTTGTACCGGATCAGCTTGGGCGGTTGGTTGACCTTGGGCTACGCCGAGGTCAAAAACAAAGGCCCCTGCCCCCAAACCCCCCACTGCTTGAGCTTTGAAGCCAGGGCCTGGAACGACGGCTGGGCGCACAGCGTTTACCCGGTGGACGATCTGGTCCAAACCGAATGGGACCCGGTTTTGCGCCACACCTTGTGGCACAAAAAGAAACAACAGGAAGGCCGGATCGACCAGGAATATGAGGTCCACTTTGATTACCAGTCCGGCCAAGCCCAATGGACCCAACGGGGCTTCTCGGCCAACACCAGCGGTGGGCTGGACCAAGGCACCACCAAAGGATTGATCCCAGAACTGCAAGACCCCTTGAGCGCCATTTTCTACGCCCGCAGTTACCCTGTAGAAGGCAAGCCGGGCATGAAATTTAAGATCGGGGCCTTTGACGACCTCAAAGTCAGCCAAATCGAAATGTCGATCTTACAGGAACAAACCTTGGTCCACGAGGTCAACGGCGAGAGCCGGGAGTTCCAGACCCAACTGATCCAGCCCCAATATGAAGGTTCGGGGATGTTCCAACGGAGCGACCGCAAACTTTTTATGTGGGTCAGTAAGGGTGCCAGCCGGGTCACCTTGAAGTTCCAGGCCGAAATTGCGGTGGGCTCCATCTGGGCGGAATTGATCGAAGCCGATCCCTTGATCGACTAGGCTAGAGGACAACACCCCCGCCTGGACGGCCCTGGGCGGCCATCCTGCCCACCGACTGGACGGCTTGGGCCGATTTGGTTTAGGTTGCAACCAACCCTTTGCGGAGCGGCAACCGATGGCCCAAAAATCTACGATCTACAAGGCCAACCTTTCGGTGGCCAACATGAACCTCAACCACTACCAAGACTACAGCCTGACCTTGGCCCAGCACCCTTCGGAGACCTTGAGCCGGATGATGTTTCGCCTCGCAGTTTTTGCCATTTTGTCCCAAGAGGAACCCCAGTTTTGCAAGGGAATCAGCTCTGAAGAGGAACCCGATCTTTGGTGTTTGGACCTGACCGGCCAGATCACCCATTGGATTGAACTGGGCCACCCAGAGGAAAAGCGTCTCCGCCAAGCTTGCGGCAAAGCCAGAAAGGTTTCAATTTTCCCCTACCAAGCCCAAGCATCCAGCCAATGGTTCCAGGGAGCCGAGAAGTCCATGGAGCGATTTGCCCACCTGGAAGTCACCCAGCTTTCGGTCCTGGAAAAACGGTCCCTGGAAGACTTGGTGCAAAAATCCATGGACCTGAGCTGTACCCTGCAAGACGACGAACTTTGGTTCAGCGCCCCCCAAGACCGTATCGGCCTCTCCCTTACCCCCCTCAAATCCGCCACACCGGGGAGGTAAGGGAAAACAACGGCATGACGGTATGTTGCAGGCAGCTGTTTTAGCTCTGGCAGAGCTGAATCCCGTTTTTAAGGAGTTGGGGATCAAAAACAAGTATGGAGCCAGTACAACTTGGATGGGGAAACTGGAGTACCGTCTCAAGGCGGGACGAAATGGCGGCTGTCCTGTCTTGGCTCTGGGCATGAAACCAAGCCTTATTGTTGACTTATAACCTAAGCCGGAGAGGGTATGAACAGCCCCGCCCTTGATTTGATTAAAACGGTTGGCACTCGGAAGTTTCAAACCGTCTTGGCCGACCCTCCCTGGCAGTTCCAAAACCGCACCGGCAAGGTAGCCCCGGAGCACCGGAGACTGAGCCGGTATTCTACCCTGACTTTGGACGAAATCAAGGCGTTGCCGGTTTCAAACATCGTTGCCGACCCAGCCCATCTTTACCTGTGGGTTCCCAATGCACTGCTGCCCGACGGGTTGGCGGTAATGGCCGCTTGGGGGTTTACCTACAAATCCAATTTGATTTGGCAAAAGGTTCGCAAAGACGGCGAACCGGATGGCAGAGGAGTGGGTTTTTACTTCCGCAACACTACAGAAATTTTGTTGTTTGGGATCAGAGGGAAAAACGCCCGCACCTTGGCCCCAGGCAGGAGTCAGGTCAATGTGATCAAATCCCAGAAAAGGGAGCATTCTCGCAAACCGGACGAACAATACCCTTTGATCGAGTCTTGCAGTTCCGGTCCCAGGATCGAGCTCTTTGCCCGTGGGCCGAGGGCAGGTTGGGCCGTCTGGGGCAACCAATCGGAAGAATACCAACCCAGTTGGCCGACCTACGCCAACCATTCACAAAAACAAAAGGTAGGCTAACAGCAGTCCCCCCCAAAAAAACAACCCCCTACCTCAGGGTGAACTTGGGTGGGGGGAAGGGTTAGGCTTTGGGGGTGGCGGTGACGGTGGCGCTCAGGGGGCCTTCGGTGAGGGTCAGTTTGGTGGCCCGGACGGCACTGGCGATTTCCACCTCAAAGGCACGAGCCAAAACCAAGGTTTGTGCTGGAGCGCTCAGCTCCACCCGTTCCACCTTGGTGGCAATGCCGATCTGGGATTCGATCTTGGCCTTACGGATCAAGCTCAAAACCTCGGCCACTGCGTCCCCTTGGGCCAAATCCACTTCGCTGTACCCCTTCCCGGACTTCTGGGGCCATGCGGCCACATGGATGCTCTCTGGACCGCCAACGGTTTCCTTAAAAAAGCCCTGGTAGATATGCTCGGTCACAAAGGGCAGGATCGGGGCAAAGAGTTTGACCAAGGTGTAGAGCACTTCGATAGCCACGGCCTTACCAGCCTGGATCTGGGCCTCGCTGTAGCTCTGGTCGGTCTCGGGGTTGTTCCAAAGCCGAAACTTGATCATCTCCAGGTAGTTGTCGCAATAACTGTCCCAGAAAAACCGCTCCACCAGCCGCAAGGCGTTGGAGTAGTCGTAGGTTTCAAAATGTTTGCCCGCCGATTGGACCACCTGGTCACAAGCGCCCAAGAGCCACCGGTCCACCGGCATCAAACCCGCCTCGTCCCAACCTGGTTTGAACCCTTCCCCAACACTTTGGGACAAAAATCGCACCGAGTTGTACAGCTTGTTGAGCAGCTTTTGGCCGTTTTTGACCTCAATCTCGTTGTACCGCAGGTCGTTGCCCAAGGTGCCCAAGGCCGACCAATACCGGAGCGCATCGGCACTGAACTTTTGGACGATCTCCGCCGGGTCCTGGTAGTTGCCTTTGGACTTGCTGATCTTGTGTCCCGCTTGGTCCAGGCCCCAGCCGCTGACCACAATGTCCTTCCAAGGCAGACTGTTGGCGTGGAAGTGGCTTTTGGCGACCGTATAAAAAGCCCAGGTGCGGATGATCTCAAATCCTTGGACCCGAATGCTCATCGGGAACAGCCCCGGACGTTCGGCCTCCCATTGCCCTTTGTCGTTCAGGGCCATTCCGGCGTTGATCTGGGGGGTCAGGCTGCTGGTCATCCAGGTATCAAACACGTCCTCTTCGGGCCGAAAACTGCCGGACCCGCAAACCGGACAGGATTCCAGGGCAGGCCCTTGGGCGGTGGGGTCCACCGGCAACTCGCCGGGTTCGGCGTAGTGGACATAAGCACAGTCGTTGCAATACCAAACCGGAATCGGCACCCCATAAAACCTTTGGCGGCTGATACACCAATCCCACTTGAGCCCTTCGACCCAATGGTCGTAACGTTTCTGGAAATATTCGGGGAACCAGTTGAGTTCATTGGCCCGGTCCAAAAAGGCTTCCTTGTGGTCGATCAGGTCGATGAACCATTGCAGGTGGGGGATGTATTCCACCGGCGTGCCGCTGCGCTCGGACACCGAAACCCGCTGGAGGGTTTGCTTTTGGCCCTTCAAGGCCCCGGTTTCTTCCAGCTTGGCCAGGATAGCCGCCCTGGCTTTGGTCACGTGCTGCCCTTCAAACTCCCCGGCCAAACGGTTGAGGATGCCCTTTTCATTGAGCACCACCCGGCTCATCAATTTGTATTTTTTCCATTTGGCGATGTCTTCGGGGTCCCCGAAGGTACAAACCATCATCAACCCGGTGCCAAAGTCCTTTTCCACCGATTCATCGGCCAAGATGGGGACTTCGTAGCCAAACAACGGGACCTTGGCCTTTTTGCCCAACAAGGACTGAAACCTTTCGTCTTCAGGGTGGCAAAAGAGAGCGACACAGGCGGGGATCAGTTCGGGCCTAGTGGTGGAAATCACCAGCTCTTGGCCCCCTTCAACGGCAGTGAAGGCCACATCGTTGAGCATCCCGTTGCGCTCGATCGCCTCAATGTCCGCTTGGGCCAAGGCAGTTTGCATGGAGATGTCCCACATGATCGGGTCTTTTTTGCGCCCAACCAGTCCCTTTTTGACCAGATCCAAAAAGCTGGACTGGGCCACCTTGGTGGGGCCTTTGCCGATGGTGTTGTACTCCAGGCTCCAATCAACACTGATCCCCAACATCCGCCAAAAACGCCGGTAACTCTCGGCGACCTCTTTGGTTTCTTTGATGCAAAGTTCCACAAAGTCGGGCCGGGTGATCTTGCTTTTGTCGATGTTGTACTTCTTTTCGACATACCGCTCGGTGGGCAGGCCGTTGTCGTCAAAGCCCATGGGGTAATAACAGTTGAACCCGGACATCCGTTTTTGGCGAACCAGGATCTCCGCCTGGGAATAGCTCATGGCGTGGCCCACATGCAGGTGAGCGGCGGAAGCGTAGGGTGGTGGGGTGTCAACGCTGAACAGGGGCTTGGTGGAGTTGGGGTCGTATTTGTAAATCCCCAACTCGTCCCAAAACTGGGACCAACGGGCTTCTGCTTCCTGGTGTTCGTAGCGTTTGGCTTCCAAAAGGTTCATGTCAACCGGCAGTTGGGGGAGGTCATCTTTTTGGGTCGAAGAGAAAACATGCCCAGCAATGGCAGAATCGGCCCGATTTGTAAAGCCGCCCCAAGGGTCAAGGGCCTTGGTTTTTTCGACCCACCCAAGCCCCGCCCCCTGGGTCCACAAAAACTTGCCTCGAACGCTTAACATTGCGAGACTGACCCAAATCAATTAACTTCAACGGGCAGTCTTCCAAGTAAGGAGGCCTCTCCCGTCCAACCAAAGCAACATGAATCTATTGCACCGGTTTTTGGCAATTTGGAAAATGCCCGGCTTTTTGGGCTACTTTTGGTCCAATCTGGTCCCCTACTTGCTGCTGCTGTCCCTGTTTCATGCCGGGCTGTACCACTATTTGGCCTACCTGAACAAATCGGAACTACAAGAACAGGTGGCCACCCAAGTGCACCTGCAACAGGCGGCGATTGCCAAAGACCTCAAGATGATGACCTCCGATTTGCTGTACCTGTCGGCCCAACATGACCTGCACCGTTTTATCCTGGAACAGACCCCGTTGCGCAGGGACCTCAGCCTTCCCGAACTGCTCACCTTCATGGAGGCCAAGCGGATCTACAGCCGGTTGGTGCTACTCGACACAGCCGGCAAGATCGTTTTGGACCTGGGCTTTGATGAAGCCAAGTCCCAGGAGGTTCAAATCAACCAAAACCCCTCGGGGGGCCCGGCGGAACCGGAATTCCTGCAAACCCTAAAACTCAAAAAAGGGCAAATCTACCTCAGCCGGGACCCGGACGGCAGCAAGGCACTTTTTTTTGGGACCCCCCTGTATGCCGAAGACAACCCCATGGCAGGGGCCTTGGTGCTGTATTATTCCCATGAGATCCTGATGACCGACTTGGCGGCCCACTCCGCCCGGCTGCCGGGCCGTTTTATGTTGCTTGATGCGCTGGACCAGCCCCTGATGATCGGCGGCATGGGCCACGAAAAGGAGGACCAACTCCCCCTGGATTTGGCCAATGAATTGCCCCAGTTGATGATGATCGATGAAGGGCAAAGGTGGATCTCCGAGGATCTTTTGACCTTGGCCTCGGTTAAACTAACCCAGGTGGTAGGCCCCACAAGGTTGACCGCCGGACCCAGGGCGGCCCTGGAGACCTTGCGGGTCGTTTCTTACATCACCCACGAAGAGGTCCACCAAACCACCGGGCACCAGGAAGACTACGTTGTCTATTCCTTCTTGGCTTTTGCCTTGGCCGTGGGCTTTTTGGCCTTTTTGCTCTCCCGGAGCCGAGCGCTCCAAGACTTGAGCCGCCAGGAGGTGGAAGCCCAAAGGAGGTTGACCGCCGAGCTTTTGGACGGGGTGCCGGTCTCCATTTTCCTCAAAGACCCTCATGGTTGCTACCGGATGTGCAACGAGGAAATGGGCCGTTTTTTGGGCCATTCACCCGATGAGGTCTTGGGCTTGACCCCAGCGGACCTGCTGCCCAAGGAAGAAGCCTTGGCCATCATGCTCAGCGATGCAGCCGCCTTGACCCGCAACAAAAGCGAGTTGGAGGAGATGACCTTTGTCCGACAAGGAAAACGGGTGGACCTGATCGTCGGGAAAAAACGGGTCCTTTCCCAAACCGGGGAGCCGATGATCCTGGGCTTCGTACTCGACCTGACCGCCCAAAAGCAGGCCGAGCGACAGGCGACCCGGTTGCGCCAAGCGGTGGACCAAAGCCCGGTGGCGGTGATGATCACCAGTCCCTTGGGGGAAATCGAGTATGTAAACCCCGCCTTCACCTACACCACCGGCTACAGCCAAGAGGAAGTGCTGGGCCAAAACCCTCGGTTGCTGCGGTCCAACCAGCACCGCCCCCAAGTGTACGAGGAGCTTTGGAACCGGCTGAGCGGGGGCACCACTTGGCAGGGGGAGCTGCAAAACCGCCGCAAGGACGGCAGCCTCTACTGGGCTTTGTCGAGCATCTCCCCGGTCTTTGGCCCCCAGGGGGACCTGCAAAACCTGCTGATGATCCAAGAGGACATCACCAAACAAAAGGAACAGGCTCGGGAATTGATCTTGGCCAAGCAGGAGGCCGAATCGGCCAGCCGGGCCAAGTCCGAGTTTTTGGCCAACATGAGCCACGAGATCAGGACCCCGCTCAACGCCGTCTTGGGGTACGCCGAGCTTTTGGAAACCCTGGTGGAAGGGAGCCGGGAGCGGGGTTATCTGGCTTCGGTGCGCCATGCGGGCCGGGGACTGTTGCAGCTGATCAACGATATCCTGGACCTTTCCAAAATCGAAGCCGGCCAATTCAACCTTGAACCCTCCCCGGTTTCCCTGGGCCAATTGCTCTCGGAAGTTGGTGCCATCTTTACCTTGAGTTTGGAGGACAAGGGCCTCAAGTTGGTCCAAACCATCGACCCCAGTCTGCCACCCCTGTTGCTGCTCGATGAAATCCGGCTCCGTCAGGTTTTTTTGAACCTGATCGGCAACGCCATCAAATTCACCGACCAAGGGGAGGTCCGGGTTTCGGTCTGTCCTTGCGAGACGACCGGGGGGGGTGCAGAAACCGTGGATCTTTTGATCCGGGTCCAAGATACCGGGGTCGGAGTCGCCGAAGAAGCCAAACAGCGGATCTTTGAGGCCTTCGCCCAACAGGAAGGGCAAGACAGCCGCAAGTACGGCGGCACAGGGCTGGGGTTGGCGATCTCCCAAAAGTTGGTCCGGCTGATGGGCGGACGGTTGGAATTGGAAAGCCAAGTGGGGCAAGGCTCAACCTTCACGGTTTGCCTGCCGGGGGTTCGGGTGGTCCCGACCCACACCCAGACCCGCAAGGAAAACCTGCCCCTGGACATCACCTTCGCCCCAGCCAAACTTTTGGTGATCGACGACGACCTGGAAACCTTGGAATTGATCCGCCTGACCTTGAGCGGCCACGGCCTGGAACTCTTGACCGCCCCCGGCGGAAACAGTGGTCTGGAATTGGTCCGTAGAGAGCAGCCCGACTTGGTGCTGCTCGACCTGAAAATGGCCGACTTGGACGGCCTTGCTACCTTTGAGGCGCTCCAAAAGGACCCTTCCACTGCGGGTGTGCCGGTATTGCTGGTAACCGCCAGTACCCAAGGGCCGGGGGTGGAGAATTGGCAGGCCCTGGGCTTTGCGGGACTGATGCGCAAACCCTTGTTGCGCAATGACCTGCTGGAAGGGCTGGCCAAATTTTTGGCCCCGGTCGGCAAAACCGATGTTTTGACGCTGAGCGACAAGGCCAAAGGGGAGCTGCCCAGAGTGCTGGCAGCTTTGGAGGGAGAGTTGGCCCGAGAGTTTGCACGGGTTTCCGCTTCCAAGGTCTTTGAGGAAATTGAAGCCTTTGGGGCCAAGTTGGCCAAGTGGGGCCAAGAAACGGAGATTTTGGAACTGACCCGGCTGGGCACCGCTCTGGTCGCACAGGCCCAGGGTTTTGACCTGACGATGATCCAAAGCAGCTTTAAGGCCTTCCCCAAATTGGTCCAAAAATTAAAGGAAGCAAATGGGTTTTAACTTAACATTTTCCCCAAGGCCATGTTACGATTCGCTACCTCTTGCCCCCACCTCTGCAAAGCCAATAGGGACCTCTGAACATGACCCGTCCGAAAATTTTGATCGTTGACGACAACCAAGTGAATCGCTCCCTCTTGGAGCACCTTTTGGGACCTTATGGTGACTGCTTTTTCGCCGCCAACGGCAAGGACGCTTTGCTCAGTTTTGAGGACCACCACCAGCAAGGGAAACCGCTGGACCTGATCTTCATGGACATCATGATGCCGGTATTGAGCGGCATTGATGCGGTCCGGGCGATCCGGGAATGGGAGCACCAGGAAAAGACCCAAAAGGAAGTGGAAATCGTCATCATCTCTGCGCTCAAGGAGGGGGAGGACAAAAAATCCGCCCAAGAGGCAGGGGCCAAACATTATCTGGTGAAGCCCTTCAAGGAGCAGGTGATCTACAACCTTCTGTCCCAACTGGGATACCTTTCCCCCAAAAAGGCATGACCCAAGCGCCGATCTTGATCATTGACGACAACCCCAAAAACGTACAGCTTGCCGCCCAAAGTCTGGCCGGAATCGGCAGGCCCCTGGCCTTTGCCCAGAACGGCACGGATGCGATTTCCCAAGCCGGTTTGTTGCAACCGGACCTGATCCTCTTGGACGTTATGATGCCGGGCATGGACGGGTTTGAGGTCTGCAAAGCCCTCAAGCAGGACCCCAAAACCCAGTCGATCCCGATCATCTTCTTAACCGCCAAGAGCGATGCGGAAAGCCTCACCAAGGGGTTTGAGGTCGGTGGTGTGGACTATGTAGCCAAACCCTTTTTGCCCGCCGAGTTGCGGGCTCGGGTGGAAACCCATCTGGCCCTGCGCCAAACCACCCAAGCTCTGCTGGAGTCCAACCAAACCAAGGACCGCTTTTTTTCGATCATCTCCCATGACCTCAAGGTCCCTTTTAACGGCTTGATCGGCATTGCCAACCTGTTAGTTGAGGAGTTTGACCAACTGACCAAAGAGGAGATGTTGCCCTTTTTGGAAGGGTTACAAAAGTCGGCCCAATATGGCTTTCACCTGTTGGTCCAACTGCTGGATTGGTCTCGGACCCAAACCGGCCACATCCAATGGGAGCCCAGCTCCATAGACCTGACCCAAGTCGGCCAGGAAACCTTGGGGCTGCTCAGGGAAGCTGCGGTGCAAAAAAAAATCACCTTGAGCCTGGAGTTGGGTGAAACCACCCCAGTCCAGGCCGACCACAAGATGATCCAAACCATTTTGCGCAATCTGGTTTCCAACGCCATCAAATTCACCCCCAACGGTGGGCAGGTCATTCTGGGCGCTTCGGCCTCTGAGGCAGGATGGTCGGTGTATGTAAAGGACACGGGAGTAGGGATTTCAGAGAATAACTTGCAAAAGTTGTTTTTGCTCGACCAGCAATTTTACACCGCCGGGACCGCCGGAGAGGAGGGCACGGGCCTGGGTCTGTTGCTCTGTCATGAGTTTGCCAAAGCCCACGGCACAAGGCTGGCGGTGGAATCCACGGTGGGCCAGGGGACCCGGTTTTCCTTTACCCTGCCCTTCGCTGCTCCACCCCAAGACTGAGGGGCTACCCGAGTTTTTTGTGGGTTCCATCGCAAAAAGGGAACTTTGCCGATTGGCCACAACGGCAAACAAAATAGTCTTTGGTTTCCTCAAAGGTATGGTGGACCGAATGGAGGCCTGTGCCTTTGTGACTGCTGTCGCAAAAGGGCATTTCCTTGGAAAGGCCGCAACGACAGAATTTCCTGGTTTCTTGTGCCTCAAAGTGAAGCTTCAGCGGTCCAGTCTTTTCCCACCCCATGGGGCCTCCCCTGTTTCACAAACGTTAGGTGAATCCTTCCCACCAAAAGCGCTTAGCTCGGGACATCTAAAGAAGCCAGCGCTTCGGCCAGCGGCTCTGCATGTTCTCCCTGCCCAAACCCCAAAGCAATCCGCAAGGTTCGGCTTTTTTCTCCCAAAGTTTGGCTCAAGTCGGCTGTCAAGCGCCTTTGAACCAGTTGTGCCGAGTCCATCGCCGTTTCGGGCATCAACAGGACCAGAACCCCCGAAACCAACTGGGCAGCAAAATCGGTCCGACGGATCAAGGGGCGGAGCGACCGCACGATCTCCACTTGGAGCAAGTCCAGTTCCAGGGGGTCCAGGTGGTTGCGGTTGGCGCATTCGACCAACAAAGCAGCCAGATCTAGTTGATGCCTATGGGAACGGGCCTTTTCCTCTTCATAACGTTGCAAAAAATAGTGGGCGTTGTACAGACCGGTCACCGGATCACGGGTCGCTTCCTTGGTTTTTTGGGCAATCCCCAATCCCAAGTCGATCCGGGCCAGCAGGTGTTCTGGGTCAAAGGGTTTGGTCAGGTAATCGTTCCCTCCATACCTCAATCCCTGGGCCAAGTCGGTGATGGTATTTCTGCCGCTCAAAAACAACACATACAACTGCCCGGCATCGGGCAAGGCTCTCATCCGTTTGCAGGCCTCAAACCCATCCATACCGGACATGGACACATCCAAAACCACTATGTCAGGCCGCTTGGCCACTACCATTTCCAGCGCTTCTTCGCCGCTTCCCACCTCAAAGACCGTTTGCCCAAATGGATGCAGCAATCGAGAAACGGTGCGCCTCATCGCCGGTTCGTCATCTACAACCAATATTCGTCCTTTGTTTTTCATCTCTCTTTATTCCTTCCGCCCTCTGTATTCAGTCCACCACCCCTCCAATCTACGAGTATAATCCAGTTATTAAAAAAAAACGAATACTTTTCACATTTTTAAAACTTCCCGGCCCATTCCTCCAACTCCGCCACCGCCTTGAGGTACTCCGCCTTGGCGTTTAAGGTTTTGATCTTGATGTTCAAAAGGTTCACTCTGGAGCTTAGGGACAGGGACATCCCCCGACCTCCCCCCGAGTACAGTCGTTGGTTGATCTGGTCGGCCATTTTGGCGGGAGGCAGGACTTGGTCCTCCATCAGCCGGACCAGACGGAAGGCGTTTTGGGCATGGTGGAAATGGACGCTGACCTGTTCGATCACCTCTTCCTCAAAGGCCTTCCGATTCTCCAAGGCGGCAGTGGCACCGGCCTCCTCCGCCTCTGCCGCAGCGCCCAGACGACTGTTACCCCAGGGCAGCGAAAAACCCAGGCTGAAGCTGTAGTTGTACTGCCGGACCGGGTTGGTGCCCATGGTCGAGGGTCCCATCTTAAAATAGTTGAACCCCAATTCCACCATCGGGGCGTGGGACTTGGAACTCTGCAGTTCTCGCTCTCTTGCTGCCGCTTGCTCTTTGAGTTTGAGCGCCTTTAAGGTCGGGTGGGTGGCCAGGGCTTGGGCGATCAGCTCTTTGAGTTCCATCCCCAGCTTGGGTTGTGGCGGGTCCGCCACCGAAGTCACCCAAGGATCATCGGACCGCCCCAAGAGGCGGTTGAGCCGGACCCTGGCGTTGGTCAGCTGGTCTTGTTTTTGGACCAATTCATAGGCATTTTCCCCCAGCTTGGCTTGGGTTTCCAAACTGGCCCCCAACATATCCTGGTTCCGTTGGCTTTCGATGCTTCCGGTTTCGGCCAGCTTTTCAAAGAGGGTCTGGATCTCTTCGAGTAACCCTGGGATTCCCTCCAGCTGCCAAAGGTCGTAAAAGGTGGACTTGACCTGCCGCTCCAGCTCTCGGCGCTTGGCCTCCTGTTCAAAAGAGGCCGCCTGGGCGTTCAGCTCCGCCGCTTCGGACTCCAGGTCGCTCCAGCCCCAAAAGGGCAGCGGCTGGACCAGAGAGTATTTTTCATCCTGCGGCCCCTGTTCGATCATCATCCTCGGTGCGTCCCAGCCCCCGGCCCCTTGGGCTCGGGCGGACACCGCCGCCACCTCGGCCTGGACCCCGATCCAGACCGGACTGTGTTCAAAGGCGTATTCCAGGGCTTGGGAGAGCTCCAACCGTTCGGTCGGTAGTTCCGCCCAGGCCGGTGGGGCCCCCAGGCACAACAGCCACCCCAATACAAACTTCCAATTGGCTTTCATTTTCCCTACTTGGTGACAAACTTGACCACAAATTCATCGGAAATGTCTCCCGAAGAAAAGAGCAGGTGGAGCTTCCAAAGCCCAGCCATTGGAATTTGCAGGACCAATTCAAAGGTCCCGTTGGCGACCTTTTTGATCGCAACCGGGGCCAACTCCATGGTCATACCCGGCATTTCAAAACTGGCGGACTTCAGTTCCCCATCTTGGATCAACCGTTGGTCCCGTCCCAACAACGCCACCTGGAAACGAGCGACCCCCGGGGTAACCGGTACCTGATCCAAACCAAGCATAAAGGACTTGTTGTGGGAAAAAATCTCGCTCTTTTTGTTTTCTCCCAATTGGGCCGGTTGCATCATCTGCTTGTGGTCCAGGCCTCCCTGCATCTGGCTGTGGTCCATTTCGGCCGCTTGCAGAGGGGCGCAAAACAAGGTCAGGGCGAGGGTCAGGCCGGTCAGAAAAGTTTTCATCGTTCCTCTTTGGGATCTGGGGTTAAAGAGAAGGAAAGGTCACGGCCCTTCCAAAAGGCAAAAATGACGGGATAAACCAACAGTTCCAAAACCACGGAAGTCAACATCCCACCCACCATCGGAGCGGCGATCCGCTTCATGGTGTCTGCGCCGGAGCCAACGCTCCAAAGAATCGGAATCAAACCAAACAAGGTGGTCCCGGCGGTCATCAGTTTGGGCCGAATCCTTCCGGCGGCCCCCTCAACGATTGCCTCGACTAGGTCGGCGTGACTTTTGATCCGCCCCTCACCCAGTCGTTTTTTATAAGCAAGCTTGAGGTAAAGCAGCATCATCACCCCGGTCTCTGCGTCCAGGCCCGCCAAGGCAATGATCCCCACCCACACGGCGACCGAAAGGTGGTAACCCAACACCCACAATATCCCAAAGGCACCGATCAGGGAAAAAGGCACCGCCAACAGCACAATCAAGGTTTCGGTAATACTCAACGTATTGATGTAGATCAAGACCACCACCAACACAAAGGTCAAGGGGATCAGGGTCTTTAGGGTTTTATTGGCCCGTTCCAGGCTTTCGTACTGACCCGCCCAAACCAAAGAAACCCCAACCGGCAGTTTCACCTTTGCGGCAACGGTTTTTTTGGCCTCCGAAACATAGTCCCCCAGGCTCACCTTGCTCCGGTCGATGTCCACAAACACAAAGTTGGCCAACCGGCCGTTTTCGTCCCGGATCATCGGCGGACCTGTCTTGACGCTGATCTTGGCCAGTTGGGTGATCGGGATAAAACCGGTTTTGGTGGGCACCAGTACCTTTTCCAGTTCCTCCAGATTGCTGCGGAAGTCTCTGGCGTAGCGGATCTGAACCGGGTACCGCTCCCTCCCTTCGACGGTCATGGAAACATTCTGCCCCCCTACCGCCATGGCCAAGGCACTCAACACCTGCTGGGCACTGAGGCCATAACGGGCGGCCTTGGCCCGGTCCACCTCAAAGTCGATGAAATGCCCGCCGGTGCTCCGTTCGGCAAAGGCGCTCCGGGTACCCAGTTGGTCTTGCAGGGCCAGTTCCACCTCTTCGCTGACCGCTTCGATGGTCTTGAGGTCCGGTCCCAACACCTTGATCCCCACGGCGGTGCGGATCCCGGTGGCCAGCATCTCGGTCCGGGTTTGGATGGGCATCCACCAGACGTTGGGCATCCCCGGAATCTGGCAGAGCCGGTCCAGCTCTTGGGTCAGGGTCTCCAGGCTCTGGCCCTCACGCCACTGGTCCTGGGGCTTGAAGGTGATCACCGCCTCGATCATCGAGAGGGGGGCCGAATCGGTGGCGCTTTCGTCTCGGCCTACCTTGGTAAAAACATGTTCCACTTCGGGCAGGGATTTGATCCTCTTGCCCACCTGATGGGCGATTTTTTCCGCCTCACTGATCCCCATTCCCGGCACCGCCGTGGGCATGTACAGCAAGGTCCCTTCGTTGAGGGGGGGCATGAATTCGCTGCCCAACCGGCTGGCGATCGGCACCACCAACAGCACCCCCCCCAGGGCCAACCCCAAGGTCCAACGGCGGTGTTTGAGCACTTTGCGGACCAGGGGTTCATAAAAACGGATCAAAACCTTGCTGATCGGATTGAGGTGCTCGGGCAGGGTTTTGCCCCGCAAAAACAACACCGCCAAGGCGGGGGTCAGGGTGATAGCCAACACCGCCGCAGCGGCCATGGAGAAGGTTTTGGTCCAGGCCAGAGGCTTGAACAACCGTCCCTCTTGGCCGGTGAGCCCAAAGATCGGCACAAAGGCAATGGTGATGACCAACAGCGCCAAAAAGATCGGCCTGCCCATTTCGGCCATGGCATTGGCGATCACCTCGACCCTGGGTCCCGGTTTCCCTTGTTCCTCCCAGGTTTCCAGGTGTTTGTAGGCGTTCTCGACCATCACAATCGAAGCGTCCACCATCGCCCCAATGGCAATGGCGATCCCCGACAAGGACATGATGTTGGCGGTCATGCCGCTGTATTCCAAGGGAATAAAACTGACCAACACCGCCAAGGGCAAGGGCAGACTGGCCACCAGGGAGGAACGGAAGTGCCAGAGAAAAATCCAAACCACCACCGCTACCGTCAAAATCTCTTCGGCCAACTTAAAAAAGATGTGGCTGACTGCATCGTTGATCAGTTCGGAACGGTCATAGACCGGCACAATCTTCACCCCGTCGGGCAGGGTTTTCTGCAAAGCTTCCAGCTTCGTCTTGACCGCCTCGATCACCTGGGCCGCATTGCCACCGAAGCGGATCACCACCGTCCCGGAAACCGTTTCCCCCAAGCCGTCCAGGTCGGCCACCCCCCTACGCATCTCCGAGCCCAGGCTCACTTGGCCCAACTGGCGCAAAAAGACCGGGGTGCCTTGGAACTCGGCCACCGGGATCATCTCCAGGTCGCTGAGGCTTTTGAGGTACCCCCGGCCCCGGATAAAATGTTCCACCCCCGAGATTTCCAGCACCCTGGCCCCCAAGTCTAGGTTCGACTGGCGGACTGCATCGGCCACCTGGTTGAGGCTGATCCGGTAGGCCCGCAACCGGTTGGGGTCCAGTTGGACTTGGTACTGTTTGACAAAGCCTCCCACCGAAGCCACTTCAGCGACCCCGGGGATCGAGCGCAGTTCAAAGGACAAGACCCAGTCCTGGAGGCTCCGTAGGTCCGCCAGACTGTGTTTGCCGCTTTCATCGACCAAGGCGTATTGGTACACCCAGCCCACCCCGGTAGCGTCCGGCCCCAACCTGGGGACTACCCCTTCGGGCAGCTGTCCGCTGGAGGAAGCGAGGTACTCCACCACCCGTGATCTGGCCCAATAAAGGTCAGTGCCCTCTTCAAAGACCACGGTGACGAAGCTCAAGCCCAAAAAGCTCTGACCCCTTACATAATGGACCTTGGGGGCACCCAAGAGGCTGGTGACGATCGGGTAGGTCACTTGGTCTTCCATCAAATCGGGGCTCTGCCCGGACCATTCGGTGTAAACGATCACCTGGACATCCGACAGGTCGGGAATGGCATCCAAAGGCACCCGGTCGAAGGAACGTAGGCCAAGCACCAACAGAACCATGGCCAACGCCAAGACCAACCCCCAATGGCGTACACAAAGCCGAACCAAGCCTGAAATCATGGCTTCTCCAGGATGGCACCGAACTGGGGCAGTACGTCCCTAAGCTGGGCTTCGGAGCTGATCAGGAAGTTGGCCGAAAAGGTCACCTGCTGCCCTTGGGTCAGCCCGATCACCTCGACCCACTCTCCATCGGTCTGCCCGGTTTCGATCTCTTGGGGGGTAAAAAACCCGTCCCCTGGGGTCAAAAAGACGTACTTGTGACGGCCGGAAAACAAGATCGCCCGGCGGGGCAGCACCAATCGCTCGCCCTTGTCCGAAAGGATCTCGGCATCGGCGTACATGCCCGGCTTGAGTAGGATCTTCGGGTTGTCCACCAGGATACGAACCTTCAAGGTTCGGGTGTTGGGGTCCAAAAAGGGATAAAGGTAATCCACCTTGCCTTCCAAAACCGAACCGCCTTGGTAGGCCAAGGTCAGCCTCACCTTGTCCCCACGTTTGACCTCGTAGGCTTCAAACTCGAAGACCTCAGCCAGGGCCCAAAGTTGGGTCAGGTCGGCCAAACGAAAGAGTGGCACCCCCTTTTGGGCATAACCCCCTTCAACGACCGACTTGGTCACAATGTAGCCGGAAAAGGGGCTTTTGATTACCTGCTTGCCCGGTGCCCGTTTGAGCCGGCGCAGTTCCTCCAAATCGGCAGGGGAAAAGTCCCAAAGCAGCAGCTTTTCCTTGGCGTTTCTGTACAGCTGGGCCTCCGAAGGGTTGCGCCTCGGGGAACCGTCCAATTGCAGGAAAATCTCTTGGGCTTCAAAGAGTTCGGGGGAGTAAATGGAAAAAAGCGCTTGGCCCTTGCGGACGAATTCCCCTTCCCGGTTGGCAAACAGTTGCTCGATCTTGCCGCTGTACTTGAGGGAGAAATCGAAGACCCTGGATTCGTCCACCTCAATCCGGGCGACTGTCAAGAGCCGTTTGGAGAGCTGCCTTCGTTCCACCTTGCCCAGTTCGATGCCGATCAACTGGGCCCGCTGTTGGTCGATGTACAGGTTTTTGGCCTGCCCCCCGCCTTGCTCCTGCCGGGTCCCTTCCGCCGGTCCCTTGTAAACGAAGCCCTCAACCCCAACGGTGACCGAAAAGGGGAACTCCACCTTGGTCCCGTCGGCGAGGCTCACTCGGACGGGCAACTCCCAGGAACCGGCCATGGCCAGCTCCAAGGTCGCTTGGTACCGGCCCTTGCCCTGGTCTAGGGCGGCGGTTTTGGACGACATCTTGGGCATCGCACCCATGGCGGGCATGAAGGCTTCCACCTCCACCTTTGCTGCCTCTAACGGTTGGCCTTGGGCGTTGACCAGGGTAAAGCTCACCTGATTGTCCCCCACTTCGGCAGTGGTGGGGTCCAGTTTAAATTCCCCCAAGGTCAGCCCCTGGCGCTGGTAGGTTCGTTCCTTGGGGCTGGACGAAAGGGAGGCAGGTCCGGCCTCTCCTTGGTACAACAGGCCTGCACGACCTACGGTCAAGGCAAAGGGGAACTCCAAGGTGGGTTTGCCCCCTCGTTTGATCTGGATGGGCATTTCCCAGGTTCCTTCCATGGAAAGCTGGAGCTGGGCGACATAGACCCCACCGCCCTGGGGCTTGGCTTCGGCGGTCATGGCCATGTAGGGCATCGCCCCACTTTCGGGCATAAAGACCTCCACCTCTACCCTTGCTTGGCCAAGGCTCTGCCCCTTGGGTACCTGCAACCGAAAGGTCAGTCGGTTGTTGCCCACCACCGGAGCGGCCGGGACGAGGGTTACTTGGGTGAGGGAGACCCCTTCCTTTTGGTACTCCTGGGCCCACAACGGGCTGGAGAACAAAAGGAAAAGAGCCAAGAGACTGGTCAGTCGGGACATAAACACCTACCGGAAACCGAGTGAATCAAACAAACCTCAACGAGGTTTGATCCAAAGCGTCAGGAGTCCGGTTGGCTAGCAGGAAAGCTGGGTTTTTTGTTGGACCAATCCCCTGGCCTCTGGTGGAGGCAGTGTTTGGCCAAAGAAGAAAAAGAGGGAAAAACCGAGCCCCAAGACCGAAAGTCCCGCCCAACCTGTGGGCTCTGCCAACAAGAACGGGACAGACCAAAACCGGAATTCAACCTTGTCTTGGAGCACCACCTGCCCTTCCTGGCAACAGGCCTTTAAATCTGTGTCACAGCAGTCACGATGGTTTTGGGAAGGTTGGTTGGAACCGGAATTGTGGGCAACCGGGGTGACGGGGTGCTGGTGATTCAGCGGCCTGGAGCCCGCAGTTTTAGCGGCAAAAACAGAGGCAACGTTGGCCGCCTCCAAAAGTGCCGACCCCTTCATTTGGCAATGACCGGCGAGCGCCAGGACAGCGGCCAACAGCAACAGCCCAAGCGACTTGCCCAAACCTGCCTGAAGGTGAAACCTCATCGCCAATCCTTTTTCCAGAGTAAAACCACAATCCCATCCTAGGCCCATTCTCCTGGGGTTGTCAAACTTCGACCGCCCCCGCAAACTTCGAGAAAAACCTTACCCAGCGCCTTACACCTTGAAGGTGGAAAGTTGCTCCTTCAGGTTTTCGGCCATTTTGTCCAGTTCGTGGACCGTCTGGTCCACCTGCCTGATGGAATTGGCCAGTTCGTTCATGGAAGTGCTGGTCCCCGAAGCCACCTTGTTGATTTCCCGAGCCAGATTGGAAACTTCTGTGGTGCGCTCCCGTTGTTGCTTGACCTCTGCCGCCATTTCATTGGCCTTCTCTCCAATCTGGCCCACTTTGTTGATCAACCCTCCGACCACCATGGTTGCATTCATCACCACCATGGCCCCCATGTTCACTTGGGCAAAGGTCATTTCGATCAACCGGTTGATCTGCTGGATGGTAATCGCACTCCGGTCAGCCAAAGACTTTACTTCCTTGGCTACCACCGCAAACCCTCGGCCAAACTCCCCAGCCTTGGCTGCTTCGATGCTGGCGTTGAGGGACAGCAGGTTGGTTTGGGTGCCGATTTTGGCGATGTCTTGGGTGTGTTTGATCACCTGCCCTGTGGACTCGCCGATCCGGCCCATGGCATCTTGGATGTTCTTGAGTGCTTCCCGGCTCTGGTCGGTGTCGGCCAAGGCGGATTGGGATAGACTTAAAACCTCGCCGGCTTTTTCCTCCATTCTCTTTCCGCCTTGGTCCAAGGCCGACAGATCGTCACTGGTTCTGTTGATCGCCTGGGCGGACTGCTCGGTCCCACTGTTCACCTCCTTGGCCACCCGTTCAATGTTCTCCACCGTAGCTGCCAATTCGGTGGTAGAGCTCGAAAGCGTAAAAGTGTAGGTGGAAATCCCCCGGATGACCTGGGCGAAGGTTGCCAACAGGTTGGAAAAGGCAGTTTTGGTTTGGGCACATTCGTCTTTGCCTGCAACTTTCAAGATGACGTTGAGGTTCTTGCTGGCTTCCACTTCAACCACCACCTTTTTGAGGTCCATCAAAGAGGAGGTGATGTTCCCGGTGATGATGATCCCCACCCCCAAGCTGGCGGCGATGGCCAAAAACGACAGCACCAAGGTCCGCCAACGGAACTGGTTCATCTGTTCGATCGACTGGTCCATCTGGAGCTGAGCCTCGTTGACCTGATGAACCGTAAAAGGGCCCAGTACCTCAGACAAGGCCGTAGCGGTCTGGTCAAAATCACCCATGATCTTGTTGCCCCGAGTCGTCCCGCCTTCGATGTATTCATGGGCCATTTTTTGTCCCATCTGGTAATAGGCCTCTACCCGTTTGGCCAGAATCTCCGTGGCTTCAACCTGCTTTTGGTCGCCAATGGATTCAAAATGGGTGCGGAAGGTTTTGAGCCCGGCCATGAACTCTTCGTAATTCTTTTTTGCTTCCTCAAAGCCATCGTCCAGACCGTCCTTCCCTTGGGTAGCGGAAATGTCGGTCAACCATTGTTGGATTTGTACGATGTTTTTATCCATCGTTTTGGCCAAAATAGCGTTGGGAAAGTTGACCTGCCCCACTTGGTTGATGGAGTTGTACACATCCTCGCCGACCTTGAAGGACCAGAGGCTCAAACCAGCCAAAATCAGCAACGGCAAGAGCAACACCATCAAAATCTTGTTGCGGATATTCATATCTTTTAACATAGTGCCGCCCCTTTAACAGAGTATGAAGTTCGTTTCATTATGGAGCAAAAGACCGTGATCCTGCAAATCCGAAATCTCATCGGAACTCAAAGGCATGGCCCCCGCTGTTGGTGCAGGCAAGGGCGTTCAGGATCAACTGTAGTAGTGCCAGAGCGCTTTTATCTCTTTTGTGGCTACAAAATCAAGAAAAACCTAGCTTTGCAACGCTTTTCCCTTCAGGTAGGGACCTTGCCCCCAAGGCAAAAAGGAAAATGTCCGGGAGAAGAAAAATTGTTACAACCGGTTACAAAACAACCCTAGGCAATCTTGCCCAGGCACTGTACCCTCGTTCCATTCAACTTTAGGCAGGTGAAGAATGTTTGAAGCAGCTTTGGCGCTTTTTGAACGTGGCGGGGTGATGATGTACCCCTTGTTGGTCTGTTCGATTTTGGTGGTGACCCTCACCTTGGAACGGATCCTGGTCCTTCGCAATGCCGCCCTTTTGCCTAAGAACGGACTCCAACTTTGGGCCGACTGGTTCGGCTCGGGCTTAAAGAAGGACCAAGCCCCCAACCCAAATTCGACCGCTCTGGTCAACCAGATCTTGGGCCCCCTCTGTCCCTACTTCCCCATTGAGCTGCCCCGGCTTGAAGAACGGTTGAGCGACCTTTCAAGGAAGGCCAAAAACCGCCTGGAACGGGGGGTGGTCTATCTGGACACCATCGCCGGGGTAGCACCGCTGTTGGGGCTACTGGGCACCGTTTTGGGGATGGTAGAGGTTTTTGCCAAGCTTTCCTTGGCCGGAGCCGCCAAGATCGAGGCCCTGTCCTCGGGGATCAGCGAAGCCCTACTGACCACCGTGGCGGGTCTGTTGATCGGCATTCCCGCATTGGTCGCCGCCAACCTCTTTACCCGGCACATCGAAAACCTGCTTTTGGGGGCGGAAGACCAGATCAACGACCTGCTCGACCAGTACCCCGCCCAGATGCTCCGCCATGAAGATCGTTGACACCAAAGTCCGCCGGACCCAGATCAACCTGACCTCTCTGATCGACGTGCTCTTCCTGTTGATCATCTTTTTTGCGGTCAGCACCCGTTTTGGGGAACAGGAAGCGGTGCCCCTGGAACTCCCCAAGGCCAAGACCAGCCAGCGTCTGGCCCTACAAACCCAACTGGTGGTCACCTTCAAGGACAAGACCCAGCTGTACCTCAACGGCACCCACACCGGCTGGGACCAACTGGACGGCACCTTGGAAAACCCGCTGTTTGACCGGGAGAAAAAAGTGGTCCTCAACATTGACACCCAGGTGCCCCACGGGCAGGTGATCGAACTTTTGGACCGGTTGCGCAGCCACCACTTCGAGAAGGTCGCCTTTGGAACTCAAGCACCGTGACCTTTGGACCATCGGCTTCGCCTTCCTGCTCGCCTTGACCCTGCACTTGGCGAGCCTGCCGGGGGTTGGAGGCTGGGTCTTGGGCATGTTTGCCCCCCAAAGCGCCGAGCCGCCTTTGGAACTTGAGCTTTCCGAGGCCCTGCCCAAGCCCGTAATCCCCAAGTTTCCCGCCCCCAAGGAGAAGGAAAACCCGCTGCCGGACCGGGAAAAGGAACTGACCGAGGCCCCCGACAAGATCAATGCCAACGCCAGAAACAGCAGCCCCACCGGAGGAACGGAAGAGGAAGGGATTCGCCAATCCTTAAGCCGCCAAAAAGGCCTCGCCGAGGTCAAAGAGCAGATGAAGGAAAAAGGCCTCCAATCGACCGGGGAAGAGGGCCTGGACTACATGATCAACAACTACCAATGGAACTACAAGCGGTTCATGGAAAACTGGGCGGTCGCCCTGTCCAAGCGCTGGTTGGCTCCGGCGGACTATTTGCAGGGACAGGTCCCGGCCGGGGGCTCGGTGTGGGTCAAGATCACCCTCAAAAAGGACGGCACCCTGGAGTCCTACGAGGTGCTGGAACACAACGTCAGCGAAGACATGGCCTTGATGGTGGTGTACGCCGTCATGGGGGTCCGCAGCCGCCCGGCGTTGCCCGACAGTTTTCCCGAAGACAAGCTGGTTGCCTACTGGCGTTTTGTCTATCCGCCCTTTGAGAAGTTGAAGGCGATGATCGAAGCCGAAAAAAACCGAGGCCAATGAACTTTGAAATAACGGTGGACCGGTGGGCTTGGCCGGGGTTGGGGATGGGGTACTACCAAGGAAAGGCCACATTTTTGGCGGCGGTGCTGCCGGGGGAACGGGTCCTGGCCCAGACCGTCAAGGCCGGGAAAAACCACCTGGAAGCCCGTCTGGTCGAGGTCCTAGAACCCAGTCCCGCCCGGATACCCTCCCCTTGCCCACATTTTCCCGATTGCGGCGGTTGTGGATTGTTGCACTTGTCTTACGAAGACCAGTTGGTCCTCAAGGAGCAACAGCTGAACGAAATCGCCCAACGGGCGGGGCTCAAAGTCACCGCCGGTTTTACCCCCAGCCCCCAGCCTTGGGGCTACCGACACAAGGCCAACCTCAAGTCCGGCGGCGGCAAGCTGGGGCTCAACCGGTACCGGAGCGCCCAAGTTTTGGCGGTCCCCGAATGCAAGGTTTTCAGCGCCGGACTCAAACAAGCCTTCTCCGGGCTTGAGCCCAACCGAGAGGCAGACTTGGCAGCCCTGGAATCCCAAGACACCGGTCAGGTGGCCCTGGTTTGGTTGGAAAAAAACCGCCAGCAACCTTTGTCCGGTTTTGGCCAGCAGGTCTTTGAAGACTACGGCCAAGGCAGGTTGGAGCTCACGGCGGCGGGCTTTGCCCAGTCAAATCCGGCGGTGACCCGGTTGATCCTGGCCGACCTGCTTTCGGCGGCCCGTGGGTACGGACGGATCGCCGAACATTACGCCGGAGCCGGAACCCTCAGCCTGGGTCTGGCCTTGGGGGCCGAACAGTATTTTGGCTACGAGACCCACAAAAAGGCGGTGGAGCTGGGCAACCGGAACCTCAAGGCCCATGGAGTCCAAAGCGGCCAAATTCGAGAAAGCAACGCCGAAGCGGCCCTGCTGCCCGATTCGGCCCAGCTCTTGGTGGTGGACCCGCCCCGGGCCGGAATGGCCTCAGCCCTGATCAACAAGGCGATCCATTCCAAGCTTGAGGCGGTCCTGTACCTCAGTTGCGACCCGATGACCCAAGCCAGGGATCTGGCCCGGTTGGTCCAAGAAGGGGGGTTTGGGTTGGTTTGGCTCAAAGGCTACGACATGTATGCCCAAACCGGGCACCAGGAAGCCTTGGCGCTGTTGGTCCGTTGAAGGCACCGGCCTTCAGAAATCCGGGACCGGAGGACGGTTTTTCCGTTGGTCCCGAAACTCAAAGATCCGGTCGATCTTTTCCTTGAGTTTGGCGGCATCGTAGGGTTTGGTCATGTAGCTGTCCGCCCCGGCCTTGATGGCTCCCAGCAGTTGGTCCGGTTCCTCTTCGGCGGTCACCAACAAGACCGGCAGCTTGGCGAACCGGTCACTTTCCCGGAGCCTTCCGAGCAGTTCGAGGCCGCTCATCTTGGGCATGGACCAATCGATCACCGCCAAGTCGAAGGGTGCGGCGGCCAGCTTCTCCAGGGCCTCAAAGCCGTCTTCCACCACTTCCACGTCATAACCCAAGTTACGAAAAAGTTTTCTGGCCAAAAGACGGATCCCCAAAGAGTCGTCCACCACCAGCACCTTAATCCCAGCCCCCGAAACCGCCATACCGTTCCTTTGTGCGTTGAAATCCCGCTCGGCTTTTGTCATGCTGCGGGTAAAGATTCTTGGAAACGGTTCAGCCTAACTCTTGGGGATGATCCTGCCAAGTCACATCCAACGGACCCTTGTGGAAATGGAACCTGCCTCCCCCCTGTCCTTGGCGGACCTGCTGGCGCTGTTGCAGGCGCAACTTGCGGCCCCGGATGGGTCCAAACTGCCCCTGGACCAGCAAATCTCCTTGTCCCAGGCCCTCTGGCCCGCAATGGAAGCCCTAGAACAGGCTCGGGCAGAGCAGGGGGACAAGGCCTTTGCCCTGGGCCAGAACTTGGCCCAGGAACGGACCTCCTTTTTTAACGCCCCGCAACCCCAGACCCCCGAGGTCCTAGCCCAAACCTTGGCGGACCGGCTGGCCAACTGGGGTTCCTTGCCGGTCCTGGCTTCCCTCTCCCCTTGGGACTCCCACCTGCTCTTGGGGCTCGCCCAAGAGCTCGAGTTGGCTCCGGGCCAGCCCTTTTTGGAAGAAGGCAAATCGGTCACCGGCCTCTATCTGGTTTCTGTCCCGGTGGAGGTTTGTTATCAGGGGATTCCGTTGCCCTTGGCCATGACCGGCGGTTTGTTTGGCCAAGAGGCGGTTTTTTCCGCCCAGTTTGTGGCCCCCTTGAGCTACAAGGTAGGGGCCGCCGCTACGGCCTTGTATATCCCCCAAGAGCGGCTCCGGGAGGCCTTGTCCTGGAATCCGGGGCTGGAGCTTTGGCTGCTTGCCCAGCGGTTTTTCCGCTCGACCCAGACGCTAAACCGTTTGGCCCAGGAGTACCAAAAGGTCAACCGGGAATCCAGGTTGACCCAAGAGATTTTGGACAACACCGGGCAGGCCAGCTTTTCGATTGATGCCAAGGGGGAGATCGGCACCAACTACTCTACCGCTGCCGCCCAATATTTGGGTGAACCCAACCCGACCGGCCTGCCCTTTGCCGACCTGATCCTGCGGGACGACAAAAAGGCGCTGCGGTCCTACTACCGGGCCTTGAACTTGATTTTTGCGGGCAACCAGTTTGACCCCAAGGTGGTGTTGGACCTCTTGCCCAAACAGGTGCACCTCCAAGACCGGGTCTTTGCGCTCCATTATTATTTTGCCGAAGACAAGCTGGGCTTTGTGACCTCGGTTTACGTCCGCATGAAGGACCTGACCGAAGAGATCAACCAGGCCAAGCTGGCCCAAGAGACCAAGGACAAGGAACGGGAAGAAAAGGAGATCGAAGAAAAGATCCGCAGCAACATCGCCAGCTTCCTGGGCCTTCTGGAGATGATCGACAAAAACCAAGCCAACCTGGAGCGGTTTTTCCTGGAAACGGTCAACCAAAAGTACCAAGCCAACCCCCAGGACCTTCGAGGTTTGCTCAAGGAACTGCACAGCATCAAGGGGCTGTGCAGCCAATTTGGGCTCCAGGGACTCAAACATGCGTCCCACGCAACCGAGAGTGCCTTGCTCGCCCTGGGCCAAGGGAAGATCGAACAATTTGCTCCAGCCTACAAGGAACTCAAGAGCCATTACAAACACGCTCACATCCTGCTCGAAAGCCTTGGGGAAGGGATCGTGTCGGTTCTGATGGGGGTTACCTTCACCAAGCCAGACTTTTTGGCCCTCAAACAAGCGGTGTTTGCCCAAGATTGGCCGACCGCCCAAGCGCTGGTCTCCGCCAAGGGCCAAATTCCCGCTTCGTCTCTGGCCGAGAATTGGGAGGACGACCTGCTCAACCTGGGCATGAGTCTGGGCAAGGAGGTTGATTTTGAATTGGTTTGCCCCGAGGACCTGACCTTGCCTTTGGAAATGGTCCGTACCCTCAACTTTGAACTGCGCCATGTTTACCGCAACGCCATCGACCACGGGCTCGAAACCCCCGAAGTCCGCAAGGCGGCCGGGAAAAGGAGTGCCGGGAAGGTGCGGTTGACCTTGGGGTCCGAAAACGGTCAACTGTCGATTGCCGTTGAAGACGATGGGGCCGGGATCGCTTGGGAGCGGATCCTCCAAAAGGCCCGGTCCAACCCCAACCTGGACCAAACCCAGATCGAAGCCTGGGTTGCTCAGAACCAGGCCTGGAGAATCCTCTTTTTACCGGGGTTTTCCTCCCAAGAGCAACTGACGGAACTCTCGGGCCGAGGGGTGGGGATGGATGCCGTGGCTTCGGCCATTGAAGGGCTGGGGGGCAGCTATTCCCTGGAAAGCACCTTGGGAGCCGGGTCCAAGTTCAAGTTCCTGGTGCCGCTGTCTTAAAAACCAACAGATTTTATCGGAGGAGCAACTCGCAAGAGGGAGCAGCTTCACTCTACTCCCATGGGTTGGACCGGCTGCCTAGCTGGCTTTGAGGCTTAAAAACTGTTCCAATGCGTCTTCACCCAAAATCTCAATCGGGTCGAGCTCCTTGGCGATTTTTAGGCTGGTTTCCAGGCTCAAGTCCAAGACCTTGCTTTGGCCCAACCGGTTCCCGGAAGCATCGGTGAGCAACACCACCAACGGGCGCTCCAAGTCCCCTTCAGGCACGTTCATCACAAAGGCCTGGGACTGGTCGGAAAGCTGGACCAAAGAACCAACCGGGTAAAGACCCAACACCCGGGAGAAATCCTCCCAAGCCACTTCGTCGAACTCGACCCCCACCAATGCGTCCAAGTACCGCATCGCCGCAGGAGCGGTCCAGGACTTTTTGTAGGGCCTTCTACCGGTCAGGGCTTGGAAAACGTCGATGATCGCCAAGAGCTTGGCTTCGTAACAAACCTGCTCGTAAGCCAAATTTTTGGGATAGCTGGAGAAGATCGCCGTATCCACCTTCACATGGTGCATCCAACCCATTTCCACCGCCACCTTGGGCAAACCCATCTGTTCGAGCAGTTCCCGGCTTTTGTCCGGGTGACTGCGGAGCAGCCTAATCTGGGGGCTGTCCTTTTCAAAGGCTTCGGGGCTTTCCAAGATTTCCTTGGAGATTGAAGACTTGCCTACGTCGTGCAGCAAGGCCGCCAGCAGGGCTTCTTGGAGATTTTTAAAGGCGCTGATCCGACCGGACCGTTCACAAATCTTCTGGTAGGTCCCCGCAAAGATCGCCCCCACGTCCACACAATGGCCATAGGTCTGGTCACTCTGTTTGAGGGTCGCCAAGGCCGACATGGCATCCATGTAGCTGTTTTCAACGATCTGCTCGACCAGCTTTTCGACCGCCTTGATGTCCCCCTTGCCCTGGGCGAGGCCGTCCATCAGGCTTTCGATCGCCACTGCCGCATGGTTTCTGACCTTGGCTCCGGCTTTGGCTTTTTCCACCAACTGGTTTGCTTCGGCGACCTTTTGCACCCGGTCCAACTTGGAGGCCGCCGGGAGGACCATAAAACGGTTGAAATTTTCTTTGGCCAACTCGCTCAACAGCCGATCATTGACATTGACCAAGTGCCCCAACGCCGCAGGAAAGCCGAATACCCGCAATACCAAGTCCGTTTCGGCCAATTCGTTGACTGAACATTCCCGTTCTTTTCCGCTACGAGAGATCAGGACCTTGGTTCCCGAAAAGTTGTGTTTCACCCATTCCAGCTTGTGGGCATCCAAGGGGCCAAACTTTTCATCCAGTCCCAGATAGGCCCGGATGGTCATGCCGGGGGTCAATTGACCAAGGGTCAGTTCCAAAGAGATGCCACCACAAAGGTTGATATTGGTTGTTTAGGTCTCCAACACTATCTCTTAGAAGCTACCAATGCAAGGGATTCTGCCTAGAAAATGTAAGCTAAACCACTGGGCCTGGACGGGAATTTTCCCTAAGTAAGAATTCCATTTTTTCACCCCACATTCGTTCCCAGTCAGGGGGAAAGACTTTTTACCACCTCCTGACCAAAACCAACCTTTGAGTCCCCCCGGACTGTCATCTTGTGTCCATCAACCCAATGCCCCTTAGGAGGTCCCATGTTCGACCCACACACTTTACACCTTGCAGCCCGGATCGGTCACTACCTGCATTGGAAAAGAGGAGGAAAGGCCCAGGAGTTTTTGGTCCGGTTGGAGGCCTTTTTTTCGCCAATCTATCGAGGCGGGGATTTTAAGGAACAACTGAAGTACTTGGTGCACCCCGCCGAGCCCAGGCCGCTGGACGAAGGGCTGTTCCAGGAGATCCGCAAGCGGTTTAACCCCTTCCAAATAAACCAACTGCTCTTTTTTTTGGACCAGATCACCCACCGCCAAGAGCCACAACCCCTAGAAGAGCTGGTCTATCTGAGGGATCTGTATGAAAAGTTGCTGGTAGAAGGCTAGCCCTTGGGCCTACAAAGTCCCTTTCCTTAAATGGAGCTTGGGGGTAAAGTGATTTAACAACCCTTTACCCCCAAGTACATGACTTTAGAATTCCAGGAAATCCTGATCCGTCTCTTGGTAGCCGCCATAATCGGCACCGCCATTGGGGTCGAACGAAACATCCATGGCCGTCCGGCCGGGTTGAGGACCCACATGTTGGTCAGCCTGGGGTCCGCCCTGTTTATGCTGGTCTCCATCAACCTTCCGGGCAGCGCCTTGGGGCACTTGGGGGTTATCGCCTCCGACCCGGCCCGGATCGCCGCCCAAATCGTTACCGGGATCGGTTTTTTGGGGGCCGGGGTGATCATCAAGGACGGGATGAACGTCCGGGGCCTGACCACCGCCGCCTGCCTTTGGATGGCTGCGGCAACCGGGATGGCGGCCGGTGCGGGGGAGTTTACCCTGGTAGGGGTGGCTACCGTGATTGGGCTGGCGGGCTTGGTGGGACTGCACAAGGTGGAAAGCCTTTATGCCCGAGATGCTTACTTTATCCTGCACCTGACCCTCAAGGGGACCCCGGATGCGGAGAAGATTCGAGACCAAATCGCCGAGACCGGGGTTTTGGTGCCGGGGTTTTCCTTTGAACGGGACTATGATCAGGACCTGACCCTGCTGCGCTACCAGATCTCCATTCACGCCAAAAACGGACGGCGAAAAAAGCTGGAAGAGTTGGTCGCCCAACTGGAACAGTCGGACTTGCGGTTGGTCAGGCTGTTGTGGAAGCGGGCTTGAGCAAGTGGGGGTCGTTGGCAAACACCCCGTCCACCCCTAGGGCAAACAAGGACCGGGCCTGCTGGGAATCGGCGGCGGTGTAGGCCAGATAACAGCGCCCTCGGCCTTTGAGTTCCTCTGCATCAGCGGCGCTCACCGCCCCTACTTCGGTGTGAAAGCCCCAGGCATCGATGGTCTCCAGCAGTTCCCAGCTTGGCCGGTCCAAGGGGCCTTCGCTCAGGTAGCTGAGCGGCGGGACTTGGGGCCTGCCTTGGAGCGCCAAGAGGCAGGGGGCACTGAAGCTGGAAACCAACACTTGGTCCAACATCTTCGCCTGTTCCAGCTGGGCCATCAGGTCCGCCAAAAACCGCTCTCCGCCCTGTTCAAAGGTGTCGGGCTTGATCTCCAGGTTGAGCCTGATCTTGCCCTGCGCCAAAGCCAACAGCTGGCTGAGCAGCGGCAAGGGTTCTCCTAGAAACTTGGGGCCAAACCAGCCCCCGGCATCCAACCGGGACAGGTCGGCCCAATCTTGTTCCCAACTTGCTCCGGTGCCGTCGGTCGTGCGGTCCAAGGTCTCGTCATGGAGCAGCAGGATCTTCCGGTCCCGACTGAGCGCCAGGTCCACTTCGGCCATTGGGGCTTGGGCGGCAATCGCCCCTTGGATCGAAGCCAAGGTATTTTCAGGATACCGGGCGGAGTCCCCTCGATGAGCGACCACAAACGGCCTGGGGACAGAGGCAAAAAAATCTGCTGGCCCCTTGGACTTCGGCCTTTGTTTTGCTCCGGTTGGGACCACTACCGCTCCTTGGAGTCCACCCAATCTTGCGGATTGGTTCTTTCCATTGCGTCCTCTTCTTCCGGCGCTTCTGCGGGGACCTCGGCAGGGGCCTGACCTACTGTCGGTTGCGCCAACTCGTCGGCAGCCGGGGCTGTGGCTTGCGGGGGGGATTGGGGCTCTGGTTGGGCCTGCGCCGGAGCTGGCAACGCCACTGCTACCGGGGCTTCCATCGGGGCCGGAGATTCCTGGACCGCCGGGGATTCCATCGGGGTCGGAGCCTCTTGGGCCGCCCCAGAGCTTACCTGCGGTTCGGCAGGGGCCACTTCGGGACCGGTTTGCCCCTGGTCCATCGGTTCTTCCTTCTCTGCCGCAGGGCAGTTGGCCTTTTGGGCGGCATCTTCAGGGGAATCGGTTAACATGGAGCAGTCTTCGGACCACTTCGGGTTCTCTGTCGCCTCTTGGAAGCCTTGCCCATCCTGGGCCAAAGCCGGACCGCCCCAAAGGGCCAAGACTAAGGCAAACAACAACACAAAAAAACGGAGCTTCATGGGAATTCCTCTGTATTCAAAAAAGATTTCACTTTTGTCCCAAGATTTAAGGACTGCCTGAATTTACCTGCTTTTTGCCGCCTCGGAAACAAAATTTCTTTCCCCTGTTTTTTCATCCAGTTGTCTTTCGTCCGAACCAAAACGGCGGTCACCCGGCCCTGGCATCCCAAAACCAAGGTTCCCTGGACGGGGATTTTTGAAACCTGTAACTTCTCGGTGGGGATAGAGAAATTAACCTCCAAGGGGGAAAGCATGGTTCCAACAATTTTAGTCATCGAAGGCAGCGAAATCCAAAGCCGGATGGTCAGCGAAGCCATCCGCCGCAGCTTGTCCCTGGAAACTTGGGAAGCGAGAAGCCTAGAGCAGGTCCAAAACTACCTCAGCCGCAAAGGGGAACGCCCCTTGATTGCGGTCAGCAACCTGCAACTGGAAGGGGCCCAGGACGGGGAGGCGGTGGATGTTTGTTTGGATGCCGGCATCCCGACCCTCGTACTCACTTCCACCTATGATCCCGAGATTCGCAAAAACCTGTTGGACAAACAGGTGGTTGACTATGTGATCAAAAGCGCCAACTCCTTGAACCAGATCACCGGCCTGATCCGGCAGCTGATCAAAAATTCCGAGTTTGAGGTCTTGATCGTTGATGATTCCAAGCTATTCCGGCAGGAACAGTCCCGGTTGCTCCGGCTGATGCGGCTCAAGACCCATGAAGCGGAAGACGGCAAACAGGCCTTGGTGCAGCTGGCCCAACACCCGGGGATTCGGCTGGTCCTGACCGACCTGGAAATGCCCAACCTCGATGGACTGGCCCTGACCAACGAGATCCGCAAGAAATACCCCAAGGAACGGCTCGCCGTGGTAGGCCTTTCGGCCTATGCGGTTGACGAAACCTCGGCGATGTTTATCAAAAACGGGGCCAACGACTTTCTGCGCAAACCCTTTTTGCAGGAAGAGTTCAACTGCCGGGTGATGCAAAACCTGGAGATGATCGACCTGTTTGACCAATTGCTGAAGGCGGCCCACGCCGACTATCTAACCGGCATTTCCAACCGCCGGTACTTCTTCAGCCATTCCGGCTCCAAGCTCAAGCCTCAGGTGGCCCAAGGGGTTGCGATGTTTGACCTGGATTTCTTTAAAAAGATCAACGACACCTATGGCCACGAGGCGGGGGACCAAGTCCTGGTCACCTTTGCCTCCCTTTTGGACCAACACCTGGGAAAGCTGGGCCAGGTGGCTCGTTTGGGAGGAGAAGAGTTTGCCGCCTTTTTCCTGGAGCTGCCGCCCGACCAAGCCAGAACGGCTGTGGAAGGGTTGCGCCAAGCGGTCGCTCAGACCCAGGTTGCCTTTGGCCAGCAGAGGATCTCGATGACCGTCTCGGTGGGTTTTGCAGTTGGCCCTTACGGCAACCTGGAACAATACTTGGCAGAAGCGGACAAGAACCTCTACTTTGCCAAGGAATCGGGGCGCAACCAGGTGGTGGGCTGACTTCCAGGGGCTAGGCTGCCGGGAGTACCGGCGGCGCTTGGAGCGGAAAGGGGTCAGGCGAAATCGATCAAGCCGCGGGAAAGGCTGATTGCCACCGCATGGGGGGCGTTGTGGGCATCCAGCTTGGTGTAGATCTTGTTCATCAGCTGTTGGGTCCTAGACTCGGAAATGCCCAGTTCTTCGGCAATCATCCGGCGGTTCATACCCTTTTGCAGCAATTGCAAAATCAACCGTTCCCGTTCTTCCAGCAGGCTCAAGTCCCGTTTTTGCCGGATCAAGGTGTAGGCCTTGTGGATGTGGGGCTTGATGGTGTCCAAGATGAACTCGGTCCGCCGTTCAAACAAGAACCCACCGCTCAGGTCAATCTGGCTGAATTCCTTTTTATTGTGGGTATAGGTGCGTACGGCGTAACCTTCGTTGAGCCCCGCCTGTAACGCTGCTGCAACCCATTGGGGGTCGGCACCGTACTCGAAGGCCAACAGGTTCCAATAGTGGTGCTGGAACTCCAGGTTAGCCAAGACCGAAAACACCGGGTCCTTGTGCTCCAAACCCCGTGATTGACCGGCGTGAAATTCGGTCACTGGCCAATCGATGGAAAATTCGCTTTTTTCCAGCAACAGCCCTTCCTCGTTGAGCTCCACCAACAGAAAATAAAGGTGCTTGTACCCCAACAGGCTGCGCAACGACTCCAAAATCTCTTTTACCTGGGGCTCTTCTTCGGCCTGGATGCACCGGTTGATCATCTGCAACAAAAACAGCGCATCCTCGGCGGAGCAGTAAGAGGGATAGTCCGCAGGTGCAGCGTCCCAACCGGGAGGAGTTGAAGACATCAAAGGGGGGTCAAGGGGTGCCAAAAAACCTCATTTTTTCAGGTGAAGGTCCGGGGAACAACCGAGCTTTGGAACAGTTTGCCGTTTGGAGCCATTGCCGAACCGTCTTGAACCTCGCCCGCTTTAATAGCTGCTTTTTTTTTAAACTAAAAGCAATTTGTTGATTTTAAGCGAAAAGTCCCCCTGGGGCCTCTGTCTTGGCGGCGCTCTGGAGTGGGTTTGTGCGCTTGGGGTAGTCTCTAGGGGAATCTCCCCATAAAACCTGCAAAATTCGGGGTAAAAAGGAGCATTTTTTTGCTTTTGGACCGCCATTGCAGAGGATGAAGATTGTCTTGTTCAAAAAAATCGGGCAACCTTTGACCCGTACCAAGGCGGTTTTATTTTTAAACCTTTTTCAAGCCCACCGGAGAGCCTACCATGTCCATCCTGCAAACTCCCGCCCAAGCTTGGCATTGCCAAACCTCCCAAGAAGCGGCCCAGGCGCTCAAAAGCGACCCCAAGCTGGGTCTGACCGAGGAGACTGCCGCCCAAAGGCTGGAGGCCTACGGTCCCAACCAGTTGGAGGCCAAGGGGACCAAGTCGGCGTTCTTGATGCTCTTTGAACAGTTCACCAGCCTTTTGATCCTGATTTTGATCGCTGCCGCCGCCGTCTCGGGTTACCTGGGCCAGATGGTGGAGATGGGGGCGATTTTGGCCATTGTGGTGTTGTTTGGGATCCTGGGGTTTGTCCAGGAATACCGGGCTGACCAAGCGCTGGCGGCCTTAAAGAAACTTTCGGTCCCCCGGGCTTTTGTCTGCCGCTCCGGGGTTTGGCGGGACCTGGATTCCAGCGAACTGGTCCCCGGAGACTTGGTCCGCCTGGAAGCGGGCAGCTTTATCCCCGCCGACCTGCGGATGACCAATGTCCAAAACTTCCAAATCGACGAATCCGCCTTGACCGGCGAGTCCTTGCCGGTGGCCAAGGAGATCAACCCGATCCAAGACCCGGATGCCCCCCTGGGCAATCGCAAGAACATGGCCTTTATGGGAACCTTTTCCCTGCTGGGCCGGGCCGAGGCCCTGGTGGCCGAAACCGGAATGAATACCGAGATCGGCAGAATCGCCAAGTTGCTACAAACTGCCGAGTCCGGCCCCACACCGCTGCAGCGGCGGCTTGACCAGGCCGGAAAGGTTTTGGCCATTGTCGGGGCGGTGGCCTCGTTGTTGGTGATGATCGTGGGCCTGTGGTTGGGGAGAGACTTGGCCGAGATGTTCCTGATCGGGGTCAGTCTAGCGGTGGCAGTGGTCCCCGAAGGCCTTCCGGCAGTGGTGACCATCACCCTGGCCTTGGGGGCCCGCAGGATGCTCAAACGGCACTCCCTGGTCCGCAAGTTGACCGCCGTTGAAACTTTGGGCTCCGTGACGGTGATTTGTTCGGACAAAACCGGGACCTTGACCCAAAATAAAATGACCGCCGACTTGATGCGCACCGCCTTGGACGGAACTCCTGGAGAAGGGCTGGCCAAAAGACGTTTGGGGTTAGCCGGGGTCTTGTGCAACGATGCCGCCTGGCCCTTGCCCCAAGTAGGGGGCGAAAAACTCGCCGGGGATCCCACCGAAATCGCTTTTTTGGAAGCGGCCCTCAAGGAGGGTCTGGATCCGGGGGCAGCCCGAGAAAAGGCCCCCAGGGTCGCCGAATGGCCCTTTGATTCGGGCCGTAAGATGATGTCCACCCTCCATGAACTCTCCCAAGACGGGGAACTCTGGACCCAGGTTTTGGGCTCGCTGGAAGGGGGCAGACTGTTGGTCGCCAAGGGAGCGGGAGACATGCTGCTCGACCGCTGTACCTCTCAGGTCGGCCCCAACGGTCCCGAGCCCCTGGGCCCCAAGGAGTTGGCTTTCTGGCACCAGGAGATCGACCGTCTGGCCGCCGTCGGCAGAAGGGTCTTGGGGGTGGCCGCCAAAAAGGCCGAACCGGGCCTGGAACAGGGCACCGCCGAACAGGCGGAATCCAATCTGGTCTTTTTGGGCCTGACCGGAATGATCGACCCGCCCAGGCCCGAAGCCGCCGCTGCCGTGGTCGCCGCCAAACGGGCAGGGATTCGCCCGGTGATGATCACCGGAGACCACCCGGCCACCGCCAAGGCGATTGCCCATGAATTGGGCCTTGAAGGTGAGGCTCTCCGGGGGGACGAACTGGCCAAGATGAGCGATGAGGAACTCAAAGTAGCGGTGGGCAACGTCGCCATTTTTGCCCGGGTCAGCCCCGAGCAAAAGCTGCGGATCGTCAAAGCCTACCAGGACCGTGGAGAAGTGGTCTCCATGACCGGAGACGGGGTCAACGACTCCCCTTCGCTCAAACAGGCCGACATTGGCGTGGCCATGGGCATGGCCGGTACTGACACCGCCAAGGAAGCGGCTTCCATGGTTCTCTTGGACGACAACTTTGCCACCATCGTGGCGGCGGTCGAAGAGGGACGAACGATCTACGACAACATCCTGCGGTTCTTGCGGTTCTCGATCACCGGGAACATGGGCAAGGTGCTGGTCATGTTAACCGCCCCGCTCTTTGGCATGACCGTCGCTCTGGTGCCTTTGCAGCTGTTGTGGCTCAACCTGTTGACCGACGGGCTTTTGAGTGTCGGGTTGGGGGTCGAGGCCCCCGAAGCCAACGTGATGCACCGTCCCCCCAGGCCGCCCAAGGCCAGCGTTTTTGGCGGGGGGATGCCTTGGTTCATCACCATCGCCGGTGGGGTTTTGGGTCTGATCTCTCTGGCCTTGGGGGTTTATTACTTTAGGCTTGATCCCGCCGAAAACGGGGTTTGGCAGACCATGATTTTCACCTCCATCGTCTTCTTGCAGATCGCCCAGGCCCTTTCGGCAAGGTCGATCGACCAGTCTTGCTTTACCCTGTCTCCGGCCACCAACAAGCTGCTCTTTTACATGATCGGCCTGACCTTGGTGCTGCAATTGGCGGTGATGTACCTGCCCCCGTTGGCGGCCCTGTTTGAGGCGGTGCCCTTGGGCTCCACCGAGCTGGGGCTGTGCATCGGTTCGGGGGTCTTTTATTTGGTCTTCCTGGAGATCTACAAAAAACTCGCCCCCAAGCCCAAGACTATTTGAGCCTAGCCCCGGAAGGGGCTTTGCTCCAACCTGCCGCCCTGGGGTCCCTGGGTCCCCAGGGCGGGTTTTTCTCTTCCTAAGGTACCCCATGCCATACCACGCCGGTCTGGACGAGGTTCTAGTCCCTGCCAGCCCTGGCCGGGAAGCGGTACCGCTGCGGATCCTCTACCCCACCCTAACCCCCGCCGGTCCCACTTCGCTGGGTCCCTTCCTCGCCGAGGTTGCCCCCCAGGCTCCGGTGGCCGAGGGAAGGTTCCCCTTGGTTTTGTTCTCCCACGGCTCGGGCAGTTCCAGTCTGCTGTTCCGCTCCTTAGCCAGATTTTTGGCCCAAAACGGCTTTGTGGTGGGCTTGCCCGAACACCCCGGCAACAACCGAAACGACAACGAACGGGCCCAGAGCCTTAAGAACCTGAAGGAAAGACCCAAACACCTCAAAAGCTGTTTGGACTACTTTTTGGGGACCGACGACCGGCAAAGTCACCTGCTGGGGGACCAAGTTGCGGTCATCGGCCATTCCATCGGTGCCTACACGGGTTTAGCCCTGGCCGGTGGAACCCCGCACAACCGGCACGAGATCCTCCATTTCCCGGAGTTTAAAATTACCGGCTCCGAGCCCATCGAGGTTGAGGCGGACCCCCGAGTCAAGGCGCTGGTACTGCTGGCCCCGGCGGTCGGATGGTTTATGGCCCCAGAGGCCTTGGAAAAGGTGAGGTTGCCGATTTTAATGCTCACCGGGGAACTGGACACCCTGGCCCCCAGCTTTCACGGAGAGATCGTCAAGGGGGGAGTGGCGGGCCGCTGCCCTCTCTTCCACCAAACCATCCCCAAGGCCGGGCATTATTCTTTTTTCAGCCCCTTTCCCGAAGCCATGCGCCGCCCCAACTTTCTTCCGGCCCTGGACCCAGAAGGGTTTGACCGGGAACAATTCCAAGAGTGGCTGCAACTGGAAGTGCTGGGGTTTTTACGGCGGTACCTCTGCGGAGAACAGCAGGGGGAGACAAACCCGAGCCCTTGAGGCAGCCTGCCGGACCGGGGCCAGCCGGGTCCCTTTGCAGGCAATCGTCACCTCCCCTGGGTCAGGGGGCTTTTGGAGTATGGGCCTTGAAAATCTGTTTCCTTCCCGACAACCTTTGCACAAAACCACAGCGGTCCGGCCAAAGCCTCCTGGAGATCAGCCTCGCCGCTGGGGTGGACCACACCCATGCCTGTGGCGGGGTCGGCAAGTGTTCAACCTGTCGGGTCATGGTGCTTGAAGGGGCAGAGCGATTGTTGGCCCGAAACCCCACCGAACAGGCGTTGGCCCAACGGCTCGGGTTTGGCCCGGAGATCCGTCTGGCCTGCCAGACCGTCCCCCAGGGCGACTTGACCCTGCGCCGATTGGTCATCGACGATGAAGACCTGGAGATCCTCCACTTCCGGCTGACCGCCTCGGCTTTGCCCAAGATCGGGGTGGAAAAGGAGTTGGCCATCCTGTTTGTGGACCTGCGCAACTTTACCCCCTTTTCGGAAGCATTGCCTGCCTATGATGTGATGCACCTGTTGGAGCGGTTCTTTTTCCTGTGCGGTCAACAGGTCAAGCAGGCCGGGGGCTGGATCGACAACTACATGGGAGACGGGTTTTTGGCCCTCTTTGACGGGGAAAACCCCAAACAAAAGTGCCAAAAGGCTTTGGCTGCCGCCCAAGGGGTGTTGGCGGCCATGCCTGGATTCAACCACTACCTCGCCAAGGTTGCGCCCCAATTCCTCAAGCTGGGCATCGGGGTCCACTACGGCCACCTGATCCAAGGGGAGATCGGGGCAGGGGAGCAGATGCGGGAGATTGTGATCGGGGACGCAGTCAACACCGCCTCTCGGATCGAATCCGCCACCAAGGTTTTGGGCCGACCACTCTTGGTCAGTGAAGAGGTCCGGGAGCACCTGGGGCCGGAGTTTCGGTTCGAGAGGGTGGGGGAAGTGACCTTAAAGGGCAAACAGGGGCTTTTCCCGTTGTTTTGTCCGGTAGAGTGAACGGGGGCACCCCCGTTCAGAAGCCTGGGCCCCAGGAACAGCCTTCCAGGGACAGCAAAAATTCTTTGGTCTTGAGCCCACTGGAGTAGCCCCCCAAGGAACCATCAGCAGCGATCACCCGGTGGCAAGGGATCAGGATCGGCAGGGGGTTTTTCCCGTTCGCTCCGCCAACCGCCCTGGCGGCGGTGGGGCGACCCAGGGCGGCGGCCTGTCTGCCGTAACTTAAGGTTTGCCCGTAGGGGATCAAGAGCAACTGTTGCCAAACCTGCTTTTGGAAGGGAGTCCCTTGGGGCCGCAAGGGCAGAGTAAAGACCTTTCTCTGCCCGGCAAAGTACTGTTGCAATTGCACAGAGGCCTCAACCAACAGGTCGGTCTTGTGGGCCGCCCTGTCCAAAGGACCAAAGTCCAGGGATACCAAGGCCCCGGCCTCCTCAAAGAGGCTGAGGGGGCCAAGGGGGCTTTGGAATTCTACCGCCGCTCTCACGGTTTTACCTTCTTTTTGATTGCAGCCAACAGTGACTCTTCGGGCGGAAAGCTGCCGGTCCCCTTTTTTGACCACAACAATTCCCCTTCCAAAACCACTTCAAAGACCCCACCGGAGCTGCGGATCAATTTGGGGTTGATCCCCATTTCCTTGTTTATCTTAGCCGCTAGACCAACGGCCCGAGGTTCGTAGTTTCAAACCCCACAATATTCGATGGTCAGGTTCATCTTCATCCCAGATGGGTTTCAGGTTTGGCCATGGCCTTGACGATGACCGCCCGGTTGTAGGCATCAATCACGTCTTTGCGTTTGAGGATCCCCAAAAGCCGACTGGGGTCTTCGGGGCTTACCACCGGCATGGCTTCGATGTCTTTGATCCCGAACTTGCGAATCGCTTCGGTCAAGGTGTCGTGGGGGTAAAGCCTGATGATGTCGGTTTCCGCCAACTCCTTCATCACCACCAGATGCTCCAACCCCTCTTCTAGGAGGATCTCCCGGATGTCTTGGAAGCTGACCACCCCGGTCATCTTGCCTTCCTCATTCATCACCGGATAATACTGGCTTTTGGAGGAAGGAAAAATCACCATAAATTCGGCGAAGGTCATGTTCTCGGGAATGGTTTCAAACTCGGTGAGCATAACCTTTTCAATCAGAATCTTCGACAGAATACTCTCTTCCCGCCCTTGGTGCAAGACGATCCCTTTACGGGAAAGCTCCATGCTGTCCAGCGAATCGGGACACAAGGCCCGGGCAACCATCACCCCGATCACCGAGGCAAACATGATCGGAATGATGACCTGATAATTGTTGGTCAGCTCAAACAGCAAGAAGATGGAGGTCATCGGCGCATGGGTCGCAGCGGCCAGCAGTGCCCCCATCCCTACCAGGGCGTAGGAACCCGGCTGGATACCCATATTGGGGAAGCCCCAGGCCAAGGCCTTGCCGAAGGCACCGCCCGCCATGGCCCCAATGAACAGCGAGGGGGCAAACAAGCCACCGACGTTGCCGCTGCCCAAGGTGATCGAGGTGGCCAAAACCTTGAGAAAGACCAACAGCAATAGGAGCTGTAAGGTTAGGCTGGGGTCGGAGTTGAGGGAGGCGGTGATGATTTCGTACCCGTCGCCCATGATGCCCAGGTTGACCAAGCCCAACAAACCGACCAACAAGGCCCCCAAGATCGGTTTGAGGTAGCGGTTCAGCTTCAGCTCTTCAAAAAAATCGCAGATCCGAAAAAAAGACTTGATGAACACAAAGGCCAACAGGCCGATAAACAGCCCCAAGAGGATGTAAAACCCGATTTCCTGGTACCCTTCGATCTGGTAGGTCAACTTGCCGAACAGAGGTTGGTCCGAATAGTAGGCCCGGCTCACCGCCGTAGCCAACCCGGAGGAAATGACGATCACCCCGAAGGTTTGCAGTTGGAATTGGCCGATCATCACGATCTCTTGGGCAAACAGCACCCCGGCCAAAGGGGCGTTGAACTGGGCCGCAATCCCCGCCGCCGAGCCGCAGGCGATCAAGACCTTGAGCCTTTGGCTGCCCATGGAAAAAAACCTGCCGATCGAGCTGCCCACCGCTCCCCCGATCTGGGCGATCGGTCC
This sequence comes from Candidatus Lambdaproteobacteria bacterium RIFOXYD2_FULL_56_26, assembly GCA_001783715.1. GTDB lineage: Bacteria > SAR324 > SAR324 > XYD2-FULL-50-16 > XYD2-FULL-50-16 > XYC1-FULL-56-13. The sequence goes on from MFNF01000046.1 coordinate 59,626, forward strand.
CTCGACCCCGGCTGCTCCGCCGGTGGAAATGGTGATCGAAGAGGTGATCATCTTCACGAAGATGTCTCGGGTGCGGATCAACCCCCCTTTGAGGTGGATGGCAATCAGAAAATTGGGCATCCCGTAGCCGGAGACAGCCCCCGAAGTGCCGATCAAAAAGGGAAGCAACATCAAGGCCCCGGCCACCGGAATCAAGGGCAACAGGTAGGGAGAAAAGTCCGAGAGCCAAGGGTAAACGACATGGAAAAAAAAGTGGTGCATCAAGTGCAGCATAGACCGGAAAAACACCGAGGTAAAACCGGCACCGATCCCGACCACACAGGCCAAGAGCAACTCGATGTTGGTTTCCGAAAGGCTGATTTTACCGAAAAACAGATTGGTCTTGGTCGAACGGTCCAGGCGGGTGAACTGAAGGATGTCTTTGAACTTTAACATCGACGCTCTTTACAGCTCAAGGGACCCCTCAAAAACTTCGGTTGCGGGACCGGTCATAAAAAGAGGGTGGCCGGGACCGGCCCAGTCCAAGGTGAGTTCGCCTCCCAACAGCTCCAAAACCGCTGGGCTTTTGAGTCTTCCGGTCAACACCCCCGCCACCAACACCGCCGATGCGCCGGTACCGCAGCCCAAGGTCTCGCCGGACCCCCGCTCCCAAGTCCGCTGTTTGGCCCGTTGGGGGCCTAGGACCTCCACAAACTCCACGTTGATCCGGTTGGGAAAGAGTTTGCAACGTTCGATCAAAGGGCCAAGGGAAGAAACCGGGGCCAGATCCACATGGTCCACAAAGGTGACCAGATGGGGATTGCCCATGGAAACCAAGGTGCCTTGGAAGTGGTAGGATTCAAAATCAAACAGGTGGTCCACCACTTGGGCTCCCTCCACCAAAGCCGGGATGCGGGCCGGGTCGAGGACCGGGACCCCCATGTTGACCCGAGCCGAAACAAACCTGCCCCAGTCGTCTTGTTGGATCGAGATGAATTTGATTCCTGCCAAGGTGGAAACGGTCAGTTCGGTCTTTTCCACCAAACCATGTTCAAACCCATACCGGGCGACGCAGCGAATGGCGTTGCCGCACATCTCGGATTCGGAGCCGTCGGCGTTGAACATCCGCATCGAAAGGTCGGCCTTGTCACTTTTGTCGATCAGCACCAAGCCGTCACCGCCGATGCCAAAACGGCGGTCGGAAAGCTTGCGGGCCAGCTCTTCGGGCTTTGACACATGCTCTTGGGTCAGGTTAACGTACACGTAGTCGTTCCCGATGCCCTGCATTTTGGTAAAGTGTAACCTAGCCATGAAAAAATCCCTGGTCGCAGTCTTTGCGATATGGTCGCTTTGTCCCAGCCTGGAGGCCCAAAGCTTCACCAGTAATCTGCCTTTGGGCTTGAGTCTTAGGTATGAACACAAGAATCAAAAGAGTCAACAAGTCACTGGATACTCAGAGCTTACCTACCGGGCCGACAACCGAGGCCGGGTCGAGGAACGGCTGAAAAACCGCAAACCGGACGGGGAACTTTTCCAGGAAAAATTCAGTCTTTTCAGCCAAAGAGGAGAGCTTTTGGAGTACCGGGAAAAGGACTACCGCAAGCAGGTGGAGGTTACGGATTTGTACCGGCAGGGACGCATCGAAACCCGGATCAAACGGGGCGACTTTGAGCGGCAATTCACCTTGGACCAAGCTCCCCAACTGGTCCCCTTCGAGGTCCTGACCTTGTACCTGGAGTCTCGGTTGAGTGACTTGGTGCGGGACAAGTCGATCCAGTTCACCCTCTACCTGCCCTACCTGGGGCTTGAAAGCCCAGAGCTGACCCAGATCCCGGTCTTGGCCCAATTGGAAAGCCTGGGCCCGGAGAAAAGTCCCCGAGGGGGGAAGGAAGAAGTGGCGATGATCCTGGTGATGCCCAGCAGCCCGATGTTGCAAATGCTGCTCCCTCCCGACAAAAGCCAGTTCCGGTTCGGCTTTTTCACCAAAGCCCCCAGGCTGCTTTATTCCTTTTCCGAAGCCCAAACCCTAAGTGTACTGAAGTCCGTCAAATGACCAGGGCCCCAGGCGATGGGGGCTTTGCAGGGCGTGTTCCAACTGTTCCAAGAAGGTTTCTCTGGGGACCTCCTGGGCACCCATCGATTTGAGGTGCGAGGTGGGGACTTGGCAGTCCACCAGTTCAAAACCCCAAAGCTCCAACTGCCGACAAAGTCTAACCAGTGCGGCTTTGGAAGCATCGGGCCGGTGGCTGAACATACTTTCCCCAAAAAAGGCGGCCCCCAAGGACACCCCATAAAGGCCCCCGACCAGCCGCCCCTCTTCCCAGGTTTCCACCGAATGGGCGTAACCCAAATGGTGCAGCTTGGTGTAAGCGGCCTGCATGTCCTCCAAGATCCAGGTCCCGTCCTGCCCTTCCCGCTTGGTTTGGGCACAGGCAGCGATCACCTCGCCAAAGGCTTGGTCCAAGGTGACTTGGTACTTCGGCTTCGCCAGCACTCGTTCCAAGGACTTGGAAACATGGACCTGATCAGGGTACAGCACCAGCCTGGGGTCGGGGGACCACCACAAGATGGGGTTGTTTTCCGCATACCAAGGGAAAATCCCTTGCCCATAGGCGAGCAACAACCGCTCCGGCTCCAGTCCGCCGCCAACTGCCAGGATTCCTTCCGGCTCGGCTTCCCTAGGGTCGGGGAAAAGAAACGATTTGGGCAGGCGGTAGATCGGCATGGGTGGTCCGGTTCCTAGCTGGAGGTGGCCCCCAAGTGTTCCTGAGACCGGCACAAAAGTAAAGTTTTGGCCCCCGATGGGGCTGCCCCAAAGTACCAGAACCAATGAATTTATTTTTCTTGCACTTCCCCTATCGGTTTGGATATTATCCCACCCAAATCGCCGGGAACAACCTAAAACCCTCTTTTTTTGCGAGCGATCCGATGGAACAGGGCAAGGTCAAGTGGTTTGATGTCAAAAAGGGTTACGGATTTATCGTCCAACCCAACGGTAGGGACCTTTTTGTCCACAAGTCGGGCCTAGACAAGGGATGCCGCTTGGAAGAGGGCATGCCGGTAGAATACGAAATCTCCGAAGGGGTCAAAGGGCCTTGTGCCACGACGGTGCACCCCCTGTAGAGCCCCACAGGCCACTTTCGGCTTGCTGAAGACTGCCTTGAAGACCCAAGGGACTAGGCCAAGGGGTCGGACTGCGGCTCCGTGGTATCTTACGGCTCCGGTTCTTCAGCCGGGCAAAGGTACAAGGCTGCCTGGGCCAACTGTTGCGGCTCCCCGATCATCACCAATTCGTCTCCCGGACAGACCGGGGTCTGGGCCGAAGGGTTGGGCCGCAACTGTCCGGCACAACCTACCGCCAATACCGTCACCCCATACCGGCTCCGCAGCTCCAGGTCCTTGAGGCTCTGGCAGGTGATCAACCGCTCCGATACCCGCAACCTTCTGATCTCCAGACCGGAGAGGTAACTCTTGAGGTTGAGGTGGGAGGGAGTGGGTTCGCCGGGTTTGCGCAACATCTGGTACCCATCGGCCCGAATCTCCGCCACAAAAGCCTCAATTTTGTCTTGGGGGATCAACAGTTGGTTGAGTACCCGAGCAAAGATCTCCACCGCCCCCTCATATTCGGTGGTCACCACTTCGTCCGCCCCGGCTTGGTAGATCAAGTCCTGCTGGCTGACAAAACGGGTGCGGGCAATCACATAAAGCGCCGGGTTGAGTTTTTTGGCCAACCGAATGGTGGCGAGGCTCGAAAGGGGATCAGAAATGGCCACGGTCATCATGCTGGCCTGGGTAACCCCCAGGTGGCGCAAGACTTCTTCCTGGGCCGAGTCGCCAAAGTGGATCGGCAGGCCTTTGGCCTTTTCCCGGCGCACCGTCTCGGCGTTCATCTCCAAGATAATAAAGGAGGCCCCAGCGGTTTGCGCCGCCTTGGCCAACATCTGCCCGGTCACCCCAAAACCGATGATGATCAGGTGATTGCGCCCGTGGACCCACTGGGTGGGGACCTCCGACCGGGTGGATTTTTCCAGGTGCAGCCTCCGGTGCAGGGCCTGGGCAAACTTAGGGGCAAAATTGATCAGAATCGGGGTCAAGGCCAGGGTCAAGACGGTGACCCCCAAAAAGAGTTCGTAATGGGCTCGGTCCAAAAGCTCTTGTTCCAGCCCGCTCTTGGCCAATACAAAGGAAAATTCCCCGACCTGGGCCAAGGAGAGCATCAAGATGGCAGTGGTTTTGGTGGAAAGCTTGAGCCACCAACCGGTGATCCCGATCCCAATGGACTTGACCAACAACACCAATAAGGTCAGCCCCAACATCACCGGTGCCTGTGCCCACACCCCGCCCAAATTGAGCAACATGCCGATGGAGATAAAAAAGAAGGCGCTGAAAATGTCCCGAAACGGCAGGATGTTGGACAGGGCATAGGTGCTGTATTCCGATTCGGCGATGATCAATCCGGCCAAAAAGGCCCCCAGCCCCAGGGACAACCCTGCCAAGTTCGTGCCCCAGGCAACGCCCAGCCCCAGGGTGATCACGGTCAGCAAAAACAGCTCCCGGCTCCGGGTCTTGGCGATTTGGTACAAGAACTTGGGCACCAGATAGCGGGTCAAGAGATAAACCCCCAGCCCCAAGGCCAGAATCTTGAGCCCCAGGTACCCCAGCCCCGCCAGCCCCCCGGTCTCCCGGCCCGCCAGATAGGGAATCAGGAGCATCAAGGGGACCAAGGCGAGGTCCTGGTAAATCAAAATCGCCAGACCGGCCCGTCCATGGGGGCTTTCCATCCAGCCTTTCTCTCCAAAAACCTTGAGCACAATGGCGGTAGAACTCAAGGCCACCATCAGCCCCAGAAACAGCGCCCCTTGGAAGGAAAACCCAAAGGGCAGGCAAAGCGCAAAAACCAAAACCAAGGTTAAGGCCATTTGCAGGCTGCCGCCCAGAAAGACTTCCCGTCTGATTTTTTTGAGGTCCTGGAAGGAAAACTCCAGGCCAATGGCAAACAGCAGCAGGATCACGCCGATCTCGGCCATCACCTCCACCTCCTCAACCCCGTGGATCAGCCCCAGACCATGCGGCCCCAGGGCCACGCCGGTCAAAAGATAACCAACCAAAGGGGGCAGCTTGATCTGGATACAGACGAAGGCCACCACCAAGGAAAGGGCAAAGATCAGGCTGAGGTCTTGCAGGATGGACATCGGAATCCACTAGGGAGGAGTGTTCCAAGACCTCCAGGTCGCCCCGGAGGGAGCGCCACCTGTCTGGGTCGGTCAGGTGGGGTCTGCTTGGAGGAAGGTTAGGATTCGTGTTTCAACTTCAGGTAGTCCCGTTTGATTTCCAAGGACAGATGTTCAAACTCTTCGGCGTTCAGCTTGCCCAACCGGTAGTCGGTCTCCAACTCCCCCAACCCTTCGAGCAGAGAAAGACTCTCGTCAAACACGTGGGGCTGGGCCTGGGGGTCAAAGTAGGGTTTTTCGGGGCTGAGGAAAAAGGGTTTCACCACCAAGGCGGCAATCAGCACCGAAGCCAAAGAACAAAGGATCAAGGTAAACATGGTGGAACCGTTAGGGGTTGGAGATTTTTTTCAGGTCCTCGTCGATTTCCGCCTGTTCCTCGGGACTCAAGGCCACCTCCGTATAGGCATGGACACTGGCCTTGGCTTTGGATTTGGCTCGCAGGATCACCCAAGCAAAGGCAAACACCAGAATGCCGCCGGGCAGAAACCAGAGCAACAGGTTGAATCCGCTTTTGGGCGGCTCCCGGAGGATCCATTCCCCATACCGGGCGACAAAAAAGTCCATGATTTCGGACTCCGACTTGCCTTGGAGCAACATCTCCCGGATCATCGCCTTCATGTTGTTGGAAAGCCCCGCTTCCGAATCCTTGACCGACATGGATTGGCAGGTCGGACAACGGAGCTGGTCGGCCAGCATCCGCACTTGGTTTTCCAAAGCTTCGTCTTGGGTCGGGCTGCCCACGGCAAACAGACCTGAAGACAGAGTCAACAAAGCAAACAGGAGGATCAGTTTTTTCATGGCTGTTGGTCGTTACCGGCTGTTTGGGAAGCTGCCACAGGGGTGTCCCCTTGGAGCTGTTGCTCCAAAAAGCGGTCAATCTGGCCCGAGGCAACGGGGCCTAAGGACTTGTAGCGGATGATGCCTTCCTTATCGATAAAAAAGGTCTCCGGTACGGCGGTCACCCCATAGTTGAGGCTGATGGTTCCGATGGTGTCGTCGGGGCCGAGCAGGTAGGTTTTACCATACTTCTCGATGAACCTCAAGGAGGCGCTCCGTTCGTCGTTGATCGCCAACCCGATGAAGACCGCCCCTTGGTCCTTGAAGGCCTGGTAAGCGGTTTCCACAATGTGTGCCTCTTGGCGGCAGGAGACGCACCAGCTGGCCCAGAAGTTGAGGATCACCGGCTTGCCCCGGTAGTTCTTCAGGTCCACCGTCTGGCCGTCGAAGGTGATCACGTGAAAATTGGAGGCCTTGGTGCCGATCAGGTTCGAGGGGATCTCTTTGGGGTCCGAGGCAAAATAAAGCCCGTAAACCATCAGAGAAACAAAGGCGAGGAACAACCCGCCGCCCAGCGCAAAGATCCACTGTTTCTTCATCCCTTTTCCTAATCCAAGAGGCTTCCGCCCCGTTTTTGCACCGGCTTGTAGCTCAAGCTGAAGCCCAGGCCCAAGGCAAACAACCCCATGCTGGCCCAAACAAAGTTGACCATTGGGTTATAAAAGACGTTTAAGGTCGCCGAGCCGTCGTCGTTGATCGAAGAAAGACTCAGGTACAGGTCGTGGAACAAGGTCCGGTGGATGGCCACTTCGGTCATCGGCTCGGGCCTAGTGGGGTAAAAGGCCTTGGCCGGTTTAAGGCGGGCAACTTCCCGGTCCCCTTGGGTCACTTCGATCACCGCCGCCAAGGTCCTAGTGTTGGCCACCGGGAACTCTTGGGACTCGGTAAAGGTCAGCTGGTACCCGGAAAAGTCGTGGCTTTGGCCGGGGTACAGGGTAAAGGCGGTTTCGTGGCCAAAGAAGTTTCCGCACAGGCCGATCACCAAGGTCACGATCCCCAGGTGCACCAAAAGCCCGCCCCGTTTGCGCCGGTCTTGGATCAGCGCCTTGAGCTTCGAGGGTTTGGGTTGGTCCCCTTTGGGCAGGAAGCTGGCCCGCAAGCTTTGGAGCAGTTCATAACCGTTGATGTACAGGGCAAAGACGGTCATCGAACTGAGCAGCAACATCTTGGGCGAGGTGGACAAGGTCAAGACCGCCAACACCACATAAGCCAAGGTCACCACCACCGGCCCGATCAGGTTGCGGCGCAGCAGGGACACGCTGGTCCTTTTCCAACCAAGCACCTGGGTCAGGCCCATCAAAAAGACGGTCACCACTCCCAAGGGCAACATGATGCTGTTGAAGAAGGGGGCCTGGATAGAAATCTTTTTGTTGGCCACCCCTTCGGCGAGCAGCGGGAAGACGGTGCCGTAAAAGACGGTGAAGCACATGGCCACAAAGACCACGTTGTTGAGCAAAAAGCTGTTTTCCTTGCTCCAGAAGCCCTTGGCTTTTTCTTTGACCAAAAACTGGTTTTGCCGCAGGTACAGTAAGACATGGGAGCCCACCACCACCAAGGCGATGAAGACCAAAAAGGCGGGGCCGATGTTCGATTTGGAGAAAGCGTGCACCGAGTTGAGTACCCCCGAACGGGTGATGAAGGTCCCCAAGATCGAAAGGGCAAAGGTTCCGATGATCAACATCAGGTTCCAGAACTTCAGGGAGTTTCGTTTTTCCTGGACGATCACCGAGTGCAAAAAGGCGGTGCCGGTCAACCAGGGCATCAAGGAAGCGTTTTCCACCGGGTCCCAGGCCCAATAACCGCCCCAGCCCAATTCCACGTAGGCCCAGTTGCCGCCCAAGACCATCCCGGTGGTCAAGAAGAACCAGGAAACCAAGGTCCAGCGCCGGGTGGTCAGGATCCAGTTGTCGTCTCTTTTGCCGCTGAGCAAGGAGCCCATGGCAAAGGCAAAGGGGATGTTAAAGCCCACGTAACCCAGGTACAGCGCCGGGGGGTGGAAGATCATCCCTGGGTTTTGCAGCAAAGGGTTGAGCCCCCGGCCTTCGCCGGGAATGGGGAACAACCGCTCGAAGGGGTTGGACCAGCCGATCAACAGGAACAACAAAAAAAGAGTCGAGAAGGCCAAGACCAACAGGGTATAGGGCAGGGTCTCGTGGTTGCTTTTTTTGTAGCGCAGGGCGACCACGGCGGTGAAAATCACCAGGATCACCTGCCACAAGAGCAGCGAACCTTCCAGCCCACCCCAAACGGCGGTGATCTTGTAAAACAGGGGCAGGTCGGAACTGGAGTTGTTGGCCACAAAGCGGACCGTAAAGTCATCGGTGGCAAAGGCATAAACCAAGCTACCAAAGGCCACCACGACCAACCCCGTCACGACCAACAAGGCGGTCCGAAAGGAAGCGATGAGGTTCTCGCTGTTTTTATGGACTCCCGAAAGCCCGGCGAAGATCCCGTAAAGCGTCAGAACCAAAGCGGCCAGAAGGGCGTAATAACCGATGTCAACGATCATAAGATTTTATTGGAGAGACTTAAAGTATTGCTCTTTGCGGACGTTGTGCTGGTTGGGGTCAACCTTGTATTCTTCGGAATGTTTGACCAACAGGGTGTTGGCGACAAACACCCCTTCGGGACCCATCCTGCCTTCCACCACAACTCCTTGGCCTTCCTTGAACATGTCGGGCTTGGAGCCCTTGTAGTTGACGGTCAAAAAAGTCTGGCTGTCTTCGGTGATCCGAAACTCCAGTTTGGTTTGTGCCGGTTCCCAGATGACCGAACCCTTTTCGATCAGGCCCATGATCCGAATTTTTTGGTCCTGGAACTGTTCGGGGTTTTTGAGGACCTCGCCGGGGGTCTGGTAGTAGGTCAGGTTTTTGGAACTGATCGAGGTAAAAAGGCCCACGGCTACGGCCAGGATCAATGCCCCGCCGATCACAAATTTCAAAAGGGTCTTGTTCATGGCTGGTTGGACTTTAGTTCACGAAGTTGCTTTGCGGTGCTCTTGGCCCGCAGGGTGAGCCGTACCCAATAGGCCAGAATCACGACTATGGTGATTCCGTAGGCGGTCAGTACGTAATCAAGATTATGAATTTCGGGCATCTTTGTTTTTTCCTTTGGAGGTCTTCAAGATGAAGCTACGAGGATACGCAATGCCAAGCCCCACTGACAAGCAAAAAGGCCAAGTCCGGGGGGTTGGCAAAAAGCCTTGAAATTCGTCCGCTCAAGAGTTAAAACCGCCTTAGCCCCTCTTGAGCAAGTGAAAAAAAGTTCATCCCATTGCTCGAAAGAAGAGATTGGCTTTCGCCCCTTTGTTGTGTTAGGATAGGCTCAAGAAGAGGAAAGGGGGCCGTCCTCCGGGGCAAACAACCCAAGCAAACCGACCCCCGAGTGGTTCATGGACAACCCAGTTACTTACACTATAGTGGTTAACAATCAAAACTACAGCCTTCGCTGTAGTGATGGCGAGGATCACGTAAAGCTGATTGAAGACAGGCTTCAGAAGGCAGTTGCCGAGCTGGCCACTGGGGGCGTGACCCCGAGTCTTTCGGCCTATGCGATGAAAATCGCCATCTTGTTGGCGGACCAAGGGGTCCGTGATGGTTTGGAACGGCAGACCCAAGAGTCTTTGGTGCGAAAGCGCCTCCTCCCGTTGGTCCAAGAGTTGGACCAAGTCCTGGGAAGCACAGGCGAATCCTCTCTTGGGGTTGCCAGATAGCAGGAACCTAGGTTAGGAAGCAATGGACTGCCCTGTTCGTGTTTTTTAGGATAAGTTGAGCCGATACTTACAATAAGGGACGGGTCTCTGTCGGTAGTGTGCAAGCCTAGCTCGACTGGGAAGCCTAAAGCCGTTACACCTCTCCCACCTGAGCTACTCAGGTTCAATCATCCCCTAAATCACGGCAGGGCGGTTTCTCCGCCCTTTTTTTTTGCCCCCCGTTTGCTCCCCTTCTTTGTTTCTGCCTCCCCCAAGGTTTTGTTTGTTTTGTTTGCCCCCACTCGGCCCGGATAGACCCGAAACAAGGAAAAAAATCCAAACCTTATGGGGTGTTTCCGAGAAGCGGCTAGGGAGCGGAAGCTGGCGGGGCCAAGATCAGGCCTCGGTCTTTGGGTGTCGGCCTAAAGCTTGATCCTAGGGCTGGGTCTTAGATCTTGATGTCGATGTGGGGACGGCCGTCCTTGGCCCTTTTTTTGATCTGCTCTTTGTGGTCTTCTTCAGGTTCGGTGGCATCTGCAGCATCCAGGTCGTGGACCACCGAGGGTTTTTTGATCAGGGAGGCTTGGGAGACGGCGGCCTGGAATTGAGCTTGGTTCGCCAAGCCGTTCACCTGGGCTTCCACCACCTTTTGGGCAGTAGGGGCCTGGGCCAGAGAGATTTGGAGGTTGTGGATTTCCATGCCGCTCATACAACCTCTTTGAGTTTGTCCTGTGCTTCTTTGAGGTCAAAGGCCACCGGTGCGGCCAAGCCCGAAACCCCAAACAGCCTTTGGGTTTTTTCGTTGGGACCCAACAAAACCAGCTTGCCCTTGGCTTCCCGGAACAGGTGGTGGATCGCCCCCAGTCCAGAACCGGTCAACAGCTCGGTTTGGCTCAGGTCCAAGATGTAGCCGGTGATCCCGCTTTTAAAAAGCCCCTTGAACACAGCGACCAAACGGAGCGCTCCCGCCTCGGCCAGATGGCTGGGCAGCCTCAGCTGTACCGCCCCCAAAGGCTCGGCCAACCCGCAAATTTCCACGTCCAAATTCATCGGCTTTTGTCTCCTTGGTCCTTGTCAGTTCAACCGCCTTTGTGGAACAATCTCCCGAGAAAGCCTGGATCCTTGACTCCAGGGTAAAAACTTGTTCCAAGCCCTTTAGATCGCCCACAGGTCCCCATGTCCAACCCCAAGACAGACAAATCGGCGTTGATCCAACGGTTTTCCGGCCACAGACCAGTGATCAACATTATCCTTGATGGGTACGGGATTGGCAAGGGTGACGACAGCGATGCCATTGCCTGTGCCCAAACTCCGGTGATGGATAGGCTCAAGGCCACCTACGCCAACAGCCAACTGATGACCCACGGCCCCTTTGTGGGCCTGCCTGCGCTGGACAACCTGGGGGGCTCCGAAGTGGGCCACCTGACCCTGGGGGCCGGGAAACTTTTGGACCAGGGTTCGACCTTGATCTTTAAATCGATTGAAGACCAGAGCTTTTTTTCCTTCCCCGCCTTGACCCAGGCGTTTGACCAGGTCCGCAAACCTACCGCTGCCCAGCTCACTCCATCTTTTACTCCATCCTTGCACCTTCTGGGCCTGCTTTCCGACGGCAACGTCCACAGCCACATCAAACACTTTGAAGCGGTGATCGAAGAGGCCGCCCGGCAAGGGGTGGAAAGGCTGTACGTCCACGCCCTCTTGGACGGCAGGGATGTCGCCGTGCAGTCGGCCGAACAGTATGCCAAAGAGCTGCAAGACCTCTTTGACCAAGTGATCTTAGACCACCCTGGTTTTGACTACCGGTTCGCCTCGGCAGGGGGCCGGGAGGTGATCACCATGGACCGGGACAAAAACTGGAAAAAGGTCAAACGAGGCTGGGATTGCCACGTCCTGGGTCGGTCCGAATTCCTCTTGGAAGACATCTTCACGGGGATCGACTACTTCCGGGCGGTCCATCCGGGCATCACCGACCAGGACCTCCCCCCCTTCAACCTCAAGGGCAAGGACGGCAAAGCGGTCACCATCAACGACGGCGACGCGGTCTTGCTGCTCAACTTTCGGGGGGACCGGGCCATTGAAATCGCCCAGGCCTTTGACCTGGAATCCTTCTCTGCCTTTGACCGGGAACGGTTCCCAAAGATTTATTTTGCCGGGATGATGGTGTACGATGAGGACACTAGGCTGCCCAAACACCAAATCATCGGCAGCCCCAAGGTTCCCGAGCCTTTTGGCAAGCGGATGTTGGAACTGGGGATCAAACAGTTCCGGCTGGCGGAAACCCAAAAGTACGCCCATGTAACCTTCTTTTTTAACGGCGGTTACCGCAACCCCCTGGACCCCTCTATGGAGGACTACTTTTTGATCGAGTCCGACAAGATCGACAGCTTTGCCACCGCCCCCAAGATGAAGGCCCTGGAAATCGCTGACAAGGCGGTGGAGCTGATCTCTTCGGGGGTTTACGGCTTTGGGCTGATCAACTTTGCCAACACCGACATGGTCGGCCACACCGGCGACTTTGGGGCCGCCAAGGTCGCCGCCGAAACGGTGGACCAAGCGTTGGGCCAAGTGTTGGATGCGGTGGAAAAGGCTGGGGGGCTGGCGCTGGTCACCGCCGACCACGGCAATGCCGACGAAATGACCGTCTTCAACAAAAAAACCGGCTTGACCGAGATGAGCACTAAACACAGCCTCAACCCGGTGCCGGTGGTCCTCTTTGACCCAGGTTTTTCAGGCCAGTACCGCCTCAAGCCCAACGATCCGGGTCGGGAAAACACGCTCGCCATGGTAGCGGCGACCAACTACCTGCTCTTGGGCCTCGAACCTCCCACAGACCTTGCCGTTCCTCTTTTTGACCTTTAAGCCAAAGAGACCATGTACCTCAGCCTGACCTTAGCCCAAATCGCCGAAAAACTGGGTGCCAAACTGATCGGCGACCCCAACGCAATGATCACCGGCCTTTGCGGCATTACCGATGCCAAAGCCGGGGACCTGACCTTTTTGGCCAACCCCAAGTACAAAAGCCAACTGGGCCAAACCGCCGCCACCGCTGTGATGGTCGGGCCGGAGGTGGAAGCCGAAGGGATCAACCTGCTCCAAATCGACAACCCCAGACTGGCTTTTGCCCGAGTCATGGGCTTTGCGTTCCCCAAAAAGGAAGAGCTTCCCGGAATCGCCGATGGGGCCTTTGTCCACCCCACCGCCCAGATCGACCCTACCGCCACGATCTACGCCGGAGCTTACATCGGCGAAGGGGCCACGGTCGGCCCTCGGACCGTGGTTTACCCCGGCTGTTATGTCGGCGAAAAGGTCAAGCTTGGGGAAGACTGCCTGATCCACCCCAACGTCAGCCTGATGCTGGGCACCCAGGTGGGCAACCGGGTGGTGCTCAACGCCGGGACGGTGGTGGGCTCCGAAGGCTTTGGGTACGAACGGGACGGAGACAAACATTTTAAGATCCCCCAGGTCGGGGCAGTGGTGATCGAAGACGACGTGGAGGTCGGCTCCCTTTGCGCCATCGACCGCGGGTCGATCCAGGCCACAGTGATCGGCCAGGGCACCAAGCTGGACAACCTGATCCACATAGCCCACAACTGCCAACTGGGTCCCAACAACCTGATCCTGTCCCAAGCCGGGCTGGCCGGGACGGTCAAGACCGGTACCAACGTCTATTTTGCCGGACAGACCGGTTGTTTTGACCACATCAAAATCGCCGACTATGTCCAGGTCGGCGGACGTGCGGTAGTCACCAACGACATTGAAGAGCAGGGGCTTTACTTCGGCTACCCCGCTCGGCCCCATGCGGAATGGCAGAAGGCTTCGGTGATGTTTTACAAGACCCCGGAGCTACAAAAACGGGTGGTGGAGCTGGAAAAACAGGTAGAAGCCCTGGCCTTGAAACTGGAAGGGAAAGGTTGATGGAAAGCCCGTTTTTTGAGCTGGAAAACCAACTGGGCTACCATTTCCTGGAACCCAAATTTTTGGAGCAGGCGTTAACCCACAAGTCCTACGCCCATGAACACCACTGCCCCCACAATGAAAGACTGGAATTTTTGGGGGACGCAATTTTGCAATGTATGATCAGCCAACTGCTTTTTGATGCTTACCCAGACTTGGCCGAAGGGATGCTCTCCAAGTTTCGGGCCGCCTTGGTTTCCGAAGAGGCCTTGGCCGACGTGGCCCAGGAAATCAACCTAGGGGCGGCCTTGCGGCTTGGGCATGGCGAAGAACTGGGCGGCGGCAGGAACAAACGGTCGATCCTTTCGGACGCATTGGAAGCCTTGTTAGCTGCCAGCTTTTTGGACAGCCGGGAGACCCAGGGCCTAGCCACCTCTCGGGCGCTGGTCAGGCGGCTGTTTGAACCCAAAATGGAATCCGCCGAAAGCCGGTTCAAGCAGATCGACCACAAAACGGATCTCCAGGAATGGGTCCAAAAAAACAAACTGGGGGAGATCCTCTACACCGCAATTGAAGAACGAGGACCGGACCATGACAAGGAATTTTTGATGGCCCTCCAAGTGGGGGGGGTCGAATACGGACGTGCCTGGGGAACCAGCAAGAAACGAGCGGAACAAAAGGCGGCCATTGCTGCATTGGAGCGAATGGGGGCCCCAAGGAATGAGTGAACGACTGCAAAAGGTGATCGCCCATGCCGGGCTTTCGAGCCGCCGGGGGGCGGAGGAATTGATCTTGACCGGCCAAGTGGTGGTCAACGGCCAAGTGGTCACCGAGCTGGGCACCAAGGTGGACCCGGAACGAGACCACATCGAGGTGTCGGGCAAAAAACTGCGCACTACCGGCACCAAGCCCAGGATCGTTTATGCCCTGCACAAGCCCAAGTCGGTGGTCACCACCCTGCACGACCCCGAAGGCCGAGACACGGTGGTCAACTACTTCCCCAAGATCAAGGAGCGGCTCTTTCCGGTCGGACGGCTGGACTACGATGCAGAAGGCCTCTTGTTGATCACCAACGACGGGGACTTGGCCAACCGGCTGATCCACCCTTCCAGCCATGTTTGGAAGGAATACCTAGTCAAGCTCAGGGGTAAGATCCCTCTAGGCCTGTTGCCAAAAATGGAAAAAGGGCCAACCTTTGAGGGGAAAAAACACCAGCCGGTGAAGATCAAGTTTTTGCACTACAAAAACGAGAAGAGCTGGCTTTCGGTTTCCTTGCAGGAAGGGGTCAAGCACCACCTCAAAAAGATGTTCCTCGCCGAGGGGTTTCGGGTCGAAAAGATCAAACGGTACCGGATCGGAAACATCGAACTGTTGGAGCTGCAAGCCGGAGAGTTTCGTAGGCTTGAAGACGAGGAGATCAACCAACTGCTGAGTTTATCCCAAGAACCATGAAAGGACTTCCAGTCTGGATTTTATTGGTAGGCCTTTTGACCCCCGGTATAGCCAAGGCGGAATACCGGGCCTACCTGATCGAGGTTTATGACCAGATCCTGGGCAAACAGTGGGACTCGGTCACCGGCTTTGCACCGGACCACTACATCAACACCCACGGCGGCGGCAACCGCCTGAGCGCCCTGACCAAAGCGACCTGGATGTGTTACGGCGACCTTTCCCGGTACGCCCCGGCTTGCAAAATGCCCCCTCCCAAGGACCCGAAGTTCGAGGTTGGCGACGAGGTGGAAATCACCCTGCAAAAGCACCTGACCCAAGGCTGGAAAGGGACGATTGAACTGTCCTTGTGGCGGGAAGACCTCAAAAACAACGTGTATGGGGTCCGGTTTGGGGACCGAAAAAACATGTTCGGCAGCTACTACGAATTTGACCTGAAGATGACCAAAAAGCGGGAAAACGAAGTCAAGGTCCAACCCCCCGGGGACGCACCGCCCGATGCCGCCGTCACCGCTCCGGCAACTCCGCCCAACCCAGCCAATCTACCGCCCGTAGCGCCCTAATCTAGAGTGAACCGATGGAATTCCAAGTACCCCAAGGACAGGAAAAGTACCAGTACGTCCAATCCAAATTTACCGAGATCGCCCAGAAGTACGACCTGTTCAACGACCTGATCACCCAGGGGATGCACCGGTACTGGAAAAACAAAGTGGTCGAGGCCACTGGGCTCAAAAAGGGGGACAAGGCTCTGGATCTTTGCTGCGGCACCGGGGACATCACCTTGCGGCTGAAAAAAAAGGTCGGCGAAGAAGGGGTGGCCTTTGGGATGGATTTTTCCATCGGCATGCTCCAGGTCAGCCAAACCCGTGACCCCCAGGGAACCTGCCGTTTTCTCCAGGGGGACGCAATGAAGCTGCCCTTCGCCGACCAAAGCCTGGACGCTGTGACCGTGGGCTTCGGGCTGCGCAATCTGGTGGCCATTGGGGATTGTTTTGACGAGGTGTTGCGGGTCTTGAAGCCAGGGGGCCGGTTTGTCTCCCTGGACATGGGCAAGGTCAAGCTGCCCCTGGCCAACTGGGTTTTTTCCCAGTACTTCCACCAAGTGGTCCCCCTGGTGGGCAAGCTGCTGTACCCCGGCCAGGACATGTTCGACTACTTCCCCGCCTCCGCCTTGGTTTACCCCTCCCAAGAGGCCCTAGCGACGATGTTGGAGCAACACGGCTTCGAGAAGGTCCGGTTCACCAACTACCACCTGGGCAGCACCGTCCTGCACCAAGCCTTTAAGCCCCCTGTATGTCTCCCGTAAAGGGAGCCTATTTGTTATTGGGTACTTCCATTTTGGCTATCGGTTTCTCGGACTCTGTCGGCTTAGGCGTTTTAGGTGACGGTTGCTTGGGCTCTGCTGATTTGACTACCAATTGTTTTTTCCCCGGAGCTCCACTATCTATGGCCCCGCCGGCAAGAATGGGCCCACCGTCAAGCATGCGCCTACCGTTTTCCTTTTTGGCTACCGGTTCCTCGGGTTCTAATGATTTAGTTGCCAGTTTCTTGGACTCTGCCGATTTGGCTGCCGCTTTTTTTTTCTCCAGGGCTTCGTCGTTACCATACCCTCCGTCAACAGTCAAACCGTCAAAAAAGGGCACACCGTTCTCCTTGTTTAACGTTTTGCCCACAAGGTACCGAAAATTGTCATCGCCCACAATAACGTACCCAATCACAACAATCGCAATCAGCAATGAAACACTGTGTACGGCGTAAATGGTCACTACAACGATTGCAGTTATGGCAAACAATCCCATTGCAACAGCTACGGTAGCACTATTGCGGTAGGTTAACAAAGCCAACACCGTGGCTATGCCACTGAACAACATCCCAAGCGCCAAAGCGTACTTTACTGCGGCATCCGCATTGGGAGGAGGCAGGTTTTTAAACTTCCGGAAAAGTCGATTTAAAGAGTACACCGGGCTATTGGAGGTAAGATTTTTATCTTCCATTCTGTCCTCAAGGTATCATTTGCCCGGGCACTGGTTGTCCCGTCAGCGGATCAATGCAGTAGCAGGCTGAGCCAACGGGAATTGATTGAAATTGAGGTCCAAGCGTACACCAGTATCCGTTGGTGCCGCATTTTCTGGACAGTTGCCCTTGAGGTTGCTGGCTGTAGGACGGTGCTGAACTGGCGGTTGAGCTACTCCTATTGTTTTTACACATTTCTTCAATTTGAAGGCTCTTGTAGCCAGCCCCTGCCAGCGATGCTTTTTGGCCAGCATCACATTCCGCATTGACGGTACCACCGAGCAAAAAAATACCAAGGAACATAAAAAAAACTGTTCTCATCCCCTCGCTCCAAAAAAATGTTTTTATTTATCGAGTCAAACTAGATAGTGTAGTCACGAGATTGTGGCCCAAAGAAAAATGCACCTGATATGAATTGCCGCCAAGAAGGAATTCGCGTTTTTCGTGTATCTG
>MFNF01000047.1 GCA_001783715.1 Candidatus Lambdaproteobacteria bacterium RIFOXYD2_FULL_56_26
GTGCCCATTTTCATTTGGCTAAACATCTTGTCCTCCCTGTTGTTTTATTGAACTTAAACCGCTGCCTGAAGGCTTCGGTTCTCGGTGGAAGTCACCTTTTGCACCAATCCTGGGATATCCAGGATCAGCGCCACTTCTCCATTGCCTAGAATTGTGGAACCTCCGATTCCCTGGACCTGGGTAAACAGTCTTCCCAAGGGTTTGATCACCGTCTGGAGTTCCCCCACCAAACGATCCACTACCAATCCGGCCTTGTTCCCCCCAGACTGGACCACTACGACACTGGCACGACGGGGCGGAGTGCCTTTGACCTGGAACAAGTCCCGCAGCTGGATCGTTGGCAAAACCAGCCCCCGGAGGTTAAGGTATTGCCGGTTTCCTTGGAGACGGTTTTTGGCCTCGCTGAGTTCCACACACTCCTGGACCATCTCCAGAGGAATCACATAAGAAAAATCTCCAACCGCAACCTGGAATCCATCGATGATTGCCAAGGTCAGGGGCAGACGGATCCGGCAGGTGGTCCCCTGTCCCGGTAGGCTTTCCAGGTCCACCGTACCCCGCAACGCAGAGATGTTCCTTTTTACCACGTCCATGCCCACCCCTCGGCCCGATAGATTGGTCACAGCTTCAGCGGTAGAAAACCCAGGGGCAAAAATCAGGTGGTTGATTTCCGTTTCACTTAGGTTTTGGCCCTCTTGGACCAGCCCTTGGGCAATCGCTTTTTTCAGGATTTTTCCTCGGTTCAGCCCCGCCCCGTCATCGGAAACCTCAATCACGATACTGCCTGAATCATGGTAGGCGTTGAGCTTTAAGGTCCCCTTGGAGGGCTTCCCGGACTTTTGCCTCTGTGAGGCCGACTCGACCCCATGGTCAATGGCGTTTCTTACCAAGTGCATCAATGGGTCGCCGATTTTTTCCACTACCGTTTTGTCCAACTCGGTCTCGGCACCGGTGATGACCAAATCGATTTCCTTGCCCAGTTCTTTGGACATATCCCGGACCACCCGTTGGAACTTGTTGAAGGTGGCTCCAATTTGTACCATCCGCAGTTTAAGAGCAGCATCTCTGGCTTCTTCAACCAAATCCGCCAGCGTAGAAACCGACTCTATCAAGTCGGCATCCCGAGTGTTTTGGGCCCGCAGTGAGGCTCCAGCGCCGGCAATCACCAACTCACCAATCAAGTTGATCAAAAGGTCCAACTTTTCCGCATCCACCCGGATCAAATGGGCTTCCTTGGATTTGTTTTCTTGGACTTGGGCCTGTTTGCCCAAAGCAGCATCAACCAAAGGCTGCAGGCTGACTCCAGTCTCGGCGACCAGAATGTCCCCCAATGGGCTGTTGATCGACTGAGCCTGCTTTTCGGTTTGGATTTGCAACGCCTCTTCCAGTTCTCGTCGGGTCAGGGAACCGCAGCGAACCAGGATTTCTCCCAACCGGAGATTTTCTTCCGGCAGCTCTTCAATCAATTTGGTGTATTCCGAAATACGGCTTCTAGGCGGTAGGATATGGATCTGGCTGTCTGCACGGACAAAGCCAAACACCTCTTCTAAGGTTTGTTTGTCCACCTCTCCCTGGAAAGCGATTTCAAACCCCAGGTAGCAGTTTTCGGGGTCCAACGCTTCAAGTGCCGGTAATCCGTCGTCCAAGGTTTGGATCTGGAGAATTTGGCCCAACGTGGAAAGGTACCGAATGAACGAAAGGGGGTCCATTCCGTCTTTAAGAGAATTGCGACCAAAACGAAGGGAAAGATGCCATGCTCCATTGGAGACTTCCCCTTCCGATGGAGAGGTTTGTTGTGCCGGTACCTGTGGCGGTGTTGGCGGTAAGGGAGATTTTTCTTGGACCTTTGCCCCAAAAGCTTTTAACCGGGCGGTCAGCGTTTCTCCCCGGAGCTTAAGCGAGTCTTGCTCCTCTGGGCTGCCCTGGTTTTCGATCTGCCCTACCAACGCTTTGAGGTGGTCATGGCATTCCAAGAGAGCCGCATTCAAATCAGCGCTGGTTAGAAGTTCCCCTGCCCGCAAACCGTCAAGAAGACTCTCAACTCCGTGAGTAAAGGAGACAATCCCCTCCAACCCAAAAAGGCCAGCGGAGCCCTTGATGGTGTGGGCGGCCCGGAAAATGGAGTTCAAATTTTCTGGTTTGTTTTCTCCTTGTTCCATCTGCAAAAGCCCTTCCTCCATTTCGGTGAGAAGTTCGTTGGCCTCATTGATGTAGGTGTCCAAAGCTGAATCGTAGTTCATACCTGCCCCCCTTGGATGGCACCGGTGGCGGATGGGGTTTTAAAAAATTGCTTTAAATTGACCAGGCGAAAAACCTCAGTAGCAAAGTCGCTAAGGGCACCCAACCGCAAAGTTTTCTGCTGCCTCCCCGCTTGTTTACAAGCCGACAACAAAAGCTGGATCGCTGCGCTGTCCATTTCGTTCACCTTGGAAAGATCCAATTCCAGCTCGGCGGAATCGTCCAAAAAGGCCAAAAGAAAATCTCTAATCGCATTGGCATTGTAAATGGTTAAGTCCCCTTCAAGAAAAGCGACCAATCCATTTCCCTTCTTCTCGATTCGCATCATTGCCGTCTCCGTTAAAAAGATCATGGAAGCACCAGCTTCTCCACCGCCTCTATCACCTGTTGGGGGACAAAGGGTTTGACGACCCAGGCTTTGGCCCCTGCTGCCTGTCCTTCGGCCTTTTTCTCGGCCTGAGATTCGGTGGTTAACATGATGACCGGCGTGAATTTGTAGTTTGGATGGACTTTTACTTCCTTCAAAAAGCTGATCCCATCCATAACGGGCATGTTAACATCGCTGATGATCAGGTGGACTTTGTCACCGTTGAGTTTGCCGAGGGCATCTCTGCCGTCACAAGCCTCCAGGACCTCGTAACCCGCTCCTTTGAGGGCGATGCTGACCACTTGGCGTAGGGAGGCAGAATCGTCCACAATCATGATCGTTTTGGCCATGGTTTTCTCCAGCTAGAAAAAAGTTATCCCTTGGTCGGTAGGGTGTTGAGAGAGTTTCCCAAAGTGGGCAACATGTTGCTCAAAGGTTGCGTAACTTTGGGTCATTTTTTCCAACCAAGCCTTTGCATCTAGCGGCTCAACAGGCTCCCCACTTTTGTAAGCCGTGATCTGGGCCCGCAACGCCGTTGCCAACTCCCCGATGTTGTCTCGCACCTGTCCTAAAATTTGACTGGTCCTGTCTTGGAACTGTAGCTCGACCAACATGGACTCGATCTCCTGGCAGATCCCTTCCGCTTGTTTTTGCATGGTCTCGGCCGAGTCGGTCAAATCCATCACAATTTGGTTGAAGGTGCTCATCACGCCTTCAATCTGCTCCTCAGAGTATTTTAAAATCCTCGCATCCTGGCTGGTTTCCTGTTGGGCGGAGCCAACGGTCTTTGAAATTGATTCTGAAATGTAATCAATCGTTTGAACCATGTCTTTTCCGGTATCTGCGGCATGGTTTGAAAGTGCCCTGACCGATTCTGCAACCACAGCAAAACCTCGCCCTGCGATTCCGGCTTTCGCCGCCTCAATGGAAGCATTAAACGCCAACAGGTTGGTTTGCCTGGCGATCACTCCGACCTCTTTGGTCATTTGTTTGAGCTGTTCGGTATGCTCAGACAACCGCAATACCTCGTTGAGCATTTTGATACGCTCCAACTGGGTAGCTCGAAGTGAATCCACCACCCCCTGTAACACCTCTTCGCTGTGAGTAAAAAACTCTACCGCCCGTTTGTTTTCTCCACCAAAACTCGCTTGCCTGGAAGCGGCAATGGTTGCATACAGTCGCTCTACCAGCGAGGCAAAACGTTGGGCAAGTTCTGCGATGGCGGTTTCGGTTTGTTTTCGTGCGGTCTCCACCTGCCTGGACCAAATGGGGATCACGTCGGCACAAAGCAGCGGAAGTGCAGAACACTCCTGGTGCAATCGTTTCATCTGGACCTGCTGAGCATTGCCAATTTGTTGGACCCTACTTTGGTGGTGGCTCCAGGCCCACCAACCGGCAGCGACACCAAAGGCCACCAATGGGCCTCCAAACAAAAACGCCTTCAGTCCAGGCCCCTCAGACCAAAACCATGAAATCCCACCAAAAAGCCCCACCAAGAGGGGGGGGAGAAAAAAATCCACACTCTCGGACTTTTGTCCTAGGGGTATCTGCTTTTGGTACTTCGGTTGCTGGAGTTTCATCATTCCCCCATGACTGGTCTATTTGCTTGAGAAGGCAAAATGCTCGTCAACAGCGGAGAGCCCATATAATCGTTTAACGCCAATCGTGGTTCCAGCTCGGTTGAGTAAAGAGTGTCCATGACTTCAAAGAGCCGGTCCCGCACTTTCCGAAAAAGAAAAAGTTGGGTGTCCAAGTTTTGCGGTAAATAGTTCGGCTCTTCCAGTCCGAAATGGACCCGGTGGGTCACACATCCCGGGAATGTCAAACAATCGGTCCGGGCGGAATGGCTTAAAGTGACAAAATAATCAAAATGTTCCCCGAAAAAATGATCCACTTTTTTAGTTTGGTGACCTAACAAAGAATACCCTTTTTCATGCATCACACGGATTGCAAATGGATGAATTGCCGCTGTAGGCTTCGTTCCAGCGGAAATTACGTTCAGCCGTTTGTCTAGGGTCCCTAGGTAGGCTTCTGCGATTGGACCGCATACGCTGTTGGTTCCACAGACCAAAAATACCTTCATGGCAACCTCCTTAAAACTAAAGTTTGGTGGTCTAATGTAATCCAAAACTGTTTTTCCCCCATACACCACCAGTACTGTTAGGTTTACTTGAGTTCACCAAACGCCAACGCAAGGAAGAAAAGAGCCCAAAGCAGCCCACCTGAAAAGGAAACCGGACAAAAGGGCTGTAAGGTTTTTGGTTGTTGGATACCCTGACTCCAGGGCTAACCACATCAAATAAATGTTTTACAAGGACGGACTTTGGAAATCGTTTTTCTGAATTCCCGGAGACCGCAGAGCCTCGTGTTGGAACTCTGCCCAATCCGAAAGATCATTGATGCTTTGGACCAGATTTTTTACGGGCAAGGGGGCAAAACCGACCCAATGGTCAGAGTTACAAATACTTTCCAAAACCGGTTTTTCGATCAACGCAAAAGGCCGCAGGTTTTTGCACAAAAACTCTTGTAATATAAGTTCTTTATCTGAATTTTCAATTGCTTCCAACAAACAGAAATCTGGATCTATTTCCAATAAGCGGTCCGCCACGGATTCTTGTTCTGCTCGGCAATGAAAGCAAAAAAGCCGCGGCTGTTCCAACAGGCGCTCAATCGCCGAGACCGCAGTTGGTTGGTCACTGATGACAAGTACTTTGATCATGCCTCCTCCAATGATGAGCGCTAAAGAGTTAGCTGTTATCGCAACAAAACGGTTCTTACTGTCTCTCTTTGCTCTTTTTTTGAGGGGGCAAGTTGTGACCGACAAAAAACAAAATTTTCAGAGTACCTGATTCTGTCCCTTTTAACTTCGCCCCAGCAGCTTTTTTTAATCCCACCAAGTTGGTCCAAGTTCCAACTTTTCCTGTTCGGAAATCCCAAAGGGAGAAGAGAAGGCAGGCAAAAATTCGAGAACTTTTTTGAGCAAAGGCTCCAAACGGTCTTCCTTCTTCAAGTATGCCTGGGTACTCCAAACCACAGGGCTTCTGCGGTAAAAGTCGGAGTTGGTGTAAATCAACACCGGTAACATAGGGAACAGCTTTTTGATTCTTGGAATGGCCACCAGTCCGTTCTGGTAGGGCAGGTCCAATTCCAAAAGGACTAGATCAAAGTGTTTTTGTTGCAGCCGAACAAAACCCAAGACAGCGTTGTCCACTACCTCCAACTCCAATTTTGCGGCGGCAAAAAGCTTTCTGACCTGGTTGGCGAGGAATACATCGCCGTCAATCATCAAGATTTTCTGTCTCATGGCGACCTCCTTATTTTAGATTGAAAGTGCCGCTTGTGTGCTCATCGGAACAACGGTAGGTAGGAGATTAGAATTAACCCACAGCTGGGGACATTCACTTTGAGGAACCAAATGTACCCTAAAGGTGGTTCCAATTCTGATGTCTTCCACCAGCTCAATATGCCCCCCCAGCATCTTGAGCAGTTCAAGGCAAAAACAAATTCCCAAGCCATGGCCATTGGGATTGTTGCTTTTTGCTTGGCCAGAAAGGAGTTGGTTCCACTGGTGACGTTTTAACCCCGGCCCGCTGTCTTCAACCAAAATGACCCCATAGTCTGCATCTGAACCTACGGTAACCCAGTCTCCCATCTCACAGGCTTGAATGGCGTTTTGTACCAGATTGGAAAGAATGGTTAGGGTCACCTCCCGGTCAGTATGGACCGTGTTCCCCGGTGAAATTTGGTTTCTTAGATTGATCCCCCTTAGTGCGGCATAGGGCCGGAGCGGGCGCATGAGCTCCTCGACCAGCTGGTGGAGGTCAATTTCCTTATAACGGAGGTGAAGCCTGCCGTTTTGGAACCTTTCTTTGTCCAACATCCGGTCCACTTGATCCGAAAGGCCCAAGATCCCGTCAACAGCGGATTTAAGAAGACTTCGGTGTTGGGGATGCATGACTGCGTCTTTTTCTACGATTCGCTGGCCGACCGCAGCAAAGGAATAGAGTGGTGCCTTCAAATCATGGGCGACTTGGGAAAGCAACCGTTGGAATCCTCCGGAGGTAGCCTCCAGTTTGGTGGTATTTTTTTTCCGGCGGTCCAGGAGTTTGGTCCAAATCATCCAACTGTTCCCGCCGCTTTCAGCATCGTTGCCCATGCCGACCAAGCGAAGCAGTCTGAACTTCAAAACATCCGGATCCAGGGCGTGATAAGTGAGGTCAAACCGCTCTGCTTTGGAATGGGCCAGCCGACCAAAATGGGTGGATTCGCCATACAAGAAGAGAGTCGGGCATTCCAGGCAGGGAAGTTCCTTTTCCTCATCCAGGTCCACAATGGCCACATTTCGCCCCTCTTGGCATGACACCAAAGCCAGGTCCGCAAAATTGGAATGAAATTGGACTGACCATTCGGGGCCGGACAGAAGTTCCTCCCACTGGTTTGATTTAATTTTGGTCTTCCCGCAAATCAAGACGGCGATTTTCTCGTTCATGGCTTCTTCTCCCTAACACGTGAGTGGTTTATTCCCTTGGTAGGATACTACGCTTTAAAAAATGGAGAATAGAATGGGCAAAGACGCTCAATCTCTTGGGAGAGAATCCCAAAGGGGTAAAAAATCGTTAAAGTGATCGTATAACTAATACAGTTAAATACGACTTTTTGGAGCAGAGAGGCTACTGGGCATGGAGTGGGAGGGAACCGGGACTTTGTCCTAGGAGTGCCCTAGGAGGCGAAGGTGATTAACGAGGGGCAACGATAGGGAGTAGGTTCTGGTTAAGGTTTGCACAAGCCCATAAAATAAGGGTTTGAATATTTTCAAACCCCAGTTTCTGTCGGAGAGCTCCTTGGCGCTGGTAAACGCTTTTGCAACTAAGGTTTAGCTGCTGGGCAATTTCTTTTGGGGAAAAACCAAACGCTAAAAAGCTAAGCAATTCAATATCCTTCAATGACAGCAAACTCGAGTGATTCGATCGCTCCAGGTCAACGCTTTCCAGGGAGGGGGCGTAACAATCCAGGACCTCCTTACGATAAGGACAGTCTAAAAAACGCTTTTGGCTGATGACTGCTTTGATGGCTTCAACCAATTGCTGGTCAAGCAGATCTTTGGGAATGTATCCTCTAAAGCCCAGTTCAAAGCAGTAGCTTATCCATTGAATTCCAGGCAACCCGCACAAAACCAGGACCGGGATTTCGGTTGCCGGCAAAAGGGTTGCCAATTGTGGCAGAAACCCTTCTTTTCCAGTATCAACACCCCAGATCACGGCATCAAACCGCTCGTTCCGAAGTAGTTCAAAGGATTCCCCCTCTTTGGAACTCAGCCGCAAGTCGGCGGCCCAAAGGGATTCAAGGAGTCTCTTTTGGACCCCGGCCAAAAAAATGGGGCTGGGGTCCACTACCAGAAGGTGGAGCATCGGCACCTCACTCCAAAGGCCATAAAAAAAAGAAAAGACAGGAAGAACCCGTTGTTAAGGAACAGTCAACCCAGCCCTCACCGCCATTCGGACCAATTCTAAGGTTGAGCGGAGGTTCAACTTGTGAAGGATGCTGGTGCGATGGTTCTCAACGGTCTTTGGGCTAATGAACAATTGGCTGGAAATCTCTTTGACCGATTTGCCCAACACCAGCTGGTGGAAAATTTCTTTTTCCCTGGGGGAAAGATTTTCTAAAATACGGCTTGGGTTTTCAATTTTCCCAATTGAAGTCTCACCCTTTTCCAGCATCCGCTTAGCGATGCTCGAATCAATGTAGGTCTCCCCTGACAAAACTTGGCGCACTGCAAACAAAAGGTTCTCAGCCGAGGATTCCTTCAGCAAATAACCCATAGCACCGCATTCTATTGCCTTTGCCACAACCTCCGGTTCCTGGTGCATGGTGATGATCAAGACGCGGGTGATCGGGCTTTCTAGCCGGACCCATTCCAACAAATCATGGCCGCTGCCGTCCGGCAAAGAAAGATCCAACAATGCAACCTCGGGAGTCCATTTAAGAATCGCCTCTTTCCCTTCTTTTAGGTTGCCCACCTGAGCGACTACTTTAAACTCTGGAGCAACGCTTAAAATACTGGCCAGCCCTTCCCGGAAAAGGGGATGATCCTCAACTATTACCACACTGTTTGTCTTCAATCGCTACCCACAAAACAGATTAACCCGCGGAGGAAAACTGAATTTTTGGCATTGGGAAACTTACCCGCCAAGCGGTGCCTTTTGAGGCCGCAACACGCTCCAACTTCCCACTCCAACGGACAACCCGCTGTTGGGCAAACCACAATCCTGTTCCACCTGCTTTGTTCCCGACTTTAGGCGGAGGGATAACCGCCGGGCAACCTTGCCCGTCATCTTTTACCTCGAAACAAATCGTACCGCTGATCGATTGCCCGGTCAGCCAAAGATTTTGGGCCAGTGCATGTTTAGCTACGTTGCGGAGTAGTTCCTGAAGTACCCTCAGACAATCAAAGCTAAGGTCCCGGTCCATTTCCCTTTGGATGTCAATAAAGTCACCGGAAAAATGGCATTGGGTGTTTTTGAGGTAAACTTCACAATACTTTCGTAACTCTCCTTCCAAATCTGTTCCTAAGTCCTGTGCTTCTCGATACTCCGCAATGATTCTACGGACATTTGCAATAACCTCGTCGGTTAAATTGAGCAAGGAGGTGCGCTCTTCATCAAACGTTCCAGACCACCCCAACAACTTAGACCGTATGAGACCTAAGTCTTGGGCGACCCGGTCATGCAGTTCTTGGGCGAAAAAAAGCCATTCTTCACCTCTGGCTTGGGAGGCTAGCTCGGACAGCCGGTTGACCTGTGAAACAAGTAGTAAGTAGTTGTTTGCATCCAAGACCAGACAGAAAAAAAGACTTTCCCCTGATTGTGTTACCAACTTTTTTAAGACGATTTGATACCATCCGACAGAACCGTTTTCCAGAAACAATGGGTACAACCGAAACACAGTTTCATCGTTGAGGGGCAGGGTAGCTAAGATGAGGGAAAGAAGCTCCGATTTGTTGCCATCAAACAAGCCCTCGGGGCCGGCATCCATTTTTTGTTCTTGTAAAATCAGCTGGTTGAAATTTAAGTTGGCACCCTGGAGTTCATGGCGGGTTACAATTGCAAAGGGAAAGAGCTGCGCCTGGCAAAAAGGTGCTAAATCCAAGGGATTTGTTGCTAAAAACCGATTGATTTGGTCGGCTAAAGAGGAAACCAAAGGTCCAAAATGGAAGCAGTCAGAGGAAAGCTTCTTTTTCGGAATCAGGGCGTAGGCCGCCTGCATTAAAGAATGGGTCAATTTCTCTGGGTTGTAGGGCTTTGGGAGAAAGTCCACCACCCCCAGCCGAAAGGCCTTCACTGCACTTTTTTGGTCCTCCACCGCACTACAAACTATGACCTGCAACATCGGATTAAGGCGCATCGCCCGGCGGATCAGCTCCAAACCATCCATGTCAGGCAATCCGAGATCAACGATCAGGATCTCTGCGTCAGGAACCAGTTCCAAGGCCTCAGAAGCGGTTCTAGCCCCCCGGCATTTGACCCCCATGTTGACAAGCATTTGCTGTAACATGGAGTGAGCAACTTGTTCGTCCTCTACAAAGAGGACCTGGGTTTGGTACATCAGCATGTCCTCCAGACAATAAAATCTGTAATGAAGTTGATCTAGGACTGGCCTTGGGCAACTTTTGTTTCTCAGTTGAGAGTGGTTGCCTAGGTCAGTCCTTTTCTTCGATGAACATCAATGATTCCAAACTATTCAAGAAAAAGCTCGCATCCGCCCCAATTGTAACAAAAGGTGGAATTTGCTGTCAATTAAAGTAACAGAACTATGGATCAGCGTTTTTTAAATGTGGCATCTCATTGAAAAATTATTGCGGTTGCCCCCGGTTGAAAGAGTCCTTGTTTGCTCATAGAGTTCAAACAGGCGGACTGGAAATGAACACAAAAACCGAAAGAAGAAGTTACCGCCTGGAATTCAAGCTGGAGGCGGTCCGTAAGGCGAACAAATCAAACCAGCCCAAGACCCAGATGGCTGAAGAATGGGGGATCAACCAGTCCAACCAAGTTTGGGCTGCGGACCTCACCTACATCCCTGTGGCCAGAGGATTCATGTATCTGATGGTCATCATGGACTGGTGCAGCCGCAAGGTCTTGGTTTGGCGAGTTCCCAACAGCCTGGAGGCAGACTTCTGCCTTGAAGGAAGCCCTGGCACAGCATGGTGGGCCGGAGGTCTTTAATACGGATCAGGGGGCTCAGTTCACCAGCCTGGAATTCACCGAGGCTTTGAGAGCTACGGGCGGGCGAATCAGCATGGATGGCCGAGGGCGCTACCAGGATAACATTTTGGTTGAACGCTTGTGGTGGACCGTGAAAATACCAGTATCTGTACCTGCAGGCTTTTGAAGGCGGGGCAGACCTGCGGAGGGGGCTAAAATCCTGGTTTGAGCTTTACAATTCCGCACGGCCTCACCAAGCCCACTTGGGTAGGACACCGGATCAAGTGTAAGGAGAACTTCTCAGGACTAAAGAGGCCGCTTGAGGCTTCGACAGGTTAAACCGGATCAAAGCTGAAACCCGGTCTCAAGTTGTCCAAACAAACCAAGCCACCTCACACATCGGTCCACTATATGAGGTTGGAATCAACCAATGGGGGGCTACCGGGGAGAAGGAGCCGGGAGGGGCACTGACAGCGGCCCTCCCGACTGAGGCTTGGGATTCAGCAGGACAAAAAGCCGAAGGGACTGTCCCGGAGCGCCTCTTGTTCGCTGGCCTGGGCTTGGGCCTGCCAATAGGCCCGAAAGCCCAGGGCTTCTTCCTTGCCCATGTATTTTTCCAGCACCTTGTCGGGGGTATGGCAAAGGTCCACCACCAGCAAGGCATCGGCAACATCGCTAAAATCCGGATCCAGGTTAAACCCCAGGATCTTGCCGCCCAGTTTCAGGTACTGTTTGAGCAGGATCGGTACCGACAAACGGCCTGCCTCCAGCTCCAGCACCAATTCGCCCAGTTCGTCCAGGTCCCCCACTTTGGAAAGCAGGGCCTTTTCTTCCGTCCCTAAACCCATTTTGGCCGGGTGCCGGGGCTTCACCCAGCGGGACAGGGGTTCGTCAAAACAGCGGGTCTTGAGGTACTGGATCATCAAAGACCGAGACAAGGGCCGGTAGTCCGCCGAAATGCTCACCGGTCCAAACAGGTACCGGGTTTGGGGATATTTAGCCACATAGGCACCAATGCCCTTCCAAAGCATCATCAAAGGAGCAAAGCTCTTTTGGTACTCCGGGGCCACAAAACTCCGACCCAACTCCAAACCCGGACGGACTTGCTGCAAGAAGGGGGTTTGCAGTTTAAAGAGGCTGTGCAGATAAAATCCCTTTTTCCGAAACCGCCGAAAAATCTCTTCTGCCGGACCCAGCCGGTAGGCCCCGGCAATCTGTTTGGCCTCTGTGTCCCACAAAAAAAGATGTTGGTAATATTCATCAAACAGGTCCAAATCCCTCGCTTTGCCGGTGCCCTCTTTGGCTTGCCGGAAGCTCGCCTCTCGGAGACGGCCAATTTCGGCGAGCAGCTTGGGAATCGCCGAGGCTTCCGCCAGATAAACCTCCAGGGGGGCCTTTTCGGTCAGTTTGGCTCCAGGGGGCAAGGCAGCCACCTCCGCCGCCAAGTCTTCCGGGGACTGCGGCGGGGCCAAGGGGACTTCGGACCGAGGCCCGGCTCCGACTTTGCCTTTGCCGGTTTCCAGGTGGCCCAGGAGCAGGCATCGTTGCCGCAGATAGTCCATCAAAGCCCCATCTTCTTCGTACCGGGCCAGTTTGGAAGGCTCAATGACCGTACCGATCCGGGCCTTGAGGGAAAGGTTAAACTTGTTGAGCAATTCTCGGGGCAAAAGTGCGGTCTTGAGCTTGCTGTTGAGGTGCCCGGCCCACTGGAAGAGCAGGCTGTTTTGCCCTTGGAAGTGTACCAGCAATACCCTGGCCCCGGTCTTGCGGATCAGCCGGGCCAGATTGGCCTGCCAAGGGGCTTCGGCCAGCTCGCCTCGCAACAGGTCCATCTGGGCCACCTCACCGCTGGGGAATATCCCCAAGGCCCCGCCCTCTTTGACCCAAGCCATGCTGGCTTTGAGGCTGGCGAGGTTTTCCCTGGAGGCCTCTTTTCCGCCATAGGGATTTACAAAAAAGCAGCTCTGGGCGGTATCCGGGACCAGCCCCAAAAATTTGTTGGCCAAAAGTTTTACGTCCTCCCGACGGCGGCGTAAAATCTGTTGCAACGCCATGCCCTCCAGGGCTCCAAAGGGGTGGTTGGCCAGAATCACCAAAGGACCGGTGAGGGGGATTTTTTCCAGGTCCTGGGGGGAAAGTTCCAGTTCAACCCCAAGGTGGTCCAAGACCTGTCCAAAAAAGTCTCCTTCTCCGGTCAGCTGTCCGTACCGAAGGCGCATCTCCTCCAAACCGATCCATTTTTCAACCCAAGGGGTGGCTTGGCGCAGCAACATTCCTTTGAGGCCTCCCCCTTGGACCAAGGGCAGGCGGAAAAGGTCCGAGGGGAAAACTGAAGTCCGTTGGTTCATGAAGGTTCCTTGTAGAGAGGGTCTGGTTGAACCTTTAGGGGAATTGCGCTGAGTCGAGGTAGAGATCGGTTAAATTCCCATGAAATCCACCGGCCCGCAGCCATCAATCCTCCGGCAAGAGAGTGCCCAGGGGCGGGCTACCACATTTCCCTTGCCAGTTGCCGGGCTCCGCCCTATCTTCAGCCGGAGGTCCCGGCCTAGCCCCCTCGGCTCAACCGGGAGGTTGGGGAGCGGGGCAACGGAAAAAAGGACTTGGCCCCGTTGGGGTGCGGGTTCAAACGGAACTGTTTTGGGAACTGGTGGTGATGTCGTTGGAGAAACCGCAAATTGCTTTGGA
Source organism: Candidatus Lambdaproteobacteria bacterium RIFOXYD2_FULL_56_26 (assembly GCA_001783715.1). Lineage (GTDB taxonomy): Bacteria > SAR324 > SAR324 > XYD2-FULL-50-16 > XYD2-FULL-50-16 > XYC1-FULL-56-13. Next base: position 13,489 of record MFNF01000047.1, read on the forward strand.
GCTTTCGGCCTCCTGCACCTTCGAGCCGACCGGTGTCAGCCGGTACGCCCAACGGTTGACCCTCGCCCTGGCCCAGTGCCAGGAATACCGGTGGCTGGGGCTTTACCGGTCCAGCAGGTTCAAAAAACGCTCCCCCCTCCAAAGCTGGTTCCCCGGCCCAACCCAAGCCTATGCTGGACCGTTCCGATTTGGCCGGGGTCAGCTCCAGCTGGTCCACGGCCTGGATGGACAACTGCCCGGCTGGTCCAATCCGGCTATGGTGGTCACCTTCCACGACCTCGCCCCTTGGAAGATCACCAAGGAGTCGGTGGCTTCAGAGCGGTTTTTGGCGACCAAAACCAAACAATACACCCAAGCCCTGGCCCAAGCGGCCCAGGTGGTCTCGGTCAGCCAAACCACCAAAAACGACCTAGTGGAACTCTTCCAGCTGGACCCGGCTCGGATCACCGTCATCCCCCTGGGGCTGGAAGAAAGTCTGTTGCAAAAGGATCCCTTGGGAACCCAGGTTTTGGAGCGGCACCGGCTCAAACCCAAAGGGTATCTGCTGTACTTGGGCAGCCTGTCCAAACGAAAAAACCTGTTTCGGTTGGTGGAGGGTTATGCCAAGTCGGCGGCCCGGAAATCCTACCGGTTGGTTTTGGCGGGGGAACTTTCTTGGGGGATCGAATCTCTGGCCCAAAAGGTCCAAGACTTGGGGCTGGAGCGGGACTTGACCCTCCTGCCCTACCTGCCCGAGGCGGACCTACCTGCACTTTACCAGGGAGCGGTGGGTTTTTTGTACCCCACCTTGTATGAAGGGTTTGGCTTGCCGGTTTTGGAATCCATGGCCGCCGGAACGCCGATCTTGGTGGGCAACCTGGGGGCGGCTCCCGAAACCGCCGGAGGGCATGGGGTCTTGTGCGACCCTTATGAAGCGGAATCCATCGCCGCCGGGATCGACCAGCTGCCCGCCTTCGGGGCCGACCGGATCGAGGCGGCCCGGACCCACGCCCAGTCATATTCTTGGGAAAAAACCGCCGCCGCAACCTTGGCCTTGTACGGCCAAGTCTTGGGGCGAAGGGACCGCTGAAGGTTCAAGAAAAGTTCGTTTTTTTTCTGCCCGAGTTTCCGCCACTACCACCAAAACCAGGATCACCCCCAAAAAGGCGGAAGCCCCTACCTTGCCCAAGTCCAGCCCCCCTTGGGCCTGGGTTTTGGTCAACAGGTCCCCGAAGGTGGCCCCAAAGGGCCGGGTCAGGATAAAGACGATCCAGAACAACAGCACCTTGGAATGGGAGCCGTAAAGAGGGGCCAGCATTGGTCCCCCCAAGGAGTAGGGCGATCAACAGAGCGCTGACCAAAAAGCCGATTTCCAGTCCGTTGGACAGACAGTCCCCTGCCGCCGTCCCCAACCGGTTGGCGACCAAAAAGGCGAGCCGGTAAAACCAACCGGTAGCGGATCGGTTTTTAACGGCGGAGCCACAGTTTGAGGGAGAGCAACAGAACAAAAGACCGAGAAAAATCAAAATCGTTTCGCTTTATCCCGGTTGGTAGGTCATGGAAACAAGGTAGGCCACGGTTTCGCCCAAGGTGGTGGAGGCGATTTTGATCACCCAGTACAAAAAAGAAACGAGGGAACTCGGGCGGGGCCAACTTGGGTCGTTTGGGGCCTAGGGTCGGAGATGCAGGGAGGTTAGGCCGGGTTGTTCCCCAGTCCGGCCCCAAAAACAAGGTCCAAGAGAAGGTGCAGGGGAAGCCCCTCAGGCCCCCAACTTTTGTTTCAGCTCTTCCCAGGCTTGGGGCCCCAAGCCTTCGCCGCCCAACAACAAGGTAGGTTCCAGCTGCCACAGGGCCTCCAGCGCCCGAGGTTCGTCCAGGACGGCTCCGGTAGGTTCGGGCAGAATTTGTAGGCCAAAGGCCAGATCGGTGGCCAAGTCGGACTTACGAATCCGGGCCACTTGACTCAAGGGGAGTTCCAGCCCCACCGCTTCAAAGCCCATCACCTCACCCAGGGCAAACAGGCGGGTCAAGACTCCCTGGAGTTCCGGGCCGGGCCGGAAGAATACGGAAACCGGAACCGGGACCCGGTTCACGTCCTTGATCGCCCGCAAGGCAATCTCCAAGGTATTGAGGTCTTCAAACCCTTGGGTCAACAAGCAGTCCACCCCCTTGTCGATCAGGTAAATTGCCGGTTCGGACACCTCTCGCTCCAAGGCCCGCTCGTTGGCGTAAGGGGCGGTTTGGGGCCGGGGACCGATCACCCCGGCGACCAGCAGGTCGAAGTTCCCCTGGGCCTGGGTGTGTTTGGCCGATTGTACGGCAACGTTGTGCACCGCCTCGATCTTCTCGGCCAGCCCCAAAGGCTCCAGCCAGCTGAAGGAGGTTTTGCCGGTAGGACAGCGGACCAGCTGGGCCCCCGACTTCATCGCCTGGTGGTACAGGTGCAAAAGGGGAATCTCTTCTTCCAGGAGGAACTGGGGCAACGGTTTTGTGCTGGGGAGTTGTACCGTCCAATCTGCATCGCCAAATAAAACTGCCATCAAACCACGTCTCCGCCGCCGCCACTGATAACGATTTTCCCTTCTTCCTCCAGCTTCCGGGCCACTTTGACCATCTTTTGCTGGGCCGCATCCACATCGGCCACCCGGACCGCCCCCATGGATTCCAAGTCGTCCCGGACCATGTC
>MFNF01000048.1:0-19897 GCA_001783715.1 Candidatus Lambdaproteobacteria bacterium RIFOXYD2_FULL_56_26
CGCTATAACAATCGGAAGGTTGATGTTAACAAAATCCTTCTAAAACTGATCAGAGAAAACCCGCTGTTCTAGTCTTGACCCTAAAAAAATACACGTGAATACGAAAAAGGCCCTCTGAAAGTGATTCCAGAGGGCCTTATTTACAATCTTAATCTAGGTATATCCTAAAAGGGGATGTCGTCTTCGATGAAGTCGTCCCCTTGGTAGCTTGGCGGGGGGCCGTAATCCGGGCTATTGTTGTTCTGGGCACTGCCGCCACCCTGGGGGGCACCGTAACCCTGAGCCGCCGGCTTTTGGGTGTTTTGGGGCTGTCCGCCGTACCCGCCTTGGGGAGCGCCGCCATAGGCTTGCCCACTCCCTTGTCCCGACCCTCTTTGCTGGGGGCTGTCCAAAAATTGGAAGTTCCGGGCCACAATCTCGGTGGAATAACGTTTGTTTCCGTCCTTGTCTTGCCACTCTCTGGTTTGCAACGCCCCCTCCACATAGAGTTGGGAGCCTTTTTTCAGGTATTGTTCGATCAAGTCCGCCGACTTGTCCCAGAACACCACCCGGTGCCATTCGGTTCGTTCCTGCTTGTTGCCGCCCTTGTCGTTGAACCGCTCACTGGTGGCGATGTTGAGGGTGACCACCGAATGACCGGTGGGGGTGACCCGTTTTTCCGGGTCTTGGCCCAGACGGCCAATCAAGAGGACTTTGTTGAGGTTGCCCATCTATTTTCCTTGGGTTTTATTGCTTGAGATCTTGTAGGCAAAGGCGGATCAGCTCGTCCAATCCAGCGCTAGACTCTAGGTGTTTTTTCAGCACTTTGTCAGCCTCTTTTTCCATAAAGCCCAGGTTAACCAGAGCCGACCTTGCTTCGGCGAGGACCATCCTCTGGGTCTGGGCGGCACCGGCTTTGGTGCCCGACTTGGGACTCAGGTCCAAGACTTCGGTGTGCTTAAACTTGTCCTTTAGTTCCAGCAGCAACCGAGAGGCAATCTTTTTGCCGATCCCCGGCGCTTGCAGGAAGGGACGTTCGTCTTGGGCGAGGATGCAGGAGATGAATTGCTCCGGCTCCAACAGGTCCAAAATCGACATCGCCGCCTTGGGGCCCACCCCCGAAACGGACAGGAGCTTGTCAAAGAGTTCCCGTTTGGCCAAGGAATCAAAGGCGAACAGCCTGATCCCGTCTTCCCGCATCACCGTATAAACATGCCGCTCCACCACTTGGCCTTGGTGGGCCTTCATCCACAAGAGCTGGTTGGCCCCCATTTCCAGGGTGTAGCCCAAGCCGCCGGTTTCCACCAACGCCTCCTGCGCCCAGACCTCCAGCACCCGGCCCCGGATCCAGCCGATCATTTGGCCTCCCGCAACTGGGCCCTGGAGCGGTAGGCCCGGCTGTTGGCGTGACAAATTGCCACCGCCAGGGCATCGGCCTCGTCTTCGGTCAGTTTTTTGCCCTGCAAGGCCAAGATCACCTGGACCATCGCCGTTACCTGTTCCTTTTGGGCCTTCCCTTGGCCCACCACCGCCGACTTGACCTCATTGGGGGCGTATTCTTCCACCGCCAACCCCGCTTGAGAGAGCCCCAACAATGCGACCCCCCGAGCCTGCCCCAAAACCAGGGTGGCTTGGCCGTTGACCGAAACAAACACCTTTTCCAGGGCCGCTTCGGTAGGCCGGTGTTGGCCGATGATCTGGCCCAATTCCGCAAAAATGGCCACCAAACGGGCGGGCAACTCCCCCGACTTGTGGGCCTCGATCCGGCCACTGGCCACCCAGACCAGACGGCTGCCCACTTGGTCGATCACCCCCCAGCCGGTGTACCTCGACCCCGGGTCCACCCCCAGGATACGGACCTCAGTCATCTAGGCCAGCCAAGGCTTCATCGGAGAAGTCGGCGTTGGAATAAACATACTGGACATCATCATCGTCCTCCAGGGCTTCCAACAACTTGATCACCCCTTGGGCTTGGTCGGGATCGGTGATCTCCGCCTTGTTTTGGGCCAAGTAAACCAAGGAGCTTTTGGACACCACTATGCCCTTTTCCTCCAAAGCGGTCTGGACGGCGTGCAGGTCAGCCATGGCGGTTTGGACGGAGTAGGCTTCCTCATCTTCGCTGTCGATTTCCAGCGCTCCGGCTTCAATCGCCGCTTCCATCAACGGGTCTTCTTCGATTGTGGACTTGGCTACCTCAATCACCCCCAACCGGTTGAAGTTGTACATCACGCTGTTGGCGCTGCCCATGGAGCCGCCGTTTTTGTTGAAGGCGGTACGGATGTTGGAGACCGTACGGTTGCGGTTGTCGGTCAGACATTCCACGATCACCGCCACGTTGCCCGGACCGTACCCCTCATAGAGGATCGATTCGTATTCCTCTCCTTTGGCCCCACCGGCCCCTTTGGCAATCGCCCGTTTGAGGTTGTCGTTGGGCATGTTGGCCGACTTGGCGGTGGCAATTGCCGCCCGCAACCGGGGGTTGGAGCTTGGGTCTTCCCCGCCCATCCGGGCGGCAACGGTCAATTCTTTGATGATCTTGGTGAAAATCTTACTGCGCTTGGCATCTTGGGCACCTTTTCGGTGTTTGATGGTGCTCCACTTGCTGTGTCCTGACATGGATTAACCCCTATTGGATGATTCTTCCCACAAGGTCGTAGGGATGGGCCTCAATGATCTCCACTTGGACGAAGGTCCCGGCCTGGGCTTCCCCCTCGTTGATCAGCACCACCCCGTCCACCTCTACCCCTTGGAAGGCATTACGGCCTTCCAACAACAATTCGGTCTCCTTGGCGGTCCCTTCTACCAAAACTTTTTGAATCTGGCCAACCTGCTTTTGGTTTTTGCCCAAAGAGACCTCTTGTTGGGCAGCCATCAAGCGGTCCCGCCGCTCTTCAATCTCTTCCTCCTCCAGTTTGGAGCCCAATTTATAGGAGGAGATGTTGTCTTCGTCCGAATAGGCGAAGACCCCCAGGTGATCCACCCAACCTTCCTCGACAAAAGAAAGCAGTTCCTCAAATTCTTTTTGGGTCTCACCGGGGAACCCAACGATCAGGCTGGTCCGAAAGACCACCTGGGGCAGCTTGGCCTTGGCCGCCTCGATCAACCCCTTAAGTTCCTTGCCGGTGATCTTGCGGTTCATCGCCTTCAAGACTCGGTCATTGATGTGCTGGAAAGGGATGTCCAGATAGGGGACAAACCTTGGGTCCTGGACCATCAGGTCCAACAGTTCCAAAGGGAATCGGTTGGGGTAGCTGTAAAACAGCCGGACCCAAAAGTCTCCCTCCAGCTTGGACAAGGACCTCATCAACCCCAGGAGGTCTTCCCCCTTGTCCAGCCCGTAGCTGGAAGTGTCTTGGCTGATCAGGTTCAGTTCCTTGACCCCTTGTCCCAACAGAGCTTTACATTCCTGGGTTACCCCCAGGATCCCCTTGGAGCGAAACCCACCTCTCAAAGCAGGGATGGAGCAGAAGGAGCACATGTTGGAACAACCTTCGGCGATCTTGACCCAAGCGTAATGAGGCAGGGTCGAAAGCAGCCTTGGAGCGGTCAGGTTGGCTTCTTCATACCCCGCCCGGGGCTTAAACCACCCTCGCCGTTCTTGGGTCAAGAGCGATTGGTTGACCACGGTCAAAATTTGGGTAAAGTCGGAGGTGCCCAAAATAGCATCCGCCTCGGGAAGCTCTTCGAGCAGGTCCTCCCGGTACCGTTGGCTCATACACCCGGCCATCACCAGACAGCGACATTTTCCCGTCTCCTTATATTCCGCCAATTCCAAAAATCGGTCCAAGGACTCGTTGACTGCAGAGGTCAAAAACCCACAGGTGTTGAGCACAATCACCTCGGCCAGCGCCGGGTTGGCTACCGGCACAAAGTTTCCGCCCACCAAGGCGGCCATCATGATCTCCGAATCCACCCGATTTTTGGCGCATCCTAAGGTCTCAAGGTAAACGGTTTGGCTCACAGGTCTTTAGGGAATGGGAGGTTTTTAGTCTTTTGCGCCCAAGCGCTGCCGCTCTTTCAGGTACAGCTCGGCCAGGACTAGGTCCGCCGGTTTGGTGATCTTCAGGTTGGTAGGTGCCCCTTCAACCAGGGCAACGGAGTGACCCAACCGCTCGAAATAGCCTGCTTCGTCGGTCAAGGTCAAGCAGGAGGCTTCGGGGGCCAAAAAAACCGGCTTGATCCACTTGGCCCAAAAGGCTTGGGGGGTTTGGGTCAGGTAAAGCCCGGTGCGGTCCACCACCTCGGTTCGGCCATTTTGACCCAGCCGCCGGGTGGTCTCGGCCACCGGCAGGGCCGGCACCGCCGCCTCGTGGGTCTCCAGGGCCTGGAGCAGCCTCAAGACCAAGGTCTGATCCAAAAAAGGCCGGGCGGCATCGTGGGTCATCACCACCGGAGCCCCTGGGTTGTCCGCTAAGTATTTTAGCCCATTGCGCACCGAGTCGGCCCGTTCCGCCCCTCCGTGGACCAGCTGCCACCGTAGATTCCCCTCCCCCATGCTGCCGAGCAGGGCTGCTATCTCCTGTTCCTCGTCCGGCCGAACCAAAAGAATCACCCGGCCCAGGTTCGGCAAACCGGACAGGGCTCTGAGGGTATGCAAAAGGATCGGCTTCCCTTCCAGGGCCAAAAAAATTTTGTTGCCTTTGCTACCCATTCGAGTCCCCCGTCCGGCAGCGGGGACCAAAAAGTCGATTTCCATCAGTTTCCTGTACCAAAAACAAACCCCAAAGCCCCAAAGAGAGGCAATGTAGGGAAACTAACAGACTAGCACCCTTGGGCCTAAGAATCAATCTTTTTTGCCCCTTTTGTATTGACACAGGTCCGGGGCCGCTGTTACGTCTAGCTTGTTTAAAACGATAGAGATTGTCCTTTTTTCAGCTGACCCTATGGAAATTCCAAGAACCGGCGAAGTCTTTAACTTCGGCGTTTTACACCTAGAGTGGCCGACGGCACTGTTTGTCTTTGTCGTCTTTGTGGTCACCTTGTTCTTGCTGAACCTGCTGCTGTTTAGACCCCTGCTTTCTACCCTGAAAGCTCGGGAAGGGGCACTGACTGGTTCCTCCAGCCGTTTGTCCGAAATCGCCAAGGCCATGGCCGCATTGGAAGAGCACTACAAGGCGATGTTACACCAAAGCCAAACCGCCAACGAAGCGGCCCACAAGGAAGCCCAGGCTACCGCCACCGCCACCGCCCACCAGATCAGCACCAAGGCGCATGAAGATGCCGAGCGCCGCTGGTCGGAGGCCTCGAACGCCTTGGACATAGAGATCAAGGCCGCACAGCAAGAAGCGAAAGGGCTGGCCAAGGACTTGGCCTTGTTGATCAAAACCAAGGTTTTAGCGAGCTAACGTGATGTCTTCCCGCTTCGTCAGAATCTCCCTTTTGTGGGTCTTTTGCAGCGCCTCCCTGGTGGCCCAAGCTTCCGAGGAAGCAGGACCCCACGAGGCAGCCAGCCTGTTCAGTTGGGACATGGCCTTTAAGGTCGCCAACTTCATCGCCCTGGTGGCCCTGCTGCACTTTTTTGCCAAAAAGCCCCTGACCCGGATGATGAGCGATGCCGCCCTGATCCAAAGGGAATCCTTTGAGGAGCAGGCCCAGGCCGTAGCAGCAGCGGAAAAAAAGCTGGCCGAGTTCCAAGAAAAAATGAAGGCCCAAGAATCCGAATTGGCCCTGCACCGGCAACATGCCTTGGCCGGGATTGAGGCGGACCGCAAGCGAATCTTGGCCGAAGCCGAAGACACCGCCCGCAACATCGAACAGTCCACCCAGATGCGGATCGACCAGAGTTTGGTTCGGGCCAAAGCAGAACTGAAAGCCTTTTTGGCCGCCGAGGCGACCAAACTGGCCCAAGAAAGCATCCAGAAGGAAGTGGGCCCAGCCAAGCAAGAGTCCCTGATGGAAAACTACGCCAAAGTGGTGGGCCGTTTAGGCTAAAAGGAAAAAAAGATGGAAGGGGTTATCGCAAAACGTTACGCCAAAGCGCTCCTGGGTCTGGTACACCAACCGGCCGAGATCGCCCAAACCGCCAAGGAGCTGCTGGACCTTTCCCAAGGCTACCAGGGAAACTCGGCCTTCCAACGGTTCGTCTTGGAACCGAAGGTGGGGCTCAAGCAAAAGGGCGAGAAGGTGGGCAACATTGCCAAGGAAATCGGTGCCGGGGCTCTGGTCCAACGGTTCGCCCGATTTCTGGTGGCCAAAAAACGCTTTGTATTACTTCCCCAAGTAGCCACCGCCTTTGACGGCTTGGCCTTGGAAAAGTTGGGACAAGCTCGGGCGCAAGTAGTGGTTGCCTCCGAGATGAAAGATGCCGAGGTAAAAGCTTTGACCCGGCAGCTTTCCGAATATACCAAAAAAGAGGTTACCCTCCAAGTCGAGATCGATCCCTCCATTCTCGGCGGTGCGGTAACCCAAATTGGCAGCCTGGTGCTCGATGGGAGCGTAAAAAACCGGCTCAACCTGATCCGTGAAACCATTTCCAGGGGTATTTAATCGATGAAGATCAGAGCGGAAGAAATCAGCAAGATCATCCAAAAACAACTTGAGGCGTTTGATGCCCAAGTGGAGATCAAGGAAGTCGGCACCGTGTTGTCCGTAGGCGACGGGATCGCTCGGGTCTATGGGTTGGACAAGGCCATGGCCGGCGAGTTGGTGGACTTCCCCGACGGCACCCGGGGCATGGTTTTGAACCTGGAAGCCGACAACGTTGGGGTGATCCTTTTCGGCTCTGGCGAATCGGTCAAGGAAGGCGACCAAGTCAAACGGACCGGCAGGATTGCCGAGGTTCCGGTTGGGGAACAGTTGCTGGGCCGGGTCATCGACCCGATCGGCACTCCCTTGGACGGCAAAGGCCCGCTCAACACCACTGAATTCCGCAAATTGGAAGTCATCGCTCCGGGGATCGTTGCCCGGAAGTCGGTCCACGAGCCCATGATGACCGGCCTCAAGGCCATCGACTCCATGGTTCCGATTGGACGGGGACAAAGGGAATTGATCATCGGTGACCGCCAGACCGGCAAGACCGCCATTGCGCTGGACACCATCATCAACCAAAAAGACCAAAACCTGATCTGTATTTATGTCGCCATTGGCCAGAAGAAGTCCACGGTGGCACAGGTGGCACAAAAGTTGGCCGAACATGGGGCCATGGGTTACACCATCATCGTTTCGGCCACCGCCGCCGAACCGGCACCGCTCCAGTTCATCGCTCCCTTCGCCGGTTGCGCCATGGGCGAGCACTTCCTGCACCAAGGCAAACATGTTTTGGTCATCTATGACGACCTTTCCAAGCAAGCGGTGGCCTACCGGCAGCTCTCCTTGTTGCTGCGCCGCCCTCCGGGCCGGGAAGCCTATCCTGGGGACGTGTTTTACATCCACAGCCGGTTGCTCGAACGGGCCTGCAAGCTGAACGAAAACTACGGGTTGGGCTCGATTACCGCCCTGCCGATCATTGAAACCCAAGCGGGGGACGTTTCCGCCTACATCCCGACCAACGTGATCTCGATCACCGATGGCCAGATCTTCCTGGAAACCGAATTGTTCAACTCGGGCATCCGCCCGGCGATCAACGTCGGTATCTCGGTCTCTCGGGTCGGCGGGTCGGCCCAAACCAAAGCGATGAAAAAGGTAGCCGGTACCTTGCGGCTTGACTTGGCCCAGTTCCGGGAAAAGGCGGCCTTTGCCCAGTTCGGTTCGGATCTGGACGAAGCGACCCAACGGCAGCTCAACCGGGGCGCAAGGTTGGTCGAGGTGCTCAAGCAGCCCCAGTACTCCCCTCGCAAGATGGAAGACCAAGTCCTTTCGGTCTTTGCGGTGATCAACGGTTACGCCGACAAGACGGACGTAAAGAAGATTGGCGATTGGGAGACCGGCCTCGAACAATTTGTTAAAGCCAACCATGCCGACCTGTTGACCAACTTGGCGAAGTCCAAGACCCTGAGCGACGACATTCGGGACGGGTTCATCAAGGCGATCACCGAGTTTAACGAGCAATACTCCGAAGTCGGGGCCTAAGCATGGCGACGCTCAAAGACATCAAGCTGCGGATGGGTAGCGTAAAAAATACCCAGCAAATCACCAAAGCGATGAAGTTGGTCGCCGCTTCCAAGATGAAGCGGGCCGAAGACAAGATTCGGGCAGCTCGGCCCTACACCAACAAGCTGACCGCCATGGTCTCCAACCTTGCCCAAGGCCTGGAAAAGGGGGCTCACCCCCTCTTGACCCAGCGCAAGGGCGGCAAGACGGTGATCCTGGTTTTCACCACTGACCGGGGCCTTTGTGGGGCCTTGAACACCAACCTTTGCAAAAAGGTTTCCCGAGCCATCAAAGGGCTCAAGGAAGAGGTGATGGAAGTGGAGCTGATCAGCCTGGGCCGTAAGGGGAACGATTTTTTTAGGAAGACCAAGGAAAAAGTCGCCGCCTTCCACAAGGACATGAAGGATTCCGAGTACGAAGCGGTGCTGGCCAAGTTGATGCCTGACTTGATCCGCCGCTACGAAGCGGAAGAGTTCAACCGGCTTTACATCGGCTACAACCACTTCCTCAACGTCATCTCCCAAGAGGTGGTCTTTGAGCAGGTGTTGCCGGTGGTGGCCCCTGAAACCACGGAAAAGGCCAGCAGCACCGAGTTCCTCTTGGAGCCGGACCGGCAGTCCATCTTGAACGAGATTCTGCCGCAGTATGTAGAGAATCAGGCCTTTACCGCCCTCTTGGACGGGTTTGCCTGTGAACATGCTTCCCGTATGACGGCCATGGATGCCGCCACCAAAAACGCCGGGGAGCTGCTGAAATCCTTGAAGTTGAAGTACAACCGGGCACGGCAGGCGGCGATCACCACCGAACTGACCGAGATCATCTCCGGTGCAGAATCCTTGTAGCAGGTAGAAGACACTTTTCCCAAGACCACTCAAGACGGAAGTCCATCCAATCGGAAGTCCATCCAAACGGAAGTTAGCAAGATCGAGGCGTGAGACATGAATAAGGGTAAGATTTCGCAGGTTATTGGACCTGTTGTGGACGTTGAATTCGGGGAAGGCCACCTGCCTCAGATCCTGGATGCTTTAACCATCGACTTCGAGTACGGCGGGGAGAAAACCAGGCTGGTCTTGGAAACCCAACAGCACTTGGGCGAGAACACGGTCCGCACCATCGCCATGAGCTCCACCGACGGCTTGGTCCGCGGGATGGAAGTAGCCGCTACCGGCTCCCCGATCATGGTTCCCGTGGGCAACGAGGTCCTGGGACGGATCTTGAACGTCATCGGCGAACCTGTGGACATGTTGGGCGAAGTAAAGACCAAAGCCAAATGGTCGATCCACCGTGCCGCTCCGCTGTTTGAAGACCAGGACACCTCCGCTTCAATCTTGGAAACCGGGATCAAGGTCATCGACTTGGTCTGCCCCTTCCTCAAGGGTGGTAAGATCGGCCTCTTCGGCGGTGCCGGGGTAGGCAAGACTGTGATCATCATGGAATTGATCAACAACATTGCCAAGCACCACGGTGGTTACTCGGTCTTCGCTGGTGTCGGCGAGCGGACCCGTGAAGGAAACGACCTCTGGGAAGAGATGAAGGAATCCAAGGTCATCGACAAGGCCGCCTTGATCTACGGCCAGATGAACGAGCCCCCGGGAGCCCGTGCCCGTGTCGCCTTGACCGGTTTGACCATGGCCGAATACTTCCGTGACGAACAGGGCCAGGATGTGTTGATGTTCATCGACAACATCTTCCGTTTCACCCAGGCCGGTTCCGAAGTCTCCGCCCTCTTGGGCCGGATTCCTTCGGCTGTAGGTTACCAGCCGACCTTGGCCACCGAGATGGGCCAGTTGCAGGAACGGATCACCTCGACCAAAAAAGGTTCGATCACCTCCGTACAGGCCGTTTACGTCCCGGCGGACGACTTGACCGACCCCGCTCCGGCCACCACCTTTGCCCACTTGGACGCAACTACCGTTCTCTCCCGGTCCATCGCCGAATTGGGGATTTATCCCGCCGTGGACCCCTTGGACTCCACCAGCCGGATCTTGGACCCCTTGGTGGTCGGCGACCGGCACTACGGGATCACCCGTGGGGTGCAGCGGATCTTGCAGGAATACAAAAACCTCCAGGACATCATCGCCATTTTGGGGATGGACGAGCTTTCCGATGAGCAGAAGCTTACCGTAGAGCGGGCCCGGAAGATCCAGCGATTCTTGTCCCAGCCGTTCCACGTCGCCGAGCAGTTCACCGGCGCACCGGGCAAGTACGTGAAACTGGAGCAGACCTTGACCAGCTTCGAGCAGATCCTGGCCGGGAAGTACGACCACATCCCCGAGCAGGCTTTTTACATGAAAGGTGGGATCGAAGAAGTGCTTGAACACGCCAAGAAAATGTAAGGAGCCTGATTATGTTGACCCTTGAAGTCATCACCCGTAAAAAGGTGATGTTAAAAACTGAAACCCTGGAAGTGACCTTGCCCGGCGAAATGGGCGAGTTGGGGGTCTTGACCGGCCACGTGCCCTTGTTGACCAGCCTCGGCTCGGGACTTTTGTCTTACGGCCAAGGCAAGGACAAGCGGTTGATGGCGGTGCACTTTGGGTTCGCCGAGATCTTCGGCAACCGGGTGACCGTGCTGGCCAAGGATGCCCAGACTGCCGAAGAGATCGACGGGGCTGCTGCCCTGGCGGCCTTGGAAGGGTTGCAGGTTGCGCTCAAGGGTGCAGTGGCCGGTAGCGAGGAAGAAGCCACCTTGTCCAAGGAACTGGCCCAGGCCAGGACCCAGCACTTGGCGGCCGAAGCCCTCAAAGCTCTGCAACACAGCCACCAACACCACTAGGCTTTTTTTACCCTTTGGTTTCTTTGGAAGCCCCCAGCCAAGGGGGGCTTTCCTCTCCTTCCCCGTCTCTTTTGTTTTTTCCTACCGGTCGAAGCTCTACTCTGGGTGCCTTCTTTTGCCCCTGCTTCGGTCAGCCGAAGCAACCAGGGGAGGGGAATCCGGGACTGGGGAAGTTTCGCTTTGGGAGTGTTTTTCGCTGGCCGATCCAACCGGCTGGAGGTCTCCAACGGGACCTCCCAAGCGCTTCTGCGGGCTGGAGCGCCCCTTTTCCGTTCAGGATGGAGCTTCGGCTCTACCTACCGGCGGGGCGACAAACAGGGCGGGGTGGGAAAGAGTGGGAAAGAGTGGACTGGTAAAAAGACCCTCCACAAAGTCCGCCACCTCCACGGTCCGGTCACGACACAAAGAACCGTCAAAAAACACCGCCTTTTGCGGCCCCTCTGGGACCAAAGCCAAGGCCTGCGGCTCAATGGCCAACATACCGATCACCTCTTGGTCGAAAAACCGGTAGGATTCGGGCGGCAGTTGGCTGAAACAACGCCAATCCTCGATCCATTCAAAGTCCTCGTAACCCGGCCCCAGGCTGAAATGGAAGGGATTGTAGCCCAAAAACTCCATCTGCCTTGGGGCCACTTGGATGCCGATCTCCTCTTGGGCTTCCCGGACCAATGCTTCCTGCCCCTCGCCACTGGAGACATGCCCGCCCACGGTGGGGCCAAACAGTCCGGGGAAGTTGGGCTTCTCGAAGCTCCTTTGTTGGAACAACAAAACCAGCCTCCCCTCCCACTCTGCATAAACCCACAGGTGCATGGCCTTGTGGGGAATCCCCCGCTTGTGGGCCTCGGTGCGCAAGACCGTGTTTCCGGTCGGTTGACCGCTCACCCAGTCCAGGACATCCAATACTTCATGGGTTTTGTTCATACTTTGACTAAAAGGGGAGGTTCTAGTAACGTCCAGTTCCACAGCCCCAAGGATAGAGATGGCCTACCAAGAATTCAAGCTGCAAGTGCTGACCCGAGAGAAGGGCTGTTTTGTGGAGATCACCGCCGAGGTCAACCGGATCCTGCGGGAGAGACGTTGGACCAAAGGCTTGCTCAACCTCCTGGCCACCCACACCACTTGCGGGCTGACCTTAAACGAACACGCCGATCCGGCGGTGGTCAAAGACCTGCTGGGCCGGTTGGAAGAGATGATCCCCACCAGCCGGGGGGCGGACCAACATGCCGAAGGCAATTCGGCGGCACACCTGAAGGCCAGCTTTTTTGGTGCTTCCCTGACCTTGCCGGTCAGCAACAACAGCCTTGAACTGGGCACCTGGGCCGGGGTCTTTGTGACCGAATTCGACGGCCCCAGGACCCGGACCATCCTTTTGTCTTTTCTCCATTAATCCAGAGGCTCCCCATGCCCTCCCAGATCACCCAAATTTGCCAGCAGGCCCGCAAGGTCAGCGTCACTCTTGCCAGCCTGGACAAGGAGAGTAAGGACCGGTTGCTCCGAAAAATGGCCCAAAAGGTCAAGGAACAGCAAGCAGAGATTACCGCAGCCAACCAAACGGACCTCAAACATGCCCAGGTCCTGGTCGAAGCCGGGGAGATGAGCCCCGTTCTCTTGAGCCGTCTGGCCCTACCGCCCCACAAGATCGACCAACTGGTCGGCTACCTCGAAGGGGTGGCACAACTGGAAGACCCGGTGGGCCGGACCCAATATGCCATGACCCTGGACGACGGCCTGGACCTGATCCGAGTCACTTGCCCCTTGGGGGTTCTGGCGGTACTGTTTGAAAGCCGCCCGGAGGTGGTGATCCAGGTTTCGGCGCTCTGCCTCAAATCGGGCAACGCCGTGATCCTCAAAGGAGGCAGCGAAGCGGCCCAGAGCAACCGGGTGCTGTTTTCCCTGATCAACGAGGTCTTGGTGGAAGAAGGCCTGGAAGGGGCGGTGGCCTTGATTGAAACCCGGCAAGACGTGGCGGAGATCCTGACCGAAGAAGAGAACCTGGACCTGATCATCCCCCGAGGGTCCAACGCCTTTGTCCGGTACATCCAAGAACACACCAAGATTCCGGTCCTGGGTCATTCGGAGGGGATCTGTAACCTCTACATCGATGGGAATGTGGACCAAGCCATGGCCGTAGGGGTGGCTATCGATTCCAAAACCGACTACCCTTCGGCCTGCAACGCCATTGAAAACCTGCTGTTCGACCAAGCCTGCGAAGGCCCACTGGTTGAAGCGGTGCTCAAAGGCCTGCAGGCGGTGGGGGTACGGCTCAAGGCCTGTCCGGTCACCCGTGACCGGTTTCCTGGACTCAAGATCGAAGCGGCCACCGAAGAGGATTTCCACACCGAATACGGGGACCTAACCTTGTCGGTCAAAACCGTCTCCGGTTTGGAGGAGGCCATCGAGTTCATCAACAAACATGGCTCCCACCACACCGACTCGATCCTCACCAAGGACAAACACAAGGCGGAACTCTTTATGACCCGAGTTGACTCCGCTTGTGTCTTCCACAACAGTTCCACCCGGTTTTCCGATGGCTTTGTGTTTGGTCTGGGGGCGGAAGTGGGGATCAGCACCAACAAGACCCACGCCCGTGGACCGGTGGGGCTCGAAGGCTTGGTGATCTACAAGTACCTGCTCAAGGGCAAGGGACAGGTCCGGGCGGTTTATTCCGGCCCCAAGGCCAAGCGATTTTTACACCTTCCCCTGCCTTACTGATGCTGCGACTGGAGGCAAAGGCCCAAGAGCTGCTGTTGGCCATCAAGGAACAGGACATCACCGACCCCAAAGCGCTGGGAAAGCTCCTGGACCAAGCGCTCCAGCTGATCGGCGACCGAGACTCGGAACTGAGGCGGGTGGACGACCTGGAAGAGGACGGTGAGGAACCGGAAGGACAACAAGAACTGCCCTTGGCTTCCAATAAGGGATTCCAAATCTTTTGCGACGGGGCCTGTTCGGGCAACCCCGGCCCTGGAGGCTGGGGGACTGTGATCGAGATCGGGGCCAGCCGCCAGGAATTCTCCGGTTCCAAGGGGCACACCACCAACAACGTCATGGAGCTGACCGCCGCCATCGAGGGCCTGCGCCGGGTTCCTCCCGGTTCTTCGGGTACGGTCACCACCGATTCCCAATACCTGATCAAAGGGGTCACCGAGTGGCTCAAGGGCTGGAAGAAGCGAGGCTGGAAAAAGGCGGACGGAGAACCGGTGTTGAACCGCCCCCTCTGGGAAACCCTCGACCGGCTGACCGCCGAGCGAGAGGTCCGCTGGGTCTGGGTCAAAGGCCATGCCGGGCATGAAGAAAACGAACGGTGCGACGAGCTCGCCCGCACAGCAATCAAAGGCCTCTAGGCCCCTTTTTTCTTTTTCCCGAACTTCAAGTGCTTGAGCGCCGCCTTCTCAAAGTCGGCGGCCAAATCCTCTTCCTTTTGTTTGCGTTTGGTCGCCGGGTGGCCGGTCTTGACACTGTTGGGGTTCACCCAGAACATCAGCTTGCCCGCCCCTTCGCCGCTGTGCCGGAAGGGTTGCTGGTCCAAGAAGGTTTGCAGGCTTTTGATGATCCCGTGGTGGCTGAAAAGCAGGTCGTAGGCTTCAAAAAACCCATCGGACCCGGACTCCACTTCCGGGTGGTCAAAAAACTCCACCGCCCAAACCTTGAGGTTGTCTCGGTACAAGACCGACACCCGCCCATAGGCCAGGAGGTTCAGGCAAACCATCACTTCGGTGATCACCCGTTCCTTGTAGATACAGTCCCGGTAGTCATAGTCCTGGGGCGGGAACGACCGGGTGATCCTTTCGATCAGCCGCTCCACCAAGTCGGGGGTGATGTAGCAGTACTGGTTGGCGGACCGTTTGCCCAAGTCCATGTTGCTGGCCGCCAGTTCGACCTGGGTGTGCCGCTCGAACAGGGTCCCCTTGCTGAACACCCCATAATACCCGTTCATCAGGCAGTGGGTCACCCCATGCAAAAAGTCGGGATGTTGGAACAAGGTGACCTCGGTGGGCAGGTGCTCCAAGGCTTCGGCGCTGAACTTCTCGTCCTTGTTGTCCTTTTTTTGGATCGACTTAAAAAACCACAACTGGGCACTGGGTTCATAACCGATCCGCAACCGGTCCCGAGCCACCTTGAGGTGGCTTAAGATGTCGGGAGTAACCACTTCGGGCTTGGGCTCAAAGTGCTTTTCATAGTAGTGGTACCAAATCTTGTATTCGTCCCGGTTGGTCTGGTCGGACCCTTCGCTTTGCTCTACCAGCTGGTTGACCCGAGCCAGGGAGCTTTTGAACAGGGATTTGAGTTCCCATTCAAACTTGCTGACCGCCACCACTTCCCCCATAAAAATCCGCTCCAACTGCACCCGCTTGGACATGGGGAAGGCCTTGTCCAGGAGGTAACGTAAAACCTGGTCTCGGTGGGAAATGGGCTGGTTTTTTTTGGCCGGACCAAAGACATCGGAAATTCTAATGTGCAGGGCAAACCCTAAGTCGATGATGCTGGAGATCCGGTCCCGTTCCTCCTCGCTGGGAACCGATTGGTTGGCCGCCGAAAAGCCGATCTTCAAGGCCTTGTACCGCAGCCACCAGGGGTCTTCCTTGAGCCGAGGGAACAGCTCTTCGGCCTTGAGGACATAGGCGATGCTCAAGCCCGAAGCAAAGTCCGCTTCGGCCATGATCTCCCCTTCCTGCTCCACTTGGGCCCCGCTAACGATTCCGTAGTCGGCGAAAAAGTCTCCTTCCTCTTCCTCCTCTTGGGGCTCCGGCTCTTCGGCAACCGGCTCCAGGTCTTGCACGTAACGGTTGAGCCGGTCCGGTTGCTTGACCAGCTCCATGATCGAGATGTTAAACCGAGGGTCAAACAACATCTCCAGCCGCAACAGGTTGAGCAGCGCCTTGGGCAGGTTGCCCGAGCTGGCCTTGAAGGACTCCCAATAAACCGCCCCGGAGTGGGCAATCATGTAGTCCAGGGTCAAGGGCGGGGTCGAACCCAGGTCCACCAGCCGTTCCTTCATCCCGTCGTAAAGGTCCAGGCAGTGGAACCGCAGGTAGTTGACCAACCGTTCGTACTGGACCCGTTTCGAGTTGACCTCTTCAGGCATCAGAAAATGGATCGGCACCATCGGGGTAAACTGGATCCCCGGCATCAAGGTCTCGTAGTTGAGGATCAACTGGTAGGCCGAGCCGGAAGCCTCCTTGGACTCCAAGGTGGTGCCGTGTTTCCCGTCCCGGTAGTCGTCATTGGAATAGGCAAAGAGGTAAACCTCTGCCTCCGGGTACTTTTCCTGGACGTAGGTTTGGATCCGGCCGATCCGGGTTTTGAGCAGCTTGTCTTTGCGGGTCCGTTCGGTTTTGAGGCAAAACTTCTGGTAGGTGTTGACCAGATAAATTACTTCTTCGAGCAATTCGATCTTCTCTTGGGCGGTGATCTTCCCGCCTTCCCTGGCGACCAGCACCCGGTACAGATGGGGCAGCCTTTGCCTAAACCTTGCCTTGCCCTTGGCCATCAGGAGCGCCCTTGTCTCCTGGGTAGCCATTTGCTCTTTGGTGTACTTCTGTTTGGTACCAAAAACCCGGCCATAGTAGTGGATCAGCGCCTTGGACATGTCAAACAGCTGGGCATCGTCCATCTCTTTGGGGTCGATCAAAAAGGGGCCCAGTTCGTATTGGACCTGGAGGTCCAGGTCGCTGGCGGTTTTTTTGTGGCCAATGGTGCCGATGGAGCCCAAGGAAGCGACCGAATAGATGGGTCTTGGGCCCTCAACCTGGGGTAGGTCGGTTTGCAGGTAGGTTTTGAGGTGGTCCAGGAATTCCCCCTGGAACCGGGGGCTCAGCTCCTCGATCCCCACCACCCCGGCAGGGCAGTCTTCCAGGTACAGGTTGGCGGTCTTGGGGACCTCCACTTCCTGGAGCCGACCGCCGACCTTCTGGACCTCTTTGGTCATGTAGGAGAGTGCAGCATACTTGGGGTCGTTGACATGGAGGAAAAAAAGAATCTCGTAGAGCGCCTTTTTCATCTCCAGGTCAAAGTTGGAAAAGGCCAACTCCAGCCGGGATTCGTTAAACTCGTGGAAAAACTTGGAACCCCGCTCGACTGCCCTGGACAGCTCGTCCCGTTTTGCCGGGCCGAGCCTGATGCTGTTGGTCAGTTGCTGGTAAATCGCCATAGTTCACCTCAAGGAGCCCAAAAACCGGCCCACCGCTTCCACCCCTGCCTCTTGGTGCAGTTCGATCAATTTGCTGCCGATCACCGCCAGATCAGCCTTGCCACTTAAAAAGGCCACGTCTTCGGGGGACTTGACCCCAAAGCCCAGGGCCAGGGGCAACTTTGTGGCCGCCTTAAACCGCCGGATCTGCGCTTCCAGCCCCAAATCAAACTGGGTCTTGAGCCCCGTCACCCCCCGGCGGCCCACTGAATAAACCAAGCCAGTGGAAGCTTGGCCAATTTCCTTGAGCCTAGCTTCGGTCGAGGTCGGGGTCATGATCAGCACATTGGCCATTTGGGCCTTGTGGCAGTTGCGCCGCCAGTCTTGGGATTCCTCGATCGGCAGGTCGGGGATGATAAACCCCTGGAGCCCCGCCGCCAAGGAGCGCTCCAAAAATTGGTCCATCCCACGGGCAAAGAGGATGTTGGTGTAGGTCATAAACAAAAAACCTACCTTGGGGTACAGGCCGGTCATCTTGGCGGCAAACTCAAAGCACTGCTCCACCTTGGTCCCCTTGGCCAAGGATTCAGCATTGGCATTGACGATCACCGGGCCGTCTGCTGAGGGCTCGGAAAAGGGGATTTGCAGTTCCACCAATTCCACCCCCGCTTGGGCCATGGCACCGATCACCTTTTCGTTTTCCTCGAAGCTGGGGTAGCCCAGCACCAAGTGGGTCATCAACAGGATCGGCTTGGTTTGCAGCTCCGCCCGAATCTTAGTTTCCAGCATAGCCCCTCGCCTTTTCCTGGATAAACTTACGCCACTTTTGGTCCCCAAAGGCATCGGCGATGGTAAAGATGTCCTTGTCCCCACGGCCCGACAGGTTGACCAGGATCACCTGGTCCTTGGAAAGTGTGGGGGCCTCTTTGAAGGCCTGGGCCAAAGCGTGGCTGGACTCCAAGGCCGGGATGATCCCTTCGTTGCGGACCAACAGTTCCACCGCCGCCATCACCTCAACATCCGTAGCCGCTTCAAAGCGCACCCGTCCTTGGTCCTTCAGGTGGGCCAGGATCGGACTGACCCCCACATAATCAAGCCCGGCGGCCACCGAATGGGTCTCTTTCATCTGCCCGTCTTCGTCTTGCAAAAAGAGGGTTTTGTAGCCCTGGGCAATCCCCAGGCGGCCGTCTTTGGAAGCCAATCTGGCGGCATGGTGACCGGTTTCGAGGCCCTTGCCCCCGGCTTCGACCCCCACCAGTTCCACGGCCTTGTCTGCCAAAAACCCACTGAACAGGCCCATGGCATTGGAGCCGCCGCCCACACAGGCAAACACCCGGTCCGGCAGCTTGCCGGCGGTTTTTTCTATCTGCACCCTCGCTTCGGTGCCGATGATCGACTGGAACCAGCTGACCATTTCGGGAAACGGGTGGGGGCCACAGGCGGTGCCCATACAATAATGGGTGTCGTCCATGTTGCCCGCCCAATCCCGGAAGGCCTCGTTGATTGCGTCCTTGAGGGTTTGGCTGCCCTGGGTCACCGAAACCACGGTGGCCCCCAATTTTTCCATCCAAAAGACGTTGGGCCGCTGTCTGGCCACGTCCACCGCCCCCATGTAGATGGTGCAGGCAAAACCAAACTTGGCGGCCATGGTGGCGGTCGCCACGCCATGTTGTCCCGCTCCGGTTTCGGCGATCACCCGCCGCTTGCCCATCCGCTTGACCAAGAGCCCTTGGCCCATCACGTTGTTGGCCTTGTGCGCCCCGGTGTGGTTGAGGTCTTCTCGTTTGATGTAGATCCTGGCCCCGCCCAACTTTTGGGTCAGGTTCCCGGCAAAGGTCACCGGGGTCGGACGGCAGGAATAGTTCTGCATCAGTTCCAGGTACTCCGCCCAAAAGCTGGGGTCCTGCCGGGCAGTTTGGTACACCGCCACCAGCTCATCAAAGGTGGCCTTTAAAATCTCGGGGATAAACTGCCCCCCATAGGGGCCAAAGTAACCGGGCTTCTGATTCATCCAGGAACAACCGAAAGGGAGAAGGGTAAAACTAACAACAAGTCCCGTCTTTTAGCAACCAAGTTCAGCCCAATAGGCTTTTGAACTGACCCACCAAGTACAAGGACCCGGAAAAAACCACTAGGTCAAAATCCTTAAATCCCCCCGCCCGCCAAGCCCCCAAAGCGGCTTTTGGAGAATGCGGGGCAAGGCAGGGCCCCAGCAGGACCAGCGCATTTCTGGGGTCCGGCTCCGCCTGGAAAAAGCCCCCGGCAAGGGGCAAAAAGGTTAGGTCGAGGCCGGTTCCGTCAAACCCTTCGAGCAGGTTTTTCCCGGTCATCCAACCCAGGCCCAACAGGATTTTTTTCCCTCCATGAAATTCCTTGAGATAGGCCAACAGGGCCGCCAGCCCTTGGGCATTGTGAGCCCCGTCGAGCAGAAGGTTTTCCCCCACCCGCTCCAGCCGCCCGGCCCACCGGACCGAGGCCAAGGCCCGGGCTTCTGCGTTAGGGTCCAACCGGCGCTCGGGGGGGCAGAGCTGGCGGTACACCAACAAGGAGGTGGCCAGATTCTCCTCCTGGTGCCGCCCGGCCAGCCCCAACGGCATCCCCGCCAAACTTTGCCGGTCCGCTTCCCACAGCGGCACCCCCAGTTCCAAGGCTTTGCTGCGGGCCAACTCCACCACTTCGGGCTCCTGGGGGGCCAAAAAGGCCGCTGCTCCAGGCTTAAAAATCCCCAGTTTTTCCCCGGTGATCTCCGGTAAACTCTGGCCCAGATAGTCCATGTGGTCAAAGCCGATCCTTGTGATCACCGTGGCCAAGGGGTGTTGCAGGGCGTTGGTGGCATCCAGGCGACCGCCCAGGCCGGTTTCGACCAACAACCAATCCGCCCCTTTGAGGATCAACAAGGCCATAGCAAAGCTGATCTCAAAAAAGCTGGCCCCCAGTTTCTTTTCATTGGTCTGGCCCAGGTCCCCCACCGCAACCCCCAAGGC
>MFNF01000048.1:19905-105641 GCA_001783715.1 Candidatus Lambdaproteobacteria bacterium RIFOXYD2_FULL_56_26
CCTGCTCCAAGGCAGCATCCACCAGAGCGTCCGAGGCGGGTTGGCCGTTGAGCCGAAACCGTTCGTTGAAGTGCACCAAATGGGGAGAGATAAAAGCGCCGGTCGTATATCCGCTGGCCAAAAACAAGGTCTCCAAACCCGCCAAGGTTGAGCCCTTTCCGTTGGTCCCGGCTAGATGGATGATCCTTGAACCCGACTCTGGATGACCCAAGGCCTCCAGCAACCGGTTCATCGGCCCCAACCCCAGCTCGACCTTGCCCCTCAGGTTGAACAGGGCATCCAAACTGGCCTTGTCCAATCAGTCCTCAACCTTCAGTGGCCGGTCCATCAACTCGGCCAAAGCTTCCAGGATCGGCTTGTTTTGGTAGATCACCGCAAAGGCCGTCCGGGCCAAGGGCAGGTCCAGCCCCTTTTCCAAGGCAAACTGGTGCAGCGCCTTGGTGGTGTAGTAGCCTTCAGCCACCGTTCCGCCCATGGAATCCAAAATCGCCTGGACCTTTTCCCCTTTGCCCAGCCGGATGCCAAAGTTTTTGTTGTGGCTGCTGGTGGAAGAATAACAGGTCAACACCAAGTCCCCCAGGCCGCTGAGGCCGTAGAGGGTTTCCAGAGAGATCCCCATGACCTCGCAAAGCCGTTTCATCTCTGCCAGCCCCCTGGTGACCAAGACCGCCACCGCTTCCTCAAACATCCCTTTGCCCACCGCAATCCCGGCGATAATGGCATAAACATTTTTTAAGGCCCCCAAGATGGCCACGCCACGCAAGTCTTGGCTCCGGTACACCCGGAAGGCGGGGGTGGAAAAAAAGGTCTGTAACGCCAAGCCCAATTCCTCGTCTTCACAAGCCAAGGTTTCGGCGGCCGGACTACTTTGGCTGAGCAACCCTTCAGGGAAACAAGGGCCGCCCAGGTGGGCCAAGGGGTTGTGGGGGAAAAAGTTTTGGATCAGTTCGGGCACCGTTTGTAGGCTGTCCTGTTCGATCCCTTTGTTGATGCTGACGATCACTTGGGAAGGGGCCAGGGTAAGACCGGCCAGCATCTGCCGCAAAAAGGGCACCGGGGTCGAGATCACCAACAGGTCCGCCCCCTTAACCGCCTGGTCCAGGTCCAAAACAAACCGCACCTTTTTTTGGCAGGAGAACCCCGGCAGGTTGGGGGCCTTGTCGGTGGCTTGGAGCGCCTCGTATTCCCCTTGGGTAAAGCACCACAAGGTCACCTCCACCGGCTTTTGGGCCAGGAAAATGGCCATGGCGGTCCCCCAACGGCCTGCGCCTAAGACGGTGATGCGCTGGAAGGTTTGGTTGCCGGACATCAAGACTCCCCTCAAGGTTTCCAAAGGCGGAAAATGCCCTTGCCCGCCCACCCTATCACCCCTGGGTGGTTCTCGCAATCAGGGTTCTTGCGGATTTTTGCCCCAGGTTTTTTGGCGGGAAACCGCTTTGGGAGCGGGGCCAAAAGAGTGACCAATCCCCTGGAGCAACAGGTTTTTTGGACAAAACCCGGCGGAGCAAAGCCAGAATGGCCAAACCAAACCGACAGCCAAAAAACACAGCCAAAAAACCAAGCGGGAGCAAAATGAAAAGAGAAGGGAGGGATACTGGGGAAATTCCGCACGGAGGCGCTGCCTCCGGCGTTTTATCTGGGCCTGGTACCGAGGGTCGGAATCGAACCGACACGGCATCGCTGCCACGGGATTTTGAGTCCCGCGCGTCTACCAGTTTCACCACCCCGGCGCCAGAACTTTTCCTTTTAGACCTACCGACTTGGGTCTGTCAATCCACTTTCGTCAGCCGGGAGGCCAAGAAAATTCTCGACCTGCCAAAAGGTGCAGGTGCAGGTGAAAAACGGTCTGCCCAGCTCCGGCCCCGTTGTTGATCACCAGCCGGTAATCCTTGAGCCCCAACTGTTCCGCCACCTGGGCGGCAAACAACATCAGTCGGCCCAACCTTTCCTGGTCTTGGGGCTGGGCTTCTCCGATCCGGCCCAGGTGGCCTTTGGGGATCACCAAGACATGAGTCGGCGCTTGGGGGTTGAGGTCCCAAAAAGCCAAATTTCCATCGTCTTCGGCCACCACCTTGGCCGCAATGGCTTTGGAGGCGATTTTGCAAAACAGACAGTTTTCGGACATGGCACTTTTCCTGTTCAAAAGGAGGCGTTTTGGCCCAAGTTACCACGGCTCATTTGTGCTGCCAAGGGTTCAATGGACTTGCCAGGAGGGGAGGGGATCGGCTAGAATGACAGATCAATCCGAGACTTTTTAGGGACCCTTTCCCCATCCACCGAATGACCCAATTCCAATCGATTCCCAGCTTGGGCCTGGGCCTGGGCACCAAAAACCGGGCCGGAGCTTGGCTGGAGGTGTTTTACCCCCAACTGTGGACCGCCCCTCCCCAAGAGGTGCTGCAAGCCTTGGCTCCCCTGCTGGGCGAGACGGGCAAAAACCAAACCTTGAGCCTGGACGAAACCAAGCTGGCCAACCTCAAGGAGGTCCTGCGCCCCTTTGAGTGGGCCGCCGAGTTTTGTGAACTGGCCCAACGGGTCCAGGGCACCGGGGTCGAAGCCAGAGCCTTGACCTTGGTCTGGCATGACCAGGAGCCTCTGGACGTGCCCCAAATCTACCTGAACCTGCACCTGCTCTCCTCTCGGGCGGTCAAGCCGCACCAGATCAACCTGAGCGGAATCTTCGGCAAGCTGGTCAACCTCGCTTGGACCAACCAAGGGCCGGTGGAGCTTACCGAGCTGGACCAAGCCAGACTCACCGCCCGGCTCAAAGGGGAGGTTTTGGTGGTCCGGTCGGTGGACAAGTTTCCGCCCATGGCCGACTATGTGGTCCCCAAAGGGGTCAGGATCGCCGATGCGTCTCGGGTGCGCCTGGGTGCCTACCTGGGGGAAGGGACCACGGTGATGCACGAAGGATTTGTCAACTTCAACGCCGGAACCCTGGGCCAATCGATGGTCGAAGGGCGAATCTCCGCCGGGGTGGTGGTGGGCAACGGCTCGGACCTGGGCGGCGGTTGTTCGACCATGGGCACCTTGTCGGGCGGGAATTCGGTGGTTATCTCGGTGGGGGAAAAATGCCTGATCGGGGCCAATGCCGGGGTTGGCATTCCCTTGGGCGACCGCTGCACCCTTGAAGCGGGGCTTTACCTGACCGCCGGTTCCAAGGTCAACCTCTTGGACGGCCAAGGCAATCTCCAAGGCCAAGTGAAGGCTCGGGACTTGTCCGGGAAAAGCGACCTGCTTTTTAGGCGCAACTCCCTGACCGGGGCGTTGGAATGTTTGACCAACAAAACGGTGATCGAACTGAACCTAGCGTTACACAAGAACAACTGAGATGGCGGGACCCAAAGGGGCAATCCAGCGTTGGCTCGGCCCCAAGCTTCTGGCTTGGGCCTTGCGACTGATCGGCCTCACCGGTCGTAGCCTCTGGTTGGGGGAAGAACACTTGGCCGCACTTCGCAGCCAAGGGCAGAACTGGATCTATTGTTTTTGGCATCGAAATGTCACCCAAACCGCCTGGGCCTTACGGGGACAAGGACTGGCCGGGTTGGTCAGCGCTTCGGAAGACGGAGAAATGGCCACCCGCACCATTGAGGCCTTGGGCAACAAAACCATCCGAGGTTCCAGCTCCAAAGGGGGAGCCCGGGCGCTTTTGGAGATGATCCGTTGGGTCCGTTCCGGGAAACTGGCGGCCATCACCCCCGACGGCCCTAGAGGCCCAGCCCTGGTACTACAAGCCGGAGCGATTACCTTGGCCTCCAAGTCCGGGGTGCCGCTGGTGCCGTTTCATATGGAATCCACCCGGCAGTGGGTCTTCCACAAAAGCTGGGACCAACACCGTTTGCCCAAACCTTTTGCCACCAAAGTGATGTCCTTCGGGGCCCCGATCTTTGTCCCCCCCAACCTGGACGAGGCCCAGACGGAAGACTGGCGATGTAAAGTAGAGGGGGCGATGAACCAAAACCTTGCGCTGGTCTTGGCCCGGATCCAAGCCCTGACTTCTTGCCCCAAAGGAACCATGGACGAGCCCCAATACACCGACCCGGACGAGGCCACAGAAGCCTTGGAAGCCATGATGGCAGAGCAAAAAAAACGCCTGGATGCCGCCTGGGGCAAACTCAGGGCGGAGGGGAAACCCAATGTCCCGCTGTTCCCCAGCGCCCCCACAGAAGACGATGACGAACCCAACCCTTAACCCGACCGACCGCTCCAAGGAACCCGATGAAATATGACGTATATGGCTTAGGCAACCCCCTGGTGGACGTGATCGTCCATGTGGACGACGAGATGCACAACGAATTGGGCCTCGCCAAAGGGACCATGAACCTGGTGGACCTGGACCGGCAACAAGAAATCCTGGACAAAACCAGCCAAAAGACCCCGTTGGTCGCTTTGGGCGGCTCTTGTGCCAACTCGATGGTGATGATCGCCCAGCTGGGGGGCCGCTCGGCCTTCTGCGGGAACCTGGGCAGCGATGAGTTTGCCAAGGAATACGAAACCCAATTGACCAAGGCTGGGGTTACCTCCTTTACCAACCAAACCCCCGGTATGACCGGCAGTACCATCATCCTGGTCGCTCCCGATGCCGAACGGACCATGAACACTCACCTGGGCCAGTGCCAAGAGCTGACCAAAGAGGCGGTCAACCTGGAGGCCATCCAGCTGTCCAAGTATCTGTACGTGGAAGGCTACCTGTGGGACACCCCCAAACAACAAGAAGCAGTGTTGCACGCCTTGGACCATGCAAAAAAACATGGGATCCAAATTGCCTTGTCCCTTTCGGACTCCTTTGTGGTCTCCCGGCACAAGGAAGCCTTTGTGAAGCTGTTGCAGGACTATGTGGATCTGGTCTTTTGCAACGAAGCCGAGGCTTCGACCATGACCGACCAGACCGACCCGGACAAGATGATCGGGGTCCTGCAACAGTGGGTCCCCCATGTGGTCCTGACCTTGGGGAAAAAAGGTTCCAAGATCATGCTGGACGGGACCTTGTACCATGTGGATGCGGTCACAGTCGAGGCTCTGGACACCACCGGTGCGGGGGACTCCTTTGCCGCCGGTTACCTCTTTGGTCTGACCCAAGGGTACGAAATCGCCGCCGCCGGTCGTCTGGCCAGCCATTCCGCCGCCGCCGTAGTCGGCCAGATCGGCCCCCGGTACAATGGGGACCTGAAAGAAAAACTCAAAGGGCAACTCAAATGAAGACCTTGCCCCGGCAAAGGGGAACAATCCAGTTGGGCAAGCTGAGCCCCGAAGAATTGGCCGGGAGGTTTGGCACCCCGCTTTACCTGTATGACGAACAGACCTTGCGGAACCGGTGCCGATCCTTGAAAGATGCCCTTCCGGGGATTAACCTCTATTACTCCGCCAAGGCCAACAGCAACGTCAGCCTGCTCAAGGTGATCAAGGCCGAGGGACTGTTGGTGGACGCAATGAGTCCGGGGGAAGTGATCCAAGAGCTCGAAGCAGGTTACCAACCCAAAGAACTGCTGTTCGTCAGCAACAATGTCCCCCAGACTACCTTTGACTGGCTGGCCGCCCAAGGGGTGGAGCGGGTCATTGCCGACAGTTTGAGCCAAATGACCCGCTGGTGTAAGGCCAAGCCGGGGGCCAAGGTGGTCTTGCGGCTCAATCCGGGCAAAGGGGCGGGGCACCACGAAAAGGTGGTCACCGCCGGCAAGGTCAAGTTCGGCATCGATCCCGACCTTTTGCCCCAAGCGATGGAGCAGGCCAAGGCCCTGGGCGGCAAGGTGACCGGGTTGATGGTGCACATTGGCTCCCTGTTTTTGGACCCTCAACCTTGGTTGGAGGCGGTGGACTGGCTTTTGGCCCAAGCGGCTCCCTACCGGGAGTTGGAATACCTGGATTTTGGCGGCGGGTTGGGCATTCCTTATGACCGGACCACGACCGAGCCCTTTCCTCTTGAATCCTTTGCTAAGGCCCTATTGGAACGGTTGAGTGCTTTTGAAACTTTGACCCAACGGAAAACCGAATTTGCCCTGGAGCCGGGCCGGTTTTTGGTGGCCGAGTCCGGGTTTTGTTTGGCCCGGGTCCAGTCGGTCAAGGTCAACCAAGGGATCAAGTTCTTGGGCACCGACCTGGGGTTTAACTTCCTGATCCGCCCGGAGATGTACGGTTCCTACCATGAGATCCTCCACTGCTCCAAGGAGGAGCCTGGGGCAACTCCGGTCCAGGTGGTGGGTAATGTTTGTGAATCAGGCGACTACCTGGGCAAGGATAGGCTCTTGCCCGAAACTCAGGAAGGGGATCTGCTCCTGGTCCGGGACACCGGTGCTTACGGTTTTTCCATGGCTAGCAACTACAACAGCATGCCCCGGCCTGCTGAGGTATTGATCCAAACCGATGGAGAACCCCGGCTGATCCGTAGGGCCCAAAAGCCGGAAGACATTTTACGGGATCAGGTTTTCTGATGTCCCCCTGTCGGCTTCTCTTGGAGCGGCTGTGCGCCAAGCCCTTTTTGGTGCCGCCGGTGCTAGACCAGCCGCTGGCCCCCCTGACCAGCCTCAAGGCCGGGGCCAAGGCGGGGTTGTTTGTCCAGCCCAGCAACGAAGGGGAACTGGAGTATTTGTTTGCCGCCCTCCTGCCCCTAGACCTGCCTTGGTTTTTGGTGGGCAAGGGCAGCAACCTGGTCTGTCGGGACCAAGACTTCCCTGGGGTGCTGGTCCAGCTGACCGGGGAATTTGGCCGGTTGTCCCAAAACCAACGGGAGCTGCAAGCCGGAGCCGGGACAGTGGATGCCAAGGTGGCTAGGTTTGCCCGTCAGTGCGGTTTGGGTGGAGCCGAATGGCTGGTCACCGTGCCCGGCAGTCTGGGCGGAGCGGTGGCCATGAACGCCGGAGCCTATGGACAAGACATCGCCGGGATGTTTGCCGGAGGCCGGGCCTTTGACCCGGCCAAAGGGTTTGTGGACCTCTCCCCAGAGGACCTAGCCTTTGGGTACCGAAGTTCCAGGTTGCAGAAAACCGGCGAGATCCTGCTGTCCGCCCGGTTGGCCCTGACCCCCAAGGAACCGGAGGTCATCCGGCAGTTGGAGTTGGAATACCTAAAAAAACGCCGGTTGACCCAACCGACGGGGATCAAGACTTTTGGTTCGATTTTTAAAAACCCGCCTGGAACCAGCGCCTGGAAGCTGATCGACCAAGCGGGGCTCCGGGGCAGGCAGATCGGCAGTTTTCGGATCAGCCCGGTCCATGCCAATTTTATGGAAAACCTGGGCCAAGGAGAGGCAAAGGGGTTGATCGAATTGATCGAGACGGTCCAAAGTGAAGTCCAAGCCCAAACCGGGGTCAAGTTGGACCTTGAAGGCAAACTCTTTCCACCAGAACCATGAACCCAGAAATTGATGTGCAAAAAGTGGCCAAGCTGGCCCGGCTCAAACTGACCGCCGAAGAGGAAGTAGTGGTAGGGGAGCGGTTCAAAAAGGTCTTGGGCTATGTAAGCCTGATCTCCGAATTGGCCTTGGACCAGGAAGGGGACCAAAGAGACGAGACCCACCTAGCCCCGTTCCGGGAAGATGTGGCCCGGCCCAGCGGGATTAGGCCCGAAGACTTTTCTGCCCACACGGAAAACGGATTTTTTAAGGTCCCCAGCGTCATCGAGTAACCGGCCCCCGGTTGGGAAAGCTTCAAAAACCGGCCTCTTTTCTCCCGGCCCCTGGAAGAAAAGGTCAAGGGGTTGAGGGGTAAGATTCCTGAATCGGCCTTTGTTCCTGCCCCCAGTAGCCGCGGGCAAACAGCGCAGCCAAGGCCAAAAGGCAAAAACCCGCTCCAGCCAAAAAGGTCTGTTCGGCCCCAAACCGGTCCCAAAGCCAACCGGCGCAAACACTGGCCGCCAACATCGCCATCCCGCTCAACAAATTAAAGAACCCGAAAGCAGTGCCTCGCAGGTCTTCGGGTGCGGCATCCGCCACCAGTTTGGCCAACAGTCCTTGGGTCAGCGCCAAATGTAGCCCCCAAAAGAGGATGCCCAGCCAGATCCAAACGTCCCCGTAAGCCAAGCCCAAGTCGGCGGCCACCAAGGCAAAGAGGCCCGCCGCCAAAAGCAGGGTGGAAGAATACCGGTCCGCCAGCTTGCCAAAAGGATAGGCGGTCAAGGCAAAAGCCAAGTTCATCCCAATCATCACCAACGGGGCAAAGGTGATCCGCAGCCCACCTTGAACCGCCCGCAGGACCAAAAAGGCTTCGGAAAACCTCGCCAAAGTAAAAAGAACCCCAATCCCAACCACCCACCAATAGGGTCGAGAGAGTTGTTTGAGCTGGGCACCGGCCAGGGGGTTGGGCCGATGGGCAACCTTGGGGCGCTCCGGCTCCCGGACGCAAAAAAACAACAACAAGACCGCACCTAGGCCGGGGACAATCGCCACCCCAAATATCGCCCTAAAATCGTTGTCCCAAAGCACCATCAGCCCCAGAGCCAAGACCGGCCCCAAGAAGGCCCCCACCGTATCCAGCGCCTGCCTCAGGCCGTAGGCCGCCCCTCGCACCGCTGCCGGGGCAAGGTCGGCGACCATTGCGTCCCGAGGGGCCCCGCGGATGCCTTTGCCCAACCGGTCAACCAGCCGGGCCGTCAGCACCCAACTGCTGGTCGAAGCCAAGGCAAACAAAGGTTTGGAAATCGCCCCCAACCCGTAACCCCACAAGGCCAAAGGTTTACGTTTCCCCCAAAGGTCACTCAAGAGACCGGAAAAAACCTTTACCCCCAGGGCCAACGCTTCCGCCGCCCCGTCGATCACCCCCACCGTCAAGGCACTGGCCCCCAAACCGGTTACCAGAAAGACCGGCAAAAGGCTGTGAATCATCTCCGAAGAAACGTCCATCAACAGGCTGACAAAGCCAAGCGCCCAAATAACAGGGGGAATCTTTGGCGGGGCGGGGGACCAGAGAGAATTTTTCACTGGGGCCTTAGGGGGGAAAGCTCCGTTTGACCCAAGGTACCCCGGGGACGGTGACACCATGCAAGGGCCAGAGAAAAGGCGGCGGTTTGCAGAAACAAGGTTGCCGCCGATCCAAAGGCCCCTTTGGCCTTAAATGTCCAGGTTCCTGACCTTCAAGGCATTGGTCTCGATGAACTCTCGGCGAACATCTACAGCGTCGCCCATCAGGGTGCTGAACACCTCTTCTGCTTCAATGGCATCTTCAATGCTGACCTGGAGGAACTTGCGGGCTTTGGGGTCCATGGTGGTTTCCCAGAGTTGTTCGGGGTTCATTTCGCCCAACCCTTTGTACCTTTGGATGTACACCCCTTTTTTTCCGTCTTCGATCAAAAAGGCGACCGCTTCGATGGAATGTTGGAACTTGTGCTGCTTCCCCCCTTCCAACTCTTCGATCACAAAAAAACCGTCCTGCCGGTTCGGCTCAAATTCCCCAAATCGTTCCAGTACCTTGTTGTAGCTGGCTAGGTCCAGCTCGTTGAGCTCCTCTTGGCCGATCGGATACCGTTTGTCTTGGTAGATCAGGTCCAGTTCCCCACGGTCGGGGACCCAGTTGACCATCATCGGGCTGTCAGTGGGCAGTTTGGCGATTTCCGAAAGCAGCTTGTAGAAGTACTCCAACTCTAGGCTTTCCAGACGAATCTGGTGGTGGAAAAGGACTTCCAAAAAGACCTTGAGCTTGGAATTGTGGGTCAAGTGTTCCCGTTGTTGGTTCAGTTCCTGGACCCGTTTGGCAAACCGCTCGATCTCCCCGCCAACCAATTTAAATTTCTTCAGGGAAAAGTCGAACAGCTGGCGGATCAGGTCCGCTTCGTTTTGCAGGTAAGCCTCATACTTCCCTTTTTTGACCTTGTACAGCGGTGGCTGGGCGATGTACAAAAAGCCCCGTTCGATCACGTCCACCATCTGGCGGAAGAAGAAGGTCAGGATCAAAGTCAGGATGTGGCTGCCGTCCACGTCCGCATCGGTCATGATGATGATCTTGTGGTACCGGAGTTTTTCGATGTTAAAGTCTTCCTTGCCGATCCCGCAGCCCAAGGCGGTGATCAGCACCCGAATCTCTTCGGAGGACAGCATCTTGTCGAACCTTGCCTTTTCCACGTTGAGGATCTTTCCCTTCAAGGGCAAGATGGCCTGGAACTGCCGTTCCCGGCCTTGTTTGGCGCTACCGCCGGCCGAATCACCCTCGACCAGATAGATCTCGGCCTGGGCCGGATCTTTTTCTTGGCAGTCCGCCAATTTTCCAGGCAGACTGCTGATTTCCAAGGCAGATTTTCTCCGGGTCAGTTCCCTAGCCTTTTTGGCGGCCACTCTGGCCCGCAAGGCATCAATCGACTTTTCCACGATCTTTTTGGCCAAGGCCGGGTTTTCTTCCAGATAAGTAGCAAAGGCATCGTAAAGGATCTTGTCCACGATCCCCCGGACATTGGCGTTGGTCAGCTTGATCTTCTTTTGGGATTCAAACTGGGGCCCGGCGATCTTGACCGAAACAATGGCCGTCAGGCCTTCTTTGATGTCCTCGGCGGTCACCTTGTCTTCGGCCACCTTGAGGATCTTGTTGTCCATCCCATAGGTGTTCACCCCCCGGAGCAGGGCCATCCGAAACCCGGTTTCGTGGGTTCCCCCTTCGATGGTGTTGATGTTGTTCACGAAGGTCAGGATGTGACAGTTGTAGCCGGTGTTGTACTGGAAGCAGATCTCCACCTCTACCCCTTCGGCGATCCCTTTGACGTGGATCGGTTCGGGCAGGATCACCTGCTTGGATTTGTTGAGTTCTGCAATGAAGGTTCGGATCCCCCCTTCAAAATGGAAGTTGTGTTTTTTGTCTTCCCGTTCGTCCACCAGATTGATGGTCAACCCTGGGTTTAAAAAAGCCAATTCCCGCAGACGGTTGGCTAAGGTGTCAAAGTTGAACTTCACCTCGTCAAAGATGGTCACGTCCGGGTGAAAGATGGTCTCGGTTCCAGTCCCCTCGGCGGTGCCGATCACTTCCAAGGGAGTGGTAGCTGCCCCTTTGGAGAAAAACTGCCGGTACATCTTTTGGTCCCGACAGATGGTCATTTCCAACCGGTCGGACAGGGCGTTGACCACCGAAGCCCCTACCCCGTTGAGGCCTCCGGAAAACTTGTAGTTGTCGGTGTTAAATTTCCCCCCGGCGTGCAGGCTGGTCATCACCAAGGTGGCCGCAGGCAGGCCCGACTTTTCGTGGATGCCCACCGGGATGCCCCGGCCGTTGTCTTTGACCCGAATGCTATTGTCGATCAGGATGTGCACATCGATGGTATCGGCATGGCCGCCCATCGCCTCATCGATGCTGTTGTCCACGATCTCGAAGACCAAATGGTGGAGCGCCGAGAAGTCCACCCCTCCAATGTACATCCCTGGCCGCAAACGAACCGCCTCAAGGCCTTCTAACTGTTCGATGTCGTTGGCTTGGTAGTCTCTTTTTGTCTCTTCGGTCATGGCTTTTGGTTTGGGAATGGATTGGTCTTCAGTTGCCGGCGAAGGTCACCAGCCCTTGGTTGACTCGGTAACGAATCCCCCGGTCGGCGAAGCTGTGGGGTACTTCCGTAGTCGTTATAAACACTTGATTTTTTAATCCTTCTATCTCTTTGACCAGGGACCTTGAAACCTCAGGGTCCAATTCGGAAAAGAGGTCGTCCAAGAGAAGTAGGGGCCGGTAGTCCAGACGTTCGGCAAAGATTTGGTTGAGACTGAACAACAAGGCCAAAAAGGCGGTCCGGTACTCTCCTTGGGAGAAGTTGAATCTATCCCTCTTTGGACCCATTGTCATCAGGTAATTGTCCTTATGTGGACCGGTCCCGCAGAAGCCCTGGGTCTCCTCTTGGGGTCGTTTTTCCTGGAGCTCTTTGGAGACCTCTTGGGGGTCCAAAAAATCGAGGTCCGGTTTGTACCCCAAATGAAGCGGTCCTTTGGCTTTGGAAAAGGCCTGGAAATAACCTTCCAGCCTTTGGTTGATCTCCCCGGTCAAGGCCTGACGGGCCTCAACCAAAGGGGGAATGGCTTGGGCCATAAATTCGTTCCAAAGCCCCAATTCCTTGAACTTTTTGTCCCGGAGCAGCTGGTTTTTTTGGGCCTTGATCCGTTCATACTCCTTGAGCCTGCCAAAGTATCCCGGCTCCAGCAGGCACAAGGCCCGGTCGAAAAAAGACCGCCGCTCTGCTGGGGTTTCCTTGAAATGAGAAAGTTGGTCGGGGGCAAAGAGAATGGAGAAAAATCGTTGGATGTATTCGGAACTGAGGCTTAAGGGCTTTTGGTCCAAAAGCACCCGCTTGGCTTGGCCAAACAGTTCCAGTTCCACCTTGTGGTCCACCCCGCGGGTGAACACCTTGCCTTTGATCTTGGCGGCCACCGATTCTTCCCGAATCAAGGGCCTGAGCCTTTGGGTTCGGTAACTGCGAAGGTGGGTCAAGAGGTACAGGGCTTCGAGCAGATTGGTTTTTCCTTGCCCGTTGGAGCCATAAAAAAAATGCACCCCTTCACCCAACTCCAACTCCAACCTGGGGTAGTTGCGGAAGTCCGCCAACCCCAGGGAGCGAATCACCATTTGATCTTTACAGGCATCAAGATGGTTTTGTAATTTCCCCAACTTTCGGTGGTCAAGGCCATGGGGGCAACCGGGCCGGTGATGTGCAGAGTCACCATCTTGTCTGCTGCACTGTCAAAGGCATGCAGGGCATCCAAGAAAAACTGGATGTTCAGGCCAATGGAAAGGGTTTCCCCATGGTATTCACAGGGGATCCGGTCGTTCGCTTCCCCATACTCCAGCTTTTGGGATTCCACCAACGCTTCCCCTTCGGTCAAGGTCAGCTTCATCACGGCGTTGTGGTCGTCATCGGTTAGGGTATTAAGAATCCTGACCGCATGGAGCAGCTCTTCTTTTGGTAAGGACAGCTTGATCGGGGCTTCTTGGGAAAGTAGGCTGTCCAGGTTGGGGTAGTCTGCTTCGATCAGCCTGGTTTTAAACTTGATTTGGGCCGAAAAAAGCTGGAATACATTTTCATCAAAGGAGATTTGGAAGTCTCCAGTCGAAAAATCAATGATACGTTTGATCTCCAACAGGCTCTTTTTGGGGATGATGACATTGCCTTTGGCAGAAACCGGCTGGTCCGGTTCGGTGATCAATTGACTGATCCTAAAGGCATCGGCACCCATCCAGCGGAGACGTTGGTTGCCCAAAATTTCAAGGTTCAACCCCATCAGGTTTTTCCGACTTTCGTTTTCCCCAATGGCAAACAAGGTTCGGTCAATCGCCGCTTTGAGCAAGGAGCCGGAAAAGGCAAAATTATTAGCCAGTTCCTTGAATTCAATAGGCGGGTAGGTTTCCGGGTCCAATCCGGGCAGTCTTACCTTGGAATTTCCACAAGACAAAAAGACCCAGTTTTGGCCGGTGGAATGAAATTCAATCTCCATCCCCTGAAAGTTCCGAACCAAGTTAAACAGTTTTGCGCTGTTCAAACAGATTTCCCCTTCCTCTAACACCTCGGCAGGGAAACCTCCTTCAAAGGTAACCTCATAGTTGGTGGCCCGAAGCAGGATCCCACCTTGTTTGGTTTTGATCAGGACGCTGGCGATATAGGCTTCACTGGTCGCCTTGTTGGCAATCGCTTGGATCAAAGACAAGGCTTCTTGGAGAACTTGTTTTTCTACCCTTATTTTCATAGTAACAGTAGGCTGACGGTGGTCTGTGATTACTTTTCAACCCATTGAAAAGTAATACCTTTTAAACTGTGGTTCCCAAATGCTTGCTTGTGCACAAAACTTGGTTTTTAAACCGAAGCAGGTTTTGCACAAAAACCTCAGGCGTTGATCTCTCTTAAAATGGCCAATACGGTTTGCCTGATCTCCGGGTCCTTTTCGAGCCATTCCTTGGTTTTTTTGTAGGCCTGGATCACGGTGGTGTGGTTCTTCCCCCCAAAATGTTCGGCAATGGCCGGAAAAGAAAGGTCGGTCGCTTCACGAACCAGATACATGGCAATCTGCCTGGGCTTGGAAATCTCTTGGGTCCGTTTGTCCGACTTGATGTCCCCAACCTTCACCTCAAACCGTTGGGCAACCCTCTTGATGATGTTGTCCACGTTCTTGGGGTTGGTTTCCAGGTTCATCACCTCCCTCAAAACCCGTTTGACCGCATCAATGTTGATCTCCTGTCCCAAAAGAGTGCGGCTGGCTTCAATATGGGTTAAGATGCCCTCAATGTCCCTAACATTGGATTTGATGGCCCCGGCCAGATAGTTGACGATCTCTTCGGAAAGATCAAATTCCCGTTTGGCGGTTTTCGCCCGGATGATCGCTACTCGGGTCTCAAAATCCGGCGGGTGGATCTTGGCGACCATGCCTGAATTAAAACGGTTGATCAGCCGTTCTTCTAGATTTTTGATTTCCCGGGGATAACGGTCGGAGGTTAAGACAATCTGTTTGCCCGCCTGGATCAATTCGTTAAAAAGCTGGAAAAACTCTTCTTGGGTGCTGTCCTTGTTTTCCAAAAACTGGATGTCGTCGATCAAGAGAAGGTCAACGGTCCGGTATTTTTCCCTTACCCCGGCAATCTTTTGGAACCGAATCCCTTCGATCACCTCATTGATATATTCTTTGCTGCTCGCCCAACGAACCTTGATGGACCGGTCCTTTTCCTTGGCCGCCAAGCCGATGGCTTGGAGCAGATGGGTTTTGCCCAACCCAACGTCGCCACACAAAAACAAGGGGTTGTATTTGTTTTCCGCCAAATTTTCCCCCACCGCCATGCCGGCGGCATAAGCGATGTCGCTGTTGGAGCCGTTAACGAAGTTGCGGAAGGTGTAGTTGGGGTTGAGGCCATCGCTGACCACACTTTGGACCGTCGGTTCTTCAGGCCGAAAGCCGTAAACCTTGTTGGCCGGCTCAATCAAAAGTTGGAAGTCCTCCACCATACCCAAGGGCTCGAAGGCCTCTCGGGCCATTTTGTGCAGGGCCTTTTGGTGGTGGCTCTTGATGTAGTTACAAAAAAAGGAGTTCAGTCCACCCAAAGAGATCCGGTCCGGGGCGGCGGAGAGCAGCTCCAGGTGGTCCACCCAGGCTTCGATTTCCTCGGTCTCCATTTCCACCTTGAGCAGGCCGATGAATTGGGAAAAGGAGTGAGAGATTTGTTCTTGGTTCAGCATCGTTCAAAGGAGCCCGGATTAGACAAACAGGAAGCTGATGGTATAGGAAGAAGGCCGATGTGTTAAGAGAGATTTTTTTCTTTTTTTTTCTTACCTCTAGGGACCTATGGATGTTGGCTTTACCCAAACCTTGGCTTATCTCTTGGGGCTAGGGAAGGGGCTGAAGGGGCTTAAATTGGCCCTTGACGGAGATTTAGGAGCCGGGAAAACTTATTTTGTCAGGGCCTTATTGGAAGCGATGGAGCCGGGATTGGGTCTCCAGGTGACCAGCCCCAGTTTTGCACTTTGCAACAGATATGTCGGTTCTGAGTTTGAGATCGACCATTTTGACTTGTACCGGCTGGAAGACCCACAAGAGCTGGAGGAAACCGGCCTGTTCGAGTCCTTGGACGACCCGGGCCGGATCAGTTTGGTCGAATGGGCCGGGAAATTTAAGGGAGTGGTGCCCCAATGCAACTTCCTGCTCCAGATCGAGATCACCCCTACCGGCAGGGCCTACAAAATAAAGGAAATCCAAGCCAATTGAGGGTACCCCTGCAGTTTTCCTTGGCAAACAAGGGGCATTTTACCGCATAATGCAGGTGACTTCAAAAAATTGTATAGGGATTGCAGCCTAGGACCTTAGAATCCCCTTTTTAAGGGAAGGGAACAACATCGTCCAAAAGCCCGTCTTGGAGAAGGCCAAACCTCTTTCCCAAGGGGTTGGCTTTAGTAAACGCAACCATTTCGCAAGAGCCCCATGAAGCCCACTAAAGTTTGGTTTTTCTCCCTTTTGGCGGTTTGGTTTTTGTTTCTGCCTTTGCAGGCGGAAGCAATCGATGCCGTAGCCAGTTTTGGAGAGGTCAGCGGTACCGTCCAAGTGATCCGGGAAACCCGGAAGATCCCCGGCCGGACCGGACTGATCTTGAACGACCAGGACGTGGTGATCACCGGCACCGAATCTCGGGCCTCGATCATCTTTCGGGATGGCTCGGAGATTCGTCTGTTCCAGGACACCCGGTTTTTGATCGAAAAGTCCGAAGAGGTCAACACCGGGACCCGGCAGTTTTTTAACCACTTCAAACTCAAGGTGGGGTCTTTCTGGGGCAAGTTCATCAAGGGCAACCAAAACACCAAGATCAGTACCCCCACCGCCACCATCGGGATCAAGGGGACCAACGTGGCCTTCAAGCAAGGGGCCGAAAAATTGGACCTGGGGCTTTCCTCGGGGCTGATCTCCATTGAAAACGAAGAAGGCACCTATGACCTCAACCCCGGCAACCGGATCCTGGGGATCGAACGCAAAGGGCCAATTGCCGACAAGGTTTCGCCCCAACCGCTGCGGATCGAACTCAAGCCGGACAAAACCAAGTTTGAGGTTCCCCAAGCCGGACGGACCACCGAGATCGACTTTACCCTCCAGGTGGTTGATGCCAGCACCAATCGGAACAAAGACTTCACCGGTAAGCTTTACATGACCGTGGAGATCGACAAGATCGTGTTCCCCAAGGAAATTGCGCTGAACAACCGGGGGTATGCCCGGGTCACGGCGACGGTGAACCCCTTCCAGGTTGCAGACTACCGGGAAGGACAGGTCCAGATCTTTGCGGTGATGGACGGAGAGGAATCGATCGATGTAGCCGCAGGCTCCACCATCTTGACCTACGATGTGCCGAGCCAGCTGGGAAAGACGATACGGATCGACATGAAAACCGGTGAGATCCGTTAAAGAAAAAGGGTGGGGTCCACGTCCAGGCTCAGACGGCTGGACCCCTTCAACCCGTAGGTTTTCCTATTGCCCAAAAGTTCCACCAAAAACCGTTTGAGCGCCTTGGGTTTTTGGGTCCGAAAGAGCAGGTGCCAATAAAACCGGTTGTTGATCTTGGCAATCGGGGCTTCCTGCAGGTCCAACAGTTCAAATCCCAAACTTTCCTGGTAGTCCCGAACCACCGCCCCCAAGGCCTCGGCGGCGGCTTGGGCTTTTTGGGGGTCCCGGTCGCTGGTCCGAATTTGGATCAACCGGGAGAAGGGCGGCATCCCCATCTCTTGGCGGCGGGCCGCTTCAATGGCAAAAAACTCCTCATAGTCCTGGTGAATCGCCGCTTGCACCGCAAAGTGGCTGGGGTTGTAGGTTTGCAGCCAAGCCTCCCCGGCGTGCTCGGCCCCCCGCCCGGCCCGGCCTGAGACCTGGGCAAACAGCTGGAAGCTCCGTTCCGAACTGCGGATGTCGGGGATGTTGAGGCTCAAGTCGGCGTACAGGATCGCCACCAAACCCACGTTGGGGAAGTCGTGGCCCTTGGCGATCATCTGGGTGCCGACCACAAAGTCCACCTTGCCCTGCTCGATCGCCGCCAAAGATTCTTCCAACGCCCCC
The DNA here is from genome assembly GCA_001783715.1 of Candidatus Lambdaproteobacteria bacterium RIFOXYD2_FULL_56_26. Taxonomy (GTDB): domain Bacteria; phylum SAR324; class SAR324; order XYD2-FULL-50-16; family XYD2-FULL-50-16; genus XYC1-FULL-56-13. The sequence goes on from MFNF01000048.1 coordinate 37,367, forward strand.
TTGCCGCTGGTGCTGTCCCGGTCGAGCCGCAAAAATCTGGCTTGGGGAAACAACAACTTTAGATCCCGCTCCACCCGTTGGGTGCCGAACCCTTCGATGGAAAACTTTTTTTCTCCACAAGACTTGCACCGGCTGGGGTAAAAACTTTTTTCTCCACAATGGTGGCAAAGCAACTGGCTGGTTGCTTGGTGCCAGGTCATGGTGACATCGCAGTGCGGGCACAGCACCGGAGTCTCGCAGGCCTTGCAGGAAAGGCAGGAGGCGTAACCCCGGCGGTTCAGGAACAAGATCCCTTGCCGCCCTTGGGCCAGATTCTCTTTGAGCCGTTCGTAAAGCAGGCTGCTCAGGTAAAAGACTCCTTTGACCCGTGGTTGGTTTTTCAGGTCGATCACCTGGAGCAGGGGCGGCGCTTGGCCCCGGACCCGGGTCTTGAGTTCCAAGAGCCCATACTTGCCGGTTTGGGCGTGGTGGAAGGACTCCACCGAAGGGGTCGCCGAACCCAGGATCACCAAGGCCCCCTGGTCCTGGCCCAGTTTGATGGCCAAGTCTCGGGCGTGGTAAAAGGGGGCTTCTTGTTGTTTGTAGGACCCGTCGTGTTCCTCATCCACCACGATCAAGCCGATCCCTTCCAAGGGGGCAAAGATGGCCGACCGGGCCCCGATCACCACCAACGCTCGACCTTCCTTGATTTTGAGCCATTCTTGGACCCGTTGTCCTTCGGCCATTTGGCTGTGCATCACCGCAATCGCCTCGCCGAACCGCCCCTGGAAGCGCTCGATCGCTTGGGGGGTCAAGGAGATTTCAGGCAACAGGATCAAGACCTTCCGGTTGGATTCCAAGACTTTCCGGGCCAGATGTAGGTAAACCTCGGTCTTGCCCGAGCCGGTCACCCCTTTGAGCAGGAAACAACGAAAGGCCCCCAGGGCCTCGGTCAAGACCTGGGTCGCTGCCGTTTGTTCGGGGCTCAGGTCCAAAAAGGGGCGGGTCGGGCTGAGTGTGGGGCCGAGCAAAGGTTGGGTTTGGGTCTCCAACTCCCCAGCTGCGACCAATTGGCGCAACAGGGCTTGGGGGCTGGGGAGCAAGGCCTTGACCTCGGACAAAGGGGTCCAGGGCTTTTGGCCCAAGAGCCCCAAGAGCTGTTCCCTCTTGCTGCCCTTGCGGCCCGGCTTGGGGGTGCCGAGCAGCCGGTAGGTCGGCTGGTTCAAGAATTCCAATGGCTTGACTTGGTAATTGGTCTGGAGAAATCCCTCTTCCAGACCCCGGCGCACCAGGGGGCCAAAGGTTTCAAACTTGGCCTTGTGCTCCAAAGCCAGCAGGTCCTTGCCCTGGGCCTGTTCCAGGTAGGTTCGCTCCGCTGGGCTGAGGGTCTGTGGCCAATGGAGGACGGACAAGGGCCGTTTGATTTTGGGTTTGAGCGCTCCGGGCAAGGCGGTTTCGTAAATTTCGGCCACAGAGGCGCAGTAGTAGTCCGCCACCCAGTCCAAAAAGGACCGCTGGGAGGGACTCAACAGGGGTTTGGGGTCGAGGGCGGCCAAGACCGACTTGAGCCCCAACACCTCCGAGGTTTCCCCGAACCCCACCAAATACCCCACCCGCTCGGTGGTCCCAAAAGGCACCAGCACCCTGCCGCCTAGTTCCATCCGTCCTTCCAGCTCCGGCGGGACTTGGTAGTCAAAGGGCGGTAAAAAAGGCAGGGCCAGGGCAACTTGGGCAATCATGGGTAGGCAAAAGGGGAAAAAGGGTTTAGCCTGCCTTCCAAGAGTCGAGTCGGAAAGGGTACCGCTGGAGGTTTACTCCGCCAGAGGAAAGTCCGGGCTTCGCAGGGCAGGATGCTGGCTAACGGCCAGAGGGGGTGACCCTATGGAAAGTGCCACAGAAATTATACCGCCGATGGCCCCAAAAGGGATCAGGTAAGGGTGAAATGGCGGGGGAGCTGGTCTCCTTAAAGTAAGAGCCCACCGCAGGGGTGGCGACATCCCTGGCTAGGCAAACCCCATCCGAAGCAAGTCCAAATAGGGCAGCATATGGGAACGGCCCGTTCCTGCTGCCGGGTAGGACGCACGAGGGGTCGGGTAACCGGCCTCCCAGATAAATGGTATCCACCTCCGCAAGGAGGCACAGAACCCGGCTTATTGACGGCTCGACTCCGTTCCTTTTTTGCCTTTGGTTTGGCCCTACCGGGCCAACCTGGGGCTCCTTCCCCGATCTTCCCCCAACGTTGCGGTCTCAGTCCCTTTCTAGGATTGGCTTGCGGGGCTTTTTTTGCTCCTGTGCCGGTGGGAGAACAATCGCCTTGGGGTGGCTCAACTGGCAGGCACCGTCAAAGTACACTTCCTTGTCGATCACCAGGGCCGAAGCCTTGACCGTTCCCCGCAACACTCCGGGGGTTTTGATCCGAACCGCTCCGGTGGCCACCACTTCCCCTTGGATGCTACCGGCCGAAACCAGATGTTCGGTGGTGATGTTCCCTTGGATCAAGGCCGATTGGCCGACGTAGATGGTGGATTTGCTCTCGATGTTGCCATCGATCTTGGCATCAATCCGAATCCCCCCTTCCAGACTGAGGTTGCCTTGCAACTCCAGGCCATCGGACAAAAAGCTGGTGGTTTTTTGGCTGCCCATCTTACGCCTTGTTCAATAGGGAAAACAATCGGTTGAATTCATCCAGGTTGGCGTAAACCAGCTGGATTTGGCCCCCCGCCCCTTGGGGCTCAATCTTGACCTGGGTCTTGAGGCGGTCTTCCAGTTTCAGCCGACTCTGCTCCAGCTCCTTGTCCAGCTTGGATTTGGCCGGTTTGCTTTTGGTCTTGGGGCCTTCCTTGTGGCTCTGGACCCTTTGTTCCAGTTCCCGGACGGTCAAACTTTTGTCCATCACCTCTTGGGCCAAACCCCGTTGGGCCTTGGGGTCCTCAACGGCCAAAAGGCTCCGGGCGTGGCCCTGGCTCAGTCGGCCTGCTTCCAGGTCCTTTTGCAGTTCCTCAGGCAGGTTGAGCAGCCTCAGTTGGTTGGCAATGGCCGACCGGCTTTTGCCCACCCGTTTGGCGAGGTCCTCTTGGGTGTAGCCATGTTGGTCCAACAGATTTTTGTAGGCTTTGGACTCCTCCAAGGGGTTGAGGTCGGCCCGTTGGATGTTTTCGATCAAAGCGACCTCAAGGATCTCCTGGTCGGTGAACTCCTTGACTACCGCTGGAATCTTGTCGAACCCAGCCAGCTTGCTGGCCCGCAGCCGCCGCTCTCCGGCGATCAGTTCATATTCCCCCGGCGCTCCGGCCCGTTTGCGGACCAAGACCGGCTGGATCACCCCTTTGGCCCGGATCGACTGGGCCAACTCTTCCAACTTTTCCAGGTCAAAATGGGTCCTGGGTTGCCAAGGGTTGAGGGCGATCAGTTCAATTTCCACCTGTTTGACCGAAGCGGCTTCCAGGGGGGAGATGTCCTGAGCCGGGCCCAAGAGGGCCGAAAATCCACGGCCCAAAGCTTTGCGTTCCTTGCTCATCCCAAGTCCTCGGCCCGGTGTTTGGCCAGGATCTCCTTGGCCAAGTTCAAGTAGGCAATCGCTCCCTTGGAGGCTCGGTCATACATAAAGACCGGCTTGCCAAAGCTGGGGGCCTCGGAAAGCCTGACATTCCTAGGGATTACACTTTTGAAGACCTGATCTTTGAAGTGCACCTTCACTTCGTCGATCACCTGTTTGCTGATGTTGTTTCGTACATCGTACATGGTGGGCAGAACCCCTTCAATCTCCAGCTTGGGATTGAGGGTTTCCTTGACCAGATTGATGGTCACCAGAAGCTGGCTCAACCCTTCCATGGCGTAATATTCACATTGCAGCGGAATCAGCACCCGGTCGGCGGCGACCAGACTGTTGACGGTCAACAGACTCAAAGTTGGGGGGCAGTCGATAAAGATGTAATCAAACTGGCTCCGCAAAGGTTCCACCGCCTTCTTGAGCCGCATCTCTCTGGCCAAGGCCCCAACCAGTTCGATCTCCCCGCCGGTGAGGTCCACATTGGCCGGGATCAACTTGAGGTTTTTGATCTGGGTGGCGATGACCTGGGCTTCGATCGGCTCCTTGCCGATCAAGGCTGGGTAGATGTTTTGTCGGCATTCTTTGGGCACCAGTCCCAAACCGCTGGTTGAATTCCCTTGGGGGTCAAAGTCGAGCAACAAAACCCGCTTGCCCATCAGGGCCAGCGAGGCTGCAAGGTTGACGCAGGTGGTGGTTTTGCCGACCCCGCCCTTCTGGTTGGAAACCGCAATGATCCTTGCCATGGAGTGACTTAACCCTTGTTGGTTTGCTTGAGCCGGGTTTTGAGTTTGGCGATCCGACTCCCGGCGAGTTGGTAGAAGATCTCCTTGTTTTCCAGACGAGACATAATGGAACTGTAAACCGAAATGGCTTCGGACAACTTGTCCTGGTCCTCATATAGATCGGCGAGGCTCATGGCGCTGGACAAGGAAGTCTTGGAGTAGCCAAATTTCTTCTCCGTTTCCTTGAACGCCAACTCGGCCATATCCAAGCTCCCTTCCAGGTAGTAGGAATAGCCAATCAGGTGGTAAGCCTTGGGGTCGAGCGGTGAACCGGGAGAATGGAGGATCAGTTTTTTCAGCTCCACCCGGGCCTGTTCGTATTGCTCGAACTCAAAATAAAGCTCGGCCAGCTTGAGCTGGATCTTCTCAAACTCTTCGTTGCCCAAGGGGCTTTCCTGGAGTTTGTGGTAGATCAGGATGGCCTTGCGTTTGCTCTCCTTGTCTTGGCTGGAGTAGGCATCGGCAAGCCCGATCATGCTGGGGTAATAATATTCGGAATTCTCGAATCCCTTGGTCAAGGACCGGTAGTACCGGATCGCCTGGACCGGGTTTTTGAGGTAATGTTGGTAGATGTTGGCGACCCAAAAGACGCTGTCGTCCACCAGGCTGTCGTCCGGGTAGGCGGTGGTCAGGGCTACGAGGTTTTGGACCGCCTCTTCGTAACGTCCCTCTTCCCACTGGTGCATCGCTTGGTCGTACATCCGTTTGGCCCCGTTGTTTTGGCACCCGGCCAAACCAAAGGTAAGAACCAACAGCCCCCAAAGGGGCCACAGGAATCTAGGGCTCATCTACCGCCTCGGTTTTTTCCCCATCGATCTTGGCCACCGAAACCACCCGCTCCCCTTCTTCGAGGTTGATCAGCCGGACCCCCATGGTGACCCTAGTGGTTTCCCGGATCTGGTCGGTGGTCAGGCGGATGATCTTGCCCCGTTGGGTGATCAACAACAATTCGTCCCCTTCGGCAACGGCGACCGAAGCCACCACCCGGCCAATCTTGGGGCTGGATTTGATGTTCATGACCCCCATGTTGCCCCGGCTGCCCAAGCGGTATTCGTCGGCATCGGTCTTTTTGCCGTAGCCCTTTTCGGTGACGGTCAAGATGGTTTCGTTGCCCGAGAGGGCTTCAAGGCCGATCACCTCGTCGTTTTCCTTGAGGTTGATCCCCCGGCAGCCACGGGTCACCCGGCCTTGGGGACGGATCTGGCTGTTGGGGAACTTTGCGGCCATGCCGTTTTTGGTGGCAATGAAAACCAGATTGTCTTCCGTACAGAGCCTTGCGGTTTTGAGCAGGTCCCCCTCGTCGATCACAATGGCCTTGGTGCCGCTGGTGCGGCTGTGCTGGTAGGCGGTCAGTTCGGTCTTTTTGACCACCCCTTTTTCGGTGACCATCAAAACAAACTGGTCTTCCCGGTATTCTTGGATGGGGGTGCAAAAGACCACCCGCTCGTCTTCGGCCAAAGCCAGGATGTTGACCCAAGCCCGGCCCTTGGCGGTCCTGCTGGCCTGGGGCAGTTCATAGACCTTTTTCCAGAAGACCTTGCCCAGACTGGTGAAGATCAGCAAGGTGTCATGAGAGGAGGCGACAAACAGATGTTCCAGGTCATCGGTTTCCTTGGTGGTCATGGCGATCTTGCCCTTGCCGCCCCGGTGTTGGATCTTGTAGGTGTCCGAAGCCAGCCGTTTGATGTAGCCCCCTCGGCTCATGGTCACCACCATTTCTTCAACCGGGATCAGGTCTTCTTGGCTGATCTCGTCATAGTTTTCGCTGATCTGGGTGCGCCGCTCGCTGGGGTAGAGTTCCTTGATTTCTCGGAGCTCGTCTTTGATGATCCCGAGCACCAAGTTTTCGTCAGCCAGGACTTCTTTGAACCATTTGATCTTTTCGGTCAGCTCGGCCAGTTCCTGGTTGAGCTTGTCCACTTCCATGGCGGTCAGCCGTTGCAGCCGCATGTCCAAAATCGCCTGGGCCTGGAGGTCGGAAAGCTCAAAGCGGCTGATCAGCCCTTCTTTGGCTTCCTTGGCATCGGGGCTTTGGCGGATCAGCTGGATCACCTTGTCGATGTTTTCTTGGGCTTTTTTGAGGCCTTCTAAGATGTGGGCCCGGTCCAGGGCTTTTTTCAGCTCAAACTGGGTCCGCCGGACCACCACGTCGATCCGGTGGCTCAAGAAGTGGCGCAGCACCTCGACTAAGGTCAGGATCTTCGGTTGCCCGTCCACCACCGCCAAGGTAATCACCCCAAAGGTGGATTGCATGGCGGTGTGTTTAAACAGGTTGGCCAGGACCGTCTCGGGGATCTCGTCTCGCTTAAGTTCAATGACCACCCGCATCCCTTTGCGGTCCGATTCATCCCGCAGGTCGGAGATCCCTTCCAGCTTTTTGTCTTTGACCAATTCGGCGATTTTTTCGATCAACCGGGCCTTGTTTACCTGGTAGGGCAGTTCGGTGACGATGATCGATTGCCTGCCCCCCTTGAGTTCCTCAAAGTCCGCTTTGGCCCGGATCCGCAAGATGCCCCGGCCAGTCTTGTAGGCCGAAGTGATTCCTTCTCGGCCCATGATCTGCCCGGCGGTGGGGAAGTCGGGGCCTTTGATGATCGGCAACAGGTCTTCCACCTGACAGGTGAGTCGGTTGTCGATGAAGTACAAAAGCCCATCGATCAACTCGCTCAAGTTGTGAGGCGGGATGTTGGTGGCCATGCCCACGGCGATCCCGGTGGAACCGTTGAGCAGCAGGTTGGGCACTTTGGTGGGCAGGACCGAGGGCTCTTTGAGGCTGCCGTCGTAGTTGTCCACAAAATCAACGGTGTTTTTGTCCAGATCCCCCAAGAATTCGGAGGCAATCCGCTGGAGCCGAACTTCGGTGTACCTCATGGCGGCGGGGCTGTCGCCGTCCACCGAACCAAAGTTTCCCTGACCGTCGATCAAGGGGTTTCTCATGCTGAAGGTCTGCACCATCCGCACCGAAGCGTCGTAAACCGCCGTGTCCCCGTGGGGGTGGTACTTACCGATCACTTCACCCACCACCCGAGCCGACTTCATGTAAGGCCTGTTGTGGGCCAAATTCATGTCGTGCATGGCAAACAGGATGCGCCGGTGGACCGGCTTGAGTCCGTCCCGGACATCGGGCAGCGCCCGCCCTACGATCACGCTCATGGCGTATTCGAGGTAAGCACTCCTCATGGAGTCTTCGATGTTGACGGGTGTGACGGCGGCGTTCTGGGTAGTCATGGGCTCTGGCTTCAGTAAGGTCACGTTTGGGTTTGGCTGGAATTGGGCCAAATCGATCCCCGAGCCTATCCCAGGGGAGGCCGTTTGTCACCGAAAATTCGGCTTTTTCTCAACCCGGTTAAAGTGAGGCTGGGAGCGGAGGAAGAGGCATTTTTCTTTCTTCTGGCCACGGGGATGGAGAGAACCCCAAAAGAGGACAAAAAGGCAGGTCCCCGGGAGGCTCCAGGGAGGCTAAGGGCAAGGTTCGGATTGCCCCTGGGTCCCCAAATGGGGGGAAAGGGAAAGCCACAATGCCAGACCGTGGACCATCAGGATCACCACCTGCACCTCTCCGTCCCGGAAGTTGTTCTCAAAAAAACCGGCGGACCAACTGCCGACCAATCCGGCCATGGAGCCGAGCCTCAAGGCTTGGTAGAAATTGAGTTGGGGGTTTTGGTGCCACCCTTTCCAGAGCGAGAAAAAGACCCAGCCCCACCAGCCCAAAAAGGCGGCGGTCCCCAGCAACCCAAAGTCCACCAGATTTTGCAGGAAGATGTTGTGCACCCCGGTTTTGGCAGGGTGTTCAAAGTTGTGGCCGGTGGCCAGGGCCAGTTCATCGTAGTAGGGTTGCAGGCTCTCCCCCTGTCCTGGGCCCAACCCAACCCAAGGGTGATCGACAATCGCCGTTTTGGCGGCCTGCCACATCAAAAGCCGGTCCATGTTCTCCGAAGAGTCCAGCCCTTCTACAAACCGCTGCCCGGTGGGGGTTTTGGAGAGGGTCTGTTGCAGAACCGGGCTTTGTTGGACCCAAAGGGCAAAAACAAAGACCAGGGCGGCGGGGACCAACAAAATCCAGGCCCGACGGCGGAGCAACAGCGCCAAAGCGGTAAAGGCCAAGGCCAGCAGACCCAGCCAGATGCTGCGGCCCATAGAGGCATAAGCACTGTAAAGGGCAAACAGGCCTGCCATGGCAAATAGCCCCCGGAGCTTGGGGCTGAGTTCTTTGACCAGTCCCAAGGGGGCCAATAGCCCGGCCACCAATAACATCACCCCCCCGAAGGTCAGGTGGTGGGAAAAGGCTCCCACTGCGTGCCAGCTGCCCCGGTGGATCAGGTATTCCGCTTGGAGCTGCTCGCTGCGAAAAAGGTCGATCCCGTTTTGGTGTTGGAGGACCGCATAAAAGCCCACCAGGATTGTGGTTCCGGCCATCAGGGTCAGGCCCAGCTTCAGCCGTTTGGGGGTCAGCGCCAAGGCCAAGGCAAAGGGCAGGGCAAACCGCCAAAGGTTGCGCAAGGAAGCAAAACCGGCCCCCGGATGGGGGGCCAAGAGAGCGGCAAGCAAGGCCGAGAGGACCACCGCCAAAAGCCAAAGGTTCAGCCCCGTCTTGGGCCAATGGGCCTGCCCTTGGACCAAGGCCCCAATCCCGGCCAAATACAGCAGCAGCACCGCCAGTTCGTCCCCGGCGATCGAAAAGGGTACCGAGAAAAACAAGATCCCTATGGCCAGGGCTTGAACCCTTCCAGCCAGAACAGAGAAGGTCATTCTACGGGGCTGTGGTCTTGTTTCATGTGGCAGTTTTTGTATTTTTTTCCACTGCCACAGTAACACAGGTCGTTACGTCCGGGTACCGCCTGTTTTCGAGCCGGTTCATGTTTGGGCGGCTCGGGCATGGGGCCACGGGGGGCATGGACCGGTGCCGAGGGACTTTCGTGGATCATCTGCATCGGCTGGGGAGCCCGTTCGATCTCCGGGGGCGGTTCATGGACCACGGCGATGTGGAAGAGGGCCTTGACCGCATCCCGGTTGATCCGCTCCATCATGTCCGCAAAGAGTTCAAACCCTTCCCGTTTGTATTCGGTCAGGGGATTTTTTTGGGCATAGCCCCTCATCCCGATCCCCTCTTTGAGGTGGTCCATCGAGAGCAAGTGGTCTTTCCAGCGGGTGTCGGTGATTTCGAGCAACAGTTGCCGCTGGACTTCGCTGTAAAAGGGGCCAAATTCTTGTTTTTTCTCGGAGAGCCGGACCAAAACCTCCGCCTGTACCGCCTCAAACAGTTCCTCTTGGCTGGGGGAATCGCTGGCGGTGCTCCAGCGGATCGGGGCGCTGAAATTGCTGGCCAGCTCGGCCTTAAGCCCGTCCAGGTTCCATTGGTCGGCGTGTCTTTCGTTGCAGTATTCGTGGACCAGAGCGTCACAGGTGTCTTCGATCATGTCCAAAAAGACCTCTTCCCCTTCCTCGCCAATGATCCGCCGCCTTTGTTTGTAGATGATCTCCCGTTGCCGGTTCATCACGTCGTCGTATTCGAGAAGGTGCTTCCTGACCTCAAAGTTGTAGGCTTCCACCTTTTTTTGGCTGTTCTCGATCGCCCGGCTGATCAACACATGTTCAATCGCTTCGTCTTCATCCACCTTGAGCCGGGTCATCAGGTTGGCGATTCGTTCCCCCCCAAACACCCGCAAAAGGTCGTCTTCCAAAGACAGGATAAACCGGCTGGCCCCTGGGTCCCCCTGGCGGCCAGACCGGCCCCGGAGCTGGTTGTCGATCCTTCTGGATTCATGCCGTTCGGTGCCCAGGATAAAGAGGCCGCCCAACTGGGCGACTTCGGGTTTGATCTGGATGTCCGTCCCCCGGCCCGCCATGTTGGTGGCGATGGTTACCGCCCCCTGGTGGCCCGCCTGGGCGATGATTTGGGCTTCCTGTTCGTGGTATTTGGCGTTGAGGACTTGGTGGGGAACGCCAGCCTTTTTGAGGTGGGCCGAGAGGGCCTCGCTGGACTCCACCGAAACAGTACCCACCAAGACCGGCTGACCCTTTTGGTGCAGTTCCTTGATCTGGTTGACCACCGCCCGGTCCTTGGCGGCTTTGCTTTTGTAGATCACGTCGGCCAAGTCGATCCGGGCCAACGCACGGTTGGTGGGGACCACCACCACCCCCAGGTTGTAGATCTTTTGGAATTCCGCTTCTTCCGTCTCGGCGGTCCCGGTCATTCCGGCGAGTTTCTCGTACTTGCGGAAGTAGTTCTGGAAGGTGATCGAAGCGAGAGTTTGGTTTTCCCGTTCGATCTTGACCCCTTCCTTGGCTTCCAAGGCTTGGTGCAAGCCATCGGAAAACCTGCGGCCTTCCATCAGACGGCCCGTAAACTCGTCAACGATCAGTACCTTGCCGGTGGAAACCACATAATCCACATCCCGCTTGAAGACATAATGGGCCTTCAGGGCCTGGGTTACATGGTGCAGGACCTCAATGTTCTCAAAATCATAGAGGTTACCCCCTTTGACCACTTCCCCCAGCCGTTTTTCCATCTTTTCGACCCCTTGCTCGGTCAATTGGATGTTCCGGCTTTTTTCCTCCAAGGTGAAGTCTCCGGGGATCACCAAGGTGGACTCCTCCTGTTGGGACTTCAAAAACTCTTTGGCTTCCTCGGCGCTCTGCCCCTGCGCCCTGGCGACCGCTTCTGGCTCCGGGTTGTCCGAGACCCGCCAAGCACGGGTCAGGCCTGAGAGCTGTTTGTTGATCTGGTAATAAAGCTCGGTCGAATCTTCAGCCGGGCCAGAGATGATCAAAGGGGTCCGGGCTTCGTCCACCAGGATCGAGTCCACCTCGTCCACAATGGCAAACACATGGTCCCTCTGGACATAGTCGGCCAGATTAAACTTCATGTTGTCCCGAAGGAAGTCGAAGCCATATTCGTTGTTGGTGCCGTAGGTGATGTCGGCGGCGTAGGCCACTCGCCTCTCTGCATCGGTCAGGTTGTGCAGGATCACCCCAACACTCAAGCCCAGCCAACGGTAGATCTGGCCCATCCATTCTGCGTCCCGTTTGGCCAAATAGTCGTTGACCGTCACCACATGCACCCCCCGACCAGTCAGGGAGTTGAGGAATACCGGCAGGGTAGAGGTCAAGGTCTTCCCTTCCCCGGTTTTCATCTCTGCAATCATGCCCCGGTGCAGGGCGATCCCGCCCAACAGTTGGACATCAAAGTGCCGTTGGCCCAAGGTCGCCTGGGCGGCTTTACGGACCAAAGCGAAGGCTTCGGGAAGCAGGCTGTCCAAGGATTCACCCTGGGCTACCCGTTGCTTGAATTCCACTACCTTTTGCTGGGCCTGGGTTTGGTCCAGGGTTTCAAAGGAAGCTTCCAAGCGGTTGATCTTCTCCACCAACGGGCGGTAGGTCTTCAGCTCTTTGTCCGAGTGGGTACCAAAGATCTTTTTGCTTAGGTAGTCGAGCATGAGGCGGTTGGGGTAGGATGAGCTAAAGCGAGGTTGGTCGATTTGTGTACATTGGCCAGGAAGTAGCAGGAATCAAACCAAAAGACCAGCAGGTTTTTGGGCGAGGCCTAGGGGAATTTGCTCCAAATGGGTCTAGAAACGCCGGTTTGGGTGTCTCGTTTGAAGGTTGGGACTGGTTGGAGGTCTAGATTTTGTCCTTTGGCTCCGACAAGGCCTCTTTGGCGGCGGCACCCAGGAGGGAGTCGGCGAAGTTGCGGGTCAGGTCGCCCATCTTGTCGATCGCCTGTTTGAGTCGGCCTGGGTCTTGGCCTTGGGCGAGGGATGAAAGCTCAATCCGGTGGGCGGCGATGGCGGCCATTTCTTCGGCGCTCAGGTACCGGGGGGCCTGGGGCCAAGCCTTTTCCAGGCCTGCCTCGATGGCCTGGGCCTTGGCCCGGAACTCCACCAGATTCCGCTGGCTGAAGTCCGACTCCGCCTGTTCGTAGGAATCCCGGATCATCTGGCTGACTTCGCTGCGTTTGAGTCCGTGGGTCGGGACTATGTCGATTTCGGCGGTTACCCCACTGCGCTGCTCTTTGGCGGTCACGCTGAGCAGGCCGTTGTTGTCCACAAAAAAGCTGACCTCCACTTTGGGCAGACCGGCGGGCATGGGCGGGATCCCCTTGAGCTTAAATTGGCCCAATTTGCGGCAGTCTTTGACGAACTCCCGCTCCCCTTGGAAGATGTTCAGGTCGATCCCGGTTTGGTTGTCCACGGAGGTGGAGAAAATCTCGGTGGCTTTGGCGGGGATACTGCTGTTTTTGATGATCAGTTTGGAAAAGGTGCCGCCCAAGGTTTCGAGCCCCAGGGAAAGGGGGATCACATCCATCAGCAGGAAGTCTCGCCGACCGCCAGCAAGCAGGTGCCCTTGGATCGCCGCCCCGATGGCCACCACTTGATCCGGGTTGATGCGGACATGAGGGGGCCGGTCGAAGTATTGTTGCACCAAGTGGCGGACCAAGGGAATTCGGGTACTGCCGCCGACCAGGACCACATCGCCAATGTCTTGTGGCTTGAGGTTGGCCGCTTTGAGCGCTAGACCAATGTGCTCTAGGGTCTTGTCCACCAAGGGCCGGATGGCGGTTTCTAGTTCCGCTCTGGTGAAGGTGAACTGCTGGTCGATCTCCAAGGAAGGCAGGTGGACCTGGTGCGAGGTTTCCAGGCTGGCGGTCAAGGCAATCTTGATCTCTTCGGCCACCTTTTTTAGGCCCTGGCGGCTGGCCGGGTCCAGGGTTTTGCCAAAGAGCAGTTTCTCGGTCAGGTGGTCAACCAAAAGCTGGTCCAGGTCGTCCCCGCCCAGGTGGGTGTCTCCGTGGGTGGAAAGGACCTTAAAGATTTTTTCCTTCAGCTCCAAGACTGAAACATCGAAGGTACCGCCTCCAAAATCGTAAACCACAACCTTGCCTCGGCTTTTTTCTTCCAGCCCATAAGCGATGGCCGCTGCGGTAGGCTCATTGAGGATACGGACCGCTTCGAGCCCGGCGATTTCCGCTGCGTCCCGGGTCGCTTGCCTTTGGCCGTCGTCGAAGTAGGCGGGGACGGTGATTACCGCCTTTTTGACCGGCTGGCCCAAAATGGCCTCGGCCTTGGCCTTGATCTCGGCGAGCACAAAACTGCTCATTTCTTCGGGGCTGTATCCTTGGCCCTTGGCCCAGAGCAGTAGGTTCTCCCGCTCCCCCGGCTTGACCGGGAAGGGCAGGTGGGAAAGGTCCTCTTCCAGGTCCTTGGCCCCACGGCCCATAAAGCGCTTGAAAGAATAAAAGGTGGATTCGGGGTGTGTTACCCGCTCCGCCAACGCCGCCGCCCCGACCAACCGGGACCCGTCTTCCAAGAAGGTGACCACCGAAGGGGTGTGGGTCGAAAGGCCTCCGCCCTCAATGACCTCCGCTCCAGTGTCAAAAACCTTGGCCGCCATGCTGTTGGTAGTGCCCAGGTCGATCCCGATGATCAGTTCGTTCATGAGAGGTTTTTGGCAAGCTCTTGGGCCCGCTCCTTGAGGTTCAGCAAAAATTTGAGTTTGCCCAGGCCCACTTGGATGGACCTGACCAGTTCGGGTTGGTCGGCATCTTCGGTCAGTCGGTCGAACTGTTCGTTCAGTTCCGCTTCCAGGTCCTTTTGCAGGTCCAAAATGGCCGTTTGGGTCGGTTCAAGAGGAGTTGCTCCCGCTTCGGCTTGGTCTAGCGCTTCCTGGAGTTCAAAGGTTTGGACCAAAAAACTCTGGGGCGGTTTGGCTGCAGCAGAGCCTAGGTCGGGAGCCAGGAGGGAGAGGAGGTACTTGCCCCTCAGGTAGGGGTTAAACAGGGCATGTTTCGCCTCCACCAACAAGGCGGTGTGTTCTACGCTCAAAGCCTGTTCCTGGGGCTCAGCCGTGGCGTGGAGGTCCGGGTGCAGGGCCAACAAAAGCTCGTCAAAGGCGGCATCCACCACTGGCTCCTCAATGGCAAACCGCCGGGGGTGACCGAAGATGGTGAAGTAGTCGTCCCCTTTGCCCAACTGCTGGAGCTTTTCGCAAGAGTCACAGTACAACCGGTGCTTGAGCTCGGCGGCGCAAGACTGGCAGCGGTCATGGTTGTGGTGTTGGTTGTGCCCCGAACGTTTCATGGTCAGGCCGTTTCCTGCGCCTTGGGAGTAAAGCTGGTGCCACAGCCACAAGCTGCTTCGGCTTTGGGGTTGAGGAACTTGAAGCCCCGGTCCATCAGGCTGGTGGAAAAGTCCACTTGGGTTCCATCAATGTAAATCAACGACTTGCGATCCACAAACACCTTGACCCCCAGGGACTCAAAGACTTGATCAAACTCCCCCGCCTTCTGGTCGAAGTCAAAAACATAGGTAAACCCGGCGCAACCGCCCCCCTTGATCCCCAACCGAAGGCCGGTGGTCTCGGGGAGTTTGTTTTCTTCAATGATCCGTCGGATCTCTTTTACGGCGTTTTCGGTCAAGGTGATCATGGTTCAAATCTCCAAAGGTCTTTTAGTTGGGTTGTTGTCGTTTTTTGTAGTCCGCTACGGCCGCTTTGATTGCGTCTTCAGCCAAGACGGAGCAGTGGATCTTGACCGGCGGCAGGCTCAATTCTTCGGCAATGTCGGCGTTGGTGATGGACATGGCCTCGTCTAAGGTTTTGCCTTTGACCCATTCGGTGGCCAAACTGGAAGAGGCAATCGCCGAGCCGCACCCGAAGGTCTTGAACTTGGCATCTACGATCTTGCCCCCTTCAACCTTGAGCTGGAGCTTCATCACGTCCCCACATTCGGGAGCGCCCACGATCCCGGTGCCGACACTCAAGTCTTCTTTGTCTAGGTTCCCCACGTTTTTGGGGTTGTTGTAGTGGTCGATGACCTTGTCGCTGTACATACGTGCCTCCTGGGTTAATGGCTGGTCCATTTGATGGAACTGATGTCGATCCCTTCTTTGGCCATGTCGTACAAAGGGGACATTTCACGCAACCGGCGCACCGTCTCAACGGTTTTTTGGATCGCCAGATCAATCTCTTCTTCAGTGGTAAACCGACCTAAGGAAAAGCGGATGGAGCAGTGGGCCAAGTCTTCGCTGACCCCCAAGGCCCGGAGTACGTAAGAGGGCTCCAGACTGGCACTGGTACAGGCCGAGCCGGAGCTGACGGCGATGTTTTCCATGCCCATCATCAAGCTTTCCCCTTCCACATAGGCGAAGCTGAGGTTCAGGTTGCCCGGCAGGCGGTTTTGGGGGTGTCCATTGAGGAAGACAAAGTCCAATTGGGATTCCAGTCCCTTTTGCAGCCGGTCCCGCAAGGAAATCAACCGTTCCGCCTCTTCCGCCATTTCCAACTGGGCAATCCTACAGGCCTCGCCAAAACCGACGATTCCCGGCACGTTGAGAGTACCCGAACGCATGCCCCGTTCATGGCCACCGCCGTGGAGGATCGGGGCCAGACGGACCCGAGGTTTTCGCCGCCGGACATAAAGAGCGCCGACCCCTTTGGGGCCGTACATCTTGTGGGCACTCAGGCTCATCAGGTCGATCCCCATGGCTTCTACATCCAAGGGAATTTTGCCGGTTGCCTGGGTGGCATCGGTGTGGAAGAGCACGTCATGTTTTTTGGCCATGGCCCCGATCTCTTTGAGCGGGTGGATGGTCCCGATCTCATTGTTGGCGGCCATCAGGCTGATCAGGATGGTCTGGGGGGTAATCGCAGCTTCCAGCGCCTGGAGGTCGAGGCTGCCGGTTTTGTCCACCGGCAAAAAGGTGACCTCAAAACCCTTGGTGGCCAGATAATGGGCCGGGTCCAGGATCGCTTTGTGTTCGGTGACGCAGGTGATGATGTGCTTGCCCTTTTCGGCGTACATCTCCGCTACCCCCAACAGGGCCAAGTTGTCCGACTCGGTGGCCCCGGAGGTGAAAACGATTTCCTTGGCCTGGGCCCCGATCAGGGCGGCTACGGCTTCTCTGGCTTCATCCACCGCCTGTTCGGCCGCCCAACCAAAACTGTGATTTTTGCTGGCAGCGTTACCGAATAGCTCCCCAAAGTAGGGCAGCATCTTGGAGAGAACCCGAGGGTCAACCGGAGTGGTGGCGGAGTAATCCAAGTAGATTGGTTTCATGGTCGGGTCTGGGGGCTTTGGGTTAGAGGGACTTCGATGTTGATTCCCCGAAGCGTCTCTTTGTCGGCCAGCTCGGCCAGCGTCAGGTTGTCAAAGTAGGTTTTGATCTTTTTGTGGATCATCAGGATTGGGCTTTTGGCCGGACAGTTGGACTCGGACTGGCAGCTTTTGTCCAGGCTGGAGCAGTCGGAGAGAGACTGTCTGCCGTCGATCAGGTCGATTACCTCGCCCAAGAAGATCTGCCGAGGGTTGCGTCCCAAAGCATAACCGCCGGTCACCCCCCTTTTGCTCAAGAGCATGCCGGAGTGGGCCAAGGTCTTGAGCACATTGGCCAGCATCTGGGCGCTCAGGTTGTACACCTGGGCGATCTCTTTGGCGCTGGCCGGGCCACGGTGGGCCTGGAGGTGGCTCAAGGCGACCAAGGCGTAGTCGGCTTTTTTGGAGAGCTTAAGCATGGCCTTTTCCTCGTTGGCTTGCTAAGGTACACAAACAGGTTGGACCCTTGTTGTGTAAGGGCCTGTTGATATGGTACCAAACTAGTACTATTTGTCAAGGGCGCAGGTTATTTTTTCTAGTTAAAACTATGAAAAACATCATCGTTGCAGAAGCCCAGGGGTTTTGCTGGGGGGTCAGAAGGGCTTTGGACATCGTCGCCGACCATGGCCCGGTGTCGATTTTGGGGGACCTGATCCACAACAAACAGGTGGTGGCCCAGCTGGAAGCCCAGGGCAAACGGGTGATCCACGAGATCAGCGGGGAGGAGCAAAACCCGATCGTGATCACCGCCCACGGCACGGAGGTCAAGAACTTTGAACGGGCCTACAGCCTGGGCAAGGAAGTGGTGGACACGACCTGTCCCTTGGTTTCCAAGATCTACGAAGCCGGTCTGGAGTTCGAGGCCTTGGGCTGTCAGGTGCTGATCATTGGCGACCGGCACCACGTGGAAGTCAAGGGCATCGCCAGCCGGATGGAGGCCCCCATTGTAGTCAACGACGAAACGGAGCTGGCCCAGGCGACTTTGCCTGAAAAGTTGGGAGTGATCAGCCAAAGTACCTTCAGCCCCAAGAAGTTCGACAAGTTGGTCGAATTGATCCGCCCTCGGGTCAAAGAGCTGTTGGTAGCCAACACCATCTGTGCGCCTACCAAAAAGCGGCAGATCGCCGCCGAAGAACTGGCCAAAAAGGTCGAAGTGATGATTGTGGTCGGGGGGTTTCATTCTTCCAACACCAAAAAGCTGCACGCCATGGCCCAGCAGTATGTGGAATCCTACCACATTGAGGTTTGTGACCATTTGAAGAAAGAGTGGTTTGAAGGAAAACAGGAAATCGGCATTATTGCCGGGGCTTCAACGGCAGACTGGATTATTGAGGAGGTTTGTCGTAGAATCCGGGAGTTTGAAACCCCTTGAGGCACGTTCCTTGAACCAATATGAGAAACCTGGTTCCGGTAAAAAGTGGGCTTTTTGGCACCCTGCTTCCAAGGCCAAGGTGCTTTGGGTCTGTGGCTTCTAGGATTAAAGCAATACTGTCCCTATCGGTGGAATTGATGCGCCAACCCTTGCTGGCTCTCTTGTTGTTTGTTTTGCTGCTTGGACTGGGCGGGTGCAAAGACACTGCCCCGACCCACGCTGCAGCGCTGCTTGAAACCTGCAAGCTCGCCCTGGACAGACAGAAATGGGACGATGCCGTCACTGCCTGCGCCAAGATCACCACCGACGAAGGGTATCACCTGACTGCCCAGGCCTACATGGGCCGGGCTGGGGTTTCTCTGTTGGATATTTTGTCCGGCCTCTCGGGCGGTTCGGGCTCGGTTACCGGGTTGTTCAGCTCCGTACCTGCCACTGCGGCCGCCACCACCGACTCCAAAAAGGCCTTGGACGCTCTGTTCTCCATCGCCAAACCGGGGCAGACCGTTTACCTGGAAGGGCTGCTGCTTTCCTCGTTGTTGATCATCAAGGAGTTAAAAATCCTGGCTTCTTTGTCGGTGGCAGCGGACGG
This sequence comes from Candidatus Lambdaproteobacteria bacterium RIFOXYD2_FULL_56_26, assembly GCA_001783715.1. Classification (GTDB taxonomy): domain Bacteria; phylum SAR324; class SAR324; order XYD2-FULL-50-16; family XYD2-FULL-50-16; genus XYC1-FULL-56-13. The sequence continues at coordinate 55,727 of MFNF01000048.1, forward strand.
CACTGTGACCCACTGCGCTTCGGGCGGCTCCTTGGACGGTTGCAGCTTCTCCTTCTCCCTCAGCAAAACGACCTACACCGAAGCCGATGTATTGGCCGGAGTGATCCCGGTTTCGATGACCTACAGTGGTCTAGGCACCGACATTTATGCCGGCCTTTGCAGCGATTCTGGTAGCCAGACCCACAACACCAAAGTGGTCACCGCCACCTCGACGGTGAACGATCCCCTGACCGGAACCGCCTATCCGGTACAGGTGACCGAGAAAAATACCATTGCCCATTGCACCATCAAACCGGGCAGCGTGTTGTACTACAACAAGGTGGCTTCGGCGAACCTGACCAGCAGCATCTCTGGATTGGCCCAGCTGAACTTTTATGCCAAGATGGACACCGGCAACAACTACAGCAAGACCTTCACCTCCAGCAGCATCGCCTCTCCGGGGATCACCATTTCCATCTGCAACGCCGACGCAATCCCGGTGACCGAGGTCACCGACTTGCTGCTCAACGATTGTGAGCTTTTGTATTTCCTCACCAACTTCTCCCTCAAATGACCATGAAACAAACAGTCTGCCTGCTGCTGTTGTGGTTTGCCGGTTGGGGTGTAGCCCTGGGGGGAGAGTACCGCCGTTTGGGTCAGGACTACCGGAGTCTGGCCATGGGCAACACCGGGATCGTTACCGCCAACTCCAGTTCGGCGTTGTTTTACAACCCGGCGGTGATGGCCAACATCACTACTTGGTGGGTGGACCTTCCGATGATCCAGTTGACCTACTCCAAAGATGCCAAGGCCCTGGTGGACCAGGCAAAAACCGGCAGCTTTACTCTGAGTGACCAGTCCTCCCAAATCGACTTTATGAAGTCTTTTGTGGGCAAACATCCCTATGTCGGGATTGAGACGGGTGCCAACCTTTACATCAATCTCCAAAAAAAGGGCCTGACCGTTGGAGCAAACTACACCTACGAAGCGGTGTTGGACCTGGAGATTCGTAACCCCACTATGCCTGAAATCGACCTTTACAGCTCTTTGAGCCATGTACGGCAGTATGGGATTTCCATCCCCTTGGGACTGGGCAAGTGGGTGATCGGGTTTACCGGCAAAACGGTGGAACGTACGGCCCTGATTGCCAACTATTCCATGGCCGACTCTCTGGATAAAAAGGCCTTCCCGACCTTGGAATCCAACGGGGTCAAGGGGATCGGCTCCGGTTACGACCTGGGGCTTTTGTACCGAGACCCCTCCCCCTCCCACATGATGTACGGCTTTGTGTACCGTAAGCCCATCGACCTGGGTGAAGCGGGCATCATTCCCGAAGAATATGCGGTGGCCTTGGGGCTGGTGCAGGACTGGACCTTCGCCAGATTTACGGCGGCGGTGGACTGGCGGGACCTGACCTACAAGGCGGGACCGGTGGGGGATCACAGCCTCAATCGCCGGACCCACGTCGGGACGGAGCTTTCCTTCATCCCTCTCTCGGCCAACAGCAGTCTATTGCACGTCCGGGCCGGGTACAACCAAGGGTACTACTCCAAAGGGGTAGAGCTTTCCTTGGGCAAGGTCATGGTCTTTGGTTACACCCTGCACACCGAAGAAACCGGTGAATATGCCGGGCAAAAGGGCAGTGACCGCACCACCCTCTATTTCTCCCTGGGCTTCTAGTAGGCCTTGATTTTGTCGGCATGGGCAAAACAGGGGGTGACAAAAACCGGTTGACACCGTATAATCAGCAAATTTTACTATTTTTTCTCAAAGGGCCAAAAGCCCGATTGCCAGAGCCAACGGAGACTCATGAACCGAGTATTGGAAACCAAGGATCAAAACCGGCCTGCTTACAAGGTCGCCGACTTGCACCTCGCCGAATTTGGGCGCAAAGAAATGCGCCTTGCCGAAGAGGAAATGCCCGGCCTGATGTCGCTGCGGGCCAGATACCAAGCCGCCAAGCCCTTGGCCGGGACCAAGATCATGGGCAGTCTGCACATGACCATCCAAACTGCGGTTTTGATCGAGACCCTGACCGCCTTGGGGGCAGATGTCCGGTGGGTGAGCTGCAACATTTTCTCTACCCAGGACCATGCCGCCGCCGCCGTAGTGGTAGGCACCGAAGGCTCGATGGAACGGCCCAGCGGCACCCCGGTTTACGCCTGGAAAGGGGAAACCCTGGAAGAATACTGGTGGTGTACCGTCCAAGCCCTGGTTTGGCCCGACGGCTCCGGCCCCGACTTGATCGTGGACGACGGTGGTGATGCCACCTTGTTTGTCCACAAGGCCTTGGAGTTCGAGACCGCCGGTGCGGTTCCCGCCTTTAACCCCGCCAAGGACCCAGAAGAATGGGGTGTGATCCTGGCCACCCTCAAGGACTGCTTGACCAAGCAACCGGGGGTTTGGAGCAAGATTGCCAAGGGCATCAAAGGGGTCAGCGAGGAAACCACCACTGGGGTCCACCGTTTGTACCAGATGCAGCAGGAAGGCAAGTTGCTGTTCCCGGCGATCAACGTCAACGACTCGGTCACCAAGTCCAAGTTCGACAACATCTACGGCTGTCGCCACAGCTTGCCCGATGGGCTCAACCGGGCGACCGACGTGATGCTCGGCGGCAAGGTTGCGGTGATCTGCGGCTTTGGCGAAGTGGGCAAAGGCTCGGCCCAAGCGATGCGGGGCCAAGGTTGCCGGGTGATCGTTACCGAAATCGACCCGATCTGCGCCTTGCAGGCCGCTATGGAAGGTTATGAAGTAAAGCCGGTCGAAGAAACCTTGGCCGTTGCCGACATCTTTGTGACCACCACCGGGAACTTTAATGTGATCCGGGTGGAACATATGGCCAAGATGAAAGACAAGGCCATCGTTGGCAACATCGGTCACTTTGACAACGAGATCGACATGGCCGGTTTGGCCAAGGTCCCGGGGATCAAAAAGACCAACATCAAGCCCCAGTACGACATGTGGACCTTCCCGGACGGACATGCGGTGATGATCCTCGCCGAAGGTCGGCTGCTCAACTTGGGCTGCGCCACCGGTCACCCCAGCTTTGTGATGAGCGCCAGCTTTACCAACCAAGTGTTGGCCCAGTTGGACTTGCATATGAACGGCTCGAAGTACGAGAACAAGGTTTATATGCTGCCCAAGAAGCTGGACGAAGAAGTGGCAAGGTTGCACCTGGAGAAAATTGGTGTCCGGTTGACCCAGCTGACCGCCGAGCAAGCCGAGTACCTGGGGGTGCCGGTCGAAGGCCCCTACAAGCCCGACCATTATCGGTACTAAAAACCTTCTGCCTTTTCCCCAAGAGGCAGTGGGACAAATTGGGCTCCAAGGGCGGTAAAAAGCCCTTGGGGTTTTCCTTTTCTCGATTTCCTTCCTCCCCAAAAACTCATGAAGCAAGCAGAAACATTGTTGGAAAAGTTTGTTTTCGCCAGCCGCTGGCTCCAAGCGCCCATTTACCTCGGTTTGATCTTAGGGGCGGTGCTTTACACCTATAAGTTCATGCAGGAATTACTGCATTTGTTATTAGAGGTCCACAATTTGGGAGAAGAGACCCTGATGTTGGGGATCTTGACCTTGGTGGATGTTTCGATGGTGATGAACCTTTTGGTGATGGTGGTCATCGGCGGTTGGGCGACTTTTGTCAGTCACATAGACTTGGAATCCCATGAAGACCGGCCCGATTGGCTGGAGAAGATCAACGCCGGGACCTTGAAGGTCAAGTTGGCCGCCTCCCTGGTGGGGATCTCGGGGATTCACCTGCTCAAGGCGTTTATCAACATCTCCCAAAAATCGACCGAACAGGTGCTGTGGCAGGTGGTCATCCATGTGGTTTTTCTGCTGACCACCTTGGTCTTGGCCTACACCGAAAAGATTCTGCACAGCACCCATGAGCCGCAAAGCCATTAAAGGAAAGGGTCCGGCGGTGTGGCTTGGTCGCCTTGCCGGACTTTTGGGCTCCGTGGCAAAAGCGCCAAAACAGTTGACCGTCTTCGCTTGGGGGTAGTAGCCTCCTAGGTTCAACCCCGGTTTGGTGCCCTTTTTCCCCTAACAGCCCTTGGGACTGGAAACCTTTATTTTCAGACGTTACCTTGGCAGCCCCCGCCAAGACCGAAGTATCTCGGTGATCACCCGGATCTCCATTTTTGGAGTGGCCCTGGGCGTGATGACCTTGATCGTGGTCTTGAGCGTGATGAACGGCTTCGAGCGGGACCTGCGGGCGGCGATCCAAGGGGCCAATGCCCACCTGACCCTTTACAAGTTCGGCACCAAAGGCTTGGTTTACGAAGAGGGCTCCCCCTTGCTTTCCAAGCTCTTGGCCGAGCCCCAGGTCAAGGCGGTCAGCCCCTTTACCACCAATCAGGCCTTGATGATGGGGCCGGGCCGCCCTCAGGGCAGCATGATCAAGGGGATCGACCCCAAGCTGGAACCGGCGGTCACCCAGATGGACTTTTTTATCCGCACCCGGCTGTTTGAGGTCAAACGGGACAACAGCCAAAGGTCCAACAACGAAGACGAGATTCGGGTCGCCCGGCAGATCTTGGCGGCCCTGGCTCCGAGCGACAAGGAATGGTTTGACGAGGACGGCCAGAAAAAGGTGAGCCACCTAGCCGGGGTGATTCTGGGTTCCCAATTGGCCAAAAACCTGGGGGTGGGGATCGGCGAAGTGGTCACCCTGATGAGTCCCGAAGAACGTTTGACCCCGATGGGAGCGATGCCCAGGGCCAAGCGGTTCCGGGTGGAAGGTTTTTTTGAGTCCGGGATCATGGGCTATGACGAGATCCTTGCCTTCATCGATCTACAGGTGGCCCAAAACCTGTTCAAGATGCCCGGCCAAGTGACCGGACTTTCGGTCCGTTTGGAAAACGGCGACCAAGCGGACGAGGTCAAGGCCAAATTGGCCGACTCCTTTGAATTCCCCTATGCCCTCTCCAGCTGGACCGAACAAAACCGCAACCTCTTTGCGGTCTTTCGGCTGGAAAAGATCGGTCTCGCCTTGATCTTGACCTTGATCATCCTGATCGCCGCCTTTAACATCATCAGCAGTCTGGTGTTGCTGGTGGTGGAAAAAAGCCGGGACATCGCCATTTTAAAGGCCATGGGGGCCAAAAACAGTTCGATCAAACGGATCTTTGTTTACCAAGGCACGGTGATCGGCTTGGCCGGAACCCTGCTGGGCATGGTTTTGGGGTTGGCCCTTTGTTGGGTCATTTCCAGTTTTGATGTGATCGACATTCCCCCGGGCGTGTATGTGGGCAACCGGATTCCGATGTACGTGGAGTCTTGGCAAATCATGGTGATTGCCTTGGTTTCCCTGCTGATTTGTTTCTCGGTCACCCTGGTGCCTTCCCAAAAGGCTTCGGCTCTGGACCCGGTGGAGGGGCTCAAGCATGACTGAGTTGCTGAGTTTGCGGGGGCTGTGCAAGTCTTACCCGGACGGCCACAAAAAGGCCCTGGAAATCCTGACTGACCTCAACCAGGGTTTTTTGACCGGCCAAAGTTATTCGGTGGTGGGCCGCTCCGGTTCGGGCAAATCCACCTTGCTGCACCTCTTGGGCGGTTTGGACCACCCGACCTCCGGGCAGGTTTTGTTTGAAGGGAAGGAACTGTTGAGTTTTTCCCCCGACCAGTTGGCCTCTTGGCGGAGTCGGAACCTGGGGTTTGTGTTCCAGGCCCACCACCTGTTGCCCGACTTTTCGGCCTTGGAAAACGCCTTGATCCCGGCCTTGCTGTTGGGGCATTCCCAAAAAGACTCCAAGGTCATGGCTGAGGCCCTGTTGGTCCGCCTGGGCCTGGAGGAGCGGCTGCACCATCGGCCCGCCACCTTGTCGGGAGGGGAACAACAACGGGTGGCCATTGCCCGGGCGCTGGTCAACCAGCCGCAACTGGTCTTGGCCGACGAACCGACCGGAAACCTGGACCCCCAGACCGGCAAAATGGTCTCCGACCTGTTGGCCGAAATCTGTGCGGCAGAAAAAATGACCTTGATCCTGGTAACCCACAGCCCCGAATTGGCCGGTCAGATGGACCACCGCCTGCGTTTGGAGCTTGGAACCTTAAGTGTGGCGGAGGCTTAGATTGTTGCGTTTACTCTTGTTTTTGCTCTGCCTGGCCTTTGTTTCCAACCCCCTTTTGGCCCAACTGGCCCCCGAATCCAAACTGGGGCGAGTGGTGGAGATTCGGATGGATGGGGTGGAACTGATCGAAAAGGGGATTCTTTTTAACACCCTCAGCTCCTCGGTCGAGTCCGACCTATCCCCCACCCAGGTTGCTCGGGACATCAAGGAACTCTACAAGCTGGGCTACTTTGAGGACATCCAGGCGCTGACCGAACTGGCCGGGCCGGGGGAAGTGGTCCTGGTCTTTCGGTTCAAGGAAAAACCGCAGATTGAAGAGCTGAAGATCGAAGGCATGAGCGTCCTGGACAAGAAGTCCACCGACGAGAAGCTCAAGGTCCACCGGAACAACATGGTAAACCTGACCCGGATCCAGGCGGACTTGGATACCCTCAAGGAAGAATACCGCAAGAAAGGGTACCTGCGGACCCAGTTCCGCTACCGGATCGACAAGCTGGACGACCGTAGAGTCAACCTGACCTATCTGGTGGACGAGTCCCCCAAGGTGTACCTGACCCAGTTTCACATTTTTGGCACCAAGTTCTTTTACCCTCTGGATGTTGAACGTCTGCTGCAGTCCGCCGAAGTGGACTGTTTTGCCTGGATCACCGATTCGGGGGTCTTCCAGGAGCAGAAGATCAACCAGGATCTGGCGCTGATCACGCAAGAGTACATGAAAAACGGCTTCATCAAGGTCCACATCGAGAAGCCCCGGGTGGTGATGACCCAAAAAAGGGACCTGGCGGTGATTGATGTTTACCTGACCATCACCGAAGGGGACCAGTATTTTACCGGAGCCCTCGACATCCGCTCCGAAGACGGCAACCCGCTGCTGTTCGAGAAACAAGAAAAGATCGATGAACTGCTGCTCAAGACGGGGGCGGTGTACAACCCCTTTAAGATGAACCAGGACCGGTTCCAGCTCAACGACATCTACATGGAGCAAGGCTACGCCTTTGCCGGGATCAATCCTGACCCGACCATCCATGATGACACCAAGATCGTGGACGTGACCTACAAGATCGTGCGCCGGGAAAAGGCTTACATCGGTCGGGTGGAGATCGAAGGGAACTACGAGACCCAAGACCGAGTGGTGCGCCGGGAGTTGGAGGTGCACGACAACGAGCTGTTCAACGGGGTCAAATTAAGGGAAAGCCAGGAGAACATCACCAAACTGGGCTTTTTTAAACCCGGCTACGGGGTGGAGCTGGAGCAAAACCCCGGACGCAACCAAGCAGAGGTGGATTATCTGGTCAAGCTCGATGAGGCCCAGACCGGTTCGTTTAACGCCAGCCTTTCTTATTCGGGTTATTCCGGGTTGATCCTGTCCTTGGGCATCACCAAGCGCAACCTGTTGGGCACCGGTAAGAGCTTGAGCCTAACCGCCGAGCGGCGGCAGCGAGGGGAGAGTCTGTTTACCTTGACCATGACCAACCCCTATTTCTTTGACACCGAAGTGACCAACAGCTTTTCTCTGTTCACCAACTTTTACCCGGACACCCAATACGACACCCGCAGCTCCGGCTTTTATGTCGGCCTCAGTTACCCGGTTTGGAAAAATTGGGATGCCTCGACCCGGTACAGCTTTAAAAACGAAAAGTACTCCAACATCTCGGCGGTTGGCCAAACCTACCTGAACTACAATACCGCACAAACCTACCGGAGCTTGCGGGTCGGGGCCACCTATTCGACGGTCAACAACCCCTCCTTCCCTTCCAATGGGATGGAGACCAGCCTCTTCACCGAGCGGTTCGGCGGGGTTTTGGGCGGAACCACCGAGTATCTTTCCAACGACTTCCAAAGCCGGTATTTTAAGTCCCTCAACGAGGACGAAACGGTAGTGGTCATGGCCCAGTACCGGCAATCGATCTTGCTCAAGACCAACCCCAATTCCGAGATCCCCTTCAACCAGCGGTATTACATCGGTGGGATCACTACCATGCGAGGCCACGATTTTGGTGGGATTGAGGGACCGGCCGGTTATACCGAGCTTCCCGCCGGATTCTCGATTGCCAAAAAATATCCCTACCAAGGGGACTACAGCACTTGCGACTCCGCCTGCCAAGCCCTGCCCGCAACGATCCCCGAAGAGCGGACTTACTACAACACCCACCAACGGGGGACCTTGGAGAAGATCCTCAACCTAGAGATGTTGTTCCCGCTGACCCGAGAAGGTCGCAACATCCGGGGTCTGGTCTTCTTTGACGCAGGCAACGTTTGGTCCGAAGATCGCATGTATGAAATCGTTGGGGTCAAAAGGGACCCTTGGTATTTCCGCAAAAGCATCGGAACCGGGATTCGGATGATCACCCCGATGGGGGTGTTCCGGTTTGAATATGGCACCAAGTTGGACAAAAAACCCTTGGAAAGCCCTTCACGGTTTGACTTTAACATCTCGGGGCTCTTTTAGCGAAGGCTTGGCCCTGGGGAAGTCTAGGGAGACAGATGGGGAAGATCGTTGGTCTAGGCCTGCTGGGGTTTTTGCTGCTCGCCGCTCCGCTCAAGGCGGAGGTGTGGATCAGCGCCTCCAGCCCCACCGCCTTTGTATATTCGGCTACCCCCTCCAGCCTGTACCAGTTTGACCAGTCCAGCTCGGTGCCCGCCCAGGGCTGGGCCTTTTTGGCCAAGATCCCCCTGCTGCCGGCAGTGGGGATGAGCCAATTTACCCTCAACGTGCCGCCGCTCCAGAGCGTCTCCACGGAATACAACCGCTTCACCACAACCAGTTACGATGTTGGGCTCGACTTTTCTGGAAAATCTGCGACTTTTTTGTTAGGCTACGGGGTAGGGAAGACGGAGTTTACCTGTACCCAAACCGATTGTGCCGGATTGAGCTTCAAGCCGTTGGAATTGCACCAATACTTTGTACAGCTCGGGGTTCCCTTTGGCAGCGGTTCGGACTTTCACTTTGACCTCCGCCGTTTGATTGGCCGGGTCCAGATAGACAATGGAACTCTCACCGAGACCTTGCACCTCCAGGGGGTTTTGGCGGCATTTGGGCTGCGGCTGGGCTTTTGAAGTTGCCCCTCCTGGGAGCTTTGGCAAGTTTATTGAATTACCTGGAGAGAACTACCAGCAAACAACAACTCAGACCCCTGGCGAAAACCCAGGGCCACAACCTTTGGACTAGGTCTGGTTATGAAACGTACCCTGTTGACCCTATTGCTTTTGGGCCTCTTGACCCTTCCGGCCCTGGCCCAACAAAACAAAAAAGAACCGAACACCAAAATCGGAGCCTTCCACTACACCCATTCCGGGGCCCAGTACACCCTGTCGGACAGCACCTCCAGTTCGACCGCCTCGGACGACCTGATCGGGGCCGGCTTTTTTTACGAACGGGTCTTTTTGAGCCGTTTCTCTGCCGGACTCAAGTATTCCAGCCTGTTGGACCGCAGTCTGGTCCAGACCGTGGGGGGGCAAACGGTGACCACGGTTGAGCAAACCGCCCTGGCCTCCTTTGACTTCAAAGCCTTTTTTAAGGACCACAGCAGTAACGGTTTCAAAGGCTTTTTGGGGGTAGGCTTCGGGTCTTATACCCCTAAGTCAACAGTGACCACGATCGCCGCCAGCGGCAATACCGAAGGCAACACCGGGGCTGCCGTACCGATCAGTTCCCTGAGCGTTGGCTTTGACTACCTCTTGGATTTTGGCGGGGTTCGGGTGGAAGCCTATTCGATCACCGGCTCCCGGCGAGACCTGACCGGCCACCCCAGTTACACCGCTAACTACCGGTATGACGGCTCCGCTTTTGAAGTCGGGGTGTTCAGCTTCTTTTAGTCTCTTGGCCCAAAAGACCAAAAAGCCCCAGCCTCCCTTGAGGAGCCTGGGGCTTTTTTTTGCCTTCCTTGGGGCCCGGTTACAGCAACCGGGATTTTTCGATCTGGGCCATAAATTCGGATTTTAAGGTCGGGTTGTCCTTAAAATCTCCCAGCATGGCGGTGGTGGACATGATGCTGTGTTGTTTGTTCACCCCTCGGGCGCTCATGCACATGTGCCTCGCCTCCACCAGCACCGCCACCCCTCGGGCCCCGGTTTCCTGGTTGAGCGCCTGGGCGATTTGCCAAGTCATTTCCTCTTGGATCTGCAGCCTTCTGGAATAGACCTCCATCAGCCGGGCCAACTTGCTCAAGCCCACCACTTTTTCGTTGGGCAGGTAGGCGATGTGGCACTTGCCGATGAAGGGCATCATGTGGTGTTCGCAGGTGGAATAAAGCTCAATGTTGGAAAGGACCACCATTTCCCCGGAATGAGTGGTGAATTTTTTGTCCAGAATCTTGGAAGGCTCCAGCTTGTAGCCCTTAAAAAGCTCGGCATAAGAGCGGACTACCCGGTCAGGGGTCTCCAGCAAACCCTCACGGTTCGGGTCATCGCCGATGTAACGAATCAAGGTACGTACCGCTTCTAGGGCCTGCTCTCGGCTTACTTGGGTCATGAAGTTCTCCTTTTCTGCTAGCAAGCCGTCGGGGAAGCTTTGGCGGCCAATTGGCCACATGCCGCACTTACGTCTCGGCCCCTGGATTTACGAACCGTGCACAGCAGGCCACGGTCCAAGAGGTACTGTTGGAAGGCCCGTACCTGTTCCGGTGCGGGGGCCTTGTAAGGCAAATCCGGGTGTTCGTTGAAAGGAATCAGGTTAACTTTGGCCTTGATCCCGTTCAGTAAGGCAACCAACCGTTTTGCCGAAACTAGGTCATCGGTGACCCCGGCCAGCAGTACATATTCAAAGGTAATCCGCTGCCTCGTCTCCAAAGGCAGTTCCCGACAGGCCCCGATCAGCTCTTCGAGCTGGTGTTTTTTGGCCACCGGCATCAATTGCGCCCTCGCCTCTTGGGTGACCCCGTTGAGGCTGATCGCCAACATGGCGCTGACTTCCGTTTCCGCCCAAAACCGTTTGATCCCTTCGATCAATCCGCTGGTGGACAAGGTCACCCTACGCCAGGAAAAGTCCAACCCCCGGCGGTTGAGCAGGATCTTGAGCGACAAGATCAGGTTGTCGTAGTTGTGCAGCGGCTCCCCCATGCCCATAAAAACAAGGTTGCGCAAGCTTTGCCCTTCGGGCAGCAGGGTCTCGGCCAAGAGCACCTGCCCGACGATCTCATGGGGCTCCAGATTGCGGATCAGCCCCAAGGTGGCGGTGAGGCAGAACTTGCAGGCCATGGCGCAGCCCACCTGGGTTGAGACGCACAGGGTGTTGTGGTCCTCGTGGCTCAAGAGGACGGTTTCGATTTTTTTGCCGTCTTCAAGGACACAAACAAACTTGGTGGTCCCGTCTTCGGAGCGCAGGACCTCGCCCAGGCCGGGCAGACTTAAGGAGAAGGTCTCGGCCAGTTTCGCCCGCAGGTCCTTGGAGAGGTTCAACATCTCCGAAAAATCCCGGACCTGATGGACATAAAGCCAGTTGAAGATTTGGGCGGCCCCAAAGGGTTTGAACCCTTCTTGGACCAGCCAGTCCTTCACCTGTTCTTCGGTTTTGGAGTACAGGTTGACCAAGTCAGGCTTCCAGTTGTTGGGCCCAGTGCCGGGCAGCCAAAAGGTAGCCCCCGGTCCCCAAACCAACGATCAGGCCCGCAGCGATCTCGCTCAGGTAGCTTTGGTGCCGGAACTCCTCCCTAGCGTGGACGTTGGAGATATGGACCTCGATAAACTTGAGCCCCACCCCCTTGAGGGCATCCCGCAGGGCAATGGAAGTGTGGGTGAGGGCTCCGGCATTCACGATGCCAAAGGCTGCCCCTGGGCCTTGTTGCTGGATAAAGTCGATCAGCGACCCTTCGTGGTTCGACTGGAAGGGCAGCACCTCAATCCCCTTGGGCCAACAAAATTCCCTGACCTCGTCCACGATCTCTTCCAGGCTTTTGGCCCCGTAGATCTGTGGCTCCCTTGTGCCCAGGAGGTTGAGGTTGGGTCCGTTGACCAGCAGCAGTTTGTGGTTCATCAAAGGCCTCCGTGGACTAAGGGTGCAAAAGATGTTGGATCAAAATGGCGGCGCTGGCACTGACGTTGAGGGACTCCACCAGCCCAGTGCCGGGGATGGTCAGGAGTTGGTCACACCGTTTGGCGGTCAGGTTGCGAATCCCCTCCCCCTCGTTGCCCAAGACCAGCACCAGCCGCTCGGCCTGCAAGGATTGGTTCATCGGCAAGGCCTGTTCGTCCAAGGCGGCCCCTAAGATCCAGTACCCTTCTTTTTTCAGTCGGGTCAAGCTTTGCTCCAGGTTGCTCACCTCGGCCAAGGGAAATTGCTCCAATGCCCCGGCGCTGGCTTTGGAAGCAGCGGGGCTCAAGGCAGCCCCATGGGTTTTGGGCCGGATCATCCCCAGAGCCCCCAAAAAGGCGGCGGTCCGGGCAATGGCCCCCAGGTTTTGCGGGTCTTCGATCTGGTCTAAGGCAACCAACAACTGCACCCCCGGACCGGTCAGGCCCAAGAGGTCTTCTAGGTCCAGCACCGGCAGGGGGCCGGTCTCCAGGACCAACCCTTGGTGGAACTTGTTTTGGGTCAGGTCAAAGAGTTTGTTCCCTTCCACTTCGGAAACCGGCAGTTGGACCTGCCGGGCCAGATGGAGGATCTCCTTGTACCGGGGATTTTTGCCCCCCGCCTTGACCCAAAGCCGGACCAGCTTGCGCCGTTTGGCCCGAAGCGCCGCTTCGACCGGAGCCACTCCGTAGAGGTATTCTATTTCCTTTGCCACCTGGTTACCCCGTCCTTGTCGATCAAGATTACTCCGCCCTGGGCCAGTTGGTCCCGGACTTGGTCGGCTTTGGCCCAATCCTTGGCGGCCCTCGCCTGGGTCCTCGCTTCCAAGAGCGCTTCGATGGCCTCCTCACTCAAACCCTCTTCCCCTTTGATCCGGGGGTTTTTGAACCAAAGCTCCGGGTCTTGCTGCAAGAGCCCCAAGATAGCCCCCAGGTCTTTGAGCAGCCAGTATCCTTGGGCCAAGTCCAACTGCCCCAGGTTAAGCGCCTTGGCCAACTCAAAGAGGACCGAAAGGGCCATGGGGCTGTTCAGGTCGTCGGCCAGGGCTTCCAGGAATCGGTTTTTGTAGGCCAGGGCAGCGGGGCTGTAGTCAAAGGGCTCTTCGGGGATGCCGGTTTCCTGGGCCTTAAACAAAGCGCCGTACAGCCGGTCCAGCCCTTCAAGCTTTTCGGCCAAAGCTTCATGGGAAAAGTTGACCCCCACCCGGTACTGGGCGCTGACCAGAAAAAACCGGATCAATTCGCCCTGGTACTTGGAGAGCAGCTCCCTGAGGGTGTAAAAGTTCCCCAGGCTCTTGGACATCTTTTGGGACTCGATCTTGATCATCCCGTTGTGCAGCCAGACGTTGGCTAAAGGCTGGTGGTGGCAGCTTTCCGACTGGGCGATTTCGTTTTCATGGTGCGGGAAAATCAAGTCCGATCCACCGGCATGGATGTCAAAATGGGGGCCCAGGTACTTGGCCGCCATAGCCGAACATTCGATGTGCCAGCCCGGCCTTCCGGGGCCAAAGGGGCTTTCCCAGAAGGGTTCCCCCGGTTTGTGGGCCTTCCACAAGGCGAAGTCGAGGGCATCCTCTTTGGCCTCGTTGACCTCGACCCGGCTGCCTGAAAGCAGGTCGTCGATGTTTTTGCCCGAAAGTTTGCCGTACCCTTCAAAGCTGCGGACCTTAAAAAACACGTCCCCGTCCTTTTGGTAGGCCACTCCAAGGTCCAGTAGGGAACGGGTCATGGCGATGATTTCCTCGATGTGCTCGGTCGCCTTGGGGGCCAAGTCCGGGGGGCGCACCCCGAGGGCTTCCATGTCCTGGTCGTGGGCCAGGATCATGGTTTGGGTCAGCTGCTTCCAGTCCAAGCCCTGCTCCACCGCCCGGTTGATGATCTTGTCGTCGATGTCGGTGTAGTTTTTAACGAAGGTCACCTGGTACCCCAGCTCTTCCAAAAACCGGCGCAACACGTCAAAGTTCACCGCCCCACGGGCGTGCCCCAGGTGGCAAAGGTCGTAAACCGTCACCCCACAGCAGTAGATCTTCACCTGCCCTTCGATCAGGGGGGTGAACAGTTCTTTTTGTTTGGTCAGGCTGTTGTGGAAGTGGATCTTCATAAGGTCGGGGTATGGGACAGCCTGCCTTCAACGCAGGTCGTAGTGAAGCCCCCTCGGGGCAGGTAGATGGTGGTCACCTTGAGGTCGGTGGTGCCCAGCACTTGGGCGAGGTCGTCGTAAATCCGCTTGGTCACCCCTTCTTGGAACAGGCCCACATTACGGAAGCTGGTCATGTAGTACTTGAGGGACTTGAGCTCGATGCACTTGTGCCCTCTGGGGTAATATTCGATCCGCAGGACCCCCACGTCCGGCAGGCCCGAAAAGGGGCAAACCGCTGAAAATTCCGGGGTTTCGGTCAGAATGTACTGGTTGGGGCTTAAAAATTCAAAGGTTTCCAAGAAACCGGTTTGGATTTTTTCGGGTCCTTCAAATTCAAAACTCTTGCCGGAGGCTTCAGCCATGGGTGCTTCTCTCAAGGGTGGAAAGGTATTCCTGGTATCCCTTGGCCCGGAGCAGGCAAGCCGGGCATAAACCGCAACCTCGGCCCCAAGGGTTGGGGGTACTGCTGCCTTGGTAGCAGGTGTGGGATTCTGCCAAAACCAGCGGCAACACCCCTTCTTGTTCGGCCAGGGCAAAGGTTTCGGCCTTGGTCAGGTACATCAGGGGGGTCAGGAGTTCAATCTGTTGGTCGCTGCCTTGGTTGAGCGCCAGGATCAAAGACTTGGCGAAGGGCTCTCGGCAGTCCGGGTAGCCGGAATAGTCGGTCTGGCAAAGCCCGGCGACCATCGTATGGGCCTTCACCTGCTGGGCATAGCTGTGGGCGAGCAGGATAAACAGGGCGTTGCGGTTGGGCACGAAGCTGGCGGGCAGGGCGGCGTTGTCCCGGTGCGGAGCGTTCATGGCCATGGGGTCGCCGGTCAAGGCGGAATAGACCATCTGCTGGTAAAAATGGATGTCCACCAACTCCAACGGCACCGACAAGGCGGAGGCAATTTTTTTGGCCTGTTCCAGCTCGATCTGGTGTTTCTGGCCGTAATAAAAGCTGATTGCCACTACCTCACGGTACCGGTTTTTGGCCCAACCCAGGCAGGTGGTGGAGTCCTGGCCCCCGGAAAAGATCACCAGCGCTTTGGAGTCAATCATGGGCCACCCTCGTTTCTTGCCGCCAATGGCCGCTTAAGGTCAGCACCAACTTGTCCCCGGCCCTGAGGCTGGCCACTCCCTCAGGGGTGCCGGTCAGGACCACGTCCCCCGGCTCCAAGGTGAAGTACCGGCTCGCCTCGGCGACCAAGGCAAAGGGGCTGTGGATCATCAAGGCCAGTTTGCCTTGCTGGCGGAGTCTTTCGTTGACCTCCAGGCGCAATTCCAGTTCCTCCAAAGGCCCCACTTCGGTGATGGGAATCCAGGGGCCTAGGGGCAGGGAGCCGTCAAAGCTTTTGGCCTTTTCCCAAGGCAGCCCTTGGGCCTTGAGCCGGTTTTGTACGTCCCTGGCGGTCAGGTCCAAGGCCAGGGCCACCGCCCCTACCGCCTGGGCCACTTGTTCCAGGCCAGCGCCACAAAGCCGCTGGTCGATCCGTAAGGCCAGCTCGACCTCATGGTGCACCTCGCTGCTCCAGTGGGGCAGGTGGATCGGCTCGGACAGAGGGCGGAAGGCGGAGAGCGGCTTGTGAAAAAAGGTAGGTTCGCTGGGCTCTACATTGCCCAGTTCGCGGATGTGGCCACGCCAGTTTCGGGCGACACAAACCGCCTTGGTAGGGATAAGCTGAGTCAAGGCAAGGTTGGGGCTTGGGGTCGAAGGAACTAGGCTACCCCAACCTGGAGCTGAAGGCAAGCCGCCCTTGGGGGAAAGCCCCCCAAGTACGGGTAAAAAATCCAAACCTAAACGGAACGGCTCGGGCTAGACAAACATGGCATCAATCATTGCGTCCCCTTTGGCGGTCCTTGCGTCCACCTCGTGGTTGAGCATGACGGTGTAAGAAGACTCGTTGATCAGCGCTTGGCTGGTGTTGATCCAGTTGCGCATCCCTTTGTTGTCTTCCCATTCCACATCCGCCCCGATGACCATCGAGCGGGTGCCGATAGCGTTGATTTTACGGAGCAAGGGAACAAAGTCCTGGTCCCCCGCAAACAGCACCATCAGGTCAAACCCCTTGTGTACGGCCAAGTCGTAGGCTTCCAGAGACAGCCAAACGTCGATGCCCTTTTCTTCGGCCCGGTCGGCGGTTTCCTTCATCGGATAGTAGTGGGGCAAGATCCCGGCGTACATCAAATGTTGGTCCAAAATCCGGTCTTTTTCCAAAGCGTTGGCGTTTTTTGCGGCGGTAAAGGAAAACCTGCCCCGGAAGAAATGGCTTTCCACCACATGGGTAAAGGCCAGCTCACTGCCGCAACTTTCGGAGATTTTGTGCCGGATGAAGTCGTGCAGCCCGTTGAAGTTGATGTAGCTTGCACGGGTGTGGTAAAACTTGAAGTACTTGCTTACCTTGTCAAAGAAGGTTCCGTCGTAAAAAACGGCAACCCGCAAGGTAGCGGGCAGGTTGGTATTTTTGGCCATGTCACCTAATTTCATTGAGGTTAGAAGTAAGGTTTCCGGGAAAATCCGCCGGAAACGCATTAACCCTAGCAACAAGAATCGGGAAGGAAAAGGCCTATTTACCGGGGCCGGTAGGGAAGGCAACCAAGGGGAAAGTTTTGTTGCCCCGCTTGTATCCCAAGGTTCTATGAAAGAACAGGGGATTGGTGCACTGGTCTTAAAAGGAATCAACCTGAAGGGCCTTGCCGAAAAAGGCAGGGTCCCCCCAAGCGGCGGGGCTCTTTTTGGAGGGGGGGGCTATTCTTCGGGTCCCTCCGCAGGCTCCTCGGGGTAAACCGTGGGGTCGTTGGTGGGGTTGCCCTCATCGTCAACGCAGATCATGCCCCGCTTGCGGGGGTCGCCGAAGTTGCGAGGGAATTTTGTGCCGCTGGAACCTGGGGAGGCGACGGAGTATCTTGCCTCCTGAAGATGTGCCTCCTGAAGATGTGCCCCCTGAAGATTTGCCTCCTGAAGATTTGCCCCCAGAAGAGTTGCCACCAGAAGAGTTGCCACCAGAAGATTTGCCCCCTCAAGCCTTGCCCCCTGAAGATTTGCCCCATGAAGCTCTGCCCCCGCAAGATTTGCCCCATGAAGCTCTGCCCCCGCAAGATTTGCCCCATGAAGCTCTGCCCCCTGAAGATTTGCCCACTGAAGCTGTGCCAACCGAAGATTTGCCCTTTCTAATTTGGCATTCTGTAGGTTGGCCGCAGGAGCCCAACAGTAGTTTAGGTCCAAGGAAGCCAACTGTCCAGGTTGTAGCTGGGCATGAGACTCAAGCGCTACCTTCTGGGCGGCCTTGACTACCTCTGGGATGAAACTGACCCAGTCGGAAAGCCCAATCCCTAGGGCTAGCTCCTCTTTCTTTTGAGCCAAAATTTGGTTTTTTGGGGTCTGGGGTTGTGGGTTTGGCAGGTCGGCAGAGTCGGTTTTTGGGGGTTGTTCGTACCATTGGTACAAAACCGACTTGACCAATTCCAAGGTCGCTGCCTGCAAGGTAAGGTCAGAGCTGTCCATCAGGTATTTTTTCGCCAAAAAGAGACTGGCCACCCGGACTTCAGGCTTTTTCTCCTGCATGGCCACCAACTCCCGGATGTCGGCCAGACGGCGGTCCTCTCGGGCGTTTCGGTCCCTGGTTTCAATGTCCAACTGTGCATTCCCAATGTCCTCCATCTTGTTTTGGTCCCGCCAGTGCCAGACCGCCAAGCCAAAAGGGCCGCCCAAAACCAAAGGTAAAAATGCAGTCAGGAGTCTAAGCAACCCATCAGTTTTTGAATCTCCACCCGTTTTTAAGATGTTTGTCACCCAATCCAACTGCCAGACCACCAACCCACTTACCAACAAGAGTTCAATGGCCAGGATGTTCAACATGGTTTTGAAGTGATCAAATTGCTGCTGAACTTTCCCCTGCAGTCCCTGGTCCTCCTCTCCTTGTGTAAGGTTGCCCTGGGTTTGCCGTTTTAGACGGCGTTTTAAACCGGCACGGGCCGAAATCCAGCCCAAACCGATCAGCCACCAAAACCACCAGATTGTAGCAATGAATAAAAACAGTGAGGAGAAAACTTGGTTAATGAAATTGGGGTTACGAGTATGTTGGTAGAGGCCAACAGAAAAAAACAAGATAACCCCAAAAGCCAACCAGGAAAATACAGGTTCCTGGAGGGACTCTTTCCCAAGTGATACTTTAGCGGGTTGTTCCGTCATTTAATCCTCCTGAAATCCAACAACCAAAAAGTTTTCCCCACCCTACCCCACCCCAACTCCCTTTAACAGCCCAAAAGCCGGACATCTTACCGGACAAAAACCGGGCCTTTGTTTTGCTGCCCATTTCCCTTTACACCTGGCCCCAGGCTTGGGAGAATCGGGGCAAAGCCTGGGGCTACCCAGGGGCTTGGGGTGGACCAGAGAGACCGGAAAGGTAGAGTTGCACAAACAGGTGAAGGACCAGTTGGTCTTGGGTGTGGAGGCCTCTGGCTCGGCGGTGTCGGTAGGGCTGGCTCGGGGGCTCAAGGCACTGGGGCAGGTGTGGCTGGACCCGGGGGTGCCCAGTGGGGACCTTTTGATGCCTTGGATCGACCGCCTCCTGCCTGCTTGTTTGGTGGAAAAAAAGGACCTTGAAGGCTTGGCGGTCTGTCTGGGACCGGGGTCTTTTACAGGGATGCGGATTGCCTTGGGCACGGTCCAGGCCTTGGCTTTCGCCCTACAGTTGCCCTTGTACCATACCGACCGGCTGAGCTTGGCCGCCGCTACCTTGCCTTATTACCCCCACAAGGTGCGGGTGATCCAAAATGCCCACAAGGGGGAGCTGTACCACGGGGCCTTTGACAATTCCGGCCCCCGGCCCCGGCTGCTGGAGCCCTTATCCTTGGTGACCCCCAAGGGGTTTTTGGCCTCCTTGCAGGAAAACGAGATGGTCTTGGGCGAAGGGTTGCGGGTGCTCTCCCAATTGGGCCTGGACCCGGCCACACAAGGGGCGAGGCAGGACCCCAGCCCGGCCAGGGTGCCCGATGCCCTGGGGTTGATTCACTTTTTGGCGGAACAGGCAGCCCAGGGCTTTGAACCCCTCCCGCTGGAACCCATCTACCTCCGGCCTTCGGAAGCGGAGATCAAATATGCCGAGCGGTTTGGTATCGCTGGTTGAGCTTAAAGGCGGCCCTGGGGTTTGGGGGGAAGCGCTGGTGGCCTTGGACCGGGAAAACTTGCCTGGAGAAGCTTGGGAGCTGGCCACATGGGTGGATTTTATGGAAGTGGGGGTCCAGGTGATCCTGGGCCTGGAGGGGCAAAGGCCAGTGGCCTTTTTGTCTTGGCAGCCCTTAGACCAAGGGTTGGTGGAGATTCTTAAGCTGGCGGTCACCCCAGCCAGCCGCAGGCAAGGCTGGGCCGAACGGTTGATTGGCACCTTGGTAGAAAAAATCGGTCCCCAAACCAAGGTCTGGCTGGAGCTTCGGGAATCCAACCTGCCTGCCCAAACCTTGTACCTCAAACAGGGGTTTGTGAGCATTGGCAGGCGTAAACAGTATTATTCCAACCCCGTTGAAGACGGGTTACTTTTTGAGAAAGGAACATGAAACCTAGGGTATTGTTGCTTTGTGGCGGCCAGTCGGGGGAACACCAGGTTTCCCTTCGTTCGGGCTTGAGTGTGATCCGGGAGTTGCCCAAGGACAAATATGACTTGGTGGCGGTGGCCATTGACAAACAGGGCCGCTGGTGGACCGGGTCCCCGTTGGTCCAAAACCCGGACAACCCCGAAACCATCGCCATTGCCCCCGGCCTGACCCAAGTCCGGCTGGAAGGGGACCAGTTGCTGGGCCAAAAGGTGGATTGTGTTTTTTCGGTGCTCCACGGCACTTATGGGGAAGACGGAGCGATGCAAGGGTTTTTGGAGATGTCCCAGGTCGCCTTTGTGGGGCCGGGGGTTTTGGGCTCGGCAGTGGCGATGGACAAGGAAATGACCAAACGGCTCTTGCTGTTTGAGGGCCTCAAAACCGCCCCTTACCTGGTGATCCGGGACACCGAAAAAAACCGGCCCACCTTTGCCCAGGCAGTGCAAAAGTTGGGGCCGGTGTTGTTTGTCAAACCTTCGGCCCAAGGTTCTTCCTTGGGGATCAGCAAGGTCAAGACCGAGGCCCAGTACCACAAGGCCTTGGACTTTGCCTTCAGCTATGACCGCAAGATATTGGTGGAAAAAGGGATTGAAGGCCGGGAGATCGAGCTTTCGGTGCTGGGCAACGACCAACTGACCGTCTCCCTGCCCGGCGAGATCAAGCCCGCCGAAGAGTTTTACAGCTACGAGGCCAAATACATCTTGGACAACACCACCCTGGTAGTGCCGGTGCCCCTGCCCGGCAAGCTGGTGGCTAGGTTGCAGGAAGCGGCGGCTCGGGTCTTTCGTTGCCTGGAGCTGAAGGGCATGGCTCGGGTGGACTTTTTTGTGGATGCCCAAGAAGAAATTTGGGTCAATGAGCCCAACACCCTGCCGGGCTTCACCTCGATCAGCATGTACCCCAAACTGATGCAAACCGTGGGCATCTCCTACCCGGAGCTTTTGGACCGGTTGATAAAGCTGGGCCTGGAGGATGCAGCCAAACGGGCGAAGCTCTCCAGGGAACGATGACCCTGCTGATCGCCAGTGCCGTAGCGGCAGAATTGGAGCCTTTGGCCCTGACTCTCCGGGCGCAAGCCTTTGAGGGAGGCTGGCGCTGCCCTGGTTTGGTCCTGGCCCCCTTGGGGATTGGGGCGCTTAACGCCGCTGTGGGGTTGGGCCGCTGGTCGGGGGAGGTGGCCGAAGTGATTTTTGCCGGGTCGGCGGGAATCTTCCCGGAAGCGGGGTTTCAGATCGGGCAGGTGGTGGAGGTTTCGGAAGTTGGCTGGGCCGAGGGGGCCGTTGCCCTGGGGCTCGCCCACAGCCCGCTGATGGACCGGAACCGGACCCTGGTGGCCGGTCCCAGAACCTTTGGTTGCCCCAAGGCGAAGGTGGCCAACACCGGGGCGGTCACCCAGGACTTGGGGCTGGCCCAGGCCTTGGCCCGAAGCAGCGGGGCCGAGTTGGAGACCTTGGAGCTGTACGGCCTCGCCCTGGCCGCCTCAAAAGCGGGGCTCCCCTGGTCGGCCCTGTTGGGTTTGACCAACCAAGTGGGTCCGTTGGGCCAGGAGCAATGGAAGGCCAATTACAAGAATTTGGCCCAAGCGGTGGGGGAGGTTTTGGCCCGAGCCTGGAGCCGAATTTAGCCGGGAAAGAGCCGTTTTTTTGGCCCCTTGAACCGCTGGGACCAACCCCGAACAGCCGCCGTAAGGCCATACCCCCTGGGCTTTGGTCGGGGTTGGCAAAATTCCCGTTTTTGGGACTTGATTTTTTACGACACCTTGGTCATTAGTGGAGCCAACGGCAACACCCCTGAGCTAGCGGTAGCAAGGCTCAACTTTACTCCAAAGAGGAAAAATGGCACGGACCCCCTATGTAGAGAAAGACGAATGCACCAGCTGCGTGCAGTGTGTGGATAACCTCCCCGAGGTTTTCCGCATGGACGACGATGACTTGGCTGAGGTGCACAACCCCACCGGCGCTGACGAAGATGCCATCCAAGAAGAGATGGATACCTGCCCCGGCGAGTGCATCCACTGGAAATAAGCGGCTGATGCCCTTTGTTCCTCGTTGAAGAAAAAGGTCCCTTTGGGGGCCTTTTTTTGCCCCCAAAAGGTTACTCCAAAAACCGGTAACTGAAGTCCCGCCTTCTGGGCCTGAGCCCCGCCGCTTCGATCAACTTGCGGGCCTGTTCTTCGCTGGAAACCCCAAAACTCCGCAGCACGTTTTCTTCCAACACCGGGCTGGAAATGTCGTTGGCCCCCATGTGCAGCGCCAGCTTGCCGATCTCGGGGCCCAGCACCATCACCGAAACCTCCAGCTGGTCGATGTTGTCCAGGTACAGGCGGCACAAGGCCAGGACCTTGAGGTATTGGTGGTGCAAGACCTTCTGGACCGGGAAGTCCTTGGTTTGGGGCTGGAAGGTCCAAGGGATGAAGCTGTTAAACCCCTGGGTTTGGTCTTGGGTGCGCCGAACCAAGTCCAGGTGCTCAATCACCTCTTTGGGGGTCTCTACGGAACCAAAGACGATGTTCGCCGAACCTTTGAGCCCTTGGGCATGGCATTCGGACAAAATCCCCGCCCATTCTTCGGGGCTACATTTGTTGGGGCTCAGTAGGTCCCGGACCCGTTCCACCAAAATCTCCGCTCCCGCCCCTGGCACCGAATCCAACCCGGCGGCCTTCAGTTCGCCAACCAGCCGAGGCAGCGGCAGCCCTACCGCCTTGGCCATGTCCCGAAGTTCCACCGGCGAAAACCCTCGGATGTGGCAGCCAAAACGACTTTTGAGCGCCGAAAGCAGCCCCAAGTAATAGTCCAACCCCAGTTCCAGGTTAACCCCGCCTTGCAAAAAGATCTGGTCTGCCCCTTTTTCATGGGCTTCCTGGGCCTTTTGTACCACTTCCTCAGCAGACAGGACATAGGCCCTTTGGTCGCCGGGCTTTTGCTTGAAGCTGCAAAAGGCGCAATCGATGGAACAGATGTTGGTGTAGTTGATGATCCGAAACATCGTATAGCTAGCCCAATCGTCCCCGATCCGGGCCTTGCGCCGTTCTGCCGCCAGCTGGCCCAGTTCCAGCCAAGAGGCCCGTTCCAGCAGGACCAGCCCTTCTGCGGGGCTCAGACGGCCATTTTGTTCGATCTTTTGGTAAAGCGCTGAGAGTTCCGGGTCTTTGGTCATGGTTTACTCTTTTGGATGGCCACCATCATCAAGGTGATCGCTGCCGGGGTGATGCCGCTGATCTTGGAGGCTTGGCCCAAGGTCTGGGGCCGGGCTTGGCCCAACTTTTGTTGGACCTCCCGTGAAAGTCCGGGGACGGTTTGGTAGTCAAAGTCGGGGGGGATTTGGATTGCTTCAACCTTCAGGTAGCTTTTGACCTGCACCTCTTGCCGCTTGAGGTACCCTTCGTATTTGATCTCCGTTTCCACGTGGAAACGCACCTCATCGTCAAAGGGCTTCAGCTCCCCCAAGGAGCCCTCTTGGACCAAAGGATCCAGGTCGGCAAAGTGGGCTTCTGGGTGTCGCAGGAACTGAGCGACCTTGGTTTTTTCGGGCAGGTTCCAACTGGGGCCGTCTTTGGGGACACTCAATTCTTGGGTCAACCCCATCAACCTTTGGATGGAAGCCTGCCGGGCCTCAAAGAGGCTCCATTGTCCATCGTCCAGTAGGCCCAAACTCCGGCCCAAGGGGCTGAGCCGCAGGTCGGCGTTGTCTTCTCGCAGGCTGAGCCGGTATTCCGCCCGGCTGGTGAACATCCGGTAGGGCTCTTCAGTCCCTTTGCTGACCAAGTCGTCGATCAAAACCCCAATGTAGGCTTGGTTGCGCAGCAGAACCACCGGTTCCTGGTCCAGGGCCAAGCGGGCCGCATTGATCCCGGCCAAAAGCCCTTGGGCGGCCGCTTCTTCGTAGCCGGAGGTGCCGTTGATCTGTCCGGCGCAAAAAAATCCGGCCAAGTCTTTGTGTTCCAAACTGTTTTTCAGTTGGGTCGGGTGCAGGTAGTCGTACTCGATGGCGTAGCCGGGCCGGACGATCTTGGCCTCTTCCAGGCCCAGGATGCTTTGGATGAATTCCACCTGGACCTCCAAGGGCAAACTGGTGGACATGCCGTTGGGGTAGATCTCGAAGCTTTGCAGGCTGGTGGGCTCCAGAAACACCTGATGCCTCGCCTTGTCGGGGAACTTTTTGTACTTGTCTTCGATGGAAGGGCAGTAACGAGGGCCGGTGCCGGTGATGGCCCCCGAATACATGGCCGAAAGGTGCAGGTTTTTTTCGATCACCTCTTGGGTTTTTGGGGTGGTGTAGGTGATGTGGCAGGGCACCTGGGGGAGCGGGACCTGGGTGTTCCAAAAGCTGAAGGGCCGGATCGGGTCGTCTCCCGGTTGGGTTTCCAGGCCCGAAAAGTTGATGGTCCGGCGGTCCAGCCTGGGAGTGGTGCCGGTTTTGAGGCGGCCCACCCTGAGGCCCAAGGCCCGCAACTGTTCTCCTAAGAAATTGGAGGGAAACTCCCAGGCCCGGCCCGCCGGGTACTGGCGGTTGCCGATGTGGATCAAGCCGTTTAAAAAAGTTCCGGCGGTCAAAACCACCGCCTTGGCGGTGAGCTTTTCTCCCAGGCGGGTTTCCACCCCGACCACCCGGCTCCCTTCCAGCACCAAGGCGCAAACCTCCGCCTGCCGGAGTTCCAAACCGGGCTGGGATTCCAAAATCCCTCGCATCAAGGCTTTGTAAGCAATCATGTCCGACTGGCAGCGGGTCGCTTGGACCGCCGCCCCTTTGGAGGCATTCAACCGGCGGAACTGGATCGCCGTTTGGTCCGCCACCTGCCCCATCGCTCCACCCAGGGCATCAATTTCCTTGACCAAGTGCCCTTTGGCTAGGCCGCCAATGGCCGGATTGCAGCTCATCGCCGCCACGTTGTCTTGGGTCTGGGTCAAAAGCAGGGACTTGGCTCCGATCTTTGCCGCCGCCAGTGCCGCTTCCGCCCCGGCATGTCCGGCTCCGACGATGATTACATCCCAATTTGGCATTGAGGTTGGTACTTGAGCTAGAGGTTTGCCCTGGTTTGTTGGTCCTGAGGGCATATTTTAAGCATCTCGTTTTTATAGAAGACAGGCCCAAGTTTGGGAATCGGGGGGTAAATTACCTGAAACGCCGGTTGGGGCCATCCAAAAGGATGCGAGTGGGGTTAAACTACCCGGCCCGCCTGAATTGGTCAAATGATGCAGGAGGCAAAGATGAACACCTTAGGGTATCTGTCCTTTTTTGACGGTTTGGCTGAAAAAAGCCAAGGGAGTTTTGTGATGGAACGGGTGGCCAGCGGGCTGGCGGCGGTCAACGAGGCGGGGGATTTGGTCGCCTACCGTTGCCAGCTGGTTTTTAGGCAAGGCTGCCTGGAGTCCTTAGGCCAATCCCGCAAGGATGCGCTGGTGAACCTGTACAAACAGTGCCGCCGTCTGTAAGCCCTCGCTGTCCGTTTTGGGTCCTTTTGCCTTGCCCTTGAGGCACCCCCCTTTTTCATCGACAAACCCTCCTCTTGCCGATAAACTCCAACGTTCCCTATTCTGGGGTTTGAACGGCAAACCACAACCAATTCCCCTTCGGCAATACCATGACTGGTAAGAAACTCGGGAAACCCGTCTTTTTTAAAGCCTTAAGCGAACCTGCAGCCTATGGGGATGCCCAAGCTACGGTCAAGTTCCATGAATCCGAAGGCTTTTGGATCTTCAAGACCGGCCCTTTTGTTTATAAGGTGATCAAGCCTGAGGCGAGCGTGACCAGCAAGGTTTTGGTCGAGGCCCATGCCAGTGAACTGGCGGCCAACTCCAACCGGATGACTCCGAGTCTGGAGGCTACGGTCCTGGGTTTGGTGGAGGAATTGGGCAGTTGGGTCCTACGTTCGGGCCTCGCTCCGGGGGCTGCGCCCTATTATGTGATCAAAGAGCGGCAATTGGCGGACCGGGGGTTTTTGGACCAGATGCTGGAAAAGGGAAAACTCAAGGAAAAACATCTGGCGGAAGTGGCCGCCGCCTTGTGGCGTTTCCACGAAACTGCCGGACTGCCGGGCAACAAGGACCTTCCGGGGGCAGAGATCCTGCTGGAACGGCTCAAGGACCGGTTTTATCAGGCCAAAAAATTCTTGGGCAAGACCATCACCAAGACCATGATCGACCTGAGCACTCGGCCCCTGGAAAAATACCTGGAAGACCACAAAAAACTCCTGGGCCAACGGACCCGCAAGGGGTTTGTGGGCCATTACCACGGTGCCTTGGAGCTCAGAAAAATCCATTGGACCACCGAAGGGGTCGCCTTTTTGGGCCGCAGCGGGGACCCGATGAAAGAACGTTACGGGGACCGGACCAGCGACCTGGCCGACCTGATCGTGGACCTGGAAAACCTGGGCCAGGAAGGGCTGGGCAAAGCCTTTTTGGATGCCTACCTCGGCTTGAGCAAGGACCAGGAAGCCCTGACCCTGTTGCCTCTTTACAAGGCTCTTAAAGTCCTCAAACAGGGGCTCAAACATTCGATTGCCATGGACCACGCCGCCGACCCGGAGCTGGAGCGAGCCAAGGCAAAACACTACTTCGAGCGTACGGTCTCCATTGTGAGCGGGCTCTAACCTTTGTTACTCCCATGAAAAAAACGGCTCTGGTTTTTCTGGCCCTCTGCTTGGGCTTTCCTGTGTTGGCCGAGCGGTTTGTCCCTCGGTCGGACTTGATTCCCAAGGTTTTGGAGGTGGTTCACCAAGGATATGTGGACCAAAACCGAGTCCAGCCGATGAAGATGTTGGAAGGGGCGCTGGAGCACTTGAGCTCCCTGGTGGCCCCGGTGATGACCCAGGTCACCACCAAGGGCGGCTTGGTCAGCATCGAAATCAAGGTGGACCAACACAGCAAGACCATCGAAACCCAGGCCCCCAAGACGGTCAAGGACCTGAACAAAATCCTCCAGGAGGTTTCCTACTTTGTGAAACTGAACCTGGAAAAGGGAGCCAAGCCCGAAGAGGTGGACTACGCTTTGATCAACGGGTTTCTGCGCCGCCTGGATCCGCACACCATGCTCCTAGTCCCCGAAGTTTATTCGGACTTTTCGACCAGCACCACCGGGAACTTTGGCGGGGTGGGCATGATGATCGGGCTGCGCAAGGGCGACCTGACGGTGATCGCTCCGATCGACGGGACCCCGGCCTCCCGTGCCGGGCTGCGGGCCAAAGACCGGATCGTGCAGATCGACGACGAGTCCACCATCAACATGCCCCTGACCGATGCGGTGGACAAGCTTAGAGGGGAGATCGGCACCCAGGTGGTCATCTACATTGAGCGGGATGGCCTCTCGGCCCCCAAAAAAGTGGTTCTGACCCGAGACCTGATCAAGATCACCTCCGTGGAATCTCATGTATTTGAGGAAAACGGCAAACGGGTGGGCTACATCCAGCTGAAAACCTTCCAGAAAAACACCATCGAAGAATTGAACGAAGCGCTGGACGAAATGGACTACGACCTCAAGTCCTTCCGAGGCGTGATCCTGGACCTGCGGAACAATCCGGGCGGCCTTTTGGCCCAGGCGATTCAGGTCAGCGACCGGTTCCTCAACAAAGGGGTGATCGTTTCCACCGCCGGGCTGGATGCCGCTTCGATCCAAACCTACAAGGCCCATTGGTTTAGCGACATGACCGAAACCCCGTTGATCGTCCTGATCAACTCCGGTTCCGCCTCCGCTTCGGAGATCGTGGCGGCGGCGCTCAAAAAGAACCAACGGGCCGTGGTGATGGGGACCCAATCCTTCGGCAAGGGCTCGGTCCAGCAGGTGATCCCTCTCCCCGACGGTTCGGCTTTGAAGATCACTACCCAAAAATACCTGACCCCAGGGAATCTTTCCATCCAATCGGTAGGGGTCAGTCCCCACATCGAAGTGGACCCCTATTATGTCTCCGAAGACTTTGTCCGGGTGACCCCCCAAGCGGCGGACGGCAACGAGGACAGTCTGGAGGAGAACTTCAAGGAATGGGGTGACAAGGACCAAGCGGAAGCGCCGGAGCAGCGGGCTTATTACCTCTACCAGGAAGAGCTGAAAAAGCTCGGAACCGAGGAAGAGGAAGAACCGGCCGAAACCAAGGAAGCCAAGCTGGAACAGCTGAAAAAGGACTTTTTGGTCCAAAGCAGCCTGCAAATCCTCCTGAAAAACGAGAAAAACGACTTTGCCGGTTTGCTCAAGGAGGGCCACCGGTACATGACCCAAGAGGAAAAGGAGCAGGAAAAAAAGCTGACCGCCAAGTTTGGGGAATTCAAGACCGACTGGTCGGTTGTGGAAACCAAGGGAGCCCCCAAGCTGGAGGCGCTGTCTTGGGTGGAGCTCAAAAAAGGTGAAGCCTGGGAAAAGTGGGCCGGGCCTGTGCCCGCCAAGTCTCAGGTCAGGCTTTACCTTTCGGTCAAAAACCAAGGGGCCGCCGTCTCCCGGTTGATTGCCACCAGCAAGTCCAAGAATCCGGTGTTTGACAACCGGCAGTTTGCCTTCGGCAGCCTCAAGTCCGGGGAATCCAAGAGCTGGTTTGTCCCCGCCGAGATCGGGGAAGGGGCGATTTCCAGGAACGACAAGGTAGTCTTTGAATTTACCGATGCTTCGGAAAAGGAGCTGGCTTCCTACCACAGTGCTTTGGCGATCGCCGAAAATATTCCCCCTACCTTTGCCTACCGCCTGTCCTTCAAGGACCAGGGACCGGACACCAAAGGCAACGGCAACGGGCTGGCGGAACCGGGGGAGACTTTGGCGGTTGAGGTGGAGGTGACCAACCAAAGCACCGGGACCTCCGGGCCGTTGACCTTGCTCCTTAAAAACGGGGAAGGGGAGAGGGTCTTCCTCAAAAAGGGGAGGTTGTCCCTTCCGGCGTTAAAGTCCGGGGAAAGCGGCAAGGCGAGCTTTTTATTGGAATACAAGTCCAAGCCGTTGGACGGCAACCTGGACTTTTCCTTCGACCTTTTGGACGGAACTTACCCCTTGGCTTCGGTCAACGAAAAGCTGAAGTTGTCCCTGGATGCCAAGGACTACCAAGTGTCCAACCAGTTGCCCAGCTTCACCTTGGAAAACTTCTCCAACACCTCTGGCCAAAAAAAGGTGCGGATCAAGGGACAGGTGAGCGACCTGGACGGGGTCAAGGACGTTTACGCCTATGTGGAAAACAAAAAGGTGTATTACCAGAACTTCATGGACCTCAAGGAGCAGAAAAAAGTGGAGTTCAGCTTTGAGGTTGACCTGGGGGAGGACAACAACCGGGTGATCCTGCTCAGCCGTGACCAAGCCAACGTGGCCGGGCAAAAGACCCTGTACATCCGCTATGAGGCAGCGAAGTAGTTGCTTTTTGTAGCCAACCCTGATAGTTCTTCGGAAACTCAAAGATTTATCCTTGTCCAAAGGGGCCGCCACTGAGGGTCCCCAGGGCAGAAAGAACAAGATTTACGACCTTAAAAACCGACTCACAGGAGAGCAATGGCACGCGAGACCTTCACTAGGGGGCCAAATTTCGTCCATCCAGAAAAACCCAGCGCTGTCGGGTCCAGGAACAGCCTCAACCGTTCGGAACGCAACGAGTATGAGGAGTCCAAACAGGTCATTGACGAAGAAGTAGACAAGATTATCAACCACATCCACGCCAAGTTGCCGCCCGAAGTTTTGGAGCGCCTGGACGTGATGGGGTCGATCAAGTCGAAGTTGCACAACTACTTCAACCAAGACTTCCAGAACATGCTCAACCGCTATATCGTCACCATGGAAGACGAGATGGCCAAGAAGTTCCGGGACTTGGTGGACAAGGAAGAAAACCGGGCCTTGAGTACCTACACTCCCCGGGGCATCACCGACATTTTGGAGCGCATCGGTGCCGCCGACAACCTTAACACCGCCGAGATCGAGCGCAGCATCGTCAACATGTACGGTCACCTGCAAGGCCACATCGAGAGGGGCGTTCGGGACCTGGAGAGCCACACCAATTCATTGCTCCGGGAAAAAAGTGACGTTGGGGCCTTTGTCCGGGGCGACAACAGCTATGCCATCGTCAAGTGCAGCTTTCGGGACAACCAACGGCGGCCCAAGACCGTTATGGACCTCAAGCTTTCAATCAGCATCCTTGATTCCGAACTGATCAGCCCGATCTACCACTACCAAGTCCCCGTGGCTTCCTTGATCCGTGATGTGGTGGCCAAAAACATCCATGGTCTGATCGACCTGGAGATCGAAAAGGTCAACGGCCAGAGGATCGACGAAGGCCAAGCGGCCATGAGCGACCAGGACAAGATTTTTGAAAAGTTTAAGGTCCTGGACAAGTACGTCAGCGACGAAGACGAAGAGATCCGCTACCAGTTTGTGGCCAAGCGGTTCTTGGAAGCGGTTGAAGGGATCGGTGCCGAGATTGATGACCGGGACTACGATGCCCTGGGGATCCGGGAAAACATCACCAAGATCATCGACAACCAAAACCTGCGCAACCGGGGCTTCAACACCGCCGTCAACGCCATTACCGGGATTTTGGACAACAGCCGGATGGGCTACCAGTTCATCGAGAACTACAAAAACGCTCGGGAATGCCTGATCCGGGAATATGAAGACGAAGACGAATCCCGGCTGCCCGACGAGCGGTATGCCATTCGTTTGGCTTACTACGACCAGGAACAACTCTTGAGCCTCCGGGCCGCCCACCTCAAGCAGGTGGAAGAGTTGGACCGGGAGGTCAAACACCTTTGGGACGTTTGTGAAGGGATTTACAAGTCCGACCGCTCAACCAAAGGGTACGACGATTGGGAAACCCTCTCCGAAAAGATGCTTTCCGGTGCCGTAGCCGAGCCGCAAGGGCAGAAGAAGGGCAAAGGCCCCCAACAGCCCGAGCCGGTTGCCGAAGCCCCCAAGGTTGAATCCAAGTGGAACGAGATCTCTTTTATCTCCCCGGAAAACACCGTGGTGGACGAAAAAAATCCGACCTTGGAGCACAAGCTCAACGAAGTGGCCGGACGTTTCCCCTTGATGGCCGAGAAGATGGTCAAGGTGTTCCACGACCAAAACGACGAAGTCCGGCAAGTGGTGGAAAAACGGCTGCGGTTCCTCAAGAATCAATTCGAGGAATTCCGCAACCAAATCAACCCCTTCCATATCCAACCAGGGTTGTTGTTGGACATCGACATCACCAGCATCAAAAAGAAGCAGACCACCATGAAGAACATGTCAAACGTTATCAACGAGTTCCTCTATTCGGTCTCCAAAGGGTTTACCGACGAGATTTTCCTGGGCTTCAACGAACAGGACGACATCACTAGGTCCCAAGAGCTGGCCTCTTGATCGGGCCTTTGCTTCAACCCTAATTCTCGTACCCCCAAGGCAAGTGCCCTTGGGGGTTCTTTCATTTGTAGGCTCCAATGTACGTCCTTGAACTTGAAAAGCCCGTTGCCGCTTTGCGCTCGAAGATCGAAGAGCTTAGAGCCTTGATGGATGCCGGTAATCTGGAGTCTGGCTCCGAGATTGCCAAGTTGGAGGCGAAAGCCAAACAGTTGGAAGAAGAGATTTTCAAGAACCTGGACAATTGGGACAAAACCCAGCTGGCCCGGCACCCGTTCCGACCTTGTACCTTGGATTTTGTCCAGCATTGTACCAAGGACTTCCAAGAATTGCATGGAGACCGGCACTTTCGGGACGACCCTTCGATTGTCGGTGGTTTTTGCCGGATCGACGGGACTAGGTTTATGCTGATCGGCCACCAACGGGGCCGGACCACCACCGAAAACGTCCACCGCAACTTCGGCATGCCCCACCCCGAAGGCTACCGCAAGGCACTGCGGCTGATGAAGCTGGCCGAGAAATTTGGGGTGCCGATCTTGACCTTGATCGACACCAAAGGTGCCTATCCGGGCCTGGGAGCCGAGGAACGGGGGCAATCCGAAGCGATTGCGGTCAACCTGCGGGAAATGGCCGGTCTGACCGTTCCGGTCATCTGCGTGGTGATCGGCGAGGGAGGAAGCGGCGGAGCTTTGGCCCTGGGCGTAGGCAACCGAGTTTTGATGTTGGAACATTCCATCTATTCGGTCATCTCCCCCGAAGGTTGCGCCTCCATTTTGTTTGGAGACAGCAGCAGAGCCCAAGAGGCAGCCCGGTCCCTCAAGTATGTGGCCAAGGACCTGTTGAAGCTCAAGGTGATCGATGGCTTTGTTCCCGAGCCGGTGGGCGGTGCCCATGCCAAACCGGAAGAGGCCTTGGACAGCCTGAAAAAGGCGGTCCTCAAGCACCTGGGACAACTTGAAAAACTCAGCGCCGAGCAGTTGATCCAAGGGCGTTACGAGAAGTTTCGGCAGATGGGAGTCTTCGCCGAATCGGTGTAGGCACAGATGAGCGGCCTGTTCCTGACCTGCTGCGAGTTGGCCTACCTGGGCCTGGAACCTCGACTGAGCCAGCGGCGGCAAGGCGGACTGGTCGAGGACCTGAAGGACTTTTTGCCCAAGGTCAAGGCGGCTTTGCCCGAAGGCGGGGCACGGGTCGATCTGGTGTTGGACCAGAGCTTCTACCATTTCCAGTCCTTGAGCCTGCCCCTGGTTTCGGACCGCAAAATCCCCCAGTTACTTTCCTTTGAGCTGGAAAATCACTTTTTAAGCCCCCTCGAATCCCTCAATCTCTCCTATTCCTCCAAGCCGGACAAGGGCCTGGGCCAGACCCAGGTGGCGGTTTACGCCCTGTCTCACGAGTTTTACCAAGGGCTGTTGGAGCTGCTGGAAACCGAGGGTTTTGAGGTGCACCGGGTCTTGAGTCTGGAAAACCTTTTGGCCCAATCGACCCAACCCCAGGGACCGGGGCCGGTGGCCCGGTTGTGGCTGGAAGAGGGGGTGGCGAGGCTGTTGTTTTTGGACCAACGATTGCCCTTGAGCTTCCTCCAAGTTCCCCGGCCTCCAGGGGCCGGGTTGGATTGTTTCAGCGGCTGGGCCAAACAGATCCAAGCGGTGTTGATGGCTGCCCAGTTGCAATGGCCCCAGTTGGAAGTGGTCTTGGAATCCAGCGCCGCCGCTTTTTTTACCCAAGGGGTGGAAGGGCAGCTGTTGGCCAAGACTCCCTTTGAGCCAAAACCCTTTGCCTCTGCCGCCCGGCCCGAGCTTTTGGCCCCGAGCCTGCTCAAGCAAAAAGGGGTGGTAACCTTGGAGAGCCCCAAGGCGGTCTTTTGGTCCGAATTGGCCAAAAACAAGGGCAAACTCAAACGAACCGGCTTGCTGGCGGCAGTCTTTTTGGGCCTTTGGGTGGCCTGGATCAGCCTGGGGCTGGTCCAAGGGCGGGCCTTGGTCAAGGATCTGGAACGGCAGTACCAGGGAGCTTTGAACCAATATGCCCCCGGCCTGACCCCGGCCAATGGATTGACCGCCTTGACCCAAAAGGTGGCCCAACTCCGGGGGCAAGGGAGCCAAAAGGGAGCCGGGGAACCTTACGGCTACAGCAAGGGGCTGGCGGGAATCGCCGCCATTGGGGCCAAGGCCCAGACCTTGAGTCTGAGCCGTATCTCGGTTAAAGGCCGGGATTGGACCTTGGCGGGGAAAACCCAGTCCACCCAAGACTTTGAATTGACCAAAGAGGAGCTGCGTTTGCTGTTCCCGCCCCAAAACTACGGCATGACGGTCAGCCAAAAGGCCCAAGGGGAAGGGGAAGTGACCTTCTCGGTCAGTCTGGTCGGCAAGGGGGGCAGATGATCAACCGCCTGAGCGCCGGTGAGCGGCGGCTGTTGTTGCTGGCCTTGGTTGTACTGGGGCCGTTGTTTTTGTTTCGGGTGGTGGTTTTTCCTTTGCTGGACCTCAAAAGTTCCTACCAAAGCAAGGCCTTGGGGTTGACCGAAAAGATCAACCAAACCCACCGGCTCGGCCAAGAGCTGGTCGCCCGCCAAAGGGCAACCCCAACGGTCCCCGAAGGGATCAACGGCCGGATCAACCGGGTCTTGCGCAACCTGGGGGTGCTGGACCGAGCCAGCCTTGCCTCCCAGAATGCCGAGGGCGGGGTACAAAGCCTGTTGGTCCAGCTGGACGGCTTGACGCTCTACGAGGCCACCCAGGTGATCTACCAAATCGAACACCTGAGGCCTTCGGTGCAAATCGAGCATTTGGACCTCCAGGTGAGCTTCCAAAACTCCAAGCGGCTCAAACTCAATCTGGTGGTCAGCGGTGGCTAGGTTTAACCTCAACTTGAAACAGGCAGGCTGGGTTTGCTTGGGTCTTTGGCTTTTTGCTGAAGCCTTTTGGTTGTCCCTGGACGGTCATTGGGCCGCCGCTTGGGTGCAAGGCCGCTTGGCCCCCCTGGCCGCCCCGATGGGCCTCAAGGTGGAAGGGGTCGAGACCCGGCTGTTTGGTTTTAAGGTCGCCCAGTTGGAGGTTTCGGACCCGCTGCTTTCCAGTCTGGGCACGGTGCAAAACCTGGAGCTCAGCTTTGCCCCCTGGAACCTTTTGCTGGGTCGAATCGGGATTGCTGCCGAACTCTTCCAAGGGGAGCTGAAAGGCTACGGCAATTGGGTGACCGGGTTTGTTTCCTTGGAAGGCCAAGGGGTTCGGATCAACCTGAGCCCTTGGCTGAGAGGCAAGGGGGTGATCCTTTCCAACCCCGCCTTGGAAGTCAGGCTGGAAACCCAAGTCTGGGGCAGGCCCCAGGGCTCCTTTGGGGTCAAGCTGGTTGACCTGACCTTGGGCGGCAACGGGGCCCAGTTGGGGTTGGACCTGCCCAGCACTAGGTTGGACTCGGTGGAAACCCAGCTCAAGTGGGCCGGGGAGCAGTGGGAAGTGGCCGGGGTGACCCAAGGGGACTTGAACCTGCAACTGGGCGGCACGGTATTGCTCAACCCCAACCGGCCCTTCGGCTCGGTGCTCAACCTCCGGTTGACCGGCATGGTGAAGCCCGAATACGAACAGGCACTCGGTTTTTTAAGCAGCCTTTTGGAGGGGTACAAAAACCCCCAAGGCCGGATCTCCGTTGAGTTGACCGGTACGGTCAGTCAACCTGAACTCAAAAGGATTTGACCGATGAAACATTGGCTTTGGACCCTGTTGGTGTTGTTGGTCCTGTCGGTGGTGGGGACCTTGGGCTGGTTGGCCAAATCCCTTTACACCCCCTACCAGGGATTTCCCGGTACCTCGGTGGAGGTGGAGATTCCCTCGGGAGCGGGGTTGGGCCTGATTGCCTCCCGGTTGGCCGAACAGGGGGTGATTCCTTCCAAAACCGCCTTTTATTGGGCCGCCCGGTTGACCGGAAGGGGTACGGGGTTCAAACACGGCCTCTACCGCCTGGAAGGCCGCCACAAAGCCCTAGAGGTTATGGACATCCTGCAGGAGGGGCGGGAACAGCTGGTCAAGGTCACCATCCCCGAAGGCACAAGGATGCGGGACATCTTTGCCCTGTTTGAAGCCGCCGGGGTCAAAAACGAAGGGCGGTACGACCAGTGGTCCCATAACCGGGAGTTCATCGCCTCGTTGGGGCTGCCCGAAACCCCAGTCAGCCTGGAAGGGTTCCTGTTCCCCGAAACCTACCTGGTCAGCCGCAAGGCAGAGGAACGGACGATCCTCAAATCCATGGTCCAGATGTTCAAGACCAAACTCCCCCCCGACTATGAGGCCCAGGCCCGAGCGGTGGGGTTGAGCTGGTACGAGGCCATTACCTTGGCCTCAATCGTGGAGAAGGAAACCGGCAGGGTCGCCGAGCAGCCGACCGTGGCTTCGGTGTTCCACAACCGGCTCAAAAAGGGCATGAGGCTGCAAACCGACCCCACGGTGATCTACGGCGTGGCCGATTACAAAGGCAACATCACCAAAAAGCACTTGACCACCTTCAGTCCCTACAACACCTACCTGATCCCCGGTTTGCCGC
Source organism: Candidatus Lambdaproteobacteria bacterium RIFOXYD2_FULL_56_26 (assembly GCA_001783715.1). GTDB lineage: Bacteria > SAR324 > SAR324 > XYD2-FULL-50-16 > XYD2-FULL-50-16 > XYC1-FULL-56-13. Next base: position 91,328 of record MFNF01000048.1, read on the forward strand.
CGACTCCGATCGCCAACCCCGGCCTGGGCGCACTCCAGGCGGTGGTGCACCCGGCGGTGACCGCCTACCTCTACTTTGTGGGCAAAGGGGACGGCAGCCATTTGTTCAGCACCAACTTCAAGGACCACGACCAGGCGGTGACCGACTTCCAGCGTCGTCGCCGTACCGATTATCACTCCTATTAAGGTCCAGGCCCTTGACGGTAAGGGGCAGTTCGGGGGAAACTGGGGGCACTGTTGGACTTTCAACCTAACCAAAGGTGTTATGAGCGATCCTGGCAATCCCTGGGGAAATCGGGGCGGGAAAAAACCTGCCGACCTCGACGAAATGATCCTTAAGGGCCTCAAGAAACTGTTTGGGTCTCAAAAGCCCAGCCCCGTCGGTCCCTCCAATCCCAAAGAAAACCAGACTAAAAACGTTGGTACCCTGGTCATTCTGGGGTTGGCGGCGATTTTGGCTTATCTTTCGGTTTACCAGATCCAGCCGGGGGAACAGGGGGTTTTGCTGCGGTTCGGCCAATTCCATTCTACCGCCTCACCGGGACTCAACTTCCTGATCCCCTTGGTGGAAAAGGTGATCAAGGTGGACGTGGAAACCATCCGTAAGGAACAGTTTGGCATCCAAAGCGCAGCTGGATTCGGCGAGACCACTTCCAGCTCCAGCGAAGGGGCCTTGGAATCCTTGATGTTGACCTCCGACCTGAACGTGATCCAGACCAGCTGGGTGGCCCAGTTCAAGATCAGGGACCCGGAGATGTTTTTGTTTAACATCGAAAACCCCAGGGCTGCGGTTCGGGACATCTCCGAATCGGTGTTGCGCCGGATGGTGGGCAACCGGGACTTTAACTATGTGCTCAACAACCGGGAAGAACTGGCCATTTCCACCCAAAAGGAGATGCAGGACCTGCTCGACAAGTACAACTCGGGCATCCAGATCGTCACCGTCCAGCTGCTCGATCTGAACCCTCCCGACCCGGTTCGGCCCAGTTTTAACGAGGTCAACGAGGCGGAACAAGACAAGATTCGTTCGGGCAACGAGGCCCAACAAGAGGCCAACCGCCGGATCCCCAAGGCCGAAGGTACAGCTCGCAAGACCATCGAAGAGGCCGAAGGTTACGCCATTGAAAAGATTAACAACGCCCAAGGGGACGTGTCAAGATTTGCGGCGATCTACAAGGAATACAGGAACGCCAAGGACGTAACCCGGACCCGACTTTACTTAGAAGCGCTGCAGGAGGCGCTGCCCAAGGTCCAGGAAGTGATCGTCTTGGACCAGTCCTCCAAGGGCATGGTGCCTTTGATCAACATCGCCGCCAGTACGGCAATCAGGACCGCTCCCCCGGTACCGGCTCCGCAACCGATCAGCAGTGCGTCCAACCCGGTCCCCGCCAACGAAGGAGCAAAATGAACAAGGCCCTTTCCGCCGTAATGGCGCTCTTGGTAGTCCTCTTTGTAGGCTACAACGCCCTGTTTGTGGTCAGCGAAGGCCACCAAGTGATCATCACCCAGTTCGGGAAACCGGTTGGGGAGCGTATCGAAGATGCCGGGCTGTACTTTAAGATCCCCTTCATCCAAAAACTGCATTACTTCGACAAACGGATCCTCAAGTGGGACGGAGACCCCAACGAGATCCCCACTCGGGACAAAAAGTACATTTGGATCGACACCACCGCAAGGTGGCGGATCAACGATCCCTTGGTCTTTTTGCAACGGATGGGCTCCCTCTCTCGGGCCGACATGACCTTGAGCGACCTGATCAACGGGGCGGTGCGGGACTTTGTCACCAAAAACGATTTGGTGGAGATCGTCCGCAGTTCCGACACCGGGGACCAGTTCAACATGAGCACCGAATCCTCGGCGACCAAAAAGGAAGTCCGAGTGGGCCGGGACGGATTCTCCCAGATGGTGCTGCTCAGTGTCGAGCAGAAGGTCCAAGACCTGGGGATCGAGCTCTTGGATGTTTTGGTCAAACGGGTGAACTACACCGACCAGGTACGGGAAAGGGTGTATGCCCGGATGATCTCGGAGCGGCAGCGGATTGCGACTCAGACCCGTTCGGAAGGGGAAGCGGTCAAAGCCCAGATCCTGGGGGAAACCGAAAAACGGCTCAAGGAGATCGTTTCCGGGGCCTACAAAAAAGCCCAGCAGATCCGGGGGGTGGCCGATGGCCAAGCGATTCGGCTGTCCGGGGAAGCTTACGGGGTGGACCCGGAGTTTTACCGCTTCATGGCGACCTTGGACACCTACAAAACCACCTTGGGGGAGAACACCCGCTTGGTGATCGATTCCAACAGCCCGCTTTACGAATTCTTAAGTCCCAAACTTCGTAAATAACCGGCGGGGTTGTGTCTGCGGGGCCTGTCCGGGCCCCGTGTTTTTCTCTGGAGTGACTCCAAGATGATTGAAGCGATTGACCTGAAAAAAAGCTTTGGGGTGACTCAGGCGGTAAAAGGGGTCAGTTTTTCGGTAAAAAAAGGTGAGATCGTTGGTTTTTTGGGACCCAACGGGGCAGGCAAGTCCACCACCCTAAGGCTCCTGACCGGCTACCTGAGCCCCGACTCCGGGGAAGCCCGGATTGAAGGGTTTTCCATCACCAAAGAGCCGTTGGCCGCCAAAAGCCGGATCGGTTACCTGCCCGAAAGTGCCGCCAGTTACAAGGCCATGACGGTTTTTGAGTACCTCCACTTTGCCGCCCAACTGCGAGGGCTGGAAAAGGAGGGGCTCAAGAGGGCCGTGGGTCTGGTGATCGAAAAAACCAAGCTTGCAGAAGTGGTCAATAAAACTATCGGGACTCTGTCCAAAGGGTTCCGGCAAAGGGTGGGCTTCGCCCAGGCGTTGGTGCACGATCCGCCGGTGCTGGTGCTTGACGAGCCCACCGACGGGCTGGACCCCAACCAAAAAAGGGAGGTCCGCAAACTGATCCGCAGTCTGGCCCAGGAAAAGGCGATCCTGCTTTCCACCCACATCTTGGAAGAGATGGAAGCGGTTTGCGACCGGGCGATTGTGCTCAACCAGGGGCAGATCGTAGCCCAAGGAACACCTGCCGAGCTGTTGGCCCGGTCCAAACGACAAGGGGCGGTGGAGCTTGGCTTTGCCGCTCCGGTGTCCGTGGAGGCACAAACCGCTCTTTTCTCTACCGCAGGGCTGGTGGGACTGGAGGTCTTGGGAGACCGGCGGCTGTTGGCCCTGGCCCAACCGGGGACCTCGCTCTTGGTGCCCTTGCAGTCCAAACTGGCCCAATTGGGCCTGGAGCCTCAGGAAATTTTTGTCCACAAAGGTTCGATGGAAGAGGTGTTTGCCCAGTTGACCCAAGGGGGAACCCCATGAAGGCAGCCCAAGCGCTCTACAAAAAGGAACTGGTTGGTTACTTCCAAAGCCCGGTAGCCTATGTCTTTTTGATCGTCTTTTTGCTCTCCACGGTTGGGACCACCTTCTTTTTGGGTAGGTTTTTTGAGTCCGGCCAAGCGAGCTTGGAGATTTTTTTCTTGTTCCACCCTTGGCTGTATCTGTTTTTGGTTCCTGCCGCCGGGATGGGCCTGTGGGCAGAGGAGCGGTCCCAAGGGACCTTGGAGATTCTTTTTACCCTGCCGATCAGCCTTTGGGGGGCGGTAACCGCCAAGTTTTTGGCCGCCTGGAGCTTTTTGGGGATTGCCCTGGCCCTGACCTTCCCGATGGTGCTGACCCTCTGGTACCTGGGCTCTCCGGACAACGGGGTGATGCTGGCCGGATACCTGGGCAGCTTCCTGATGGCCGGGGCCTATCTGGCGGTTTCTTCCCTGACCAGTGCCCTTACCCGCAACCAGGTGATCAGCTTCATCCTGAGCGTGATCCTTTGTTTTGGGCTGGTCTTGGCCGGATGGGGGGTGTTCATGGAGATTTTGTCTGGATTTTTGCCCCAGTCGGTCACCGAATGGATCTCCAACTTCAGCTTTACCACTCATTTCCAATCCCTGCTCCGTGGGGTGATCGACCTGGGCGACCTGACCTACTTCTTTTCATTGATCCTGGCGGGATTGTGGACGACCGGCTTGGTCCTGGATTTTAAACGAGGGCGGGACTAAAGAAGATGAAAAACCTCCGATTTGGCTCCTTGGGATTAAAATTGTTTTTGGTTTTGGTGCTTTTGGTGGCGGTCAACCTGCTTGCTGCACTGGTGCCGCTGCGTCTGGACATAACCCAAGACCGGCTTTACACCTTGGCCACCGGGACCAAAGCCATTGTGGGCCGATTGGAAGAGCCGGTGACCTTAAAGTTTTATTTCTCCAAAAACGCCGGTTCCGTGCCCTTGGCCTACAAAACCTATGGCAAACGGGTGGAAGAATTGCTGACCGAATACCAGCGGCAAAACCCCGGCAAGCTAGCCCTGGAAATCTACGACCCCAAACCGGATTCGGACGAAGAGGCCCAGGCGGACAAGCTGGGGCTGACCGGAGCGGACCTGGGCAATGGGACCAGGTTTTACCTGGGCCTTTCGGCCCAAACCAAGGAAAAGCAGCTTTCCTTGCCGATCTTGGACCCCCGGAGAGAAGCCTACCTGGAATATGACGTTTCCGAACTGATCCAACGGCTGGCCCAAAAAGCCCAGCGCAAACTGGGTCTGATCGCCGGATTGCCGGTGATGGGGCTTCCCCAGGACCAAATGGCTATGCTCCAGGGGCAGGAACCCCAAACGCCTTGGGTGGTGTTCTCGGAGCTGCAAAAGACCTTTGAAATCGTCCCCCTCAAGCCGGAACAACCGGTGCCCGCTGAGGTGGACCTTTTGGTGGTGGTCCATCCCAAAGGGTTGAGCGACAAAGCAACCTATGAAATTGAGCAGTTTGCCTTGACCGGCAAGGTCCTGGTGGTCCTGGTGGACGCTTATGCCCGGATGGACCGCACCGCCCAGATGTTGGCCAGGATGGGCCAGCCGGTACAAGGGGGAAGCGACCTGCCCAAGCTGTTTGCCCATTGGGGGGTCAGCTACAAACCCAATCAGGTGTTGGGCGACTTTGGCCATGCCACTCCGGTCAGCGCCGGGGCGGGCCCGATCCCTTATCCCCTGTGGCACAGCTTGGACGTTTCGAGCCTGAACAAGGAACTGGTGGCCACCAAAAACCTGGAGAAGATGTTGCTGGTCGAGCCCGGTGGCTTCCAAATGGCCGCACAAAGCCCCCTCAAGCTCACCCCCCTGATCACCAGTTCCACCCAGGCGGCGCTGGTGGATGTAGCCCTTTTGGCCTTCCAAGGGCCAGACCAGATTGCCGAGCAACTCAAACCGGACGGCCAGACCTATGAAATGGCCGGGATCCTGACCGGCGAGTTGACCTCCGCCTTCGAGGCCCCGCCTGCCAGTGCAGATCCAGCGGCTCCCAAGGCAGGGGAGGGGTTGAAAAAGAGCCTCAAACCGGCCCGGGTCCTGTTGGTCACCGATGTGGACTTCCTGCACGACCGCTTTACCGTAGATGCCTTTTCCTTGATGGGCCAGATGATGATCCAGCCCAAAAACGACAACCTAGGCTTTTTTGTCAACCTGATGGAGTTTTTAAGTGGTGCCCCCGAGTTGATGGATATCCGCAGCCGGGGCCGGTTCAGCCGCCCCTTTGAGCGGTTTGACCGGTTGGCCGAATTGGCTTCGGCCGACTACCGGGGGGCCGAACAAAGGCTCAACCAAAAGTTGCAGGAGGTCCAAGGGAAGCTCAACGAGCTAAACGCCGGGCAAGGCGGATCAGGGCTCTCCCCGGAACAGTTGGGCCAGATCAAAAGCTTCCAGGAAGTGGAAAAACAAACCCGAGCGGAACTGCGGGAGATTCGTAAACTCTTGCGCCAGGACATCGACCGGGAGAAAACTTGGCTGACGTTGGCCAACCTCTTGGCCGTACCGCTCTTGCTGGTGGGCTTCGCCGCTTGGGTTTATCGGTCCCGGTTTCGGCCCCGTTGACCGATGAAACGTAAAAATTGGGCTTTGTGGTTCGGTGGACTGGCCGGTTTGGCGTTTTTGGCCCCCGCCAGCGCCCTGTGGCTGGACAGCGACCCTTGGGCCGGGAAACCATTGTTGGAGGCCCAGTTGGTCCCGCAACTGGACGGGATCAAGATCCTCAAGACCGACCAAGCGGTCACCTTGGTCAAGGGGCCGGACCATTGGCGGGTCTTGGAACTGAACGACTACCCTGCCGACCCGGAGCTGGTCGAAGGCCTTTTGGCCCGGCTGAGCCAAACCCCGGTGGGTCCCTTTTTGACCGACCAACCCCAGCGGCTGTCCGAACTCTCCTTGGGCTACCTGGGGGAACCGGAGTTTGTGGGCAAAGGCCTGGAGCTGCACTTTTTGCGTCAAGGGGTGGCCCAGCAACGGATGGTATTTGGTTCCTCCCGGATCTTGGAGCAGGAGGACTCCTTGCTGCCCGAAAGCGGAGTGGCGGTACGGTTGGGCTCGGAAAATCGGGCCTACTGGGTCCCGCTTGACTTGGTCTTGCCGTTGCAGCCGGAAGGTTGGGGACAAAAACAATTGCTCAAACTCCAACCCGAACAGCTCCAATCCCTGACCGGCCCCGGCTGGGGTCTGGCCCGCCCTGGTCCGGGAGAGGGGTTTTTGAATCCTCAGGGCATCGCTCCCTTGGCCGGAGAATTGGACGGACTCTTCCGGGTTTTTAGCGACCTCAAGGCCCAAAAGATAGACCGACACCCCCCGGTGGGCAGGCGGGCTGCCATAAAGGTCAAACTGGCCTTGTTTGACGGAGCCGAATTGGCTTTTGCCCTTTACCCCGGACCGGGGGTCAAAAGGTCCGAACCTCGGTATTGGCTGAAGTTCACCGGCCCGGCCGGTGCGGCCACCCAGGGGGCCTTCCCCTTTTTGGCCGCCCAATCCCAGGGCTGGCTCTTCCAAATCCCCAATTGGCAGGCCCAACGGCTGTTGGATGCCAAAGCCCGGCTCTTCCCTTGAACCCCAGCCCCTTGAATCCGCAGTCCGCCAAGCGGCTGAGTCTGGTCCTGGGCCTCTCCATGTTGGTGGTGGGGGTTTGCGGGCTGAGTTATGAGTACAGCTTTTCTCGGCTCGCCACCGGTATCCTGGGGGATTCCACCAAACAGTGGGCCTTGGTGATCGGGGTGATGATGTTTTTTATGGGCCTGGGGGCGGACCTGCAAAAGCACCTGGGCAATGACCAGATGGTGGAGCGGTTCATCGGCATCGAGATACTGCTGGGGCTTTTGGGCGGCTTTGGCCCCAGCCTGAGTCTTTACGCCTTTGGCTACTGGAACGAACTTTTTGTGGTAGTCCATTACCTGTTGATTGCCGGGGTGGGGCTGTTGATCGGCCTGGAGATTCCCTTGCTGGTCCGGGTCAACGAGCTGTGCCTGCCCAGCCTCAAGGACAACCTGGGGCTGATCCTCAAGATGGACTATGCAGGCAGCTTCATCGGGGCCTTGGCCTGGGTCTTTGTGTTGCCAAGGTTTTTGGACCTGCTGGAGATTCCTTACCTCTTGGGGCTGCTCAATGTTTTTGTCGCTCTGGGCACCCTCTTTTTTTTCCGCACTTTTGTGGCCCGAACCTGGGTGTTGGGCTTGACCGGGGTTTTGGCCGCCGGGGCACTGGGGCTGGGGCTTTGGCTGGGTGAACCGATCCGGTTGTTTTTGGAGCAAAGGCTTTACAAGGACCCAGTGGTCTTGAGCCAAACCAGCCGTTACCAGCACATCCTTTTTACCCAAAATGCAGCGGGCAGGCTGGACTGTTTTATCAACGGGCACCTCCAGTTTTCCAGCAGGGATGAACAGATCTACCATGAGTTTTTGGTCCACCCGGCCTTGAGCGCTTTGCAGTCTCCCAAACGGGTGTTGGTCTTGGGCGGCGGGGATGGTTTGGCGGTACGGGAACTGTTGCGCTACCCCGGTCTGGAATCGGTCACCCTGGTGGACCTGGACCCGGTGATGACCGGGCTCGCCCAGGAATACCCCCCTTTGGTGGCCCTGAACCAAGGCAGTCTCAAGGCCCCCAAGGTCCGGTTGGTCGAGCCCCAAGGGGTGATCGAAGGGGAAAGGGTCTTGCTGGAGGAGCGGGGCAACGGATTTTTCAAGAGGCTCAAGGCCCCTGAGCCGGTGGAGGTTTCCTTGTTCCACCTTGATGCCTTCAACTTTGCCCGCTCTGCCCCCGGAACCTACGACCTGATCCTCTTGGACTTCCCCGACCCCAACGACCCGGAGCTTTCCAAGCTCTACTCCCTGGAGTTTTACCGGTCCCTCAAAGGGCTGCTCAATCCCCAGGGGCTTATGGTGCAACAGTCCACCAGCCCCTCGGTGGCCCATGAGGCTTTTTTGATCATCGGGCGGACCTTGCAGGAAGCGGGGTTTTCCACCTTGGCGCTCCACCAGGTGATTCCCAGCTTCGGGGATTGGGGCTTTTGGGTGGCAGGGGCGGCAGAGGACTACCCTGGGCAGGTTTTGGGGCAACAGGTGTCCCGGCCCAGGGAGCTGCCGCCAGGACTGGTGTACCTGACTTCCGAGTTGATCGGGGCGGCCCAGGTGTTTGGCAAGGGCCAGTTGGACATGGAGGGCATCCCGGTCAACCGCCTGCTGGCCGAACGACTGTTTGAGGCCTACCACCAAGCCTGGGCTAGACAGCAGTAACCGCCCCCGGACCCCAAGGCCGGGCGGCCCTAAAAGGCCTCGACCGTGTTGTTCGCCTTGATCTTGAGGACCTTGGGGGCTTGGTATAGCTCCCGGTTGGTCGTGGTGGTCACTCTGCCGGTCAGGACTTCAAAGCCCTTGAGGGAAGCCAAGGTATCCCGGAGCACCTCTCGGCGGTGGTTCTTGGGTTCGTTGAGCAGTTTGGCCAGGATCTGCAAGGACTGGTACCCATAGATCCCATAAGCGGTAGGGGGCCGGTACCGGGGCCGGTGGTTGTACATCCGCCAGTGTTCCTCAAAAAAGGGCAAGAGGTAGGTGTTGACCCCGCTGATCGGATAGCTGTCCACAAACCTCATCCGCTCCGCCCCATCAATCAGTTGGTTCTCGTTGCGGTTTAGGTCGTGGCCGGCCAGGAAATAGACCCGGTCTGCCTCAAAAAGATTGGCGAACTGGGTCAGGATGTTCATGGTGTAAGGCTGCACCGGGGCGTAGATGGCATCAAAGTCCACCTTGGGGTCCAGCCGGTCTCGGGTCTTTTCCATCTCCGCCTTGTCTGCGTCCGAAACCGGCTCAAAGCCACCGGTAAAACTCAAGAAATCCTCTTGGAAATCCACCTGCCTCTGGCCGATGGGCCGCACCCCGACGATGATCCCGTTGGCTTTTAAAATCTCTTGGGTGAAGGCCTCCATTTGCAGGAAGCCGTTTTTGTCCGGGTTGTAGAGGATCACGAACCGCCGGGCCTGGAGGTAGTCGGTGGCGTAGTTGGCGATGGCCTTGGCTTCTTCGATGTTGTTGCGCTGGAACCGGAAGAGGTAGGGCAGGCCTTCGCCGATATTTTCGGTCAGTGAGTAAGAGATCACCGGGACCTTGTACCGCTCGGCGGCTTCCCCGGCGGCAATCGAGCTTTCCTTGGCCAGCGGTCCCAAGATGGCGACCACGTGGTCTTCCAGCACCAGTTCCCGGACCAAGGCTCCGATTTGCTCCCGCCGTTGCTGCTGGGTTTGGTTGCGGTTGTCCGAGCCCAAGGAGGAGTCCTTCAAGACCAATTCCAAGGGCCGGTCAGCGGTGGCATACTGGGCCAGCCCGATTTGCAGGCCTTCGAGGACCTGTTCGGCCAGGGGCCCAAAGTTCTTGTGGGAAAATGGCAGGATCACCCCGATCTTGTAGGGCTTGGTCAACTTCGCTTCTTCCACGAAGCTCCCGGCGGCTACAAATTCGCCGTACAGTTCGGGGCTCAGTCGGCCTTGTTTGAGCAGGTCCGCTAGGTAGGCCTGGGCCTTGTCATATTCGCCGGAACGGACCCAAAGGTGGATCTTGCGCAGCTTCAAGCGAGCGGCCAGGTCTAGGTTTTGTTCGTTCCGGCCGATCAATTCGTCCAGCTCTTCCTGGTTGTCCAGCCGGTCGATGATGGGGCCGGTCCAGCGGTCCAGCTGGTCAAACAGTTCCTTTTCCTTGACCTCCAGGTAGCTGAAGGCTTCGTTGGTCTTGCCCTGGGCCAGAGCGTCCTCAATCAGCAGTCCTCGGAGCGCCAAACCTTGGGATTGGGAGAGGTGATTAAAAAAATCCTCATCCACCAAGGAAGTGGATTCCAAGGGACGGTTCAGGTTTTTTAGGGATTGGGCAAACTGGTAATATACCAAATGAAAATGTGGACCACCGCTCCACTTGGCCACAAAGGCTTGGGCCTGGGCCACCACTACCTCGTTTTGGCCCAGCCGGTACGCCAAGTCGATCTCCAAGGCATAACGGCGCTCCATCAGCCGAAACCGCAGTTCCGTGCCGGTCCCCTCTTGGGGTTCGGGGGCCAAGGCTTGCAGCTGGGTCAAGGCCAAGCTGGTTTCTCCCCGTTGGGCCAAGGCCTCCACCTGGCCCAAGGAGTCCTCGGTCAGAGGTTGGCTTTCCACCGCCACGGGCTTGGGCAGCACCACTTCCGGGGCGGATTCCTTGGGCTGGGTCTGGCCCAGTTCATTGAGGATCCGCAACTTCGGCTTTTGGCTCTGCGGTTCGTTTTGGGTTTTGTCGGGGGCCTTGGGAGGCGCACTCAACAGGCTTTGGGCCCACAATGCGGGGCTCAGGCAAAGGCCACAAACCAGTAAAAGGGCCGTTTTCATCGGTAGTTGATCTTGGCGTTGGCTTTCAGTTGTTTGAGGTAGGCCTCCATCTTTTCTTGGTACTCCTTGTTGAAGGCCCGAGAAAACAGGCTGTCCCGCACCTTTTCAAAGGGAACCAAAGGGCGCTCTTCCTTGCTCAAGACCTCGATCAGGTGCAAGCCGAATTTGGTCCGAACCGGGACGGAGATGGTGCCCGGGGCCAGAGCAAAGGCGGCCTGGGTGAAGCCGGGGTCCATGTCTTCCTTTTTGAAAAACCCCAGGTCCCCCAGGTTGGTGGCTACAGTCGGGTCTTGGGAAAACTCCTGGGCCAGCTTGCCGAAGTCTTCGCCGGAAATCAGCTGTTTGCGCAGGCCCTCCAGCTTCTCCTTGGCCTTTTTTACCTCCCCTTCCGGGGCGTTGGGCTTGGCCAGGATCAGGATGTGCCGGGCATGAACCATCAAGGAGGTTTGGGCTTGGGCGAGGTAGTTTTTTTTGATTTCCTCTTCGTTGATGGCTACTTGAGAGGCGATCTCCCGTTGCATCACCCCGTCACGGGCCAGCTTGGCCCGCAGGGCCTCCCGGAAGTCGGACAGGGTAGTTTTTTGTTGTTCCAAGGCCTCTTCAAACTCCCGCTCGTTCATCCGGTTTTGGCTACGAAACCGGTCCATTTCCTCGTCGAGCTGCTCTTCGGAGATTTCGATCTTCAACTCTTCGGCCCGGTGGCTCAAGAGAGCTTCTTCGACCAGCGATTCGGTCACCTCTGCCCGGACGGTTTCCTGGGCCAACGGATCGGCGACCATACCCCGGCCATTTTGGGCCGAGAGCTTGGCTTCGGTGCGCAGGTCGATCTCCCGTTGGGTGATCACTTGGTTGTAAACCTGGATGCGGATCTGGTCAAAAACCGCTGCTTCCAAGAGGCTTACGGTACCGAACCCAAAGACCCAGAGGGCCGCCCAAACTTGTAGTTTCTTCATCCTGGCCAATCTGTGTTTAATGATGTTCGGATTCTTTGAACAACCGGTTCAGTTCCTTCGGTAAATCCTTGTTGGTGTACTTGCCCAGCACTCCTTCCTTGAACAGCCGACCGCCAAGGTAATAACGGACCATCTGGGGCAGCTCGGGTCGGCCAGGAAGGTTGCCCAAAAACAGTACCTGTAAAGGGTAGGCCCGGCCATCCAAAAGGACGGTTTGCCGGATCGCCAAGACCCGGAAGGTTTTGGGGTCGATCAAAAGGTGGTCGTCCGGCCCGCCCAGCCGGTACAAGATGTTGTAGCCCAAAACCTCGGTTCCCACCTGGGTAGGGTTGATCCCCAGCCCGGTCAAGGAAGTCAGGAATTCCTCCCTGGCCTTGGGGAACAAAAGGGCCGGCAAAAAGGCTGCATCTGCTTTGGAAAAGGGCCGTTTCGGGTCCAGGTTTTTCTCTTGTTGCCTGCCCTCCTTGGCGATGGTAAGGTGCAGCAGTTGCCCTTTTTTCTCGGTGATTTGGCTAACCATCCCCACGTCCTTGACCAAAACGACCTTTTGGCTGAATTCAAACTGGGGCAGTTCGCTGACCGGATTTTGGTCCAACGTAGGTTCGCTCAACGGGGCCACCGCTTCTGGATCAAAGACCCGGTAGTTCACCTCTACCTGGAACTGGCTGACCCCTTGGGTCTGCTCTAGAATCTTGAGGACCAAGCCCTGGGGCTCGATCAGCTTGGCGAGCAGCGTAGAGGGGCCACCTTGGAGCAGCACAAGACCCAAGGCCAGACGCAGCGCCCAAGGGCGGGATAAAAAAGGCAGGGAGGGTCTGAGATTCATCGGTTGGTCAAGCGCACTTTCGGTTCAAGCGCATCGGTTAAAGGTCCTTAGTAACAGCCCCCAAAAAAGATGTCTTCCCAATTCGTACATCTCCATTTTCATACCCACTACTCGCTTCTCGATGGAGCGATCAAGGTCAAGGGGCTGGGCAAAACTTTGTCCGCCCTGGGGTTTACGGCCAGCGCCATTACCGACCACGGCAACCTGCACGGGGCCATTGAGTTCCACCATGAACTCAAAAAGGCGGGGGTCAAGCCGATCATCGGCATGGAGGCCTACATCGCCAAGGGCAACCGGTTTGAACGCAACTACCCCAAACCGGGCCCCAATGCCTACCATGCGGTCCTGCTGGCCACCAATTACCAAGGCTACATCAATTTGGGGAAGATGGCGAGCCTGGGCTTTTCGGAAGGCAAATATTACGGCAAACCCCGGATCGACCATGAGCTGTTGGAAAAATTCAACAGCGGGATCATCTGTCTGTCCGCCTGCCTGCAAGGGGAGCTGGCCAACCGGTTGCGGGCCGGAGAGGTCGAAGAGGCCTACAAGGTGGCCAAGTGGTATGGACAGGTCTTTGCCGGTCGGTACTACGTAGAACTCCAGGCCAACGGCTTGGCCGACCAAAACAAGGTGAACCCCCAGCTGATCCAGTTGGCCCAGGACTTGAGCCTGCCCCTGGTGGGCACCAACGACTGCCACTACCCCAACCGGGACTTGGCGGAGGCCCATTACATTCTCCAGCTGATGGGCTGGCAAAGGAAGGTGACCGATCCGGGGGTCAAGGAGCTGGAAACCAAGGAGCTGTACCTCAAAAGCCCTGAAGAAATGGCCCAGGCCTTTGCGGCCCTTCCTCCCGAAGCGCTGGCCAATACGGTCAAAATCGCCGAGTCCTGCGAGTTGGACCTGACCAACAAAAAATATTACCTCCCCGACTACCCGCTTTCCCGGGCGAAGACTTTAGAAGAGGAGCTGGTCTTGTTTGCCAAGGAAGGTTTGGTGGTTCGACTGGAACAGGCGGCCAAGCTTTACAAATGGAGCGCCGAGGAACAGCAACGGCAGGGCCGGATTTATGCGGACCGGCTGGATTATGAAACCCAGGTGATTAACAGCATGGGTTTCCCCGGTTACTTTTTGATCGTCGCCGACTTCATCAACTGGGCCAAGGCCAACGGGGTACCGGTCGGGCCGGGTCGAGGGTCGGGGGCCGGGTCTCTGGTCGCCTACGCCATGCGGATCACCGACATCGACCCAATCAAATACGACCTTCTCTTCGAGCGGTTCCTTAACCCCGAACGGGTCAGCATGCCGGACTTCGACATCGACTTTGAGGTGGAAGGCCGGGAACGGGTGATAGAGTACGTCCGGCAGAAGTACGGCCAAAAAAACGTCTGCCAGATTGCGGCGATTGGCTCCTTGTTGGCCAAGGGAGCGTTGCGGGGGGTGGCTCGGGTGCTGGACATCCCCTATGCCGAAGCGGACAAGATCGCCAAGCTGATCCCCGAAGAGTTGGGGATTACCTTGGAACAGGCGATGGAGAAGGAACCGGAACTCAAACGGATGGCCGAGTCCGGGACGGAACTGGAAAAAAAGCTGATCCAAACCGCCTTGGCCTTGGAGGGGCTCAACAACAACCTTTCCACCCACGCCGCCGGGGTGATCATCATGAACTCTGACATTACCGACGTGATGCCCACCTGTACCCCCGCCAAGGGGGACGACCTGCAATCGATGTACTCCATGAAGTACATTGAAGACCAAGGGGCGGTGAAGTTCGACTTTTTGGGGCTGCGCAACCTGACGGTGATCGACAAGGCAGTGCAGCTGATCAAC
>MFNF01000049.1 GCA_001783715.1 Candidatus Lambdaproteobacteria bacterium RIFOXYD2_FULL_56_26
CGGCGCTCAGGTTTTCGGTGGCCTTAAAAACCTTGACCTTGGTCCCGTTCATGTAGTCCAAGAGCTGGCGGAGCTTTTCGGTTAAGAACTTGCGCCCGCTCTTCACCTCCCAGAACCCGTCTGGGGCATTGTGGTCAGTCCGAAAGACCTCGTTGAAGACCCCGGAGTAATAACGGTCCTCCACCTGCTCCAGCACCCCGAAGTCAAAGTCCTTGATCTTTTGGGTCTTGAGGAAGGCAAGGATGTACTTCTTCTCGATCCACCGTTGGCGCAGGGAGAAGGTGATGTCTTCCAGCTCGGTCCTTTTGCGTTTGGACTCCATCAGGTTGATCTGGGCCTGATACTTCTCTTTGAGCCGCTGGTCGGAGGTGTCGGCAATCGCCTTTTGCAAGGCGGTGATCTTGTCGTTGATGTTTCCAGAGCAATACCGATGCACCGGGTAGATGAGACCGTTGGGGCTGATCGCCAAGTTCTCCACATGGGCCAAGTCGCCCAGGGACTCGATCTTGTGGTCCCCGGTGTAGAGGGACTTCACATCCTCAAGGCTGATCTCAAGCTGCCCCTGGATGGCGTACAGGTGGTCAACGATGGAAAAAGCGTCCTTGGGGTTGAATTTTGGCCCCTTGCGCTCATCCTCGAAGTCGTCCAGCAGGGCAGGCTCAAAGTTGCCCTTGCGGTCCATCGCCCCGACCAAGAGGTTGAAGTCATGAAACCGCCCCCCAACCTTCAAAAGCTTGGGGTTGTTCAGGGGGTGCCCGAATTGGGCTATCTCGGAGGCGACCAGCCGCCGGACCTCGGCCTTGCTGATCATTTCATCACCGTCTTTGATCTTCTGGATCAGCGACCCGATCAGGCTGTACCGATAAACCAGCTCTTTGAACTCGGTTGGAGAGCTTTCGGCTGCCCCCACTGCTGCCCGGTGAGCCCCCCGGACTAGGTTCATCTCGGAGAAGTGTTCTCTGGCGGCGAGGGCTTGGTCGAAGGTCAGGCCCAGGGCAGCCTTGGGGGAGCTGCATTTTTGGGCCAGCTCATCCCGGCTTTTGGCTCCATAAACGGCTTCATCCAGGGAGACCACCTCGCCGGGCCTGTACTCCAACTTGACCCACTCGCCGTTGAGGTACTGGTACTCCAACTCGTTGATCCAGCGCCGGTCGCCGTTGATGTACCGAGCCGGTTTGGGCTCTTCGGACTCCAAGGCAGCCCAGTTGATTCTAGAATCAAACCGATGGGCCAGCTTCGTCTTGAGGTCGGCATTGGTCAGGGTGGAGCGAACCCGGTCCCGGTCCATGAACTTTTTGGGGTCCTTGGGGATAAAAACCCCCTTGATAAATTGCCGCCCCTCGCCCTTGAAATAGTTGCCAGAAATGAACTCTTCCCAGAGTACCAAGTACTCTTCCAAGAGCCTGTGATCCATGCGGGAGAGCTTTTGGGCCAGCCCTTTTGGGTGTTTTTTGAGGACGAGGATGTCGGTGATGGTGTCACTGGTGCCCTGGTTTTTGAACAGGTCCGAGGGCATTCGGTGGGCTCCTAAAAACTCGGCTTTCAGGGAGATGGATTGACGGAAACCGGACCAGCCCCCGTCTTTGCCGCTGACCACTCGGGTCGGGACGATCAAGCAAACCAGACCCCCCGGTTTCACCTTGTCGATGGCCCGGTGGATGAAGTACCGCTCGATCACCCGCTCCTGGGTGTAGTCCGGGTCCAGGGCCACAGTCCCGCCCCTGGAATCTCCAAAGGGGATGTTGCCGATCACCGAATCAAAGCTGTCATCCGGGGCGGACTTGGCCAGCTCTTCAAAGGGGCTGTGGTGGATTTTGTCGTCAGGGTGCAGGACTTGGTTGACCTTGGCGGCAGTGGGGTTGATCTCGGTGCCGGTCAGGATCACGCCCTTCTTTTTGGTCTCCGGGAAAACCCCGGCCCCGGCGGAAGGTTCCAGCACATTGCCCGACTGAAAGCCGTTGGCTTCCAACAAGTCCCACATCCCCTCGGCCACAAAGGCAGGGGTGAAGTACTCATCGGTGGACCCCTCTTGCAGCCCGCCCCGGCCAGAGAACTGCTTGAGGGTCTTGATCTCCTCAGCGGTCATGGCCTCAAGATTGGACTTTTGGGCCAGGATCATCTCGGTCGCTTGGTTGAGCTCCCTGCGCCGTTTGAGGCTGGCAGTAAAAGAGCCGAAGTCGCTGGCCGGGTTCTTGTAGTCGTTCGGCTCGGATTCCTCACCAAACAAGGCTGAGTACCCTCTCCCGGTCAGATTTAGGCAGAGCAGGTCGATCAGGTCGGTGATGCTTTGGGCCTCGGAGATTTTGCGCTGGGTGCCGATGACTTGGTTCATGCTCTGGTCCTTTTGCTGGTTAGGGAGGGCTAAAGATTGGGGTCAGCTTACCACGGCCTCCTTCAGTTCCAAAGCGAGGGGGAGTGATGAGGCAAAAACCTTGTGATGGCTAAATTCAGCCTAGAGAACTCCAGGCTATGGGCTGTAGCGGTTCTATAGGTTCGCATGGAATGCTTTTGGCTTGATCTTCGCATCCACAAAAGGCAGACTGCAAAAATCAACACGAGGAAGGCCGATGCTCCAAGAGCAAAAAATTGCCCATTTGGGTGCTTACCTGCTGATGAAAAGCGGCGGGGTAATGAACTACATGAAGCTGCTCAAGCTGATGTACCTATCTGAGCGGGAACACCTCGCCCAGACGGGATTGTCTCAGACTGGGGATCATCTGTTTTCTATGGATAACGGCCCCGTTTTGTCGGGTACCTACGACTTTATTAAAAGGAATGACCCCAATTCGCCGTGGGGACAAATGATCACCAAGCAGGGTTATAATGTCTCGCTAATCAAGTCCGTGTCCATTGAGGCGCTTGATGAGCTTTGCCTCTTGGATCAGGACATTCTTGATGAGGTCTGGCGGCAATTTGGCGACTACAGTGAATGGGATTTGGTCGCTCATACCCACAAGCATTGCAGTGAATGGCAAGATCCAGAAGGCACTTCACTGCCTATCCGCTATGAAGCCGTTTTTGAGGCATTCGGCTTCAAAAAAGAAAAAATCAGCCAACTGCTCCAGCAAATGGATGCTGAAAAGGGGTTGAGTATGATTTTTAGTCGTTCTTAGCAGTGCCTTTGCGCAAACGGACCTACCACATCCCATCAGGCCCTCCGAGTGCGCCTAGCCAGACACACCTGTTTATCGCCTTAATTGGTCCTGCCGGGCCAGACCAAGAGCTGCTCTTAGTCAACTTATCTTCGATCAGGTCTGAAATCCCATATGATCCGGCCTGTCTTGTCGCACCGGGAGATCATCCCTTCGTCACTCAGCCCAGTTTCGTCTATTACCGCATGGCTCTGCTCATGCCCACCAGTGAGTTGCACCGGCGCATCCAGGCCCAGGAAATCCGCCCAGACGCACTCGTCAGCGAGGAATTGTATCAACGCATTGTCAACGGCCTATTCAAGTCACGAATGTTGAAGGTTAAGTTTCTGAACTTTCACAAAAAATTTATCTGAACCTCGTTTTCCTACCACCAACCATTTCATCAGCCCGATCCTTGGCTTTGGCCAAAGCGGCCTTTTCTCCAAGCTTTTCTATGCTGTAGGCCGTTGTGCCAATCGGTTTCTCTTCATCTGAATCAAACAGGGTGGCGTGGTAGCCTTTGGCCCCAAGCGTGACTACGGCGTAAACCCCGTCCTCCTTGTTTTCGGCACGGTAGAGGGCCTTGACCTCTTTGCTTGGTTCTCCTACGATGGGGGCAGAGGATGAGGTTCCATCCCCGTCTTTGGGAGTGCGAGTCTGATGCCGGTCAAGAGGCCGGACGGCCCCCCTAATCACCTCGCCAAAGGTGAAAGGACTTCTGGAGTGGTGCCCAGACAGCTCGCTCTTTCTAGGTTGCTCGCCCCCGTGGTGGGGAGTCTTGACACCTTGATCCGAGTCGGATAGGATGCCAAAAGAAGCGGGAGAATCCTGTCCGTAAGGCTGGATCAGCGCCCCCCTGATTAACTCTTCGGAGTGAGGATCAGGACCGGGATGGTAGAGGCGGCCCCCCTCTTGCTTCGATCCTTCCAGTTTCCTCCTTAAATCATTTGGCTTGAGAATGTGTGCAGAGATGATCACCCCTTTTTGGGTGTCAATCTCCATCACGAAGTTCCGGTAGCGCTCTTTGCCCCTCTGGTTCAGGTGCGGTTCTCCGATCACTAGGAGCCTGTTTTCCTGAGCCCCTTTCAACATCTGCTTCGGGTTGGCCGCAACTGCGAGAATGTGGTCAAGAACTTCTTGCTCACTGGCAAAGGAGTTGTCGTTTTTCCTGAGCCGTTTTCTGAGAAGCTCCCCAAGGTCTGTGTAAACAGTCTTCCCGGTCAGGCCCACCAGCGCCAAAAAGGTCTCCGGCAAAGGGACGGGATCGAGCCTGAATTGCTGATGGGGGTCGGCGGTCACGAACTTCCGAAGCATTTGGATCAGCTCTTCCAGCGTCTTGGCCCCAGAGAAGTCCGGCTTGTTGGCGGATTCGTAAAACCTAGCCTCCCCTTCCACCAGTCCCAAAACAATTCTGGCCGCTGCCGGGCTTTCCAAGAAGGGAACCAAGTAGAACTCGGGCCGATAGCTCTCATCCCAGGCGCTCTCCGCAAAAACAACGACCCTGGAGTCTTCGATCAGAGCGTCCTTGTCCCTCTTTTCGGCTACCCCAAAGGCGGAGAAGCTCACCAAAGAATCATCTTCGGCCTGTTCCTCCATCGCCAGTTCATCATTGGCCAGCTTGGCGTACCGAAGCAGGAAGTCCCGCACCTTATCGGCGCTCCCCCTTCGGCCAATCCCCGCTTGGTAAAGGGTCTGGATGATCTTCTTGACCTGTTCGGGGACAATCACTTGGTCCGATTCTGGAATCCCCATTTCGTCAAAAGTGGTCTGGCGGAAGTACTCCCCAACCGGGTCTTCGCCCTTGTAAGTGGCCCGGATTTCTTCCAGCTTTTGGACAGCGGCCACTAGGTCGGAGGCAATGTCCAAGTCGTACCGGCCATTGGCGGCGATCCGGTCTCCCAACCGGGCTAGTTCGGGGGCGGCGAGCATCAGCCCTCGGGTCAGCTTCTTGGACTGATCGTCCCCCCGAGAGACCAGCTTGTCCAAAAGCCTAGAATCCCCAAAAGCCCGCATAAAAACTGCTCTGGTGATCCGGTCGGCCCCCTCATCGGTCAAGCCCTTATCGTTGAACAGTCTCCCGGTTTCGGCGGGGTCGCCCCCAAGCACCTTGTCAATGAAGAGGCGGATGAACTCACTGTTTTTGCTTCCGTTGATCCTGCCGTCTGGCCCGACTTGGGCCTTTTGAAGCATCTCCCCGGTCAGCTCGGAAGCGTCCTCAACTGCCACCTCTTCGGCGGAGGGGGCCAGGATACTGGGCTTGTTGGCCTCCTTGACAAACCGGGTCAACTCTTCGGCGGTCAGGTCCACTTGAAGGTCTCGCACCAAGGCCGGGGCCTTAAAGACTTCCACCTCTTGGGGAGTGAAGCCAAAGCTCTGGGCCTCTTGGGTCAACCAGTCCCGGTAATCCTGATAGCTGTTGGGGTTGTGGGCGGCAGCGCTCAACAAGGCCAGGGTCCGCCCGTTCCCGCTCACCACCACGAACTTTCCCGGCTTGAGCTTGGAAGAGGTGATCGGAGCCCCATCTGAGGCCAGGGGGTTGGCCCCCAAGAGCCTGGGACGAAGCGCACCGGCGATCTTGTGAATCTGGGCTTGGGAGGATTTGGAAGATCGGTCCCGGTTTTGGAGCCGGGCCTTGATCCTGGACCGGGTGCTGTCCTGGTAGTTCGCCGGGAACTCTGGGTTTTGCTTGCCCAAAAGGTCATGGGAGGCCACTAGGTCGCCCATCTCGATCAAGACATATCGGACCTTGGCTTCCATCCCTCGGGCCGTCTCCACCACAGTGGAGGCCCCGACCTTGGGGACGGAGCTTTTGGATTGGGACCGGCCTTTGACCGACTGCTCAAGCATCCCGATCAGCTCAACGAGGGTCTTGGCCGATCTAAAGTCCGGCTTGGTGATGGTAGGGGGAGCTGGTTCAATCTCCATCCCCATGTTCATTCAGTAGTCCCAATCTCGCTGTGCAGAAGGGCGAGGCTCTGGTCTCCATCTCCAAGCAGGTCCGACCAGAAGGATTCGTTCATCGACTCCCCGTTAATGGTTGCGTACCGCTCCACCGGCTGGATCAGCGGGGCCACTTCCTCAATCTCCTTGAAAGCGGCCCTGACTTTAGGGATGTACTTCTTTAGGTCCAACCCATCAAATTTTCCAGCTACCAAGTCGTCAAAGGTGGGGGTATCCCGCTTGTCTTGGGGAGCGGCAGCCTCCTGTTCGGCCTGCACCGTCTCGCCCAGCTTGGCTAGGTTCTCGGCAATCCTTCGCCTGATACCCCGGCCATCCTTTGCGCTGGCGGTGTTCAACAGTTCCAAGTCGGCGGCGATGGCTCGCCGGACCTGCCTCAGTTCTTGGGGGGTAAGGGGCATCATGCTGCGGCTCCTGCTTTGAGTTTGGTCTGCTTGGTGAGGTATTCATCGAGCTTGGCCACCAAGTCGGCCTCCAGCTCATCCTCTTTGAAGAACACCTTGTCGGAAAGGTCCATCAGGGCGGTCAGGGAGAGCGAATCGTGCTTCCCGTCCAGAATCTCTTGGGCCAAGGCTTTTGCTTTTTCCACTTCGGTATCCTGGGGCTGGCCGGGCTCTGGAGCAGCGATTGGTTCAAGCCCAGGGGCCGGGGTTGGTTTTTGAAAGACCATCGCATCTGCGCCAGAATTGAGCTGCGGGGTTACGGGTTTAGGATTGGCGGCGGGAGCCGGTTGCTCGATGGGCAAGCCAGCAGCATTCTTCGCTTCGTCTGTGATCTCCTTGGCCGTTTCGACTGCATCTTGTGGGGTATCGTTGCTGTCAAAGGTGGAGAGCCAGTGCAGGGTCTCGCCGTTGACCATGAGCCGGGGAATCAGCCCAACCTCCTTCACATTCCCCACCACTTCACCGCCTTTGTTAA
Organism: Candidatus Lambdaproteobacteria bacterium RIFOXYD2_FULL_56_26; assembly: GCA_001783715.1. Taxonomy (GTDB): domain Bacteria; phylum SAR324; class SAR324; order XYD2-FULL-50-16; family XYD2-FULL-50-16; genus XYC1-FULL-56-13. The sequence goes on from MFNF01000049.1 coordinate 7,008, forward strand.
AATCGATTGCAGTTGTGGTCGTTTCTCCAAAGGTGAGAGTGATCTTTGCCCCGTTGGGGGTAGGGAGGGTAAAACCAAACTTTTCGGCCACCCACCCAAGCTTGATCAACTCTGGGTCCAGCATGGCGTGGGCTTTGCCGGACAGCTCTTTTCCCTGAGCTTCGTTAGCCTCTTTTTGCTGCACCTTCCGTTGTAGGAACAAGATGTTCTTGTCGATCCAAGCCTTTTGCGCTTCGGCGGTGGTCCCGCTCATGCTGGATTGGGCCAAAACCTCCCGATTTTCGCCCAGCAGTTGCAGTTTCTCCTTTTTGATCGCCACCTTGAGCTTTTGGCTCACAGTGGGAGTCAGGCCCAGGGTCTTGATCCAACCGCCGATCTTGGACTTGGTGTCATCCTCCCATCCGTCAGCCTTGAGCAGAGAGCCCAAAGTCTGATCGGTTGCCACGGGGGTGGGCACTGGTTTAGGCGTTGGGACAGGTGGAGCCGGATCAAGTAAGGGGGCAACAGCTACCGTTACCCCGTTTGCTTGGGCTCTTTTCACCATCTCGTCCCGGAACTTGGAAATAAAGTCATTTGGGGTTTCCTCCTTGGGGTCGAAGGTCTGTTCAATAGAGAACAATCTGATACCCTCCTTGTTGGTCGCAAAATACCGGACAAAAAACCCAGAGTTGGGGTTGAATGACATCGAGACCTCGAAGTCAACCCCAGGGAAAAGCTGCTTGTAGGCTTGGGTGATCCCGGCATGGACAAGATAACCCTTGGCCAGTTCGTCAGCATGGTTGCGAAGGGCGTTCAATGCCTCGGCAATAGCGTACCTGCGGGCATCGTCCTTGGAGACTTGGTGCAGTCCGCTGTTTTTGCCTTGCTGATCATCAGCGGTGGCCCATTGCCAAGACCAATGGGTTCCCCTGGGGCCAGGGTAAACCCGTTTGTTCAGATAGATCAAAAACACCTTGTTGGTCTGGGGATCTCGGTACTCTTCGGTCACGGACCCGTCTTGGTGATCCTCAACCGAGAGTGCCTTGAGCTTTTTGGCCTCGCCGTTGAAGAGGGCTTCTTCAACAGCGAAGTCATCTTGATTCTGTTGGGGTGTTTCGGTTGCCTGCTCCGGCTTGGAAGCGTCCAGGAGAGCCGACCACTGACCAGCGATCACCGACTTGCCGGACTTGCTGATTTTGGAAATGGACCAGTCCCACTTGACCCAGTTTTTGTCTCCCTTGGCGTAGTAAAAGGCGGCCACAACCGCTTTTTGGGGGCTCAGGCTGTAAACCATCTCATCCCCAGTGGTCAGGTTGTAAACCGTGGTTTTCACCTTCTCTTCGGGCAGGGGGCCATCCCCTTTGATCGGAGATTCGCCTTCCCCTCCTTCTGGTTTCGGCGCTTCGGCTGCTTTCTGCTCGGCAGTCTTCTGGTTAGCTTGCAAGGTCACAAACTGTCCTTGCAAAGACGAAAGCTGGAACTGCTTGGATTCTAAGGCAGCTTGGAGGTCTTCCAGGTCGGAGGATAGGCCTTTGCTCTGGTCCTCAAAGTCGGCCATTTGGGTTTGGAGAACCCCAATCTCTTCCTCCCCGCCCTTGATTTGGGTGATCAGGTCTTGGAGCTCGGAAACTTGGCTGTCCCGCTTGGCCTTCGCTTCTGCAAAGGTGGGGGCGTTGTCGGCTACGATCTTGGCCAGGATGGCGGCGACCTTGACCGAGGGGAGGTCTTTCCCCTTGGTCCTTACGATGGCCCCGGTGACATCCTGCTTGTTAACTGTGAAACGGAAGCTGATCACCTTGTCGTCTGCCCCTAGGGAGCTGGAAGCGGAGTTCGGGCTGTGGAAGAAGGCGGTGATGGTCTGCCCGTCCGAAACGGCGAACTGGACCGACACAAAAACAAAGGAGCCAGACTTCTTCGGCTTCCCAACCAAGGTCTCGGTGAGGGTCAGTTCACTGGGCAGGGCGGCGGTGATCTGGCGCTTCAACAGGGCAATCGGACCCCGCTCGTTTTTGAACTGGTTGTAGGTTGAGACGATGGACTCATCCATCCGCTCCAACTCCCTTCCGGGAACGGTGCAGTCGAACTCTTCAAACCCCATTGCCTCGCACATGGGTTCAAGGCTGTCTGCGTCTCGGTAGATTTGGGTCTTGAGCTCTGAAAGGTTGATGAGGCTCTGGTCCACCGGGGAAGCAAAGCGGTCGAAGCGAAGGATGATGCGGTTGAACGGGTCCATGTTGTCCTTGTGGCGCTGGGTTCTGGGCTCCTAGGCGGCGGTAAGCGCCTTGAGCTGCTCGGTAATGGAGGCGATTTGCTGGTCAACCGCCTCGATCTGGGTCTTGAGTTCTTGGACCGATTGCTGGCGGGTCCCGATCGCTTCTTGGAGGCCTTGGTTCTCGGTCTTGAGCTCTGCTGCCAAGCTGGTCTGTTTCTCCAAAATCCGTTTTTTGGCCTCGATCTGCTTGGCAAAGGTCATCACCTTTTTGGGCTCGCTGGACTCTGGGCCGGTCCCATCGGTTGCCTGGGACTTGGTCTCCAGGCGGCGCTGTTGAGCCTTCCTGAACTTGGGGAGCCGGACCTTGACCTCATCGAGGATGATTTTCAAAACCTCATCCCAGGGAAGGTCTGCGTTTTTCTCCCGGCTGAACGGGATCGCCCCGGTGTCCTTCTTGCCCAAGGCGGCACCAAAGAGAATCCCCCTGGCGTTCGGGTCAATGGAGCTTTTCCCATCGGTCTCGAAGGTAACCAACAGGAATAGCTTAAGCCCGTCTTCCAGGGTAACGGTCACATCGGTCACGCTGTACCCCTCAACCCGGCG
>MFNF01000050.1 GCA_001783715.1 Candidatus Lambdaproteobacteria bacterium RIFOXYD2_FULL_56_26
GCTGGAAGAGTCATGGCATCCCACTTAAGAGGTTTGATAAGTGGGGCATGACAGCATTTTATCGAATTGTCAATCTCGTGACTACACTATCTAGAGTTCCAGTTTAGCTGATGTGACAGCTTTCTAAACCTCGCTCCCCGCCAAATACCGTTCCAAAAAGTCGAATTTAAAGGAGTCGTAGCGGCCTTGGAGGATCGCTTCTCGGCAGAGGGCCATCAGGTCTCGGAAGAAAAAGAGGTTGTGGTAGCTGTTGAGCCTAGAAGCCAAGATTTCGTTGGAAAGGTAGAGGTGGCGCAGGTAGGCACGGGAGTAGTGGGCGCAGACCGAGCAGCCGCATTCGGCATCGATAGGGCCGCCGTCTTCCTTGTACTTTGCTTGTTTGATCGAGATTTGCCCGTCTCGGGTGAAAAGCCCGCCGTTGCGGGCGTTACGGGTTGGCAGCACACAATCAAAGAGGTCGATCCCCGCTCCAATGGCTTCCAGCAAGTCTTCAGGCTCGCCGACCCCCATCAGATAACGGGGTTTGTCCTCCGGCAACAGCGGGGTGGTTAGGTGGCAGACTTCGCTCAAGATATCCTTGCTCTCCCCGACACTCAAGCCGCCAATGGCGTAGCCATCAAAGCCCAGGCTGCTCAGGTCCTTGGCGGACCGTTCCCGGAGCTCCGAATAGTCCGCCCCTTGGACAATGGCAAACAGGTTGGCCTTGGAGGTCCGGGCCTTGAGGCACCGCTCGGCCCAACGGGTGGTCAGGTCCACCGAAGCGGCTACCTGCTCACGGGGGCTGGGGATGGGCAGGCACTCGTCTAGGACCATCATGATGTCCGAACCCAGGTTTTCTTGGATCCCAATGGCCAACTCCGGCGTGAGCAGGTGACTGGAGCCGTCCAGGTGGCTTTGGAACTTCGCCCCTTCTTCGGTGATCTTGTTGAGTTTGGCCAAAGAGAAGACCTGGAAGCCCCCGGAGTCGGTCAGGATCAAACCCTTCCAGTTCATGAACCGGTGCAGCCCCCCCAGCTTGTGGACCAACTGGTCCCCCGGCCGAAGGTGGAGGTGGTAGGTGTTGCCCAGGATCAGGTTGTAGCCCAGTTCTTCCAGTTCTTCGGGCAACAGGGCCTTGACCGTGCCGTTGGTGCCAACGGGCATGAACATTGGGGTGGGGACGGTGATCCCTCGGACCACCATGCGCCCCGCCCTGGCTGCCTTGTGGGTCCCGTCCAGGTGAAAGGTTAGGGCCAAGGTCAGTCCACCGATTGGGTTTTATGGGGAAACTGGTCCCGGAGCTGTTGGAAGTTGTAGATCCCGGTGCCGTGGCCATCGCTCCAGTCGATCCTCAGCCCGTAGTTGCCCACGTACTCGGAAGCCACCGGGCGGATGTCCAAAGGGACGGTTTGGTCGTCCAGGAGTTTTTCCCCGGTCACCTCATGGACACACTTGGCACAAGTGCAACCGGTGCGCAGCTCCCAGTAATTGTACAGACAGTGGGCCCCGTCAAAAAAAATGACATGGACCACCCCATCGTAAAACACTTCCTTGACCCGATACTTTTGCGGAGACCGGGCCACTAGTCTTCCTCGGCGAGCACTTCCACCAGTTTGGCGGCAATGTTCCTATAGGCCTTGGCGGCAGCGGACTGGGGAGCAGAAACCACCACCGGCTGCCCTTCATCGCCGCCCAAGCGTACTGCCAGTTCAATCGGTACTGAGCCCAAGAAGGCATATCCCTGTTCCTTGGATTCGGTCTGGGCTCCCCCTTTGGAGAAGATCGGGGTTTCCTTGGAGCAGTGGGGGCAGATGAAGCTCGACATGTTTTCCACCATGCCCAAGATCGGGATGTTGACCTTTTCAAACATCTTGACCGCCTTCCTTGCATCCAAAAGGGCCACGTCCTGGGGGGTGCAGACGATCACTGCCCCGGAGGCCTCGGTCATCTGGGCCAGGGTGATCTGTACGTCCCCGGTGCCGGGGGGCAGGTCGATGATCATGTAGTCCCCGCCGGGCCATTGGGTGTCCCGCAGCATCTGTTCGATCACCTGGTGGGCCATGGGGCCCCGCCATACCACCGCCTCGCTTTCGTCGATCAGGTTGCCCATGGACATAAATTCGATCCCATGCCGACTGATCGGCATCAACTGCTGGCCGACCACCTCGCTAAACTCGCCCCGGCTGCCCATCATAGTGGGCAAGGAGGGGCCGTAGATGTCGGCATCCAGGAGAGAAACCTTTTTACCCAAGGCCACCAGAGAGAGGGCGAGGTTAACCGCCGTGGTGGACTTGCCCACCCCGCCTTTGCCGCTGGCCACCAACACCACTTGGCCATATTCGCCCAGGTAGCTCCGTTTTTGCGGAGCCGGGGCATGGGGGTGGGCGTGGGCGTGGTCATGGGCATGGGGGTGGGCGTGCCCATGTTCATGTCCATGGTGGTGATGTTCATGGGCGGCCAAGGTTTTTTGGGCTTCCTCAAAGGTGGCCACTACATTGATCCCCACCTCATCAATCCCGTCGCAGCCTTTGAGGGCCGCCTCGATCCCCTGGGTTAGGCCATTGGTGAAGCTTTCATGTTCGTGGTCGATCACCAGCAAGACCTCCGCCCGGTTGCCGATCACCTCCAGGCTGAACACCTTGTCGGATTCCAACAGATTTTGGCCGGAGTCGCCAAAGGGGATCAGGGCAAATGCGTCACGAATCTGTTGTTCTAATGGGTCCATGAGGTCAGGTCTGGGAAAGGGGTCTTTGGTTGTGGTGCTACTGCAATTGGGCTCTGTCTTTCTTTTTAGCCTTTTGCCGCCCGCCGATCAAGGGCCAAACCGCTTCTTGTGTGGGACTGGTTACTTTTTCTTTGGCCGGAAGGCGACTACGACCGAGGGGTCGGTCTCTAAGCTCGGGCCTTCAATCAATTCGATACAATAGGGGACCGCCTCAAAGAGTTCGGTCAAGGTTTCATCGATCGACTTGGGTGCCCCCGGCAGGTTGATCACCAAGCTTCTGCCCCGGACCACCGCCACCTGCCTCGACAAAATGGCAGTAGGGACATACCTGAGGCTGATCTGACGCATCCGTTCCCCAAACCCGTCCATCACTTTATGGGCAATGGCCAAGGTCGCCTCGGGGGTCACGTCCCGCAAGGCCGGGCCGGTGCCGCCGGTGGTCAGGACCAAAGCGCAGCCTTCTTGGTCGCAAAGCTCAACCAAGGCCTTTTCGATCAGCCCCTGTTCATCGGGGACCAACCGGGAAACCGGTTCAAACGAGGTGACCAAAACCCGGGTCAGCCACTCCTTAATTTTGGGGCCGCCCAGGTCCTCGTATTCCCCCCGGAAGGCCCGGTCGCTTACGGTCAAAACTCCAATCTTCACCATCGTTGAAAGCGCTTCTGGTAGGTTGACAAAGGCCGCCTTGAGGGCTACCCCCAAGGAAACGGGAAAACAAGATGACCGAAACCGAATACCACCAGTGGACCTCACTGGGCCACCAGCTCACCGACCAAGGGTTTGCCGCCCTCGCCCAAGGACGGGGCGAGTGGGGCCAGACCCAACTGGAATTGGCTCAGACCTACTTTGAACGGGCCCAAGACCGGCACTGGTTGACCTACCTCTTCCACCAGCGGTTTTTGTACCACCGGAGCCAACCGGACCCTACCCCGGCCTTCACCTTGGCGCACCGGGTCTTGGAAGGCTACCGGGCCTGCTTTGACCCCAAAGGGCAGATCCAATCCCTGCTGGAATGGGCCCACCTGTGCGGCGGTGCCGGGGAGCCCTACAAGGCTTTCTCTTTGCTGGCCAACGCCCTGGCCCTGGCCAAAGCCCAGGCCCCCCAACTGGTCTATCTGGTGCTTTGCGCCCAAGGGGCGGAGCACTTGGAGGCAGGGGAATTTGCCCAAGCGGCCCTGACCTTGGACCAAGCCCTGACCAAAGGGGCGCAGGCAGATGCTTGGCAAAAGGCTTGGTGCTTTGAGACCCTAGGCCGGGCCTTTCTGGGGGTTTATCGTCCCCAAAAGGCGGAGCGGTTTTTTAGGCTGGCCCTGGCCGAGTTTTTGGACCTCAAGGACAAAGCGGCAGTGAGCCGAAATTTCCATCCCTTGGTTGAGCTTGAAGGGCTCCTGGGGACCGGTTTTTCCCGGTCCGACCTTTGCTTGGCAGCTCGGTCCTGCCTCAAGGAAGCCTGAATTGGGCCTGTTCAAGCCAAAGTGGCAATCGCCTTTTTGAGCAACTCAGCCACTTCCTTGGCCAGCGGCATCATGTCTTCCCGGCCTACCGGCGCAAACATCTTGACCGGATGGGCGGCGACCACCTCGATCTTGCCGGCCCCGGATTCACGAATCACCACGTTGCAAGGCAACAGTAGCCCCAGGTCCGGCTCGGCGGCAATGCCCTTGGAGGCATAGCCGGGGTTGCAAAACCCCAGGATCCCGTAAGGAGCCATGTCCAGGTCCAGTTTGGTTTTCATGGTTTTTTTTACGTCAATCTCGGTCAGCAGGCCAAACCCAACGGCCTTAAAGGCCTCGATGGCCTTAGCCCGGACCTCGTCGTAGCTGCCCAAAACCTGGGTGCGTATCCCCAGGTCGGCACCGGACATCGGCTGGGAGCCGTAGGTTTGGTCCAGGTAGGCCAATATTTTGGAAGAGTCGGAAATTTTGTTGGCCCCGTCCACCAAAAACGGCACCCCGGATTGGCCGCTGAGCGCCTTGAGTTCCGCCCGGTCCTCGCCTTGGGCAGGAACCGTTTTGACTTGGTAGGAAAACCCCAGAAAATCGAGTTTTCTGCGAACTAGATGACAGTAAGGGCAATCTTCCAAGTTGTATAAAACCAGTTCATGATCCATAGGAGGCCTTTTGAATTTTGAGTCTTTGCTTGATTACAAGTTGCTGATCCCCGCTGCCATCATGCTCGGATTGGCACCGTTTGTGCCGGAACCGCACTTGGTGGAAAAACTGAGGATGTTGGTAAACGGAGACCTGAGAAAACCGATCGACATCTTTGACCTCTTTTTCCACAGCTGGCCTTTGGGGCTTTTGGGGTACAAGCTGGTCAAGGATTACCTGCTCTGAGCAACAGCCTAGAGGTTAAAGCCTCTAGGCTACAGTAAGCCCAACTACAAGGATTCAGTGGGCGGCGCAAAAAATCGTTTGGATCTTTTCAAAGAGCCCCACCATGTCTTGGTTGGCTACCGAATAAAGGGAAAAGTTCCCCTGCCTGCGGCTGGTCAAAATCCCTCGGTCCTTGAGCAAGGAAAGGTGCTGGCTCAAGGTGGCCTGGGCGATTCCTACGTACTGCTCCAACTGTTGGACCGAATGTTCGCCGGTCTGGAGCACACACAAAATCTTCAGCCGTTGCGGATGGGCCAATACTTTGAGGCAGCGAACAGCCTTGTCGATGTTTTCCTCTTGATCGTCAAACAAGGCCTCTAAGGTTTTGACCAAGTTGGGATTGGATTCAAGGGACTTTTTATTCATGTTCATCCTGCCTTTAGGGAAACGATGTTATAAGCTTATCTTAATATTCCCATGTTACAAACTGAAACTTATTCTGAATAACCTGTCAGCAAAGTCAAGTTAAACTTTTGGGCAGGGCCAATCCAAACCTCCATCCCCGAGTTGCAACCCTTTAGGGAGAAAGACCCGGCAGGCTCCAGGGCAATAAAAAAAGAGGGGCTGCTAAAAAGGGGAGGGGGATAAAAAGAACAGGCCGGGGAGAAAAAACCCTCCCCGGCCCCAAAAACGGTCAGTTCAAGCGGTAATAATCGCCGATTTCGGGGACCATGTCGTTTTCATACCGCCGGAAGGCGAGAAACTCTTGGTCTTCGATCCGGTTGTCCACCAGGGTCTTGAGCTTGTAGAAGTAATCCAAGTATTTGAGGATCTCCCGGACCATATCTTCTTCAAAGGAGCCCGAGATGATCACAAAGGTGAGGTCCGAAGACTCGGCCCGCATCAGTTCGATCCCCATTTGTTCGACACAGCGTCGGAAGAAGGGCGGAAGCTCTTCCCTGACCCCTTGGCCCAGGTAATGGGTCAGGATCCCATCGGCCCGCTCCAGCTCCCGTTGGGCCCAAGCGACTTTGGGGTCGGTCCAACGGACATGGCTGGCTTCGTGGCCCCAGGTGCTGGGGTTGGGTCTGGCTTCGGGCAGGTGCGGGTAGCCCACCAAATAATGGCTGGGGGTCACCAGACCGATGTGGTCGGAGGCACGGTGGAACTCCCGGAGTAACTCCTCCAAAAACACTGGCCCTTCCGCCCAATGGTGGCCAAAGAGTTCCGCATCGTAGGTGCAAGTCAAAAGCGGAGTGGAAGGCATACCCCAATGCATCAGCTCGTCGGTCTTGGCGCAAAGCTTCCGGTAGAAGTCTTGGGCCAACTCTCGGGCCACCTGATGGGCCCGGTCGGGATCATAAGGGGCCTTTTGCTCGCTGGTTTTGCTGGTGATCCGCTTGAGCGGCAGGCCCCAATGGCGGTGGTGGTATTCCCGGAAGTCCGGGTGCCCGGCATAGCCGATCTCAGCGTCCCACACCTGAACCCGGCCCATACGGCTACGCCCGAAAGCCACTACGTTGCTGCCCGGATGGACCAGGGGGTTGAATTCTTCACTGTTGGTCCGAGCCGAAGCCCCCAACACCGCTTCTGCTTCCACAAAATAATAATGCAGTCCTTCCTTCTCTAGCCATCCGTCCACGCCGGGGAAGCAGCTGTTCTCGGCCAGCCAGATCCCCCGGGGTCGGTCCCCGAAGATCCGGTGGTGGGTCCTTGCCGCCAGGGCAATCTGGGCATCCAGAGAGTCGGGCATACTTTCGAGGCAAGCGGGCATGCCGTGGGTCAAGGTGCAGGTCGATATCTCCAGGAAGCCTGAAAGTTCCAGGCTGCGGAAAGCACCGATCATGTCCTTGTGGATCACTTGGTGGTAAAAGTGGTCCAAGTTGTTCAACTGGTCCAGGTGCTTTTGGGCCGCCCAGATGTAGGCAGGCGGCTCCAGCCGGGCCTTCATCAAGGCGATTTGCGCCTTGGTGTGGCGTATCAGACGGGCCAAAAAGCGGCTCAGGTAGTCCTTGAACCTGGGGTGGCTGATCATGTAGGCTACCGGCGGGCTGATGTCCAGGCTGACCTGAAAGTCCACACCCTCGTTGGCAAGGTTCCGAAAGACCATCAAAAGCGGCATCCAGCTGTCCAGACAGTTGCGCAAAGCCCATTCCCCCGGCGGGTTGTGGACCTCCGCCCCCTCTTGGGTGCGGATCGGCCAGGGCATGTCCTTGAGGTAGCTGTCCCTAAACGGTTCGATCCGAAAGAGATTGGGCGAGTGCATGTGCAGGTGCAACATCACCTTGCCCTTGTTGTTGCTGTCCTGGCCCCGTTGGTGCCGCACCTCCCGCTGGCTGGTGTGGTACCAGGAAGCCCCCAGGCCCCGAACCGGGGCTTCGTTGGTGGCCCGGTCAAAGAGCGGACGAGGGGTGGTCAGGCTTTTGGAAACCGGGGTCAGCGCCGCTTCGTTGGAATAATGCCGGACAACGATCTCCGCCGAAAAACAACGGTCCGGTTCCACCTGGATATACAGGTTTTGGTGTTCCGAGAAGCAGTCCGCCAAGTGGCACTCCAGGTCCTTGCGTTCGATCCTCCGTCCCAAGTATTCTTCATGGATCTTGAGGTAAAAGCCCACCTGCTCCAGCCCGACCTTCCAGGTCTCGGCCAGAAACTTTTCCACTCCCTTTTGCTCCAACTCCCACCAAACCAGAATCCGTCGGTCACTGTGGGGCTTGAGCACTACTTTGGGGGTGAAGTGGTCCCGGTACACCTTGCCGGACTCGAACAGCACCAGTTCCTTGGCGGGCTCTTCCAGGTCGTACAGCACAAAGGCGGCGGAAAACTCTTCCCCGGCCTCGCCGGGGGTCCAGTCCCATTTGGTGGAATGGGCCAGCTCCCGTTGGAATTCCTGCCAAGGGTGGGAGGGGATCTTAAAATGCAGCACCATCTCCACCAGCGCTTGGTCCCAAAAGGCGTGGGGGTTCATCTCGAACAGGCTTTTCCTGGCCCCGGCCACCTCTTCGGGGGTCAGGCTCAAGGTCTTCACTTCCGGGCCAAACTGCTTGTCCAGCAACCTGGCCTTAAAAAACTCCCGGTGCCGGGTGGTAATCTCCAAGGTAACCCGCCAAGCCTCGACCTCCAAAGGCTCCTTGAGGCTCCATTCTTCGGTTTGGATCAGCTTGACCAACCCCAAGTCCGGCTGGGCCGAGTAGCCCCACTGACGCAGCTCCCATACTGTCTGCCGGTCTTCGGAAAAAACCAACTTACCCATCACCTGCTGGGCGGGGGTTTTGGGGAACTTGGCCTTGAAGGAACGTTCAAAAAAGCCCTTCATGTCGTGGAAAGGCTCGATTTCCGCCCGGGTCTTGAAGGCCGGGACAGGAGCGGTGGCCCGGAAAAAGAAGAAGGCCGGTTTGTGTTCTTCCAAGGTCAGTTCCAAGAGGGCGACCACTTCACAGGCCCCCAGGTTGGTGTGGGCGGTGAACAACTTCTCGCCGCCGACCATCTGGGCCGTCACCTCGACCGGGCGGCCTTGGATCCAACATTCGGGCAGGTGGTGGATGTGTAAGGTTTCAATCTTCCGCTGGTCGGCCCAAATCTCCACCCATTCGCCCTTGCCTTGAGACGAAAGGCTCTGGAGGTCCAGATTGCCCCAAACCAGCTTGTAAAGATTTTCATGTTCCTCCACCAAGTCCACCCAAGGGAGCGGCTTAAATTCCGATTCCACCTGGTAAGACAAAAAGGGAACCTTGAGCAGCTCCACCTTGTAGGAGGCTCCTGCCCGGAGGCCGAAGTAGAGGGGCCCCGAAGAGTTGGGTCTGGCGTACTCCACCGCCAAGGTGCCGACCTTAGGGGTGATCCGTACCAAAAAGTATTCGGAGGTGATGTCGATCGAAGGGAGCTTTTGCCAGTCAAAATAAAGCTCTACAAAAGGGCCGATCGCTTGGATCAGGGTCATGCCCTGGGTTTGGTACTGCCGGTTCATGGCACAATGGGGATCAGGTTAGTCTAAGCTCCCTATAAAGGCGGATCGCCTTCCAATAAGGCAGGGTGGCCACAAAGAGGACCAGGGCCCCAAACAGTTTCCAGGTGATGAGATGCACCTCCAATTCCAGGTTGGTCCTTCCTTCAAAATCGCTGACCAACCGCAACCTTGCCCCTTGGGGCACCAACGCAAACACCCCGGCCAAGACCCCCTGTTGGTAGGCATCCCCGCCGCCGTAACGGACTAAAAGCCGCTCCAGCCGCAAAGCGGCCCAAAGCCTTCCGGCCAAAACCTTGACCCGGTCCAGCAGGATCCCCTTGATCGGGTGGCCCCAGATCCGGAGCAGGTCCTTGAACCCAACCTTTTGTTTTTCCTGTTTCTTTTTTTTGTTCTTGGCCTTTTCTGGCTTGGCCGGGGCTTCCGGTGGGGCAGGCTTTTCCTCAAGCCCCTTTTTCAGCCCAAAAACCGAAACCCCTTTTTTTCCGCCTTCCAGCCAGAACCCGAGCCCTCCCCAGGCCATTTCAAAACAAAGGGGACTCAAGACAAACCGAAGACGAACGGGAAAGGCAAGCGGACAAAGGGCCAAACCCAACAACAGGAGGGACCAACCAACCCAAACCATCGGTTACACCGACTCTGCCGGGGGGGCTTTCTTTTTGGTGGCCTTCTCGTACAGCCCCAGCAGTCGGTCCAGGACCTCGGGGACCTTGTCCATCAGGTTTTCAATGCTGCCGGTGGCCAAGCTGTGGATGGAAACCTGTCCGTCCCGGATCACCAAAAAGGCTTCCGGGGTCAAAACCACTCCACCCCCGCCGCCGCCACCTTCGCCGTCCTTGGTGGTCTGTCCGTTGCCGAAGCCGAAGCCGATCTTCACCGAGTTGACCGGGATCAAGGTCACTTCGCCCACCTGGTAGGGCTCCCCGAAGACAGTTTCGGACTTGATCAGGTTCTTCAGCTGGGGGATAAAATCCTGTAGAAGGCCGTTTTTCATATTCTCCATGGTGCATTCTCCTCTGCGCCAAAGGTATCCGTTTTTGGCTCTTATGACAAAGGTATTTTTTTTAAGCTTCCCTCAGAGCAAAGCCGCCAAGAGAGGAATCCCAATCAGACTGCCCAAGGAGGAACCCAGGTTGGAGAAAACCACGACCAACAAAATGCGGGTGATCTCGTTGGACCAAAATCCCTTGAGGCTGGTGATGTCTTGGGGCAGGTTCTCAAAATCCGCCACCTTGGGCTTTCTGACCCAGGCCTCGGTCAGGCCCGAGACCCAACCGGCGGCAATCGCCGGATTCAAGGAGGTAAAGGGAGCGGCCAAAAACGCCACCAGGATGGTCAGGATATGCCCGCCCGCCAAGGCAGCCCCCAACCCGGCCAGGATCCCGTTGGCCAAAAACCACCGCTTGGCCATTTCAAAGCTGGTTTGGCTGTCGATGAAGGTAAAGCCGTAGGCAAACAAGGCGAGAACCAAACCGGGGAAGCCGTACTTGAGCAGGTTCACCCAACGAGAAGGAGGCGGAAGTTGGTCCAGCGGCTCCAAGTCCACCTCTTTTTCCATCCAAGACAAAATCCCCGCCAAATGCCCCGCCCCGACCACCGCCAAAACGGTTGCCCCCGGTGCCTGTTTGATTTTGGCGGCCAGGTATTGGTCCCGCTCGTCGATCAGGACCTCTTTGACCCCCGGCAGCTCTTTGGCCAGGGAGCTGATCGCTTCGGAGAGGACATCGGTTTGTTTGAGGGCTTCGATCTCTTCGGGGGTGATCTCCGGGGCGGACAGCCCTTCGGAGAACAGATGCGCCAAGGCCTTCGCCTTTTCAAAGAAGCCCAGCCTGCCCCAGCAGCGTTTGAGGGTCACGCTGACCGAGCGGTCCGCCAACACCACCTGGGCACCGATTTTTTCCGCCGCTTCCACGGCGGCCACCATCTCGGCTCCCGGTTTGACCCCGAGCTGGTCGCCCATTTTCTTTTGGAAAGAACTTAAAACCAAATTGGCCATCAACAGCCCCGACTTCCCCTCCTTGACCACCCGCACCACGTCCATTTGTTTCCAGTGGTCCGGGTGTTTGATCGAGTCGAACCTCGCTTGGCAGAGCTCAACACAAACCGAATCGGGCCGGTGGGCCTCAATGGCCTGGATCACCTCGGTAATCGATTCTTGGGAAATGTGGGCCGTGCCCAGCAACAAAAAGCGTTTTTCGCCGATTTGGAGTTCTTCGATCATCTGGGGCCGGGCCAACGGTGAGGCAGGTTCTTGCAGCGACAGGACCACCCTGGCTGAGGAAAGCTTAAGGCAACGGCTCTTCCTGCACAAGAGCAGATCGGGAAAAATTCTCGGGCCGGTTCTTGACAAGAGAGCGACAAGCCGTTAATACTGCTCGGATGCACAACTATTGTTTTTTGACTGACAGACCTACAGAGGGCAGATGAAACGTACGTTCCAACCGAACCAACGACAGCGAAGCAAAAAACACGGCTTCCGCAAACGCATGTCCACCCATGGTGGCCGGGCGGTGATCAATGCTCGTCGCCGTAAGGGCCGCAAAAAGCTGAGTGCTTAAACCGGCTTAGGTGCCTGCCCCCAAAAAGCGAAGACTCCGATTCCCTAGGAGCCTCAGGCTTGCTAAGAAAAAGGAGATCTCCCAAGTCTTTGCCCAAGGCCAGGCGTTCCGTGCGGGCTTCTTGAAGTTCAAATGGACTGCCGTTGAGGCAGGGCGGGCAAAGACGGTGATTTCCATATCCAAACGGGTCGGTTCTTCTCCACAAAGGAACCGGCTCAAACGGCTGATCCGGGAGAATTTACGTCAAAGCCCCGAATGGCTGGATCGACCGATAAACTTGGCCATTTACGTTACCGGGGCACCCCAAACGGCTCCGACTCTCAAAGAGGTGGCCTGCCACTTGGAACGTTTTTTTCGCCACCTGTCATGAACCTTGGTTTTCTCAGGAGATGGACGGTGGCCCCGGTTTTGGGGCTGATCTGGCTTTACAAGAAGATCATCAGCCCAATGCTTCCCCCCTCTTGCATCTATTACCCCACCTGCTCCGAGTACGCACACCAAGCCTTGGTACGGCACGGCCTGTTCAAGGGCTCGGTCTTGGCGGTCTGGCGGCTCTTGCGCTGCCAACCTTTTTGCCAAGGCGGGGTGGATGATGTGCCCTTGAAGTTCACCTTCCTAAAATCCTAGCCCTCTACAACCATGGACCGCAATATCTTACTCGCCTTTTTGCTCTCCACCTTGGTGTTGGTGGGGTATTACCAATTCTTTCCTCCCCAGGAAACACCCAAAAAGGCCGCCGGGACCGCAACCACTCTTTCGGCTCCCGCAACCGGGGCCGAAGCGGCCGGTGAAACCGCTTCGGTGACCCCCAGCGCCACTTTGGAAGCGGCCGGGCCTGCCGATTCCGCTGCTCCGGCTCCCTTGGCCGTGGCCAAAGATGTGGTAGTTGAAGCGCCCCACTACCAAGCGGTGATCGACACCAACGGCGGGACCTTAAAAGCCTTTTACCTCAAGGATTACCTTTACGCCGGTCCAGACCCGAAGCCCTCGAACAACTGGATCTACCACTTGATCGGCTACAAGGAAAAAACCGCCTATGACCCCCAACGGTGGGTCAACATGGTGGGACACAACCAGCCCCAGTGGCAGGTCCTCCCCTTGAAGGAACAAAACCCCGCCCAGTTTTACGGAACCTCCAGCGAACGTTTGGAAGTCCAGGGAGAGGCCACCGAACTGGTGTTGGCCGCCAACCTGCAAAACGGCCTGCGGATCACCAAGACCCTGACCTTTCACCCGGAAGACTACCTGATCACCCTGCAAGTTGCCCTGGAAAATCCAACCGACAACCCGATCAGGGTCAAGCCCAGCTTCAACATGGGTGCCGGCAACGAGATCGTGGAGCCCGACCAGTTCAACCACCCCCAACGGGGAGCGGCGATTGTGGACGGTAGCTTCAAGACCTACAGCGACAGCGATTTTGAAACCCCCGTGGAGCTGCAAAAACTCCGCTGGGCCGGGGTGATGGACACCTATTTCATCTCTGCCTTAAAGCCCCAAGGGGAAGAAAATTTCTCTTTGACCCTTGAAGGGGTGGAAGCTTTGGCCCATGGGAACAAGATCCTGGTCCCGACGATGTTGTACCAAGAGCCGGAGTTTGAACTTCGCAGCGGCCAAAGGTACAAAAAGACCTTTGATCTTTACCTGGGCCCCAAAGTCCAAAGGGAGATGGAAAAATATGACCAACGGCTCCCGGCGAGCCTTGACCTGGGTTGGTTCGACTTCCTGGCTTACCCGATGTTGGCGGTTTTGCGGTGGCTTTTCAGCTTGGCCCACAACTGGGGGGTGGCCATCATCCTTTTGACCCTGGTAGTCCGGGCTTTGTTGTTCCCGCTGGCCTTCAAGGGAATGCTCTCCATGCGCCGGATGGCCAAGCTCAACCCAAGGATGAAGTACCTGCGGGACAAATACAAAAACGACAAGGACCGGCTCAACCGTGAGGTGATGGAGCTGTACAAGAAGAACAAGGTGAACCCCATCGGCGGCTGTCTGCCCTTGTTGATGCAGGTGCCGGTCTTTATCGCCCTCTATTCGGCCTTGATGCCGGCCATCGAGTTGCGCCACCAGGGCTTCGCCTTGTGGCTGACCGACCTTTCGGCCACCGACTACACCTTGATCCTGCCCTTTCTGATGGGTGCCTCGATGTTCCTGCAACAACACATCACCCCCCAACCGGCGATGGACCCGGTCCAGGCCAAGGTGATGAAGTTCATGCCCTTGGTGCTGGTCTTTTTCTTCTTGGACATGCCTTCGGGGCTGGTTTTGTACTGGGTGGTCAGCAACATCCTGACCTTGTTCCAACAACTGTTCTTCAACAAGATCAAGGAAGCGGAGATCGAGCACTAAAACGGTTTGGCCCCAAACAAAAAAGGGAGGGCACCTCACACCGGTGCCCTCCCTTTTTTTTGCCTTCCAGAGAGCAGAAAACTAAAACTGGAGATGAAAGCCTACCAAAGGAAGCTTCGGGGCCTTTTCGGCCCTCAAGGTGGGCAAGGCCGGACTGCGGTGTTCGTTGATGCCTAAGGGCATGGCCCCGTCAAATTCGTTGGGCCGAGGGGCCTGTTCATAAGGGAAGACCGCTTGCCGTTGCAACTGCAATCCCCCAAAGATCGCCCCCGCAAAGGTGCCCAGCGCCATACCGGTGAAGGTGGAGTTGGTAAAATCCGAAGAGGGGCCGATCGGGTCGAGCAGCCAAACCATCACGCCCAAGGCGGCTCCGGCGGCGGCCCCGCCGAGCGAGAATACCGCCAGGGTTTTCAGGGCCGGTTCGCCTTCGTCTTGCGCCAGCGCCGGGCGGGGTGCCGTCCAGACCCAAAGGACGGACAAAACCAAGGCCAAGGTGACGGATTTTTTAAACATCGGTGCTCAAAAAGAAGGTTGATCCAAAGGCCAAGGTTCCCAAAGCCAACTGCCTGAAGTCAAGGTTACCCTATAGAAATGCAAATTCCGTTCATCTTGTCCCCAGTTGGGCGAAAAAGTCCAGAAACCTCGCCCCAAAGACCTCCAGCCGGTATTTGGCCCGGTAGTCGGCTCCCGCCTCCTTCCCCCAGGCTGGATATTGTGCCCCTGCCTGCTTGAGCCCCTCCGCCAAAGCTTCGGCGCTGATCGTTGGGCACAGCCAGCCGTTGCGCCCCGAATCCACCAACTGGGGCAAGGTCCCCACCCCAAAGGCAACCACCGGGATCGAAAGGGAAAAAAACTCGACCAGCACCCGACAGTTGACTTCGCTGCCCAGGCTGGGGATCACGCCGACTTGGACGGACTGCAAAATTTCAAAAAGATCGGACCGTTGACCCACCACTGTCACCTGTGAATCCAGGCCCAGGCTGGTGATCTTCTCTTTAATGTTTTGTAGCTCTAAAGGGTATTCCTCCAGGTCCTTGACCAAAAGCAGCAGGTGCGACTCCGGCTCGGCCAGCAGGGCAAAGGCTTCCAAGCAGATTTGGTGTCCCTTGACCGCTTGGGTGCGACCCAAAAGACAATATACGGTTTTTCCCTGGGGCAGCTCCAAAGGAGCGGGGCTTTGGTCCCGGCCACCAGCGGGCCGACTCGCCAGGGGAGGGGCTCCATAATACAACACCCCCACCTTTTGTTCCGGTCCCACCAGTTCCCGGATCCAATCCGCAATCTGGCTCCCGGCACCAAGCACCCCGTTGCAGCCCTGGGGGCCATAGGCCCAGCGGTTTAAGCCATTGGTTTTGGGCCGCCTCGCTTCCCCCCGCACCCGGACCAGCACCAGCCCCGGCCAGCGTTTACGAGCCAAAGAGAAGATCCAAGACCCGGAAGACTTAAAACTCACCACCACTGGCAACCGGCCCTGGGAGAGCCGGGCTCGGAGTTTACGGTAGTTGCCCCACTGTACCCAAGGCCGGTTGTTGTCCAGGTCCAGCTCGGTCCAAACGGCCAGCCCCGCTTGGGCCGCCCTTTGGGCCACCGGGCTGGCGGCATTGGCCAGAACCGTGACTTGGTGCCCCGCCTGGGTCAAGGCCAAGGCGAGGTTAAAGGCATAATGGGCCTCGGCGTTCCACCACCTGGTGTTGATCGCCAAAAAAAAGTCGGTTGGTTCCATACCCAAGGTTGTACCCTGCCCGGTTTTTTTTGGCAAAGCCTTGTGTGACTTGCCCGGTTGCCTTAAGCTTCATAGCCAGAGTGGAGACCTGCATGCGTTTGTACCTGATCCGTCGTTTTTTGTTGATCCTGCCTACCGTCATCGGGATCACCCTGCTCACCTTCCTGATCACCCGAGTGGTGCCAGGCGGGCCGATTGAGCAGGCCTTGATGGAACGGCAGTTTGCCGCCCAAAAGACCGAGTCCAACAGTGCTCGGCAGGGGCTGAGTCCTGCGGACCTGGAATACCTAAAAAAAATCTACGGCTTCGACAAACCGATCTACCAAGCCTACCTGGAGTGGCTGGGCCGGGTGGTGCGGCTGGACCTGGGGGAAAGTTACCGGTACAATGAACCGGTTTGGGACCTGATCAAGGCCCGTTTGCCCGTTTCCCTGTACTACGGTTTGGTCACCTCGATCCTCACCTATCTGGTTTGTATCCCCTTGGGAGTCTTGAAAGCGGTCAAGGACAAGACCTGGGTGGATTCGGTCACCTCGGTTTTGATCTTCACCGGTTACGCCGTACCGGCCTTTGTGCTGGGCCTGATCCTGTTGGTCTTTTTTGGCGGTCGGTTGGAATGGTTCCCGATGGAAGGGTTTACCTCCCGGGGCTTTGAAGACCTGAACCCCTTGGCCAAGGCGGGAGACCTGCTCTACCATTCGGTCCTGCCCTTGGCCTGTTATCTGGTGGGGGCCTTTGCCTCCATGACCGTGTTGATGAAAAATTCCTTGCTGGAAAACCTTTCAGCCGACTATGTCCGCACCGCCTTTGCCAAAGGTTTGACCCAAAGGCAGGTGATCTGGGGCCATGCCTTGCGCAACAGCCTGATCCCCATGGCCGCCAGTTTCGGCAACAACATCAGTCTGGTTTTTACCGGCAGCTACCTGATCGAAACGGTGTTTAACATTGACGGCCTAGGGCTTTTGGGCTTCCAGGCGATCACCGAACGGGATTACCCGGTGGTCTTGGGCAGCCTGCTGTTGACCAGCCTGCTTTTTTTGTTGGGCAACATCCTTTCGGACCTTTGTTTGGCTTGGGTTGACCCCCGGATCAGGTTCACTTGAAAGTCGGCCCACCAAGGACCTACAAGGCTTAGCACGGGGTTTGCATTTACCTTCTCAAGAACAACCAACGATCGGAGGATTATGTTCGGAGAAAAGGTAAAACCCAACCCTGCTTTGGTCACCTACTGGGTGAAGCTGGGAGACCAATGGGACCAAATGGGCCGGGTCAATGAAGCCACCCGGTACTACCAAAAGGCATTGGAGATGAGCCAAAAGGTGTTCGGACCGACCCACCAAACCACCAAAGCTCTCAACGCCAGAATCGGCGGTTTAAGCCACCTCTGACCTCAGGGGGGGCACAATCCCCCTCTTGAGGGTCCCTTTTGAACAAACCCAGCAGAACCACTTGGAAGCAGGAGTTGAGTTCTAGGCTTAAAACAGCGGCGCAGTTTGCCGCCCGTTTTGGCTTGGCCCCCCTGACGCTGGCCTCCTTGGAGTCTCGGCTGGCCTTTGGACTGACCCCATATTACGCCAATCTTTGTGAGCAGGAACCGGCCTTGTTGCGTTCGGTCTTGCCCAGCCCCCTCGAACTGACCTCCTCCCCCTTTGAGCTGCAAGACCCGATGGTCGAGGAACGGGACAGCCCGGTGCCTTGTATCGTCCGCCGTTACCCCAACCGAGCGCTTTTTCTGCTCACCCCCCATTGCCCGGTTTATTGCCGGTATTGCACCAGAGCCCGGAAGGTGGGCAAGGGAGAGCACAAGCTGGGCAAGGCCCAGTGGCAAGAAGGATTGGATTGGCTCAAAGAACAACCCCAGATTGAGGAAGTGATCTTGAGTGGCGGGGAGCCTTTGTTGCTCGGAGATTCTGCCTTGGGTTGGCTGTTGGGGGAACTGGCCCGACTCCCGCAAATTCGTTTCTTGCGGTTCTCCACCAAAGCCGTGGCCACCTTGCCCCAACGGATCACCCCCGGACTGGCCAAGCTTTTGGGCCGACACCAGCCGTTGTTGCTCAACCTACATTTTGTCCACCCCGCCGAACTGACCGCCGAAGTTGCCCTGGCGCTCTCTCGGCTCCGCAAGGCCGGGGTGATGTTGGCCAGCCAAACGGTGTTGCTCCAAGGGGTCAATGACGATCCCCAGACCCTGGCCGCTTTGTTCAAGGGGCTTTATGGTCTAGGGGTGCGGCCTTATGCCCTGTACTTGTGTGACTGGATCACCGGAGCTTCCCACTTTCGGGTCGGCCCTACCCGGGCTTTGGAACTGATGGGAGAGCTACGGCAAAGCTTAAGCGGCGTGATGCTGCCCAAATTGATCGCCGACCCGCCCGGCGGCAAGGTGGACCTCGCCACCGCTCCCGAACCGGGCGAAGGCGGAGTTTGGCTCACCAACTGGAAGGGAGAACGGGTCTTTTGGCCGGAGCCCTGACCCAGCACCCACAGCCCCAAGGGCTCTATTTGCCGGTTTGCCGCAGGTCCCAGGTTGATGGCGGCCATCACCTGGGACCTGCGGCATCCGCCCGGTAGGGTTCTAACAGACAATACTCCGCCCCGGCCTTGAGGTTCTGGTCGAGCACCTGCCAGTCACTGACCAAAGAAGCCATCACCAAGGCCACTGATTGCACCTGCCCTTCCAGGTCCAAACCTCATATTCCCGGTTCCGCTCAATCACTGCGGTGCCCAAGACCCCGGCATCAACAGGTCCCAAAAATCACCCGTTAAGGGTTGTCAGGGCCTGCTCAAACATCGCCAGCCCCTTTTGCCCATCGGTCGCCTGTTCGATCCGCCCCTAGAGGGAAAGCATCCAGTGCAACAATTGGAGGTCCGAGAAGTTATCGTCGATCAAAAGCAGCCTTTGTGATCCGCAGCCCCGGCTCGGCAGCCTTGGGGACCCGCAGTTTGAGTTTCATGGGCACCCAGGTGGGAGAAGGTTTTGAGGACCCCCACAATCGGTTGGGGGAACAGTCTTGGGGGAAATTTTTTTGGGTGGTAAGGGGCCGTAGCCCCCAACTTGCTAGCTGACCTTGCCGGACTCAAATTCTTGGGTTCGCAGCGGTTGCCCCCCCAGGGACAAGGCATGGTCGCCACAATAAAACCGGTGCCCCTCCACCCGCAAGGGGGCGGCAAAAAACTCGTCCACCGTGATCGCTTTGGGTTTGGGCAAGTCCAATTCCCCTTCGGCCTGTACCACTTGGCCCAATTCGGCCCAGCTCAAGTCCACAACTTCCAATTTCTTCTTTTTTTCCACCGCCAACACCATTCCTTCCGAGTCCACCCCTCTAAGCTTGGCCGTCGCCAGATTGCTGGCCACCAGCACCTTGCGGCCCAGTAGCTCGGCTTCAGTGTAGTGGGCCACCAGTCCCGAAACGATGGTCCTGACCTCGCCGCCGCCCAGGTCAATCCGTTCCACATAAAGCCGCTCCGCTTCCGGGTGCCGCCTGACCTCCAAGATTTGGCCGACCTTGATCTCTACCTTGGCCCAGGCGGTCAACGGGTCTGGGGCTGAAGTCTCGGCATCCCCCTCAAAGTGCCGTTTGCCGGAATATTTTTCCTTGAGCGGCAAGATCAACTTGGGGTCCAACTTGGGGAACAGCAACATCGCCGGTCCCGGTTCCACTGCCTCCAGGTGCCCCCAGGTCCCGGTTTGGTTAAACTTGGGTTCCTGCAAACCAAAAAGCCCCAGGATTCTTAGGCCAGTAGCGGGTAGGTAGGGGGAAAGCAAATGCCCCAGGTCCTGCAAGAGGTACAGCAGCGCCACCAGAATCAACCGGGCGGCTTTGGGGTCGGACTTGATCACCTTCCAGGGTTCGGAGTCATGGAAATACTTGTTCCCCATCCGGCCCAAGGAAAGAGCGGTCTTGAGCGCCTCTCGGAGCTGGACCTGTTCGAGCTGGTCTTTGGCCTGCTGCCCCACCTTGGCCACTTCGGCCAAAAAAGGTTCTTGGGCCGAACCTTGGAGGCTGCCCAAAGGTCCGGTGAAATTTTTGTGGTAAAAGACCAACACCCGGTTGAGCAGGTTGCCGATGTTGTCGATGAAGTTGCTGTTTACGTCCTCGATCAAGGACTCCCAAACAAAGTTGGCATCCGAAGATTCGGGCCGATTCGAGAGCAGGTAGTACCGCCACAAGTCAATAGGGATCAGCTCCTTGAGTTCCAGCACGTCGTTGCCGAAGATCCCCAGGCTCCTGGATTTGGAGAACTTGCCGCCCTCATAGTTGAGGTATTCGGTGCTGTTGATGTGGTGCAGCAAGGTCCAGTCCTTGCCGGTGCCAATCAGGCTGGCCGGGAAAACCACGGTGTGAAAGGGGATGTTGTCCTTGGCCATAAACTGGTACAGGTGGGTCCCTTGGGGGTCAAACCACCAACGCCGCCAATCCTGCGGAAAGCCCCGTTTGGTGGCGGAGATGTAGCCGATCGGCGCATCAAACCAAACGTAAAATACCTTGTTTTCATAACCCACCTTGGGCACCGGCACCCCCCACTTGAGGTCACGGGTAATGGGCCTAGGCATCAAGCCCCGGTCCACCCACCCTTGGGTCGTGGTCACCGCATTGGTCACCCAGCCGCCCTCTTTGGAGGAACGTTTCTGGAACTCGACCAGCGGCCCTTCCAGCTTGGGCAGGTTGAGGTAAAGGTGCTTGGTGGACTTGGTGGTCGGTGGATTGCCGCAGATTTGGCATTTCGGCTCCAAGAGTTCGGTCGGCTGGAGCAGCTTGCCGCAAGCCTCACACTGGTCCCCCCGAGCCCCGGCCTTCCCGCAATGGGGGCAGGTCCCTTCCACGTACCGGTCGGCCAGAAACATTTGGTCTTGTTCACAATAGGTCTGGAGGCTTTCCTCTTCGACCACAAAACCATTTTTTTCCAGGTCCAGGAAGATCTCCTGGGTCACTTCGGTGTGTTCGGGGTGGCTGGTGCGGCCAAAAAAATCAAACCGAATGTCAAAGGCCTCGTACACCTGTTTGTGGATCTCATGGTACTTGTCGCAGATCTCCTTGGGACTCAAGCCTTCTTCCCGAGCCTTGTTCTCGGTGGCGGTACCGTATTCGTCGGTCGCACAAATGTAGAGGGTTTCGTAGCCCATCGCCCGACAATACCGGGCGTAAACGTCTGCCGAAAGCACACAGCCGATGATGTTGCCCAGGTGGGGCACGTTGTTGACGTAGGGTAAAGCGGAGGTGATCAGGCGCTTCATGGGGTCGGGGAAAAAAGGTTGGTTTGGCCCCCAACGTTTCGGGGGGCCTTTGGGAGAGCTACACCGAGGCTAGGTCAACCAAGTCGGAGGGCTCCAAAATCAAGACGATGTCCCCGCTGCCCAAGATGGTCGAGCCACTCAAGCCGGGGATCTTGGTCAGATAAGATTGCAGCGGCTTGACCACGATTTCTTGTTGGTTGTACAGGTCGTCCACCACCACACCCATCACCTTGGTCCCCACTTGGATAAAAACCACGCTGACCACCCGGTTGGGGTCCGGCTCCTTTTCGGGCAAGGCCAACAGGCGGGAGAGGCGGGCCACCCCAATGATGTCGCCCCGCAGGTTGATCGCCTCTTTTTGTTTGAGCTGGTGCAATTCGCTTTCCTTGATCTCGATCGACTCTTTGACCGATTCCAACGGAATGGCAAACATCTGGCCCCCCTCGATCACCAAAAGCGCATCGATCACCGCCAAGGTCAGAGGCAGCAACAAGCGAATCTGGGTCCCCGCCCCTGGTTCGGATTCCACGTCCACACTGCCGTGGATCTTGGAGATGTTGGTCAAGACCACATCCATCCCCACCCCTCGGCCCGAGATATCGCTCACCTGATCGGCAGTGGAGAAACCAGGGTGGAAGATAAAGGCATTGATGGTCTTTTTGTCCAAGGTCGGCACCTGTTCGGGACGGATCAGACCCTTTTCCAAGGCCTTTTCCAGCACCCGTTCGGTATTGATCCCCGCCCCATCGTCGATGATGTCGATGGCAATGGAGCTGCCCAGGTGACTGGCTTTGAGGATGATGTTGCCCATCTCCGGCTTGCCTGCAGCAATCCGCTTCTCCGGGGTTTCCACCCCATGGTCGCAGGAATTCCTAATGATGTGCACCAATGGATCGCCGATCATCTCGATGATCGACTTGTCGATCTGGGTATTTTCCCCAATCATCTGCAACTGGATGTTCTTTCCGGTTTTGCGGCTGATGTCCCGGACGATCCTAGGAATCTTTTGGAACACCGTCTTGACCGGGATCAACCTCATCTCCATCAAGGTGGTCTGGAGGTCTTCGGAGATTCGGTTGAATGCCGCTTCCACGGACCGAAGGTTGGTAAAGACATGGGCAGGCAGATTGGCCCCGGCCATTTCGCCTAAGGTGTGGTTGAAGCTGTTCCTGGCGATGATCAATTCGCCGATCAGGTTCATGAAGGTGTCCAAGCGGTAGGAATCCACCCGCATGGTTTTGAGTTCCGAATCCTTGTCCTTGTCCGCCTGAGACTGGGCCGGGGCGGCCGGAGCCGGAGCGGGGGCGGGTTTTTTGGCCGCCGGAGCCGCCTTTTCTGCCTCCGGCTCTTTGGCCTTCGCCTTGGTTTTACTCGGTTCGGAAGCCTGCAGGTATTGGTTCATCAGCTCTTCAATCTTGAGCCCCAAGTCCATCGCCGGGCCTTGCACCTCACCGGAGTTTTTTTCCCCGGCCAAGACCGACATTACCAAATCGTCATACTTCTTGAGCAGCTCCAACAGGTCCTCGGCACCGATCTTTTCGGCGGCCCCCGACAGGGTCCTGACCGTACGGTTGAGTACCATCAGGTTCTCTTCGCCAATCTCTCCGGAGGCCAACTCTCCGCCTGCCACCTGGATGGCTACCAGATGTTGACTGCAGAGGTTCTTGAAAACGTCAAAGGCGCTGAGCCCGGCCGGAGCTTCCTTGGAGGCAGGTGCCGCCACAGCGGCTTTGGCTGGTGCAGCTCCGCCGCCCAAATAGCGGTCCAATTGGCCAACCACTTCGTCCACCGAGATCATGCCGATGTCTTCGTCCATTTTGATCATAAAGATCAAGGTCCGCAGCAGGTCCAAGCCCTTCAGGGTCAAGTCCGCCAACTCGGAAGAATAGGCGGCGCTGCCTTTTCTGACCTTGTCGAAAACGGTCTCCATCTTGTGGGAAAGCCTGGTGATCTTGCCAACGTTGACGTAGGCCGCAGTGCCTTTGATGCTGTGGGTCGCCCGGAAGACCTCGTTGATCGCCTCTTCGTCCCCTGGGCTTTGTTCAAGCTTGAGCAGGTTGGCTTCAATGGACTGGAGGTGTTCCTCCGCCTCTTGGACAAACTCGCCGATCAATTCCTTGACCATCGGCCCGTCTTCCTCCGGGGCGCTTTTGGCCGGTTCGGGTGCGGGAGCTTCGATCTTGGGGGTCGGTTCGGCGGCTGCTTTGGGTTGGGCATTGGGTGCCTGTGGGGTACCGGCGGCCAGGGAGTCCAACAGTTCCATGGTGGTGGAAAGGTCGTATTCGCTTCGCTGGGCTTCCACCAGTTCAAAGACCATCAGCTTGAGCAGGTCGATCGCCGGAAGCAGGGTGTCCATCAACTCGGGGGTGATCTGCATGGTCTCTTTGCGGATCATGTCAAAGAGAGTCTCCAACTTGTGGGCCAAGTGGTTGATGTCATCAAGGCCCATGAAACCGGCGGTCCCCTTGATGGTGTGCATCACCCGGAAGATCCCGTTGACGATGGTCAGGTCCTCGGGGTTCTCCTCGATGTTCAGGAGGTCGTTTTCGATGGCATCAAAGGCCTCGTGGCTTTCTTCCACAAAACCCTGGATCAGGTCATCCAATTCGTCGGACATAGCTCCCCTTCGGTTTAACCAAGCAGCATTTTGGCATTTTGAATCAACTGGTCGGCTTTTACCGGTTTAACCAGATAAAGATTGGCTCCCGCCTTGAACCCCTGCATCTTGTCCTCTGCTTCCGCTTCGGTGGAGACGATGATAATGGGGACATTCTTGTGCTCTTCCGAAGACCTGATCTCACGGCAAAAGGTGAAACCGTCCATCTTGGGCATATTGATGTCCACCACCATCAGGTCGTAGTGGGTGGACATCGCCTTTTCCAAGCCATCGTAGCCGTTCTCCGCTTCCGCAACGATGTATCCGGCGGACTTGAGCATCACGCTGTGTAGATTCCGCACAATCGGAGAATCGTCGATCACCAACACTTTTTGGGCCATGGGTCCTACTCCAACTCGTCTATCGCCTGTTCCAACGCACTTTGAAGGTCCGCTTCAGCCCCTTCGGACAACTCCCTTAACACCGGCAACAACTCGGAAAGCCCCAGCGCCCGAGCCGCTTCAACCGCTTCGATCTGCACCCAGGTGGAAAGAGAAATCAGGAAGGGCCGCAAAAGCGCCCCGGCGCTTTTGAGCCGGAACAAAACCACCACCTGGATCAACTCTACATCAACCTGTTCGTTTTCTCCCGCCTTTTTGTGGATCAGGCCGGAAACAAATTGCACCAGCTCCGGGTCCTCCGACAAGGTCGCCAGCCCCCGAACCGCCTCGACTCTCACCGCCGGGGCCGGATCGGCAATCCCTTGGGTGATTAAGTCATAGGTCAATTGACCTAGGTTTGCCAAGACTTTGAACGCAACCACTCGAATTGGTTCTTCCGGGTCCTGGGCAGAGGCCAGGATTTTGGCCGGGGTTAGGCCGGGGTCCTCCGCCCCAAACAGCCCAATGGCCAAGGCTCTCTGTTCGGGAGTAAAGGACCGAATGTAGGCGGCGACCCCACAACTTTTGTCTTCGGAGCCCAGCTGGATCAGGGCGTTGTCGATCGCTTCCTTGACATCGCTTTCTGATTCCTGCTGCATCTGTTCGACCAACGGGGCCACCCAGGTCGAGGCCCAGTGTTTCTGCCCGGCGGCCCGGCCCACCAATTCGGCAGCGCTTTTGCGCACTTCGGGGCTTGGGTGGGAAAGGCCTTGGCTCAACTCCGCCTTAAATTCTCCGACCTCCTGGACCGGCAAAAACCTCAATCCGGCGGCAAACAAGACCGGGTCTTCGCTGCCCAAGGCCAACCGGAAAAACCGCTCCGCCCCTTTGGGGTCCAGGGTGGCAGCAACCTCCAGGGCTCCGGTTTTTTCGGCAGGTGCGGCGGTGGGGGAAGAAAGTTTTTCCAAGAAAGGGGACAGGTCTTTGTCGGTTTGGCGGCCCAAAGTGGCGATCACCTGCTCCCGGACCGGCAGACAAGAGTCCCCCAGGTAAGGCAGCAGCGCATCCCGCCCGGAATCTAGCCTAAGGAAGTCAAACAGTTCAACCGCCATCAGACGGTGTTCCTCCGCCCCGGTGGCCAACACCGAAGCCAAACAGGGGAGTATTCCTTGGGGTTTGAGGCCCATCCGTTCTTCGGCGCTTAAGCCCACCACGATGTGGTGCAGGGCGGCGACCATTTCGGAGGCAAAAAAACCCGGGTCTTCGGTAGCCATCACCTCAATCAGTGCTTCTGCCGCTTCGGAAATAACAATCTTGCCGATCCCCTGGATGCAGGTGATCTTGACCACCAAGTCCGGGGATTTGAGGTTGGACCGCACCAACCGCAGGGCCTTGGCCCCGCCGATGGAGGTGATCCCTCGAACCACAGCGCAGCGCATCCATTCGTCTTCCACCCCCAGGTAGGTGGAAAGAATCTCCAGGTGGGTCGAGTCGCCCACCGCACCCAGTCCGTCTGCCGCCGTCGCCGAGACGTTCACATCTGAGTCGTCCAGCGCCACCACCATGGCTTTGATGCTGGCATCCGAATGGATGGCCAAGAGGCAGTCCACCGCAAACTTGCGTACGTCCCGGTTGCGGGATTGTAATTCCTTGGCCAGCATCGGCACCGCCAAGTCCCCCAACCGTACCAGGATCTCGCAGGTCAGATTGCGCAACCTAACATCTTCGGTCCCCAGGTTTCCGATCGTCTCCAGGACCACCGGTTCCCCGCCCAGACCGGCCAGTGCGGCGGCGCAAGCTTCGGCCACGGCTACCGAAGGGTCGTTCAGTCCTTTGGCCAAGTAGGGGACCGCTTCATTAAATCGCCCATACTCCAAGTCCTCGGCGGCATACCTCCGGTTGGTTTCGTCACCATGTTGGAGCTCGTTGATCAACCTCCCAAATTCGGACAACCGGTTTTCGTCACTCATGGAGCCTCTGCCTTTGGAGTTCCCTACTTTTGGTAGGAAAGGGATTTTTGGAATTTGACCAGCTTGAAGGCAGCACTCAGCTTGCCGACCGATTCGGAATGGCCCAAAAAGATAAAGCCCCCGGGGTTGAGTGCGTCATAAATCCCGCCAACCACCTTCTTGCGGGACTCTTCGTCAAAGTAAATCAGCACGTTCCGGCAGAAGGCGAAGTCAAACCCCTGCATCCGCCTCATCCCCATCCGGTCCATCAGGTTGAGCTGGCTGAATTTCACCTGCCGGGCTACATCGGCCTTGACCTTGTAATGCCCGGACTGGACCTCAAAATAGCTGGACAGCACCTTGGGCGGGACATCCTTGACCGACCTTTGGTCGTAAACCCCCGCTTGCGCCTTGGCTAG
The DNA here is from genome assembly GCA_001783715.1 of Candidatus Lambdaproteobacteria bacterium RIFOXYD2_FULL_56_26. GTDB lineage: Bacteria > SAR324 > SAR324 > XYD2-FULL-50-16 > XYD2-FULL-50-16 > XYC1-FULL-56-13. The sequence continues at coordinate 26,185 of MFNF01000050.1, forward strand.
GATCTTGGTGTCCAGGTCGGTGGCGACCACTTCAAATTGCCATTTCGCAAAATCCGCCACCGCTTCCTTGACCATCATCACCAAGGTGTAAGGTTCCTCGCCGGAGGAACAGGCAGCACTCCAGATCCGCAGGCGGAAGTCCCCTTTCTTGCGTTTTTCCGCCAACACCAACGGCAGAGCCTCTTCCACAAAGGATTCCAATTGGGGGATGTTGCGGTAAAAATAGGTTTCGTTGGTGGTCAACTCTTCAAGCAATTGGTTCATCTCATTGCCACCCCCCAGCTTGAGCAGGCGAAAGTACTCCTTGGCCGAACTGGAGTTGGTCGCCTGCATCCGCTTTTGGACCCGCTTTTCAATGAAGTAAAATTTCTTTTCCTCGAAGAACATCCCGGAGGTAGCCAGGACCAAGTCCCGAATGGGGACCAAGTCTTCGGCGGGGATGGCGGGGGAGTTGTCAACCAATAGAGTCATGCCATTTCTCCGGCGAGATGGAGGATTTTCTCGGCGATTTTATCATCGTCAAGAATATACTCGGCCCCGCCCATTTCAACCACTCTTCCGGGCATACCAAAAACCACACAACTCTTTTCCGACTGGCAGACGGTGTGGCCCCCAAGCTTGCGTAGCTCGGTCAAGGCCTTGGCCCCATCGGCACCCATGCCGGTTAACATCACCCCCAGCCACTGCTTTCCCAGCGCTTCAATGAGGGTTTCAAAAAGTACATCCACCGAAGGCATATAGATCTTGCCTTGCACTTCGTTGTAGAGCTTCACGGTCAAAACCCGGTGGTTGCGGTGGGCGATGGCCATGTGCTTGCCGCCGGGGGCGATGTAGATGGTTCCGGCTTCGATGACCTCGCCTTCCTCTGCCTCTTTGACCTTCATCGGGCAAAGGTTGTTCAACCGGTCAGCAAAGCTTTTGGTAAACTTCTCGGGCATATGCTGGGCGATCACCAAAGAGCCGGGGAAGTCCGCCGGGAATTCGGGCAACAGGCTCATCAAGGTTTTGGGCCCCCCGGTGGAAACCCCGATCCCCACCAGCACCCCTTGGGGTCCCTTGGGGACACTTGACGGCACCGACAAGGACAAACCGGAATGGGAGTCCGAGCCCAAAGACGGCATCGCCCTGGGGCCAGGGCTAGTGCTGAGACTGGATCTGGGCAAAGGTTTAGCCGCTACCGGGGTCCGTTTGGTAAAGGTGTTTTTGGCCCTGGAAGCCGCCGCTGCCTTGATCTTCTCCCGGATCTGGTCCCCTTGGGTGTCGATGTCCCGAGAAATGGAACCCGAAGGTTTGGCCACAAAGTCAACCGCCCCCAATTGCAGCGCCTCGATGGTTTCGTCCGCCCCTTCCTGGGTCAGCGAACTGATCATCAACACCGGCCTGGGGTAGTCCCGCATGATCAACTTGAGCGCTTCCAAGCCACCCATCTGGGGCATGTTCACGTCCATGGTGACCACATCGGGGTCCAGGCTCTTGACCTTCTCCAGGGCAAACTTGCCGTTGAGAGCGGTACCCACCACCACCAATTCGGGGTCCTTTTCGATGATCTTGGAGAGCTCGGCTCGCATCAGCGCCGAATCGTCAACCACCAGTACGGAATAGGGCATAAGGTCCGGTTGGGAGATTAGGTGTGACTCAGCAGCAAGCGGTCCTCTGCCTCGAGTTTTTCCAGTTCGTTTTGAACCCCGGTCAGGGCCTCAATCCCATCCACGTCATTGGTCCCCTGGGCCTGCCGCAACGTGGCGGCAATGTCCATCAGTACAACGATGGCATCGGTCTTATCGTCCTTGCTCATCCCTTTGATGAAGATATTGCCCCTCTGGCGCAAAAGGCCGCTGGGCGGTTCAAAGGTGGAAAGCAGGACCTTGCGGATCCCAACCACCGCCTCGACCACCAGACCGGCCACTTCCGCCCCGGTATCCACGATCAGGATCTTGGTCTTGGGGGTGAATTCGTAGTCCTGGTGGTCCACCAGCCGGGGCAGGTCCACCACGCTGATCACCTCGCCTCGCAGGTTGATCACTCCCTTGACGTATTCGGGGGCCTTGGGCACCGGGACGATCTCCCGCACCGGGATGATCTCGTTGGCCGCCGCCACCTCAATGGCGTACTTTTCCCCGGCCAGCATAAATTCCAAGATCGGCACCTCTTCTTCCCGGGCACCTTGGTCGGCACCATCATCGGCGGAGCTTTCCAGGTCCTTGAGCACGTCTTGTTCCTCAAAGCTGAAGAGTTTTTCCAACTTGAGCAGCATCACGATCTGGGTCTTGCCTTCCCGCTCCAGTTTGATCACCCCTTTGAGCTGTTCCAGCTGTTTGGTGTTGAGGGTGATCGGCGGGTCCACCACTTCGTTTTCCTTGACCAGGTAAACCTCGGTGATCATGTCCACGATCAGGCCGACCTTCACCTCGTTGACCTTGATGATGATCACCGGGCATTCCTCGTCGATGATCCGGCCTTCCACGCCCATCCTCTGGCCCAGACGGATCACCGGGATGACCGATTCGCGCAGATGGAAGATCCCTTCCACAAAGCTGTCCATTTCCGGGACCTTGGTGATCTCAGGCATCTGGATGATCTCTTCCACCTTCAAGGACTCGATGGCAAAGCGTTCCTTGCCGATAGCAAAGCCCACCAAAAAAATCTCCGGGATCGTTTCCACCTTTTCTTCGCTCAAGGCCCGGACCGGCTCCACTCCAGACTTAACATCCCTTTGGACGTAAAAGTCGTTTTCATCGATCAACTTTTCGTGGTCCAACAGCAGGAGGATGTTTTCTTCCGAAAGCCGGTAGGAACCGGCAATGTATTTTTGTTTTTCCCCGGTGACAAACTTGGAGGCAGGCTGGATGCGGCCAGACTCCAAGGTGACGATGGCGTTGATCTGGTCCACCAGCATCCCCAGCTTGCAGCCCTGGGAATGGATCACCACTACCCTGGCATCGGTGCCCCGTTCCCCCGGCTCGATGCGGAACCGTTTGCGCATGTCGATGATCGAGATCACCTCGCCCCGCAGGTTGACGATCCCCAAGAAGTAGTCCGGGGTCCGGGGGATGGCGGTGTATTTGCGGGGAACCAGAATCTCTTCAACGCACATGATGTCCACGCCGAAGATTTCTCCTCCGACCTTGAAGGTGATGTGCTGCAAGGTGCGCTCTACCGCTTGGTTGACAATCGCCGGTACGTTGCTCATAGCTTTTTCTCAAATTGGTTCACGGGGAAAGGCATTGTATCCAACTCCGCCCTAAATTTCAAAGGGATTTCCGCCTCCGGGGCCCTGGGCTTTACTTTTTTTGTCAACCCGGCCTAGGTTATTGCTACTCTAGGCGATACAACCTCTATCAACCCCGGCACCTTGGACCTTCCCCCGCCTTTGTCGCAAACCTGCCAAATTTTTCTCCAGCCGCTGGCGGGGGCCATGGCGGCAGTCCACCCTAAGGAATTGATCCTTGCCAAGGGCTTTGGTTCGGCCAAACGGCAGCGGGAATTTTTGGTGGCCCGGTCCGCCGCCCGGCTGGGGATTGCTGAAATGGGATTTTTGCCCCTGCCGGTCGGCAAAGGACCCAAGGGAGAACCGCTTTGGCCGCCGGGAGTGGTGGCTTCCCTGGCCCACGACGAGGGCTGGGCCGGCTGTCTGATCGCCAAGCGGGGCAGTGGGTTGGTTGCCCTGGGGCTGGACTTTGAACCTCTCAACCGGGAGGTCTCCAAAGGGGTGTACCAAACCATCTATTCCCCTGCCGAAGCACAGCAACTGGAAGCTTTGGGAGATTGGGCCTTGCGGGCCGGATTTTGCGCCAAAGAGGCGATTTTTAAATGCCTATACCCCCTCTTTGGGGCCTACCTGGGTTTTTTGGATGCCCAACTGGTTTTTTTGGACCACCAAACCTTTGTGGCCAAACTGTCTCAGCCCAGCGGAGCCCCTGAGATTCCGGCCCAGGTCACAGGGCAGCTTTGGCGACAAGAGGACCGCATCTTTGCCGCCTTGGGCCTCTAGGGTCCCGGCCAAGGCAGCGGGGCCTGCCGGGGCCAAAGCAAAGCACTGCCCGGACCCACGGACCAAAGAAAAAGCAGAAAATGTGGATTGTTCGGGAGGAATGGAGGGAAAAAAGAGGGAAGGTCGGCCCCAACTTCGGGCCGACCCCGGTCTTTAGAACGATTAGTTCTTAGACAACCACTCGGCCAACTCGTGCTTCTGGTCTTTGCTCAAACCCTTCACAGCGGGGATCATGGCAGCCAACATGGGGCTGTTGTTCCTTTTCCCATCTGCAATGTCGTTCATTTGCTTTTCCAGGTAACCTGCATGTTGCCCAGCCAAATTGGGGTAGGCGGGGTTTGCAGACTTACCTGCGGGGCCGTGGCAAGCAACACATTTGGCGTAGTCGCCAGCGGCATCAGCCATAACCATGGAAGCACCAGAGAAGACCAGGGCAGAGCCCAAAAGCAGACCGATAACTTTTTTCATGTTGTCCTTTTCTAGGAAGTTGTTTGGCTGTCCCTTTGGGTTAATGCCTTTTTTCTCAGCAAAAACAACGGGATCAACCAATAAGCCACTATGGAGCCTCCACCGCAGCAGTAGGCTTGTGATTACAAACTTTGGGCCGACTTGTAAAGCCTTTGTTGTTTTTTTGTTTCTACCCGAAATGACTCCTCCGGCTCCCTGGTGATTTTTACTCTCTTTCAGTCCAAGGGGAACAAAAGCCGAAAGCTGCTGCCTTTGCCCAACTGGGACTCCACTTCCACTCGTCCTTTGTGTAACTTCATGATGTTTTTGACGATTGAAAGCCCCAATCCAGTACTGAGGTCGTTGCCACTTCTCGCCTTGTCCACCCGGTAAAACCGCTCAAAGATTCGGGGCAGTGCCTCAACCGGGATCCCCAGCCCCTGGTCCTTGACCTCCAGGGACCAGTTTTGGTTGGACCGGAACCACCCGATCCGCACCTCTTTCCCTTTGCCGCTGTACTTGATGGCGTTATCCAAAAGGTTGATCAGGGCTTGCTCCACCAGCCGGGGGTTGATTTCCAGCTTGTGGGGTTCCCCTTCTTCTAGAATCAGGCTGATGCCCTTGGCCTTGGCGTTGGGTTGGCAGAGTTGCAAGGCCCCTTTACAAAGCTCCTTGAGGTCGGTCCGCTCCCGCTCCATGGCCTGTTCAAAACCGTCTTGCTCGATCCGGGCTAGGCTGAGCAGGTCTTCTACGATCATCTCCAGCCGGCCGGTCTGCCTAGCGATGATCGCCAAAAACCGCTCCAGCTCCGCCGGGTCGTCCTTGGCCCCGTCCTGCAAGGTTTCCACGAACCCCTTGATAGCGGTAATGGGGGTTTTCAGTTCATGGCTGACGTTGGCCACAAACTCTTTGCGGACATTTTCCAGTCGCAGCAGGTGGGTGAGGTCGTACAAGGCCAAAAGCACGCCGATTTGCCGCCCCTTGCCGTCGGTCAAGGCGGTTCCGGTCGCTCGGACCACCTTGTCGGTTTGGTAGATCTCGATTTGGGCGGTCACCGGGGTTTCCAACAACAAAGTCTTTTGGACAAAGGTTTCCAAAGCCGGGTTGCGGACGATCTCCACCAGCTTCTTTTTGTAGGCATCCCCCAGGCTCAGGATCTCCATGGCCGCCGGGTTGAGGTTGGTGATCCGGCCTTCGGGGTCTAGCACCAAGAGACCCTCTCCAATCCCGGCAAAAATCGCTTCCTGTTCGCACTTTTGCCGGTCGATAGTTTCAAACCGGTCCTCCAGTTGCTTGGCCATCAAGTTAAGCGCCCGAGACAGTCGGTCCAACTCCAAGGACTCAAACCCCGGCAACCGAACCGTAAGGTCGCCTTGGGCAAAGGCTTGGGCTTGTTTTTGGATCTCCTCCAAAGGGATTGAGACCCTTCTAACCACCAGCAGACTGGCCAAGGCTGCCGCCAGTCCCAGGCCCAACGCCAACCCGGCAATGGCCGGGCGGGTCCAGGAAAGCATCTCGGTATAATAATCCAAAGGAACACCGATCCGCACCACCCCCACCGGATGGACTCCAATCAAGACCGGCCTTGCTACGTAGAGCATTTCCCGCTGCTCGGTAAACCCAAATCTCTGGACTGCCAAGGATTCCCCTTGTATTGCCCGTTGGATCTCCTCCAGTCCGGCCAACTCTTCGGCTGCGCTCAAGTGACCCAAACTGTCGGCCAAAAACTCCCCTTGCAAGGAAACCAAAGTTACCCTTACATCCCCCCCCGAGGCCAGCCGCTCCGCTATGCCCCCTAGCAGGACCCACTGCCGTTCCTCGATCAGCTTGGCCAACTCCGGCTCCAGGACCTTAGCCCGGAGCAGCAGTTCCCTACTGACATAGTCCACAAAAAAACGGGAATACCGGTTGGCCACCAAGGCGCTCAAGAGCAGCATGGCCGTCACAAACACCAACAAAAGAGGCGGGAAAATCTGCCAAATCAATTTTTTAGGATTCATTTTTGTCGTGGCTTATCAGCCAAAAAGAGCTTTGAGATTTTGGGCAAAAGGTGGTTTGATCAACCCCTTTTCGGTGATAAACCCATGGATCAACGAATGTTCGGTTGGGTCAAAGGCGGGGTTAAAAACCTTCACTTCCTTAGGGCCGGTTCGTTTTTCTCCAAAGAAGGTGACCTCTTCCTTGTCCCGTTCCTCAATGTGGATATCCTTGCCAGTGGGGGTTTTGAGGTCGATGGTCGAATAAGGGGCAGCGACGTAAAAGGGGATGTTGAAGTACTTGGCCAAAATGGCCACCCCGTAGGTCCCGATTTTGTTGGCCGTGTCGCCGTTGGCGGCAATCCGGTCGGCCCCGACGATCACCAGATTGATCTTGCCCAAACTCATCAGGTAAGCCGCCATATTGTCGCAGATCAAGGTCACGTCCAACCCCGCCCGGCCCAGTTCCCAGGCGGTCAACCTTGCCCCTTGCAGGAGTGGCCGGGTTTCGTCGGCATAAACCCGGAACTTCCGGCCCTGGGAGTGGGCGGTGTACATCGGGGCCAAAGCGGTCCCCAGCTTGGAAACCGCCAGATGTCCGGCGTTGCAGTGGGTCAAAACCCCCATGCCTTCTTGGACCAACGAGGCCCCGTGCTGCCCGATGGCCACCGAGCAGGCGATGTCTTCCTGGTGGATTTCCTGGGCTTCCCGGACCAGGGCTTGGTACATCGAGGGGCTGTCTAGGCCGCCCAAGGTCTTGGATTTGGCAACCATCCGGCGCAACGCCCAACCCAGGTTGACCGCCGTCGGGCGGCTGCTGTCCAGGTATTGGGCGACTGCCTCGATTTTCCCCAAAAACGCCGCCGGCTCCAACCCCAGGTGGGGCTTGATCCCCACCAACAGGCCATAAGCTCCGGCGACCCCCAAGGCAGGCGCACCCCGGACCTTCAACTTTTTGATTGAGTCCCAAACCTGTTTGACATCCTCTTGCCGTTCAATTTTTTCTTCGTTGGGCAGTAGGGTCTGGTCGAGAAAAAAAAGCTCTCCTTCTTTCCAATCCACGGAAAGGGGCAGGTTCAATTGGATCTCCATTGCACTCCTGTAGGGGAAAACGGGGTCGGCATCGGCCAACGGTTTGGGGTAGTTCTGGCTCTAACTAACATAGGGGCCTGATTCCGCCAAGTTGATTTCAGCCGGATCGGGGAACCGGATTGACAGGGGTGGGGAAAACTGGTAGGTTTTAGCACTCACGAGCGAAGAGTGCTAATCACCTTTGGTCACAGGAATCCATGGAATCCAGAAGTGAACAAATTTTAAACACCATCATCGACCACTACATCCAAACCGCAGAGCCGGTGGGATCAAGGTCGATTTCCAAAAAGTTGCCGGTCAGCCTTTCGGCGGCAACCATCAGGAACGTGATGAGTGATCTGACCGATTCGGGTTTCCTGAGCCAACCGCACACCTCTGCGGGCCGGGTGCCGACCGATTTGGCCTACCGCCACTATGTGGACCGGCTCCAAGCCAACCCGACCCCCGAGTTGGTCGATCTGGAAGCGGAAGAAGAACAGTTTGCCGAACTGGCCAAACGTTGCCCCAGGCTCGAAGACCTGTTGCAGGAAACGGCCAACGAGTTGACCCAAGCGACCCATTGTGTCGGTATGCTCCTGCCCCCCCGGTCCGGGCCGAGCCGTCTGAAAAAGGTGGAACTCTTGGGCATCAGCCAAACCCAGGTCCTAGTGATCCTGGTCACCCAAACCGGGATGGTCAAAAACCGTATCCTGCCGCTCAAGGAATGTCCGCCCCAAGAGGACCTGGACAAAATCGCCGGGATCTTGTGCGGACAGTTTGCCGGACAGTCGATCGAAGAGATCCACCTGAATTTCCTGGAACGGTTGACCGATGATGCCAAGGAGCTTTCCGCCCAGGCCATTCGGATCGGCAAAAAGGCTTTGGAGATTGAGGCGGCCGGGGAGGTTTACGTCTCGGGCAGCGCCAATCTTTGTGAATACCCGGAGTTTTTTGACCACCACAGCCTTTACAAGGTGTACCGGCAGTTTGAAAACAAGGAGGCCTTGGCTTCCATGTTTGAAGCCCTAACCAAAACCGAAGGGCTCCATGTCCAGATCGGCGGGGAGAACCGGGCCTTTGGCCTGGAATCCTGTTCGGTCCTAGCCTCTACCTACGGTACCCAAGGGGCACTGTTGGGCGGCATAGCCCTGGTCGGCCCGACCCGCATCGACTACCCCAAGGTGATCGAAGCCATTGGCCGTTCCAGCCGCAAACTCAGTTACGCAGTCAATCATTTCCTGATTGAAGGCCGGTGACCTTAACCTTCTTAACACCACTTGAACCAACCTACGATGAACGAAGCAGAAAAGGCCCAACCCCAGAACAACCTCGAACCGGAGGGAGCCGAAATCGCCGAAGACGGCTTCACCCCGGCCCAGCACGAGGAAACCGCCGGGGCCGCACAACCGGCCGCCGAAGACCCGACTTTGGCCCTCACCGCCAGGGTCAAGGATCTGGAGGACAGGCTCTTGCGCCAAGCAGCAGAATTTGAAAACTACAAAAAACGGGCCTTGGCCGAGACCCAAAACCGGCTCAAATACGGCCCCGCCGACCTGATCCGGGATCTCTTGACCGGCCTGGACAACCTGGAGCGGGCCTTGGCCCATGCCCAAGAGCAGTCCAAGGGCAACGAAGCCTTGAGCCAGTTTGTCAGCGGCATTGCCATGGTCCAAACCCAACTTTTTGAGACCTTGCGCAAGAACAACGTGGAAAGAATCTACCCCTTGGGAGAGAAATTTGACCCCAACCTCCATGAAGCGGTGGGGATGGTGGCCAGTTCGGAATTCCAGAACGACCATGTCGCTCTGGTGATGCAGGCCGGGTACAAGCTCCATGAGCGGGTCATTCGCCCCTCCATGGTCCAGGTGGCCCGAAAGGAATAAAAAATACAACCAAACGCAACCAACCAACGGAGAAGTCAACATGGGAAAGATTATCGGCATCGACCTGGGAACCACCAACTCCTGCGTCGCCATCATGGAAGGGGGTGAGCCCAAAGTCATCACCAACTCGGAAGGGGTCAGGACCACTCCTTCGGTGGTCGCTTTTACCGACTCCGGGGAACGGTTGGTCGGCCAAGTGGCCCGCCGCCAAGCGATCACCAACTCGGAGCGGACCATTTACGCCGCCAAGCGGATGATCGGCCGCACCTTTGATTCCGACTCGGTGCAACGGGACCTCAAAAACCTGAGCTACAAGGTGACCAAGGCCCCCGGCGGTCTGGCCCAGATCGAAGCGGGCGGCAAAGGCTACAGCCCCGCCGAGATCAGCGCCTTTGTGTTGCAAAAGATGAAACAAACCGCCGAAGACTACCTGGGCGAACCGGTCACCGAAGCGGTGATCACCGTGCCCGCCTACTTCAACGATGCCCAGCGCCAAGCGACCAAGGATGCGGGCAAGATTGCGGGGCTGGACGTAAAAAGGATCATCAACGAGCCTACCGCCGCCGCTCTGGCCTACGGTCTGGACAAAAAGGAAGAAGAACTGATTGCGGTCTTTGACCTGGGTGGCGGTACCTTTGACGTAACGGTGCTGGAAATCGGCGATGGGGTTTTTGAGGTGAAATCCACCAACGGCGACACCCACCTGGGCGGCGAGGACTTTGACCTGCGGATCATCGACTGGCTGGCGGCGGAGTTCAAAAAGGAACAGGGCATCGACCTGCGGTCCGACAAAATGGCCCTGCAACGACTCAAGGAAGCGGCAGAAAAGGCCAAGCACGAGCTTTCCAGCTCCACCGAGACCGACATCAATCTGCCCTTTATCACCGCCGACCAAACCGGCCCCAAGCACTTGAACGTCAAGCTCTCTCGGGCCAAGTTGGAACAATTGGTCGAAGACTTGATCCAGCGGTGCCTGGAGCCGATGAAGGCGGCGCTCAAGGATGCCGGGGTTACGGTCAACGACATCGCCGAAGTGATCATGGTCGGCGGGATGACCCGGATGCCCAAGGTGATCAAAGTGGTGGAAGAGTTTTTTGGCAAGCCCCCACACAGAGGGGTGAACCCGGACGAAGTGGTGGCCATCGGTGCGGCCATCCAAGGCGGGGTTTTGGCCGGAGATGTCAAGGATGTCCTGCTGCTTGATGTGACCCCTCTTTCCTTGGGGATCGAGACCTTGGGCGGCGTGGCCACCAAGTTGATTGAACGCAACACCACCATCCCCACCAAGAAGAGCCAGATCTTCTCTACTGCCAGCGACAGCCAACCGGCGGTCAGCATCCATGTGGTGCAAGGGGAACGGGAAATGGCCGCCGACAACAAGACCTTGGGCCGCTTTGAGTTGGTCGGGATCCCTCCGGCCCCTCGGGGGGTGCCCCAGATCGAGGTGACTTTCGATATCGATGCCAACGGCATCGCCCACGTGTCCGCTAAAGACCTGGGCACCGGCAAGGAACAGAAGATCCAAATCACCGCTTCTTCGGGCCTTTCGGACGCAGAGATCGACAAGATGGTCAAGGAAGCGGAGAAATTCGCCGATGCCGACAAAAAGCGGCGGGACGGGGTCGAAGCCAAAAACCATGCGGACTCCTTGGTTTACCAGTGCGAGAAGACCCTCAAGGAATCGGGGGACAAGCTGGAAGCCGGGGAAAAGGCGGCCATCGAGGCGGCCATTGCCGAATGCAAGACCGCCATGGACGGAGGCAACGCCGAAACCATCAAGGCAGCCACCGAGAAACTGACCCAAGCCTTCCACAAGGCTTCCGAAACCCTTTACAAGCACCAGGCCGAAGGCGCAGCCCCCCAGGGTGAGCCCAAGGAAGCCCATAAGGCCGGGGCCGGCGAAGGGAAAAAAGCGGAAGGCGAAAACGTAGTGGATGCCGACTTTGAAGAGATCAAGGAAGACTAACCCTTAATCCCGTCCGGCCTCTACAACGAGGCCGGATTTTACAGGTAGTTTGGTGGCAAAACGTGACTATTATGAGATCCTGGGGGTCGGCAAAACCGCCAGCAAAGAGGAACTCAAAAAAGCCTACCGCAAACTGGCCCAGCAGTACCACCCGGACAAAAATCCAGACGACAAGGTGTCGGAGGAAAAGTTCAAGGAACTGAGCGAAGCCTATGAAATTTTGAGCGATGCCGAACGGCGAGCCCAATACGACCGGTTTGGCCATTCCGCAGCCAACATGGGCAGCGGCCAAAACCCCTTTGAAGGGGCGGGCGGCTTTGGGGACATCTTTGGGGACGTGTTTTCCGAGTTTTTCGGCGGCAGCGGCGGTCGCCGTGGCGGCCAGGGAAGCCGCGGAGAACGGGGCTCGGACCTGTCCTACAATATGGAACTGACCTTTGAACAGGCGGCCTTCGGTTACAGCACCGAGTTGGTCATCCCCCGGCTGGAAGAGTGCGGACAGTGCGGCGGCACCGGGGCCCGAAGCTCTAAGGACATCGACCTTTGTTCGGTTTGCGGGGGCTCCGGCACCCAGCGGATCCAACAGGGCTTTTTCTCGGTCGCCACCACCTGCTCCAACTGTCGGGGCACTGGCAAGGTGATCAAAAATCCCTGTACCTCCTGCCATGGCCGGGGTCGGGTCAATGCCCGCAAGAAGCTCAAGGTTTCGATCCCCGCCGGGGTGGACACCGGGGCTCGGGTCAAGCTGACCGGAGAGGGCGAAGCCGGAGTGGGCGGCGGTTCCAGGGGAGACCTCTACCTGGTGATCCGGGTCTTGGAACATGCAATCTTTGAGCGGGACAACTACGACATCTACTGCCGTATCCCCATCAGCATTACCCAGGCCGCCTTGGGCAGCGAGATCGAGGTGCCCACCTTGGCCGGTAGGGCCAGGGTGACCATTGCGCCGGGGACCCAAAACGACCAGACTTTCCGCCTCCGGGGCAAGGGGATCCAAAAGCTCCAGAGGCCCGACTTTGGGGACCTGTACGTCAAGATCATGGTGGAGGTGCCCACCAATCTGAACAAAGAGCAGAAGAAGATCCTGGAACAATTTGCTGCCATCAGCAATGAGGACAGCACCCCCATCAAAAAGGGGTTCATGGAGAAGCTGAAAAGCTTCCTTTCTTGAGGTCCATTCCTTGGCGGAATTTGGTCGAATTTTTTGTGTCTTAAAACGTACCGAGCTGGAGTACCACCAATCGACGGAGGAGCGGGCCAGCAGGCTTGCTCGGCTGAGCCCCGCCAAGCTGGAGGCGTTAAACGAAAGTGCGAACAACCAGCGAAGTTTTGTGGAGACGCTCAAAAGCCTGACCCGGTCCCTGGGCCTGCCGGTGGAGTATTTCTCGGAAAGCCAATTGGACCAACTCAAGCCTAGCTCCTTGGACCTAGTCCTTTCGGTGGGCGGGGACGGCACCTTTTTGAGCTGCGCCCGGCACTTCGACCAAGCCACTCTCCTGGGCCTCAATTCGGACTACCAACCCAAGGCCGGTCCGGGGAGTTTCGGGGCCTTGACTCAGGTCAACCGGACCAACCTGGAAGAACGACTGCAGGACTTGGCCCAAGGCAGGTTTCGGATTGACCGGTGGAACCGGCTGCAAACCGAAATCAACGGCCAGCTGATCCCCCGGTATGCCCTCAACGAGATCTACTACGGCCAGCCTCTGTCCTACCGGACCTGCGACCTGAACATCACCCAAAACGAGATCAACGAAGACTTCAACTGTTCCGGGGTCTTGGTCTGCACCGGGATGGGCAGCCATGCTTGGCACTACAACGCCGGGGGCAGCCCCTTTTCCAACGAGCTGGAGGCCTTCGGCTTTCGGGTGCTGTTCCCCAACCTCAAACGGCCGCTCAAATTCTCCAGCGGCATCGTCTCTTCCCGCCATTCGATCACCTTGAGCCCGGAGCGAGACGACTATGTGCTTTCCTTCGACGGGTCCTTGGAAGTGATCCAAACCAACCTGGGCGACCAGATCCGCATCTTCCTGGCCCAAAACCAAGGTCTCAAGGTGTTGGGCTTTGGGGTGGAAGGGTAGAGGATTTTTCCCAGGAAAATTTGCCTCCCCCTTTGACCAAATCCCAGGTCTTTGGTTAGGGTAGTTTTTTGTGCCCCAACCCACCATTTTGCGCTAGGAAATTGCCATGCAAGGTCCGCTTAAGATCATCGCTGGCCGGTCGCACCGTGCCTTTGCAGAGGAAATCTGCAGCCTGATGTCCAAGGATCTCACCGAGATTGAGATCATCACCTTCTCCAACGAGAACATGTTGGTCCGCATCTTGGACAACGTCCGGGAAGCGGATGTGTTTTTGGTCCAAACCTCGACCCCGCCGGTGAGCGACCATTTCGTAGAGACCACCATCATCCTGGATGCCTTGCGGCATAGCTCCGCAGCGAGAGTCACGGCAGTGATCCCCTACTTCCCCTACGTCCGTAGCGACAAGAAGGACCAGCCTCGCATTTCCATCACCGCCAAACTGATGGCCAAATTGCTGCAAACCGCCGGGGCGGACCGCTTTTTGACCATGGAGCTTCACAGTCCCCAGATCCAAGGCTTTTTTGACGTTCCGGTGGACCAACTGATGGCCACCGAGGTGATCTGCGAGTATTTCCTCAAGGAAAAGGACCTGGAAAACTATGTGATCGTTGCCGCCGATGTCGGCGAAGCCAAGCCCCTGGGCCGGTTTGCCAACAAACTCAACCTTCCAATGGCGATCATCGACAAACGGCGGCTGGGCAATTCTGACGATGTGGTGCCGACCCACCTGATCGGTGATGTCCGGGGCAAACACACCTTGATCATCGACGATGAAGTGGCTTCCGGCGGCACCTTGGTTAAAGCGGCAGCCTTCCTCAAGGAAAACGGAGCCCTCTCAACCACTGCGGCGATTGTCCACCCGGTCTTGTGCGGCAGTGCCATCGAAAAGATCAACAACAGCAGCATCGACGAACTGGTGGTCACCAACAGCATCCCGGTGCTGGACAAGGCCAAGCTGTGCCCCAAAATCAAGGTCCTGTCCGTGGCCCCGTTGTTTGCCAAAGCAATCCAGCGGATCCACAACGGCGATTCGATCAGCGTCTTGTTTTAGCCCCCCTTGGGCCTACCGCTTGTAGGCCCAAGTTTCCCCCAGGGTGAACCATGCCCATCGTCCATCTCAGCCTGATCCAAGGGCGCAAGCAGGAAGAAAAAAAGGCCCTCTTGGACTTGGTCCACCAAGCCCTGGTGGAGGCCTTCGGCATTCCCGAGCATGACCGCACCCAACGGATCACCGAATACCCCCCGGAAGACTTTGAGTTCCCTCCGGGCAAGTCTGCCGCCTATCTGGTGGTTGAGATCTCCGCCTTTGCCGGACGCAGCCCTGAGGCCAAGGGGCGGCTCTACCAAAAGATTGCCCAAGGCCTGACCTCGCTGGGCCAAGACCCCCAAGACCTGATGATCCTGCTCAACGAACAGCCCCCGGTCAATTGGGGTTTGAGGGGAGGGCAACGGGGGGACCAAATCGCCTTGGGCTTTGAGGTGAAGGTTTAGTCACTCCACTTGGGCCTTGAGCCAAGCCAAAAACTCCCCGAAGTCGGTCAATTCCGCCACTTCCCCCAGGTTGTGCAGACTCTTGAAGGTCCTGGCCACCTCGGCGAGCAAGTGAATCTGGGCATCTGCATCCTCCAGGGGGGTGAGGATCATCACCACCAGATACACCGGGCTGCCGTCCAGACTGTTAAAATCAATCCCCATCCGACTGAACCCCAAAGCCACCACCGGCTCCTTGAGCCCGGCCAAGCGGCCGTGGGGAATGGCTACCCCTTTGGTCAAGCCGGTGCTCATGGTCTTCTCCCGTTCCACCACCACCGCTTCGACAGCCCGAGGGTCCAGGCGGTAGGCCGCCCCGACCTTGGCCGAAAGCTGGCCGATCACCTCCCACTTGTCCCTTCCGGTCAAGGGATTGCAAAAGGTCTTGCCATTCAGGTAATGAAAAAACCGGCGGCCTTTGCCCTTTTGGATCAACAGACGTTTCATCATCGGCCCGCTGATCAGGGAGGTCACCAAGGCCATCACCACCAAGGCCACAAACATCCGCTGGGTGATCAACCCGGCTTGCAGCGCCAAAAGGCCCAGGATGATCTCCATCGCCCCCCGGCTGTTCATCCCGAAACCCACGGCCCAGGCTTGGTTCCAAGGCAACCCGGACAGCCGTCCGCCCAGACCGCAACCGATCACCTTGCCAAAAATGGCGATGGTCAGGATGGTCAGGACCAAGAGCAGATCAAAGTTCCCGAAAAAATCCACCTGGATCCCGATCCCGGCAAAAAAGATCGGCGCAAAAAAGAAGGAGATAAAACGGTCCAAGGTGTCTCTGGTTTGCTCCCGGAGCCGGGAGGAGTCCCCCAGCGCCACGCCGAATAAAAAGGCCCCAAAGACCGTGTGCACCCCGATCCATTCGGTGAAGGCGGCAAAAAAGAGGGTCAAGGCCAGGGTAAAACCGATCACCCCGCCGGGCCAGCTGGAATGGTTTTGGACCCACCGGAGCAGTTGGTGCAACAACCAGCGGCCCAGGGTCAACATAAACAGGGCAAACCCCAGGATCGTCAGGACGGTCCGGCCCACCGCCAGCCCCTCCACCGCTTCGCCGTTGAGCAGCCCCAGGACGATGGCAAAGATGACCCAGCCAAACAGGTCGTCCACAACCGCCGCCGCAATCACCACCATCCCCAGGTCGGTCCGGTATAAACCCAGGTCCATCAGGGTTTTAGCGATCACCGGCAAAGCGGAAATGGCCAGGGCGGTGGCAAAAAAGAGGGCAAAAACCAGCAGGTGCTCGGAGCTTTCATGGCCCAGCAGGCGAGGGAAAGTCCAAGCGGCCAGAAACCCGCAGGCAAAGGGGAACAACATCCCCCAGAGGCTCACCGAGAGCGCCACCCGGCCTTGCCGCCACAAGGTTTCCAGATTGACCTCCATGCCGCTGACCAATAGAAACAAGGTCACCGCCAAGATGCCCAGGCTGTCCAAAAAAACCTTTGGCCCCCCAGCACTGGGAAAGATCCAGCCAAAGGCTTCCGGGGCAAACCGGCCAAAGATCGACTGGCCCAACAACAACCCGGCCAACAGTTCGCCCAAGACCGCAGGCTGCCCCAAGGCTTTGGCCAGCTCGCCCAAAACCCGAGCCACGGCGAGCAACAACCCCAAGGCCAACAGCAGCCCCACCAGCTCATGGGAGGTGAGGGCCTGCACCATCGGTGGCAGCGGGACCGGAGAGGGAGAAAACAAAGGCAGGTCGGGAGTCAAGATGTTTGCCCTGGAGGAAAGCATACTCTACCGCTAGCACCTCCCCTCCCTCCAAATCAAGCCCCCAGATTTCCCCGGGGAGGAAACCTCCGGGCAAAAAAAAGCCCCGGTCTTTCCTGCGAAGGAAAAGCCGGGGCTTTTTGGTTTGCCCCCCAGGGTACAAGGCCCAGGGGAGGGGTCAAAGAGAGAAACTAGGTTTAACGTTTCATCTGGATCATGTCGGCCAAAACCTCGTCGGAGGTGGTCACCGTCTTGGCGTTGGCCTGGAAGGCCCGTTGGCCTTCGATCATGTTCACAAACTCGTTGGAAAGCTCCACGTTGGACCGCTCCAAAGACTTGCTGTTGACCGTTCCCGCCCCCGACTGGCCGGGGTCTTTTTCAAGCGCCGGGCCGGATTCGAAGGTCATCTTGTAGAGGTTTTTGCCCATCTGAGCGAGCTTTTCCTTGGCCTTAAAGTCGGTCACCACCACCCGTCCCAGGGACTTGGTGTTGCCCGAATCAAAGGCCCCTTGGATGGTGCCGTCTTGTTTGATGAAGATCGACTCGATCTTGCCCGACTTCATCCCATCGGCCTTGGCTTCAATCAATTTGTATTCGTTGGCGAATTGGGTGATCCCGTCCACCCCGGTCCTTGTGTCCAAGGGGTCGTTGGGGTTGCTGCCCTTGCCGAAGGTGAAGCCGATGTTCTGCAACGCCCCTGCACCCTTAAAGGTATAGCCTACTTGCGCCGGGGTATTGGCGGGCCGCTCGATCCGAGTCATGGTCGGCGGCAGGGGGGGCAGGTTCGGGTCCAATTGGGGAGGAATCCCGATCTGACCGGAGATGTCCCGTTCCAACCTACCGTCGGCGGAGAACTGGAGGAACCCCCCGCCCACCGCCTTGGTGGTGCCGGGAATCCCGCCGTCCAAATCCTCTCCGGGAACCAGGGTCAGCCATTGCCACTGGTTTTTGATCTCGGTCCCCGGAATGGGGGTGTTGGTCGCCGGGTCGATGGCAGCAGGTTTGTCGGCCAGCTTGCGGAAGACCACGTTGATGGCATGTTCCTGGCCCTTGCTGTCGTAAACCGTCACCGAAGAGGAGAAGTTGTACATCTCGGAGGTGACGTTGTCGTAGTCCACCTGCAGCTTCGGTTCCTTGACGTTGCTGTTGAGGTTGGCGATCAGGTTAACCCCGGTGCCTTCCTTGACCCCGTCCCCGGTGGGGGTCGGGGGGTCGATCTGGTCTAGGATATTGATCTTTTTTAAGGTCCCGGTGGTGGCGTTGGTGTCTGGATTAACATCCTTGACCTGCAGGTACTTACCGTCTTGGCTGGTCAAAAACCCTTCCTTGTCGAAGGTGAACTGCCCGGCACGGGTGTAAACCGTCTGCCCGGCCTTGTCCTTCAAGGTAAAAAAGCCGTTGCCGTCAATGGCGAGGTCCGTTTCGTTTTCGGTGGTTTCAAAGGCACCTTGGGTCTGGATATTTTGGATCTCGGCGATGTTCACCCCTTTGCCGATCTTGTCTCCACCGGCAATCGAGGTGGCCACCAAGTCCTCAAAATTGACCCGATTGTATTTGTAACCGGTCGTGTTGACGTTGGCGATGTTCGAACCGGTAACCGTCATCTCGGCAGAGTGGGTTTTGACTCCGCTGGCCCCGGTGTATAGCGAACCAATCATGGGTATTCTCCTTTATGAGGCGGCCCTTTCAAGAGCCATATGTCCAGCCGTCCTTGGCCTAAGGTTCACTCTTTGGTATTCTGCAACGGCCCCATGGGCTTCAACTCTTTTTGCAACGGCAACGGTCTTGCGTTTCCGAAGACCCGCTGGCTGATGTTGTCCACTTGGCGGATCTGGCTTAAGGGCAACTTTCTCCCCTGTGCCGTGACATAAGCTTCCCCGTTTTTGAATTCTACCTGTCCCACCCGGCCCGAGTTGAAGGCGGTGAGTTCTTGGCTGGTGCCGTCCGCCTTGGTGGCGGTCAGACGAATCTTGTACAAACCGTCGCCCATCACGGTCCCTCGGTCGTTGAGTCCGTCCCAACTGTAGCGGTGTTTGCCCGCAGGGGTGAGGCCCAAGGATTCGGTCAACACCGGACTGCCGTCCTTGGCTTCGATCGAAACCTTCAGGTCCTTGGCATCGGAGTCCAGGTCGTAATAGACCGGCTGGCCGCTGCCTTGGTTGAGCACCAATTCATTGGCCTCAAGCAGCACGTCCTTGCCCATGAAGTTGAGGGCTTGGTAGCTGGCCACCGTGGTTTGGGTCTTGTTGAGGGTCTCCATGCCCTTGTTGAGCTTTTCCAACTGCTCCATCGACCCCAACTGGGCCAACTGGGCGGTCATCCCGGCGCTGTCCATGGGGCTGGTCGGGTCTTGGTTACTCATTTGGGTCAAGAACAGGTTCATGAACTCGTCTTTGCCCATCTTGCCTTCGTTTTTCCCCCCTTTGACCGTCTCGTTCCGTAAGACGGTCTGGGCGTTGGAAAGGGTTGACCTGGTCGCATCCAAAGTCACGGCTTTACTCCAAAATGAGGGTGTTAGGCGTAAATGCTCAAGTTATCGCTCGGCGATTGGGGCTTGGCCTCCACTGGGTCGGGTACGGTCAGCCTGGGCTCAAAACCTCGCCTCTCTTCAGGCTTGGATGCATTTTGTGCGCCTTGGTTTTGGGACTGTCCGCCCCCCTGGTCCGCCTGAGCAAACCCGGATTGAGGCTGGTCCTTGAGTTCAATGGTGAAGGACTCCACCTTGATCCCTTGGGCAAAAAGATTGTCCCGCAGTTCGGGGACCAATTTTTCCAAACCTTCCTTGGCTTCCACCGAATCCACCTTCATCTTGCCGGTGTAAGTCTCACCGTTTTTGGCCAATTTGATCTCTACCTTGCCCAGGTGCTCCGGTTTGAGCTGGAGGGTCATCTCGGTCCGTTTGGCGTTGAGCATCATCCGCAGATTGGTCCCCAGGTGCTTGAGGTCCGGCTTTTCGGTCATTTCCGGCTTGGGGGCGGGGACGGCGGCCTTGAGGTCCTTGGCCTCAGTCTTGGTCAAGCTGGTCTTGGGGGCGGCTAGGTTCAGGCCGGGGACTTCGGTATTGGCGGTCTTGGCCATACCGGTCTGGTTCATCTCTTTGGCAAAAGCGGCCGCAGCCTGGGCCAGCGGTTGGGCTCCGCCCAGTTTGGAGACCGAAGCAATCTGGGCTTGGTTGCCCTTCTGGCCGCTGGGGTTTCGCTGCTGGTCAAACTGTTGGTGCTGGTTGCGCCGTTGGGCAATGGCTCCCTCGGGGCTGGGCTGGTTGTTGAAGGTGGGGTTGAAGCCCTCGGGGGCTTGGCCGCCTTCCTTTGCTGCCTGGGCTTGGGCGTGGGCCTCGGTGAACTGGGCCTTGGGCTTGTTCGCTTCCGCCTCTGCCTGGGCCAAGGCGGGGTTAAAGAGGTGGCCTCTTTTTTCCATGGTCTTTTGCTCGCCGATCTTCTCGGCGGTGCGGCCTTGGATCTCCTCCATGCCCTTTTGGAACTTAAACTGGGCCTGTTGGTTGGTCATCTTGCGCCCGGTGGAGGACTCGGTGGCTTCGTTGTTGGACCACTGGCTTTGTTCCTGGGCAGATTTTACCTTGTGTTCGGTCACAAAGGACTGCACAAAGTTACGGTCCGAGGTTTCCTGGGCCAGTTGCTTCTTGGTCTTTTTTTCCTCGAAAAGCTCTTTGGAAGCCTTGAGGGTCTCCGCCTTGACCTCGTTTTTGTCCAGCATCCCCAGGTCAACCTGGGCGGCGACCAATTGGCCGGTAAATTTTTCCAGGTCCGCCGGAGTTTGGTGTTTGACCGTATCGGTTTGGAACTGGGTTTTGGCGTTCAGATTGCCTTGGGCGATGTTCATGGAGGTCTCCCTTCCTGGACTGTGATTGGTCCTCGTCCCTGAGGGCCTATGGGCAAAAGAAATCTTCGTCTTACCGTTACTTGGCGACCAGATCGGATCGGTTCGCCTTAAACTTGGTGACCCGTTCGGTGATGTCCACCGCTACCTTGGGTTCCAAAAGCTGCATCACCCCCGAAGCCTTCCGGGGGTTCATGCGCATGATCAAATGCATGGCCGTCACACGGTCCATTTGGTTGATGAAGCTGGCGACGGCATCGGGGGTCATGGATTCGTAGTACTTGACCATCCGGCTGATGTCCCGCTCGTCCATCTCCTTGCGCTCGGCCCGGGTTTGCTCGATCTTGGCGGCGAGGCTGCGCATCTGGTCCAACTTCTGTTCTATCTGTTGGGAAAGCAATTTTAGTTCCCCGGTCCGTTTGGAAAATTCTTCTTCCCTGGCGGCCAGCTCTTGTTCCCTTTGTTTTAATTGGATCAAGACCTTTAAATCCGCTTCGGAAAAATTGGTTTCCGGGTCCTGGGGGCCGGTGTCGGCGGTAGCATCCCCTTCGGTGGCAAAGGTGCCGGGCCGGACGTTGTTGATCCAGCCTTTAACGCTGTTCATCCCGTACGCCGGGCCGGCAGCGGTGCCAAAGGTCACTAAAAGGCCCAGGATGATCCAGGGTTTGGAGCGAGAAACGGCTTTCATCGGTGATTCATGGCAAATTGGTTTGAAGCGGTTTCATCGGAAAACTCCCGTTCCAGCCGGGCCATTTTGGCGGTAAAACGGGCAAGTTCACGGTCTCTCAAGATTTCCAAGGTTTTCCGTTTTTTGGAGGCCTCCACCAATTCCAACCGGCGTTTTTCCGTAAAGGCCGCCGCCTCTTTATGCTTGGCCACCAAAAGTCCCCGGTCCAGGGCCTTTTTTTGCCGGAATCCGTCCACCATCTTGAAGTCCAAAATAGTAAAGGTGCCGGCTTTTTTGGCCAAACCGAAGTTACGGTCCGAGTGGGTCACCGCCTGGTCGATCTCCTCGATTTGTGATTCCAGACGTTGCTGGAGGCTCAGCGCCAAGGCCATCTCCTTCATCTTGACCTTTTCCTGCTTGGCCCGCACATCCAAGGCGGTTTGCATGGAAAACTGGAACATTGTGGACCTTACCCCTTCGGTTGCACCAGAGACTGGCAAGGTTGGTAATACAAAGAACATGCCCCAGCGAGAGAGGGGCCCCGGGGGGCAACAAAAAAGCCCTGCCGGTTCTTAGGGTTGCCCAAGCGGATGGGGTGGAGTAAATTGCAGGTTCCAAGGTGCTCGGTCCCCGACCTACCTCAAAACAACCTTTCGGTTTTAACTGGATGCGGCGGATCTTCTTTTTTTCCTACCTCCTTTGCCTCGCCCTCTGGGTGGGCGGCATGGCCGGTTTCGCTTTTTTGGTGACCCCCCAACTCTTTTTGCAGCTGGACCGGGACCAAGCGGCCCACATCGTCGGTTTTCTGTTCCCCTTGTATTACCCCTTAATGGTCGGAATTTCTCTGGCCGGGGTGGTCAGCTTTTGGGCCTCCCACCCCAAGGGGAGCAAGAGCTACAAGATCGTCTCCAGCCTCTTGGTGCTGGCGGTGGGGATCAACCTGTACCAATGGTTGGTACTCTTCCCCCAGACCGCCCAGCTGGCCCAAGAGATCGGTTCCTTTTTGAACACCCCCAAGGACAACCCGCTGCGCCAAGCCTTCACAAGGTTGCACATCCAGGCGAACCTGTTGGGGTTGGTCGTTTTTGTGGACGGGTTGTTGCTGCTGTTTTTTGCCTCCAAAAAAGAGGTCTGAGGTGCGGCTCTTTGGGGACCTGCTGACCGGAACGTTTGTCGCCCGCCCCAACCGGTTCGTGGTCAAGGTTCAACTGGGGGACTTGTCGGTCGAGGCCTATCTTTCCAACCCCGGCAGGCTCAACGAGCTTTTGTTTCCAGGGGTCTCGTTGCTGATCGAGCCGACCCCCAACGACCAAGGCAAGCTCCAGTACCGGGTCTTGGGGCTGTTGCGGGGAAACCACAGCCTGTTGCTCCACACCCACTCGGCCAACGACATGGCCGCTTGGTTGATCGACCGGGATCTGGCTCCGGGGCTCGAAGGCTGGCGGGTCAAGCAACGGGAGATCAAGGTCGGGCACAGTCGGTTTGACCTGCTGCTGGAAAAGGAGGGAGAGACCCGGTTGGCCGAGGTCAAGAGTTGCACCTTGTTTTCCCAAAAGGCCGCCCTGTTCCCCGATGCCCCCAGCCTCCGGGCGGCCAAACACCTCCGGGAGCTGGCGCAACTCGCCCCCCCCAACGGACCCAAGCCGGTGGTGCTTTTTCTGGTCCAGGCCCAGGGGGCCAAGGTCTTTTTGCCGGACTGGCACACCGACCTGGAATTTGCCCAAACCCTCTTGGAGGTCAAGGACCGTTTGGAGATCCTGCCTTTGGCGGTCAAAACCGACCTCCGGCTGGACCTCAAGCCCAAAACCCAACGGCTGCCCATACGCTGGGACTTGGTGGAAAAGGAGGCCCATGACCAGGGTTCCTATCTTTTTTTGTTGGAGTTGAAAGAATCCTTGGAGTTTGACGTGGGTGGGCTAGGACACCGGGCCTTTCCCAAAGGTTATTATGTCTATGTCGGTTCCGCCCGGCAGGGGCTCAACCACCGCTTGGCCCGGCACCAGCGGCTCAAAAAAAAATACCACTGGCACATCGATTACCTGCGGGCCAAGGCCAAGGTACATGCCTCCTTGCCCTTGCGCAGCCAAGAGGACCTGGAGTGCCGGTTGGCCGAAGGGTTGGCACAAAAGGCGGACTTCCTGCTGCCCGGATTCGGGGCCAGCGACTGCCCCTGCAAGACCCACCTCTTTGGTTTTTTGAAAGACCCGATGGCAGACCGGGAGTTTTTTGACCTGCTCTTTTGGTACCGGGTGGACCGGCACCTTTGAAGGTTTTCTCACCTCCCCCTTGACCTTTGGGCGGAAATGGGGATAGATTTAGATAGTTTAACAATATTTTTCTATAGATAATCATGGCCACTCACAGCGAAGTAAAAGCAAAGATCGAGGCCGCCCTCCCCGGTGCCTTGGTGGAAGTTGAAGACCTGACCGGCAAGATGGACCACTTTTCGGTCAAGGTCGGTTCCGCCGCCTTTGAAGGAAAAACCCTGGTCGAACAGCACCAGATGATCTACCAAGCCTTAGGCATGGGGACCCGAGAGGAGATCCACGCCCTGGCCATCCAAACCTACAAACCCTAAGCCCAAGATGCTCGTACCCAACGAAGTCAAGCTGGAAAAACCCGCTACCCCCTTTAACGTCCAACAGGTGATCAAAAAATTGGTGGACGAGAACCAGCTGATTGTCTTCATGAAAGGCAACTCCATGTTCCCCCAGTGCGGTTTTTCGGCCCAGGTGGTGGAGATTTTTAAAAGGATGGGTGTTGAATACAAGACCTTTGATGCCTTGCAAGACGAAGTGATCCGTGCGGAGATCAAACACTTCGCCAACTGGCCGACCTTGCCCCAGGTCTATTACAAACAGAAGTTCATCGGCGGCTGCGATATCGTCACCGAGCTGTACCAAAACGGCGAGTTGGACAAGATGCTGGCGGCTTGAGTGGTTTGGGCGTAAAAAAGGACGGCTGGGCCGTCCTTTTTGTTAGCCAAACTTAACGTTGAAGATTGAAGGTCAGTGTTGTTCTGCCGGGGTTGCTCGCTCGCCCCCGGAACGCAACGCTTTGGTAACCCGGTTGCGGCCTTCGGTTTTGGACTGGTACAGCGCTTCGTCAGCCAGCACGATCAGCCGGTCCACGGTGATCGCTTCCCCAGCCCGCAAGGTGGCCACACCAACGCTGATGGTCACATGGGGGGCGACAGAAGAGAACAAATGGGGAATCTGGGCTTCGGCAACGGCAATCCGCAAATTCTCTGCAACCTGGAAGGCTCCTTCGGTGCTGGTCGAAGGCAGCACCACCGCAAATTCTTCGCCCCCGTAACGGGTCACCAAGTCAATCGCCCGTTTGACCGACCGTTTGAACACCGCCGCCACCTTGCGAAGACAGTCGTCCCCCTTCAAGTGACCATAGCCGTCATTGTACTTCTTAAAAAAGTCGATGTCGATGATCACCAAGGAAAGGTCCCACTTCTCTCGGATCGCCCGAGCCCGCTCTTGGTTGATGTATTCGTCGAAGCTCCGGCGGTTGGCCAGACCGGTCAGGGAGTCGGTCTTGGAGTATTCCATCAGCTTTTCGTTGAGCCGCTGCAACTCGGCCTCCCAAGCTTTACGTTCGGTCAGGTCCACCATCAGGCCGATCGACTGGATCGCCTCCCCGTTTTCAGGGTCAAAGATGGTGGGGATCGCTTCGAGCAGGACCGGGATGTCGTGGTTGTCCTTGTGACGCATGGTGATCTCGTAAGAGCCCCGCTCCCCCAGCCGCCGTTTCATGATTGCATCAAGGAAGATCTTGGCATTTTGGTCGTCCACAAACATCGGGTCCAAGATCGAGCGGCCCCGCATCTCCTCTTTGCTGTACCCCAACATCTGGCACAAGGCCAAATTGGTCCTGCGGATGGAGATCGAAAAGCCCAAGTCCCGGTAAAGAAGGCTGCAAAACTGGGCGTTGGTGTCCTTTTCGGACGCGGCGTGGAAATCGATGATCCAGGCACCCAAGGGCAGCCGTTCGATCAGGTTGTCCACATATTCCAGTTGGTCTTGGAGCTGTCGAAAGTAAGACTGTTTTTCCTCCTCAACCAACATGCGCATGGTGACGTTCTGCACACTCGCAACCCTGGCCTTACGCCCGCCCAGGCGGATGTCGCCAACCACCATAAAGACATAGATCACCAAACCGTCTTTTTGTTTGATCCGAAATTCATATTCGTTGTCCCCCAACCCGCCGTCGTTTGTGGTTTGGTAGTTGGCGGCAAAGGACTGTACGTCGTCGGGGTGCAACAGTTCAAAAAAGTGGTGGCCCAACAGCTCCGACTCCAGGTACCCACAAAGCTCACAAAAGTAGGCGTTGGCGTAGCGGATCCGGTCTTCCTCCAAGATCACCACCCCGGATTGGACCGAGTTGAGCAGCTCCTTGTAGGTCGCTTCGTCAAACTGGAGAAATTGGTCTGGGTTGGTCAGCTCGGGGTCGGCCCGCACCATGATGTAAGCGAACCCTTGGTGTTTGAGGTGAGAGAAGCTGCAATTGACCAAAAGGTGGGCCCCGTCGAGGGCCGAGCGGATCGGGAAGGAAACCGGGGTATGCTCTCCGGCCAACACCTCGCCCAAGTGGCGGTCAAAGATCTGCTCGGTACCTGCTTCCACCGTTTGGGAAAGACTACGGCCCAGGAGGGTTTCCTCCTTGCGGCCCACCAACCGACAAAACGGCTTGTTTGCCCACAAGAGCTTTCCGGTGGCGCTAAAAAGCAGCATCGGGTCCTGCACCGAGCCGATCAGTTCCAGCAACTGGACCGGCAGCCCTTCATTCAGTTCATTCATAGGCCAAGCCAAAAAATAGGTTGCCGCAATCCTAGCCCTTCAACCTCACTTTGGAAAGAAAAAGCTTTCCATAACCCCAGGCAAGGGAAACGCCTAGGGTAAAAGTCCTTTCACTTGACGGACCTAGCTCCAACCCCTAAGGAGTGGGGATGTCGCCAAAATCTCCCCAAAAAGCCGAGTGGTTTAAACACCTAGAATACTCCGCCGTCGGCATCGAAATGGGCCTCTCGGTTGCCGCCGGGGCCTTGATCGGCCACGGCCTGGACCAGTACCTGGGCACCAAGCCCTGGATGCTGTTTTTGTGGTTTTTTGCCGGAGTCCTGGCCGGATTTAGGGCGCTCTGGCGGACCTTGCAAAAACTCAAGGAATCCACCCGGGAAGACCAGCCCCCCTCCAACCCCAACCTCAGCGAACATGGACCCGACCCCAAAGACGACTGAAAAAAACCACACCCTTCGGACCCTCAATCGGGGCCTTTTAGGGCTCTTTTTTTTGGTGACCGCCCTAGGAGGGCTGGCCTTTGGGCTTGACTTTGCCAAAGGGGCCTTGGTAGGTTGCATCGTTGTGGCCATCAACTTTTATTTGTCCCAGTTCCTGATGGCCCGCTTGTTTTTTTCCGGCCACGCAAAGGCCCCGGTCTTGGTGATGTATCTGCTCAAGTTCGGACTCTCCATGGGTCTGTTGTGGATAGCGATGACACACTTCAATGCGGACCTCTGGGGAATCATGGCCGGGCTATCGACTCTTTTTGTGATAAGCCTCTGGGCCAGTTTTCTTGGGAAAACCGCACCGGAACCTGAACAAACCGAAAGCCACTCGTCTTAAAGAAAGGGCCAATGTCAGCAGAAAACGCCTTCACCTGGGGTGCCGCCAGCGAGCCGATCCTTCACTTGGGCCATGCCCTGGAAAGCCTTGGGGTTGACCCCCACGTGGGCATTGATGTTCTCTTCACCTCCGGCCTGTTGGTGTTTTTCGCCCTGGTCGGCGGGGCCAAATTCCGCAAGGGAACCCAAGTGGAACCTTCGGGCAGGCTTGACCTAGCCTCCTTTGTGGAACTGACCATCGGCGGAATCTACAACTTTACCAAAGGTGCCTTGGGCCACAAAGCAGGCAGCCTGTTTTGGCTGACCGGTTCCTTGGCCCTGTTTATCCTGATCAACAACCTGATCGGGCTGGTCCCCGGCTTCAACCCGCCGACCGACCAATTCAACGTGACTATCGTCTTGGGGCTGATCGTCTTTTTAGTTACCCATGTCCTCGGATTTCAGACTCATGGGTTTGCGTACCTCAAACATTTCATGGGACCGGCCTGGTGGTTAGCTTGGCTGATGTTCCCCATTGAATTGATCAGCCACTTGGTAAGGCCCCTTTCCTTGGCCTTACGTCTCTTCGGGAACATCACCGGCGACCACAAAGTCAGTGCCGTCTTTTTTGGCATCCTGCCTTTGCTGCTGCCCCTACCTTTCTTGGGGCTCGGTTTGTTTGTTGCCTTTGTTCAGACCTTCGTCTTTCTACTCTTGACCCTGGTCTATTTCCAAATGGCGTTGTCGCACGACCATTAACACCCTCTCTACAACGAAGATCACCATGTTCAAAAAAATTGTTCTTTTGGCTTTGGCCCTGGCCGCTCCGATGGCCTTGTTTGCACAAGAAGCAGCCGCTGCTGCTCCTGCTGCCGGTTTCTTGAAGGAATTTGGTTTGGCTCTGGGCGCTGCCTTGGCCATTGGCTTTGCCGCCGCCGGGGGTGGTATCGGTCAAGGAAAAGTAGGCGCTGCCGCTTTGGAAGGGATTGCTCGCAACCCTGGTTCCGCCGACAAGATCTTCACCCCGATGATCATCGGTTTGGCGTTGATCGAATCTTTGGTGATCTACGCTTTGTTGATCGCCTTCATGTTGCTCAATAAAATCGCTTAACCCCGATTCCTTGGAGGGTTTACAACCGTAGGCCCTCCAAGGTTCCTCCATGCCCCCCTCGTCGCTCCGTTTTTTTGTTTTGCTGTGGGTTGGACTTTGGTCCTCGCCCTTCTTTTGCCCCCTTGCCTTCGCCTTGGAATCCGAATCGGTCCCCGACCCGGCGGCCTTGAGCCCCCCAGCGGCCCAGCCGGAGGAACCAGTCGTGAACCCAGCCACCCTGGAAACCTCTGCTTCGGAACCGGATGTCCCCCAAGCCCCGGAAGCAATCGTCCATCAGGCCCAGGAAACAACCGTCCCCCGCCCCAAAGAACCGGCCCCGCTGCCGATGGGCGACCCCGAAGAGACAGCCGCCCTTTCCCAAGCCTTTGCGGCAGCCCTGCCCAGTTTCTCAGGGATGGAGGAGCCAGCCTTAGACCTCTCCTGGGAAGGGTTGAAGGGAGGGATCAAAAAAAATGCCCAGGCCAAAGGATTGACCAAGGGGCAGACCGAAGCGGGACTCCATTGGGTCAACCAGATGGAAAAGGACCCAGGGCTCTTGGCCCGGACCTTTGGCCTTGACCCCAAAGCCTCCTTGCCCCTGCCAAACTCGGCGGTCACGGCGGTGGGTTCTGTCTGGCTGCCTTACGGGGTCGCTTCCATGTGGCAACACTGCCAACTCCAATTCAAACGGGAAACCGGCCTGGCCTTGGAGCTGACCCAAGGCTGGCATTCCGGTGCCTACCAGCTTTGGGCTTTGGCCAAGGTCTCCACCAGTCTCTCCCAAGGGGTGCGCTCCTTTGGTCCTTTGGGGCCCTTTGGTCCCAGCGGAATCCGGGCCCCCTTGGGATACAGGCTCGAAGCCCCTCCCGAAGGCATGGAGTCCGCCCGCACCCTGCTGTTTGGACATTGCATCAACTTTGGGCTGGAGGAATCCGGCCCCAACCAACTGACCTTCGTTGGCCCCGAGGCCCTCTACCGGCCCAGTCTGGCCAAGCTGCCCGAGCCTTATGGCCCGGAGTTTCTGGCGGCCCTGGAGATGAGCCACTTTTACCCTTCCCCCGAAGGCTTGCGGGTCATCTTGTCCATAGCGTTCCAGGAGTCCAGCTTGGTCTGGGACCCGGCCTTGACCGATGAAAAAAAACAGGCCATCCGGGAGCAGTTTCTGTTGCCCATGGCCGCTGCTGCTGCCGGGCTGGGGGGCACCTTGAGCCAAATGGTCCTGCCCCAACGGCTGGTGGAGGAACAAAGCAAGTTGGCCACCGATCTGGTGGCTCTCTTGGGCCGTCGGAGCACCGAATACGACTTTTACCGTTGGACCCGGCAGACCAACCAGTTCATCAAAGAGATGATGGCCGAATACGGCGGGCTGGCCCAGTGGGGGAGCCAATTTTTGCACCTAGAGCAGAAGTTCAAACGGCTCGAATATGAACCCCAAACCTTCGGGCTTTGGCAGCTCAACGTCAACCACTTGAGCGAGCGGATCTCCGGCAACTCCGCCTTGCGCCACAAATACCCGGCCCTGTTTTTTAAGGGCGGGAACCTGAGCCGGGAATGGCTGATCGAATCCTTGAGCGGACGACCCAAAGCCCCGCTGAACCGGATCCAGACCTTGAGTTTGATTTTTGAAAGTGCCTTGGGCCCCCGGTACCTGGACCATTTTTTGGGCCAAAAGGAAGACCTGCTTTACTTTGCCGGGGAGAACCTCACCGGGGAGCTTTCCAGCTTTCGGGCAGCGGTGCAGGTCCGGTTGGGCGAGGTCACCGGGGCGAAGTTGACCTTTGACGGCGACCTTGCCTTTTCCAAACCCTACAGTCGGCAGCTGGACCACTCCCGAACCAGCCAGACCCAAAAGGTTCTCTTGGCCTACGCCCAGGGCCAAAAAAAGGCCCTGTCGGTCTCTCCCCAAAAGGCGGTTACCGAGCTTTGCTCCGCCTCCAGACGTTCGGAATTGATGGCCTCCAAGCTCTACCGGCTGCTGATGAAAGGTAGAATGGGCCAACGGGTCTTCCCCAAGATTCGCTCCGAACTCTACCAACAGTCCCCCTACTCCTACGGAAACCGGGTCCTCAAACGGGCCGAAAACTTCTGATCTGACCGCTTCGTTTTTTCCCCTCAAGTTTTTTCCTCTCTTGCCGTTAAGGAACTAGGCAAAAGAAAAAACCCAACCTGGGAAAAACAAAAGGAGTGGTTATGGAAAGGGACATCAGCAGGGTCAGGGACACCTTGAGCCAAATGCTACAGCTCTCACTGTTCACCGAACGGACCTACCGCATGACGGTCAGGGATCTGGGGTCCTTTCACCTCAACTGGACCCAGACCCGCACCCAAGGGGAATCGGACGTGCTTTGGGAGTACGAGGAAGGGAAGCCGGTGCGGATCACCGCCTTTAACCTGGAGGAAGCCATCGACACCTACTGCCAAAAACTGAGCGAAGAAGCGATCTGGCCCCAAGGCCCAAGCCCCAAGGCAAACGCCAAGGCCACTCACATCGCTTAACCAAACACCCCAAGGAGTACCCATGGAAGACCGCAAAAGCACCCCTTTCGGAAAAAAGAACCTGACCCGAGAAGAAATCGACCAGGCCCTCAAGGACTACCTTTCCCAGGGCGGAAAGGTCAAAAAGGAAGAGCCCTACTGGATCGAGGAGCCCAAGAGTTTGGGCTACGTCTCCAGAAGGCACTAAAAACCCCATCCCCCCTGCCTAAAAAAAGCCCGGTCTTCCGGGCCTTTTTTATTCGATCTTAAAGACCGAAACCTGACTTTTGAGCTTCTCGGCCATCCTCGAAAGGTCTTCGGTTGTGGTGTCCACCTCTCCAATGGTCCTTGAAAGTTCGCCCATCGCCAAGGCGTTGGACTGGCTGTTTTCGCTCAACTCGTCAGCAGTCTGAGCCAAAGAAGAAGTTTGTTCGCTTTGCCGAGAGATCTGGGCGGCCACTTGGTCCACGTACTGGCTGATCTTCTCCACTTGGGCAATGATCCCACCCAGCAATCTGCCCGCCTGCCCCACCACCATTATCCCTTGGGCGACGTTGGCATAGGAGACCTCCAACAGCCGCTGGATTTTTTCGGTGGCTCCATGGCTTCGGTCTGAAAGGTTCCTGACCTCGTCTGCAACCACCGAGAAGCCCTTGCCGAACTCTCCGGCCTTGGCCGCCTCAATGGCGGCGTTGAGGGAAAGCAGGTTGGTCTGGTTGCTGATGTCCACAATCACCGACATGATCCCCAATATCTGTTTGGAGGAATCCTCGATCTTGCTCATGCTTACCGTGGTCGCCTCCACCGACTTGGTCCCTTCCTGGGCATCCTGGGAGGCTTGAGCGGCGATTTGCTGCGCCTGGGTGATCATCTCCTTGATCTTGAACAACGAGTCGGCCATGGCCTTCACATTTTCGGAGGTCACCGCCAAGGCCGTACTGGAATTTTCGATTCCATGGTTGACTTCCGCTGTGGTCCTGGAGATCTGGTCCGAGGTGGCGTGCAGCTCTTCAGAAGAGGCGGCCAGGGTTTCGGCGGTCCCGTCGATCTCTTTGATGACCTTGTGGATGTTGTCGATAAAATGGTTGAATAACACCGCCAACCGTCCCACCTCGTTTTCCTCACGGATCGGCAGTCGTTTGGTCAGGTCTCCTTCCCCATCGGCAATGTCCTTGAACCGAAGCTCCAGTTGCTTGAGCGGAATAAAAATCATCCTGTTGAGCATCAGCGAAAGGATCCCCAAAATGGAGAGCACCATGACCAGCAGCGTCACGATGTTTTTGACCAAGTTGTGCCGGGCCGCTGCCAAGGTGTGCTCCATGTCGAAGGCCACCGAAACCACAGCCATGGTTTTCATCGGGTCCACCGCCATGTCCACCACGTGGCAGGAAGCACAGGCCCCGATAAATTCGATCGGCTGGCCTCGAAGCTCGATGGGTTCCTTGTCCATGATCGCCACCCCAAAAACCCCTCGGAAGACCTTGTGGCCCTTTTTGAAAAGTTTTTCGTCTCCATCCCAATCCACGACCCCGTAAAAACTCCCCCCTTCGGCCAGAACCTTGCGATCCCAGCTGTCTTGGGGCAGCTGACGGTAGTTGATGCTAGGTTCGGTTTCCACGTAGGAGGCAATCTTGTCCCCCCAAGAGTACCAGACTACCGTGTCTTCCAAGGATTTGTTGAGCAGGACCAAGACCACGTCCAAGGCATCGGCGGGAACCTGAGTCAACCGGAGCTGGACCTCGTGGGGCAGGGAGTAAAAATGTTCCCCCAACTGGTCCCGCACTCCAGCCCGACTCCACATAAAGGCTTGATTGGTGGCGGTACCAAAGCGGACCACGTTGGTGATCTGCTGTTTGATCCGTTCGGTGACCTCAGTGATCCCTTGGTTGTAGTCGATGACCTCCTTGACCGCAAAGGGTAGGACTAGGATCAAGGACATAAACAGGAAAATCTTGGTTTTAATCGACATAAGTCCGCCCGTTAGGTGAGGAACAACTGTAAACTGGGCTACCTGTTACTATAATCGGTAGGGATTGGCCAGAAAAATAGCCCTAAATCTTCGGTTTCAATGGGCCGGGACCCAAAAATCAAACGACTCGGGACGGCCACTCAAGCGCAGCTTTACTTCCTCTGCCTCCCCTAGGCTCAACTTCACCTCTTTACCGGCAGGTCCGTACAAGACCAAGCTCAACAGCCCTTCGGACAGCCGCTTCACCTCCACCTCGACCAAGGGGTCAAAACTCCAACTCAACTCGGGAGGCAGCGGGGACCCGTCTTTTCTTTGCAGCAAAAAAACGGTGCCCCTGGGGACCTCCAATCGGGTGCGCAGCCAATAAACCGGCTTGCCTTGGGCTTCTGGAGGGTAGCAGGGGGGAGCAACCGGGAAAAGCCGGGTGGCATCACCGGAGCCGCCCAAGATTTGGACCTGGAACCTCGGTTGCCCCGATACGGAAAAACTCACCTGACTGCAAGCCGCCCCTTCCAGCAACAGGCTGAAGCTGTTGGGATCCTCCCATTCCAGCTGGGCTTTTGTCCCTTCGGGGCCTTCCCACTCCAGGTCTCCGAAGGTGGGTTGGCCTTGCCGGGGCGGCAGGTAGAGGCTAAAAGGTTGTCCAGAAGGCAAAGCCAGCCACTCCCCCTGGCCTTGCAAAGTCACCAATGGGTGCTTGGGCTCCTGGATCATAAAGTTCCAACGGCTCTCCTGCTTTTTGCCCTCTGCCTCAAACCGCAACCGCACCTCCACCGCCGCCCCCCAAGGCAACCGCTCGGCCGGGAAGGCGACATGGCTGTACCGGTCCAGCCGGTGTTGGGGGTCCGTTTTGTTGGAAAGAATTCGCAGCAACTCCAAGGGCTGTTTCTCCCCTGGAAGCCATAGCTCCAAGGCCAGTAGTTTGGGCGGCTCGGGGTAAAAGGCGGGGTTGAAGGACACCGAAACCGGGTACCCGGAATAACCACGGTCCGGCAAAGGGTCGGGGGTTTCCTCAAAAAAAGCCGGTGGCACCGACACCCCTTCGGCGGGCCAAAGGATCCGAGCCGGACCCTGGGGCCGGGGGTCCGCTTCCGGCACTTTGGCCGGGAGACATTCGGGCAACAGGTCCAGGTCGGCCTTGTCCACCAGACAAAGGGAGGCGGCCCGAGCATTGCCCAGGAGGTACACATAACTGGCAGAATCCCCCTCCCCGGCTTTGGCCCAACCAACCCGGTCCCACTGGGGGTCCAGGAAGGCCAGACGGTGGTAAATCGCCGCCATCAAATCACTGAGGCTCGCCTGTCCATTGGCTTGGCCCAGGGAAAAATTCTCCGCCACCAGACTGGAGCTCCAACCGGCGTTCAAGGCCCGGCGGCTGGGGGTTTCACCGGTAAAACCCGGCTCGCCTTGTTCCTGCCGGTGGTCCTTGCGGCCCCCTTGGCTCAGGTACAAGGCTTGGCCCTGTGCTGCCAAGGTCAACCGAGGGTCCACCCACAACGGGGCCAGCCCGGCAGAGCTACGGATCCGGTTGAGCGATTCAATGGCCGTGGCCTCTTGGGCCCAAAGGGACGGGCACCAGAGGACCAGGAACGTCCCCAACAACAGCGGTCGGGCCACCCGCATCCCCGCTCGCTTCATCCCCGGTTGGCCAAAAATTGTTCGATCGTCCGGCCCGAAGGTTTGTCGTGGTGGTTGTGGGCTGCAAAACGCAGGAACTCGGGCCACCATTCCTGGGCCTTTGCTGCCGCTCCCTTTTGGCCGCACAGGAACACAAACAGCTTTTCCAGCTCCTCAAAGACTGGCCGGTCAAAGTGCAGCTTGAGCCCAAACCGGTCGCCCAAGGCCCTGGCTTCATCTTCCTGCTGCCGGTCCCCCGGCAGGGTCGGGTCCAGCGGCAAGGTGGAAACCAAATTCACCTTGTTGGAGGTGGCGAGCAACATCAGGTTCTTGGGCATCTGTTCCAAGGAGCCTTCAAAAATACTTTTGAGGGCCTTAAATTCGGGGTGCCCCGGTTCAAAACCAAAGTCGTCCAAAAAGAGCACAAACTTTTCTTTTTTGCCTTCGATCCACCCAAACAACCGGGGCAGCTGTCCCAAGTCCCCCTGGGACACCTCGACCAGCCGCAGGCCCTGGGACCAGTATGCTTCG
This sequence comes from Candidatus Lambdaproteobacteria bacterium RIFOXYD2_FULL_56_26, assembly GCA_001783715.1. GTDB lineage: Bacteria > SAR324 > SAR324 > XYD2-FULL-50-16 > XYD2-FULL-50-16 > XYC1-FULL-56-13. The sequence goes on from MFNF01000050.1 coordinate 60,637, forward strand.
AGCAGCCCCAAGGCGGCGCTGGACTTGCCCATCCCCCGAGCCCCCCAAAGCAGGATGTGGGTGAAGCCCTGGGAGCCCAAAAACCGTTCGGTCATCTCCCGCAGCTTGGCCAAAGGCTCATCAATCCCAAACAGCCCCTCCAAGGGGGTCCATTTTTTGGGCTCGTCTCCTTGCAAAGCACAAACGCCTTGGGTATCTTGGCGGTACAAAAAGGCTTTGTGCCGACTGAACAAACCGCCGGAGTTTTTCTCCCAAAAGGCTTCCAGCTTAGCCAACACCGCTTCGGGTTGGGGAGGGTCAAACAGATCGTGCAGCGCCGCCAAACTGCAAGACCGGGGGGGCAGGTTGCGGCAAAGAGGCGGAGGCTCAACCCTGGGGCCGTTGCCCAGTTCGGTGAGGTTCAAAAGGCCGATCAACGCCTCTCGGGGCTCCAGGGCCGCAAGCTGGCACCCCAGTTCCACCAAGGGCAAACGGTCCTTTGGACCCAGGCCCAGCTTGGCGTAGATGTCTTGGTTGGCCAAAAGGTCGCACAGATAGGAGAGCCAAGGGGAGGGACCCAAGGGCGGGGCCGCCGCCAAGAGCAGGGAGCGGAACCGGTGGTACCGGTCCCACAACCCTTGCGACCCACGGGACTGTTGTTGCACAAAGACCCGTTGGTGGGCCAAGAGCCCTTCCATCGCTTGGTCTTTTTTGGTCTTCCATTGGAGCAGCAGTTCCTGCTCCAAAAAAGAGTACAGGTCCAGTGCCGCCACCAAAGGCTCCTCTGGCCCCAACAAGGCCGCCAGGCCCAAGACCTGGGCCTGGTCCAACCCTCGACCCAAAGGGTCGATCAGGTCCTGGTAGGCCCGTTCAATGCTTTGATGATCCCACTGTGTCGCCAAGTTACCTACATCCAAAAAAGGAAGGCATGAAAATCCAGTTTGTTGCCCCACAGGTCCAGAAGAACCTGATCGTATTTTTTGACGAAAAAAAACGGCTCCTGCTGCCCAAAGACTGGCCCCAAGAACTGAGCCGCCAGTGGCAAGCCTTTTTGGGGCTGCCGGAGGTCAAGGCCGAAAGTTCTTCGGTCCACAACCTCTTCCACCCTCTGGTGGAGCGGGTCTTTTTGGTGGGCTTGGGCAAAAAAAGGGACTTTCGGGAGCTCGGTGGAATGTTAGGCAAAAAACTGGTCCAACCGGATTTTTCCAACCTCCACCTGCTCTTGCCCGAGGCCCCGAGCCATCCCATCTATAACGAGATTGAGCCGTTTCTGGAAGGTCTTTTCTTGGGCCGGTATCGGTACCAAGGTTTTAAAACCAAGGACAACCTGCCCGACCCTCTCTCCAATCTGACCTTCCTGGCCCCCAAGACCAAGGCTCTGGCCGAGGCGGCTTCCCTGGCTTGGACCAAGGCCTTGGCCACCAACCAAGCCAGGGACCTGGGCAACCTGCCGGGCAACAAGATGCGGCCCAAGGACCTGATGGCAGCTTGCAAGGCGGCAGCCAAGCAGGGCGGATTGACCTTTTCCGCCCTCAACGAGACACAGATGGAAAAAGAAGGCATGGGTTGTCTTTTGGGGGTCGCCCAAGGGTCCGAAGAGCCCGCCTTTTTGAACATCCTAGAATACAAGGCGGGACCCAAAGCCCCGACCTTACTGTTGGTGGGCAAAGGCCTGACCTTTGATTCGGGCGGCATTTCCCTCAAACCGGGCCTTGGGATGCAGGAGATGAAACACGACATGTGTGGCGGGGCAGCGGTCCTGGGGGCCATGCAGATCATCGCCCAACTCAGGCCCAAGGTAAACGTGGTGGCCTTGATCCCCACCACCGAGAATATGCCCGACGGCAAGGCCACCAAGCCCGGAGACGTGCTGACCGCCTGCAACGGCACCACCGTGGAGGTCCTCAATACCGATGCGGAAGGCCGGTTGATCCTGGCCGATGCCCTGGCCTACGGCATCAAGCGGTTTAAGCCCAGTGCGGTGGTGGATGTGGCTACCTTGACCGGCGCTTGTGTGGTCGCCTTGGGGCACTACCACTCGGGGCTGATGTGCAACGACGAAAAGCTGTACCAACAGGTCGAGCAGGCCGCCAAGCGGACCGGGGACCCGGTCTGGCGGATGCCCCACGCCGAGGTGTACGACAAGGAGATCGAAGGGACCCTTTCAGACCTCAAAAACATCGGCAGCAAGGACGGAGGGATGATCACCGCCGGGATGTTCCTCAAACGGTTTGTCGGCGAAGTGCCTTGGGCCCACCTGGACATTGCCGGTACCGCTTGGTCGGTGGAGCGCATTCCCTACTACCCCACCCAAGGGGCTACCGGGACGGTGACAAGGCTCCTGGCGGACTTGGCGATGAACTGGAAAAAATAATCCCTCACCCGGGACCGGGGGGTCTCAAAGGCCTTGCGGCCAAAGGGTTACGGCCCAATGCCCCAAAGGTCCAGTGGAAACCGGTGGCTTGGGGGGAAAATTGCTTTGCCCCAAAACCAAGGTTGGGGCTCGGCCCTTGGGCTTCCGATCCAAGCCTAACAGCGGTGGTTTGGAGGACAGGATCCCTCAACCTCCAAGCCACAAGGGCTTACAGTGACAGAGCGGTACCAAGGCGGCCCGTCACCACCCTAAGAAAAGCCCCGGCTGGAGCGGATCAAAGGGGGAGGGATCCCAGAAAAACCAAAGGCGGTCTTAGGGGCAAAATCCACTCGCCCCAAAGCCGCCTTTTCTTGAGACCCAGCCTTGCAGGTCCCGTTTCTTCCAATCTATTGCAATCTATTGCCTATTAGGGGCAGGCCAAAGAGGCCGCCCCCAGCGCCTCACTTGAGGGCCGCCTTGATTTTTTTGACTGCTGCTGCGTCGTAATAAGAACAACCACCCTTGACCAAGGAGGGTTCCAGCTTGAGTTCCTCGATCGCCTTTTTGATCGCCCCCGGCTTTACGTCCAAAGCGGCGGCTACTTTCCCTGCGGTAAGCATTTCACTGTCTTTGCCCATGTGTTCCTCGTGGATGGGGTGGCCTATTACAACGGAATAAAAATCACAGCTCAACCGGATTTTAGGAGCCTCCAATGCCGTTCGTCAAGAAAAGCCCGGTCAAAGCTCCAGCTTCCAGACCCCTCTTCCGCCACCCAAGGGCGGGTCAATAACTGCGCCAGACCGCCCGCACTACCCCTTGGATGCTGACCTCCCTGGGGTCAACGTAGATCGGTTCCATCTCGAAGTTCGAGGGCTGCAACCGGATACGTTTTCCTTCATGGTAAAAGCGTTTTAAGGTGGCTTCCTTAAAATTGATCATCGCAATCACCATCTCCCCGTTGTCCGCCTGTTCCTGTTTCTCGACCACCACATAGTCCCCGTCCAAAATCGCCTCTTCCACCATCGAGTTGCCCCGCACCCGGAGGACGAAGCTCCGATCCGGCCTTCTGACCATCGATTCGGGCAGGGCCAAGGTCTCCCCTTCGGTGAAGTGTTCGATCGGCTGACCGGCGGCCACCGAGCCCAAAAGCGGCAGCTCCACCACCGCACCGCCGTGGGTCGGCGCAAAGCCCGAAACGTCCTTAAGCACCCGAATGGACCGGGAAACGTTGGGGTCCAAGGAGATATAACCTTTCTCGCAGAGGTTTTTCAGGTGTTTGTGTACCCCGCCGGCGCTGGCCAGATCAAAGTGGGCAGCGATGTCCCGGACCGAAGGGGGGTACTGGTGGTCTTCAATGTATTTGCTGATGTAATCCAAGATCCCTTGTTGTTTACGGGTCAGAGACATAGGTCCTTTGGGAGAAGAAGGTGATTTTTTGTTCACCATAGAACGGATGTACCCTTTCGTCAAGCGCTCTGAGTCCCCTTTAATAAACCGGATGGAAGAGAAATTGACCAGAACTCCACAGAAGGTTATGAAAAGAAGCATCCAACAAGGGACCATGAAGATCAATTATCTTGCTTATCTTGACCCCGGAAAGCACCAAGGCGGGGGGGAGGTCGTCTTGGGGCGGCTCTTGGAGGTGGGGCGTTTGCGGGGACATGAAATCGCCGTGACCTCGACCGACCCAGGGACCAAAGACCGGCACCGGAACCCGGACCTTTGGTTCTTGGCCGACCTGTTCAACTGCCCCACCCTCCTGCCCCAGCTGTCCAAGGACCTGATCCGGGAGGCTTGCCGGGGGAAGTATGTTCACTTTGACAATGCCTATGTGGACTGTTGCAACCTGGACTACCTGCCTTGTTCCGGTTCCGCCCAGGAGCCCTGTCCCCACAAGTCGCCCTGGAATTTGAAGCGCAACCTCAAATCCGGGGACTTCGGCTCCCGCTGTTTTGGCCAGGACCGGTTGGTACAGGAGCTTTACCGGAATTCCAGGCTCAACCTGTTTGTCTCTCCGCTGCACCAAAAGACGGTTTACCAAGTCCTGGGTCTGCCCCAAAGCCAGCCTCATTTGGTTTTAAGACCTTTGATCGACCCCGAGCGGTTCAAGGACCAAGGGCAGGAACGGGATCTGGAATACCTGTTTGTCGGGGCCATTGGCGAAGCCAAGGGGGCGGCGGCATTGGCTGCACAATATGGCAATGCGGACCTGCACCTGATCGGCGCTTCGGTGGACGGCAAGCCCCCCGGCTTTGGCACTTGGCACGGTAAGGTACCCTACCTGGAGATTCCGGGCTGGATGAACCGGGCCAAGCGGTTTGTCTTTTTGCCCCGCTGGCCGGAACCCCAAGGGCGGGTGGTGATTGAGGCGGCGTTGTGCGGTTGCGAGCTGGTCCTCAACGGCCAAGTGGGTGCGGCCAGCTTTGACTTTGACCTCAAAGACCCCAAGAACCTGACCGGGGCGGAAGAGGAATTCTGGCTGGCCCTGGAGGCACTGCCATGAGCGCCAAAAAAGGATTTTTGACCTTGGTTTCGGTCTCGTTTTTGGCCTACCCCTTGAGCTTTCTCAACCAACTGCTTCTGTCCTATTACTTTGGGGCCGGCAAGGAGATGGATGCCTACTGGATCGCCCTGATGGGGATCAACAGCCTCACCTTGCTTTCGGTCCCGGTGCGGGACTCGTTGATCCCCTTTTATGTGGGCAAACGATTGCAGGGGGAGGAGGATGCCGGTCATTATTTCTCGGCTAGGCTCAACTTTTTGGTCCTGCTCTCCTTGGGCATCACCCTTTTGGCCTTCGGGTTCCGCTCCCAAATCGCCCAGTGGTTGATCGACCCTTCCCAAGAGGGGATCAAGGACCAAGTGGCGGTGCTGTTGGTCTGGCTCACCCCCCTGATTGTCCTGATGCCTTTGACCGAGGTGCAAAGCAGCCTTTTGGTCAGTTTCAAAAAATACATCTTCCAGTACCTAGGCCGCATTTTGGGCACCTTGGGGTCCATCGCCTTTTTGTTTCTTTTTGCCTCCAGGCTGGGGGTGATTGCCCTCTCCTTGGGTGCGGTGGTTTCCTGGGCGATTTTGGGGGGATTACAAATCAAGGAACTCAAGAACCTGGGCTTTGTCCACCACTGGAGCGCCCGGCCCAAGGCGGAAGCGCCGTTGCTGCGGATGATCGGCTCCATCCTTTTGACCTCCCTCTTGGCCCAGGTTTACCTGCTTTACGCCAACCGGAGTTTTACCGGCTTTGGGACTGGGTTGGTTTCCTCCTACCAGTACGGGATGAGCCTCGCCCTGATTCCCCACAACATCTTGGTCCTTGCTTTGACCACCGTACTTTGGCCCAAGGTCCTTGAAGAGCAGGCGCTGGGCAATTTCGAGCGGATCTTCGACCTGACCTGGGAGATGTCCCGCAAGCTCACCCTGGTCTTGGCGCTTTTGGGGACCTTGGGTTTTTTGTTTTCCGAGCCCTTGATCCGGCTGCTGTACGCCCGAGGGGCCTTTGACGAAACGGCGGTACAAACCACCGCCTTTTGCTTCCGGGCCCTGCTGTTTGCCATCATCCCCATTGCCCTGGTCAACCTGTTCAACCGGGTCTTGAGCAGCCTCAAACAGACCCGGGCACTGCTTTGGACCGGGGTTTTTGCGGCGCTGTCGGGGATGTTTTGCCTTTGGTTGGCAGTGGTGCAAAACCAGATCGGCTGGGTGGTGATGCACCACACGGTCAGCAACCTGGCCAACGGGTTGTTGTGTTTTTATTTCCTCTCCCAGGCCACCCAAACCCGTCTTGGTGCGGCCAAGTTTTTGGCGGCAGGCTTTTGGGTCTTGCGGTTGCTCTTGGTGGCCGGGGTTTTGGTGTGGCTGTTTCCCTTGGTGCCGGTTCCCACCCAAGGGATCTGGTCCCCCCTGGGGTCCCTTGCTTGGCAATCGGGTTTGGGGGCGGGATTGTTCTTGGGGCTTTGTTTTTTGCTGCGGTTGTTGACCCTAGAAGAGCTGCGGGGGATCTTCAAAAGCCTCAAAAAGGGTTAGTCTTCACTGCGCCGGGGCCAAAGAAAAACCCCCCGGTCCGCCTTAGGAGCAGCCGGGGGTTGGGGTTTAGGCTCCGTAGTTCTCGAAGATGTGATCCCTGATCTTCTTCCAGATCTCGTAGAGCGGTTCCTTGGGAATCTCTTCCCACTCCATCAACTGGAGGATGTACCGCTTGATCTTGCCGCGGGTCAGGCCCCTGCGTTCCCATTCGGCGTAGATGTCTTCCTCGTCTTGGCCCAAGGGTTTTCCGTCCAGTTTGCGCCGGAAGAGGAACTTGAGCGCCGAATCCGGGTACTTGTGGACAAAGTCCATCAGGGCCGGGGCGGTGATCTCGCCACCGCCGTACACCACATCGTCTTCCCCTTCGGTGATCTCCATTTCCTGGCTGAAGTCCACGTCTTCGAGGTCCAGCTCTTCGATCGCTTCGATTGCCGATTCTCGGGTGGTTTTGGTCCGTTCCGCCGGAACTTGTACTGGTTCTTCTTCGCTCCCCAGTTGGGCGACCGAGGTGGAAATTGAGCTTTCCGCCCGGACCGGAGTGGCCGCTTCCCGAGGTTCTTCCCGCAAGGGCTCCCTGGGGGTAACCGGCCTGCGGACCGGTTGACGGTCCTCGCTGGGCAAAAGGATCATCACAAAAAAGCTGGAAGCGGCGAGCAAAAAGGTCATGGAAAAAATCAGCCCCTTTTTGCTTTTTTGGTACTTGTAATGGTCAAGGATGCGGTGGACCGGCTCGTTGCCGCTGGCAATCAGGATCGATTTTCCGTTCATTTCGTTGAAAAAATGATAGGAACTGAACATCGCCAGTCCGATCACCGCCAGCAGGCTGAACATAAAGGCCGAAGAGGCGTTTAACTTCTTCATCTGAGGACTCCGAAAGGTTTTTCTATGTTTCCTTATCGGTGGCCAAGCCAAAAACTTGAGCCCCAAACCCGAAGAACCGGCACCAAAAAAAGCAAACCAAAAAACAAAAGTCTTCAATCCCAGGAACCAAAGGGGTTCCATCTCTTGCAGTTTTCCTTCCGAGCAGGTATAGGTAGCGAAAATTTACGTCAAAAGGCGGCCATGCCGGAAAAAAGAATTCGGAAAAAAAGCGACTCCCTGCCCCAAAAAAGCAAGAAAAAAGGCTGCTTTTTTTGGGTCTTCCTGGGGCTCCTGGTCGGGGGGGGCTTGGTTTATTCCCAAGGGGACCGGATCGTCTCCTTGTTACCCCTAGAGTACCAGACCCAGGTGGGCGGTTGGCTGGCCCAGGTCTCCGACTTTTTTGGCGAGTCCGAGCCGGTGGTCGAAGAGGCCCCTCCGGTCGAGGTCGAGGTCCCCAAGCTTCCTGCCAAGCCCAAAACAAAAACTGCCGAAGAGGTCAAGGCCCAACCGGGAGAACAGCTCCACTATGTCCGTGTGGGCGGCTGCATGGTCGAGGAATGCAAAAACCAACTGACCAAAGAAATGGAGCTGCTCAAGCTCCCGGTGTTGGTCAAAAAATACCGCCAAAAGACCACCTACTTTGAACTGATCTCCAAAGATCTCTTCAAACACAGCCGGGCGGAAAACAAACTGGTGGAGATCGACCGCCATGCTCCCCAGGCCCCTCCAGCCACCCTGCGCAAGGAAATGGGTTTGTGGCGGGTGACCTTGGGCGAGTTTCCCGACCGCAGACAAGCGGTGCTGACCAAAAGTTATCTGGCCCAGCTTTACCCGGACGTGGACTTGAACCTACTCTTGGCTCCACGAGTGAGGAGCTTTGACCTGGAATATGTTTATGTCGGCCCCTTCAGTTCCAAGTTTAACGCCATCAGCGTGGCCGAACTGATCCGGGACAAGCGGTTCGTCCAGGAAACCTTCGTGACCCCCAACCCCTAGCGGACCTCGATGGTCATCTCCATCTGGGGATGGATCGCACATTGAACCAGCACGGTACCCTTGTTCTCGAAGGTGACCCTGGCGGTGCTGCCCTTTTTGTAGCTGCCCAAGTCAAAGGTCTTGGTCGGGGAAAGGGAAAAAACATTGTGGTAAAACTCATCCTGGTTGGGGAAGTTGACCACGTCCCCCTGTTGGATGACCAAATGTTTTACGCTGAATTGTTTATTCTTTTGGGCTACTTCCCAAAGTTTCCCCTCCAGCGCCCAGCCGACCATGGCCCAGCCTCCCAACAACGAAGCCAAGATTATCATTTTTCTCATCTTTTCCCTCCAACATGCTCTAGGAGGTTTACCCTAACAGAGTTACACCGAAAAGTCCATCGGCCCAACAGACTTACGGTTGCCAAACCCACCTTTTTTACCCTAATTTCAAGCTCCACCTGTAAGCTCCCTTGTGAAAATGACAGAAAAAACAAAAAAATCCCAGGTTTGGGGCGGTAGATTGACCGAAAGCCCCTTGGCGGCAAACGTACGGTTTTGCGCCGGTCGGGATGTCGCCGCCTTGCCGATGGCCGACCAGGAACTGTTGTTTTTTGACCTCTGGACCAACCTCGCCCATGCCAAGATGCTCTCCGAAGTGGGGGTCTTGAGCGCCCAGGAGTACCGGGAAATCTACCAGGCCCTGTCGGCCATCGACCTGGAAAGCTTTGTGCTCGACCCGGCCCGGGAAGACGTGCACATCAACCTGGAACATTATTTGGTCCAGCAAAAGGGGTTGGAAGGGGCCAAAAAGATCCATTCGGGCCGCAGCCGCAACGACCAAGTCTCCACCGACATGAGGCTTTACCTTCGTTCCAAAACCTTGGAGGTGGCTTCTAGCCTGGGCCTGTTGGTCGAGGCGATTTTGACCAAGGCCGCCAAACTGACCGATGCGGTCATGCCCGGCTTTACCCACTACCAACCGGCCATGCCCACCACCGCCGCCCACTGGCTGACCGCCTGGAGCCAAGGACTGCTCCGGGACCTGGAGGCGTTACTAGAAGATCTGGCCCGGATGAACAAAAGTCCCCTGGGGGCCGCCGCCAGTTTTGGCACCTCCTGGCCGATCAACCGGGAGCGGACCGCCGAACTTTTGGCTTTTGACGGGGTCGAGGAAAACAGCCTGGAGGCGATCAGCAGCAGGGGAGAGATGGAGACCCGAGTCGCCGCAACCTTGGCAGTGATGGTCAACCGGTTGAGCCAAGTCAGCCAAGACCTGATCTTGTGGACCACTCCCTTTTACCGGTTCGCCAAGATTGCCGACCGGTACGTCACTGGCTCTTCGATCATGCCCCAAAAACGTAATCCCGACTTTGCCGAGATCATCCGGGCCAAGGCGGCCCTGACCACCGGCAGCTTGACCAGCCTTTTGGGCATCGCCAAAGGGGCCATGTCGGGCTACAACCGGGACAGCCAACAGACCAAATCCCTGATCCTAGACCTCTTCCGGGAGATCGAAGATGCCCCGGTGATCCTGGCGGGGGTGATCGAAAGCCTGGAGTTTGACTTGGCCGCACTCCAACAAGCGGCCAAGCGGGACTTCCTCAACGCCGCCGATGTGGCCGACTGGCTGGCCCAGCAGTTTGGCTTGAGCTTCCGGGATTGTTATGAACTTTTGAGTCTGGCGGTCAAGTATTCTGCCCTCACCTCCCACCAGCTGACCTTGGAAGGGTTGCTGCAGGCGGCTCGGGAGACCGGGTTGGCGGACAAGGTGGTGCTGGACCAAGCCAAGGTGGACTGGCTCAATGACCCGGCTTCCATGTTGGACCTCAAGAGGCACACCGGTGCCCCGTCCAAGGATTCGGTCCAGCGGATGCTCTTGGGCCAACGGGAGAGGCTGAAGAAGGTCCAAAGCCAAACCGACCTTTGGCGCAAGAAGATCGGGTCGGGCAGTTTGGGGGAATTGGAAAACCTGAAACCTACTTCTTGGTAGCGGCTTTTCTCTGTACGTATTCGCTGTAGAGTTTGGCCAACTGGGGTACGTTGATCCGGGCCACCGGGTCGGTCATTTCCCCCCGCCCTTCGACCCGAAGGTCGTTGCTGGGCACCGGGTTGATCACCAGATTCAGCACCATCAGCCCCTTGGCCAGCTGGGGCGGCAGCTTGGTAGGTTTGGGGTTTTTGGGCGAGGCAATCTTCAGGTCCAACAGGATCGAGAGGGTCTCGTTGTTCAGCCCCAATTCCACCAACTCTTCCAGCGGGATCATGTGTTGCTGGACCAGCAGTTTGGAAGTAAAAAGATCGGGTTTCGCTTGGGCGATCCGGGCTTTGAGCTTGGTCACCGTCCCCTGAACCTCCATTTTTTCTTCGCCACTCAAGACCAACTTCACCCCCTCGGGACCGCCGCTTTTGTCCAACGCCTGGATCAACTTGGTCTTGAATTGGATGTTCGGGGTCAGGACCTGGAACAGGTTGAGGTAAAGCGGTTCCAATTCCTTTTGGTATTCCATCTCGATTTCCTTGGCCACAAAGGGAATGAAGGCTGGCAGGAAGGTCCCGCCGCTCAAATCTTGGGCCAAATGGGCCACCATACCGGCGGAGATCCCCTTTTTGCGGGCTTGTTCTTTGGCCACGTCCTCAAACAGGGACTTGAGTTTTCGTTTCTGTGCCGAAAGTGCATCGGTAGCGTCCGCCAGGATCGACCGCCCCTTTTCCTCCACTTGGGCCTTAAAGCGGTTGATGTCTGCGGCAAAGACCGCTGCAGTCTCGTCTTGTTTCATCCGCTCCAACTTTTTGACCTTCCGTTCCATCTCCCGGAGCCGTTTCTCGGCGTTTTTCTTTAGCTCCAACACCCGTTTCTGAGCCAAGTCCCGGTCGGCCATCACCCGCTGTTTGAACCGTTCGAGTAACAGCTTACGGGCACTCCTCTGGGCATCGGAGCAGCGCAACATCTGGTTGAGCAGGACCATCATGCCGTTGAACCGCAATTCCAAGGGAATCGGCGGCGGCAACAGGGGCATGATGTTTTTGTCCTGCGGCTTGGCTGGTTTGGCTGCCGGAGCCGTTGGAGCTGTGCCTTCCGGGGCCGGGGTTGAACCTTCCGTTGCCGTTGCCGGGGCCTCGGGAGCCGCCGGAGCTTCAGCGACAGGAGCGGCAGGGGCCGGGTCGGCGGAAAGCAGGTGGCTGGTCAAAAACTGGCCCCAAGGGCTCTTGGGGTCGGGCAACTGGTCCAACCGGTACTCCAGCGCCGAGCGGCGCAACATCGGCAGGTTATAGACCCAAGATTCGTAGATGGTTTTTTTGCTCTCTACCTTATAGATAACCGGGTCCGATTCCCGTTTGTTCCGGTATTCCTCAAAAGGTGCGGCAAAAACCCGCTTGCTCCGGTCGGTCTCAAAGCTGCCCCAGAAGAGATTTTTGTTTTCGATGGCTTTTTGGATCGCCGGTTCAAAGATCGTAGCCAGGTAACGAATAGCCCGACGGTTGGGGGTCGAGAAGGCCAGATTGGCGAAATAGCGGAACAAAAACTGCTCCATCCCTTCATAGATGAAAGCATAGAGGTAAAGGGTCTTCACCTGGTCCTCAAAGGATTCTTCCCCAAAGGCATCGTCGTAAGAATCCGCCTCTTTGGAACTGTCCTTGGCCAACGAGGCCTTGCCGAACTTAAAGGGTTCGTAGGTTTCGGCAAACTTGGCCAGATCGTTTTTGAGTGGCTCGAAGGCGGCGGCAATCTCTTGGTATTCCGACTGTTCATTCAGCTTGGCGGCATAAAAACAGAGCTTGCTCAGGTCCCAATTGCCCAGGTCCGCATAAAAGGCGATCAACTTGAACATCAGCTTGGCCACCAACCCTTCCGAATGCCGTTGGGTGGCTACCCCTTTGTCCCGGATCAGCTTGGAATTCTGCAAGAACTTGATCGGGGTCCAGGACAGCAAAAAGGCATCCATGCCGGGGCTGAGGCTGGGTACCTCTTGGCCTTCGGGGACTTCGGGAAGCTCGGGGATGGGGGCACCGGGGCCCATTTTGCCTTTGACCTCCCCGGCGGCAGTTTTGAAGGTCCCCCAGAAGGCCTTGCGGGCATTTTTAGAGGTAAAGCGCAAGGCCGACTGGGTGGCCTTCATCTGCTCCATCAAACTGGGCTCGGCCAGCAGATTAAACCCTTGATCGGCATGTTTGATCTTCTTGTAATACTCCCACTTGGCACCCAGCATCTCTTCGGCGACCAGCTTGATCAGCTGCATCTTGTCCGCAGGGCTTTGTTCCTTCAGTGGTTTTTTCGTTTTCAGGAAGTCGATCATAAGGTCCCAGTTTTGGGTTTCACCGGCCAGACCTATGCTGGTGGCGAGAAGGCGAATGCATATCCCATGCCCCTTATTCTTCGGCGGCCCCTCCAGCCCTGGGTCCGGCAGCAGGGAAAGGGTTGAAAAAGGCTGGCCAAATTTTCCGCATCCAAGTATGCTGCCCCTTGATCCATCATTCCTGTAGGAGACAAAATGCCCCCTTTAGGGTCACCGGAAATCGAAAAAGGCCGAGCGACCGCCGTCAAGGCCTGTAAAGAGCAAGTCAACGGCCTGTTGGAAACGGGCAAGGAACTGTTTGTCTCTGTTTTCCCGATCGCCTCGGTATCCCCCGGATCGGGAAAAAAGTTTGATGCCCACCAAGTCTTTGAATACAAGGTCCGGCGGATCAAAACCTGGGTCAACCAAGTGATGCACGATGCCGTGACCCTGGCCGCCGCTGCCGCCGCCCCTTCGGAACTCCCGCCCCAAGAATTGAAGCTGCCCAAAGCAGTGGCCGAATCGGTGGTCCATGCCTTGGTCCGCATTTTTACTTTAGGCGGTAGAGACCTTCGGGACAACGACTATTATTACATCAGCGACATTGCCAATGCTTCGGGGATCGATACCCCAGTGGTCTCCAAGGTGATCGAACAAGCCCAGTACGAGATCCGCAAGGCCTTTTTTACCGACCTGCTCTCGGAGTTGGACAAGGAACAATGTTTCGGCTGTGCGACCTTGTTGATGAAGGCGATCCAAGCCGACGAAGCCTTTGCCCCGGCCGAGTTCAAATATGTGGAGAACATCGCCCAATTGCTGGAAAACGACCAGTCCGCCATTGAGGCGGTGGAGCGCTACTGCGGCGAAAACGACAGCCTGCCTCGGGTCTTTTTGCCCGATGACTTGGCCGCTTACATGTTCAAATATCTGACGGAAATCGTGATGTGCGACGGGGAATACGATGCCCGAGAGTCGGCCTTCATCAAGGACGTAGGCCGGGCCTTCGGGTTTGACCACCACCGGCAGGACGAAGTGATCCAACCGGTGGCCAGCGCCTTGATGGTCAAGGCGGCGCTGTTTCCCAAGCCTTAAGGCTGCAGGGCCATCGCCTTGGCTTCCGGCAGTCCGCCACTGGCCCCTTGGGTCAGGTGGTAGATCTTCTTGAACCCCATCTGCTCCATCAATTCCACCGCCCGGCGAGACCGGACCCCGCTTTGACAGTAAACCAGATAAGGCTGGCTCCGGTCCAAGGCGGCAAGCTGGGTTTGGAAATCCGGGCCGTTGAAGTTGGTCAGAATCGCACCGCTGACGTGGCCGGATTCAAACTCTTCGGGGCTACGGACATCCAAAACGGTCACCGGCCCTTGGGCCAATACCTCTGCCGCCGTTTGGACCGTTACTTCGGTCACTACGCCGCTTTGGGTCACAGCCTTTTTTTCGCAACCCCCAAGGCCCAAGAGGCCAAAACCAACCCACAAAACCAACAGCCCTTTGACGGGAAATTTTCCCATATTTTTCTCACGATGAAACGATGAACCAGACCACGTTAAAAGAAAGCCTGATGATTACCGGTGGCGTAGGCCTCCATTCCGGGCAGCCCACGAGGGTGGTTTTTTACCCCGCCGAAGCCGGTGAGGGGGTGGTTTTCCACCGCTTGGACCAAGATGTCAAAATTCCGGCAACCTATCAATATGCCAAGTCCAGTCCTTTGTGCACCACCCTACAAAAAGACGGGGTTATCCTGCAAACCGTTGAGCACCTGCTTTCGGTTTGCAGCGGCATGGGGATCGACAACCTGCTGGTGGAGCTGGAATCCGAAGAGGTACCGATCCTAGACGGCTCGGGCTACGAGTTTTTTAAGCGATTTTCCGAAGTCGGCTTGCGGGAGCTGGCCGCACCCAAACAGGGAATTTTGGTCAAAAAACCAGTGCTGTACCAAAAAGGGGACATCGAGATCTTGGCCACCCCTTCGGCCAACCCGGTTTTCAGCTTTGCCATCGACTTTGCCCACCAACAGCTGGGCCAACAGGAATACCACTTCCAGTTCACCGAAGCGAAGTACGCCGAAGAGATCGTCCGGGCCAAGACCTTTTGCCTGGAACGGGATGTGGAAACCCTGCAGGCCAAGGGCCTGATCAAGGGAGGCAGCGAGGAAAACGCCATCATCCTGGGGGAGGACGGGCAGTTCAAAAACATGGAGGTCTTGACCTGGCTCAACGAGCCGAACCTGCACAAGATCTTGGACCAAATCGGGGACTTTTACTTGGCCCGGAATTTACGGATCCTCGGCAACGTCCATTCCCACAAAAGCGGCCACTCCAGCCACCTGGAATTTATCCGCCTCCTGATGGAAGACCGGCAGGACGCTTGGGAGCTGGTGGAGTTGTAATTCAAAACTTTAACAACCGAAATCCAATCTTTCCCACTCCAAAAACCTTTATAGGATAACTCTATAACCGTATCTTTCAATCAACTGCCTTTTTAGCACAATTACTGGAAGTCTTCGGGGTTAGCATTTTTGCCCTTGTCCGTTAGCAACCAAGCAGACTTGGCCCCCGACCTCTTTAAAAAAATAAAGGGTCTTG
>MFNF01000051.1 GCA_001783715.1 Candidatus Lambdaproteobacteria bacterium RIFOXYD2_FULL_56_26
ATCGAGATCAAGGTAACTGGGCTCAGGCCAGGGGAGAAGCTGTACGAGGAACTGTTGATCGACCCGGAGCGCACCCAAAAGACGGCACACCCCAAGATTTTTGCCGCCGAAGAGAAATATTTCGGCTACAGTGAACTCAGACCGCAGGTGGACAGCCTGCTGGAGGCGGCGGCACAAAACCACCTGCTCAAGATGCTGACCCTCTTGCAGCAGCTGGTCCCCGAATACAGCTCCCACCTCCTGGCCAAGGACCTAGTCGAAGAAATCCCTGGCCCCAAGGTCCTCAAAATGAACCCTCGGGTGTTGTGAAATCTGCCCACCAGTTGGACTTGGTCCTGGCCTCGACCGCCGCTTGGCGGAGCGAGGCTTTGTCACGGTTGGGGCTCAAGCACAAGGCAATGGCCCCGCAATTTGAAGAGCCCCCCTTTGTGGGCGGAAAGCTGGAGGACCATGTCCGGGCGTTGGCTCTGGGCAAGGCCAAAAGCCTTGCCGGTCCGGGGCTGGTGGTGCTGGGGTTCGACCAAATGATTGAGGTTGGGACCCAGGTCCTGGGAAAGCCGGGGAATTTTGAAAACGCCTTGGCCCAACTCCGGCTTTTGAACGGCAAAAGGCACCGTCTGGTCAACGGGTTGGCGGTGGTCACTCCAGACCAAACCCTCCAGCTTTGGGACCAATGTTTTTTGACCATGCGTAGCCTCAGTGAACCGGAGCTGTGTTATTACCTGGAGCAAGACCAGCCTTTTGGTTGTGCCGGGTCATACAAGATTGAAGGGTTGGGGGCGAGTTTGTTTGAGTCGGTAGAGGTCTCAGACCTGGGCAGCATTGTCGGGCTGCCTACCAATCTGGTGGGTAACGCCTTGAGGAGCCTGGGCTTTTCCAATCTTTTGCCATGAACGTTTACGTCCTTTTTGCCCACCCCAGCCGGGCCAGCTTTACCGGTCAGGCCCTGGCGGCCTTTGCCCAAGGGCTGGAAGAGGCGGGGCACCAAGTGCAGATTGGGGACCTGTACCAAATGGGCTTTGACCCGGTGATGGACCCCAGCCAGTACGAACGGGAGTCCGGCAAGGACCTCTCCAGCCCCTTGCCCCAAGAAGTCGCCCAAGAGCAGGCCAAGTTGGAATGGGCCGACGGACTGGCCTTTGTCTTCCCCCTTTGGTGGTCCGACTGTCCGGCCATCCTCAAGGGCTGGTTCGAGAAGGTTTACAGCTACGGCTTTGCCCACCGCCATGAGGTCAACCTTTCCTTGGGCCTCAAGAAGGCCCAGGTCATCGCCACCGCCGGGCACCCCTTGAGCCATTTGGAATCCACCGGAGTCCTGGGGGCGCTGAAAACGGTGTTGGTCCAGAGCCGCTTGGCCGGGCTGGGGGTCCAGGATGTCCGGCTGGAGGTCTTAGACGGGATGATTGCCCCCCAGAGCAACGGCCCCAAGCACCTGATCCGGGCCCACCAATTGGGCCTGGAATATTAGCTTCTTTGACTCCTGTCTCCGGTCAAAAACCGCACACCTCTTTTTAAAAGGCTTCATGGACCCCTTTCTTGGTTCAACCACCTTGTTTTTCTTCCTGCTCAATCCCTTTTTGATGAGCACCCTGTTGATCGACCTAGTCCAAGGACTCACCTTCCGGTCCTTCGTCTGGGTACTGTTCAAGGCGGGGGCAATCAGCGTCTTGGTTTGGAGCGGTTTTGCCACCTTTGGGGAGGCGATTTTCACCCAGGTTTTGCAGGTGGACTTTGAGGCCTTTATGATCTTCGGCGGCTTGATCCTGCTGGTGATCGGTTACCGGTATATGTTTGTGGGGGTCAAGGCGATCAAGGAGTTGCGAGGGGAGGGAAAAAGTCTGGTCGGTTCGGTGGCCATGCCGGTCATGATCGGCCCCGGCACCATCAGCGCCGCCGTCTGGTCCGGCAAGGCGTTGGGCCCTTTGATGGGAAGCTTGAGCGTCCTGGTGGCCACCTTGCTGCTGCTATTCTTTATGTTGGTCTTCAAAAGGCTCTACGACCACGAGATCGTAAGGCATAAGGCCTGGATCGAAAGTTACATCGACATCGCCGGGCGGCTTTCGGCCCTGTTGATCGGCAGCTTTGCGGTGCAGATGATTTACACGGGGCTCAAGGACTGGGGGTTTTTGGGGTAACGAGGTTTAGGGTCAAGCGCCCAAAGAGCCCCGGCTCCCACTACCCGCCCAGTTTCCCCAGCACCCCGGCTTCAAAGGCTTGGAGGCCTTCAGGTTTGGTGCCGCCGCATTGGGCGAAGTCTGGTTTTCCACCCCCTCGGCCTTCGATCAACGGAGCCAGTTCCTTGACCCAGTCGTTGGCCTTAAAACGACTGGTCAGGTCCTTGGTGACCCCCAGGAGCACCGAAACCTTGCCGTCTTCGACCTTGGAGAGCATCAAGACCCCAGAGCCCAGTTGCTCCAGGTAGGACTCTGCCAGCCCTTTCAAGTCCCCGGAGACCTGGGAAAGCCCCAGGTAACGGACCCCGTTGGTCTCTTTGACCTGGGCCAGGGCTTTTTCCGCTTCGATTCGGCCCAACCTTTTTTGCAGTTCTTCCAGGTTCTTCTCTTGGTCCTTGGCGGTTTCGAGCACTTGGGCCACTCGGTCGGGGACTTGGTCCAACCCTACCTTGAGCCTTTTGGCAATGGATTCTAGGGCCATCTGGCTGTGTTGGACCACTTCAAAGGCCCGCTCTCTGGTCACCGCTTCAATCCGCCTGATCCCCGAAGCCACCGCCTGTTCGGAAAGAATCTTGATCAAGCCGATGTTCCCGGTCCGGCTGGTGTGGCAGCCGCCACAAAATTCCTTACTGGACGAACCGGCCCGGACTACCCGGACCAGGTCGCCGTACTTTTCCCCAAAAATCGCCATCGCCCCGGTCAAAATCGCTTGGTCATAGTCCATGACCTGGGCTTCCACCGGTTCGTTGGAAAGGATCATCCGGTTGACCAACAGCTCGACCTCCCGCAACTCCTCGGCGCTTACGGCTGCGTAGTGGCTGAAGTCGAACCGCAATTTTTCTTCGTTGACCAAAGAGCCCGCCTGTTTGACATGGTCCCCCACCACGGTGCGCAAGGCGGCCTGCAGGAGGTGGGTGGCGGTGTGGTTGGCTTCGATCTTGCGCCGCCGGTCCAGGTCCACCAAGGCCTCAACCTGTCTGGGGTCCATCGCCCCCAGGGCCCCGGAAATCACTTTGCCTTTGCTCAAAGCCAAGCCGGGCAAGGGCGAGCGGGTTTCGGTCACCTTGAGTTTAAAGCCTCCCCCTAGGATCTCCCCCTGGTCGCCCACCTGCCCGCCGCCTTCAGCGTAAAAGGGGTTTTTGGAAAGCAACAGTTCCACCTCCTCCCCTTCCTCAAAACCGGTCACCTCTTGGCCGCCCTTGAGGACCGCCAGGATGCTGCTTTGGGTGTGGGGCTGCTGGTAGCCAACAAACTGGTACTGCTTGCCTTTGGACTGGGCCAAGGCGACATAAGCTTGGCCGACCTTGAGTTCCCCTTCCCGGTTTTCCTGGGCGTTTTTGGCCCGGTCCCGCTGTTCTTTCATCGCCACTTCGTAGCCCGCCCGGTCAAAGACGATGCCCCGGTCCTCCAGGATGTCCTGGGCCAAGTCCGGCGGGAAGCCGTAGGTGTCGTAAAGCTTAAAAATCTCCTCCCCAGGGGCGAACTTCGGCCCCTGCTTTTCCACCTTGTCCACCAACTCGCCCAAGATCTTCATCCCTTGGGTCAAGGTGGAGTCAAAGCGCCGTTCTTCTTGGGCCAACAAAATCTGTACATAACCGCTGGATTCAAGCAGCTCCGGGTAGGCCTTGGACATCAGCTGGGCAAAAAACTGCACCAGTTCGGCAAAAAACCCCGGCTTGAGGCCCAGTTCCTTCCCGTGCCTTGCCGCCCGCCGGATGATCCGGCGCAAGACGTAGCCCCGCCCTTCGTTGGAAGGGTTGACCCCGTCGTGGATCAAAAACACCGAAGCCCTAATGTGGTCGGCAATCACCCGGCAGGAAACGTCCCCTTCGTGTCGGCTGTACAGCCGGTATTCGGCCCGGTCAGCGATTTCGTCCACCAGGGGTTTTAAGAGGTCGGTGTCATAGTTGTTGTTAAATCCCTGCACCACCGAAGCGATCCGCTCCAGGCCCATGCCGGTATCGATCGAAGGCTTGGGCAGGGGGTGCAGCTGGCCCGAGGCATCCCGGTTGAACTGCATAAAAACCAGATTCCAGATCTCCAGGTGGCTGCCGTCATCGGCTTCCAAGGACTGCTTGGGATTGCGCCCCTCCTTGAGGGGGTAAAGCCGGTAGTGGATCTCCGAACAAGGGCCGCAAGGGCCGGTGTCGCCCATGGACCAGAAGTTGTCCTTCTCCCCCAGCTTGGCGATCCGCTCGGCCGGAATGCCCACCACATCGGCCCAAAGCTGGTAGGCTTCATGGTCATCGTAAAACACCGAAACCGCCAGCCGCTCCGGGTCCAGCTCCAAGGTTCGGGTCAGGAATTCCCAGGCGTACAAAATCGCTTCCTTTTTGAAGTAGTCCCCAAAACTGAAGTTGCCCAGCATCTCGAAGAAGGTGTGGTGCCGGTCGGTGCGGCCCACGTTTTCCAGGTCGTTGTGCTTGCCCCCAGCCCGCATAACCTTTTGGCTGGTCACTGCCGTGCTGAAGGCGGGGACCTGGTTGCCCAAAAAGTAGTCCTTAAATTGGTTCATCCCCGCATTGGTAAACAGGATGGTCGGGTCGTTGTGCGGGACCAGTGAGGAACTGCGCACCACCTTGTGGCCACGTTCCATAAAAAAGTCCAAAAAGGCTTGGCGGATCTGGTTACCGGTCATCTTCTTCAAAAAACGGGGTTGCCCTTGCAGGGGAATCAGGTAGATGATTCGGATGAACCTAACAGGTTCCCCAAAATCCTTCCAGCCCCTTTCCGGTAAGAGAGGCCCGATGAGCCAAAAAGCGATTTTTTTCGACCGAGACGGCACCTTGATCGAAGAGGTCCACTACCTGAACAGCCTAGACCAGATTCGGCTGCTGCCGGGGGCAGTGGCCTGCATCAAGGCCTTAAGGGGGGCGGGGTACTTTGTGGGGTTGGTAACCAACCAGTCGGGGGTGGCCCGAGGTTATTTTACCGAAGAATTTGTCCGGCAAAGCCACCTTAAAATCAACCAGCTCCTCGAAGCCGAAGGGACCAAGCTTGATGGGGCGGCCTACTGCCCCCACCACCCCGAGGGCCTTGCGCCCTACAACCTCGACTGCGCCTGCCGAAAGCCCAAACCGGGCATGATCTTGAGCCTAGCCCAAGACCACCACCTGAACCTCAAGGGGTCCTGGGTTTTTGGGGACCGGATTTGCGACGTGGAACTGGGCCTCAACGCCGGGTTGGAGGCGGGCTTGGTGCTGACCGGCTATGGCCACAAGGACAAGGCCCTGGTCTTGTCCAAGTACCCCAAGATTCCTCTGCTCGCCAGCCTGTTCGACCTGCCCGAGCTGATCTTGGGCTGAGCCCGCCGGGCCCCCAAAAGGTCCGGGCGCTGCCTAAAAGGGTTGCCGGTTTGGGCAAAATTGGCGATGATCGGACCAGATAAAACCCAAAACCAACGGCCCCAGGCCTCCCTTTTCCAAGAGAATCATGAGCCAACTTCCCCAATTGACCGCCACCTTTGAAACCACCCAAGGCAACATCAAGGTGCGGCTGTTTTCCGAGCAATGCCCCGTAACCTGCGCCAGCTTCGTGAATCTGGTGCAACGGGGTTTCTACGATGGTCTCAACTTCCACCGGGTGATCAAGGACTTTATGATCCAAGGCGGCTGCCCCACCGGCACCGGTACCGGCGGCCCCGGTTACCGGTTTGAGGACGAATGCAAGGCCGAACTGGCCCACAACAAGGCGGGCATTCTTTCTATGGCCAACGCCGGTCCCGGCACCAACGGCAGCCAGTTTTTTATCACCCACGGTGCCACCCCTTGGCTCAACGGCAAACACACCGTCTTCGGCGAAGCGGTCAGCGGCGAAGATGTCAAAATCGTCAACGCCATCAAACAAGGGGACAAAATCAGCAAAGTGACCTTGGAAGGCGACACCGCCCCCCTGCTCCAAGCCCAGGCCAAACGGGTGACCGAGTGGAACGAAGCCCTGGAAAAGGCGGGGCACTAAACCCATGGACCCAAGGCCCGGCTCGCTGGTTTGCCCCGGTTGTGGGAAGCTGATCAGCGGCTATTTGACCGAATGCAACTTCTGTGGCCTGAAAAATCCAGCCCGGAAGAAGCAGATTTTGGGGTTGGTGGGCCTGGGCCCCTTGAGCATGATCCGGCCAATCATCGGGGTTTCGATCCTGCTGTTTGGCCTCAGTTACCTCCTGCCCCTGTTGGTTCCCGGTATGCCTAGGACCGGCGGGTCGGGGTTTTTGGGGCTCTTGCCGGCCCCCAGCCCCTATGCCCTCGCCCTTTTGGGTTGGGCGGACCCACAGGCGGTTTTTTCCGGCCAGTGGCACCTCTTGGTCACCGCCATCTTCCTGCACGGCGGATTTTTGCACATTCTTTTTAACCTGCTTTGGGTCCGGGACCTGGGGGCGCAGGCGGAGGCGCTACTGGGGCCTCGGCTGATGTTCCTGGTGTTTTTGGTTTCCGGGGCCTTCGGCAATCTGGTGGCCATCGTTTGGCCCCTGGTGCCGCTCAGCCTGGGGTTTGAGGGCCGCTTTGCCCCGGTGGTTGGGGCTTCGGGAGCGGTGTTTGGGTTGATGGGCGTGATCATGGCCTATGCGCCCAAACGGGCTGGATTCTTTGGCTTGGGTCTAGCCAAACAAATGGGCCAATGGGCCGTTGCACTGATCCTGTTGGGGTTTTTGATGCCCGGTATCAGCAACGCCGCCCACATCGGGGGGTTTGTGGCCGGTTGGCTGTTGGGCAAACTACTCCCGGCGGGCAAAGCCAAGCTGGGCCTGGAGCTGGCCGCTTGGGCCGCAGTGGGAGTCGGGGTTTATGCCTTCCTGTTCCAAGGCTGGAATGCTTATCTGGCCTTAGCCTAGGCCTATTCCTGCAGCTCCGCAAAGGCCGACAAAAACAGCTCCACCTGCTGGTTGGTCTGGGTGCGGTCTTCTTCAGGGGTCTTGACCAGGGTTTCCAGCTCCCGAACCATGGAGCCGTAAGGCTCAATGTGCATGTTCAGCAGGATCCCCTTGAGCTTGTGCAGCGATTTGCCCAGACCGGTGTAGTCCAAGGCGGCAAATTGTTTTTTTGCTTCCAGGTAGGTCTCGCCGATCTCCTGGACTGCCGTTTCCACAATGTCGGCAACTGTAGCCGCATCGTCGGAGACCATGGCCAACTCTGCTTGGATGGTTTTTTTCACCAACGCCAGTTTGGAAGGGCCGCTCTCTTCGGGTTCGTCTGCCAAGGCCAGAACCACTGCCGGGGTGCCTGGGGGTTTGGTCAAACCGCCGGAGGCTTTCACCCTCTCCTTTTCCTTGCCCCCACCACCGGGAGCGGGCTCCACAAACAAGGACAAAAGCACCTTTTCCAGCTCTTCCTTTTGGATCGGCTTGGACAAAAAACCCGACATCCCCGCTTCCTTGGTTTCCTGGATGTCCTCGGCAAACACGTTGCCGGTCAAGGCGATGATCGGAGTAGTGCGGTCGAACTTCCGAATCTCGATGGTCGCCTCAATCCCGTTTAAAAGGGGCATTTCCACGTCCATAAAAACCAGATCAAAGGTCTCTTGACCCATGATCTCTAAGGCCTCCTGGCCGTTGGCCACAAACTTGGGGACCATGTTGAAGAACCGCTGGAACATCTGGGCAAACAGCAGCCGGTTGGTCTCCACGTCTTCGGCAATCAAAACCTTCAACTCCGAATAGTCCACCCGAAACAGCGGCTTAAACCGCTTGAATTCCTCATCCAAAGCGCAGGCCAACTGGTAGTAGGAAAAGGGCTTAAAGAGGTGTTGGTCCAAAATGTCGCAGAAGATCTTGTTGGACTTCTGCTTGAGGCCGATCAGGGAGGCTCCGGGGTAGGTCTCCCGAATGGCACCGCCGTAATAGATACTTTTGGCCTTAAGAACGTCCAGGTCCAAGATGGCCACATCCACCCGGTCAAAGGCCAAAATGTCCCGGATCCGGTCGTTGTACTTGGGGTCCACACAATCGATGAACCGGATCTCGGCACCGGTCAAAAGCAACTTTTCCTTTTGTTGTTCGCTCAAGGTGGGGTAGTCCCCCAAAACCAAGACCCTCCTGCCACTGAAGGCGAACTCGTCCCCCTTGATCCGGCCTTTGGTCAAGACCAGTTCGACGGTAAACACCGTGCCCTTGCCCGGCTCCGAGGTCAGGGTGATGTCCCCGTCCATCAACCGGGCAATCTGGCGGCTCAAGTACAGCCCCAGTCCGGTGCCGCCGATGCTTTCCGCATGGACCTGCTTGAAGGGCTGGAACAGCTCCGCTTGTCTGACCTTGGGGATACCGGCACCGGTGTCCTCCACCTGGATGCGGACCGAAAAAAGACTCTCGTCGATCGGGACATAGCTGGCCATGTGCAGCTTGATCATGCCCTGTTTGGTGAACTTGGCGGCGTTGGAAAGCAGGTTTAAGAAGATCTGTTTGATCCTGACCGGGTCACAAACCACGTAATGCTCCAGGTCCGGGGCGGAAACCACCAGCTTGACCCCTTCTTCGATCCTTGAACTGATCATGACCCCCGAACTGGTGAACAGATCAGAGAATACCACTTCCTGGAGGTTGAGGGCCAACTGGTTGGACTCGATCTTGGAGAGGTCCAGGATGTCGTTGACCAAGGTGAGCAGGTGCTTGGAGTTGGTGACAATGTTTTCCATAAACCCTTGCTGCTCCGGGTCCAGCCCCCGTACGTCCTTGAGCAGTTCGGCGTAACCCAGGATGCCCGAAAGGGGGGTGCGCAGCTCATGGCTGGCCGATGCAATGAAGGCCCTTTCTTTGGTCAGCTCCAGTTTCAGCGCTTCTTCCTTGGCGTTCTGGGTGTCCAGGTCCTCAATCAACAGGGCGAAGCCCGGTTCTTGGTGGGTCGGGTCTAAGGTGGGGGCCAAAAAACAAAGCCCCTTTTTCTTGCCGCCTTCAGCCCCATATTCCAGCTCAAACCTCTGGGGCAGGCCGCTGATGCTGGCGATGGAAACAAAATTGGAAAAGCTGTTGGCCTCCTTTGGCCCCAGCCAACGGTCAAAGCTCTGCCCCAGGACCACTACCTCCCCGCCGCCCAGTTGCGGGGCCAAAGCGGGACTGATTTGGGTAATTCTCTGGTTGAGGTCCAACTGGAGGGACAAGGAAGAGCTTTCTTTGGTGAAGGTCCCGTTTTTGTTGGCGGTGATGTCAAAGACATAGCCGATAAAGTGGGTCACCTGTCCCGCTTCGTTGGTCTGCTTGGAGGTGTAGTCGTAAACCCAAATGGTCTGGCCGTCTTTTCGCCTAACCCGGTATTCCTGCTCAAAATGGGTCACTGCGGCGGCCGAATGGCTGGCCACTTCCCGAGAGACCCGTTCCAGGTCCTCTTCTACGATCAAAGAGGAATAAACCACCTGTCCACCCACAAACTCCGCTTCCGTGTAGCCCAGCAGGTTTTGTACGTTCAGGCTGGCGTATTCCACCGGCCACCCCGGCTCGTTGCGCCATTTAAAAATGGCCACTGCATCTTGGACAAAATAGTTCCGGTGGTAGGGACCGCGGTTGGAGAAGGCGAGAACCGAGAGCACTTCCTGGTAGGACTGCAAAGCCCCGGTGACCACTTCAAGGAACTTGGGAGAAAAAAGACTGTCGTGGTCGATTTGGCCCTGCAAGGAGAAGTCCGCATCCAACTTCTCATACTCCGAGCTTCCTTCCCTACCGCAGGCAAAAATCACCCGGGTCCACTGGTTTTTGAGGGTGTCCCTTAAAAAAGAAACCAGTTCCTTGACCGATTCAACCGGGTCGAGCAGGTTGCCGACCAAAAGAATGGCCAGATCGGTCTGGGTAGGCAGCAGCAGTTTGGCTTGCAGCAGGGTTTGGGCAAAAGAAACCTCGCATTTTTGCCCGGCGCAAACGACCCCCGCCAGACGTTCGACCAACGCTTGGTGGACCTGCACGTCCTGGTCCAAAACCAATAGTTTCCAAGTGGTCCCGGCTTCGTTCTGGGACCGGGATTCCTTGGTGTTTGCTTCCGTATTCATCGGGGGGCCACTCCTCCAAGTGTTTGCTGAAGGCACTATATCGAAGGCAATGGAAAAAATCACCTAAATTCCAAATCCGGCCAAAGGCCGCCCCTACTGCTTCGACTTGAGCTTCAAGGTCACTTCGATCCGGTTGAAGACCCCCCTGACCAGCCCCACGTCCCGGCCGCTCATCTTGGTCCGGGCGATGAGGTCCGAGAAGGAGAGCCAAAGGGAATCCTTCCCATCGTACTTGAGGTAGCCGATTTTCTCCAACACTTCAAACAGATGAGTCTTGAGGCCTTCGATCTCAGAAGCCGGAGCCAGCTCCTGGGGCTGTTCCTGGGGTAGATCATAGGTCTTGGAGCATTCGTACAGCAGCAACAGTGCCGCTTGGGCCAGATTCAGGGAGGCGTAGGTGCCGAAGGTGGGGATAAAAAGTTGCAGGTTGCACAGCGCCAACTCCTCGTTGGTCAGGCCGATCCGCTCCCGGCCCAAGACCAAGGCCACCTTGTCGGTGGGCCCCAAGGCCGTCAACATCGGCCCGAGCTCCCAGAGGCTCTTGGATTCGCTGAGTTGCTTTCTGGGCCTAGCCGTGGTGCCGATGACCAAGGCACAGTCGGCAACCGCTGCGGCCAGGCTTGGCTCCGCCTTGGCTTGGTCAAGCAGGTAGCGGGCGTTGACCGCCATTCTCCTTGCATCGTTGTCTTGGGGACTCACCCCGCCGACCAGCCTCAAGTCTTCAACTCCCAGGTTGGCCATGCCTCGGGCCACCGAGCCTAGGTTCCCGCCGAAACTGGGCTCCACCAACACCAAGCGGATCTGACCTGGATTCATCCCTGGGATTTCAGCCAGCCGTCAAAGTAGGCGATGGTCTTCTTGAGCCCTTCCCTCAAGGGGATCTTTGGCTCCCAACCCAGCTTTTCCTTGGCCAGACGGATGTCTGGCTTTCTTTGTTTGGGGTCGTCTTGGGGCAGAGGTCGGTAGGTCAGCTTTGATTTGGAACCGGTCAGCTCCAAAACCAAAGAAGCCAACTCCTTCATGGTAAATTCCCCAGGGTTGCCGGTGTTGACCGGGCCCACGAAGTTGTCCTTGGCCATCATCAAAAAGATCACATCCACCAAGTCTTCGGCGTAACAAAAGCTCCGGGTTTGGTTGCCGTCACCGTAGAGGGTCAGGTCAACCCCTTGGAGCGCCTGGACCACAAAGTTGCTGACCACCCGTCCATCGTCTGCCCTCATCCGGGGGCCATAGGTGTTAAAGATACGGATGAACTTGGTGTCCGCCTGTTTGAATCGGTGGGCATCCATCAGCAGGGTCTCGGCGGCCCGTTTGCCTTCGTCGTAACAACTGCGAATCCCGATTGGGTTTACATGGCCCCAGTAGCTCTCCGGCTGGGGGTGGACCAACGGGTCCCCATAACATTCGCTGGTGCTGGCGTGCAGGATCCGGGCGTTGTACTTCATCGCCAATTCCACCAGGTTCATCACCCCCAAGACGCTGGTTTTCCAGGTCCAGATGGGGTCTTCCTGGTAGTGAGGCGGAGAAGCGGGGCAGGCGAAGTTGAAGATCTGGTCAACCTGGATGTCCAAAGGGTTGATGATGTCGTGTTCAACGAACTCGAAGTTGGAGTCCCCCTCAAAGGGCTTGAGGTTGGCCAACTGCCCGGTGTGCAAACAGTCCACCCCATAAACCTTAGCCCCCTGGGCCAACAGCCGCTCACAAAGGTAGGACCCCAAAAAACCGGCCGCACCGGTCACCATCACCCGTTTTTGTGCCATGGCTTACCCGACCTCCGGCCGACCGATGCTGTAGTATTCAAAGCCCAAAGATTTCATCTGGCCGGGGTTGTAGATGTTCCTGCCGTCAAAGACCAGGGGGGCTTTCATGGCCGCTTTGACCTTGGCGAAGTCGGGCCTGCGGAATTCGTTCCACTCGGTCATGATGATCAATCCGTCCACCTGGGCCAAAGCGTCATAGGCGTTTTCCTTGAACTGCACCTTGTCCCCCACGTCCTTGAACTGGGGATAAGCCTCGGGGCTGTGATGGATGATCCGTTCGGACTCTTCAATGGCCTCCGGGTCATGGGCGATCACCTTGGCCCCCCGTTTGAGCAACCCTTCGATCACCACCAGGGCAGGCGCTTCCCTCATGTCATCGGTTTTGGGCTTAAAGCTCAAGCCCCACATCCCGAAGGTTTTGCCCTTGAGGTCCTGGCCCAACCGTTTGGTAATCATGTTGATTACCACTTCCTTTTGGGCATAGTTGACCCGTTCCACGGCCTTGAGGATCTCTAAGCTCACCCCGTTGTTCCCAGCGGTGCGGACCAAGGCCTGCACATCTTTGGGGAAACAGGAACCGCCGTACCCGGCCCCGGCATAAAGGAAATGAGGCCCGATCCGTACATCCGAACCAATCCCCATTCGGACTGCATCAATGTTCGCCCCCACCTTCTCACACAGGTTGGCGATTTCGTTCATAAAGCTGATCTTGGTGGCCAGCATGCTGTTGGCGGCGTATTTGGTCATTTCGGCGGACTTGATGTCCATGACAATCAAGTGGTCCTGCCTGCGCATGAAGGGGCCGTAAAGCTCCTGCATCATTGCTTTGGCGTGGTCCGAATCAACACCGATCACTACCCGGTCAGGGTCCATGAAGTCGTCCAAGGCGGCTCCTTCTTTGAGGAACTCCGGGTTGGAAACCACATGGTAGGGCAGCTCAACCCCCCGTTTGGCCAGGGTTTCCTTGACCTTCGCCCGGACCCGGTCAGCGGTGCCAACCGGCACGGTGGACTTGTCCACGATGATCTTTTCCGACTCCATGTAGGTCCCGATGGTCTCGGCAACCGCCAGCACATATTTAAGGTCCGCCGAGCCGTCTTCGTCGGGCGGGGTGCCGACGGCGATGAAACAAATGTCCCCAGCCTTGGTCGCAGCGGCCATGTCGGTGGTAAAGGTCAGCCGTTTTTGGGCCCGGTTCTTTTTGACCATTTCTTCCAGTCCTGGTTCAAAAATCGGGATCCCGCCGTTGTTCAAAAGATCGATCTTCCGTTGGTCCACATCCACACAGACCACATCGTTGCCGCTCTCGGCGAAACAGGCCCCGGCCACCAAGCCTACGTAGCCGCTTCCAAATACCGTTACCTTCATACCGCTCTTTTCCGCTTGGGTTGCAAAGTGAGGATTAAAGTTCGCTTCTTTTGCTGATCACCTTGTCGATCAGGCCGTATTCCATGGCTTCCTCGGGGGTAAGCCAGTGGTCTCGGTCCATGTCCTTGAGGATTTTTTTCACCGTTTTCCCGGTCACCTCGGCGTACATTTCCGCCAATTTTTCACGGGTTTTTAAGATCTGCCGGGAATGGATCTCCAAGTCGGTGATGTTGCCTTGGGCCCCGGAAAGCAGGGGTTGGTGGATCATGATCCTGGAGTTGGGCAGGGCAAACCGGCGGCCTTTGTCGCCGACCAAGGAAAGCACCGAACCCATACTGGCCGCCAGCCCGCAAACGATGGTAGTGACCGGGCAAGGGACAAATTTGAGCAGGTCAAAAATCGCAAAGCCGCTGTAAATCTCGCCGCCAGGGCTGTTGATGAAGACCCGAATCTCCCCCTTGGGGTCCTTTTGTTCCAAAAGCAGGATGTGTTTCATACATTGGTCGGCCAGCTTGGAATCCACGGCGCTGGAAATCACGATCGAACGGGTCTCCAGGAGGCTTTCGGAAAGGGGGTCCTTGCGGTCTTCGTCTTTTTCTTTTTTTTCCTCTTCTTCCTCGTTTCTCACCTGTCACTCCTTGGGGGCGGTCAATGTACCGGGGGTCCTTTCCCGGAAGGGTAGAAAGGTTAATCTAACCCAAGGTATCCAAATTAGGCAAATCAAACTTCCAAAAGCCCCTTTGGCCCCCCGCCTTGCCGCTCCTTTGGGCGGGAGGCTTTGGCACAGATTGTGGATTCCTTCCCTTAGGATTGAAAAAAGTTTTCACCTCAACCGTAAAGCGAACATGAACACCAGCAACCTCTCATCCAGCCCCAAGGCCAGTTCACCCAAGCTGCCGTCCAAGGCAACGGCCAACAAGGAAGGCGGCGCCAAAAACGCAGTTATGGAGCCCCAAACCAAGCCCAAAGAGGCTTTGGAAACCAAGGCCAAACTCAAGACTGAATCCATGGACAGCCCGGTGGCCAAAACGGCCAAGGAAACCAAGGAGCCCGAGAGCAAAGAGGTCCAGGAATACCTGAAGGCCATCGACCGCCTGGAAAAAGGGGTCACTACCGGGGAGATCAGCGAGGAAGACCTGGATGCGGCGCTCAACGGCCTGGAAGAGAAGATTTTGGCCCTGAGCCCGACCCAAAAGAAAAAGCTCCTGTCCATGGACTTTTTTGTCCAGAACAAGATCGAAGACCTGAAGGTGATGAAAAAAACCATGACCGAATATTTTGATGACCTGGAGAAGCGCAACCAAGCCTTTGACCTGCTCAAGGACCAACAGTTCATCGCCATCTTGAACGACCTGCCGGAAGCCAAAACCAACACCACCACCTACGACCAATCCGCCCGGCCCAACCAAGCCCAGCCGATTTCGACCAAACAGATCAAGGCCTGAGGGTCAAAACTGCCCAAGGTGCCTAAACCCAAAAAGCCCGGCCTTCCCCAGAGGGAGACCGGGCTTTTTGTTTGTAATCTTAGGGCAAGTTAGTCGGCCCTTAACAGGGAGCGGATGCGATCTTTTAACTCAACTAACTTTGTGGAAAACTGTCCGTAGCTCTCGTAGTTGTCAAGTTCTGACCCCGGGCCGCCTGCCGGCGCAGCAAGATAAAGCGACATGCCTTTAAAATTGAATATGGGTCTTGACTAGCATAGCAGAGATAAAACCTGCTAGACATAGTCATGGAAAG
>MFNF01000052.1 GCA_001783715.1 Candidatus Lambdaproteobacteria bacterium RIFOXYD2_FULL_56_26
TGCTGGAAGAGTCATGACATCCCACTTAAGAGGTTTGATAAGTGGGGCATGACAGCATTTTATCGAATTGTCAATCTCGTGACCACACTATCTACGGGAGCAAAAAAAATAATCTGGTACTCAACAATTGTCAGCTCCCTTTTGGGTGGCGAAATCGAGATTAGCAATTCTAGTATAAAGGCAAATTTCAAAGGTCTCCCTCCAGTCGTCTTCGAGCAAGTCATGGAGATTGCAAAAGAGCGCCTAAGGATTCATGGGGGGGAAGAGATGCAGAGAAGATTGCAACTGCAATTTCCCAACAATGATCTTGCAGTTATAACAGCAAAGGTCTCTCATGCCACCCAGTCCCATTAACTTGATCCAATACACCCTCCCAAAAACCCCGCCAGCCGTTCCAAGCGGGGGAGTTGGGTTTTGATCCGCTTTTGGATCTCGGTGATCGCCGGGGGCAGGGACTCCAGGAAGCCCGGTTTGCCTTTGACTTGGCCCAAGTAGCCATAGCTGCCCAAAGAGCGAGGGCGACGCAGCAGAAGGACCTGGTAGAAGTTGACTTCAAACTGTTCTGCCGAGGGCGCTACCAGGATAACATTCTGGTTAAACGCCTGTGGTGGACCGTGAAATACCAGGATCTATACCTGCAAGCTTTTGAAGGCGGGGCAGACCTGGGCAGGGAACTGAAATCTTGGTTCGAGTTCTACAACTCTGAGCGGCCACACCAAGCCCACGGGGGTAGGACGAAGTGCTGGCCGCCCGTGAGGCGCTCTCGGGCGGCCTCACCAAGCCCACGGGGGAGGACACCGGGTCAAGTGTACGGAGAACCTCTCAGGATTAAAGAAGCCGCTTGAGGCTTCGACAGATTAAACCGGACCAAAGCTTAAACCCGGTCTCAAGTTGTCCAACCAAACCCGGCCACCTCACATCGACTGGTACAGTCCGTTATGGCTCGCTAAAGCGAGCAACACCTTCCGTCGCCATAGCGACAATAGCCTGGAAACTATCCCCTAGCATGGACACGGCCTTGGCAACGGAGGTCTTGAAGGAGGCTTTAGAGCGGCCAGAGATATTCAACTCCGACCAAGGCTCCCAATACCCCAACCAAGAGCATACAGAGCTGTTAAAAGACCAGGGGATCACGATCTCGATGAACGGGAAGGGTCGATCCATCAACAACATCGCTATCGAAAGGTTCTTTAGAACCTTTAAGTGCGAGGAGGTCTACATCAACGACTGTCAGAACATTGCGGGCTTACGGGCAGGTATCGCCCGCTACATGGACTTTTACAACTTCAACCGATTCCACTCGGTGCGGGGCTACAAAAAACCGATGGAAGTCTATCGAACAACAAGGCTGAAGGTAGCCTAAAAAAAGGAGTGTTCAGGAAGATCGTCCAACCAAAAAGTTGTCTGGACAGTTGGGTCCACGGTAGCGGCGGTTCTTAAAACTCTTCGAGGAACTGAGCTGAAGGGTACCAAGGGCCGTAGCCGGGAGCCCGATGGGGCACCTCGGCTCTATCTTAAAAAACCGCAAAAGGTGTCTAAAACACAGAGTCCACTTCAAACCTCAGGGGTCATCTTTTCTTTTCTTGACGAAGAACTAGTATTCAATTTATCAATTGAACACAAGATAGCTGTCTTTTTTACCTCTCCCTTGGAGCTGCCCATGAACATCCTTTTGATCCTCAACGATGCCCCCTATGGCGGCGAACGGACCTACAACGGGCTGCGGCTGGCGCTTTCCCTGCAAAAGGAGAAGGCCCAGGTTCGGGTCTTTCTCTTGGGGGATTCGGTCACGGCGGCTCTGGCCGGGCAAAAACCCCCGGTTGGCTACTACCAGATCGGCAACATGATTGAGGGCCTGCTTCGTCAGGGGGCCGAGGTGGAGCTTTGTACCACCTGCGCCCAGGCCAGAGGCATCGCCGACCTGCCCCGGATTGAGGGCACCCCCTTGAGCACCTTGGCCCGGCTGACCGAATGGACCTTGAACGCTGACAAAGTACTCGTGTTTTAAACCTCACCACCACACCCACCCATGAACGACTGGATCTTGGCTCACGAAACCCCCATCCGCCTGGGCTTCTTTTTTGGCTTGCTGGCCCTTTTTGCTCTTTGGGAGGCCTTGGCCCCACGCCGGGAACGCCGCTTGCCCCGGCTGCTGCATTGGTACAGCAACCTGGGGATCGTTTTTCTCAACAGTTTCCTGGGGCGGATACTCATGCCCATCCTGCCCATGGCCCTGGCCGCCCTGGCGGTGGAGCAGGGTTGGGGTCTTTTTAACTTGTTGGTCTTCCCGGAGCCCTTGCCTCTGATTCTCTCGGTGGTACTTTTGGATTTTTTCATCTACCTCCAGCACGTCATGGTCCACGCATTGCCGCTCCTGTGGCGGCTGCACCGGATGCACCACTCCGACCTGGATTATGACGTGACCACCGGAGCTAGGTTCCACCCCTTGGAGATCCTGGTTTCCCTTTGGATCAAATTGGCCCTAATCCTGGTGTTGGGGCCACCGGTCCTGGCGGTCTTGGTCTTTGAAGTGGTCCTCAACGGCATGGCCATGTTCAACCACTCCAACCTCAAGCTGCCCCTGGGGTTGGACCGCTGGCTGCGCCTCTTGGTAGTCACCCCGGACATGCACCGGGTCCACCATTCCACTAATCCCAGGGAGGCAAACCGCAACTTTGGCTTCAACCTGCCCTGGTGGGACCGGCTCTTTGGCACCTACAAGGACCAGCCGGCTTTTGGGCACGAGGCAATGGAGATCGGGATTGATCTGTTTCGAGAGCCTAGGGACCAACACCTGCACCAGATGTTGATCCAGCCCTTCCGTCCCGAAGCCCGGACTTACGGCTTTAACGACCTTTCCGAGAAAGAGAGATGAAAATCCGCTACCGTTGGACCTTGGGCCTTTTGCTCGGGGTCGGAGTACTCTTGGTTTATCCCTACCGCCACCAACTCTCGGCTCAAGCCTTGAGCGAGTGGGTGGAGGGTCTAGGACTCTTGGGACCGCTCGCTTTTGTGGCCCTTTATGCCCTTGGCACCCTCCTGTTCCTGCCCGGTGCACTCTTGACCTTAACCGGTGGGGCGGTCTTCGGGCTTTGGACCGGGACCCTTTACAACCTCGCCGGAGCCACCTTGGGGGCAGGGCTTTCTTTCCTGAGCGCCCGTTACCTTCTGGGGCCTTGGGTGGAAGCCAAAGTCTCGGGGCGATTGGCCCAACTCAAGACCGGGGTGGAGCGGGAAGATTGGCGCTTTGTCGCCTTTGTGAGGCTGGTTCCGCTCTTTCCCTTTAATCTGCTCAACTACGCCCTGGGTCTAACCCGAATCGGGTTTTGGCGATACCTGGGGGTGAGCTTTTTGACCATGGCCCCAGGTGCAACGGTTTACACCTATCTGGGAGTGGTGGGCAAAGAAGCGATGGCTGGTGAGGGCGGCTTGGCCCATTGGGCACCCCAAGGGCTGCTGGCCCTCGGGCTCTTGGTGCTGGTGGCCTACCTGCCACGGTTGTATTTTTTAAACCGTTCCAAAAAGGGAACGCTCCCGTCCGCCCCGTTGCCCGCCTCCCTCACCCCCTTGATCCCCCTGGAGGAATTCCGCAACCGGTTCCAGCTGGGACAAGCTCTGCTCTTGGACTTGAGGGAGACCAAGGATTTTTTGGCCGGCCACATCACCGATGCCACCAGCCTGCCCTTGGACCAACTTCAGGCTGCAAAAAATGACCTCCTGCCCTGGAAACAAAGGCCAGTCTTTCTGGTTTGCACCACCTCGGTCCGTTCCCAGAAAGCCTTTGCCCAACTCTCTCTGGCCGGATTTGAGCAATTGGCGATCCTAGAAGGGGGGATGAAGGGCTGGGTGGAGGCTGGCTTCCCGACCCAAGACGAAACCAAGACCCCTTGAGGGGTCGTTCCGAAGGACCGGCAGATGAAAAAAACGCTCTGGATTCTGGTTGTTCTAGCTTTGCTTGCCTTTCTGGGTTGGCGATTCCTGCGTCCCATGAACATCTTTGAGGTGGGCGACCGCTTTGCAAAACCGCTCAAAATGGAGTTGCCGCCAGGGCTGGTCTCTCTCAAGGCCAAGGATTGCGGGGACTGCCATGCCGAGATCTACACCGAGTGGAAGGAAAGTATGCACGCCAAGGCCTGGACCGACCCTTATTACCAAGTGGACCTCCGGTTTGACGGCAACCAACAGATCTGCCTGAACTGCCACATCCCCTTGGAGAATCAGCAAGAGAACTTAGTCTTGGGTTTTCGGGATGCAGAACGGTTTGACCCGATCCTAGCCCCCAACCCCAACTTTGACCTAGAGCTGCAACAAGAGGGGGTGACCTGCGCCGTCTGCCACGTCAAGGAGGGCCAGATCATTGGCCCCCAGGGTAACACATTAGCCCCCCACCCAACGACCCGAGACCCGGAGATGGCCAAAGGCATGACCGCCTGTGCCCAATGCCATGTGGTCGCCAACCATCGGTGGGATGTTTTTTACAAAATTCCTCCCTGTGGCACCGTGGCGGAAATCAAGGCCGGGGGGCAGGAAGAGGACTGTGTGGGTTGCCACCTGCCCAAGGTTGAACGACCCTTGGTGGAAGGCTACCCCAGCCGTCCCTCGGGCCGACACCTCTTTAGAGGGGGACACCATCCCCCAACGGTAGCCCAAGCCTTAGCAGTCCAGGTTCGCCAACGCAAGGGCACTCAGGGCCTGGAAGTAGAGGTCACCCTGGAGAACCAAGGTGCTGCCCACGCCCTGCCCACCGGCACCCCGGACCGGCACTTGACCCTGCGGTTGCGGCTTTTAGGCCCCCAAGGGCAGATCGGACCAGAGGAAAGCTTTGTGCTCAAACGCTCGGTTCTTTGGCGGCCTTTCATCATCGATTGGAAGGATACAAGGTTGCTCAGGGGGCAACCCAAGAATTTTGTTTTCAAGGTTGATCAATCGGACTTAGCCCCCTACGATCAGCTGGAGGTCTTGGTCACCTACCACCTCTTGGACAAAGCCCGGAGGCAGCGGATTGGCTACCAAAACCAAGAGCCGATTTTTTACCCGATCTACCAAAAAATCTTCCCCCTTACCCCATGATGGCTGATTTTAAACACCTGCTGTATTCCCAATTTGCCAAAATCGCCAAGGCCCTCGCCCAAGCCCACCGGCTGGAGCTGTTGGACTATCTGGCCCAGCGGGAGCATAGCGTAGAATCTTTGGCCAAGGTTTCGGGGCTTTCTTATGCCAATTGTTCCCAGCATCTCCAGCAACTCAAGGCGGTTGGTCTGGTGACCAGTCGCAAGCGGGGACAGCACGTTTTTTACCGGATTGCCCATGATCTGGTTTTGGAGTCCCTGGAATCCCTCTCCAAGCTGGCCCGGCACAATTTGGCAGAGGTGGACCGGCTGATTGACCAGCATCTCAACGCCCGTGACAGCCTTGAACCCCTCTCCAGCGAGGAATTGGCAACAAGGCTTAAAGAAGACTCCGTTACCCTGATAGATGTCCGCCCTGCCGATGAATACGGGGCTGGACACATCGCCGGGGCGATCAATGTCACCCTGGAGCAACTGGCAGACTTTATTGCCCAGCATCAGGCAGGCAAGGAGGTCATCGCCTACTGCCGGGGGCCTTATTGCGTTCTTTCCTACGAAGCGGTCCAAAGGCTACGTGCCCAAGGGATCGCAAGCCACCGCTTGGCCGATGGCTACCCCGAATGGTATTTGGCGGGGCTACCGGTGGAAACCGATCAGGGTGAAAGGTGATGGCTACCCGGTACGACTACAACCTGATTGTCATCGGGGCTGGTGCAGCTGGCCTGACCGGCGCTTACCTAGCGGCGGCCAGCAAAGCTAAGGTGTTGCTGGTTGAGCGGCATAAAATGGGCGGAGACTGCTTAAATACTGGTTGCGTCCCCAGCAAAGCTCTGTTGCGTACCGGGAAGATCCTTTCCTACATTCGCCGGGCCAATGAGTTTGGATTGGCCGGAGCTACCGCACAGGTGGACTTTGCTTTGGTCATGGAGCGGGTGCAGGCGGTGATCCGTCAGGTCGCCCCGCATGACTCCATTGACCGTTATCAGTCCCTGGGCGTAGAGGTTCAAATTGGCGAAGCCCGATTGACAGGGCCTCATCAGGTAGAGGTGGGCGGCAGGACCTACAGCGCCAGAGCAATCCTGCTGGCCACCGGAGCCCGCCCCCTGGTCCCGCCCTTCAAGGGATTGGAACAAATTCCCTATTCCACCAGCGACAATCTGTGGGACCTACGGACCCAACCCAAAGAGTTGCTGGTCTTAGGTGGCGGCCCCATCGGCTGCGAACTGGCCCAAGCCTTTGGTCGCCTAGGTTCCCAGGTCAAGATCGTGAACTTAGCCGCTCACCTCTTGGACCGAGAAGACCCAGAGGTCGCCCAGCTGATTGAAAAACGGTTCCAACAAGAGGGGATAAAACTCTTTAACTCCCACAAGGCGTTGGAATTCGGCAGAGAGGAAGGGCGGCCCTATCTCTTGGCCCAAGGCCCGGTAGGGCCGGTAAAAATCGGTTTTGATCACGCCCTGATTGCGCTTGGTCGCCAGGCCAACAGTGAGATTCCAGGGGCCAAAGAATTGGGGATTCACCTACGAGGGAACGGCACGGTTGAGGCCAACCCATTTTTGCAAACCAACCTCCCCCATATCTTTGTGGCCGGGGACCTCACCGGTCCCTACCAGTTCACCCACACAGCGGGGCATCAGGCTTGGTACGCTGCGGTGAACGCTCTTTTCGACCCTTTTAAGAAATTTAAGGTCGATTACTCGGTGATCCCCTGGTGTACCTTCGTGGACCCGGAGGTGGCCCATGTTGGGCTCAATGAGACCGAGGCAAAACAGCAAGGCCTGGACTACCAAGTCACCCATTACCCCTTGGCCGATTTGGACCGAGCCATTGCCGATGCCGAGACCCAGGGCTTCGTCAAGGTCCTCACCCAAGGGAGCAAAGACCGTATTTTGGGGGTAACGATTGTGGGAAGCCATGCAGGCGACCTGATCGCCGAATTTGTGCTGGCCATGAAACAAGGGAGAGGGCTCAATCAAATTTTGGGAACCATTCACATTTACCCCACTTTGGCCGAAGCCAACAAGATGGCTGCCGGGGCCTGGAAAAGGACTCATCTGCCCAAAGGGCTCCTGGCTTTGGTCGAGCTTTTTCACCGTTGGCGCCGATCTTAGCCCCTCTTCTAAAACCAAAAACTCACCGCCATCCAAGGAAATCATGGATCAAGAAGCCAATGACCACCATGCCGAAGTCAAGGCCTATTACGGCGAAACCCTCCAGACCAGTCAGGACCTCAAGACCAACGCCTGTACCTGTGATGCCACCCCGCCCGGATACCTGCGCTCGGTGTTGGCGATGATCCACCCGGAGGTCAAGGCCAAGTATTACGGCTGCGGCCTAGTGATTCCCTTGCAGCTGGAGGGATTACGGGTCTTGGACCTAGGCTCTGGTTCAGGCCAGGATTGTTTTGTACTCTCCAAACTGATTGGGCCCCAGGGAAGGGTCTTTGGGGTGGACATGACCTTGGAGCAATTGGCGGTCGCCCGGGCGCATCAGGATTACCACCAGAAGCTGTTTGGCCACCTCGTTCCCAACCTAGAGTTCCTCCAAGGGGAGATTGAACGGTTGGGGGAATTAAACTTGGCCCCCCAGAGTTTTGACTTAGTGGTTTCCAACTGCGTGGTCAACTTGGCCAACGACAAGAGGAAGGTCTTCCAAGGAGTGTTTGACCTGCTTAAAGAAGGGGGGGAGTTTTACTTCTCTGATGTGTACTCAGACCGGCGTATCCCCAAGGACTTGAGTGAAGATCCGCTGCTCTATGGGGAATGCCTCTCCGGGGCCTTGTATTGGAACGATTTTATCGCCCTAGCCAAAGAGGTGGGCTTTTTGGACCCCCGGATCGTCTCTTTGGGGAAAATTGCCATCCACCAAGAGGAACTACAAGAGCGGCTGGGCGGAATCGGGTTCCACTCGGTGACGGTCCGGCTGATCAAGCTCAAAGGCCTAGAGCCCCAGTGTGAAGACTACGGCCAAGCCCTCATGTACAAGGGGACCCTACCCGAAGCGGCCCACCTCTTTGAGTTGGACCGGGGCCACCAGTTCCCCACCGGGCGGATCGAGCGGGTCTGCGGCAACAGCTATCGGATGCTCAAGGAAACAAGGTTTGCCAAACATTTTGAGTTCTTCGGTGACTTCAGTCGCCATTTTGGCCTCTTCCCCGGCTGCGGCTCTAGCTTGCCCTTTGAGGAAGGGGAAGCCCCCGGTTCCTGTTGCTGAACCAGTCATTGTTAGAGACACTAAACCGTAAAGAGAGAAGAGGCGTGAACTCAAAATGGTTGCCAGAGGTCCTAGGAGAATTTTTGGGCACCTTCCTCTTAGTCTTTTTGGGCTGTTCCACAGTGGCGGTGACGGTCCTCTTTGATGCCCATGTGGGGCTGATGCAGGTCGCCATCGGCTGGGGGCTGGCTGTGACTCTGGCCATCTACGCCAGCCGCCACCTCAGCTGCGCCCACCTCAACCCGGCGGTTTCGTTCGCCATGACGGTGGCCAAGCGCATGGGGTGGAGTCGGCTACCCGCCTACCTGTTGGGGCAGTTTTTGGGGGCCTTTGCCGCCGCTGCCTTGCTCTACCTGCTGTTCGGCTCCGCCATTGCCCAATTTGAGGCCCTGCACAACCTCACCAGAGGCACCGCCGCCTCCCATCGTACCGCCATGATCTTTGGGGAATTTTTCCCCAACCCCGGCCTACCGGCCTGGGTGCAGGTCAGCGAGGCTACCGCTTTTTTAGCCGAGGCGACCGGAACCGCGGTCTTGGTGCTCCTTATCTTCTCCCTGACCGAAAAATGTAATGTCGGTCGGCCTGACGAGGCCCTGAGCCCCCTCTTCATCGGGGCCTCTGTGACCTTAGTGATCGCCGTTTTGGCCCCCCTAACCCAAGCGGGCCTCAACCCGGCCAGAGATTTAAGCCCCCGTCTGTTCGCCGCCTGGGCCGGTTGGGGGAAAGCAGCCTTCCCTTCTCCGCCTTATAGCTTTTTAACCGTTTATGTCGCTGGGCCGATGTGTGGAGCAGTTTTGGCAGCCTTTGGGTTCACGAAAATTATAGAACCTTTGGTCCTGAAGAAAGAGAACGAAACTTGCTGTTGATGGGTTCTATTTTAACCGATTATCCAGATTTTGGGGTCCAATATACTTTGAAATGCCCCTCCAGGCCGAGACTCATTCAGGGCAGAGGAAGCCCAAAACCGCAATGGGTTGGGCGGCCCTAAGGCCGATCCAACCCACCCCATCTTGGCCCCCTCCGAACCAAGGTTGTCAAACCTTCTGGGGGCGGCGAGGTGTTTTTTGGCCCCCACTTAGGGCTAGCGTTTGAAAGAACAGTTGACCTCACTAGCCAAGAACATCTGGCAATCTCGGTCCCTTGGGCCCTCCGGCATGAGGCTTGCGCCAAAGGCATCTGCCTCTGGTGGTGCAAGTTCAATCCCGATCCGAGGGTTGCCCCATATGGGGGCTGATCGGAAGTCGCCACAATTTGTCGGTTCAAGCTGGTGAAGAGGGGCTGCAACTGTCATACCGCCTCCTCGGCCAAAGGGGGCTGGGACAATTGCACCACCTGACTCAAAACCTCATCCAAACTTAGGTGATCGCCCAGGTCCTTGCCATATTTAGCCAAGACCACCTTGCCAGAAGGGGCAATCAGAAAGTCTGCGGGCATTTGCGTGAACTCCCCTTCGATAGAGCCCGGCCAAAAGCCATTGGCCATAGCCTGCATCAAAGTTGGCATTTTAAAAACCATGCCGGAGAAAACCCCCCACCAGGAGGTTCCCAGGCTGAATTGCCTGTACAGGCTTTGGGCCGGATCGGAGACCAAGGGAAAGGAAAGGTTCCTGGCCCCCGCATGTTGCTTGATGGCCTCGGGGGGAGACTGAAAGATCCCGATCAGCTGGAGGTTTTGTTTTTTAAGTTCTTCAGCCCGCTGGCTCAGGTGGTGGACCCGGAGATTGCAAAAAGGACAGGAGGCGTACCGATAAAAGGACAACAACACCCATTGGCCCCGGTAACCGGCTAATTCCACTTGGTTGCCTTCGTGGTCCAAAGCCTGAAATTGGGGGGCGAGATCGCCTGCTTGTAACTTCATAGTCCTGCCTCTTGGTCAAGGGTTTGTAAAACTTCCAGTAACTTGGCTGGCTCCGTGCGTTTGCGGTAATCAGGCTCTACAAAGGCAAAACGGACCTTGCCTTGGCGATCGATCAGATAGGTTGCCGGGAAGGGGAGTTCCCAAGTCTGGTCGCCGTTGTGTCCAGGGACATCCAAACCAAAGGAGAGGTAAACTTCACGTAACGCTGGGTCCAGCCGATAGGTCAGCCCATAGGTGCGGGCCACCAGATTCCCTACATCGCTTAAGACCTCAAAATCCAAGGCCGCCTCTTCAGCCAATTTGGCGCTGCGCTCTGGCAGTTGGGGGGAAATGGCCACCAATTGGGCCCCAAAGGTTTTAAAACGGCCCTTGAATGCGTTAAGAGCCCGGATTTCCAGGTTGCAGTAGGGGCACCAAGCCCCCCGGTAAAAACTCAACACCAAAGGGCCCTTGACCAAGAGTTGGGCCAAACTGACCGGAGAGCCATGAACATTGGGAAGGGAAAAATCCGGAGCCTGATCCCCCAGGCCGATTGCGTTTGACTCAATCTTTTGGCTGGCCAACTCTTCTGCTTTTTGCTGCAAGAGCTTTTTGACCTCCTGGGGCATCATCGCCGCCATTTGCTCGTTTTTTTTGTTGATCAAAGCCTGTAAATCGGGAGTCGTGGGCATGGGAACACCTATTATAGTTGACCGGTCGTCTATTTTTTATAAAAAATCCCCCGGACCGGCATCGTGGAATTGTTAGACTGGAAGTAGTTGGTCAAAAAAGAGCGTGACGAATTGATCCAGCGGGGCGGTGGAGCGCTTGGCTTTGGCCCGGATCAAGGCCCCCTCCCAACCATTGAGCAGGAGATCCCCCAAGGCCTCGGGAGGCAAATCCAGGCGGACTAGGCCAGCGGCTTGGGCCAGGGCTAGGCGCTCCGCAAATAAGCCCGCCATGGTGTCCAAACCTCTCTCCAAATGCGGGGTGACCTGCTCGGCTTGCGAGCCAAGCTCATTGGCAAGGTTGCCCAAGAGGCAACCTGCTTGGAAGTCCGATTGGACCAACCCTTCAGTCAAGGTTGCAAAAAACCGCCTGAACCCTTCCAAAGGGTGGTCTGTTTGAGCAAAGGCCGCCTTGAATTTTTGCTGGCCTTGTTCGACAAAGCTGTCCAGCACGGCTCCGCCAAAGGCTTCTTTGCTTTCAAAATAGGTGTAAAACGAACCCTTGGGCAAACCGGCCGCAACCACAATCTCCTGGATTCCGGTGCCGTGATAGCCCAAACGAATGAAGTGGGACAGTCCTTCACTTAAGAGCCGTTCTTTGGTCTGTTTGCGGTTCAATTGACGTTTCATGGGATACCTGTCGGAGGTTTATTAAATTGAAATGATCGGTCGCCCCTATGTGCCAAGAAAAAATCCTCCCCACTCTGTTCCAGCCGCCCTCGGGTGAGCCTCAATCGCAAGCCAGCCCTTGGGTTTGGGATTTGGTTAGGGTCGCTTGCCATTTCAGTCTTCCGCCTTTCATGGTCAAGACACTGTTGATTGCATAGGGGACTGGATGGGTTTTTCCTTGAGGGATCAACAAGATGGGGAAATTTTCAAGGGAGCCGTGGCTGTAGTTGGTTTGGAAGCTCTCGATCAGGGCCAAGGCGATGGACTCCCGGTCTTTTTCCTTGAAAAAAAACGCTTTGGGCAGGGCTTCGGCATGGGCCAGCACCTCCAGGTTGGTGTTAAAGTGCTGGGCAGCGCTGTCGCTGAACATCTCCGCAGAAGTCTGCAACAAGGCGGGGACCGAAAGCTCTGGCGGAAAAGCCACAAAGATGTAGGGTTTTGCGTCCTTGATGAACTGATATTCGGCCCTTCTCTGGTTCACCCTCTTGGCGGTGCGGGTGATAAAAAAAGGAGGGACAAAGGGCACTAGGTACTTCAAGACCCCCAAACCGGGGAACTGTTGGTCGGCCTTTTCGATCAACAACATCAACCCCAAGATGCTGGCCCCAACAACCAAGGTCGCCCGCAGGGGCTCAGAAACGACATATTCCAAAACACGATCCACAGGACTGGGGACTCTAGTTGCCATGAGTTCCTTTGGCTTGCGTCAGAGGCAGGCGGATGTGAAACCGGCTGCCCAGACCTGGGCCTTCCGATTCCGCCCAGGTCTCACCTCCGTGTAGGTTGACCAATTCACGCACCGAATCGAGCCCCAACCCGGTACTGCCCGCCTTGTCCTTCCCAGGAACCTGGAAAAAGGGATCAAAGATGCGGGTGAGATATTCCTGGGGGATGCCCTCTCCATCATCTGCGACTCGGACCAAGACCGATTCCCCTTGTGCCTCTATCGACCAAAAGATGCTGTTTTTTGCGTACTTGATCGCATTGGAGTGGTAGTTTTCCAGCACCCGGCTGATTTGGACGAAATCCGCCTCGATTTCAAAAGGCGCTTCCGGCTGGCTCACCTGGAGCCCACGGGCCGTCTGTTGGGGGCGCAAGGCGGAAAACACCTGGGTCAGGGCTCCGTTTAGGTCAAACCGGCTGGGCTTCAAAGACAGGCTACCGGCTTGCAGTTTGCTAACATCCAGCATCTGCAACACTAATTTATTGAGGTAATCGGAGTTGGACTGGATCTCCTCCAGCGAGGTGATCAGGTTTTCCATAAAATCGGCCATTTCCGGGGGCAGGGAGACGGAGTTTTTGAGGAATCCCCACTCCGCCAGGGCGGCTTGGCTGCCCATCATGCTGGCGGCGATGCGGTTTTTCATGTCGTGCCGGATTTGGCCGGCCAGAGCGTCCTGGCGTTTTTTCAGCAAAACCTCTTGGGTGCGGTCGATGAATTGCCCTTGGATACCGTACAGAGAGCGCTGTTTTTTAAACTGGGTGAAGGTTGAAAAGAGGGAGTAATAGCGGGTGCTCCCCTCCTTAACGATCTCAATCTGGGGGATCTGTGCAAACCGTTTCTCCTGCAGCTGAGCCTTAAAGTCTTCAATCGCTACCGGGGCGATGCCCAACTCGGCAAAGAGCCGGGTCAGACTGCGCCCCTCCAGCGGCCCTTGCGAGGAAAACAGCTTTTGAAATGTCGGGTTGACCGCCTGCACCTTGAGTTGGCGATCTGTGAAAAAACAAGCGGTAATAGCGTTGCTGAAGTTGTAAAAACTCAATTCCATCAAGATGTTTTGCGGCATGATGCCCAGCAAGAGTTGCGAATCGAGCTGCTGGAGAAATTTGGAGAATTGAGCGCCGATATGAATTTTCACTTGGTCTTCAAAACGCTCTGGTTTCATCTCTTCCTTGGGTTCAAACAAAGCCATTGGGCATTTTGGGGTCACTCACAGGCTGGACTGCAAAAAATATATGACCAGTCGCTTATTTTGTCAAGAACTCCTCGCTCCCCACTAAAAATCAGGCTCGCTCCTCCAATCCAAGGTCGTCCAACCTTCTGGGGGTCAACGGGATCTTTGTTGGTAAGTGAAGTGGACCCCATCGTCAAGACACC
Source organism: Candidatus Lambdaproteobacteria bacterium RIFOXYD2_FULL_56_26 (assembly GCA_001783715.1). GTDB lineage: Bacteria > SAR324 > SAR324 > XYD2-FULL-50-16 > XYD2-FULL-50-16 > XYC1-FULL-56-13. The sequence continues at coordinate 13,614 of MFNF01000052.1, forward strand.
TCTTGCGCTTTTTAAGTTAGAGCCGGGTTTTTAAGCGGCCACGCCCCGAATTAGGTTTTGGCCGAGGTGAGCCTCTGAGGGGGGTCTTGCCAACGGTTTTTCTCTCCTCCTGCCCGCCTTGATTTCCTTAGTTCTCTCCCTAATCCTTTTAATCCCTTCCGGCGTGATCTCCCGGATGTAGGCCAGCAGGGCCTTCCTTGCATCCGAATCCCTAAGCTCCACCGTCAGAACATTGCCGGATACCTTGGTCCGCATGGCCGGGAATCTGAGATTTCGAGTCCATTCCTGGAGACCGGGTCGGGCATCCCTGGCTTCGGTGATCTCGGTCAAGGCAACCTGCCGTTCCATCATCAAGGCCATCAGCTCTTGCTGCTTCTTGTCTGGGAGATTTACCAGTTCCTTGAGCTTCTTGACAAGGTTCCCGATTCGCTCTTCTGTCAGCAGGTCTTCGGAATTGAACCGGACCACCGCATCAACCACCCTGAAGTCCTGGTAGGCGGTGGACTTGGCTACCTGGAAAGTTTCCCTGATGTAGGCCCCAAAGGCCTTGGCGTGTTTTTTCTCCAGGAGCCGGTGCCGGTAGATTCAGGCAGAGCTTTGGGTAGATTTTGCCTTGGAGCTGGCCTCAAAGTGATCAAACCCCCGGTAAAGGTCCAGGATCGCCTGTTCTTCCTGCTTGAGGTTAATGCTTGGGACTGGATACCGACCTTGGGCTTGGCCGATGGTGAGCCCCTTGATCGGAGCAGGTAGGAGGGCTTCTGCTTTGCGTCTTCTATCCACGGGCTTCTTCATCGGTTTCGCCTTGGAAGCTAGGGGGGGTTGTTATCCCCGATTCGACGCAGACCCTGGGGGGTATTCCCGATTGTTCCCGACCGGGAACATACCGATTTCGGACCGCCAAAAACTACATCCGAAACCTCTACCACTACATGGCCGAGCTTCCCTTACCCAAAACTTTGCACCTGTTTGCGTGAAGAACCTTTTTGATACCTGCATTCAGCCTTGATTCCTGCCCAAATTCATTGCCACAATTTTTGACACAATCGTACCCAGAAAGCCGATTTTTGCCACTTTTGCCACAATTTTGGAGTGGGTTCCTAGAGCTGCTTCTTCCTGTAAATTACTGATTTTAAATTATGTTAACATTGCATTGGCATGTCGTGCATAGAGCCAATGTCATAGCTGCTAGGGAGGTTTTCTTTGACGAGAGCCTTTGCCGAGAACCAGTGGGAGAAGATTTATGCGGTTTTGTCCCCGGACCCTCGTGCCCACGCAGGCCACGAAGCGGACTGCCGATGTTTTCTTAGAAGGGGTTTTGTGGCTGGCCCGCAGCGGGGGGCAATGGCGGCTACTACCTGAAAAATATGGTAAATGGAACAGCGATTACAAACC
>MFNF01000053.1:0-3275 GCA_001783715.1 Candidatus Lambdaproteobacteria bacterium RIFOXYD2_FULL_56_26
AACCTACAACCAGTTCAAAAACGAGCGGGGTCCGATTGCCCTGTTGAAGCGCCAGATCGCAGCCGCCCTGCCCAGCGACCTGACCCTTACCGAAACCCTGGTTGGGAAGCCGAAGAAGTCTGGCTCCTTCGTTTTTGTGTCGGTCCAGTTCGCCGTTTCGGATGGGCAGACCATCACCGCCTTCTTCCACAGCCCGAACTCCGCCTCCAGCTCCCTAGGGGCAGACGACAAGGTGATCAGCTTCCGCTTCACGGTCAACAAGCAGGATGTTACCGGGGCCATCGTAAGGACCAAGGGGAAAGACCTCCCCTCGGTCAAGGTTGCCGCCATTTTGGCCAAGATCGTAGCCGACAACGCCCCCACCTTTGCAGAAGCAAAGGCCAGGCGGGACCGGCAGGTTTCCGAGCTCCAAGACCTGATCACCCAGATCAAGGGCGGGGAGGAAGAAATCGGGGTTCTCCAAACCCAAATGGCTGATTTTGAGGACCAGGGCAAGGGCCTAGCCGCCGACCTGGAAGACCTCCAAACAGCCCTGGAGTCTAAGCAGTTCCAGCTTTCGTCCTTGATGGGGCAGCTTGCGACCCTGCAAGCCAACCAGAAGACCTCTGAGCAGAAGGCAGCCGAAGCGCCCAAACCCGAAGGCGGAAAAGGCGAATCTCCGATCCAAGGAGAAGGCCCCCTGCCCGAAGAGAATGTGAAAACCAAGGTTTACAACCTGACCACTGGGGATGAGATGGTTTACAGCCTGAGCCCCCAAAAAGCGGTTGTGGCCGCCTTTTACTACGCCAAGGGGGACAAGAATTGGGTCAAGTGGGACTGGTCCATCGCCAAGATCAGCAAGTCCGGCAAGTCGGTGATCGCAGGGGAGTGGTCGGCCCTTCTGGACGCTTCCAAGCCGGAGCAGGCAACCGAAGCGCCCCAGCAGCAGGGTCAAGAAGACATTGACCGGGGGGCAGAAAAAGCCCTCTTCAATGGTGAAGCCAAAAAGTTCAAGGCGCTTTCGGTTGAGGAGAGCCAAGACGGGTCCGTTACCGAAGGCTACCAGGATCCCCAAACCAACAAGCATTTTTTGATTTATCTTGGGAAGCGGGTTTACAGTGGTCCCGGCGGAACCCACTGGGAATGGCAGTGGTTCACCACCGATGGCCAGCAGGGTGTAAACAGCGGCCTCCATCAAGTCTCCAAGGATGAAGCCCGCAGGTACGCCATCTCTGAGGCCCTGAACGCCCTTCGGAATCATGCGGATGAGTTGGCCAAGGGGGAGTTGGTTCATGCCGGGATCAACCAAGCCCATAAGCAGGTTTTCCCAGGGGTTGACTTCGAGGTTTCAAAGACATTCAGCCCCTATTCTGGATTCTCCGTCAGGTATGCTGCAATCAAAGAGGGTGTCAAACGGATCTCCATCGAAAAGACCTTTGACCCCAAGGGAGAAACCCCGAATGATTTTGTCTCTAAGTTCAGGGACGAAATGTCCAAGGCCGGACAGACGGAGAGGCTGGACCCTAATTTCCAGCCCCAGATTGCGGTCGCTGCCCAGCCTACCCCAGAGCTCGCCATCGCCCCTGGGACTGATGACAGAACTTTGGGCTCCCTACTCAAGGCGGACGGGTGGGCTGACGACACCAAATCCAAGATCGGTGGATGGATCAAGGCCCTGGCCCTGACTCCCAGGGTAAACCAAAAGCTCAAGGTAGCCGTCAAGAAGGACAAGCTGCAGCTTTTGAGCGAAAGCCGGGAGGTTCTGGCCCAATCCGGCATGAGCGGGACCACCGCCGAAGGACAAAAGGCTTGGATTGACAAGAACATCTCGTTCCTACAACGGAAGGTGCAGCAAAAAGAGGCTAACGAAGCCCAGGGAAAAGAGCTGTCTGGCAAAGCCCACGCCATGCTGGACCCAGAGTTGATTAAGCTTGGGTGGGTGGCCGAAAAGTTTGGTTTTACCCTCCCTGCACCCAACGGGGCCAAAATCACTCTCACCTTTGGAGAAACGACCACAACCGCAATCGATTTTAACAAAGGCGGTGAAGTGGTGGGGAATGTGAAGGAGGTTGGGCTGATTCCCCGGCTTATGGTCAACGGCGGGACCCTGCACTGGCTCTCTACCTTTGACAGCAACGATACCCCACAAGATGCAGTCGAAACGGCCAAGGAGATCACAGACGAAGCGAAGAATGCCGCTGGCTTGCCCATCGAGCAACCGGCCCCCGCCGCCAATCCGAAACCCGTAACCCCGCAGCTCAATTCCGGTGCGGATGCGATGGTCTTTCAAAAACCAACCCCGGCCCCTGGGCTTGAATCCATCGCTGCTCCAGAGCCCGGCCAGACCCAGGATACCGAAGTGGAAAAAGCAAAAGCCTTGGCCCAAGAAATTCTGGACGGGAAGCATGATTCGCTCTCCCTCACCGCTTTGATGGACCTGTCTGACAAGGTGTTCTTTCATGAGGACAAGCTGGATGCCGACTTGGTGGCCAAGCTTGATGAATACCTCACCAAGCAGACCAAACTCAAAGCAGGAGCCGCAGCATGATGCCCCTTACCCCCCAAGAGCTGAGGCAGGTCCGGCGAGCCATCGCCGCCGACCTGGAACTGTTGAATACCGCCAGCGCAAAGGAGGGCCGGGGAATCCGGCGAAGGATCGCCGAGAACCTGACCAAGTTGGGCGAGACGGTGAAGTCCGAACAGACCGCCGCCGCTCCCCAAGACAAGCGGGAGACCCCCACCTTCGATGACCTAGTGGCTGGGAAGTTTGATGAACTGAACCTCAAGAAGTACATCCCCAAAGTCAGGGCCGCTTTCAAGGAGATTCAGGAGGTGGCCCCGCTGATCCAGCCGGTGGAGCGGTACGCAACCATCAACGGGAAGTCGATGAACGAATCCTTCTGGTCGGACCTGCTTGGAGATGGGGACCAGGGCCTCGCCCTTGCGCTCAGCGAGATTGGGGCTACTGAATGAACATGGGGATGGAGATTGAACCAGCTCCCCCTACCATCACCAAGCCGGACTTTAGATCGGCCAAGAACCTCGTTGAACTGATCGGGATGCTTGAGCAGTCGGTCAAAGGCCGGTCCCAGTCCAAAAGGTCCGCCCCCAAGGTAGGGGGTTCGACCGTGGTGGAGACGGCCCGTGGGATGGAAGCCAAGGTCCGTTATGTCTTGGTCGAGATGGGCGACCTAGTGGTTTCCCATGACCTTTTGGGCAAGCAAAACCCAGAGTTCCCGGCGAACTACCAGGACAGCACCCGGTCCAGGATCAAGGCCCGGCTCCAAAACCGGGAC
>MFNF01000053.1:3296-6991 GCA_001783715.1 Candidatus Lambdaproteobacteria bacterium RIFOXYD2_FULL_56_26
AACCGGGACCGATCCTCCAAATCCTCCCAGGCCCAGATTCACAAGATAGCGGGGGCTCTCCGCCCAAGGCTCTTGGGGGCCAATCCCCTGGCCTCAGATGGGGCACCAATCACCTCTTCCAAGCTCAAGCCGGGTAAGTTTGTGGTGGTGAGCGGGAACGGGCGGACCCTGGCTTTGTTGAGCGCCGCAGCCCACAACCCCAACAACTACCAGGATTATCGGGACTGGTTGACCCAAGAGGCGCAGAGCTTTGGCTTCACACCCCAAGAGGTGGAAGTCTTTAAAGCCCCGGCCTTGGTCCGAGACTTTCAAGTGGACCTGACCGCCGAAGAGCTGACCCGATTTGTCAAAGAGGCCAACAAGCCAAGCATCCTGGCACCCTCCGCCGAAGAAGTGGCCGTTGAGGATGCTTCCGAGCTGACCGGGGAAATGCTTCAAAAGGCCCAAGTCGGGCCAGACGGCAGGATCAACGGAAGCAAGAACAGTGAGTTCATCCGCCTCTTCATTGACAAGGTGCTTGGGGGCGACCCCGCCGAAACTGGGCGGCTTTTCAATGACAAGGGCCTGACCGATGAGGGGGCCGACCGGATCACCAGGGCAGTTTTTATGCGGGCTTTTGGGGATTCTAGACTCTTGGACAAGCTGGTTTCCAGGGGAGACGATCAGTCCAAGAAGCTGACTAGGGGGCTGATGCTCGCCGCCCCCGAACTGGCTCGCCTAGGGGACCGGATCGCCGCCAATGGCCGGTACGACCTGGACCTTGCCGCCGACTTGGTGGCCGCTGTCCAAAAGCTGGAAGAAATCCGGGCCACCTACAAGGGCGAAGACCCGGTTGGGGAGTACTTCCGCCAGACCACCTTTGACGAAATGGGGATCCCCGAGCAGGACCAAGTGGTTGTCCCAGAACAGGTCAAGAAGATCATCAAGACCCTTTACCAAGCGGGGATTGGTCGAAAGGGGAGCGCCGATAAGGTGCGGGACTTCCTGCTTCGGTACGCCAAGCTGGCCAATGATGAGCTGGCTTTGGAAGAGCAGGCCGAAGATGACTCTTTGGTGGGCTTATCCGCCTTTGGGGTAGCCGAAAAAAGGGACAAGGAGGCCCTGATCGAAGACTCCAGGGTCGTTGTTTTTTCGGAAAGTGCCCTGGGCATGGAGTACCGGCCCGAGTTCTACCCGGTTCCCTTCTTGGAGAGCCCGGCAGCGGCCAGAATTGTTCTGGGACTGGTGGAACGAGAGGTTAGGTTTTACGAATCCGCCAACAAGCCGGACTTCTCTGGGGCCAAAACCCTGGATGGGCTGATCGAAAAACTCCAAGCTCACCTTGGCGAAGAATCGCAAATCGAACTCCCACCGGATTTTGCAAGCCGGATTGGACTCAAGGAGGCCAAAGCAACGGCCAACCTCAAAAGGCTCCAAGCAAAACACCCAGAGCTTTTTGCCTCCGAGGCCGAGGTCGTAGTCCACATTCAAACCGTAGCCGCCTCCCCAAGACATTTCCTACAAGGGAACCTACCCAACAGGATCCTGGTGGTCGGAGAGCCGCACCAAAACCTGAAAGGGCAGGATCGCTTCAAAAACTTTGTGATTGAAATAGACAGGGAAACCGGACGGATCGTCACCGCCCACCTAATGCAGCAAAGAGACCTAGCGAGCAAAGCAAAGCAGGCGGAGGTTGGCCGACCCTCGGTCCTGACAATAGCTCCCGAAGAAGCGTCCAGGGTGGCCCCCCGGCCTTCCGAACCGGGGTCGCCTGCTCCTAGTCTAAATGTATCAAGTTCCCCATCTGAGGTCAAGGTTCTCTACCGGGCCGAAAACAAGGAGGACGGGGTTTACGCTGTGGTCACGCTTGGGGCCTACGGCTACCACGCCACTCTGTTTGATGCAGATGCAGAGAAATCGGTTGGCTCAACGGCCTACAGCATAGAAAGGCTTGGAGAAGAGGCCGCTTTGGCCAAAGCCAAGGACCGGGTTGATGAAATGGTTGGTAGGAAAAAGCAGGGCTAAGGGATGCGTTCGAGAAGGTAAACAAACCCGTCCTCATTCCGAAAGAACTTGATGCTGAAATGTTTCGCCTTGAGGCGGTACTCCGGGTTGAAGGACTGAGTGTCCACTTTCACAACCAGCCCCCGTGAAACAAGATCTGCGAAACTGGATTCAAGCAGGGTTGCGACCGCCTTCGCCTGCTCGATTGTGATTTTAGCAAGAACCTCCGGGCTCGCCGCCGATTCCTTTAGCGAGTGCCTAATGGGCGACTTCAAGATCAAGCCCGAGTTCGTGCAATTTTTGGGAATATTCTTTTTGGGACAGCTTCACAGTTGAAAGGCTCCCAGGTTCCACCGAGTATTGGAAGCGATACCAGTAATCAACAAATTGCCGATGTAGCTCATGGTCGCCATAACCGGTGCGGAAGAACTCGGTCAACAAACTGTTAGGGATAATCAATTCCATTTCCCCGTTTCTGTAGGTACGGAGCCACGGAAGCTCTTTGTGGGTCTGGCGCTCCAACTCCTTGCCATGTATTGCGCCGTAAAACCACTTGATGCAATCCAGGAAGGGGTCTTCCTCCTTTTTTGCCTCATGCAACGGCAGCGTGATCGAGGACCAAGAGAAGTGCTTGTATTCTCTGTAAACAAACGGTTGGACAGGGCCATGATCCCAGGCTTGGAGTTGGGCATCAAAAAGCGGCTTTCCAAAAAAAGCCAAATGCCAGCCCTGGGCGTAATAAAGCAGTTTTTGGAGCTGTAGGTTTGAAACAGTCTCCCCTGCTTCAACATCGTAGCGGGCGATGATCTGCCGAGCAATAAAAGAGGCACTTTTGTTCGTCATCAAGATTCTCCAAATCTGACCGAGTTTAACTGGTTTTTTCAGACTTTTCAAGCTTCTTGAATAGGCGAGTTTTACGCCCGCAGCAGGGCTAGTTTCGGTGCATCCCCAACAAACAAAACCTCAACCCTACAAAGGAGTCCAAAAGAACAAGCGCCCTCACTCCCCCCCACGCTTTGGAACTGAAGGAGGCCGTGGTAAGCTGACCCCAATCTTTAGCCCTCCCTAACCAGCAAAAGGACCAGAGCATGAACCAAGTCATCGGCACCCAGCGTAAAATCTCCGAGGCCCAAAGCATCACCGACCTGATCGATTTGCTCTGCCTAAATCTGACCGGGAGAGGATACTCAGCCTTATTTGGGGAGGAATCCGAGCCGAACGACTACAAGAACCCGGCCAGCGATTTTGGTTCTTTGACGGCCAGCCTCAAACGGCGTAAGGAGCTCAACCAAGTGACCGAGAGGATCCTGGCCCAAAAGTCCAGTCTTGAGGCCATGACCGATGAGGAAATCAAGACCCTCAAGCAGTTCTCTGGCCGGGGCGGGTTGCAAGAAGGGTCCACCGATGAGTACTTCACCCCTGCCTTTGTGGCCGAAGGGATGTGGGATTTGTTGGAAGCCAACGGCTTTCAGGCGGGCAATGTGCTGGAACCTTCCGCCGGGGCCGGGGTTTTCCCTGAGACCAAAAAGAAGGGCGTAATCCTGACCGGCACCGAGATCAACCTCACTGCCGCCAAGGTCAACCAAGTCCTGCACCCAGACGACAAAATCCACCACAGCCCCTTTGAAGAGCTGGCCAAGTCCGCCCCGGATGACAGCTTTGATTCGGTGATCGGGAACATCCCCTTTGGAGATTCCAGGGGCGGGACTGTG
>MFNF01000054.1 GCA_001783715.1 Candidatus Lambdaproteobacteria bacterium RIFOXYD2_FULL_56_26
CGCTATAACAATCGGAAGGTTGATGTTAACAAAATCCTTCTAAAACTGATCAGAGAAAACCCGCTGTTCTAGTCTTGACCCTTGAATAAAATTAAAAACAGATAATAGGGTGTGTGCCAAGCATAAAAAACAAAGCTACCGATAAGAAGTATCTGTAAATAAGCCCCTTGTTTTTTTCTTCCTATTGTTAACCGAGTCAAAAATATGAAGCAAAAAAAGAAAAAAAAGTGGTGGAAACAAAGTTCATGAATTAGGCCCCGTCATTGTACCTGTTACGTTGCAACTCGCCAAAAATTCGTTAACCCTTCCTTTTAATGATCCCTTAATCCCTTCGCTTGCTTTCGAGAATGAGCTGATTTTACATGGAATATTCCGATTTTTGACCTCTTGATAACCGGCGACTATCAACTGCAATATCTATCCAACTCTTTGATGATTTAGGGGAGGGGGATTCAATTGCGAAGCATGACTGTTGCTGGCTGTTTTGTACATTGGATCACGTTTAAAATCAAACTTTTTTTGGGGCAGCGATTGAGGGCCTACTTGCCCAGACCACCTCACTAATCAGACGTTTTGACGTTGACGTTGTACCCGAAAACTGGACTGCTTTGAATGGCAGGATTTTGACAAGTCCCCAGGGGGAAGATCAACATGGAAAAAGCAAAATCCTCGGTTCAACAAATAAGCTGGCTCTACTGGGACGCAGAACAAGGGACAAAGGTTCAGGAGCTGGTCGGAAGACTGGGTCCACCGGTCAGACCTTTTGTCGGCAGAAAAAATTAATCAAGGGATGATGCTCTTTGAGCTGAAAAAATTAATCATAACAACAATGAGTAAACAGGTCGCTGGTCTATCTTTAGACCGGTCAATGCTTCAGGAGGCGCTCAGAAAAAAGTTTTAACGGCTGATCAAAAATGAGTCTTAGCGGCTCCTTTGAAAGACTGCTTTGGAGTCAACAAGAGACGCTCTTGTGAGGTCGTTCAATTGAAGCGCTCGGTGTACTGACAGCCAAAGTAAACTGGATACTTGGCGCAATAGTTACAACCAAGTAAAATCCGAGACCGGAGTAAAAACAATAAGGCCCCACCAAATAAAACCGGTGAGGCCTTGTTTGAATGGGTTGCGTTGGCAAAATAGGAGGCTGCCTCCTTCGGGATCGGTCAAACCTGTCCTGGCTTTCTTAAAAAATTTGGGCTCCACCGGTACAAGAAGCCGACCACGAAAATAGCAGCTAATTCAAGATGGTGTTTTATTGCAGTGCGTTAGAATTGATTTTGGCGGAGAGACAGGGATTCGAACCCTGGGTACCCTTGCGAGTACAACAGATTAGCAATCTGTCCCGATCGGCCTCTCTGGCATCTCTCCGCTTGTGCTTCCAAGGGGGGGGTTGGGGCACCAAAGTGGCCAATCCGTCCCTGGTTCCTTGGGGAAAAGGAAGTTGCAATCTAGCTGGGTTTACTCTTGCCGTCAATTGGGCTTTGCTCTTTTCCCGCCACAGTTTACCAGGGTGGCGCTGGGAGCCAAAGGGCGGAGCCGGGGAAAAAAAGACCTCCGTCCCTTGGGCTAGCGGATCCTGGGGATCAGCATCAGGATCAGAGCCGCCAAAACCAGCAGGGGCGTTAACAACATTGCAGCCATATCCACTCCTTCCGGCGGGTTCAGTCTCTCCGCCGGTGGCCCCATTCTACCAAATCGGCCCTATCTCTTCGGTAGGCCAGATTGCCTTCTCCTCCCCAGCCAGCGAACCGGCCACCCAACCGGGCCAACCCGCTCGCCGGTGCACCAAAAAATGCTCTGGCCTTGCCAAAGGCAATCCGCCCTCCCCCTGCCCGAAGCCTTGCCTTGACAGACCTGCCGCCCCTTGTGAGGCTGAACCCAACCAAGAGGGGGAAGCCGCATGAAGCTCAAAAACCTAACCTACCCGGAACTGTCCCAGGAAACCCTGGCCAAACTGGTGACCTGCCTGCTCAACGAGTGCCGGATTGATGAAGAACAAAACGGGATCAGCCCCTTGAGCACCGTTATCAGCGAAGTGGTGGACCGGTTTGTAGAAAGGGAAGAGCTGAAGCTTTGGACCGCAAAGCACGGAGCGGGAAAATGACCGACCGACCCAGGATCGCCCCGGCCAAAGTGGCCCAGCGGAGCCAAGAGGTCCTGGACCGGCTCGCCCAATTTGCCCAGGAGCATGGGCTCTACGACATCCACAGTCTAGCCGCGGAAGCCCAGAATCCGGTGGGGGAGTTTTACGACTTCCGTTTGGGCATGGAGCCGGTTTTTAGGCTGATCCGGCAGTTCCGTGACTTTGAGGGAACCTACTGTTTCCCCGAAGCCCCGGCACCGGTCCAAACCAGAGGCCTGTTCAAGCTGAACCTCGCCCTGGTGGACCACTTCTGCCCCCTGCCCGACGTGGAGCCGCTCGCCGAACTCCTGGACCAAGGCCGTCTGCAAATCACCCTCTACTTTGGCCTGCCTGAGGAACCGATGAATTCTTGAAGAAACAGGGGGGAAGGAAACTGGCGGAGAGACAGGGATTCGAACCCTGGGTACCCTTGCGAGTACAACAGATTAGCAATCTGTCCCGATCGGCCTCTCTGGCATCTCTCCGCTTGTTTTCTGGAAGAGGGAGTGGGATTTGAACCCACGGAGCTGTTACACTCGACGGTTTTCAAGACCGTTGCCTTAAACCACTCGGCCATCCCTCCAACTGAATCTTTCAGACTATGGGCCTAAGGATTCTCTGTCAACCCTTCTCAAGAGGGGCCACCAGAGGTCCAAGGCTCGGCTTTTGGCTCCTGCGACCAGGGGCCTGGGGCGGGGCGTTTGGGTCAGAGGAGCTCGGACAATCCGCCCATGTAGGGTCGCAACGCCTCGGGGATTTCGACCGAGCCGTCTTCTCTTTGGTAGTTCTCCAAAATCGCTACCAAGGTCCGCCCTACGGCCAAGCCTGAACCATTGAGGGTATGGACCAACCGGGGCTTTCCGCCGTCTTTGGGCTTAAAGCGAATCTGGGCCCGCCGGGCTTGGAAGTCGGTGCAGTTGGAGCAACTGGAAATCTCCCGGTACCGGCCCTCGGAAGGCAGCCAGACCTCCAAGTCGTAGCACTTGGCGGCGGAAAAGCCGATGTCCCCAGAACAAAGCGCCACCACCCGGTGGGGCAGGTTGAGCAACTGCAAAACCCGTTCGGCATTGTTCACCAACTTTTCCAATTCTTCAAAGCTGTGGTCGGGGTGGGCAAACTTCACCAACTCTACCTTGTTGAACTGGTGCTGCCGGATGTAGCCCTTGGTGTCCCGACCGTAAGAGCCCGCCTCGCTGCGAAAGCAGGGGGTGTGGGCGCAGAAGTACAGGGGCAGGGCCTCTTCGGGAAGGACTTCGTCCCGGTAGATGTTGGTCACCGGCACTTCGGCGGTGGGGATCAAGTACAGGCCGCCAGTGGTTTTAAAAAGGTCCTCTTCAAACTTAGGCAGCTGCCCGGTGCCGGTCAGGCTTTCGGCGTTGACCAACAAAGGTGGATTGACCTCCTGGTAGCCATGCTGGCCGGTGTGCAGGTCCAACATAAAGGCGGCCAGCGCCCGCTCCAACCGAGCACCCAGGCCTCTGACCAAGGTAAAGCGGCTTTGGGCGATCTTGACCCCACGGGCAGCATCCAGGATCCCCAGGGCCTCACCCAGATCGGCATGATGCTTGGGGGCAAAGGTAAATTGGGGAATCTGCCCCCAGGTACGGACTTCTTGGTTGTCCAGTTCGCTTTTGCCCACCGGGGTAGAGCTGTGGATCAGGTTGGGGATGCCCAGGGCCGCCTGGGTCACCTTCTCTTCGACTTCCTTGAGCGACTGGTCCAGCCCCTTGATGGTCTCCCCCAGGGTCCGGGTCTCTTCGATCAACTTTTGTTTTTGTTCCGGCTCCAACTTGCCTTTGCCAACCAATTGGCTCGACTCATTGCGCTTGGCCTTCAGTTCATCGTTCCGGGTGCTCAGGGTCCTTCGTTCCCGGTCCAGTTGGGCCAATTGGCCCAGGTCCAATTGGAACCCCCGTTTGGCACAAGAATCCGCCACCACTTGGGGCTCTTCCCGCAGGATTTTTAGGTCGATCATCGATTTACTTCAAAGGGTTTGGATAGTTAAAAGGCCAAATCAACGGACCTTAAAGAAGACGATCAGGGCGATGACCAACAAAAAGACTGCCCGCAAGTGATTGTTCCAGATCACCTTGTTGTTGACCTGTTCCCGATTGAGGTACTTGTCTTCATCAGGGATGTGGCCCCAACCGAGCTTGACCGCCCAGTCGTGCCAGATGGAGCGAATCTCTCGTTCCCCCGCTTGGTAGGTGAGGACCACTTGGCTGTGGTGGTGGTAGGGGGCTCGGAAAAAGAAGCGGTTTTTTTGTGCCCACTCCCGGCCCTTTTGTTGGACCGCCAGCTTAAAATAGACCCGCTGGATGATCACGCTGATCGCCGCCAACAAAAAGGTGCCGCCCACGATGGGCAAAAACAACTCCGCCCCGACCAACACAAACAGGGTCGAGATCCCCGCCCCGAGCCCCAAGGAGCCCACGTCGCCCATGTAGATGGAAGCGGGGGGGCTGTTGAACTTCAAAAAGGCGAAGCTCACCGCAATCAGGGCAATGGCAAAGACCACCAGCTCCTTGAGGTCCGAATTAAAAAAATGGATCTTCAACCGGTCCGACCAAAACAGGTCCCCACTGATGTAGGCCGCCGCCGCCACAAACACCGCCGAGGTGATGATCGGTACCGTGGCCAAGGAGTCCAGGCCGTCAGTCAGATTGACCGCATTGGCCCCGCCGACGATCACCAACACTACAAAGGGCACAAACACCCACAAGGAAAGCTCGGGCAGGAAGTTTTTCATCGGCACCCCCGGCAAGTGCAGGTGGGTGTCCAAGCCGCCGTTTTCCAGGACCAGGAACAAAATCGCCACGGTGGTAACCAAAAATTCCAGGCCCAAGCGGAGAGAGCCGCTCAAACCATCCGCCTTGTCGGCAAAGGATTTTTTCTCCACTTCCCCTTTGAGCACTCTTCTCTTGTGGGCCACCTTGGCCCAATCGTCCGCCCCGCCAATAGCCGCAAAAGCCAAGGTCAGGACCAAGGCGACGGCGGTGTACCGGTTGATCCAGCCCCAAAGCAAAAATGCCACTGCCAGGGAAGGGACCAATACCAACCCACCCATGATCGGGGTTGCTCCTTGGTAGGGGCCCTGGGCTTCTTGGACCGGGGCAAAGTCGGAGGTAAATCCTTTTTTCCGAAAGGTCCGGATCACCTTGGGCATCAAATGGTTGACCAACAAAAAAGCAGTCAGGTAGGTCAACCCGGCTCGGAAGGTGACGGATTTAAAAATCTGATAAGGCAAGAAGGAGTACAGCAGTTCTGCAATCATCTAAGCCATACCTACCAAAAAGGGGTTGGACAACCGTTCTGCCCCAAGGGTACTGCTGGGGCCGTGGCCGGGGTGGATCTTCAACTGCGGGTCTAGGGCCAGCAACCGGGTTTTGATGCTCACCAACAACTGGGGGCCATTGCCTCCAGGCAAGTCGCTACGTCCGATGGACCCGGCAAACAGGGTGTCACCGGTAAACAACTCCCCTTCGATCTTCAGGCAAACCCCTCCAGGGGTGTGGCCGGGGGTTTCGATCACTTCAAAAAAGGTTTCCCCCAGGGGCAATTGCATCCCCCCCTTGAGTTCCCCGGTTGGTCTGGGTTGCCGCCCGTCCCCAAAGCCGAAGTAGGACTGGGAGCCCCGCAGGTTTTCCAAGATCGGTCCTTCCTTGGGGTGCACCCAAAAGGGCAAGCCCAAACGCTCTTGCAGCGCCGCTACCGCCGAGACGTGGTCCAGGTGGCAGTGGGTGTTGACCAAGTATTTGGGCACCAAGCCCCTCCGGTTCAACTCGCCGATGATCTTGTCTGGCTCGTCCCCAGCATCCACAATGGCGGTTTCCTTGGTTTTGGGGCAAAAAACTAGGTAACAGTTTTGCTCTAACGGGGAGACGACCAACGGCACAAACTCAACCACCGATCCGCTCCAAGGCCTGGGTCACCATGGCCAAGGCCCGTTTGGGCCCCATGATGGCGAAAAAGGGGCCAATTTTTGGCCCCTGGGCCTTGCCCAACAAGGCTCCATACAAAAAAGCAAACCAGTCCCTGGGGTTCAGATCGAGTTCCTTGGCCAGCCCAAAGAGATAGGTTTGTAGTTCCTCCCCATCGGTGACTTGGTCGCCCAAGGATTCCAGGTGCAAGGCCAGCTTTTGGAGCTGGGGCAAAAAGGTCAGGTCCAAGGAAAGGGGTTCCGGCTCCTGGGCCACTTCCTTTTGGTCCAAGGCAAGCCGACAAATCCGCTGGCACAGGTCTAAATAAAACTCCGACTGCTCCCCTACTTTGGGGTCGTACTTGAGGGCGTAGTCGTAAAGCAGCGGAGCCTCAAAAATGCTCAGCGCTTCGGAAAGGTTGAACAACAGGGAGTAGGTCAAGTCGCTGGCCAATTCCGGGGTGTCTTGGAGCGGCTGGTGCTGGATCTGGGACAAAAACCAAGGGGCGGAAAAAAGCTCGCCGGCGGTTTCGGTCCGGGCGCTTTGCAGGTATTCGTCCACCAACTTGGGCAGGATTGGCAGGCCCATCTTTTTGGCCTTGTTGGGGTTGCCGAGCAGAAAGTGCAGCAACGCTCCCAAGGGGGCGTATTTGATCCACTGGCCCATGGAGATTCCGTTGCCGATCTTTTTGCTGATCTTGGCCCCTGATTCATCTAAAAACAGCTCGTACTTGTAGGGCACCGGCGGCTTTCCGCCCAAGGCCCGGCAGATCTTGCCCGAAAGACTCGCCGATTCCATCAGGTCCTTGCCGTACATCTCATAGTCCACCCCAAACACAAACCAGCGCAACGCCCAATCCACCTTCCAGCCGACCTTGGCATTGCCGCCCAAGACGCTCATCTGGCCTTGGTGACCGCAGGATTTGTAGGCCGCTTCGTCCTTGTCGCAGGCGTAGTCCAGGGTGTAATTGCCGGGGTCCACGGACAGGACCCTGGTGGTGTAAACCTTCCCGCAGGACTGGCAGATCGGGAAAAAGGGGCTCCAGGCTTCCCGTTTGTCCTCGCCGATGGTGCTGACAAACAGCTCCCGCACCTTGTCGTAACGGTCCATCACCGCCTTGAGCCCTTGGTCGAAGGCCCCGGACCGGTAGGCTTGGGTGGAGGATTTGTATTCGTAAGCAAAGCCGTATTGGTCCAAAAACTCTCGCAATTTCCCGTTCATGTGCCCCGAAAAGCTGTCGGCGGTGCCAAAGGGGTCGGGAATGGCGCTCAAGGGTTTGCCCAGGTGTGGACGGAGCAGCTCGTGGTTGGGGACGTTTTCGGGCAGGCTGCGCAAGCCGTCCAGGTCGTCGCAAAACACGAACAATTTGGCTTCCCGGTCCGGCGCTTCGGCTTTGAGGGCCTGCAGGACAAACAGGGTCCGCACCACCTCGGCGAAGGTACCGATGTGCGGCAGCCCCGAAGGGCCAAAGCCGGTCTCAAAGAGGATAGGCCGGTCATTGTTCGGGTGTTGGGAGAGGATCTTTAAGGCCTCCTCACGAGGCCAATTTACGGCTGCCATCTGGGGTATTTTGGGGGAAATAGGTTCTGTTGACCCCTAGAGTTCTAGGCCCCAGGGCAAAGAGTCAACGGCTTTTTTCATCCCGGATCAACCGGATGTCCACCACCTTGGGCCGGGCTTCAGTGGTATCCAAGACCACTTCCACCTTGGTTTTCCCCAAAGAGCCATTCACTTCAAAGCCGTAAGTCGTGTGGTCCAAAGCGTATTCCACCTCCGGCCAATAACCGAACTCCCAACCTTCCCCCACCACCTCGACCAACGGGGAAAATCCGGTCAAGGATTCTTGGGCTTGTTGGAACCCGGAAGCCTTTTTGATGCTGACCGGCTGGGCAAACACATACAGGCTCCACAAGGCGCAAACCAAGGTCATCGCCCCCAGGGCCTTGTGGGTGATCCGCCGTACCTTGGGCGGCTTGATCCGCTCCACCACAAGGGTCCCGGCCCATTTGTCCCCGTACCGACGGGCATATTTGTCCAGCAGTATCGCTGCAATCTCTACCGGTAGAATCACCAACAACAGGTTCCGCTTGACCCGCTGGGTTTGGCTGGCCAGGGACATTTCCTGGTCCAGGTTGACCACATAAAGGTTGAGGAAGCTTTTGCCGATGCTGCTGCCCCCAAAGCCATCTCGAAACAAAAACAGGCCGACCCCCAAGCAGTACACCGGAATGAGGCTGACCACCAGTTCCCCGGTTTGTTTTTGGTCCCACAGTTCGGGCATAAAAAAAGGATAAACCCCGGCCAAAACCAAAGTGATCCAGGTGTAGTCGATCATAAAGGCCAGGTACCGTTTGGCGGAGGTGGCGATTTCCTTGCCGAACCGGGCGGGGTCGTCCGGTTCGGGGTCCACAAACAACCGTTTAAAAAACTCGTTCATACCAAAGCTCGTTGGGTTGATCTAGGTGAAAGAAAATCCGCCCTCAAGGGGAGAAAGGGGCTCACAGGCTCAAATAAAGTACGTAGCCTCCCGGCTGTTTGGGGTCGGCCCGGAGGTCCCGGACCAGACCAGTCCCCTGGACCCGGACCTTGATCCCTTCTCGACCGGCCAAAAAGAGGGCTTCCCGGAGGCTTTTTTTCAAGAGCAGCTTTTGGACCTGGGCCCAGGTCCTGTTTTTGTCGAGCACCGGCTGGGAATCCGGCTTGACCGGTTGCGCCCGGTCCAGGGCCAGGGTGGGGGCATCAAAGTGGGCAGCCAAGGCGGGGTTGAGGTCTTTGACCTTGGTGGCAATCTCATGGAAGATCGGCACCGCACTTTTGGAACCCAGGTAATACTGGTTCGGCTCGTCAACCATCACAAACAGGGTCACCCAAGGCTTTTGGGCCGGGAAAAAACCGATGAAGCTGGAGATGTGCTGGGAAGAACTGTACTCCCCTTCCTTGGCGTTAAATTTCCGGCTGGTCCCAGACTTCCCGGCGATGTCCAGACCGGAGACCTGGGCCATTCGCCCGGTCCCCCCGTCCTGGGTGACCGCAAACATGTATCCGGTCAAAAGCCGCACCGTTTCGGGGCTGATCACCTTGTGGCTCTGGCTGGGCGGAAGTTCCACCTCCTCCCCGCCCGCAGTTTTGACCGAGTCCACCACCCTTGGCTCCACATAAACCCCGCCGTTGGCGATGGTGTTGATCGCCGCAGTCATCTGCACTGGGGTGACGCTGATGGCGTGGCCATAGGACATGGTCGCCACCTTAACCGGGGTCCATTCTTCGGTGGGGTAGAGTTTTCCAGCCGCTTCCGCAGGCAGGTTGAGCCGGGTTTTTTTGCCGAACCCAAAGGACTCGATGGACTTGTAGAAGGTCTCCCGGGGGATCAAAAGGCCGATCTTGGCGGCACAGATATTGGAAGACTTTTGGATGATCCGATCCAAGGACAGCCAGCCGTAGGGCTTAACGTCGTGGATCAGCCGGTCTTGGATCCGGTAGCTGCCGTTTTCGCAGAAAAAGAAGTCGTCCGGTGCCACCACCTTGTTTTCCAGCGCCGTGGCCAAGGTGATCATCTTAAAAGTTGAACCTGGCTCATAAGCCACCCCCACCGCCCGGTTGAAGTAATAAGACCGCTCAAAGTCCTTGTACCGGTTGGGGTCAAAGGAAGGGGCGCTGGCCATGGCCAGGATCCGGCCGGTCGCCGATTCCATCAAAATCGCCACCCCGTCACTGGCCCCCAGGGCGCTGACCCCTTTGACCAATTCCGATTCCACGTAGTGTTGGAGCCGACTGTCCAAGCTCAACTGCATGGAGCCGCCCGAGAGGCGGTCCATCGGGGTGCCCGAAAGGAAGTTGGACCAGGACTCCTCTTGGTCTCGGCGGTCCATCAACTGGTCGTTGTAACGGAACTCCAGGCCCTCCAGCCCCTTGGAATCCATCCCCACAAAGCCCAGCAGCTGGGCTCCCTGGGTCTGGAAGGGGTAAAAACGGCGGTATTCGGCCAAGCTGTGAACCCCCGGCAACGCCAGGGACTCGACCTTTTGTGCAATCAACGGGTGGGCTTGCCGCTTGAGCCATGTGAAGGAGGTAGATTCGGAGAGTTTGGCCGCCAAAGCCCCTTCCTCCTGGCCCAGGTAGGGGGCCAGTTTTTGGGCCTCGGCCTGGGGGTTTTCCACTTCCGAAGGTACGGCAAACAGGCTTTGCATGGGCAGGGAAACCGCCAACAAGGCACCGGTGGCATCGCTGATCGTTCCTCGTTGCAGCTCCACTTCCTTGGCTTGGTTGTACTGCCGCAAGGCCCGCCGTTCCAGGTCGTCCTTGAGGTAAACCTGTAGGTACAAAGCACGGGCAAGCACCCCAACCACGCCGAGCAGGAGGAGAAACCGCACCCACCTGAGCCTTTGGGCAAAACTACGGTTGGCCAACTGTTGGGGCAGCCCCATGCATCTCCCTAAGGTTTGGTCCGGCTAGGTTCGCCCGCAGGGGTGCATCCCCCGAGCCGGTCGGCTGGGCATAAAACTTCTGCCATTCCCCCGGTACCGAAAGGCCCATCGGTTGGGCCAGGACCTCAATCCTAGCGATCCGGGTCAGGTAACTTTCTTCCAACTTGAGCGGCAGGATCTCGGACAACAACTTTTGTTTCTCCGCCATCAAGGCCGAAACCCGGCGCTCCGCCCGGAGAAACTCGATCCGCTGGCGGACAAAAAAGGCGGCCACCAAAAACAACAGTACCCAAGCGAGCCCCAGCCGCAGGTTGCTTTTTCTCCTGCCGGTGGTCGAGGACTGGCGGACCAACCTGGAACTTTGGGTACGACCGAAACTGGGAAAGTCTTTCATGTCCGTTCAAACACACGAAGTTTGGCGCTACGGGCTCGGGGGTTGGCTTTGGTTTCCTCGGGTTCTGCGGTGATCGGTTTTTTGGTGACCCGCACCCCTAGGGGTAACCGCCCACAATTGCAGACCGGAAACTCCGGCGGGCAGATGCAAGGCTTTTCCCAAGCCAAAAAAGCCTGCTTGACCGGCCGGTCTTCCAAGGAATGAAAGGAGATCATCGCAAGTCTGCCGCCTAAATTCAAGAGCGGGATCGCCTGTTCCAAAAACCGCTCCAGTTGGCCCATCTCATCGTTGATTTTGATCCGAATGGCCTGGAAGGTTTTGGTAGCCGGATGAATCTTTTGGGGGTGAAACTTCCGGGGGATCGACTGGTAAACCAGTTCCGCCAGCTCTTTGGTGGTCTCCAGAGGTTTTTTCCCTCGTCTTTGGATCAGGTCGGAAGCGATTTTTTTGGCAAAAGACTCTTCCCCATACTCAAACAACACCCGGACCAACTCCGAGTAGTCCACCTGGGCCAAGTACTCTTGGGCGCTGGTCCCCCCTTCAGGGTCCATGCGCATGTCCAGCGGGCCGTCCTGGGAAAAGGAAAAGCCCCGGTCCTTTTGGTCTAGCTGGGCGGAACTGACCCCCAGGTCCACCAACACAAAATCCGCCTTGACCCCGGCCTCGACCAGACGGCTGGCCTGGGAAGCCATGTCGGACTTGGTGATCTTGGCCCGTTCCCCAAAGGGAGCCAGGGTCATTTTTGCCGCTGCCAACGCTGCCGGGTCCTGGTCGCTGCCCCAGAGTTCAAGGCCGGAAAATTTATTTAACAACGCCCCGGCATGGCCCCCTCCACCCAACGTAAAATCAAGGTAGAGCTTGGCTTTGGGGGGGCAGAGAGCCAAAATCGGCTCGACCAAAACAGGGCGGTGGGCGAAGGTCATGCAAAAAACTCCCGGTTAGGCCCTGATCTTGCTTGAAAGCGGTCCTGATGGAAAGCCCAAAACGGGAATTCGTTGCCCCCCACACCTCAATCAGCTAGAATGTAGCCGAGGTGGGTCTTTAGCGAGGAAGAATGTTTGACGACCTGTTTAAAAGTGCCGAAGAAAAAGCCAAAGCCGAAGCCGCCCAACATTTCGACTTGGGGATGAAGCACTTGGAAGGCAAGTTCTTCAACCGGGCGATGATGGAATTCAAAAAAGCCATGGATCTGGCCCACGAGGAGGTCTATCCCAGGCTGATGCAGGAGTTGGACAACACCTCAAACAGCGGGCAACTGGAAGCCGCCTTGGCGATTGGGCTCAACCTGCTCAAGGAAAACCAGCAGGACTACGAGTTGGCCAACAAATTGGGCAACTTCGCCCGGGAGATGGAGAACTTCAACCAGGCCGAATCTCTCTACAAAATGGCCCTGCGGGTCAACAAAAACTTTGAAAAGGCCTTTTACAACCTCGCCGCCTGTGCCGCCCGCATCCCCATCTACGACGACCAAGTCAAAAGCTCCATCTCCATCTTCGACAAGGTGGACGACTATGTCCTGCCTGAATACATCGGCGAGGACCCGGACCCCCCGGCCAAGCTGCTGGCCAAGCTGGAGGAAGGAAACACCAAACTCCGGGAAACCAAAATCGCCGAGTTCACCGCCCAGATTGCCGCCCAAGAGGAGCTGGGCAACAACGTGGAGGCCAGCCACCTGAAGATGGAAATGGACCATTTCCTGGCCGAGCCCCAAAAGGTCGGCCCCAAACAGGTGGTTGAGGAGTTTATGCGGCTGATCGAGGCCGAGCCGGAGAAGGCCTCCCAGCACCGGTACAACCTGGGGCTGTACGCCCTGATCAACCACCTGCCCAACATGGCCCAGGATGCCTTTGGGGCCCTGAGCGCCGGGGAGTTCGACCTTTTGGAGCTGCTCCAGGCGATTGCCCTGGACCAAGGCGGGCACCTGGACGAAGCGATCGACAAGGTCAACCGGATCCTGGGGGCCAACGAATTCAACCGGTACTCCAACGTCAACCTGGGGCTGATGTTCAAAAAGGGGGGCAAACGATTTTTGGCCACCAAGTATCTGGTCAAGACTGCGGCATTGCTCGAAAAATCCGGTGGCCTGTACAGCATGCGGGAGCTGGTCAAGATTGCTTATGCCAGCATTGAGGAAGGGAACTTAAAAAAGGCCCAAAACTTCTTGGCCATCGCCGTCACCGAGATCCACGACCCCGCCCTTTGGCTCAAGCTGGGGGAAGTGTTGGTGGAGCTGAAGAAGTACGACGAAGCGACCGAAGCCTTAAGGCAAGTCCTCAAAATGGACCCGGAAAACCAACAGGCCCCGGTCAAGCTCAAGGAGATTCACGATTATTACGCCGAAAAGGGCTTGTCCCTGCAAGGGGAGCGCAAGTTCAAGGCTGCCGCCGAATACCTGCACAAGGCCCTGACGGTGCTGCGCCTCCCCGAGACCCTCAAAGCGGCGGCAACGGTGTTTAAAGAGCTGCACAACTACGACAAGGCCGACGAATTGATCCTGGAGCTGCACGAGATCGAGCAGAAGGAAAAGGAAAGGTTGGTCGAGGTGGAACGGCAGAACAAGATCGGGGAAGCCAAAGCGGCGATGCAAAAACGCAACTTCCGGGCCGCCGCCGAGTTGCTCGAATCCGCCTTGCGGATGAAGGTGGACAAAAACGTTTTCCTGCAACTCTCGGCGATTTACAAGGCCCTCAAAAAATTTGAAGACCTGGACAGCCTCTCCCAACGTTGGGCCAAGATGCTGGAACACGAAGAGAAACTCAAACTCTACGAACGGGAAAAAGAACGAGCCCTGACCGGCGACTAACGAAAATTCATAGAGTTTCACCCAAAATTTTGGTGCACCCTTTTCTAAAGCGAGCTATTTCATTCTTGCTTCAATCAATTTTTTAAGCTCTATGAAATCAGAAGGTTGATTTGGCTGCAATAATAAGTCCTTGGCGATTTGTCTTACCCGCTCGGGACCCTTGATGTCTGAATCGTTCCCATCCCTAACTTTAAACATCTTCTTGTTTCCAAAGATTTTTTGGGTTATTCGCTTTCCATCAATCAAACTCAACCAATTTCCTCTTCCAAAAGCCAGCGCAGCCTCCCCGCCTGTCATCTTATTCAACTGTTCATCAAGTGACCGTTCCAATTTTTCGGCTTCCAATTGAGAAGTTACCATGGATGGAATCGTCTTAAATTCTTTAACACAACGAAGCTGATTTAAAGCACTCGCCCTATTCACAAATTCTGCTGGCTTTTTAAAGTGCTTTATCTTTGTATCCCGTAACCTTTCCCGAAGCTCATTGATAACCTGGTTTGCAGCATCCATATAAATTTGTTCGTTAGCCAGTTTGAGCACTTCTTTAGATAGCTGTTCTTTATCACCATTAAAAAATTTTGACTGGGACAGATAACTTGGCTCAAGAAAGTAATTTTCTAACTCCCTTCTTCTCCAAATGAGCAAGTTATCAGTTTCAGGGTTTGGAAAGTTTTTCCAATACGTTTCAATTTCTTCTTCTGATTGATAATCACGGTCTATTAAAAAAGGGTCAAGACTAGAACAGCGGGTTTTCTCTGATCAGTTTTAGAAGGATTTTGTTAACATCAACCTTCCGATTGTTATAGCGAAATTCG
>MFNF01000055.1:0-1819 GCA_001783715.1 Candidatus Lambdaproteobacteria bacterium RIFOXYD2_FULL_56_26
AAAAAAGAGGGCAACCCTTCTCGGATGGGGGGCAACCTATCCTTGTCCGTTTCCAGCCGCTTTTTCCAATAGTCCTGGTAATATTCCCGCAAGTCGCTCATCAAGGTCCCCAAAGCCTGGGTTCAGTATATCTGTTTAAAGGGCCGAGCTTCCTGCTAGAAGCTTGACAAGAAAGGTGGCATCAGCCAGCCTACCAGATCGGACCCTAACACCACACCCCAGATTTGCCAAGCCGCATGTTCAAGAAAAGCCTCCTCCCCCAGTTCTTTTTTGGTGCCAGCTTTTTGGGGGTCCTCGTTTTGGCCTTGTGCCTGCGCCTGCTTCATTATACCGACAAGCCAATGTGGTATGACGAGGTGTTGGTGGTCATCTACGCTCGCCACGGGTTTTGGAACCTTCTCCAGTCTTTGAACTCCGACCAGCACCAGCCGCTTTACTACTGGCTGGTCAAGATCATGGAGTATTTTTCCTGGGACGACAGCGTCCGCAAATTTCCTTCCCTGGCCTTTGGCGTTTTGGGTGTTGCCGCCTTCCAATGGGTGGCCTACCGGTTGACCAACTTCAGGGTAGCATTAGTGGGCTCGCTGCTCTTGGCGGTCAATTCACAGCACATCGCCTATTCCCAAATGCTGCGCATGTACACCATGAGTGCATGCCTGACCTTTGTGGCTACCTACGGGCTGTACCGGATGTTGGAAAAACAAGGGGAAGCCAAGGGCAAGTGGATCTTTGTTCTGGCTTCGGTTTTGGCGTTCCATACCCATGTGACCAGCTTTATCCTGTTTTTGTTCCAGGCCCTGTTTGTGGTTTTTTGTTGGATTGACTGGATGAACTTTCGGTTTTTCCGTGAGGTCAAAGAGTTTTGGGGGAAAGGAAGTCGAAAAGAGATGCTCTGGCAGGTGCAAATTCTGAGCTCTTTGCTTTGTGTGTTTTTGGGCTGGACCCTGTCCAACCGGTTCCTTTCCTATGGGTTCATGTTGTTTGGTGCCGCATTTTTGTTTTCCCTCCTTTCCTTGTATTTCCTGGTTGACCGTAGCCAAAAGCCGCTGGTCAACTCCCAGATGATCAAGGTGGGGCTGAATGCCGGTATGTGGATTTTGCTCTTGAGCCCCATCTTTTTGTACTGCTTCATTGGTTCCTTGTTGGTGTTTTATCCCCGATTCGGGACCATGGAATCCTGGACCCAGGCCCAGGCCAGTTTTGGTTTGTTGGCCAATAATTTTTCGTACAACCTGGTGGACCAAGCGGGAGGCAGCCTGCTGGGCTTCAATCGCCCGGACTTTTATGTGTATTTGCTGTTCCCCTTGGGGGTCGCCATTGCGGTTCTTAAGGGCCAACGTTGGGCACCGTTGCTTTTGATTCACAGCCTTTTTTTCTATTTTTACATCTATGTGGTCGGCTACAGCGATGCGGCGGTGGCCCTTTCCAGCCGCCATTTTTTGGTCACCCTGCTGCCGATTCTTTTGTTTGTAGCCTATGGATTGGTGGTTTCGGTCGAGCTTTGTGCCTATGTTGTGGCCAGCTTGCTGGCCCGCGGGGCGGCCAAAGTTCGCTGTTTTTGGACGGCGACCTTTTTGGCGCTGAACCGCAAAAGGCTGGCGGTTCTGGTTTCCTTTTTGGTGGCTGGTTGGGTTTTGTGGCTGGATGCCGGACCGATGCAGACCAATGTCCAAAATTGGTACGACCAAAAGTGGGAGGATTGGAGGACTTACGGGGAGTATTACAATGAACATTTGAAGCCCGGCACTTTGGCATTTTTTGGCGACCAAGCCTACCAGTACCAGGTGGCGGTTTACACCAACCCGTCGACCTTCGATCT
>MFNF01000055.1:1832-72627 GCA_001783715.1 Candidatus Lambdaproteobacteria bacterium RIFOXYD2_FULL_56_26
AAAACCCTGCCGGGCGCAACCGAGCGGTTGGTTTGGCAAGGGGCCAGCAGCTACGAGCCACAAAGAGCAATCCGTCTTGAAAAACAGGGATTTGAAAATATCTGTACCGTCTTCCCTGGGGGCTCCCACATCTTTGCCAAAACCTTTCCCGTCCATTCGGACATACAGGTTACGCCGGACAAAAACAAAGTTTGGTCCTACGAGACCGCAGATTTTTCAAATTACGATTTTGTTGAAAAGGCGGACCGGATCGAAAACTTGATGCTCCGGGTACAAGAGTTGGCCCCTTCGGTTTCCGATGAATGGGCGTTTTTGCAGTACCGCTTTTCGTTCCCCGCCGGGCGGCCCAAATCCTTTTTGGCCAAGTTGCTGTTGCACACCCGGCCGGTCAACGAGGCCAAATTGTTGGTCAGTACTGACGGGCTCAAGTTTGAGGAAGTAGCGCAGTTTGAACAACCGACCAACTACAAGGGGGAGTTGGCGGAAAAGATCGGTACCAGCCAAACCCTGTATGTCCGGCTGGCTTTGAAGGCAAACCGGTTGCCGACCGATTTCACGGATGCGATGGGCAGTACGGTGATTTCAAACATCAATTTTTACGCCCAATATTAAACCGGTAGGACCCACCCCATTTGTCCGAGGATAACCTTGCTTCGATTTGCCAAAATATTCTTTTCCTTGCTGTTGTTGGCTTTGTTGGCGGCAACCTTGGTGCCCAAAAATGTCCACAAGTTGGAATGGGAATTTTCCAACAAACAGTTTCCTTTTTTAAAGGAAAAGGTTCTTTTCAAAAACGATCTTTTGTTGTCGTTGCCGCTGCACAACAAAACCACCGAACTTTTGAACAAAAAAGAGTTAATTGGCCAACCGGTTAAATGTCCTAGGTTCGAGATTGCCGGTGATGCAGTAGGGCTAAATCTCGACCCCGCCTGCGAGGCGGGGTTTGAATGGCTTTTCCCTCAGCCCAGGGCCGAGCTTTCGCCCAGGGGGGAGACCTTGGCTTTTGGGTTCCTTTGGAGTCAAGAAGATGCCAATGACCCCACCGCCTCCGCCTACCACCAATTGGTGATGGTCGGGGATCATGACAATGGGGACCGAGCCCAGAACGTCCAACATGGGATCTTCCTCAATACGGAAAAAAAATACCTGCATTATGGCTCCTTTTTGGTGGGAGGGCATTTTACCGCGGTCCCGATCAACCCGGGGGAATATTATTACGTTGTTGCCTCCATCGACCGCTCGACCAAAACCCTCCGGTTTTACGTCAACGGCGACTTGGCCGGGGAAGAACCCTACCAGACGGAGCAGTTCAACAATGCTTACAGCCTCTTTTTGGGCAACACCTACAGTACCGGGACCAACATCAAAGGCATCCTCAACCAAGTGGCCATGTGGAGCCGTCCCTTGTCTCCGGGGGAAGTCCGGGAGTTGAGTTTGATGATGTTGGACCACAACAACGGGCGGCTGGGCCTTTTTGTGTTCTGGTTACAGGCAACATTGGCGACATTGCTGTATTTTCTCCACTGGCACCGAGCCTGGATCGTCTTGGAAAAAGCCGGAGCCGGAGCGGTGCGGTGGGTTTGCAGATTGGGCCAGGGTTTGTTGGAATTGGGCTTTAAAGGGAAGAGAGGTCTGCTTTTGTGGCTTTGGGGGAGAGAGCTCCAAAACTTGAAGCCCCAGGACCTGTGGGATGCCGGTTTGCCGGAGGAAGCCCAGGCTGCTTTGAGTCCCCAAGACCGGTTCAAGAAATTTTTACGTTCCCAACCTTGAAGGGAACCGCTTTTACCTCTGCCCTGCCGGGAAGACCCCCTCTGGGCTTTGTCTTGCAAAGCCGACTGGGATTGGATAGAGTGGCCAAAACTGCGGCAGACTGGAAACCTATTTTTTTGTAGAGCGCCTTTGAAGATTCTTTTATTAGTCCCCCCTTCTCCTGACCACAAAAGGATCATCCGCAACATCGACTGTAGTCATGAGGCGAAGGCGGACTACCTTTGGCAGCCCAATGACCTGATGCTGATTTCCGCCTTGGCCAAGGCGGAAGACGAGGTGCGGTTCGTGGACGGCACGGCGGACCGGATGTCCAGGGAAGAGTTTTTTACCACCCTGGGCCATGAGTCTTGGGACCTCTTTGTGTTTTGCCTTTCCAGCGCCGCTTGGGCTTCGGACTTTGGATACTTCCAAGAAACCCGTGCCCTGTTTCCTATGACCCCGGCCTATGTACTGGGGGATATATTCCTGGAAAAGCCTTACCAGGAAATCATCCTCAAAGAAGCCGAGGGAATCGTGATCTTGCCTCACCAGTGTGATTTGACGGCGATGGCCGCACCAGGGGAGAAGAACCGGCCTTTGCCGGGGGTGATGACTCAAGTGGGACAAAATGTGCTTGGCCCTCCGACCAAGCCGGTTTACAGCGAACTGGGCTCCCCCAGGCATGAGCTGTTTCTCAAGCCGGGCTACATTTTCCCTTTCGCCCGGCACTACAAATACGCCACCGTCACCTTGATGTGGGGCTGTCCCTTTTCCTGCTCCTACTGCTCTGATGCCCACTTTCCTCCGGTCGTCCGTACGCCCGAATCGGTGTTGTCCGAATTGGAGTCCTTGGAAAAATTGGGGGTAAAGGAATTGTTTTTTGCGGACAAGACCTTCGGCTTTCCCCAGAAGAACTCCATGCCTTTATTGGAGGCAATGGCCAAGAGGTTCAAGTTTTCTTGGTCTTGTTATTTCCACCCCCAACATTACGACCCGGTTTTGCTGGACGCTATGGTCGCCGCCGGTTGCCACACCCTGATCATCGGAGTGGATTCGGCAAATCTCGACTCTCTCTCGGTTTACAAGCGCCATGTTTCGGAAAACAAGCTCTTGGGGTTGGTCCGGCATGCGGACAAAAAGAAGGTGGATGTTTGTGCCGACTTCATCATCGGTTTGGCCCACGAAACCCTGGAGGACGTGAAGTTGACCTTGGATTTTGCCTTGAGCCTGCCTTTGGATTATGCCTCTTTCAACATCGCTGCTCCGCTACCCGGTTCGGTGATCCGCCAGGAAGCCTTGGAGTCCGGCCTACTGACCATCGGCTCGGAAGGGTTTGACACCTTGGGGCACAGTGGGGTGCTGGCTTCGGCGAAGATCGACTCTGCCGCCTTACTCAAACTGCGGCGCAAGGCGGTGTTGAAGTTTTATCTCAGGCCTTCTTACCTGTGGCGGCGTTTGAGCCGTCTCTCCAGTCTGGAACACTTGACGATCCAGATGCGCCAAGCGGTGGGCTTGTTTACCAAGTCCTAAACGAGGCCCTGACCGCTCCCCTCGCCGCAAAGCCTTTGGTGAGGGTAAGCTTGAAGTTTGCCGTTGCCAAAGGGCGGGTTTCCAAAGAAACTTAGCCAGCCCCTGCCCCAAGGACCCACCCGGATTCGGCTGGGGTGCATCGGCACCGGCGGTTGGGACGTTTGGACCTCTGGTAACCTACGAACTTGAAGGACCTAACCTTTGAACTTAAAAACCTGGGCAATCCGAGCGGTCAAAGCCCTCCTGGTGGGGGGAATCCTGGTCTATCTGGTCGAAAGCGAGCGACTGGACCTCAAAAGCATGGGCCTGCTGTTTTCCGAGCCCTGGACCATGCTGGCGGTGGCCCTGTTGATCCTCTTTGGAGCCAATGGTCTAGTGGCGCTGCGGTGGCGGGTTTTGATGTCCATTCATCCCGGCGCTCCCTCTTTGACCCGGCTTTTTAACATCCAGTGGATTGGACAATTTTTTGCCGCCGTGCTGCCCGGCACGGTCAGTACCGATGGGGTGAAGGCTTTTTATATCATTAAGGAATCCAAGGGAATACTCAGTAAAACTCCGATCCTTTCGGTGTTGATCATCGACCGTCTGGCCGGGCTGTTTGGGTTGGTAGTGCTTTCGGTGCTGGGGCTCGTGGTGTTGGGCAAGACCAGCCATTCCAGCGGCCTTTTGGAACTGTTCGTCTTTGGGCTGTTTGCCGGTATGTCTTTGTTCTTTATGCTTTTGCTCTTACCAATCCCCGAGCACAAAGACCCGATCCTCAAACTTTTTCCCAAGCTGCCCAAGGGCGAGTTGCTGGAGAAAATTTACCGAGCCTTTGTAAGCTTCCGTAGTCACAGGTTTTATCTCCTAGTGGGGATCTTTATTTCGGTGTTTATCCAACTGCTGTTGGTGGTCTGTTTTTATCTCCTGGGGCCTTTGGTCTGTAACTGTAGTCCCGATCCGTTTGTCTTGGCCTTTATCACCCCCCTAGGCGAGCTTTCTACCGTTGTCCCTCTGGGGCCTGCTGGGATTGGCGTGGGTCATGTGGCCTGGGCCTACCTTTGGGCTGAGCAAGGGATGAAGGGCGGGGCGGATGTGTTTAACCTCTTTACCATCATGCGCATCCTGGCCGGTTTGATGGGCGGGATTCCTTACCTGCTCTACAAAAAAAGGGACGGTGCTCCTCCTTCGTTGGACGACGAATCCGCCCCCTAAGTAAAGAGGCTCCGATTTTTCTGCCCCAGACCAGCAAAACCCTATTCTTTTTAACTGCTTGCCTTACTTTAGGGGCCAGGGAGGGGGAACCCCAACTTGACAAAATCCCCACTTCCCGCCTAGTTTTACAAGACTTAAAAAGGCAGTTTTAGCTCACCAGGAACCGGCTCCACCTCCCTTACGACTAGGCGCAAATGATCCCTTTTGTTGACCTCCAAAGCCAATACAAAGCCCTTAAAAAAGAAATTGATCCTGCCGTTGAAGCAGTGATGACCCAATGCAATTTCATCTTGGGACAGCCGGTCGCCGAGTTTGAAAAAGCCTTTGCCGCCTTTTGCGGGGCCAAATATTGTGTCGCCGTTGCCAGCGGAACGGATGCCATGTTTTTGGCCCTCAAGGCCGTGGGCGTAGGACCGGGGGATGAAGTGATCACTGTGGCCAACACCTTTGTGGCCACCACCTTGGCGGTCACCTACAACGGGGCCAAACCAGTGTTGGTGGACCATGATGCCAAGAGCTACAACTTAGACCCCAAGCTGATCGAAAAAAAGATCACCAAAAAGACCAAGGCCATTGTTCCGGTACACCTCTACGGACAATTGGCCGACATGGATGCCATCCTTGGCATCGCCAAAAAACATGGGCTTACGGTGGTCGAAGATGCCTGCCAAGCCCATGGGGCCGAACGGGGCGGAAAACGGGCCGGTAGCTTTGGTGCGGCGGCGGGGTTCTCCTTTTATCCGGGGAAAAACCTCGGTGCCTATGGCGACGGCGGCGGGATCACCACCAACGATGAAGCGCTGTACAACCAGTTGGTCCTGTTGCGAGGTTATGGTTCCCCCAAAAAATACCACCACGAGTTCATCGGCTACAACTCAAGGCTGGATACCATGCAAGCGGCCATCTTGAAGGTGAAGCTGGCTTACCTGGACGGCTGGAATCAAGCCCGGGCCAAGGCTGCTGGTCTGTACAACCAGAAGCTAAAAGGGGTCGGAGATTTGGTTTGCCCCGACTTGGGGGACCCAAAGTCCCATATCTTCCACCTCTACGTGGTGCGAACCCAACAAAGGGAAGCTTTGATGAAACATCTGGGCGAACGGGGCGTTGGAGTAGGGATCCACTACCCGATCCCGATTTTCCGCCTGGGGGCCTACCAGGACCAAAACTATGACCCGGCCGAGTTTCCCAACGCCGATCTGTTTAAAGACCAGATCCTGTCCCTGCCGATGTTCCCGGAGATTACGGAAGCCCAAATCAATGAAGTGGTGGGTGCGGTAAAGGATTTTTTTAAGTAGCTGCCGGTCCGCACTCTGGTTGAGCGCAAAGGCAGTAGTCCTTGGCCGGTAGGGAGCCCAAGACCGGCTGCCTACCTGCGGGCATTGGCTCAAAAGGGCTTTACAGTCAGGGCGGCTTTTTGTAGCCTAGGCCCTTGCGGATGAATTCTTGTTTTAACCGAACCTTGACCCCGGATAACGATGAGGCCCAATTCCCCCAATAGCGAACGGGAACTTCAAATTGAAGATGTGCTCTCTTGGGGAGCTTGGGGAGGGTATTTCCTGGTCAAACACAAGTTTTTCTGGTTGCTCTCCTCCTTGGGCCTGTTCCTGCTGCTGGGCCTTGTGGCCTTGGTGGGCGGCCGTACTCAGATCCACCAGTGGGTTGATTTTGAGATCCGGCTCGACAGCTTCGACCTGGGTCCGTTGGGGGAAATCAAACCGGCGGAGATCTCTGCAGGGTTTTCCGCCCCCGGTTTTGGCGGCTTCACGGTAAACCCGATTTGCTCCCCTTGCGACACCGGAGCTTTGGGCCGCTACCAGATCCGGGTCGAAAACCTGGGGCCCGAAGGGCTGGCCTCCCCGGAAGTGAGGCCAGAGGTCCTAAAGGAAATCAACAAGGCGGCCCAGGCGGGTACGATCAACAAGATCCGGACCCTGTTGCAGGCTCGTGCCCAGCATGGCCGGGATTTTTTGACCACCTACCGAGAGTTGAAATCCGACCTGTTTGAGTGGAAACTGTTTCGACTCAGTGCCATTGAAGGGGGGAACTTGGTTTTCCAGCCCTTCCAGGTGAGGGCGGTGGAGTCGGCGTTTCTGGTGGTGGAACAGCTGCTGGTCGAACCGGTAAACCTGGTTCTGCTTTCGGACCCGGTGGAGTTCCCCAAACTACAAACCCCGGTGATCGACCTGATCACCAAGATTCCCGCCAACCTGATTGTTTTTGGTGCCGAGGTGCGGCAGTCCCGTTTTCCCTTGGAATCCTATCTGGTCTTGAAACAGTCGGGGCTGGTGAACCTGGACGTGGAGTCTGTCAGGCTACGGCTGAATGCCCAGTTGCAGGCCTTGGCCCGTGATGCCAGCCTGATCCAGCAGTCCGAACAAATCAAGACCCAGCAGGTCGTCCAAGTCCTGCCGGTTTCCTCTCGGTTGGAGCGGGATTTTGCGGTTCTCTTCCCGGTGCCGGTCAAATTTTCCAGCAGCGCTCCCTTGGGCCAAATCCCCTCCCTGCCTTGGGGCTCGGTTTTTAAGGGGGTGATTCGGTATTTGTTGGTGGCGTTGCTGTTGGGCACCGGCGTAACCTGCCTGATCGGGGCTAGGTTACGTTATCCCAAGGAAGAGCGGGATTGGGCGGAGGCCCTCCGGCGCATCGCTTGGATCTAGTCTCCTTGGTTTTAGCCCCCCTTTTATTGGCCTGCCTGTGCGCATCGGACTGATCCAGCAGAACTACCTCGTAGGGGACCTGAGCGGCAACCGGGAAAAGATTTTCCGGGCCGTGGCTGAGGCTCCTGCTGGGGTGGACCTGTTTGTCACCTCCGAGTTGGCCTTGCAAGGCTACCCTCCCCGAGACCTTCTTTTGTACCACCGGTTTGTGGAGCGCTCCTTGGAGGCCGTGGAGACCTTGGCCCAAAAGTTGACCGGCTTTGCGCCGCTGCTCTTGGGCGGGGTTGAGTTTGGTTCCGCCCCCAAACGGTTACACAACTGCGCCTTTTTGCTCCACCAAGGCAAGGTGGTCCAGCGTTTCCGCAAAACCCTGTTGCCCAACTACGATATCTTTGACGAACGTCGGTACTTTGAGCCGGGCCAAGGGGCACAAAGCTTTTTGCTGGACGGGCAAAAGATTGGGGTGACCATCTGCGAAGACGTTTGGGCCGGGAGCCCGGAAGTCCCGTTTTACGACCTGAACCCGGTGGGCGAGTTGCGAGGGGTGGATCTGATGGTCAACCTCTCTGCCTCTCCCTTTGTCCGGGGCAAACAGGCCAAGCGGGAGATGGTCTTGGGCGATGCCGCCCGGGCATTGGGGGTGCCTACCTTTTATGCCAACCAAGTGGGCGGTACCGACCATTTGGTGTTTGACGGCTCCAGTTTTGCCTTGGACGGTACGGGAGCTCTGTTGGGCAGAGCGAAGGCCTTTGCCGAGGACCTCTTGGTGGTGGACCCAGATCTTGCCCCCCAAAGAATTGAGCCCAAGTTGGGGAGCGAAGAAGAGGTGTGGCGGGCATTGGTCCTGGGAGTCAAGGACTATGCCGCCAAGTGTGGGTTCAAAACCGCCGTGTTGGGCCTTTCGGGCGGGATCGACTCGGCCCTGACCGCAGTGATCGCCGCCCAGGCCTTGGGGGCGGACCAAGTGACCGGACTGCTCCTGCCCAGCCCCTATTCGAGCCCCGGTTCGGTGGCCGATTCCTTGGCCTTGGCCCAGGCTTACGGGATCAAAACCACCACCCTGCCCATCGGGCCGATGATGGTGGCCATGGATCTGGCTTTGGCCCCCAGTTTTGAGGGATTGCCCAACGATGTGACCGAAGAGAACCTCCAGGCCCGGATCCGGGGAAACCTGTTGATGGCCTTTTCCAACAAGTTCGGTTCCCTGCTGCTGACCACCGGAAACAAGTCGGAGCTTTCAGTTGGCTACTGCACTCTGTACGGCGACATGTCCGGCGGCCTCGCTGTGATCAGCGACCTGTACAAAACCGAAGTCTATCGGCTCTGTCACTGGCTCAACCAAACCCAAGGGGGCAAGATTCCCGAGGCGATTTTGACCAAAGCCCCATCGGCAGAGCTTCGGCCCGGCCAGACCGACCAGGATAGCCTGCCGGACTATGACACCTTGGACGCAGTGCTGCACCACCTGATCGAAGAGCGGAAGTCGGCGGCGGAGACGGCGGCCCAGGGCTTTGACCTGCCGCTGGTGGAGCGGATCAACCAATTGCTCAGCCGGGCGGAGTTCAAGCGCCAGCAGGCAGCACCGGGGATCAAGGTCAGCACCCAGGCCTTTGGTGGCGGTTGGCGGATGCCCATTGCTGCCTCCAAGACCCTGTTTTAGCGGCCAGCCTCCCGGCCTGGCCACCGGCCCCACAGCCCCAGCCCAACCAACAGCCCCCCCAAGGCAACCCAGCGCACCCACCGACCCCACCGGTACAAGGGGGGAGAAAACTCAAAGACCACTTGGTGCACCCCTGGTGGGACCTGAACCGCCTTGAAGGTGTAGTCCGCCCGCTCCAAAGGGGCCGGTGCTCCATCCAAGGAGGCCTGCCAGCCGGGATAGTGGGCATCCACCCACAAAAGCCAGTTGGCGCAACCGGGAGGGACGGTGACGTTCAAGGCTAAATGGGTCAGGTCAAACCGGTCCAACGTCCAGCTCCCCAGGTTGGGGCAGCTTTGGGGAGCCCCCCGTTCGAGCAGCAAAGTTTGCTCCAGGTTGGTGGAAGCCATTTTTTCCAGAAAGGCCTTTTCGTTTTGGGGGTTCTCTGGGCTTTGGGGGCTGGGGAAAACCTCGGTGTTGCCCAGCAGTAGGACCCTGGGGCCGGTGGCGAGCTGGACAAATCCGGGTAGGTCTTGGCCGCTGGGATAAAAAAATTCTCCTTGGAAGCCACCGGGATTTTTGCCTGCAAAGATGCTTTGGCCAAAGCCAAAGAGGTGAAATCGGTCGATCCGCCGCAGGGCAGGGGTCACATAACCCCGCACGCTGGCCACTGAGCGAAGGATTGGCACTCCCAAGGCGTTCATCTCCCGAGTCCCTTCAAAGTACCTTTGTTCCAAGTCTGCCGCCTCTGCCCAGATCTGGTCCGCCCCCCTCCCGTAGTTGGGGTAGTTGGCCAGCAGATCGGAGGTTTGGCCTTCCATCCGCCGGAACACGTAGCCCAGTTCCAGAACCATCAACAGCACCACCAGGGACCGGATCCGGGTTGCTCTCCCTTGGGACCAAAGCCAAAGCAAGGCGGAAATGGCCAGTACCACAAAGTATCCGTGCAGTTCCGGTCGTTTGATTACCTCGAATTTTACGATTGCCGCCAAGGCGCAGGAGAGGGCCAAAAAGCCGAACAAAAAGGCCACCAGCCTTCGGTCTGAATCCGAAACGGGGCGGTCTTTCAAGTAATCAAGCCCCCTGCCCACCAGGATGACCAAGGGCAGCCCCAGGTAAAGGGCGGTGCGGTGGTGCCAATGTTGGGTTTTGTATCCCGGCAGGAAGAGGTAAAAAAAGTCGGTAAACAAGAGGTAGGTCCCCGAGCCGAACACAAAGACCACCAGCCCCAGGAGCATCCAGCCCTTGAACCACCGGGGCCGGGCAGAGGGGACAAACAACGGAATCAAAGCCAACAGGTAGGCCCCGAAGCCAAACCAGGCGCTCCGAAAGACTTGGTAGTCCATGGGGCTAAAAAAGCGGTCCAACAGGTAGGCGGGGTTGAGGCCGCTCATGGCGTAGGCATAGGTAGGGTGGGTCCGTTCGGAGAACTGGACCACCAACTGCAAGAGGCTCCCCAAGGTAGGGGCGGCAATCAGCACCGCCAACAGGTGGGCCAGTCCAAAGCCCAGCCAGGGGCGCAGAGGCCGCCACTTGCCCCAGTTAAAAACCAGGATGGTGGCGGCCAAAAGCAGGCTGACGTAATAACAAACCGGCAGAAAATTGGTGGAATAAAGGATCCCCAACACCAGCCCCAACTGGAGCCAAGGCTTCCAGGTCGGTTTTTCCAGCCCCCGGAGCAGAAAATGGAGCGCCCAGGGAGCCCAGGCGAGGCCGTAAAGCCACTCGAATCCATCAGTCCCGTTGCTGGCGGCGCTCGAAAGGGTCCAGACCATCGCTCCGGCAAAACCGCCCAAGGGGCTGATCCCTTGGCCCTTGGCCAGCCACATGACCCCAGCGGCGGCGAGGCAAAAATGGATGATGATGTAGAGGTTAAAGATTCGCAAAAACCAGACCGGATTGGGGTCAAAGGCCCAGGCCAGCCCCCAGGCGGGAGGGTAGAAGCTGACGTTGCTGATCTGGGCGAGCGCCGGGTAACCCAGGCTGATGTAGGGGTTCCAAAGGGGCTCTTGGCCCAGGCTGGCGAATTTGTTGTAAAAGTAGGACCACCAGTAGGAATAGGCCAAGGTGTCGTTGTTAAACAGCCTCAGCTCCTCTTTGGGACCCCAAACGTAGGACCAGTGGAAAAACAGCGGCAAAAGGACAGCCAAGGCGCACAACCCCAAAAAACCCTTGTTCCCGCTTTTCCAAATTTTCATTCCGCTCCGCTGTTTGTGGACCCAGGTCGAGGTCAAACCTTCCAACCTTGGGTCAGGCTATCCCAACCTCCAGGCCGGGGTCAACCGGGAGTAGTCAAGGAGGCCAAAGTGGGAGGGAGAACCCTTGGGGTTGACCCCGATTGGCCCGATGGGGTACAAATCCAGAACAATGGACCGCTCCGGGGGTATCCGCCCCCAAGGTCCCAACCTTTTTTTTCCTGCGCCGCATGGCCCCTGAACCTTCCGCCGTTGGCAGGCCCACCAAGGTCTCGATCCTGATTCCTTTCCAAAAGGAAAACGATTACTTGGCCGAGTCCCTGGCAGCAATAACAAAACTTACC
The DNA here is from genome assembly GCA_001783715.1 of Candidatus Lambdaproteobacteria bacterium RIFOXYD2_FULL_56_26. Lineage (GTDB taxonomy): Bacteria > SAR324 > SAR324 > XYD2-FULL-50-16 > XYD2-FULL-50-16 > XYC1-FULL-56-13. The sequence continues at coordinate 13,141 of MFNF01000055.1, forward strand.
TACCCGGCGGTGGAGGTGGTTCTGGCCCCGGACGTGGCTTTGTCCCCGGAGTTTTGGCAGGCTCATTTGGCGGACCTGAAGGTGCCGGTTTTGGAGCTGGTCACCGGGCCGGTGAGCCCTTCGATCAAACGAGACTCCAGCGCCGAACAGGCGACCGGGGAGATTTTGGCTTTTTTGGACGATGATGCCTACCCTGAGCCCGATTGGCTGGACCGGCTGGTTCCGCACTTTGCAGACCCCCGGGTATGCGCAGTCGGCGGCCCCCAGATCACGCCCCCTTCCGATGGATTTTGGGGACAGGTTTCAGGGGCCACCTTTTTGTCTCCGCTCAATGGAGCGGCTGCAAGGAGGTACCATCGGTTTGAACAGGTGTTCCAGGTGGACGACTGGCCGTCAGTCAATCTCCTGGTTCGTAAAGCCGACTTTTTGGCGGTCGGCGGATTTGACAGCGCCTTTTGGCCGGGGGAGGACACCAAACTTTGTGCCGATCTGGTGGCCACCGGCAAGACGATCCTTTGTGATGGGCAGGCCCCGGTCTTTCACCACCGTAGGGCCGGGTTTTACCGGCACATGCGGCAAGTGGGCAACTATGGGGAGCACCGAGGGTATTTTGCCAAGGTTTACCCCAGCACCTCCCGTAAGCCTGCTTACTTTGCGCCCAGCGCCTTTTTGTTGTTTGTACTCTTCGGCTGGCTGGCCCTGTTCCTGCCCAGCCCCTGGCCGCAGCTGTTCGGCTTGGGTTGGGCTCTGTATGCCGGTGCCCTGGGGGTCCATGTTTTTGGGGTTTGGCAAAAATCCCGCAACCTGTTAGTCTCGGTCTCTACTTTACCCTTCATGGTGGGGGTCCATCTGGTTTACGGCTTTCGGTTCCTCAAGGGGCTTTTGGCCGGAAAGGACTTTGCCAGTAAACTTGGAAGATAGTCTATGAAAGTTTCGATCTCCTACCCTCCCCTAGAGTCCCCCAAAGGTGTGGCGCTGCTGGCCCAGAATCGCCAGTTCCAGTGGTTTAACAACCCGACCTACATCTACCCGATGGTCCCCGCTTATGCGGCAACCCTGCTGAAGTCCAAGGGGTTTGAGGTGATCTGGGACGACGGAATCTCCGAGGGGATCAGCTACGAAGCCTGGAAAGAGCGAATCTTGGCAGCCAAGCCCGATCTGGTGGCCATGGACTCCAAAACCCCGGTGATCAAACGGCATTGGGCGATTGTCGCCGAGATGAAGGCCTTGCTGCCCCAAACCAAATTCGTCCTGATGGGCGACCACGTAACCGGTATGCCCGAAGAGACCATGGCCGCCTGTCCGGTGGACTTTGTGGTCACCGGTGGGGACTTTGATTTTCTCTTGGAGGCCCTGTGCAGCGCTTTGGCCAACCAAACCGCCCTGCCCGGCGGGGTCTGGTACCGGCAAGGAGCGGAGGTCAAAAACACCGGCCCCCACAATCTGGACTGGGACCTGGACAGCCTGCCCTTGGTGGACCGTGACCTGACCCGGTGGGATCTGTATTCGGAAAAAAACGGCAACTACAAATTTTTGCCCGGAACCTACACCATGGCCGGTCGGGACTGTTGGTGGGGGAAGTGCACCTTTTGCAGCTGGACCACTCTGTTCCCTGGCCAAAAGTTTAAGGCGGTCAGCCCCAAACGGCTTTTGGACGAGGTCGGCCAATTGATCGAAAAGTATGGGGTCAGGGAAATCTTTGACGACTCAGGTTGTTTCCCCCGTGGGGCTTGGCTCAAGGAATTTTGTGAAGGCATGGTGGAGCGGGGTTACCACAAAAAGGTGGTCATGGGATGCAACATGCGGGTCGGGGCGCTCAACCAAGAAGAATGGCACCTGCTCAAAAAGGCCAACTTCCGGTTTATCCTGATCGGTCTCGAATCGATGAACCAAGCGACCCTCAACCGCTTGGCCAAGGGGATCAAGGTTGAAGAGATCGAAGAGACCATGATTATGGCCAAAAAAGCCGGTCTGGAGCCGCACATTACCACCATGGTGGGCTACCCTTGGGAAACCAAAGCCGAGGCGACCCAGACCATCGAGTTCGCCCGAAGCATGTTTTTAAAAGGCTACATCGACTCCTTGCAGGCAACCATTGTGGTCCCCTACCCGGGGACCCCTCTGTTTGACGAGGCCCGGAAAAACGGTTGGCTTTTGACCGAAGACTGGGACCGGTACGATATGCGTGAATCGGTCTGGCGCTCCGAAGTGGGCACCGAAGAGGTCAAGGTATTTACCCAACAACTTTACAAAGCGGCCCTCTCGCCGACCTTTATTTTGCGCAAGATTTCCAAGGTGCGCAGCCTTGATGATCTCTCCTTTTTGGCCCGTGCCGGGATGAAGGTCTTGGGGCACTTGAAGGACTTCAGCAGCCTGAAAAAGGGTGCTTAGTGGGGGCTCTGGTCTCGGTGGTGATCACCACCAAAAACGAAGCCAAAAACATTGAGGCCTGCCTAAAAAGTCTGCAAGCCCAAACCTACCAACCCCTGGAGATCATCGTTGTGGACAACGGCTCCACCGATGAGACCCAGGCCTTGGCTCGCCGCTACACCTCCCAGGTTTTTGACCGAGGGCCGGAGCGCTCCGCCCAAAGAAACTTTGGCCTGCTCGAACAATCCAAAGGGGAGTATGGCCTCTTCTTGGACGCAGACATGGTCTTGAGCCCCAACCTGATCGCCGAGGCGGTCAAAGAGATGGAAAAAGGCAGTTGTGTCGCTTTGCACCTGCCTGAAATCGTGTTGGGGAAAAACTATTGGAGCCAAGTCCGGCGTTTTGAACGGGGCTTTTATGACGGCACCGTGATCGATGGGGCCCGGTTTTTTAAGCGCCAAGACTTTGCCCGGATCGGGGGGTTTGACGAGTCGTTCAGCGGCCCGGAAGATTGGGACCTAGATAAAAAATTCAAACAGCTGGGCCCCATCGGGCTGCTCCAGGCTCCCGGCTCTGCATGCCCGCCCGAATTGGACCAACTGCTCAAAGATGCCGGGGTGGACCCCGGTCGCTACGGTGCCGTGGTCTTCCACAACGAAGCGGAATTTGACCTGAAACGGTACCTTTCCAAAAAAGGTTATTACATTGAGTCCTTTGACCGATACATTGCCAAATGGGGGGCCCAGGACCCGGAGGTCAGGCTCCAGTTCAGCGCCTTTTACCGCTTTTTCGGGGTATTCCTGGAGCGGGGCAAGGGCTGGAGGTTGTTGGCGCACCCGGTTTTGGCCGCCGGGATGTACGCCTTGAGGTTTCTGGTGGGGCTGAGGTTTTTATTGAGGCCCCGGTCATGAGCGGCTACCAGCAATTTTTGTATCTTCACATGGTCGTGCATCTTTTGGTGGCCTTGCCGCTCTTGTTTTTGGGGTGGAAAGGTTGGGGGGCCAAAGGAGTCGGTTGGGGGCTGGCGGGTACCTTCGGCATTGATTCAGATCATTTTTTTAGGCTCTTTCTGCACCCGTCCGAGTTTTGGGACCGCCTGTTGGCCTGGAATCTTTTTGATGGTGAACGAGCCCCCTTTTTGCTCTTCCATAGCTTTGAATTGGCCTTTGTGCTGATGTTGGTCGGGTGGATTTGGAAGGACAGGCTTTGGCCGTTCTTGGTGGTCGGTGCGGCTTTTTTTGTCCATCTCTCTTTGGACATGGGGACCTACGCCTTGCTGGGCCTGCATCCGGCCTTTTACACTTGGACGGGATGGGTCTTGGGGCTCTCAAAAGTGGTCTGGGGGCAAACATTTTGACCCCAAAAGGCAGAAAATAACCTTTACCCCTAAAGAGGTAGAGGGCTAAGATTGCCCATCGAATACGGTTGCACAAAAACTTTGTCCTGGAAATCAGTACATGCCCAGCCTTTTGCCCAAAGGGGCGGCCCTTTGGGACCGCCTCCAGTCCAGCCCGCTGATCCTGCGCACCGGGATCCTGTTTGTGGGGACCATGGGGGGCAACGTCTTCTCCTACCTGTTCCAGCTGGTGACCGGGCGGCTGATGTCCGTTTCCGATTACGGGACCATGAACGCCCTGGTGGCGGTGATGGCCATTGGTTCGGTGCCCCTGGTGACGGTGACCAACTATCTGGCCAAAAAGGTATCCCACCACTTGGCCCTCGAAGAGCCCGCCTTGGCCAACCAACTGATCTTGACCAGCTACAAATGGGTCTTGCGGGCGGCCTTAGGGGTCGCTCTGGTGGTGGCAGTTTTCCCCCATGTCTTGGGGGACATTTTGCAACTGCCCAGCGTAGTGCCGGTTTTTTTCCTCTGTGCCGCCTTTGTGGCCAATGCGGCCATTCCAGTGAACATCGGTCTTTTGCAGGGGTTGCACCGGTTTGGGCTGCTGTCCTTTTTTTCGGTTGGCTACCCGGCGCTCAAGCTACTTTTGGCGGTTTTGGCCCTTTACCTGGGCTGGGAGCTCAACGGGGTCATGGGGGCGATTACGGTCTCCGCCTTGGTGGCGGTGGTAGCCACCTTTTTGTTGATCCGCCCGGTCTTTGCGGCCGGATTTGCGCCCACCGACCAGGAGGTCCGGCATGTGTGGGTGGAGCTGTGGCCGTTGTTCTTGGGGAATACGGCGTTTTCCCTGATCAGCCAGTTGGACATGGTTCTGGTCAAATCCCTGTTTGATCCCCACCAAGCGGGGATCTACAGCTCGGCGGCGATTCTTTCCAAGGCCTTGATGTACCTTCCCGGCGCACTGGTGATGTCCCTGTTTCCCATGGTGGCCGCTTCCAAGGCCAAGCAGGAAAGCAGTTTCCACTTGCTGCTCAAGGCCCTGGGGCTGACCCTCCTGCTCTCGGGAAGTGGGGCGGTGGTGTTGTATTTTTTCCCGGAATGGGTGGTGGGGTTTTTGTTCGGCAACAAATTCCTGGAAGCGACCTCCTTGATCCCCACCTTTGTGGTGGCCATTCTGCCGGTGGCCTTTTTGATGGTGTTGATGACCTACAACCTCGCCTGGGGCGGCCGCTTGGCGGCCCCGATCCTGGCCTTGGGGGCGGGTGTCCAGGCCTTGGGGTTCTATCTATTCCACGAAAGTCTGGCCCAGGTGCTGTGGGTGATGTTTTTTGTCAACCTGGGGACTGCCGGTCTCTCTCTGGGCTTGGCCTACCTGACCGACCGGATCCACCGGCAAGACCAAGCTCGTAACTGACAAGATGAACCTACCTCCCTTGGCTGTTTTTTGGGTGTTTCTGCTGGGCTGGGGGTGGGTGGCCAACCGTGTCTGGAGGCACCCTTGGCTGGTTTACCGGATTTGGGCCGGTTTGGCTTGGTTTGGATTGCTCCACTGCTCCTTTGTCCAAGGGCAAAAAACTCTGGGGTTTGATGCCCTCTCTTTCCCTCTGCAAGCCGCAAAGTTCCAGCAACAGATGGCCCAGTGGGGGCCTATGGGGGTGATCGACCACTGGGCCGACTGGGACCCTTTTACCGCCCTGGGCAGCAGCATCACCCAATTGGCGGCGACGGACTTTACGGTTTTGTTGTGGACCAATTGGGCGCTTGGCTCTTGGTTGAGCCCCGCCGAGGTGGTCAACCTGATGACCCTCAATCAGGTGGTCGCCTTTTCTTTGGGTATGGGCTTGGCAGTCTGGACCTTAAAGCCCTGTGGTCGTTCGGCGCTGTTTGGGTTTTTGGTAGCGTTGCTTTCGGATCTACTGCCCCATTCGATGGTCCAGCCCTTCGCTTGGCGGCTCTATCCCTTTCCGTTTCTGTTGGTTTTTTTGCTCCGCTGGCTCCGGCGAGGCAAGCCCTCCGACCTCCTGTTGGCGGCGACTTTCGGGGGTTATGCCTTTACGATCTACCTGCCCAGCGAACCGGCCTATGGGTTGCTTTTTTTCCTGGTCCCCGGGGTCTGGTTGGGGATCAAGGGGCTCTCGTGGAAAAACCTCAAGCTGCGGCTTCGCCAGCAATGGGGTTGGGTGGCCTGGGCGGGATTGGTGTTTGCGCTGATTGCTTCGGTAAACCTGTACCGAGCGATGGGGCTAGACCGGATGGTCCACACCAACCGTGGGGCCCGGCAGGGCATCCAAGCCCAAGTACTGGTGCCGGGGCAGCATCCTTCGGTGACCGGCCATGCAGGCAAATTGACCGACCTCAATGCCCTATGGAGCAACCAGCCTCTTTCGACCCCCAACCATGCCTGGGCTTACCTGGGCGCTTTGGCGGTGCCTTTTGGGCTGCTCGCTTTGGGTTTTGGCTTTCGGCTGCCGGTGGTTCGGGTCATTCTGGTGGCCTTGGTGCTGTTGTTTTTGACCCTTTTGGGACGAGAAGGGCCTTGGTTCGAGGTCTTAAACCAGATTCCAGGGCTGAATTACCTACGGCATTATCTTTTTGTGTTGAACTTTTTTACCCTGTACACTCTGGTACTGGCGGCCTTGGGGTTTGGCCTTTGGCACCGGCAAAAGGGTTCCCTTTGGTTGCGGCTGCTTTGGCTGGAGTGGGCCGGGGTCACCGGTTGGTTGGCTTTGCAAGGTCCGCCGGAGACTTCATTTTGGCTCAACCCCCAGGGGCAGATGGCACTGTTGGCTTTGGTACTGGCCTTTTGGCCCCCCAAACGGGGCTGGGGCAGAGGCGAACTGTGGGTGTTGCTGGGGTTGGCCCTGTCCTTGGGTTTGACCCAAAAAGAAAAGTTGGCTGTTTTGGCCCAACCCTTTGCCGCCGTGGCTGGACCGGTTGCCGCTTATCCCTCCACCAGGCCTTGTGTGGTCCCGGTCGGCAAGGACCTGGGCTGGGCCGCCCGAGAGGGAGTGGCTTGTGTCTCTTTCCCCCAAGCCAATTTGGTCAACTACCCGGCCCCCACTTTGAAGTTGTTGAACCTGCTTTATCCCGAACGAAACGACCCAAGACTCTTGACCCAGGTGCGTCCGGAAATTTACGATCACAAAGAGCCGCTGTTGGGCAACGGTTTCCCGATCTTTTTTTTGGTATTTGGGGCCCAATGGATTCCTCAGAGCTGTTGGACCGAGGACCCCTGCCTGGATGCCACACTTTTGGCCATGGCCCGGCAGTACCGGGAAATGCGGGCTCAGGCCTACTTTTTTGCAGAGGACCTGAGTCCCAAGGTGGCGGCCTCTTCGGATTTGGCCCCGGTTGCGGTTTTTCCCGATCCGCAAGCCTCTTCCACCAACAAGGTGGTGTTAAATTTTAACGCTCCCGGGCCCGGTTACCTGGTGCGCTTGGAAAGCTTTGACCCCCTTTGGTCGGCCCGGCTCAACGGGGAGGAAGTGCCCACCTACCGGGCCAACTATGCCTTTTCCGCCCTGGAAGTCCCCAGCGGCCCGGTACAAGTGGTCTGGCGGTACCAAAACTACTTGCCTTGGTTGCAGTGGTTACACCAGCTCCCCTTGGGGGTAGCGGTAGCCTTTTTGTGGGCCGGAGCCCTCGTGAGGAGAAAAAACCGTTGAAAACGATCCAGGCAGAACGACCAAACCGCCTCCCTTTCTGGAACAGTCCAAAATTTGGCTTTCTCTTTTTGAAACAATTACTAGGCCACCCGCTCTTGTTTTTCATTGGCTGTTTTGCTTTTGTATCCCAGTTTTATTCCGTGGAACCGGGCTACTCTTTGAATACTTGGGGAATCCTTACCTTACTGGTCTTTGGAAAGGCCAGTTTTAGGCGGCAATCGGTCCTGCCGAAAAAGCTTTGGTTTCCAATCGGTGGCTTGGCGGCTTTGGATTTGGTGGTTATTTATTGGTTGTTTCCTGAAGCTTATTACCCGTTGTTTCCTGAAGCTTATTACCCGTTGTTGCAGGTTTTTGAGTTTTTGCTTTTTTTCTTGGTCGGCCTACCCTGGCTTGGACAGCACAAAAAAGATTTGAACCCTATTGGCTTGATGCTGATATTTGGTTTTGCCAATGCAGGTTTGTCCGCATGGGTCGGACAAGCTTCGATGGTGCGATTGTTCCTGAGCTTCAGCTTTTTTGCATTTTTTGTTGGAGCCTTCGACTTGGCTTGGTGGTGCTTGCGCCCGGCACATGAATTGGACCCAAAGGAGGGATAGGTTGTGAAGATCAAGAAGGGAACGGTTATTTTTTTGCTGCTTCTAGTCTCATTGTTGTGGGCAGAAGGTAAATACTTGGGGAGACTTTCTTCCTCCGTTGCCTGGCAGACCATGTTGTTCTTGGATCAGATCGATCAAAATCGGTTTGGTTTCGATTCTTTTGAAGGGAGCTTCAAGCGTACTTGGGTTGGCCCAGGTGAAGAAGCACATCTGTCGCTCAGCCAAGCTTTGGTCGTCCAAGCGGGGCATCGTATTTCTCGGTTGTTTCATCGAACCGGAGAACAGATACCGATTCTGATGTACCAAATTCTGTTGGGAGGGCAACTGATCATCGGGGCCTTGTTGGTCTATTTTGCGGGGGGGGGGCGCTTAGGGACGGTGTTGGCTTTTTGGTTGGTTCTGTTGGTCATGCCTTGGAATCTGATTCCAATCTATCCTCTGACTGAAAAGCCTTTGTCGGCCCTATTGGTGTTGGTCATTTTCGGAGTGATGAGCTTGGTTTCGGTCTGGCCAAAGCGGGCATGGATATTCGCCCTGATGGCTGCCCATGTAGCAGGGTTCTATGTTTGGAGCGAAACCGGGAGCATGCCCGTAATTTTGAGTTTTATGATTGCAGCCACCTACTGGTGGTCCAGATCGCAAGAAGAAAAACAGGCCCAAGGAATTTTTGTCCTTTTTTTTGGGCTGGTTTGTTTTGGTTTCATGGCAGTTTTTTCCAAAGACCTCAGTAACCTGTTGTTCTTCCAGCAGACAGGCGATCTCCCTTTTACCGAAGTCCTTGGTATTCCCTCGGCTTTATTGATGATAATGGGCTTGGGTTGCCTCATGCCTTTGGCTGCGATCCCCTGGAAACAGCCGAATCTCAGGGAGACCTTAAAATGGAGGGTTTTTGTTTCCGGGGTGATCTTGATTGTACTGGTAGTAATAGGCAAGGGATTTTCAGGCCTCAAGGGTGATGAAAGCGGGCTTTACTCGGTACTGCCGCTTTTTTTGGTGGTCTCTCTGGTGGGTTGGAGTTTCTTGTTCCAAGGGCTTCAAAGACCTATGCAAGCCCTGTTGGGATTGGTCTTGGTCTTGCTGCTGGCTGGGGTCGGGTGGGAGGGTTACCAAGCAATCCGCTTCATGCAGGTTTACCGCAATTTGGAAGAAATCCGAAAGTTGGCTCAGGTCTCTGTCCCTGTGGAACCTGCCAAAATATTGGACCTTTTGATACAGCCAAACGGTGCACCTGAATTTTCCTATCAATTGACCCAAAGCGTCTATAACGATCTTGTAGGAAAAAATGAACATTATCATCATTTTGCTCCTTTGGTCGGCAAAACCTTTGAGACTAAAAAGGCTTTTGTTGCCGCACTCAATGGGTTGGACTCCAGTGGACTTTGGGCCAAGAAAGTTGAAGTCAGCCCCAGTTCATTGGAAATCGGTAGCCGGCGGGATTATCCCGGGAACAACCTAGAGTCGATCGAACTCCCCAAAGGGCAAGCCGAAACCTGTTGGTCCATGTGTTTGGTTAAAGAAGGATGCGAAGGTGTCACGTATGAATGGAACCTGGGATTTGGACGGTCTCGGTGTAACCTAAAAAGTGTGCTGCCCACCCATTCAACGCCCAACGGCTGCTGCCTTTCGGTGCCGGTAGGGGAAATGCAAGTCGCTATATTGACGGATTCAAGCCAGTGGAATCAAGCGATATCAAGGCTTAAAAGAGCAGCCAACCTGGACTGGGGGGATGAAAAATCCATCGCTTCTGTTTTGGCTGATTTCCCTTCCCCGTTGGTGATGGCTTTGACAAAAAAAACCAGCAGTACATCGGAGTTGCCCAGGCTGGTCGCAATGGAAACCGATCCCCAAAAAAGAGTGATCCAGCAGTCGATCAAGCCACTTTCGGCTACTTTTCTTAGCCCTCCCGAACTTTTGGCACTGGGGCATCAGCATCGGCCTTTTGTCCTGCTCAAGTCCTTCAACCACCAAACTTTTAATAGCCCCGCCTTTATGGCCGAGGAGAGGAAGATTTATCTCCTGGAGGTGGCTCGGTACAAAGACCAGCGTTTAAGCCAGTTGCGGCGGTTCTCGAACGTCAGGCCCTATGGTCCTGTTCCCAAAAACCAGTGGTGGGTAGTTCCCCAGGGGAGCATCCCCCACAGTTGGTTTAAGGAACAGCACTTGGGCTATGGATTTTACAAGCCGACAATGGACAAGTTCAAGGGGAACGCTCGGTTTAAGAGTCTCCAATGGTCAGATTCTGTCAATGGGGCTTCCATGTCCACCCAAGCTTTTTTTTCCAAACTTGAAAGGCTGAAGGAACAGGTTTTCCCCAACTCCCGGTTGTTGATGGAAGCTGCGTTCAAAGGGGCAGGCCTTTGGTCTATTGAGCCCCAGTTGGATTATCCGAACCAACAACTCTCCTCGGTCGAACTCCCGGCCAACAGCGAAATCCTTTGCCGCCAAACCTGTGCTGCAGAGCAGGGTTGCGTGGCCTATACCTATGAGCCAAAAATCATCGAAACCCCTGGGGCCTCCCGGTGCAACCTCAAAAAGGCGGCCTATATAGCGGTCTCTAACCATTGCTGTTCCAGTGGACAAAAAGTACAGTCCTGGGTTGACCAATACAGCGACTTAACTGCGGAATTGGAGGGGCTACTCCGCCGCTACGCTACCGAGCCGGTAAGTTCGCCGCAGGAGTTGTTGGCACAGTTGGAAGCAGACTGGGGCAAGCCTCTTCCTGAAGTGATCAGGCAAAAAATTACGAACGCTCTCACCCCCGCAGTGTTCGGCTTGGAAGAAAACATAAACCAGAGACAGATCGAAAACGCCGAAGTGCTCAAGGGAGTCAGCCTGCTGCTGGTCAAGGCCGAGGAAATTCCCGGTTTGAGAAAAAAACTTAAGACCTTTGACTTGGTCTTGGATTGGCGGAGGTATCCCACTTTATTCCGTCTGACCTACCCGGCCTACAAAGAGTTTTACCAAGCCTTTGGGGAGCGGTCTGAAAATGATTACGTGGAAATGAACCTGCCCAGTTACCGCAATTACCAATTGGCGAATGCGGAGGAAGTAAAAAACACCCTTGCCACTACTTTTTTGGGCTGGTTGAGCAGCGCAGAAAGTAAGTTTATTTGGGACAAAAGCCCCTTTTCCTTTGGTTCCGCAGGGTTGGAGTCTGTATCGGCCCCCTATTGGCCTTTGGACTATGAAGTAGGCTTATTGCGTTTGAGCCAGGATTCGTTGGAGCGTTTGAGGAAAGACCCTGCTCTTGGGGGCTTGGCACCCGATTTGGGCGACTTGGTGGGGAAAACCTACCCCAACCCGGAATCCTTGTTGGGTGTCTTGGAAAGCAAATGGGGCGAGGCAAAAGCTCTTTGGACCTACAGCCTGTTGCTTCCCTATTGGTTGGAGGAAAACCCCAAAATTCTCGGCTCCAAAAGCGTTTATAGCCTTTCGACTTGGTACCGGAGTTTCCGTCGGACCCTGTCGTTGGGAAGCACGCCCAACCGGGGTCGAGAAGAGATCGAGGTTTTGATCTACCGGCCCCAATGAGCGAGAGACGGGTTTACAAATTGAGGACCGGCGGCTATCCTTGGGCAAAATCGGACGGCTTGGATGTAGGCCTTTTGTCAGGTAGGGAATGAGGAATTTTTTGATCACCGGAGGCTGTGGCTTTGTCGGCTCCTCTTTGGCGTTGAGCCTCAAGGCAAAAGACCCCACCAGACGGGTCTTGGCGCTGGACAACCTCAAGCGCCGGGGCAGCGAGCTCAACCTGCCTCGCCTCAAGGCGGCCGGGGTGGAGTTTGTCCATGGGGACATCCGTAACCAAGAGGACCTGGAGGCGGTCGGTGAGGTGGACCTGTTGCTGGAATGTTCCGCCGAGCCTTCGGTTCTGGCCGGCCTGACCGGCAGCCCCGCCTATGTGATCAACACCAACCTGATGGGCACCCTCAACTGCCTGGAGCTGGCCCGGCAAAGAAACGCCGCCTTTTTGTTTTTCTCGACCAGCCGGGTTTATCCGATGGCCGGTTTGGGAGAGGTGAAGCTGACCGAGCGGACCACCCGTTTTGAGCTCGACGAGGTCCAAGACCAACCGGGCCTCAGCGGCAAAGGGGTGAGCGAGTCTTATGGCCTGGAGGGGGCCCGGTCGATTTACGGGGCCACCAAACTGGCTTCGGAACTGATGATTCATGAATATGTCGAAGCCTTTGGCCTCAAGGCGCTGATCAACCGCTGCGGGGTCCTGACCGGCCCTTGGCAGTTCGGCAAGCAGGACCAAGGGGTGGTGGTCTTGTGGGCCGCCCGGCACCACTTTGAAGGCAAGTTGGGTTACTTCGGTTACGGCGGAGAGGGCAAGCAGGTGCGGGATATTTTGCACGTCCAGGACCTCTACCGGCTGGTGGAACTGCAATTGGGCCGGTTGGACCAATGGCGGGGACAGGTTTACAACGTCGGCGGGGGCCGGGAAGTGAGCGTCTCCTTGGCCGAACTGACCGCCCTTTGCCAAGCAGCAACCGGCAAGAAGATACCCCTGGGCTCGGTGCCGGAAAACCGGGTGGCCGACATTCCCTTGTACCTGACCGACAATTCCAAGGTTACCGCCGCTACCGGCTGGCGGCCTCAAATCGGCCCGGAACAGATCGTTAATGAAATTGCTTTGTGGATCAAAAACAACGAAACCCTTTTGGCGGGAGTCCTGCAATGAAGATTGTTTTAGTTACCGGTTCGGGCGGGTTGATCGGCAGCCAAGCGGTGGAATTTTTCTCCGAGAAATTTGACCTGGTGGTGGGTGTTGACAACGACATGCGCAAGGAATTTTTTGGCCCCGATGCCTCCACCGCCTGGAACTCAAAACGCTTGGCCGAACGGATCTCCAACTTCAAGCCCTACAACGCCGACATTCGGGACGAAAAGGGGATGGATAGGATCTTTGCCGAATATGGTACGGACATCGCCCTGATCATCCACGCCGCCGCTCAACCCAGCCACGACTGGGCCGCCAAGGACCCCTTCAAGGACTTTACGGTCAACGCCAATGGCACCTTGGTGATGTTGGAGATGACCAGGAAACATTGCCCCGGAGCGGTCTTTGTTTTTACTTCCACCAACAAGGTTTATGGGGATACCCCCAACTCGCTGCCTTTGGTGGAGTTGGAAGACCGCTGGGAAATCGACCAAAGCCATCCCTACTTCAAACATGGGATCGACGAGTTGATGAGCATCGACCAAACCAAACACAGCCTGTTTGGGGCCAGCAAGGTCGCCGCTGATGTGGTGGTCCAAGAGTATGGCCGTTATTTTGGGATGAAAACCGGGGTTTTCCGGGGCGGTTGTCTGACCGGGCCCAAACACAGCGGGACCCAGTTGCATGGCTTCCTGAGTTATCTGGTCAAGTGCGCCATCACCGGGGACCATTACACCGTCTTTGGTTACAAGGGCAAACAGGTACGGGACAACATCCACTCCTGGGACTTGGTCAACATGTTCTGGCACTTCTACCAAAACCCACGGCCTGGAGAGGTTTACAACGCCGGTGGGGCGAGGCATTCCAACTGTTCGATGAAGGAAGCCATTGCCGTTTGTGAGAAGATGACCGGCAAAAAGATGAACTACAGCTATTCGGAAACCAACCGGGTCGGAGATCACATCTGGTGGATCAGTGATGTCAACAAGTTCAAGGCCCATTATCCGGGCTGGAACTTCAAGTATGACCTCAACGACATCCTCTCCCAGATCCACGAAGAGATGAGCAAGAGAGCCTAGCTTGAAGGTCCTGGTCCTCAACCACAATCAGGAGAATTTCGGGACTTACTACCGCTGCCTCTTCCATTCCCGGCACCTTGCCCGCCGGGGCCACGAGGTGCTGATGCTCTGCGCCTCGGGCAGTACCTTGGATCCTCTGATTCGGACCAAGGAGCTGGAGAAGGGGCTCAAGATCATGACTTTGCCCAGGGTTAAGTACGGCCAATATTTCTCCGGCCAAATGGCCCGCAGCCTCCCGGCCCTGGCCCAGGTGTTATTTGGGGACTACGAGGTTTGCCACGCCTTTACGGTGGCCCAGCCGCAAATCGCTTATCCCGCCTGGGCGGCTCGACGGCTTCGGGGCAAACGGCTGATTGTTGATTGGGACGATCTTTGGGGCGGAGGGTTTGCCGAAGCCCACGCTGGACTGATCAGCCGGGTGTTGGGCTGGCACGAACGGTACTTCCTCCAACCGGCCCACCACATTACCTATGTTTCTAAAAAGATCGGCGACGAGATCGAAAAGGCGGCGGAACGATATCCGGCCATTGCCCGGATCCCCAAAACCCTGATCCCCAACGGAGCCAACACCGAAGGGATTCGGCCTCTGGACCAGCAAGCCTGCCGCCGCCAACTGGGGATTGATCCCCAGGCCAAAATTTTGGTTTCCATGGCCAACACCTACACCGAATCGCTCCAGTTGATGCTGGAGGCCTTTCTCTTGGCCTTGGAGACGGAACCGGAACTCAAGCTATATCTGGTTGGCGAGGCCCCGATTCCCGAAGCCTACCAAGACCTGTTCCAAAAGGTGCAGCACCGTACGGTCCGGGTCGGCAAGGTGCCTTTTGCCCAGGTGCCCTTTTACCTGGGGGCCGCCGATGCCTTGGTCCTGCCGATGGAGGACAACCCCATCGAAGAGGCCCGGTTCCCCATGCGGTTTGGGGATTACCTTGCTTCGGGCAGGCCAGTGGTCAGCAACGCCGTGGGGGAGGTGAAGCGGTATCTCAACGAATATGAAGCCGGGTTGGTGTCCCCTCCTTCGGACCCCAAGGGCTTGGCCGAGAATCTGGTTAAAGTGGTGCAAGACCCGGAACTGGCCCGGCAGTGTGGAGCCCGTGCCAGAGCGCTGGCCGAAGGACCGCTCAATTGGGATCAGGTGATCGACCAAGTGGAGCGGATCTACCGAGGCGAAAAGGGATGAAAATTTTTATGCCCGCCCTGGGCCGGGTGAACACCCAAAACCGGGACGGCAGCGAGGTGCGGACCACCGAGATCCTCAAACGCTGGCTCCAGCAGGGGGTCCAGGTGGACTGCCTGCTGCCCAAGCGGCAGGTCCGGGTCTTTGAGTCCCAAGGGTTACTGGGCCTGAAATACCAACTTCTGCCCGACCCCACCGAATCGGAAAGCGAACACCTGGGCAACGTCCTTTTCCTTTACCTGACCCGGATGGTCAAAGGCATGTTCGCCTCTTTTGCACGGGACTACCAGGTGATCTACGGCCCTTCGGATTTTCTGGTGGACCTGCTGCCTGCCCTTGCCTGCCGGTCCAAAAATCCCCAAGCCAAACTGGTGGTCTGCCTGTTTCTGGTCGCCCCTAAACCTTGGCGGGGCTATGAAGGCCATTATTCCGGGAAGCTCAAACGGCCCAGCTTGCGGGGCCTATTGTATTATTTCACCCAAAGGCTGGCCATTGGCCTGATCCGGGGGTTTGGGGGCACTTTTCTGGTGCTCAACAACCAGGACAACCAGGCCTTGGTCGAGGCAGGTTGCCGCCCTGAAAGCGTTAAGACGGTGCCCATGGGGGTAGATGTCTCCTTGTACAAAGCCCCGGCGGACCAAGCGGAGCCTTTGCTCGATGGGCTGTTTATCGGTCGGCTCCATCCCCAAAAGGGACTGCCGGACCTGCTTTTGGTCTGGCGGGCAGTGGTGGACCAAAGGCCAGGGGCCAAATTAGGTATCATCGGCGGCGGAAGTGAGGAGATGAAGGCTTGGCTGGAAAGCGAAACTCGGCGGCTGGGGCTGGTGGAGAATGTAGAATACTTGGGCTTTCGCCAAGGGGAGGAAAAAATCGGTTACCTCCACCGGTCCCGTTGTTTTTTGATGCCCAGCCACTATGAGTCCTGGGGGATGACTGCGGTGGAAGCAATGGCCGCCGGTTTGCCGGTGGTGGCTTACGACTTGCCGGTGTTTCGGGAGATTTTCCCCCAAGGGATGATCCAGGTCCCTTTCACCGACACAGGGGCCTTTGCCCAAAAGGTGCTAGAACTGCTGGAGGACCCGGCCTTGTGCACCCAGGTGGGGGCCTTGTCCCAAGCCTTTGCCGGCCAATTTGACTGGAGCCGGGTTGCGGCCGATGAGATGGCGATTTTGACCGCACCGGCACCATAGGTAAAGTTGTCTGGACAAATCGGTCTACTATACATCATGGTCAGCGATGAAGGAGCGTCCCCCTGGGAACTCCAAGTGTGATCCTCGTAAAAAGGTCTTTGTTTAAACCTAAAATTCAAAAAGAACCTTTGAAACTAATCATTCAAATTCCATGTCTCAATGAGGAAGAAACCCTTCAAAAGACATTGGAAGATTTGCCCAAAAAGCTTCCAGGGATAGATCAAATTGAAATTTTGATCATAGACGATGGTTCTACTGATGGCACGGTAAAAAGGGCCATTGAGTTAGGAGTAGATCATGTGCTTTCGTTTCCCAATAATAAAGGCCTTGCGAGGGCTTTTTCAGCCGGATTACATGCTTGCATCTACTTAAACGCAGATATCATCGTTAACACTGATGCAGACAACCAATATTATGGAGGCGGTATAAGTAAAATTGTGGAGCCCATCCTGAAGCACAAAGCTGATATGGTTATAGGCTGCCGCCCAATAAGTGAGATGTCAGAATTTTCTTTTTTAAAAAAGTGCTTGCAACGCTTGGGAAGCTTTATAGTACGGCAACTTTCCAATACAGACATTGCTGATGCCACTAGCGGGTTCCGGGCCTTTTCCAGGTACGCAGCATTGCGAATAAATGTGGTTTCGCAGTTTTCTTACACCCTGGAATCAATCATCCAGGCTGGTTCGCGCTCCATTACCATTGTGGGAGTCTCTATCTCTGTTAACCCCAAGACCAGAGAATCCAGGTTATTTAAAAGCAATTGGCAGTACATTGTAAAATCCATCAGCATTATGTTACGCCTGTCCACTCAATTTCGCCCGGCAAAAACCTTTTCCTTGGTCGGTGGTCTTTCTTTAGTGTCGGGGTTTTTGCTTGGTGTGCGATATCTTAATTTCTTCTTTACGGGCAGTCCTTCTGGCCATGAGCAATCCAGTATTTTATCGGCCATCTTGTTACTGTTCGGAGGCTTTTCTTTTTTGGCTGGCCTGCTAGCTGATCAAATTGGGGCAAATCGCCAATTGATCGAAGAAGTGATTGCATTACAGCGGGATCAATACCGACAAAGCCAGGGCTACCAGATTCCATATTTAATATATTCAAGGCCTAAGTGATGTGTGGTATTGCAGGTTTCTTTAATTTCAGTAATGACCGACCCGCCGATCCGCAACTGCTCCAACGAATGCTGAGCCATTTGCTCCACCGGGGGCCAGAAGGACAAGGATGTCTAATTGAAGGGGCGCTTGCGTTGGGCCACCGGCGACTTTCAATCATTGACCTGCCCGGTGGGCACCAACCAATGAAATCAGCTTGTGGGCGTTATGCCATTAGTTTTAATGGTGAAATTTACAATCACAAAGAGCTCCGCGAATTTACCCAGAGCAAAGGATATCAATTTAAAACCCATTCAGACACCGAGGCTATTTTAAGTCTATATTCCATCGGCATTGAAGCTCCTGAACTAATGCTGCGAGGAATGTTCGCTTTTGCTCTATTTGACTTTCAGGAGCAAAAACTTCTCCTAGTAAGGGATAGAATGGGCGAAAAACCCCTATTTTACTTTCTTGGCTCTGAAGGGGTGTATTTTGCCTCTGAAATCAAGAGTTTGCTTGAGTTGTCAGGCCGTCATGCGAGCGGACAGGCGATTTGGGACTTTCTAAGCTTGGGCTACCTGCCTGGTACCGAATGCGCTTTTGAACATATTGAGCAAGTTCCACCTGCCACAAAACTGACAGTGAAAAAAGGTATCAAAGAGAATCGCTATTGGAAGTTAGAATCTAAAGGGCTCCAACATCTTTCTGAGGATCAATGGGCGGATCGTCTGTTTGAGTCCTTTGCTCAGGCTGTACACTTGCGCCTAGAATCGGATGTGCCGATAGGCCTATATCTAAGCAGTGGATTAGATTCCAATGCGGTGATGGAATGCATCCGTCAAACCCGCCCGGGAACGGAAATCAACACCTACACGGCTGGTTTTGAAGAAGTTGATTTTGATGAATCCAAACAAAGTGCGGCCTTTGCTAAAGACTTGGGTTTTCAAAATCATCAAGTAGTGATTACCCCCCAGATGATCCAGGAAAGTTTTTCTGATATAGTCGCAAAAGCCGATAATTTACATGCAAATCCGGCTATGTTTCCACAATACTTTCTTGCCAAACGTGCTTCCATAGATCTCAAGGTTATTTTGACAGGAGGTGGAGGTGATGAATTGATGCTAGGATATCCCACATACTTGGCGGACCGCTATAAGTGGGGCCTAAATTTAATACCAGAGTTTATGCAGGGATTAGCTCGGACTGGGCTCAATCTATTGCCTGCTTCGCACAAAAAGTTGTCGTTACAATATAAGCTGAAAAAGTTCTTAGACGGTGCCAAATATAGCCCGGAATATGCGCATTATTTCTGGCGCACTATTTTTACAGAAGAAGACAAGGCCCAGTTGCTACCCGAAATGGCAAATAGGGACACAGTCTGGTGCTACCAAGCCCAAAGTGGACACATGGAAGGGTACTCCGCATTGGAGGGATTCGCTTATCAGGACCTGATGGTGTGGTGGGCCAATATGGGGCTTTATCAAGCAGATACCATGGGTATGAGTCACTCCGTAGAAGTTCGTACCCCCATGATGGATCACGAATTTATGCGTCTCTGTTTCGAGATTCCGGAGCATCTGAAACTTAAAGGCTTTCAAGGAAAAGCGATTTTTCGCAAGGCAATGAGCCGTAATTCCACTCTGGACTTAATGAAGATGAAAAAAAAAGGGTTTCACGTACCGCTGGCAAGTTGGTTCGCTAATCAACTCCAACCCTGGGTATACCAAAAATTGTCACCTGACCGGATTCGAGCCCTAGGTTTTATTCAATATTCGCAAGTTGAAAAATTGATCAAAGGACATGTTAGCCGTAGGGCTGATTTCTCATGGCATTTGATCAACCTTTTGGTCCTAGTGGAATGGTACCACCAATACATTCTACAGGAGCCATCATGAGCCGTTACGCCTTGATTGATTTCCGACACCCTGAGAAAGGATTGGCTAATAGAGATCAGACTGGTACTTTCGGCTCCAACATGAAAGCTGGCGGTCTTATAGGCCGGGTGATCGGGAAGATTAAGAGTTCCAGTACTGTGGTTCCCAACTTGACTCTTGCCTATCTAAAAGCGATTGCGACTCAAGAGGGTAAAAAAGCCGTAATTTATTCAGGGATGCCTCAGGGAGAAGAGTGGATTTTGATCGCCTCAAGCCTCCACCACTACAAGCTTGAGATTGCCTTAGCTCAAGAGATAAAGAAAGCTTTCCCTCAATCGAAAGTCGGCTTTATCAATGCCTTTGCGACGACTAATCCAGAACTATTTGAAGAGGTTGCGGATTTTGTAATCTTGGGAGAACCAGAATGGGCGTTGTGGAAGCACTTTCGTGGGGAACAAGATTTGGTGGGGCGGGTTGTTTCTGAACCCCAACTGGACCTAGATCAATTGCCCTTTCCCCAGTGGGAGAAAGACAGGCTCTGGGAATACGGTTACTTTCCAGCGCTAAGTCGGCGACCGTTTTTGACAATTCAGTCCAGCCGAGGCTGTCCTTATGGATGCCATTTTTGTCCCTATCTTGTGCTTCAAGGCTTGCCGTTGCGCCGGAGATCTAACCAGTTAGTACTAGCGGAGTTGAAACATCTGAAAACAGAATATGGTGTAAAATCAGTACTTTTTCGAGATATTATGTTTAGTTACGACATGAAAGGTACCAAGGAGTTGGTTCAGATGATTGCTCAGGCAAACCTAGGGATTGAATTTGGATGCGAAACTCGCCCCGACCATTTTGATGATGAACTAATCGAACTTTTAAAGGCGGCGCAATTTAAAATGGTTAACCTAGGCATTGAGTCGCCACATCGCGATATTCTCAAAGCCAGTGGCCGTAAATCAGTTAAAAATAATCGAATAGAAAAGGTAATCAAAAAATTGGAGCGGGCAGGCATCAAGGTACAGGCTTTTTACATTTTAGGATTGCAAGAAGATACCAAGCAAAGCATGGAGGATACTATCGCCTATAGTCGCAAGCTCAACACCTTTACGGCGCAGTTTTGTATTCTCACCCCCTTTCCAGGAACCAAGTATTATGAAGATTTAGACAAAAGTTTGCTCTTAACGGATGATTTTGGAAGGTTTACCGAATACGAGCCGGTGGTAGACATTGCAGGCGCAACTCCTGGAGATATCTTGGAGCTGCGTGATCTAGCCTTTAGTGGGTACTATATGCGTCCGCAGTGGTTTACCAAACACGGAGTGAGGTTAGGCTTGGAACTCTTGGTAAACATTTTTAAGCACTGAGGTGTTGAAGATGAGCAAACCTAAAATATTGATTACCGGTTGTTCTGGATACTTAGGCCAGCAAATATTCGCTAGTGCCACCGACAGTGGCTTCTCAGCAGTCGGGACATCCCGTGGTCCTGCGGCCTTGAAAACACCTTTTGTGCAAGCTGACCTTCTTAGAAAGGAAAATCTTGAAACATTACTAGACTCAGTTGATGTGGTGTTGCATTGCGCTGCGGTCACCCGCTCCAACGATCCAAAACAATTGTTTCAAGGTAATCAAGCTGTAGTTATGGCATTGATTAAAGCATTAAAAATCAGGCCTCAAATCAAACTTATCTTTTTCAGCACGGATCAAGCCATAGGGCCGATTGGTGCGTATGGGCATTCCAAATTGGAATGTGAGGCATCTATTCAAAGCGGTTTGGAAAACTACAGTATTTTGCGCCTTGGAGCGATTTTGGGGGATTACCAACCAGAGGGAAATTCAACCTTTTCCAAGTTAACCTCTCAATTGTTGAAAAAATCGGTCATGCTTTTGCCACAGCAAGGCCGGTTTTTGATGCCACTATCGTTGTATCAAGATATCTGGAACCTGATCAAATTTCTACTGTGTCGTCCCCAAAAAGAAGCGCTTTTAATTAACTGCTTCCGATATTATGAGCTTCACCATGTTTTGAAACTCTTAGCCGAAGGTCTACCTAGGTCGGCAAAAATCATACCCGTCCCCTTGGGGCCCATAAAAATCCTTGCCAAGGTAATGATCGCAGCCAATTTGTTACCTAAGCTACCTTGGGTAGGTTTGGCAAATATAGGTAGCATTGCAGAACCCCGAGACGGGATAGGTTTTGATCAATTTCAATTACCTAAGGTAAGAATAGAAGATCAGATCCAATTAATGCTCAAGCAGCTCAAGGCTTAGGCTTGATGAGAACAATACTACGGCTAGTAGCAAAATTCCTGTTTCTGGGGTTGATTTTGGGGTACTTGATTTACTCGGGCCACCTAAATCCAGGAAAGCTGTTTCTTTTTACAGAAATGCCTCTGTTTTTTGGTTTAATGTTTGCGAACGTGGCACTGGGTATGTTGGGGCTCAATGCGGTTCGGTGGTGGGTTTTGCTAAAAAGCCTCTCTATCCATTTGATGTTCAGGCGGGTGCTTGCGATCACCATGATCAGCTTTTTCTTCAATATTTCAATGCCTGGGACGATAGCACAGGACGCTATTCGTAGCCTGTATATCTTAAAAGAAAAGGAAAAGACCTCACAAACCGTACCTCTAGTGATGTCGGTTATACTTGACCGCTTTTTGGGTTTTTTCGGGGTGATTTTGTCGTTTCTTGCAGGGGTTCTTTGGTTACCCGAAGAATTGAATATAAATCCAATAATTTATTATACTGTATGGACCGTTGGCTTCTGTTCTTTTTGTGGGATTTTCACAATATCTATTTTTGTCTTACCCCTTTCTGAGATAGACCAATTTATCGTGATACTGGCGAGGGTTCCCATAATCGGAAGCCATTTGATCCAGATTGCTTTGGCCCTACGAGCATATAAGGGCAAGTGGGGTGTTTTGTCGATAGCCATGGGGTTATCAATACTCACTCAAGTTATTTTTGTTTTTGTCATGACTGTTGGATATCAACTACTCACTAGGCAATCTCTTCCTTTTTCTGTACATATGTTTGTCGTGCCGATTGGTGAGTTGGCAACGATTTTGCCGTTAACTCCCGCCGGGGCGGGGATAGGGCATGTGTCATATGACTATTTGTATCACATGTTTGGCGGAAAAATGGGGGCCGATTTATTCAATCTATATTTTTGTATGGTGCTCTTGGTAGGTTCCATTGGTGGACTTCCATACCTTTTGATTAAGCCGAAAAAAATGAATAAGGAAGACCTTTTGACTACGTCCCAGTAAAACTAAAAATCCACTCCGCCTCATTTTATAACGGAACGAAATTTTCGAACAAAATTTGGAGTTGGCCTAAGGTGAACCTCAAAAACTGGACAATGGAGTCCACTTTATTCTAAAAGGACGGGAAACCTGTCCAGGTAAGAGGTACTACTTTAGTGCTTACGGAGATTATCATGAATCAGTCGTATGCTGTTAGGTTGCTATTGGGGCTATTGCTGTTTTTTGGATTATCTTTCACATCAGTTGGATTCGCTTGGGACGCAATGACCGAAGATGGGGCCGAGTTTCCCAACAAAGACCGGTACTTCCCCAAGGTGATGGTCCAGTACCAAAGGGTACTTTTTTTGTGGGACGATTTGGTGGACTACCGCCAGGATGTTTGGGGGGACAACCAAAACGGAAAGGTCACCCTACGTACCGAAAAGCGAGCCCGGACCAGCCACGGGGTCACGGACTATTTGGACAATGGCAAGCTGATCCTCAAAAACCAGGAAATGGTTTGGCTGTTAAAACGGCTGAACTTTGGGCAGTTTGAATGTCGTTGGTGCGGGTTGGGAAAAGCGGAACCGGGCAACGACAAGTTCATTGGCTTTGGGGACCCAGCCGAAGGGTATGCCGCAGGTTATAGGCTTTACAGCGGTGACAAAGGACCGGGGTTGTATGTGTTTTTGGTCAACCAAGGCCAAGCCAAAACCGTGGCCATTCCCTGGAACGATGACTTTGCCGCCAGTACCAGGTACATCGTTTCTTGGAGCCCAGGGAAGTTTGATTTTTACCTGATCACCGCTACCAAGTTCATCCATGCGGCCACCATCGCCGAAGCGGACATCGCCGTAGTGGGGATTCCCAAGATCAACATGGAGATCTCCCTGCAAAGTATCTCGGGTCCCAATGAGGTCATGGCGGACCTGATCAAATACGATGCCTATCCTTAAGTCCGGCCACCGGTAGGTTCCCGGCGGCCAAACCCCTTGGGGCTGTTCATGGATGCCGGTCCAGCGGTGGCCTTGGGTCCATGCCGCTAGGGCTGGACAAAGTCCACCTTCAAGGTGAGCGGGTTGGTTTTGACCGCCCAGAGCTGGCTGTTTTCCCCGGAAAAATCAAACCGCACCCACAACCGCTTTCCGGTCACGGCGGTTTGCCCGGACAGCTCCCGCTCGTAAATTCCCGTCCAAATGCCTCGCCCATCGCTGGCCAAACGGCCCATAGAACGGAATTGGGTCCCGTTGGTCGAAATGCTGATCCCTATAAAGTTGACCATCTCCGGGTCGTTGTGGACCCTGGGGAAGCTGGTAAAGGCCAAGGTCTTCATCTCTTTTTGGCCGCGAAGTTCAAAGGTCAAGCTGGCCGGGTTAGGGGAGTTGGGGGCAAACCAGCTCCAGTCTCCGGCCACAAACAACCCCAGCCCTTCGGCACCACCGCTTTCCAGTTGGGCTTGGGAAACCAGGAGTTTGACCTCCTCAGAAGCCCCGTTGGCCGCCAAATCCAGGATTTGGGCCTTGGGGGTTGGCACCCATACGGTTGAAGCTGGCACCAGTCGCCAGTCATAGGTCTCTTCCAGCAAGGCGGGAGCCGTCCCGGAGCCGGGCCGAGCCGATTGGTAGGCTTGGCTGCCTTGGGAACAACGGCAGGGAGACTGTTTGACGAACACACCTTCCCCTTTGGCTTGGAGCGCCAGACCATAAAATCCACGGGGGTCCATTTTGAGGCCAGAAAACTCCAACCGCACTTTTCCGCTTGGGTTGACGCTGGCCTTACCTAAAACCTGGGTTGCCCCACCCATAGGATTGGCCGGGTCCAAGGCCAGAACTTCGGCGGTGACGTTGCCCGTGGCAAGCCCGTCCTGACGCAACTCCAGTTCCACCGCCTCCAGGGCCGGGAAGGGGAAACGGAAGGTTTGGACCAAGGGCTCGGTGCCCAGAGGAATCCAGGTGGACTCTTGGGTTAGGGAGGCGTTCACGACATACACCGCCTGGAGCGGGATCCCCCTGGAGGTATAATTGATCCGAACCGGTTCCAACTTGGGGTGGAGTTGGGCAAAGCGGAGCAGATCATCGTAGTCGTTGCCGTAGTTGGCAGGTTTGCCGGGAATCTTTGCCCCCGCTTGGTCCAGGGAAAAGAGGTAAAGGATTTTTTGTACTCCCCGGTCAAACTGCTCCTGTTCCCATAACCGCATTTCCGAGAGTTGGTACTCTTTGGCCCCTAACAACCCCGCCCAGGAATGGACCCTGTATTCTCCGTGGGTCAGGAAAAACAGCGGGGCATTGGGGATCAAGGTCGAGTGGCCCAGCACCACCAACACCTGCTCCGGCGGACCGGCTTTAAGCACCTCTTGGGCCAACACTTCGCTGTGGATAGCTCCCCAAAGGTTGGCATCGTCCTGCCGGTAGTCTACATAATAATTTTTGTAGGTCATCAGGCTGCTGATCCCAAAGACTAGCCCGGCCAACAGCCACAGTCCTCGCCCTCGGCCCAGGGCAGTCCACTTCTGTTCCAACCAACCTGCGGCCAAGAGCATCCCCTCGACACAAAGGGCATACAGGGCCGGAAGGACCACCACAAAGTAACGGATCTCATAGGTGATCAAAAAGGCAAATACCGTCCAAGACACCCAGAACCAAGTGAACCAAAGTTTGTCGGCTGAACTGCGGCGAACAAAGGCCCGACCCAGGCCCAACAGGAAAAAGGGCAACAGGACCCGTTGGAGCTGGGTTGCCCCGACCAATGTAAAGTTGGGCATGTCGGTGCCAAAGGGAGCCGGATAGGGGGGCATCGACCAAAAGAGGACCCGGAGCGACATCAGGGGATTGTTCCACAAAAAGGCGGCTCCCTTGGCGACCGGGTTTTCATCGGTGCCCCGGTCCAGGTAGTAGGCATAGGTTTGGATTAGATTGCCCCAGGGGTTAGGGGTCAAGGCGGCGGAAAAAAGGATGGAGCCCAGCACAAACACCCCAAGAGCCAGCAAGGCCCCCAGCCAGAGGTATTTTCCCTTTAAAAAAGTTAAACTCCCACTGTCCCAAACCAACCAAACCAGCAGAATCAACGGGAACACAAACACCGAAGGGTAACAATTGAGCAGTGCAAACCCGTAGGCCAAGCCGCCCCAAAGGAAATAAACCGGACGTTTTTGGCTGTATCCCCTAAAAAAAGCCCCCAAGGTCAAGGCTCCAAAGAGCGCTCCAAAAACAGTTGGGGTAAACACGGTTCGGCCCAAGAGCAGCAGGACCAAGGACTGGCTGGCAAACAAGGTTGCCAAGAGGGCCGATTGGGTCCCCGAGATTCGGGCTACTGTCTTGTAAAGTACCGCCAAAAAGGCCAGGGACAAAACTGCAGCGGAAAAATGGATGGCAAAGGCATTGGCCCCAAAGAGCCAAAATGCGGCCCCCAGCCAGAGGGTCTGCAAGGGGTAAAGGTCGGGGATCAGGTAGGCGGTGTGCATGGGCAGGTTAGGCCCCAGCGCCATTTGGGACCACCGCTGGATCATATAGGGGCCAAAGTCCAGGTGGGCTCTGTAAGCTTGGTAAAAAAGTTCGGTCGCCAAGCCCAGGACCGCCTCTCCGTTTTCCAGGGGAGGAAAGTTGTGGATGTCCCAAAAGAGAAAAAACAAGCCGTTGGCCAGGACCAAGAGAAACAAAGCGATCTTTGTGGTCGGTTTTTGTGGAACCATCTTTGATTTCCGGGAAATTCTTGTTGTGGCCTTGGCCGCTGAGGTCAAGGCTGTGAACCGTTTTTAGGGCGAAGGTTTTTTTCTGCGGTCCCATACCAAATAGGCCAGACCGGCGAGCAGGAAAAATCCGCTCGCTAGACTGCCCAGGAAATAATACCGTTGGGGCAAAAATTCGAGCACCAGATCAAACTCGTAGCCTGCTTCCGGGGTCCCCTCCAGCAGTCCTGCCTTTTTGAGGGCTTCCAGGTCGATCCACCAAAAGTTCCCGAACTCCCCGTATTTGCCGTGGCTTTCCCCAAACCAAGGTTGGGCTCCGATCAAGGAGTACCAAGCCGGGGGTGTAAGATTGTTGTTTTGCAGGCTATTGTAAAAAGGTTTGGAGATAAAGTCCACCTGGTAGTCTTCCGTCCTTTTTTCCACCTCCCCTTGCCGGTAGTCGTACAGGGGCCGTTGTTTGGGGCTCAGGTCCCCCAGGTCGCTGACCCAACCCTTGGCGAGCATTGCCTGAAGTTCCTTCCAGTTGGCCTGCCCCACTTGGTTGCCTTCGAGGACCTTGTACTCTTCTTTCTGCAGCTCGGGCGGGCGCTGGGCCGTGCGGGGGCGGAAATAGACCTTCCAGTGGTGGTGGTAGGAGGCCAGAAAGACTAACGGGAAGCTTTGTTTGGCCCCATGGACCCGGAGGTAGTAGGTAGAGGAGGAATGCCTGACGAACTCCAGCACCGGAACAGGGCCGGTAAACCTTGGGTAAATCCGAAAGTCTTCGGAGGCGGTTGGGTTGGGTCCCAGAGGGACTCCGGCCGATTGTAGCAAACCGCTCAGTTGGGTTTGCTCGGCGGCACTTTTGGCGCTCAGGTAGGACCAACTCGGCTCGGCCCCGGCGGATGTGGGGCAAAGGGTCCACCAGAGCCCGGCCACAAAGCCCAAAGCCCAAGTCCGGGGACGAAGGACCCAGCCCCTAAGAGGCACCGAAGGTCGATTGGACGGGCACCAGCCCAAAGGTTGAGGGGAAGTTTCGGTCATTTTATTTGGAAAGAAGTCGCAGCAACAAGGGAGCCTTTTGGTAGAAAAAAAACTCCCAGTAAAATTGGTACCACCCCCGGCGGAACCGGAGGTTGGAAAAGGGGCTGTAGGCCCAACTGAACAACCGCAAGATCCGGTACATGGCGTTTTTTCCGCTGGTGACCTTAAAGATTTTTTGGTCGATAAAGTAGGACCCCAACACCAAGAGGTTGCAAAACTCTCGGGTTTCTTGGGTTTCCCAAGGGGCTCGGTAGTTCCCCTCCACTTCCACTTCCACCCATTGGCCCACCGAAGAGGGAGGGGTGAATTTCCAGTTGGCCGAGGCATAGTCGAACAGCTCGGTGCCCGGCAGCGGGCGGAACCGGTTGGGGGTGAAGATGATGGCCCTGGGGTTGTCTTCAATCAGCCGTAAGATCAAGTCCCGGGTCTGTTTGAGGTCGGTCAGGGTTTCGCCGGGGATCCCTACGATAAAGTTGTACCCCGCCGTGATCTCCTTGTGTCGGGCCAATTTCTGGTTGCATTCGATGATGTCTTCGACGGTGCAGTTTTTTTTGAACAGCTCCAGCATTTGGTTGCTGCCGCTTTCGGCTCCGATGTGCAGGATGTTGGTACCGGCGTTGGCCAACTTGCTCAAAAAGTCATCGGACATCTTTTTGATTTCGTTGATCCTCGCACCCCGAAAGCCCAGGCGAACCTTGAGGCCCCGGCGGCTGATCTCGTCGATGATCGACTCCACATGCTGGAGGTTCACAAAGGAGTCGTCGTCGATAAAATAAATGTAGGAGGCTTGGTACCGGTCCACCAAAAACTGGATGTGGTCCACCACTTCCACCACGTCCACCCGCTCCCACTTGCGGGCGTAGCCCTGCAGCGCCGCCGGGGTGCTGCAAAAGGTGCATTTGTAGGGGCAGCCGTAAACGCTGTACATGGAAAAGATGAACCCCATGTCCTCCAACTGTCCGTACCGGCCATAGTCGGGGATCAGGTGGTAGGGGATCTTCTTGTAGTTGATGTATTCAAACTGCTTGGCTGGGGGCCAGGACCGCAGTTGGCCGTCCTGTTTGAGGTAAAGCCCGGCAATCTGGTCGGGCCGGGTCCCTTGGGCCAAGGCTTGGGTCAACAGGGCCAAGGGTTTGGAACCATAGCCGCTGATGACATAGTCGCAGGCCGGGGTAAAGGTGAAGGGGGTTTCGGGGTAAAAGGTCGGATGGGGGCCGCCCCAAATCACCGGCAGGTCCGGGCGCTTTTCCTTGGCAAACTCGCTGACCTCGATGGCGTTCAAGATCGGTTTTCCGGTCATTACGCTGACCCCAACCGCAAGCAGGGAAGGATCGGCCAACTTTTGGGCCAACACTTCCTTCCAGTCTTGCAGGTGGAGCCGGTTGTCCAGGAGTTCCACCCCATACCCGGCTTCGATCACCTCAATGGAGGTGTAAAGCAGGCTCAGAGGGGCATGGCGGACAAAATTCCCCGAAAGCCCCATGTGAGGATAAACCAAAAGCAATTTGTTTTTTTGGGGATTCATACAACCATTGGACCTGCAACCGGCACCGGGCCACCGGGGCGCAAAATTTTTAATGGGGAGTTTAAGCCCCAAAGGGCCAAACGACCGCCTCCCAAAGCCTACCTCAGGGCTCCGATTGTCTCACCTTTTGCCAGGAAAGGAAATGGGTAATCCGCACAAACCCTTCGTGGGAAGGGCTACAAAGGCAGTCAAACCCTGGCCCAAAGGGGGCGCTAAAACCTTGGGGTCAGAGGCGAACCGGGCTTGGGTTGGGCGCTCAACGGGGGGACCGCAAAAAAGCTGACCACCAGACCGGTCAAAAACAAGGGGTACCAAAAAAAGTCGAAGGCCAGGGAGAAATAAAGGACATAGAGGGTCAGGGTTTTTCTTTGGTCCAGGAGCTTGAGGATTACACCAAAGAAAAAGAGGGAAAGCAACAGCCCACGGGCAATGAAGACCTGTAACAGTCCGGCATTGGCCCCGCCCGAAAGGATGGCTTTTAGGGGCAAGATCCCGGTGCCAAAAAGGATCTGGTAAAAGTTCAGCGCCTTGTATTCTTCCCAAACATGAAGCATCCGCTTGAGCCGGTCGATTCCCGAGCTGTTGGGCAGCAGGTCGATGTTCTGGACCAGCAAAACAAAGGTCAACACCGAAACCAGCCCGATCCCCAGCAGGAGCAAGGTGAATTCAACCTTGTAGTCCAAAAGTTTGGTGACCTTCAGCACAAACCAAACCGCCAAAAAAATGAACAGGGTATAAGACAAGGTCGTCAACCCCGCCGCCAACGCCAAGACCGAAAACCACCGGCCTCGAATCTTGCTTTCAAACAGCCTGGGGCCAATGTAGAAGTTGAGCCCGGCAAAAAAGGCCAACAGCCCCGGCTCGTCAAAAAAGCCGCAGACCCTGGGAAACATCACCCCGCCCAGGTTTTTGTCCAACAGGTTCCCCAGCAGAGGGTGGAACTGGTAGGGGTAATGGACCGGGAAGGGGAAGGGGCCAAAGCGGAGCAGGCCCAAAAACTTGGTCGTAAAAGCCGTCAGAGCCAACAAAAAGGTCAGCACCCAAAACCAGACCCACCCCTGGCGCAGATACCGGGCAAACCGGGGCCGGTCCCTTGCCACCCGGTAGAGCAACATCAGGAACAACAACTTGTTGAGGAAGGAAAAGACCTGGGCCAACGCTTCCCCGCTGAACATCCCATACAGTGAGACCAAGACCAGAGCGGTCAGGAAGGTCACCGCAAACCGTCCCCCACGGGTGCCCAGATAAACCAGGGTAAGGAAGGCCAGCAGCAAACCCTCGACGGTCAGACGGTACAGGGACTCAAACCATACATGGGAGACAAAGGGGGGGTAGAGCACGGAGTAGAGCCCCACCAGCCAAACCAACAGCCAGTCGAGCCCCCCAACAATCCGAACGGAGGTGCCCTGGGCTTTGCCGTAGCCGGTTGCAGAGATCATTGGGGTGCCATTGCCAAGGTCGGGGTTAGGGGATCAACAGAGGCTAGCTGTAGATGAGGGGGCCAAAAAGGTACAAACACTGGGGGCATACCTCTTCCACCAAGTCGGTCTCCTGGCCGCACTTGGGGCAAAGTTTGTGGTCCCAGCCGACCGAAGCTTGGGGTTTGGGCTCGCCCAGCAGGAGCTTGAACTTCTTTTTTTTGGCCATCATTTGGGCCTGTTCGGCCTTGATCCGCTCTAACTTTTGCAGGTCCCGCTCCAGGTGTTCCAAGACCAGGGCCAGCAGTTCGGCGTTTTTGGCCTTGTATTTTTTAAGTTCCAAGAGGGCCTTAAAAAAACCAAAGGTCAGGGCCAAGTCAACCAGACCCAGGGCATAAGGAGCCCAGGAGGGAGCTTGGGAGGGCTCCAAGGAGGCATCAATCAGAAAGCTGACCACCACCACCAAGGTCCCAAAGGCCAGCAACAGACCCCGGTAGAGGATAAAGATCATCCGGTGTTGCCGCTGGTAAACCTTGAGGTACAAGGAAAGGGGGTTGCCCTCGACCTCGGTGGGAATCTCCCTTTCCTCCTCCACCCCGAAGGCAAGCTCCCGCAACCGTTGGTCCAGCCTTTTGAGCATGGTTATCCTTTGGCTAAATTGGCAAACCTCGCTTTGTGCCACTTGACCTTGAACCGCTCGTCAAAAAGTTGGGTCAGGTTGTTGGCCAACTCCAACGCAATCTCTGGTGCGGCCCCCAGTTCGTAGTCAAACAGCTCCTGCTCCACTCCGGCGGTCCAGAGGATCAAGCCCGAAGAAGCGTCCACCAGACGCAACTTCAACCTCAAGGTACTCTTGTTTGAGCAGGTCGGGCAAGGCCACAAGGAAACATGAAAGACCAAAAGGTCGTCCACGTTGAGGTACTGGCCCAAGGGGTTGGCCAAGTCCTTGTCCGAAACCGCCACGTTGGTCAGGCTGTCCAGGTAGATCTCCGAATTGACCCGCATCTGCCGGTCTTCCTGGAGCCTTGTATTCAGGTCTTCGTTGCGCAGGAGCACCGGGAAAAAGCCCATCTGCTCCACTGCGGCAAATACTTTTGCTTCCATGGGGGCCTTTACGTCCTCGGGCACTTCCTTGTGGTTGAGCAGCACAAAAAATCCGGCTGAAAGTCCTAAAAAATCACGGTTTTGCAGGGTCCCCGCCAGTCCTTTGGTTTCTTCAAAGTGTCGTTCCGCCGTTTTGGAGA
Organism: Candidatus Lambdaproteobacteria bacterium RIFOXYD2_FULL_56_26; assembly: GCA_001783715.1. Classification (GTDB taxonomy): domain Bacteria; phylum SAR324; class SAR324; order XYD2-FULL-50-16; family XYD2-FULL-50-16; genus XYC1-FULL-56-13. The sequence goes on from MFNF01000055.1 coordinate 44,319, forward strand.
TCTGTTCGGAGGTCAAGGTCGCCGAGCAGGAGCTCAAACCGAGCCCCAGGCAGAAGAGAAAAAAGGTGCTTCGTTTCAAGTTCGGTCCATGTAAGAAAAGAGTCCCTGGTAGATTCCCAAGGCCAGGATCTTCCGGTACTTCGGGTCTCGCAACAGGTCGTTTTCGGTTTTGTTGGTGATGAATCCGGCCTCCACCAGGATGCTGGGCATTCTGGCCCCCAAAAGCACGAAAAAGGGAGCCTGCTTGACCCCCAGGGAGCGCAGCTGGATCCGGTTGGAAGACCGGGCTTGGTTGACCGCCCCGTCTTGGATCAGTTTGGCCAGTTGGGTGGATTCCTGGATCTTGGAATGGGTCATCAGGTCGTGCAATAGCCCTTGCAAGTGCCGTATGGACTTGAGGCTGGTTTGGTTTTCCTTGGCCGCCAAGGAAAGGGCGTAGGCATCGGTGGTCAAGTTCAAGTAGTAGGTCTCAATGCCGCTGACGCTGCTTTTGCGGTGGGCATTGAGGTGGATGGATACAAAAATATCCCCTTGGTTTTTGTTGGCAAAGGCGGTCCGAGCTTCCAGCGGGATAAACTTGTCGGTCTCCCGGGTCATCATCACTTCCACTTCCGGGTTTTTTTGCTGGAGGATTTTACGTAGTTCCAGGGCCAACTCCAGGACCAAGTCCTTTTCCTTGAGCCCGAAGGCCATGGCTCCGGGGTCCCTGCCGCCATGTCCGGGGTCGAGGATGACCCGGCTGACCTTGAGCCCCAGGGCCCGAGAAAGGGTGGTTGCCTCCACGTCCGCCTTGGAGGGGGCCGTGCCGTTGAGCGGTCCGTTTTTGGCCGGTAGTGCCGGTGCCGGGGCCGTCGCCACCGGGGTGGCGGGAGCGGTTTCCGCAGCCGGACCGGGACTGTCGGCAATGGCCTCGGAACCCAAGATGTCCACGATGATCTTGTATTGGTCTGGGGACTCAAAAGGATAAACCCGAATCCGGTCCAAGCTGGCCAGATCCAGTACCACCCGGACCGTATCCTTGTCGAACTGGGCGATTCTGGCTTGTTTGATCAATCCGTCTTCGGCGGCAATCCGGTCCTTGAACTTGCGGGGCAAAAAACTCTTGTCCAGGTCCAGGTACATCCGCCTGCCCTTGCCTTGGGCCTTGTCTTCCTTGAGCACCTGATACTTAAAGCGGACCGGGTCGGCTACGTTGATCACCAACCGGGACCAGTCGGAGTTGGACCAGTATTCCACGTTGGCGACCAGACTTTTTTTCTTCTTCTGCTGCTCTTCCTTTTCACTCAGGCCGCCGTACCTCGCTTGGGTCAGGTCGCCGGGGCGCAGGGCGCTTGCGGGGGGGGGCGGCACCACCGGAGGCGGGTTGGCCGGAGGTTGGGGGCTGGGGGCGGCCAGCCGCAGGTCTTGGGTCGGAGGTCCCAATTGTTCCAATTTTTTGCGGGCAATCGGGGCGAAGTCCCCTTTGGGGAAAAGGTCGATGACCTTTTGGTATTCCACCGAGGCTTGGGAGGGTTGGTCCTTGTATTCCTCAAAGATCAGGCCGATCTCAAATTGGGCATCGTCGGCGATTTTCTCTTGGGGGTAACTGATCACCAACTTGCGGTAGGCCTGGATCGCTTGGTCCAGGTACCGGTCGTTGTGGCTCCACTTGTACAAGGAATGGTAGAGCTTCCCATTGTTGTAGAGCGCCTGGGGTGCATGCTTGTGGCCAGGGTGATCGGCGGCGATGGCCTCAAACTTGGCAATGGTTTTTAAGAAGTTGTCCGCCCGCTCCCGGAAGGGGCCGGGCCGGTAAAGCCGGTAAAAGTCCTGGGCCGCCCTTTGGTAGTCCCGTTCCACCGAGTCTGCCCGCAACTCGGCCAGACCCAAACCGGGGGCCAAGAGAAACAGCAGAAAGGCGACCCAAAAAACTCTCATCTATAGCTTTTGCTGCAATCGATGGACCAGTTGCAACGCCTCTAGGGGCGTTTTGTGGTTGAGGTCAAAGGACCGAAGTTCCTCAACCCAGGGAGCTTCGACCGGGGCAAAACTGATCTGTTGGTTCACCGGTTCCGCCTTTGATTCCAGCTCCAGGCTGGGGTTACGGTCCAGAGAGTCGGCCAGCCGGGCTTGGGCATATTCGAGCCGGTTCAAGATCCCCTTGGCCAAAGAGAGCACCGAACGGGGCAGTCCTGCAAGCTCCGCCACATGAATGCCGTAACTTTTGTCTGCCTGTCCGGCAACCACTTTCTTTAAAAAGACAATCTTCTCCCCTTCTTCCTTGACCACCACCTTGGCGTTGCTGACCCCCTTGAGCTCCTCTTCAAGCCGGACCAGCTCGTGGTAGTGGGTGGCAAACAGGGTCAAGGCCCCGAGTCGGTGCAGGTGCTCGACAATCGCCCAGGCCAAACTGATCCCGTCCAAGGTGCTGGTCCCCCGGCCAATTTCATCCAAGATCACCAGACTGGTGCGGCTGGCGTTGTTGAGGATGCTGGCTGCTTCGGTCATCTCCACCATGAAGGTGGATTGGCCACGGGTCAAGCTGTCCGAAGCGCCCACGCGGGTAAAAATCCGGTCGAACAACGGCAGCCTGGCCTGTTTGGCTGGAACAAAACTTCCCATCTGGGCCATCAAGGCGATCAGGGCCGCTTGGCGCATGTAGGTGGATTTGCCGCCCATGTTGGGGCCGGTCAAGATGTGGATCCAGTCGGTCTGCCCGTTCAGTTCCAGGTCGTTGGCGATAAAAGGCTGGTCGGTCAAAATCGCCTCGATTACCGGGTGCCTCGCTTGGGAGAGGAACATCACCCGTTCGTTTGGGTCCAGGTTAAATTCAGGGCGGACATAGTTCCGCTCCCTGGCCACCTGGGCCAGACTGGACAGCACATCCAACTGGGCGAGCAGCCGAGACATGGCTTGGATGCGGCCCGCTTGGGCGATGACCTTGGCCCGCAGCTCCCCAAAAATCCTCATCTCCAGGGCCTTGGCTTCGTCGTCCGCACCGAGCAGGCTTTCTTCAAGTTCGGCCAACTCCGGGGTACTGTATCGCTCGCTGCCCGCTAGGGTCTGTTTGCGTAGGTAACGGTCCGGCACTTGGCCCTTGGTGGCCTTGGTGACCTCCAGGTAATAACCGAAGACCCGGTTGTAAGAGATTTTGAGGCTGCCGATCCCGGTTTCCCGCCGTTCCTTGGCTTCCAGATTGGCGATCAACTGCTTCCCGTCTCGGGCCAGCCCTCGAAGCCGGTCCAATTGCTCGTCCACCCCAGGGGCGATGTAGCCCCCTTCGGTTAACTTGACCCCGCTGGCCGATTCAACCAGTTGGCAGTCCAAGAGGTGGAAAAGGTCGGCCAGACTGTCAAAGGGCTGGGTGTATTTCTCCAGGCCGCTGCCTTGGGCCTTGCCCAGCAGCGCCTTGATCCCCTCCAGGGGGGCCAAGCCTCGTTTGAGCCGGATCAGGTCTTGGACAGTACAACCACTGAGGCTGATTCGGGCCAAGGTCCGCTCCAGGTCCCCAATCTCCTTGAGGCTTAGACGTAGCTCTTGGGTCAAGGGCACCTGGGAAACAAAAGCGGAGACTCGGTCCAACCGCCGTGTGATCGCCCCCAACTCCAAGAGCGGCGAACCGATCCACCGGCGCAAGAGCCGAGAGCCCATCGGGGTTTTGTTCAGGTCCAAGAGCCCCAGGAGACTGTTTTGCACCGAACCATCTTGGGATTCAAACAGCTCCAGGTTGGCCACCGTGGCCTCATCGAGCAGCATGGTCTTTTGGGGGTTGAGCCTTCTGATGCTCTGGAAGTGGGCCAGCGATTCTTTTTGGGTCTCCTTGAGGTAGGCGAGCAGTGCCCCGGCCGCACAAAGCCCGGCGCTCAAACCGCCCAGTCCAAACCCGTCGAGGCTGAGTACCCCAAAGTGCTGGGTCAGTACCTTGACCGCCGGTTCTGGCTCAAAATGGTAGCGGTCAAAGGGCTCCAGGTGCGGAGGCTTTTGCAGCAGCCGTTCGACCAGGGGGCCATAAAAGTCTTCTCCCCGGTGGGCTTTGGGGAACAGGATTTCTTTGGGCCGGTAGAGCTGGAACCGCTCCAAAAAGGCCCCGTACCCCCCTTGGACCTCAATCTCCTCCAGCTCCAATTCCCCGGTGGTGAGGTCCGCAAAGGCTAAGCCCAGCAGCTTTTTGTGGGAATCCAAGGTGAGGCTCAGGAGGAACTGATTTTTCCCTGGTTCCAAGAGGTCTTCAGCCAAGATCGTGCCGGGGGTGATCACCCGGACCACTTCCCGCTTGACCAGCCCTTTGGCCAAGGCCGGGTCTTCCATCTGTTCACAAATGGCGACTTTGAGCCCCGCTTTGGTCAGCTTGTTGACGTAGGCTTGGTAGGCATGGACCGGCACCCCGCACATAGGAACCGCATTTGTGGTCCCTTTGCCCCGAGTGGTCAGTTGGATCTGCAGGACCTTGGAAGCGGCCACCGCATCTTCCCCAAACATCTCGTAAAAATCCCCCATCCGGTAAAACAAGATCGCTTCCCCGACCGCTTCCTTGGTCTGGTAGAAGTGCTTGAGCATCGGGGTCAGTTGGGCCTCTTTGGGCTCGGACATGGGGCAGGCAGGGGTTTTTTAGGGGTTGGGGAATAAAAACTTTTTTGAAAGGGCAGGCTACCCCAACGGGGAAAGAAAATCCAGCCCCAAGGGCAAAGGAGGCGCTTCAGGGAAAAGGTCGCTTTTTTTGTAGCACCCCGGGCGAAGTCGCCAGGGTTACCTGGGACAAAGGCTCAAGGGGCCAAAACATCCATAAACGCCGAGACCGAAAAAACCGCTTTGCCCAGTCCGGCTTGGCCGTAGCCGGGGGGGACTTTGAGGCCATAGTGGGTGAAACATTCTTTGTACCGTTTGAGCAAATAAACAAAATACTCCAACGGTGGTGGGGGCTGGGAGCCCAAGGCGCTCAAGGGTTCGGGGCACCAGGTGGTGAACCGGGGCAGGATGCCTTTGGACATAAAGAACTCCAGCCCCAAAACGGTGGATTCTACGGCGGCTTCCACCGTTCCAAATCCGTAGGGGGCCGCCATTTCTACGCCGCCCACAAAGTTGGGGATTACATGGTCGGGGCCAAAAACCTCGGCGGACTCTACAATCCGGCGCATCCAGCGGTTGTAGCCAACAAACCGCTCCTTGCCGGGGCAAAGTCGTTTGAACAGTTCCTGGTCCCAGACCTCATAGTTGGGGTGGTAAATTCGCACCCCGCCTTCGGTGTAAAGCCGTTGGCAATCGGCCTTCTCAAAGGCCTCCACAACGGCTTTTAAGATCCACCGGTCCCCAAACCGTTCAAAAATGGGCCGGGCATAATCCAGGTAAAAGTCCAGCTCGGTTTTGTGGTTCAAAAGGCCGGTGATGCTGCCGCCGGTCAAGGTGATCGCTTGGGTGGTCTTGGCCGTGTCGAGTCGGTTGATGGTCTCCAAGGCCTCCAAGATGTCGCTCAGGTCCTTGACCCCGGTGTATTCCCGGCCTGCCTTTTTTTGTTGCCGGTAATTTTCGTTGATGTCGCAAAACTGGCATTCTTCGTCTTTGCCCCAGTATTGGCAGAGCCGGTAAAGGGTCAGGTAAACCAGATAACCCCATTCCAGCACCGGGGCAATCTCGCTGATTTTTTTGCCGCTCTGCAAAGGGCTTTGGTAAAAGGGCGGGACCGGGTGGTACTCCACTTCCGCCAGTTGAACCTGGCCCAAAAACAACTGCAACTTCCCTTCGCCGATCCCCACTTGGTAGGGGCTGGTAGGGCTGAGCCGGACGTTGAAGATGGTCGGTTGCAAAAGGTAGGGGCCGCCAAAAAACCGGACCTCTTCGGGGGCCTTGAGGAGATGCGCCCCGGCTTTTTCCAGGTCCTCCAAGGTACTCAGGTCAAAACTGAAGATAAAATAATCCTTTGGTTTGAACCCGGTGGCGATTCTCAAGCTGTCCTCGGAAAACCCTACGCCCAGGCGCAAGAGGTCCTGCTTGAGGATGGCCTCCATTGGCACCGAGGGGTACTTGGCGCTTAGGGCTTCGAGGGCTTGCAAGACCGCAGGGGCAGGGCTGTTCACTGGTTCATTCCTTCTTGGTAACTGGGGTAAACAAAGGTAAACTGAGTTTCCAACAGCCGTTGGTTGGAGAGCTTCCGTTCTGGGTGGACTGCAAAACCACGGCGGGCCAAGTAGCCTTCTTCCAGTTTGGGGACCAACTCCGGGTGCCGTTGGTGGACCCACTGGGCCACCTCCAAACTGCTGGCAGGTTTCAGGTCCAACGCATTGATCGGCGAGGGGAAGTCGGACTGCTCCAAAGCGGCCCAACAGATCCGGGCGAGGTCTTCGACATGGATCCGGTACACCGGCCCCGAGTCTGCAGGCACCGGCAAGCCTTGCCTCATCCGCTCCAAGATGCTCCGGTCCGGCCCGTAGATCGCCGCCGGACGGATCACCTTGAGGTCAAAAAAACGGGCCAGCACCTGCTCGCTGAGCAACCGCAACTGGCCCTTTTCACTTTGTGGGGCAATGGCCCAGGTTTCGTCAAAAAGCCCCGGCTGGTTGGGGTAAACCGCAGTAGAGGAGAGATACACCAACCGACCCAACCGGGGCCGGTGCTTGGACATCCAGGCTCCCCAGGTTTCCAGTCGGGCCTGTTCCGCCTTCAGGTCAGGATGAACTGGCGGGATGGTCAACACCAAACCCTGGGCCTCTTGGGGGAGGTGGTCCCAGGTGTTTGGTTCGGCCCAATCGAAGGGCACCCAAGGGACGGGTAGGCCCTGGGGCTTCTCGCCTCTGGAGGCGGCAAAGGAGCCCGGACCACAGGGACCTGCAGCCAGCACCCTGGCCCCCAGATACCCGTAACCCAAGACTCCCACCGCCTGCATGGTTACTCGATCCCCAACAGCTCCACGTCAAACGTCAACACCGAGTTGGGGGGGATTGCTCCGCCCATGCCCCGGTCGCCATAAGCCAATTCGGCGGGGATCACCAGGTGCCACTTGGAGCCGACCGACATCATGCCCAAGGCCTCGGTCCAACCGGGGATCACCCCGGTGACCGGGAAGACCGCCGGTTCACCCCGCTTGTAGCTGGAGTCGAACAGGGTCCCATCGGTCAACTTGCCTTCGTAGTGGACCTTGACCTTGGAGTCGGTCTTCGGCTTGGCCCCTTTGCCTTCGGTCAAAACCTTGTACTGGAGCCCGCTTTTGGTCACCTTTACGCCCGCCTCTTTTTTGTTTTTGTCCAAAAAGGCTTGTCCGGACTTCTGATTTTCCCCAGCCATCTTGCTCCTTTGGGCTTCCATTTTGGCGGTCAGTTTTTGCCGGAAATCGTTCATCACCTTGGCGGCTTCTTCTTCGGAAAGTTGTGGTTTGACCCCTTTGGTGCCGTCTTGCAGACCTTCGGCAATGGCGGCCAAGTCAAGCTCCACCCCTTGGCGGGTCAGGTTGGTGCCAAACTGGAGGCCCAACAGGTAGCTGACCTTTGCGGTTTCGGTGGTCAGTGGGGTTTTGGCCCAAGCGCTGGGTGCGCTTAAGACCAAGGCCAAACAAAGGCCCAAGGTGATCCGGGACATAGTGTTCCTTGTAGGAGAAATGTGGGTGGAAAAAGTTTTTTCAGCTTCGTACCTTTGGGGAGCGAAGTAAAGCCCTTTCCAGAGGTTTGAGGACCGGCCAGCAGAGCAAAAACCCCATCGGCCAGAGGAACCACAAAAACCATTCCTGCCAAACCCAGACCTCTTCCCCCGCTCCCTTTTCCACCCCGTCTCGGGCCAGGAATTTCCGGTACAACTCGGCCATGTCAACCTGTTTGGTTTGGGCGGGGATGTAATAACCGCCGGTGAGCTTGGCGATTTCCCGTAAGGTCCCTTCATCCAGCTTGGTTAGCACCACTTGGCCTTGGAAGGTCAAGGGACCGTCCTGGGTGGGGATGGGTGCCCCTTTGGGGTCGCCCAGGCCCAAGGTGTGGACCCTCACCCCCTTTTGGGCGGCCAGCTTTGCCGCCCCCAGGGGGTCGGACTGGTGGTCCTCTCCGTCGGTGATCAATAAAATCTCCCGGCCTTGGGTGGTAGGGTCAAAAAACAACATCTCCAAGGCCTGGGAAAGGGCCGCCCCGGTTTGGGTGCCGCCCAGCCTGATCTGGTTGGGGTTCGCCTGGGACAAGGCGGAGTTAAAAAAGGTGTAGTCCAAGGTCAAGGGGCACAAAAGCTTCACCTCCCCGGCAAAGCCCAGGAGCGCAATCCGCTCCCCCCCCAAAGCCAAAACCAGCTCTTCGATCATCCCTTTGGCCCGTTCCAGCCGGTTGGGCCGGAGGTCTTCGGCGAGCATGCTTTTGGAAAGGTCGAGCAGAATCACCAGATCCCGGCCCTTTTTTTGGGCCAGCTTGGGGGTAGGTTCCCCTTGGGGACGCATCAAGGCAAAAATCCCCAAGGCCAGCACCAACACCGGCCAGCCAAACCGTTCCAGAGGGTGGGTCCGGTGGGGGAGCAACTTGGCCAGGAGCGTGGGGCTAAAGTGCCTCTGCAGGACCAAAAACCCCTTTTGGTGATTCTTGTAGCCAAAGTAAGCCAGCAGAGGCAGCAAGAGCAGCCAAAGGCCCCATTGGGGCTCAAAAAACCGAAACCAGGGGTTCATAACCAAATCCGTCCCAACCGGTCTCCAGCGTAAACCATCAAAAGGCCCAAGACCAACTGGGCCACCAGATTGGCGATGCCGTTGAGCGTCATGCCGGCCTTAAAAAAATAAAAACTCTCCAGCCCAAAGGTTGAAAAGGTGGTCAGCCCTCCCAGTACCCCGGTGATCAAAAACATCCATCCTGCCGACCCGGCCATTCCCCTGGCTTGGAACAAGGCAGCGATCAGGCCGATCAAAAGACAGCCCAGGCCGTTGACCAGGAGCGTCCCCAGCGCCACGAAGGCGGTGGGAAAAAGGCGGTTTGCCCAGTTGGTCAGGAGAAACCGGGCCACCGTGCCCAGGGCCCCACCCAAACCGATCACCAAAATTTGTACCATCAAAACCCTCGTGGCCGGTCAAGGCAGTTTTCTCAGCGGTCCAAAAGAAAGGATAAATTCCAGCAGCAACAAGCCCAAAGCGGGGACCAAAAACCAAGCAAACCGCTCCTTGTAGGTCACCTGCCGTTCCTCGAATTGGCTTTTTTCCAACCGGTCGATCTCTTGGTAAACCTTGCGCAGCGATTCGCCGGTGGTGGCCTTAAAAAAGGCTCCCCCGGTGATCCGGGCCGCCTCTTCGATCATGCTGGTGTCCAAAAAGGGGTTGTTCAACCGAAAAAAGCTGCCCAACCCGCCAAACTGGGGCGGCTCCCCGACAATGGCGATGCTGTAAAGCTTGATGCCGTTAGCGGCGGCGGTTTTGGCAGCCTCCAAGGGGTCGGTCCCACCGGGGGTTTGTTGACCGTCGGTCAGCAGGATCAGTATCTTGGACTTTAGCTCCCGCTCCCCTTTCCCCTCATGTCCCAGCATGCCCTGGTAGGCGATCATCCGCAAGGTGGATTGGGCAATGGCATCGCCGATCATGGTCCCGTCTTCGTACCGCTGGGCCACCTGGAGCCCCTGGGCAAAGTGGACCAAACTTTGGTGGTCTCGGGTCAAAGGGGAGATTTCGTCCACAAAACCCGAAAAGGTCATCAGCCCGATCAGGTCCGCACCCCTGCCGGGCAGGCCCTTGGGGGTGCCCAAGATAAAATCCCCAAAGACCTGTTTGACCACCTGCAACCGGGGCATTTCCTGGCCTTCATAAAGCATCGGGTCGAGCATCGAACTGCTGCGGTCTAGGACCATCAAAATGGCTACCCCTTCGGTTTGGGTCTTGACCGCCTGTTCCATCACCTGGGGCCGGGCGAGGCTCAAGGCCACCAGGGCCACTGCGACCAGCCTCAGCCAGGGCAGGGTTTGGGCCGCCCGGACCTTGCGGCTGGGTTTGGCGCTTCTTAAAGCCGAAGGATCGGCCAGCTTGAGCGCCGGACCTTGGGGCCGACGGAGCCCCCACAAAAAGAGCCCCAGGTAAACCGTAAAAAACATCAGCCCCCAAGGCCAATCCCTAAACTCCATGGGCCTCCTTGGCGATCCAGGCCCGCATTTCCTCTAGGGCCGCTAGGCTTAAGGCCGGTCCGGGGTCATAGGCGGCGAATTTGACTTGGTCGCTCAGGTGAAAATACCGGTCCAGCCCCTGGCGGACGGAGGGGCTCAAAAGGGTAGAGCGACGGGCAGACCACAAAAACTCCTCGGTCGTTTGCCCCCAGACAGGCAGGCCGTACTTCCCGGTCAGGTACGTCTTGAGCAGCAAACTCAACTCTACGTGGAAGCCCTTGAGGTCCTGGGGGTTAAACCGGTTTTCCAGTTCCTGAAGCCGGGCCAAGGCCAGTGTTTCGGGGCTGACCGGGGGAGGCAAGACCACCTTTTGGGGGCGGCGCAGCCACCAGCCCAGGGGCAGGGCCAAGACCAAAGAGAGCCCCAAGCCCGCCACCACCCAGCCCCAACGAAGCCCCGGTTCCAAAGGCGGCAACAGGGCGGGTGCCCCAGGCTGGGCCGGAGCGGCGACCTCATACTCCAAGGCAGGCCCCGATTGGGATTTTGGGGTGCCCCGTTCCAGGTAACGGACCACCGGGCTGGGAAGCTGGACGGTCCCTGGCCGGACCGGGCTCAAGGTGAAGGTCCAGGTGGTCTGGAAGGTCCCGTTTTCGTAACCCAAGGTTTTGTCCGGGCCAATCACCACCAAGGGCAGCTTGGCCGGGGGCACCAGTTCCAAGTCCCGAACCTCGGGGCCATAACGGGCGCTCACCGACCAGACCTGGGGCGTTTCAAAGGGCAGGTGCGGATGGCCGAGCGAGACGGACAGCTCCAAGGCCAACAGGGGCAAGGAAAAACCACAAAAGGCCAGAAACCAAAACAGGGTTTTCATCGCCGCCGGGCCCGTTGGCGGAAAAAGCCCTCCAACTTTTGGTCCAGGTCGTCGGTTTCCTTGACCTGGAGGTAGTCGGCACCCAGGAGAGTGAAGGACTTTTTTCGGTTTTCCGGTCCCTGGGGGGCGAGGTTAACCAAGTCGAGCAATTCTCGGCTCCCCGACTCCAGCCCTTCTACCTCGATCAGCCCCAGCCCGCTCAACTCCAGGGGCACCGGCTCCCCCGTTTCGATCACCACCAGGTCTTGTTTTTTGGCCAGGTGGCGCAGCGGTTTGGCGTAGTTGTGGGGGTCCAAAAAGTCGCTGACCAAAAACAACACCCCTCTTCGTTTGAGCGCTTTGTTGCAGTACTCCAAGGCGGTCCCGATGTGGGTCCCCTTGGACTGGGGGGTGAAGTGGAGCAGTTCTCGGATCAACCGCAAAAAATGTTTGCGCCCCTTTTTGGGTGGAACAAACAACTCTACTTGGTCGGTAAACACCAACAACCCCAGGGAATCGTTTTTGCGCATCCCCGAGAGGCCCAAGGCGGCGAACAACTCCACGGCCAAGTCAAACCGGGTTTTGGTCCCCAACCCAAAACCGGAGGAGCCGGAACCGTCGATGACAAAAAACACCGACAGTTCCCGTTCCTCAATGAAGGTTTTGATGTAGGGGTGGCCCATCCGGGCGCTGACCATCCAGTCAATGTACTTGGGGTCGTCTCCGGGGCTGTATTCCCGGACTTGGTCGAACTCCATGCCCCGGCCCCGGAAGGCGCTTTGGTATTCTCCGGCCAAGTGGTCGTTGACCCGTTTGCGGCTGGTCAGCTGGACTGCCTTGACCCGCTTGAACAGTTCCGCTTCAAGGCGAGGTTCGGTGGGTTTGGAGGGGGGAGGGGCCATAGGTTGGTGGGGGCTTAGGGGACCTTCACTTTGCCTAGAATCTGGCCGATCATCTCGTCGGTACTCACCGACTCGGCCTCTGCTTCGTAGCTGGCCAAGATCCGGTGTCGCAAGACCTCGGGGGCCACTTGCTTGACCTCTTGGGGGGTGACAAACCCTTTGCCGTTAAACAGCGCCAGTGCCTTGGCGGCGATGGCCAGGGTAATGCTGGCCCGAGGGCTGGCTCCCATTTCGATCAGGGGGCTCAAAGAGCCAAGGCCAACGGTTTGGGGTTCACGGGTGGCAAAAACCAAGTCCACGATGTATTCCTTGATCTTCTCGTCCAGGTAAACCTGTTCGATCAGCCCTCGAATCTCCAAGATCTCCTCTTTTTCCAAAATTTTGGCCAAAGGCAAAGGTTCACGGAACCCGGTGACCCGGTTTAAAATCTCCCGCTCCTCTTCCCGGGTGGGGTAGCCGACTTTCAGCTTCATCATAAAGCGGTCCACCTGGGCTTCGGGCAAGGGGTAGGTGCCTTCCTGTTCGATCGGGTTTTGGGTGGCCAGGACCAGAAAGGGCTCTTCCAAGGCGTAGCTTTGGGACCCCAAGGTGACCTGCTTTTCCTGCATCACTTCGAGCAGCGCCGACTGCACCTTGGCCGGGGCCCGGTTGATTTCGTCGGCCAAGACCAGATTGGAGAAGACCGGCCCCTTGCGGGGGCTGAAGCTGCCGTCCTTGGGGTTAAAAATCATGGTGCCCACCAGATCGGCGGGCAACATGTCGGGGGTGAATTGAATCCTGGAAAACTGCAACGCCACCACTTGGGAGAGCGCTTTGACGGTCAGGGTTTTGGCCAAACCCGGCAGCCCTTCAAGAAGCACATGCCCGCCGGTGAACAGCCCAACCAAAAGTCCGTCCACCATGGCCGCTTGGCCGACGATCACCTTGGCCAGTTCGGCTTTGACCCCGCTGATCTTGGCGGCCTTGTCGGCAATTTTGCCTTCCAAAAACTTGATTTGTCCGTACATCTGCCCCTGGGGATGGAAAAACGGTGAAGCCCTAAGATAGAGGACAAAACCCGGTCTTTCAAGAGCCCTATTCCCAAAGGTCGGTTGGTTTTGTATTTTGCTCTTATGGACAAGCGAATCGGGATCGACACAAAAAATTATGCACTCTACCAAGGGGGGATCTTCAACTCTACCGCTCCTTGGGTGGAGGCGCTGTTTGCCGCCCACCCGGACTGGGAGTGCCACGGATTTGGCCCGAACCGGGGCAACCTGCGGCTCAAAGTGCCCAAATTGGTCTGCCGGGACATCGAACTGCCCCTCAACCATCCTTATGCCGGGTACCTGTACAACCTGACCAGCTTTCCCCGGCACTTCAGCCCCAAAGGGTTGGACCTGTTTTACAGCCCCTACTACGACCTGCTTTTGCCCAAAAAACTGCCCACGGTCATCACCATCCACGACTGCCTCTACTTCCGGTTCCCCCAGTTCTACAAGGCTCCCTTGGTTGCCTACTACCAGTGGATCGCCAAACGGAACGCCCGGTGGGCCCAAAAGGTGGTCACTGTTTCCCAGGCCAGCAAAAACGACCTGATCCGGTTTTTGGACCTGCCGGAGGAAAAAATTGAGGTGATCCCCAACAGCCTGGGGCCAATATGGAGTGAGGCTCCCCGTCCCCATACGCTTTTAGAGGAACTGCGCCGGACCTATGGAAGCCAAAGGTTATTGCTGTACCCTGGCGGACTGGAAGCTCGGAAAAACTTGGCGCTACTGGCGGAAGTAGTCTTGGGCTTAGGGCCGGAGTATGTGTTGGTCCTGACCGGGAACCTGGATTCGTACCTCAAAGCAGTGCCGGGGCTGGCTAGGCTAAAGGAACTGGGACGTTTGGCAGGGGTCGGCTTTTTGGAGCTGCCGGTTTTGGTGGGGCTTTATGGGACCGTGGATGCTGTGGTTTATCCCTCGCTCTTGGAAGGGTTCGGTTTCCCTGTCTTGGAGGCCCAGGCCGTGGGAGTGCCGATCGCCTGCTCCAACACCAGTTCCCTGCCCGAAATCGGCGGGGACTATCCGGTTTATTTTGACCCGACCAGCCCCGAACAAATGGCCCAGGCCATTGTCCAAGCCGCCCAATCCCCCAAGGTGCAGGGGAATATCCCCGTTGCCTTTGAAGCCGCCAAGGCCCAAGCCCAGTTTGTGGGGTTGGTTGAGACTTTGGTCGGTTAACCTCTGGGCAACATAATGCCCAACAGGTTGGCAATCTGGCCCTTCAGTTCCCGGCGGTCCAAGACCAAGTCCACCGCCCCGTGTTCCAAGAGGAACTCGGCTCGCTGGAACCCGGCGGGGAGCTGCTGGCCAATGGTTTGTTGGATCACTCTAGGTCCGGCGAAGCCGATCAGCGCCCCTTTCTCGGCGATGTTGATGTCCCCCAGCATGGCGAAACTGGCCGAGACTCCGCCGGTGGTTGGGTCGGTCATCAGGGAAACGTAGGGCAGTTTGGCTTGGGCCAGTTGGTACAAGGCCGCCGAAGTCTTGGCCATTTGCATCAACGAAAGCGCCCCCTCTTGCATCCTCGCTCCGCCGGAAGAGGAAACGATGATCACCGGGAGTTTTTCGGCCAAGGCATATTCGATGGTCCGGGTGATCTTTTCCCCCACCACCGAGCCCATGGAGCCGCCCATAAACCGGAAGTTAAAGACCGACATGGCCACCCGTTGGCCCATCATCCTTCCCTCTCCGCAGGTGATCGCCTCTTCGAGCTTGGTTTTGGTGGTCGCCGCCTTAAGGCGGTCTTTGTACTTTTTGGAGTCGGTAAACTGCAACGGGTCCTTGGGCAGGATGCCGGAAAACAGTTCGGTCCAGGTGCCGTCGTCCACCAAGGAAGCAATCCGTTCTTCGGCGGTGAGCCGAAAGTGGTAGCTACAGTTGAGGCAGACCTTCAGGTTTTTATCCAGGTCCTTGGAGTAAAGGGTCTCGCCGCATTCGGGGCATTTGATCCAAATCCCGGCCGGGATGTTCTTTTTTGGCTCGGTGGAAAGGAGCTTGGGGGCGATCCGTTTGAACCAGGACATGAGACTTTCTCCAAAGGTGGCTTGATCTTTCAGGGAGCAGACTAGTGCTTTTTACCCAAACCGTAAAGCAAAAGCCGGTGCGGCCCAAACCGGGACCGGCCCGCAGCGGCTCCAGGGGGAATCGGCGCTTCCCCCAACTTTTTTGAGGGCCTCCCGGTCAAAGGATCTGGTTGAGGCTTTCCTTGAAGGCCAGGGCGGTTTTTTCCAGGTCCGCTTCGCTGTGGGCGGCGGACATAAAGGCCGCTTCGTAGGCAGACGGGGCCATGTAAATCCCTCGGATCAACATCTCCCGGAAATACTTGCCATACAAGGCAGCGTCGCACTTGAGGGCGGTTTCATAGCTGTCCACCTTCTCCTTGGCAAAATAAAAGCCGAACATGCTGCCCACGGAAGTGATCGAATGGGGCACCCCTTTTTTGGTCAGGGCCTCTTGCATCTCGTTTTTGAGCCAGGTGGTTTTTTGGACCAGGTCTTCATAAAAACCGGGTCGGTCCAAAACCTTGAGGGTGGCGATTCCCGCCGCCATGGCCATGGGGTTGCCGCTCAGGGTCCCGGCTTGGTAGATGTTGCCCGCAGGGGAAACCTGGGACATGATGTCCCTCCTGCCGCCATAAGCACCCACCGGCATCCCGCCGCCGATCACCTTGCCCAAAGTGGTCAGGTCGGGCTCCACGTGGAAAAGCTCCTGGGCTCCTCCTTTGGAGACCCGAAAGCCGGTCATCACTTCGTCGAAAATCAACAGAATCCCTTCCTTGTCACACAACTCCCGTAATCCCTGCAAAAATCCGGGGCCCGGAGCTACGACCCCCATGTTGCCCGCAACCGGCTCGACGATGATCGCCGCCACCTCGCCCGAGTTGCTTTCGACCATCTCTTGGACGGCGGCCAAGTTGTTGTACTGGCAGAGCAGCGTCAAGGCGGCAAAGGCTTCGGGTACGCCGGGGCTGTCCGGTGCGCCCAGGGTGGTCGCCCCTGAACCGGCTTTGACCAAGAGGTAATCGGCATGGCCGTGGTAACAGCCGGTGAACTTGATGATCTTGTCCCGGCCGGTAAAGCCCCGGGCCACCCGAATGGCGCTCATGGTGGCTTCGGTGCCCGAGCTGACCATCCGCACCATTTCCATGCTGGGCACCAGCCGGTTGATCCACCGGGCTAGCTCAATCTCCATTTCAATGGGGGCCCCAAAGCTGAGGCCCTTTTTCATGGTTTCGGCCAATGCGGCTAACACCTCGGGGTGGGCATGGCCCAGGACCAAGGGACCCCAGGACCCGACATAGTCGATAAACTCGTTGCCGTCCACATCCCAAAGCCTGGACCCGGCCCCACGGTCGATGAACAAGGGCTCCCCACCGACCGAACGAAAGGCCCGCACCGGGCTGTTGACACCGCCGGGGATCAGGGTCTTGGCTTGGGCAAACAGGGCTTTGGACTTTGAAACCATCATCGGGAACTCCTGGGTTAAAAATGATAGGCCAACTGGGCCCCAAAGGCGGAGAACAGGTCCATCTTGGTGGGGGCAAGGTTGTCGTTGTTGCTGTAGGCACCTTGGGGGCGGAAGGCCCCGTAGCCGAACTTGAAGACCAGATTTTTGTCGAACTCGATCCCGTAGCGGATGTCCAATTCCTGGCCGATCCGGTCCACCACTTCCCCGGATTGGTTGAAAACTCCGGCGGTACGGTAGAATTGGTAAAAGGCGAAGTCGAGCCCCCACTTTTGGACCGGGTGTCGGTAGTTGAGCCCGTACTGGCGGAAGGTCAGGTTGGAGACGCTGTGGCTGTTCCCGGTGTTTTGCAGCCCTTGGAAGTAAACCTGGGCCTCCCCGAAATAACCCTTTTGGACCTCTACATAGTCGGTCCGGTCCGAAGCGTAGTAGGTTTCCGAGGCACTTTGGCGTTTTTGTCCCGAAGACTGGAGGTAGTCAAAGCTCAATTTCCAGTCTGCCGCCGGGTAGTAGGTGTTGCGGCTGTACCACAAGGTCCCGGTCTGGTGCCTCCGAGCGATCAGGGACCGGTCGGCGCTGCCCAGGGCTCCGGCCCAGTAGTCTCGGTCCCCGGCCAGGGCGATGTAGTTGAGGTCGAACCGAAAGGCAGGCAAGACCCAGCTGAGGTTGGTGCCGAAGTATTCGGTCTTGTGGTTGTCAAAATAAATCAACCGGCCCGAACTGTCCGCCAGGTGGTACAAGGACCCGCCGCCAGTGCGTCCGCCGTAGTTGGCCAGGGGGATTTCCTCGCCTCGGTAAAAGTTGCGGAACAGCTCAATGTACAAACCTTCGGACTGCCTTTTGGCCCCGGTAAAGGGGTCAAAGATTTCCTGCCCGTTTTCGTAAACCGGGTAGGTCAGTTGGGCGAACATCAGGTTGTCGTTGATCCCCTTGTTGAGCTTGGCCGCCCCAAAATAGTAGCACCAAGTCCCGACCCGGCAGGTCTGGCTGAACCCGTTGGAGACCCCTTTGTAAACCAAACCCATTTTGTCGGCCACCGCAAAGCTGTGCTGGCCGATTTTCAAAACCGCATTGGGGTTGTGGTCGTACTCCAGATAGGCTTCCTTGAAGATCAGGTTCATCCCGGTGTCGGTGCTGGAGTCCCCTTGTTCTAAGGGGTTTGCCGAATGGTAGCCCTCGGGTTGATCCCCTATGAGTATGGAATAGTTGGCCAAAAGTGCATTGATCGAGATATGATCATGCAGGTTTGAGCGAAAACCCAGTTCAAAGTCCTGGACCGCTCGCCCGGACTCTGTGCGGTTGCCCAAAAAGGAATTGCGTTGGGAAAGGTAGGTCATCTCAAACCGGCCCGAAATCACCGCATCTTCGATGGTCGGTCGGGGGGCTTGTTCGACCTCGTATTCCCCGTCTTTGAGGGGGACAAAGTTTTGTTGGGCCAAAAGGAGGTTGCCCAAGGGGAGCCAAAGGGCAATCCCGGCGAGAAGCAGAAAGGGGTAAAATTTTTTCATCAGCGGAGCAGGGTAGATTTTTGGTTGATCTGCCACGTTTAGCGGAGTTTTGGGTTGAAGGCAATTCGTTTCCCCCTAAAAAACCGCAGCCCTGTCCGCTCTACCTTGCTTGAACATGGTTCCTGGTACGGTCTTTGCTTTAAAGGCAGCCAAAACCACCAACCGTGCCCAATCCCGCAGAGAAAGGGGGATCGATGAATAGCCTGTTTCCCGTGATCACCGAATTCCGTCTGATGCCCGGTTCGGTGCTCTACAGCACCGCTTTGGGCGGAATCCTGATCGGTTGCCCCCCCGAGGTGCTCAAGGCCCTTTTGGCGCAACATTACCCCATGCCCAACACGGTGGTTCTTCCTGGAACCCTGTTGCGAGGCTCTTCTTCCCAGGTCTGTCTGGAATTCCCCTTTTACCATTTTTTGTTCATCCAGCAAGGGCTGGCGCAGGGCAAAAAGTTCAAGGTCTTGGGCGAAACTTCGTTGCTCTCCAAACTGGAGGAGATGTTGCGGGTGACCCTGACCGGCCCTTCTTTGGAAGAGGCTTTGGGCTCGGAAAAACGTCTGGGGCTCCCGGCCTTTTTGGACCAGACCAAGGTTTCCGCCTGGGCCAAGGAAACCGAACGGCTCGCCCTCAAGGGCAAAGACGGCCATACCTTGAAGGTCAGGGAACTGGTGGACTTCATTCCCCTGAACGTTGGTGATGACCGGGAGGTTTTTCCGGCCGTGGACGACCAACCGGCGGTCTGGGTCAAACGTCTGGGTCCCGACAGCTTTTCCTGCCGGTCCAATGGCAACGAGCACAGCTGTGATCTGGTCAGTGAAGACCCCCAATTGCCGGTTTATGAACTGACCCCGGTGCTGGTTACGGCCAAGGAAAAAAAGTCCCTCTCCGCATTCAACCTACGGCTGCTGGGCACCAGTGAAGGGTTCGACCCTTTGCGTCCGGCCAACGGGCTCCTGCTCCGGTTGCAAGGCAAATGGTTCCTCTGGGATTGCCCTTCCTACCTGCGGCTGCACCTCCAAGCGGTGGGCCTACACCTTGACGACATCGAAGGGATTTTTGTCTCCCATGTCCATGAAGACCACCTGGAAGTGGCCGAAACCTTGACTGCCGGTCGGAGGCTGAAGATATACACCAGCCCGGAGATCTTTGAATCCATGTTGGTCAAGGTGATGGCCCTGCTCAACTGCGGCTACAAGGAAGCCTTGTCCCATTACGAATTTGTCCCCCTTTATGCCGACCAGCCCTTTGACCTTTTTGGGGCAACCTTGGAGGTTTTTTATTCGGTCCATTCAATCCCCGCCTTGGGGCTCCGTTTGGAAGTGCCCCAAAAGAAGGGCCAACCCAAGCGGCTGTTTGTCTCCGGGGACCAGCTCTCCAACTCCGGGGTGGAAAAACTGGTGGAAGCGGGGGTGATGGACAAGGTGCGCAAAGCCCAGGTGGACGGAAGATTTTTGGGCCACACCTATGATGCCGTCTTTGTGGACGTAGGTGGGGGGTTGATCCATGGGGACCCCAAGGATTTTTTCCAGCGGACGGACCCGGTTTATTACATGCACACCGGCAAAACCCTGAACGATCTGCCCAAAGGGCACCAGTCGGTCCATCCCGGGCAAAGGGTGGTGATTGTTCCAGAATAGAGGGGCGATGTACCGCTCACTGGTCTTGGTCTTGTTGTTGTGGACCACCGCACTTTCGGCCCAGGTCCTGGACGAGCACCTGCCCCCCGGACCCTTCCCTTTGACCGGTAAGGTGTTTGACGGCAATGGCCAGGAAGCCGCCAGGGCCAAGGTTTACCCCCAATTCGTGGAACTCTACGACCTGAATGACAAACCGATCGGCAAGGTCGGGATTCTGGTGGAAAAGGGCTGGGCCCGGATCCATATGGTTAATGCCGATGCCAGCCAAACCTTGGTCGGCTACGCCCACAAGGGACAGATTTTTGACAAGGACAACCAAGTGGTGGGAACCTATTTTTGGACCCCCACCTACTCTTATGTGTACGACCCGGACGGGAAAAGGGTCGGCTACACCAAGTGCATCGCTTGGCCGCAGGTTTGTTCGGTCGGGGTGGCAGGTTACCTGCTCAAACTGATGGGGGGCGAGGAAGGCAAAACCGATGAAGTTAAGCCGTAGTCCTGCGGTTGCCGGTAGTTTTTACCCGGCCCAAGCTGAGGTGCTGGAGGCACAGGTAAAAGCCCTGCTGGCCAATCGGCCCAAAAAGAGCGCCAAACGGCCCCAGGTCTTGGTGGTGCCCCATGCCGGGTACGAATATTCGGGTCAAGTGGCGGCCAGCGCCTTCAAGGAGATTGAAGGAGAAAATTATGAACGGGTGATGCTGCTGGGCCCTTCCCACCATTTTTGGTTTGAAGGGGCAGCGGCGACTTTGGATCAGGTTTGGCAAAGTCCCTTGGGCGAATTCCAGGTGACCCGGCCCCAGCCTTGGCCTTTGGTTGAGACGGCCTACCACAAGCCGGAACACTGCCTGGAGGTGATGTTGCCTTTTTTGGGCTTGCTTTGCCCCCAAGCGAGGATTTTGCCCCTGCTGCTTTCAGGCGGACCAGAACAGGCCCAAACGCTGGCGGTTGCCCTGGAGCCCTTTGTGGAGCCCAACACCTTGTGGGTGATCAGTTCCGACTTTTGCCATGTTGGCCCCAGCTTTGGTTTTGACCCCAGGCCCCAAGGGTACAAAGACGGCCCGGCTTTGGACAAGGAAGCGATCGACCGCATTGCAGCGCTGGACATCCGGGGCTTTGAGAACCTGCTGGAGCAAACTGGGGCCACCATCTGCGGTGCCTTGCCGATCCTGGTAGCCTTGAGGTTGATCCGGCACTTTGGCCTGGGTCCTTTGGTGTTTAAGGAATACGACAACTCCGCCCGGACCGGCGGAAGAAAAAACTCAGTCGGCTATGCCGCTTTTTTTGCTTAATTTTTTCCGTTGAAGGGAAACCATGGAACACAGCATCGACATCCAGCGACTCAAAGACTTTTCGTTGTTCAAGGACTTGGCCACCGATGAAGCAAAAATTGCCACCATTGCCCATTTTGTCACCCCCAGGCGCTTCCAGGCGGGGCAATACATCTTCCATGAAGGGGACATGGGGGAGGAACTGTTCATCCTGGTGGACGGTGCGGTCAGGGTGCTCAAAAACACCAAGAACAAAGAGGAATACACCATCGTGGACCTCAAAAGCCAGTTCAACGTCTTTTTTGGCGAAGTCGCCTTGATGGACAACGACCTGCGCTCCGCCTCAATCATGGTTTTAGAGGACTGCCTGACTTATGTGATCGACCGCAAGGCCTTTTTGGAATTGGGGGACAAACACCCCGAGATTGCCCTGCCGGTCACCCGGGTGATCGTCAAGATCCTCTGCGGAAGGCTGCGTAACGTCAACAACGATGTGATCATGCTTTTTGACGCTCTGGTCAACGAGATCGAATCCACCCAGCTTTAGCCCAACCGCTCCAAAGCCAACTCCCCAACCTGCCGGGCCGAAAGGCCTACCAGGCAAGCTTGGGTGTCCTTGATCCGGCACTTTCCCTTGCCGTTTCGGCTGCAAGGGCGGCAGGGCAGATCCCGTTCGACCACCAAACTTTGGGGCAAAAACGGTGCAAAACCAAATTCTTGGACCGTAGGGCCAAACAGGGCCAAGACCGGACGGCCCACCGCCTCGCTGAAATGGACGATCGCCGAATCGTTGCTCACCGCCAACGTCGCCTGGGACAGCAGGGCGGCACTTTCCAGGAAGTCCAGTTTTCCGCTCAGATCCTTGATCTTCCCTTGGGAAGCCTCTTCCAGCCACGGGGGCTCCAGGTCCCCCGGACCGCCCAAGGCCACCAGCCCAAAACCCCGTTCTGCCAGCTCCAACCCCAACTCCAAAAAAGATTCCTTGGGCCAACATTTGAGCCCAAAGGAGGCGGAAGGCCCCAGGGCGACCAGAGGCTTGCCTTCAAGGCCCGTTTGGGCCAGGATGGCCTTGGCTTTGGTTTGGGCTTGTGGGCTGGGGAAAAGCTCGGTGTGTCCTTGCAACTTGAGCCCCTGGGCCAAGGGCTCCAAAAGTTTGAGGTAGGCCCGCCGCTGGGCCTGGGGGCCTTGGAACCGGTTGATCTTGAAGGCCAAGAGCAGATTCCGGTTGAGGCTCCGTTTGTCGATCTTTTTGACCTTGGGGCTGAAGGCTCCAAAAGCCTTGAAGAGCAAAAGGCGGCTGCGGAGGGACCGGTGTAGGTCAAAGGCCAAGTCGTAGTCCTGGGCCTTGATTTGACGGGCCCAAAGGTCCAGCTGGGCGGAGTCCTTGCGGTCAAACTCCCAAACCTGGGTCAGGTGCGGGTTGCCCTCAAAAAGGGGGGCAAAGGTCCGGGAGGTCAAAAGGTCCACCTGGGCTTTGGGGAACAACCGTTTCAGTTCCCGGTAAAAGGGGGTGGTCAGGATCAGGTCTCCCAGAGAGGAAAACCGGACCACCAAAATTTTTTTCACCCCATTGGGCATGGTTGGCACCTTGTGGTATCGCAGCGTAAAGGAAGCTCCCCAAAAAATCTTGGTCTGCCGGACCGACCGGATCGGGGATTTTGTCTCCAGCCTGCCGGTTTTTGAGGTGTTAGGCAACCGGTTGGGGCTCAAGGTTTCGGTCTTGTGCCGCCCTCTGACCGCTCCTTTGCTGGAGAACAACCCCTTTGTCTCCCAGGTCATCTTGTACCAGCCACAGCGGACCAAGGAGGTGCTGGAGGAGATCAAGGCCGCCGACTTTGGGGCCATCCTGGCCTTGGTCAACGACCCTGCCGCCTTGGGCCTGCTGCCCCGGCTGCAAGAGATTCCGGTGCGGATCGGGCCACTCTCGAAACCTAAAATGTTGTTTTATTACAACTATCCGGTGCTGCAAAAACGCAGCCGGTCAGTGCAAAACGAAGCGGACTACAACCTAGACCTCTTGCGGCCCCTGGGCTATGACGGCTCCAACCGGCCCAAACCCAAGCTTTACTTTACGGAACTGGAGGAGCAAGGGTTTTTGGGCCGATTGCAGGAACTCTTGCCCCGGCTGGACCCAACCCAAGGGTATGTGGTGGTGCATCCGGGCATGTCCGGCTCGGCGCTCAATTGGCCGGAGTCTCACTATGGGGAGCTTTTGGGCCGGATGGTCGAGCGGGGGTTGAGGGTGGTCTTGACCGGAATGGGGGCACAAGAGGCGCTCCTGGTGGACCGTCTGGTCCAAGGGATACCCCAGAGGTTTCAGCCCCAAGTCTTTGGTCTGGTGGACCGTTTGGGCCTCAGGGAATTGGGGCTGCTCTGTCGGTTTGCCCGTGGCTTTGTTGGCCCCTCGACCGGACCGACCCATGTGGCCGGAGCGGCGGGGGTGCCGTTGGTCAGCTTTTACCCGCCCATTTTGGTCCAATCTGCCACCCGTTGGGCTCCTTACCAAGCCCAGGGCCAAATTTTCACCCCGGACTTGCCCTGCACAGCCAAACGGTGTTGCCAGCTGGGGGCCTGTCCGGTCAAAGGCCAGGCCACCTCGGACTGTATGGCCAGTCTGGCCGTAGAGCCGGTCTTCGAGGCGATCTGGTCCAGCCTCCGTCCCAAGCCGGCGGGTCCATGAGCCGTCTGTTCGCCTACAACTACGACTTTGAATTTGAACTGGCCGGGGCCCAAGTGCAACCGGCCCGGCACCGCCTGCCTTGGCACCTGCTCAACCGCCAAGCGCTGCTGCTTTGGCCGCTGTTGGAGCCGGGAGACTTTTTGGCAGTTTATGAAGAGCCCGACCCCGCCTTGGTCGCTCCCTTGGCGGAGCGGCTGGGGTTTGTGCCCAAATGGTGGGTGATCCCGGCACAAGAAACCAACCGGGTTGGCCAAGACCTACAAGGGATGGACCTGGGAGGGCTGGAATTGGTCCCTTGGGGATGGAGCCCCAGCATGGAGCGGCTGGCGGGCAAAGACACGGGCCTTTTGCCCGCCCGGTTCAACTCCAAACTTTTCTCCCATGCCCTCAGGCCCAAGGAATTGGCCCCTCGGGCCGCAGTGGTGGACGACCCCCAGTGGTTGCCCCGGTTTTTGGCCCAAGCCCAACAGGAATGGGGGCGGCTGTTGGTCAAACATCCTTGGGGGGCCAGCGGCAAATGGCAATTGGCCCTGGACGGCCCCCCGACCGCCAAGGTCCTGGCCACCGCCAGGGCCTGGGTCCGAGAGGCAGGCGGGGTCTTGGTGGAAGAGAGATTGCCCTTGGAGGGAGAATGGAGCTTGCAGTTTGAGGTGGAAGCAAACGGCCCCAAGCTCCTGGGGATCACCCGGTTGTTTTGCGACCCCATGGGCAGCCACCGGGCCAACCAAGTGGGCCTCCAGCCCCAGGTTCCGCTCAAACCGGTATTGCAGGCCGCCGAAGCGATGGCCGGGGTCCTGGCCCAGGAAGGCTACCTGGGGCCTTTGGGGGTGGACCTTTTGGAATCTAGGGGTGGCCTCAAGATTGGGGAGCTGAACGCCCGGCTGACCATGGGCCGCCTCTGCTTGGAATGGGCTCGGGCCTTGGGGGAGCCGGGTCGCATGGAAATTGGGCCGCCGGGGACGATGGGACCGGGACTGCGGCTGAATTTTGCATACTCCGACAAACTTGGTCGGGGTTGGGAGACGGTTTACCAAACCAACCCTACCCCCTCTACAGGGGCTACCCCACTTGGGTAACAAGCATCAGCTTGTAAAACAATAGGATGGACGATAGGCCAGCCTGCCCAAGGGATTACGTGGAACGTCCATTTTACCCGAAAAAAATCTGTTCAAAGTGGAAAGGCTGATCCATACTTTTGGTCCACCGCCCCAAAGCGGACTGGTTATCCAATTGATTTAATGGTTTATTCCATTTTGAATCGCCCGTAGCATCGAACCCCAGGCCTAGACTCTCAAGATGAACCAACAACACAAAGACCTCGACAAAAAAAGCCTTCACTTCCAACCCTTTTTCTTTGTGCCCAGCGACCAAGCGCAAAACGTTTGGGCGACCGTGGAATGGGAGAAAAGGGACTCGAAGATCGGCAGTGCCAAAGGGGGGACGGTTTTTGAGATGAAAGAGGTGGAGGTGCCCAAGGGTTGGAGCCAGTTGGCTACCGACATCGTCGCTTCCAAGTACTTCAGGAAGGCGGGGGTCACCAATGACCGGGGCCACGAATATTCGGTGACCCACCTGATCCACCGGGTGGCCCACACCATCGTCAACCGAGGCCTCGCCGAAGGGTACTTTGCTTCCCAAGAGGCGGCTACGGCCTACGAAAATGACCTGAAATGGCTGCTGCTGCACCAGTACGGTGCCTTCAACAGCCCGGTGTGGTTCAACGTGGGCCTTTTCCATGAATACAAGATTAAGGGCAGCGGCGACAACTACGCCTGGGTCGGGGAAGACCATTACCACAAAATCGAAAACCAATACGAACGGCCCCAGGGCAGCGCCTGTTTTATCCAAAGCGTTGAGGACGACTTGGCCAACATCTTTGAATTGGCCAGCAACGAAGCAAGGCTCTTCAAGTACGGCAGCGGCACCGGCAGCAACATGAGCAAGCTCCGGGGCTGCAACGAAAAACTCTCGGGCGGTGGGCAAAGTTCGGGACTGTTGAGCTTCCTCAAGGTGTTGGATGCCGCCGCCGGGGCCATCAAATCTGGCGGGACCACCAGACGAGCGGCGGTGATGCGCTGCCTGGACGTGGATCACCCGGAGGTGATGGAGTTCATCGACTGGAAGGTGAACGAGGAAAACAAGGCCCAGATTTTAATCCGCTCCGGTTTTGATTCGGACTTCAACGGCGAAGCCTACGGCACCGTTTCGGGCCAAAACTCCAACAACTCGATTCGGCTCCCCGACGAGTTCATGGATGCGGTGGAAAAGGACGGCGACTGGAGCCTTTACAACCGTACCGACGGCTCGGTGTACAAGACCTACAAGGCTAGGTTCGTCTTCCAAAAGATCTGCGAAGCCACCTGGCGCTGCGCCGATCCGGGCCTGCAGTACGACAGCACCATCAACAGCTGGCACACCTGCCCCAACAGCGCCCCGATCCGGGCTTCAAACCCTTGTAGCGAATTTATGTTCGTGGACGATTCGGCCTGCAACTTGGCGAGCCTGAACCTGGACAAGTTTTTTGCCGAAGGCCGGTTCGACGTGGAAGCCTACACCCAGGCCTGCCGGATCTTTTTGCTGGCCCAAGACATCCTGGTGGACCTTTCCAGCTACCCGACCAAACGGATCGCCAAAAACAGCCACGACTTCAGGCCCCTGGGGCTGGGGTACGCCAACCTGGGGACGATGTTGATGATGGCCGGGCATCCTTACGACTCCAAGGAAGGCCGGGCTTTGGCCGGCTTGGTGACCGCATTGATGACCGGTGCGGCCTTTGAGATGAGCGCCGAAATGGCCCAGGCTCTGGAGCCCTTCAACCACTTCGCCGAGAACCGGGAGCCGATGCTCCATGTGATGAAAAAACACCGCAACTCGGTGGACAAGGAAGATTATTGGGTCGAGGGACACAAACTGATCATGGAGCTGCACAAAGCGGCGGTTGGGGTTTGGGACCGGGTTCTGGAAAAGGGCGGTCAGGCGGGCTTTCGGAACGCCCAGGTCAGCGTCCTGGCCCCGACGGGGACCATCGGCCTGCTGATGGACTGCGCCACCACCGGGGTTGAACCGGCCTACAGTTTGGTGATGTGGAAAAAGTTGGCCGGCGGCGGGGTGATCCCCATGGTCAACCAATCGGTGCCCTTTGTGTTGTTTAGGATGGGCTATTCCGCTTCGGAAATCGAGGCCATCAAGGAATACATCGAAAAAAACAACACCATCGAAGGGGCTCCGGGCCTCAAGGCCGAGCATCTGCCGATTTTTGATTGCGCCATTGCCGGGGGTCACGGCAAGAGGACCATTGCCGCTTCGGGCCATGTCGGCATGATGGCAGCGGTCCAGCCCTTTTTGTCCGGGGCGATCAGCAAAACCATCAACATGCCCAACGATGCTACGGTGGACGACATCAAAGCAGTGTACCTCGAATCCTGGAAGTTGGGCCTCAAGGCGGTGGCGATTTATCGGGACGGCTCCAAAGGCTCCCAGCCCCTGACCACCAGCCCCGATCAGGCCGACAAGCAGGACCAGGAAACCATCGACTACCTCAAAAAAGAGCTGACCTTGCTGCAAGAGCGGTTGGTGGAGAAGCGGGCGGTCAAGTCCCTGGATTGGGGCAACTCCAAAAAGCTGCCCTCCTGCCGCTCTGGCCGGACCTGGGAGTTTAAGGTCGCCGGGACCAAGGTGTTTTTGCGTAGCGGGGAAAACGAAGACGGAACCTTAGGGGAAATCTTTGTGGACTTGGGTTACAAAGAAGGCTCCACCGTTCGGGCCTTGATGAACCAGTTTGCCATCAGCATCAGCTTCAGCCTCCAACATGGGGTACCGCTGGAGAAGTTGGTGGACCGCTTTGCCTTCACCAAATTTGAGCCTCATGGCCGGGTGGAAGGCCACCCTTACCTGAAAAACGCCACCAGCTTGATCGATGCGATTTTCCGGGTCTTGGGCTACCAATACTTGGGCCGGACCGACTTCCTGCACATCAAGCCGGGCGAAGCCGGGGCGGCAGGGGGAAGCCACATGGTTTCCGCCGAGCCGGTCAAGGTCAAGGCCCAGGTCGCCGAAACCCACAGCGAACGGACCCAGGACCACCTGATGCCTTGCAGCGAATGCGGCGGCATCGACTTCCTGCGCACAGGCACCTGCTACGTCTGCATCACCTGCGGCTCCAGCCAGGGCTGTTCGTAAGGGAAGGGGTTTTTAGTGGGCTGAAAAGTGGCCCGTTAAAACGACTTACAGGGTTATAGGTCGTATTGCGCCGTTAATGGTCGGAGTAGTGACAATAACTTTTTGAAAAATCAAGTATTCAAATATACTGGCCTCAGAACTTGTAAAGGGAAAATAGGGTATGGAAATTAAGAAAATTTCAACTTCGGATGCTTTGGCTTTATGCGGAAAGGCCGAGTCACATTTTTTCGATAAAAAATCGAAAGATGTTGGCGGAACAAAACTCCAAAAAGCGGTAGTGGCTTTTGCAAATGCGGATGGAGGCGAGTTGTTAATTGGCATTGCCGATGACAAGGAATCTTTAATATCTAAAGAACGTTGGCAGGGCTTTGAATCAATTGAAAAGATGAATTATATTTTGCAAGTTCTTTTTGACATAACGCCAAGTTTAAGTGTTAAGCAGGAAGTGCTTGAATGTAAAGGATTTGATGGCTTTGTCCTGAGACTTTTGATTGAAAGAGGTAGTCAAGTTTATCACTGTTCCGATAGAAGTGTGTACGTACGGAAAGGCGCACAATCACTTCCTCTCCCGCCAGATAGAATTGCTGAGCTTTCTTACGCTAAAGGTGTCATTTCCTTTGAAAATGAAAGAATCCCTGATTGCCCACCAGAGCTCGTTGTTGAATCTGAAGAATTAATGAGTTTTTTATTAGGGTCAAGACTAGAACAGCGGGTTTTCTCTGATCAGTTTTAGAAGGATTTTGTTAACATCAACCTTCCGATTGTTATAGCGAAATTCGCACTC
>MFNF01000056.1 GCA_001783715.1 Candidatus Lambdaproteobacteria bacterium RIFOXYD2_FULL_56_26
GGGAAGGGGACCTGTTGCTGGCTAGGCCCAAGGAAGTGGTCAAAAAATTCCAAGATTGGATCAACGAAGGGAGGTTCAAAAAACGGAGCATTTCCCTCTACCCCGATCTGACCTTGCGGCATGTTGGTTTTTTGGGGGCCTTCCCGCCTTCGGTCAAGGGACTCAAGGACTTTAAGTTCGGAGAAGCCCGGCAAAAGGAAGAGGAAAGCCGAGAATTTCTGGAATACAGCAATGAACCAACCCCTGAAATCGAGGCCCCTCCCCAAAGGTCCCTGGAGGCCAAGGCCCTGCACAAGGCCAAGATCGCCGTGGCCAAACAAAAGGCCAAAGCGACCCAGGTCGCCCAAGAGTTTTCCGAGTTTAGGGCCCAACAAAAACGGGCGGAAGAAGAGCTTTGGGTGGACCGACAAATCTCTGCGGGCCGCCTGCTGCCTGCCTGGAAACAAGCGGGGCTGGTGGATTTTTTGTGCCATTTGGAAGGGACCCAGGAGCTCTACGAGTTTTGTGATTCCGAAGAGACCTTGTCCCTGCTCGCTTGGTTTAAGGGCTTTTTGGAGTCCTTGGAGTCCCATGAACTGTTTACCCGGATGCAAGGGCCCACCAAAAAGGCATCCCTGACCGACGAAGAAGAGGCGGACCGGCTGGGACAAAAAATTGCCTCCACCACCCGGGCCAACCGGCCCCAAACCGAAACCGAAGACTAAAAAGGAGAAAAAATGGCTGGAACCCTAGGGGTAACCGAATCGGTCAACCCGACCAAAGCGCTGATTGCCGGAGCCGGATATGGCCCGGTGTTGTTGTCCGCCGTTCTGACCGGAGGGCCTTACCTGTCGGGCCAAATCTTGGGCCGAATCACCGGCTCGGGCAAGTTGACCGCCTTTGCCCCGGCGGCGTTGGACGGCTCCGAGGTTCCGGTGGCGGTCCTGATGGTGGATGCCGATGCCTCCTTGGCCGATTTGACCGTGATGGTCGGCTTTGCCGGGCTTTACAAGGAAAGCAACATGCTGGGCCTGACCGGGGCGGCCAAGTTGGCGCTGGAAGCCAAAGGGATTTATTTTCTCTAACCGGACCTTCACTCCCTTTTAACCTCTTTTTCGATCAGAATCTTATGGACAATCTTTTTTCGGTTCGGGCTCTTACCGCTTCGGTAAACCTGATCAAACCCGCACCTACCTTGATTTTGGACCGGGTGTTTACCCGCAAGCTCCGGCAGCTGACTGACCGCTTTGCCTGGGACATCTTGAGCCATTCGGAACGGGTATTAAAAAACATCGAAGTCCACGAACCGGCCCAGGTTGCCGACAACCAAAGCTTCAAGACCGTCATCGCCAAGGCCCCTCGGTTTGCCGAAAAGCGGTTGATCAATGCCAGCGACCTCAACGCCATGCGGGCCTTCGGTGAACAGGCCAATCTGGAGCTTTTGATGGAGCGGATCGGCCGGGAACAGATGGACATGAAACGCAAAATCGATCTGACCCGAGAGTTTATGGCCGCCAAGGCGCTTTCGGGGCAGGTGATCGACGACACCGGCACCGTCTTGGTGGACTACAATTT
The DNA here is from genome assembly GCA_001783715.1 of Candidatus Lambdaproteobacteria bacterium RIFOXYD2_FULL_56_26. Taxonomy (GTDB): domain Bacteria; phylum SAR324; class SAR324; order XYD2-FULL-50-16; family XYD2-FULL-50-16; genus XYC1-FULL-56-13. The sequence goes on from MFNF01000056.1 coordinate 1,555, forward strand.
TAGTGTCGCCCAAAAGCCGAGCCTGACGGGCACCAATCTTTGGACCAACGCCGCTTCCGACCCCCTCAAAAACATCCGGGCCTGGAAAAAATTGGTCTCCCAAGCGGCGGGGAACATCACCAAGTGGGTCGCCTTTTGTGGTTCCGATGCAATGGACGCTTTGATGGCCAATACCCAGGCGATGGAGCTGCTCAAATACACCCAAGGGGGCCAACTGGCCGAAAATGGCCGCATCTTGGCCTTTGGGGGGGTGGAGATCCAAGAATATTACGGCAGTTACCTCGACAACACCGGGGCGAGGCAGGACTTGATCCCTGTCACTCATTTTGTCCTGGTGGGTCTGGCTGAGGATGGTTTTGCCGAATTGACCGCCCCGGTGGTGGACTTTGAGTCCGAAGCAGGCGTGGGGACCGGGAAGCCGGGGGAATTTTTCTTCTCCAAATCCTGGAAGGTGGACGACCCTTCCGGGCGCTGGATCAAGGTGGAAGCCAGGCCTTTGCCGGTGATCCTGCGGCCGGAGTGTATCGTTTACGCCAAGGTGGTCTGATGGCCTACTGCGGCTTACCGGACCTGGAACGGCGGATCTCCCTGGCCGAGTTGGTCGCCCTGACTGACGACCTGGGGCTGGGGCAGGTGGACCAAGGGTTGGTGACTCAGGTGATCGCCGAAGTGGACGGCCTGATCGACAGCTACTTGGTCGCCCAAATGGAGGTCCCCTTGGCCAACCCCCCGGTCTTGGTGCGGAGCTTGAGCGCCGACCTGGCCTTGTTTCGGCTTTGTCTGCGCCGTGGGGGGGCGATTGCCTTGGAGGTCAAGGAGCAAAACCGGAGCGCCCTGGAGAGCTTGGCCTTGATCGCCCAGGGGCAGTTGCACCTGGACGAACCTTTGGCCAAGGCGGGACCTCGTCAGGTGAGGGTCCAAACCGGGGTACCGGCGTTTGGCTCGTCCCAGTTGGACCGGTATTGACCAGTGGGGACGAGCGATGTTGGGGGCTTGGTCCTGTGTCTGAAGGCGGGGGGCTGGCCCCACCCCCAGGTCCCCGGCCAAGTCCGGCCCCAGACCTTGGTGGGCCTACTGTTGCCCCGGTCCGTTTCAACCGTGCCCCAAGGATTGGGGCTGGTTTTAGCACAAACAAAACCCTTGGGGGCACCAGATGATCCAGGCCATTGAAAATGCCATTGTCAGTCGCCTCAAAACCCAATTGACCGGGCTGGAAGTGCGGAGTTTCCCGGACAAGCCGGAAGGCTTTTTGGTCAAAGGCCACCTGGGTTCGGTTTTGGTGCGTTATTTGGGGTCCTCCTTTTTGACCGGCCTGGAATTGGGGCCGACCAGTCTCGGTCAAATCGACGGACTGCCGGGAGCCCGGACCTTCCAATTTGAAGTGGCCCTGGTGACCCGAGGGCTCCAAGACCACCAGGGGGCCTATCCTTTGATGGAAGCGGTCTTGGAAAGTTTGACCGGTTACTGCCCTGCCGGGGCTTCCGAATTTTTGCCGATCCGGGATGGATATTTGGGCAGAGACGAGGGGCTTTGGTTTTTTTCCATCTGGTTTTCCACTACCACCGCTTAGCCAACGAGGAAGCATGTCCATGATCGCCAGAACCAAACAACAGTTTGCCTTTGCCGCACTGGAGGTCCAACGGGGCCTCCTGGCTTTGCCCAGCTCGGCCCAAAGCCTGATTCTGGCGGCCAACCTGACGGCCAGCCAAAAACCCACCTACACTGACAGCCCGGAGATCCAAAACACCCGTGGCTTGGTGGACCGGTTCCAAGAGGGGCTTTCGGCCGGGGAATTTAACCTCAAACTCCTGGCCCGGCCCACCGGAGCTGGGTCTTTGCCGGCCGGAGCGGTGTTGTTCCAAAGTTTGATGGGCCTACAAAACCAGAGTGCCAATGCGGTTACCTACGCCCAAGCGACCGGCAAACCCAGTTTTTCCCTTTGTTACCGGCGGGGATACATGGTTTTTTATTGCCTGGGGGCAACGGTCCATGAATTGAAACTGGCCTTGGGTCACCAAGGTCCGGTGGAGCTGGATTTTTCCGGCCGGTTTTTAACCCGCCTGTGGATGGGGGACGACCAAATGGCGGTGGCCTCCTTGGCTGCGGCCACCCAGATTGCGGTGACCGATGCCCAGCGTTTTGCGGTGGGCGGTCGGGTTTACAACCCCCTGTGCGCTGCCGCTGGTGGAACTGCCGATGAAGGAGCCGGGCAGGGGTATGAAATTGTTGCGGTTGACTTGGTCAACCACCTGCTCACCTTGGCCGCCCCCTTGGCCTTTGACTGGGCCTTGGGGGAAGAGGTCAAGGGCTGGTTGCCCGCCAGCCTGTCCCAAGGCAGCCCGATCCTGGCCAAGGAATGCAGCCTTCTGGTCGGCGGCGTGGCAGGCAAGGTGCAAACCGCCGAACTGACCTTGTCCGACGGGGTGCATTACATAGAGGACGAGATCACCAACCTGGGGCACCCGACCGATTACATCGAAGCGGAGCGGAAGGTTTCGGGCAGTTATTCCGGATACTTCCGAAAAGAGGATGCCGGATTGTTTGCCCAGGGCCTCAGCGGAGCGCAAGCGAGCCTGGACTTTGTCTTGGGGAGCCAAGCGGGCGGTAGGATGACCTTCTCTTTGCCCAAGGTCCCCTTTGAGGTCCCCGGTGAAGCGGAAAGCGGCCCGGCGTTGCTGCTCAAACGCAGTTTTGTGGCCCTGGAAACCTTAGGCAACGATTCGGTCAGCCTGCGGTTTGATTGAGCGCCGAGCCTTGTGCGATAAACCCTACCGATCCCTGTGGAGAAAACAATGCGCCTTAGAACCGAAAAACGAAGCTTTTGGGTCAAAATCGAAATCGGCGGTGCCGTTTGTGACCTGGAGGTTTCCCCCTTGAGCAGCAAGGAAGTCCGTGAGTTGGTCCAAAAGCACACCAAAAGCCGGTTCAACCGTGGCCAAAAAGGGGATGAAACCGACGAGTTGGCTTTGCGGTTGGAGCGGTTCGACAAGACGGTTTTGAACTGGGAGGGGATTTTTGACGTGGAAAACCACCCCCTCGAATGTACCGGGGAGAACAAAAAGAGAATTGCCGAATTCAACCATGATTTTGTGTTGGCGGTTTTTGAGGCCACCGAAGACATCAACATCACTTTAAATACCGAGACCCAAGAGGAACAAAAAAAGTAGTCCGGTGGGTGGAGGGGGCGGTCGCCCAGAGCCACATCGGCTGTGAGGAATGCGAGCAACTCTACCAGGGGCGACCGCCCTGCGAGGACTGCGAACTCAAAGACTTGGAGCTACCCATTGGGGCAGAGCGGGCTTGGGATTTGTGGCAGCAGTTGCATTTTTTTTCTCGGCCCCGGGGGTTTGGGTTTTTCCCCATCCCCCTTTCCGAGGTCAAGGCCCTGTGCGAAGTCCTGCAAGAGTCGAGGGCGGTGTTTGAGTGGATCTTGTTTATCGAAGCCCAGGCCTACCCGAAACTAGCGGCGTTAATGTCCGGCAAAGAACCCCAAAGAGCGGAACATGGCTAATTATTACCCCAGCCTCAACGGTGAGGCCCTCAAAACTCAGCAGGCCCTCAACCAAGCTTTGGAACGGGGGACCAGCCTGATGGTCGGCCTCAACCAGCAGTGGGGGAAAAAGGAGTTTTTGGTGGGGTTGGAACAATCTTTGGGGAAGCTCAAGGAGTTTGGCGGGCTTTACCAAGCGGGGGTTTCCGGTTGGAATGAACATTTTGCCGCCAAGTCCAAGTTGGAGGAGAAGCTGGCCCAAACGGCCAAAACCCAGGCCCAACAGTCCCACCAGAATAAAATGAGTTACCTGGAGGCGGAAGGGGCCAAGATGCACCAAATCGCCGACCAGATGAGCCAAAAGTTCCAGGCCGGGGCAGAAGGGTTGAGCAAGTTGGCCGGGAATCTGAGCAAGGCCGGGTCCAGCTTTGCCCAGGCCTTGTTGCAAAACAAAAATACCGCCTATCAGATGCAAAACTTCGGGACCCAAGTGGGAGCCCAGGCGGGGATGGCTTTTGGGCCGATGGGGGTGGTGACCGGTGCGGTGCTGGGCGGCGCCTTGGCCAAGCAGGGTGTGTCCGTGCTCTCTGGAGGGAAATCCGGCCCCAGTGCCTTGGAACAGGAGTCCAACCGGTTGGCCCAGGTTTTTATGGACCTGAAGACCAGTGCGGTGGAGTTCGACAAAAGTTTTAAGGTCTCGGGGATGGGGACCAAAGAGAAGGCGGACCGGTACTTGGAACTCTCCCAAGAAGGGGCCAGGATCGCCGCCGGACAGGCGGACCTCAAGGCCCAGCGGGAGGCAACCTTGGCCGAACGGAACCAAAAATTGAACAAAATCAATAAAGAGGGCAAAGGCTCCTCTTCGGACCGGGATGACCAACGGGCCAAGGTTAAGGCGGACGCAAAGGCCAAAGTGGACCGGATCGACCAGCAAAGCAACGACCAAGCAGCAAAAAAAGCGCAAAACGAAGCGGACCTGTTGCCCCTGGAACAGGACATCAAGCTTTACGCCCGGCAGATGGAGCAGCAGTACAAAGGAAGCCGGGAAAAGGAGCGGCAGTTTTTTATCGGCCAAAAACAACTGGACTACGGAGCTTCGGATTACAAAGGATTGCTGGAGAAGATCGACCAGGCCGCAGCCGGTCCGGCCCCGACCGACCTGGGGGAACGGGCGGTGTACATGGAGCGGCAAGCGGAACTGGAGAACCAAAGGATCGAGTACCTGCAAAGGTTTGTTGAAGCCAACAAGGCCTTGGTGGGCCAATACGAATCCTTGGGCAAACAAATCCAAGCCAAGACGCTGGGCCTGGATCGCAAGGACTGGGGCAGCGGGCAATACCTGTCTTACCTCAAGGAACTGGAAGGAAGAAAAAATTCCCTGAACCCCAATTCCGGCCAGTACGACAAAGAGGTGCTCTCGATCCAGCAGGAGCAATTTTCGGTCTTAAGCGAGATTGAGCGGACCCAAAAGGAAGAGGTGGCCCAAAATGACCGGCTTCTGGCCAGCCTGGAGGAGTCGAAAAAAAGCCTGGAGGAAAAACTTTTTTCCATGTTCACCGGCAACCTCAGCCCCGAAAAGGCCTTTGGCGCTAAAACCGACCAGTACCGCCAGTTGTTGGCTACCGCCCAAACTGCGGCACCGGACCAAAAAAATGGGGCGATCAATGCCTATTTGGCCAACTTTGACGGTTACCTGAAGGAAGCAAAAAGCCTCTATAAAAGTGGGGACGGGTACGGCCAAATCTACCGGCAACTGACCCAGGACCTGCAAAGCCTGTTGTCCGGGGTCGGTAGCCAAATGAACGGAATCGGCAGTCAGCTGGCTGCTCAACTGGACATCAACGGCTTGTACAAGCAATTGAACAACTCGGTGCAAAGTGACCAGAACCGGATCCAAGCGAACCTGAACGGATTTTTGCAAACCCAAAGCACCGGCTTTAGTTTGGACGAATTGGCCAAGTGGGGGGTGCCCCAAAAAGCGGAGGGCGGCGTTGTGACCGGCCCTAGGTCTGGATTCTTGAGCCTGCTGCACGGGACCGAAGCGGTCATCCCCCTCAAGGGCGGAGCGGTGCCGGTGGCGGTCAACCTGCCCCAAGGGGCAGGGAGCCCGGTTTTGGAACGGCTCCTGGCCGAGTTGATCGACGTGGTCCGGGCCAAGGGGGACAGCCCAGTGTTGGTGCTTGACACCCAAGGGTTGCGGCAAACCCTGGTCACCCAAGTTTCCGAAGATGCCCGGATGGGCCGGATCCAAATGGGAGCCTAGATGGTCTATTTGCCCCAATTCAGCCTCAACCAAGCGCCGTTGGGCCGGTTCCCCCTGGTTTGCCTGCGCCAAAAAACTGGCAACGGGTCGCCGCTTTCTTGTGATCAACCGCAGGCGGTTGAAAGCGAAGAGCACCTTTTGGCTTCAACCCCCTTGGGCAGCAATAAACTTGGTTGCCTGCCGCTCGGTTTTTGGCAAGCCAGTTCCCAGCGGCGCTCGGGGATCTGGCAATACCGGCAACGGATGCCCTTAGCCCCGGAATCTGGCCTGCTCTCTCTGGTGGGCAAGTCCTTTTTGTTTAAGGTCCGTTTTGACGGTTCCTTGTTTCTGACCCTCCAAAGTGCCGGAAAGGTCTGGCGGGTTTCCACCGAAACCCTGGACGGCGGCAACCACCTTTGGCGGGGACGGATCACCTCCCTTTCCCCGATCAGGATCGAGGCTAGACCTCAGGGTGGGTTTGTGAAGTTGAGTTGGGGGCAAATGGGTTTTTCCCCGGATTGTTTTGTGGACGCACAAGGCCAAGTGATGGCCCCGCCCCCACGAATCTCGGCGACCGCCCATTGGGGCATGCGAGACGATCTGGAAGCCTTGAGCCTGGCTTTTGAAGGGGAGGCGGTGCTGCGGGAGCGCCGGGAGGACGAATTGATTTATGAGGTCTTGGAAAAAGATTGGCAGGTCAACGCACTGGAAGAGGGGATGCGGGAAGGGGAAACCTTCCTGGTCACCCAGGTCGAGCCGCAAACCTTGGGGATTCTGAGAGTTTTTACCGCTGCGGCCCATCCCTTTGTGGTGGGAGACGAGGTGTTTTTGCAGCCCAAAGAAGGGGCAACGCCTTTTCCTTACCTGGGGAAGGCGGAAGTCCTGGCGATTGACGGCACCGGCCACCTTTGGTTTGAGGTGGCTAAGGAGTACAGCAACTACAGTTGGACCTTCGGGTCGGTGTCGGCAAAGCTTTGCGTCCGGCCCTTTGCGGTGGGGCAGATTGAACATTTGCCGCTCCAAAGGACCGGTTTTGGTCCGGGGACCGACAACCTTTTTTATCGGCCCAATTTTGCCGGGGTGCTGGGCACCGACTGGCGGATCTATGAAGATGCCGTAGAGATCGGCACCGGTTGGCAGACCGACTCGCCGGGAGCCCTTTTTGTCGAACGGGTTTACGGTGCCACGACGGCTGTGGAAGGACAGGTTACGGCCTGCGGCCTCGCAGCCGATCCGGGAGCCCACCAATCCCCCTTTGCGACGGTGGGGGATTTTTTTGGTTGGGCGGCCGCTCGGTTGGGGCTCAGCCTGCGCTGTCCCGGAGGCGCTGCAACCTCGCTCGACTTTGTGGTCACCGAACAGATCCGGTTGATCGACTTGATGGACCAAGTAGCGGGCTACGCCGGTTATCTGTTTTACGTCAAAGCCGCCGAGTTGGTCCTGTTTCACAAGGACGAGCCCCAGGGCACCCTTTACAATCTCAGTCCTATGAAGGTGGTGGACCTCCAGTACCGCTTCGACCTGCCGGTCCGGGAATACAAATCCTTGTGGTCGCAACTCAAGGCGACCAAAGAAGCGGGCTTTTCGGTGATCCGGGAAGAAAAACAACAACTGCTGGTCCCCGGCAGCCAAACGCAAGGGGTGAGCCAAACCTGCCGCCCCTTCAACCGCAATGCCGGTCAGATCCGGTCCCAGCTCAAAGCGACCAAGGCTAGGCAAGAAAAAGTCTGGGTCCAACTTTCGAGCCCCTTGGACCGAATCCCGGTTTTAGGGGAGCAGTTCACCTACACCGACTTGGAACTCAACCCTCCACAAACCTTGAGCGGCCGGATCGAAAGCTTGGAGTTGGATTTTTCCCAAGATCTTTTGGTGATCGGTGCCAGAGCGGAAACCTGGACATGAAACTCATTTACCCCAATGCCGCCGAAACCCAAGAACAGCCTGCGGAAACCTTGGCCGGATTCCCGATCGGCAATCTTTTGAGTCCCCACAAGCTGGAGGTTTGGAAAGCCCAAGCCGGTGCGGCTCCAATTCTGCTCGACTTTGTGGTCAATGGTCCTTCTTCGGGCCTCGCCCTGTTTGGCCTCAACGCCGATGAAGTGACCGTATCCCTCTTTTCTGATCCGCAACGAACCCAGGCGGTTCAGACCTGGACCCAGGCCGGAACGGGGCAAGACCCGTTTGGAGGGTTTTCCAGAGACTCCCTTTGGTTTGAGTATCCTGAGCTGCCTTTGGCGTACGGCCGTTTGAGCTTTACTTGCGTAGTCCAAATGACCCCCTCCCTGGGAATCCTTTGCGCCGGACCGGTGCACCGGTTCCCGAACCCCTCTTGGGGGTTTGAGGATGAATGGATCGACAACTCGGTGGTCAAAAAACTGCGGGTCGGTGCGAAATATACCAAGGCCAAAGCCAAAGCGAGGCGCTTGTCCGGGGGCATCGAGTTCTTCCACCAACAAGGAGGGCGTACATCCTTTGAGGGGTTCAAGCGGTTTCGCTCCCATCTGGGTCCCGATCCCTTTGCCTGTTTGGCGGTAGAAAACTTGACCGATCCTAGTGGATCGTCCTGGGAGGACCGCTACCTGATTTGGGGCAGCTTCTCTCAGTTTAAGGCGGTTTTGGGGCGCTACTCTCACTCCACCGTTACTCTCACCTTAGAGGAATATCTTTAGGAGCCGATCATGGGGAAATGGGCCAATACCAAGGTCATGGACAAAGGGTTGGAATACCTCAAAGACCACACCACCCACCTGGTTGCCTGCCAAGGGCAGCCGCAAGACTATCTGGGGGCGATCACCGATCTGCCGACCGGACATTATTTGGGCAAGATCAGCCTGGGACTCAATCATTTCCAGCTCCAAGCCGGGCTGGCTTCCGGCCGCCGGTTGACCGTTTTGGGGCGCAGTTCGCTTTTAACCACCCAAACCGGCATGGCCGATCACTTTGCCTTGGTGGACCAGACCAATGGAGAATTGCTTTATGTCACCACCGTGGCCAACGCCCAGCAAACCTACGCTCAAAACACCATCGATACTCCCGACTGGGACATCACCATCAGCGCACCCCTTTGAGGAACTAGACCATGGGGAGAATCCGGTTCGTAAACAATTTTGAAAGCCAAGTCGTCGGCTCGGTGGCTCCCGGAGCAACCCAGTTGACCCTCAACGATGCGACCCCGCTGGGGACCTTGCCCCCTGGGGACTACTACCGGGCCACCTTGAGCAACAGCTCGGCCTTTGAGGTGGTACTGGTGACAGGGATCACCGGCAACCTGCTGGAGGTGATCCGGGCACAGGAGTCCACCTTGCCCTTGGCATACAGCACCGGCGACCTGCTCCAGATCCGGGATACCGCCGGGACCTTGGACGAATTTGTGCAGTACAATGATGTCTCTTGGGTGGGCCGGAATCTGGTCGTCAACGGAGCGGGGCGGGTCTTCCAGCGGGCGGTCGGCAGCCCAATTGCCACGACCAAGTCCGCCGCCTTGTTCGGGCCGGACCGGTTTCGGGGGTACGCCCCGGTGGGCGTGATGGATACCGGAACCATCACCCAAGGCACTGGTGTCCCGGTCGGGAAAACCGGCTGTGCCGCCAAGTTTGAAGGGGTCACCTCCGTTTGGGGAGGCCAATTGGCCTTTTTGTACCGCCTCGAAGGGGCCGATGCCTGCCGCCTGAAGGGGAGCCTGGGTTCCTTGTCCGCCCTGGTTTTCCAAGACTCCGGGCAACCGGTGTCGGTGACTTGCTCCTTGTCACGCCCCACCGGCCTGGATAACTTTGCGGCCCTCACCCCGCTGTTCACTGGAACCCCGGTAAGCCTCCCGACTGCAATCGGGAAAAGACTCACACAAGAGGGAATCGATTTTTCCGCCTTCCAGCCGGAGTTGGGCTTGGAAATCCAAGTTCTGTTGGAGTTTGGAGCGGTAACCAACGCCAATTTTTACCTGACCGACCTCCAGCTGGAGGTAGGGGCTAGAGCAACCCCCTTTGAGTACAAAAGTTTTTTTGCCGAACGTAACCACTGCCTCCGGTATTATGAACACAGCGTTCCCTATGGGGTAGTTCCCTGGGCGACCGGTTTGGGGGCCAATACTCCTCTGTTGGTCCGTGCCGGATCCCCTTCCGGGGCCCATTATTTTATGCACTGCCAACGGTTTTTGGTGGAGAAACACCACAACCCAACCTTAAACCTCAGAGCCGAGGATACCGGTGAGTTGAACCGGATCAGTTTTTACAATGCCGCCGGAGCCTTTGTTGAGCGGTTGGCCCCCGAATCCGTCTCGGTCAGCAAAACTGCCTTTTTGCTCAAACGGTCTTTGGGTTCCAACTATGTCACGGCGGCCTTTCATTATGCGGCAGAAGCGGAGTTGTAGGGGTGCTGGCGAGGCAGGCAAGAATCCAGGGGTTGGGGTAACAGTTTGTACCGGCTGAATTTTTCAGGGTCGGCTCTTTGCCTCTTGGCAGGGAATAGGCGAGTTGGTAGCTTCAGGTGGCCAACTCCACCTCTTTAAAATGACCTTGGAATGAAAACCCCTCGTTTAGATTTGGATTATTTTCTCCAGTACTTTGCCCAATCCGAAAAGCCGAAGTCGGACTGGAAAATCGGTTTGGAACAAGAATTGTTGGGGTTTTGGACCGGACGGTGGCAGAGGCTCAGTTTTGCAGATTCCATTGATGGTCTGTTGGAGCATTTTTCCAGCCGCTACGGCTGGAAAGGCTACTTTGAGGATTCCTACCGGATTGGCCTCAAAAAGGACGGGTCCAGCATCACCTTGGAGCCGGGGGGCCAACTGGAGTTCAGCATCGTGCCGATTGCCTCCCTGCTGGAGGTTGAAGCCACCCTGCGGGAGTACCAGTCGCACCTGCAAGAGCTCTCTTTGGGGATGGGTTGGACTTGGCTGAGCATGGGTTATGACCCCTACCTGCGGGTGGATCAGATCCCTTGGGTCCCCAAGGCGAGGTATAAGGTCATGGGAGAATACCTGCCGCCGTTGGGCGAAGGGGCGCTCCATATGATGAAGGCCACTTGCACCGCCCAATCCAACCTGGACTACAGCTCTGAAGCCGACATGGTGGCCAAAATGCGGGTCGCCACGGCCGTTGCCCCGTTCGTAAACATCCTTTTTGCCTCCTCCCCCTTTGCCGAAGGCCGATTGGCCGGTTGCAAAAGCCGCCGCGGTTGGACCTGGAGCGTTATGTCTCCCCGTCACTCCGGCTTTCTGGAACTGATTTTTCAACCGGATTTCGGTTACCGGCAATACATTGAGTACATTTTGGATGTCCCCATGCTGGTTTTGGAGCGGGACTCAAAGGTAATAGACACGAGGGGACAGAACTTTCGGCAGTTTATCGAACAAGGCTTCGGGGACCTACAGCCGGAACCGGTGGACTGGAAAACCCAGCTGGGGGCCACTTTCCCGGTCGCCAGACTGCGCAATGCCATTGAAACCCGGACCGCCGATGCCGGCCCTTTGTCCCATCTGGTTGGCCAAGCGGCCTTCTGGAAGGGGTTGCTGTATGATGAAACCTCTTTGGCCCAGGCCCAAAGCCTGATTGAGCAAATCGGTTACCGGTTTTTTAAGGCAGTTCACGACGATGCCTTTTGCAAGGGTTTTGAGTATTTGGATGCCAATCCCCACACCGATCAGGTTTTAGGTGATTTGGTGGAATGGGCCAAGGCCGGTTTGGTGCGGATCGGCTTGGGGGAAGAACGGCTTTTGGAGCCGGTGGAGCGGATATACGAGGAACGAACCTCCTTGGCGGACCGTTTGATCAAGGGCTTTAGGCAAGGTCAGTCCATTGAGGATTTGGTAGCCCAAGAGCAGTTGGTTTTTGCCCAGGGTTGATAAAACCAAAGGGGCCAATGAGTTATAGGTTAAAGAAAAAGACGGTTGACAGGGCGAAAGAATTTTTGTCCAATGCCCTCTTCTTGTGGCGAGATAGCTCAGTCGGTAGAGCAGAGGACTGAAAATCCTCGTGTCCCTGGTTCGATTCCTGGTCTCGCCACCAGAAACACTTGTTCCCGCCTCCGGGAAATAAAAAATAGGGGGACAGAATTTTTTACTTGTCATTTTTTTTCAGGTGAAATATTCTGGCTGAGTTTGCTGGAAACGGCGAATGCAAAAGTTCATTGAAAACAGAATAAGGTTGGAAGCAAGAGACCACAAGTTACAGAGGTCTTTGGCGAGCTAGGCTTTCGGGTTTAGCGAGCGA
>MFNF01000057.1 GCA_001783715.1 Candidatus Lambdaproteobacteria bacterium RIFOXYD2_FULL_56_26
GCCACCAGATACACGAAAAACGCGAATTCCTTCTTGGCGGCAATTCATATCAGGTGCATTTTTCTTTGGGCCACAATCTCGTGACTACACTATCTAGTAAACTGAAAAGAAAATAATTCTTTGGATACAAAAGGGAGAAGTTGCCGTGGGAAAACTTAGGGTTGGGTTGCTGTTGCTGCTGGTTTTGTCTCTGGCCTCGGTGGGTTGCAAGAAAAAGGGCACAGAGAACACCGCCAGTTCCTCAACCGGCACTACGACCAGCTTGAGTCTAACCTCCTACAGCCCGGCTGATGGGGCCGCTTCGGTGGCCATCGACACTTCGTTGGATTTGGTCTTCAACCAAGCCCTGAGCGAAGGTGCCTTGACTGTCACTTTGACCGGCGAATGTACCGGTGCCTTGCAGCTTTCGGCGGATGACTTTAAAACCTGCCTGCCTTTGGGCAACCCGGTTTTGAGTGAAACCGCCACCTACAAGGTGACTCCGGTGAGCAACCTGCTCAATGCCACCACCTACAAGATCAAAGTGACCGGCTTGGGCGACGAAGTGGTCAGCCCCAGCGGCTTCATCACCGTTTCCAAAGCTGCCACCACCACTACCGTTACCAACCCGGCCCCCAAGGTCTCCTCCACCAGCCCCGCCGCCGGAGCCACCGCAGTGGCCTTGGACAGCACCTTGTCTGTGACCTTTGATGCCTCGATGGACAGCAGCACCTTGACCGGAAGCTCCTCGGGAAGCAGTTGTACCGGCTCGGTCCAGCTCTCGGTGGACCAATTTGCCACCTGCCGCCCCTTGACCTCGCAGCCTACGGCGGATTCCACCTACAAAACCTTCAGCTTCAAGTCGGCCCTGGGTTCTCGGTTGAGCTACAAGATTCGGGTGACTACCACCGCCAAGTCCGGTGCCGGAGTGGCCTTGGAGAGCAACTATACCCAGGACACCGCCTTTGCGACCGTAACCAACGTCGGCACCCTCTCGGGCCAAGTGACCGACTTCACCAGCACAGCGCTCAGCGGAGTAACCGTTTCCTTCAAACGGGACGGGGCAGTTTATTCTTCCACCACTACCGACAGCTTGGGCAACTATTCGGCCAGCTTGCCGGTGGACGAGTTTGAGCTGCTGTTCACCAAAACCGGTTTCTTGGACCAAACCCTGAGCGTTACGATCGCCGATGGGGTGACCACTACCGCCCGGACCCAAAAGCTGCTCTTGAGCAGTTACACCGGTACCGGTACGATCACCGGTTCGATCTCCGATGCGGTCAGCGGTACCGGCCTTGCCGGGGCGACCTTGAATCTCCGGTCAGGACAGGGAGCAAAAACCGGGACTGTTGTGGCGACTGCCACTACCGATTCGGGGGTAACGGCGGGGCTTTACAGTTTTACCGGTATTGCCGCTGGTTGGTACACCGTTGAGGTGATCAAGACCGGCTACCAAACCACCTATTTTGAGGTTTACTCCCAAGGGACCGGAACCTGGGCCAACCAAGGGACCTCGGTGACCACCACCCTCTCGGCCGGACAGGCCAGGATCCTACTGCGCTGGGGAGCCACCCCCACCGATTTGGACAGCTACCTCAGTGGGCCGGACAACGGTGGGTTCCTGATCTACTACGGCAGCACCACTATTGCCGGGGTCAATGCCAACCTGGACCAGGACACTACTTCCGGTTACGGACCGGAGACCATCACCATCACCACTTTGGCCGGGACCGGGACTTATTGTTATTACGTCCACAACTATTCGGGCACCCCGGCGATTTCGGCTTCCGGTGCGGTGGTGACGGCCTTTACCTCGACGGACAGCTACACCTACTACGTCCCGAACCAAGCCGGGGGGTATTGGAACGTCTTTAAGATCGTAAACGGGGTCTTTAGCACCATCAATGCGGTGCAGTCCACTGCGCCCAGCACCACCTGCCAGTAGGGACTGGGGCCTGAGCAGGGCCTTGTTGTAGGGCGGGAAAACAAAAGCCCCCAAAGCCGGACCGGAAGGGAGGGCGTTGGGGGCTTTGTTTTTGGGTGGGAAAAAGCGGGGGGACTAAACCTCTACGCCCATTTCCTGCAATTTTTTGAGCACCGCCTTGGGGCTGGCTGGTTTGATGACATATTGGTCACAGCCCGCCTGGATCGAGGCCACCACCGTCTCCTTGTCGGCATGGCTGGTGACCATCAGCACCTTGGTTGGAAACCGAAAAATCGGAGAGGAGGTCTGTTCGAGCTTACGGATCTCGGTTAAGACCTGATGCCCCTTGAAATCGGGCAGGTCCACGTCCAAAGTGATGGCAGTGAACCGGTCCCGAGATTCCAGGCTCAAACGGAAGAGCTCAATCGCTTGGGTTCCGGTTTCGGCTTCCACCACTTCACCAAAGTCGGAGAGGATGGTGGACATGACCCGGCGGCTGAGCAACTCGTCGTCCACGACTAAAAACTTAGGCATAACCTTCCCTACTCAGATTGTGCAGCTTGTCTTCGGTTCGGCCGGTTGAATTTTAAAATCTATAGATAACAGGAGGATAAACTTCAACTTCCGCTGTCAGTAGTTCTACCAGATCTAAAAACAAAAATCCACCTCTTGTCACCAGAGGTCGTGAAGGCTCAGCCCTAAGGTAACAATTGGATTCTTGGTGTTGGGGCGGTTGCGGTTTTGAATCTCTTTTTTTATACGACCAACTCGTTGTCAACCAACTCTTCTGGAGTCTCATCATGGGTGGAAATTGCCATTCCAAAGGTCAAAAACCCAACTCGACCGATCAACATCAAAAGGACTAGGTTGATCTTCCCCAAATCGGTCAAATTACCGGTAATCCCCATGCTCATCCCTACAGTACCCATGGCTGAAGTAGCTTCAAAAAGCAACTTCATCGGGTCCTGCTTTTCGGTTAGGAAAAAGACAAACATGGAAACCACTAGAATGGCCAGATAATAAGCAAAACTGGCGGTGGCCGCTTGCAGTCGGGACCCTGGGATTTCTCGTTTGAGGAACCGAATGCTGCTCCGGCCTTTGAGTGTGCTTTTGACCAAACCGATCAAGGCTGAAAAGGTTGTGGATTTTAGTCCACCGCCCGTTCCCGAAGGGGAAGCCCCAAAGGCCATCAATACAACCAGCAGAAGCACTACCGGAGCGGCCAAAGAGTCCAGGGGGATGGTGTTGAAGCCAACGGTAGTACTTGCGGACATAACTTGGAAAAAGGCGGCTTGGAGCCTTGAGTCGGGGCTTAAATTTTGGATCGACGGTTCAATCCAAAAAAACAGCAACGTCCCAAGGACCAAGAACCAAAAGGTAATCGAAAGAATTACCTTGCTGGTAAAGGTGAGGTTTTTGTTTTGTCCCCGAAAGGTTTTCCAAAGATCAACTAAAACAATAAAGCCGATCCCTCCGATTAGGCTCAAGGCCGAAAGGATCAAGTTGATCCAAAAGTCGTCCCGGTAGGAGGCAAAGCTGTCACTGTACAAACCGAACCCTGCGGTGCAAAAGGCAGAGATGCTATGAAAGATTGAACTCCAAACCGGAGATTCCATGCCTTTGGCTTTAAAGACAGTATAGAGGGCGGCTGCGCCAATAGTTTCGCAAATAAAGGTAAAAGCAATCACCTGGATGATGAATCCGTTTACATCAAATTTGTCCGGTAGGGCAAAGGTAGCTTTGGAGATTTTTCCTCTCAACTCCGACAGACGCTTGGCGGTTACCAACATCACAAAAGAACCGAATGTCATGTAGCCGATCCCTCCTGCTTGGATCAAGAGCGTAATGACCAACTGTCCTAAAAAAGTGTAATCCTTTCCAACATCCACAGTGACGAGGCCGGTAGTTGAAAGGGCAGACATGGCGGTAAAGAGGTGGTCCAGCAAAGAGATTGGCCTGTTGGAGGAAGCGGGCATGGCCAAAGCTATCCAGCCAATCAGTACGTAAGAGAGGTAACCCCCTAAAACCAATTTGGGAGCTGAAACATTTAAAAAGCCTTTGGGAATCGGTAGCGGAGCGGGATTGGAAGTGGACATGGAAAGATTGCCAAGTTGGACCAACCGAGGGACCCTCAAACCGGGGATTGGTTTTTTGGGCGGGGGTGTGGGGGTTAACGAAAGACGGATGACCCTTTTGGTCCTAGCACCAAGCTTGACCAGAAAGTAAACTTTTTTGCAATAGCCGCAAAAAAGGTTGTTTTAATTGATGTCTTAAGAAAATAGACTGAGGCAAATGGAGGGCAGGACCAGGGTCAAGTCGACCAAGAGGTAAAACCCCAAGGGCGCTTCTCCCTGCAACTCCAGGTACCGGTTGGCGGCCAACACCCCCAAGGTGGCGGAGCCCAAGGCCATGGCGGCCCAAGTTTCCTGGAACCAAAATCCATACCCGGCGGCAAGACCCAGGTTTCCCAGGCCCAAGGCCAAAACCCAGCGGTGGGTTTTTTGGTTTCCCAACCATCCCGCCAAGGTTTGCAACCCCGCTTGCCGGTCCGATTTCAAGTCCCGCAGGTCAAACAAAAAGCTGTTCCCAAAGACCCACCCGGCCCACACCAGGGCCAACCAACCCAACCTTACCCAATCAATTTCCAAGGGGGACTCGAAGAAGGGCAGTAAGAGGGTCAAGGCGATCCAAACCCCGGCGATCAATATGGGCTTGAGCCAAGGAAACCGTTTGAGCCCCTGCCAGGAAAGGTGGGCTTCCGCACGGGGAAATCGCAAGAGGGAATAAGAAGCGGCCAGCAGCCCCAAGCCAACCAGACTGCCTAGCCCCAAGGTGGAGAGTTGGGGCAAAAAGGCCAGCAGAATCCCAAAACTCAACACCAGCAAAAACCCGTTGAGAGGCCGGTGTTCCAGCAGCCAAGTGCGCTTTTGGGGAGAAAAACAATGCTCCGGGGGCGGCAGGGTTAGGTTGCGCTCCAAGGTGTAAAACCAAAAAGCGGCCGCCCCGACCAAGGCGACCAAGGGAACGGACGGCGGCAGGTGGGCCAAGGCAAAGGTGGTGTAGCTCAAGGCTACGGCGCAAAGCAGGACGGAGAATTCCGAATAAAGGAAAAAACCCAACAACCCGTACCCAAGGCCGCTCCAAACCCGGACCCGCCGGGCTTGGAGCGGTGAAAGCTTAAGTGGAGGCAAGTTTGCGCCGCAAAAAGGCGATCTGCTCTTGGTGGGGTAGCTGTTTGGGACAATAGTCTTCGCAGCCCAACAGGGTCATGCAGCCAAACACCCCATGTTCGTCCCCCAGGACTTCATAAAAATCATCGGCCGTCCGTTTGTCCCTGGGGTCTTTGTAAAACCGGGCGACCCGCATGAATCCAGCGGCTCCCAAAAAGTCCTTGCGCATCCGCCTGGTGCCGCAGGCGGCCAGACAAATCCCACATTCGATGCAACGTTCGAGCTCGTAGATTTCCTCGGCCACCTCTGGCTCCATGGCGGGCTCCAGGGCGGAGATGTCGATCTTGTCTTGTTCTGGGTCATGGATCCAGCTTTCCACCCGCTCGGCCATCCGCCGCATGTCCTTGCCGGTGTTGACCGAAAGGTCGGCGATCAGCTCAAAGACCGGCATGGGCAAAAGGGTGATCTCCGGGTTTTCGTAGCTCCGAGTCAAGGTCCGGCAAGCGAGTCTGGGCTCCCCGTTGACGATCATCCCGCAGCTGCCGCAGATCCCCGCCCGACAGACAAAGTCGAATTGCAAGGTCGGGTCCTGGTGTTCCCGAATCCAGTTGAGGGCGATGAAGATGGTCATCCCCAGGGCCTCTTGCAGGTGGTATTCCTGGACCCTCGGTTTGTCGCCGGGGAGGTGCTGGTTGTAGCGCAAGATCCGAAAGGTCAGGTCCCTTGGAGCTTGGGTCGGGTTTTTTTCGGCGCTTGGATTCATGTTCTCCCACGGAAGAGGCGTTCGTTGGTGTCTTGGTACCGTAGCGGCAGGTCAACGGGCATCAGTTTGGCTTGGATGGCATGTCGGCCTTGCTCCTTCAGCTCGGCCTTGACCTGCTCCACTTCCGCCAATCTTGCGGCGGTGTCCGGGTGTTCCACAATGTTGGCCTTGCCGTAGCCCCGGAAACCGGGGGGCAATTCCATCTCCTTGACGTTGAGCGGTTCGTATTTCAATTGGGGCAGAAGGTCCCCCGGATTTTTCCAGTAGGCCAAGGTCCGTTTGAGCCAGTTGGCATCGTCCCGGGCCGGGAAGTCTTCCCTTGCATGGGCCCCTCTGGACTCGGTCCGTTGCAAAGCGCCGTAGGCGACACACAAGGCCAGCCGAATCATCTTGGGCACCCGCAAGGCTTCGGTCAGCTCCGCATTGGCTCCGGTGGCCTTGGTTTTGATGGCGATTTTTTGGGAACGGACCAACAGGGCCTTGAGCTTTTCCACTCCCGCTTCCAGGTCCTTGGCGTTCCTGAAGATCCCGACATGTTCCATCATCACTTCCTGCATCTGGTTGCGCAGTTCCCAGGCATTCTCGCCTTGGTCCCGGGCCATCAGCCGGTTGATCGCCTCCTGCTCCTGTTTGAGGAACCTTTGGACCAGTTGGGTGCCGATGTCGATCTGGTGGGCCTCAATGTAGTCAGCCACCCTCTCGCCGACGATCATGCCAGCCACCACCGTTTCGGCCACCGAGTTGCCGCCCAGCCGGTTGAAGCCGTGCAGGTCCCAGCAGGCCGCCTCGCCGACCGCAAACAGCCCTTTGAGGCCATAGGCCATGCCGTTTTCGTCGGTCCTGACCCCACCCATGGAATAATGCTGGGTGGGCCGAACGGGGATCCATTCTACCGCCGGGTCGATGCCCAGGAAGTATTCGCAGATGTCCTTGACCTCCCGGAGGTTTTTTTCGATGTGCTCCCGGCCCAGGTTGGTGATGTCGAGCCAAAGGTGGTAGCCGTAGGGAGAGGCAACTCCTTTGCCCTTTCTGATGTGTTCGGTCATCCGGCGGCTGACCACGTCCCGGCTGGCCAGTTCCTTTTTCTCCGGTTCATAGTCCGGCATAAAGCGGTATCCGTCCACGTCCCGCAAGAGACCACCGTCCCCCCGGCAACCTTCGGTGACCAGGATCCCCGCCGGTACAATGGCGGTGGGGTGGAACTGGACGGCTTCCATGTTGCCCAAGGCGACCTTGCCGGTATCCAGGGCGATGCCTGCGCCGGTGCCTTTGCAGATCAGGGCGTTGGTGGTGGTGGAGTAGAGCCTGCCGTAGCCGCCGGTGGCGATGGTGGTGGCCTTGGCTACATAGGCGGAGAGTTTCCCGGTGATCAGGTCCCGGACAATGGCCCCAAAGCAGACATCCCCTTCGTGAATCAGGGCAATCGCTTCCTGGCGCTCATGGACCGGTATCTTGTCTTGGATGGCCCGGTTGTCCATGGCGTAGAGCATGGTGTGGCCGGTGCCGTCGGAGGTGTAGCAGGTCCGCCACTTTTTGGTGCCCCCAAAGTCCCTCGCGGTGATCAGTCCGTGGGCTTCAATTTTTTCGGTCAAGGTGACCGTTTGGGCATTGATCACCGCATGCCTCGGTCCAGCTTGGACCCGGCTCCAGGGGACCCCCCAAACCGCCAGTTGCCTGATTGCCTTAGGCGCAGTGTTGACGAACATCCGAGCTACTTTTTGGTCACAGCCCCAGTCGGAGCCCCGGACGGTGTCCCCAAAATGGACGTCTTCGTCGTCCCCTTCACCCATCAAGGAATTGCCCAGGCTCGCCTGCATTCCCCCTTGGGCTGCGGCAGAGTGGCTTCGTTTGGCCGGGACCAGGGAGACGATGATGGCATCTTGTCCTCTCTCTTTGGTGGCAATGGCGGTCCGTAGCCCTGCCAAGCCCCCTCCGATCACAAGATGGTCAGTGTAGATGATGTTCATGAGTCTCTTGAGATTGGGGTTAAGGGTGGGTACTGGACGAACTGCCTTGGATCTCTTGCCCGTATTTTTGCAGGGGCAGATCGGCTCTTTCGTAACCCAACTTTACATAATAAAGGATGCTCATCGTGCCGACCAACAGGTAAAAGGCGGTCAAGACCCGTTGGACCACCCGTAAGGTCCGGCGGGCCTGCCTCGGCTTTCCGCAGAGCCAGCCCCATTTGAGCAGCACCCGGTAGAGCCCGATGAAGGCATGGACCACCACTGCCCAAAGCAGGATCAGGTAAAAAAGCCACATCCCATGTCCGAAGTACCGTTCAGCGGCCAGATAAGGGTCGATCTGACCGGGGTTGAGCATCATGGCAAAAACGTGGGCGGAGCCAAAAAAGAACAGGATAAAGCCGGTCACCACCTGCATCAGCCAAAGCCGGGTTTCATCGTGGTTCAGGTTTTCGATTTGGTCCTGCATGATCCGGTACTGCCGGAAGCTGGCCGGGAACTTCCGCAGCCCCAGACCGGCATGGACGATCAAAATGGTAGCGATGGTAAAGGCGGCGAGGCTGACCAAGTAGGAGTAACCATGCCCTTCGGGGTCCAGGAAGCTCGCTTCGAGAGCCTTGTCCACCTTGTACGCCACCTCCGGGCCCAGGAGGATGGCCGAGACAAACAGGATGTGCCCCAGGATAAAAAGCCCCAGGACCAAACCGGTTAGGCTCTGGGCCACATCAAGTCGGGCGGGAACCTTTGATTTTTTCTGTCTTCGTTCTAAGGTCAGGTATGCCATGTTCGCCTTTGGAGGAGAGAATGCCGGCCAAGTTGTTTCGCTTGGGGCTACATATAAAGGAAAAAAAATCTTTTGGTAAGGTTCTTTTTCAGTAAGGCCAGGGTTAAATCATTTTTTTTAAAAAAGTCCTTGCCAGACAAAAGGACTCTTGGCATGTTGAACGCTTTCGACCCCCCGGAATGGGTTTTTCGGAGTCGGAAAAAAGACTTGGCAGATTGCAATTGGATAGCTAGTCTTAGCGATCACATCAATTGCGCACCCACAGCCCTTGGGCTGGCGTGGACCTATGGGGTTTACCCGAGAAATACTTGTCTTGTTTGTAGAGGCTTAATCTTTATGCCGACGTTGAACCAGCTGGTCCGAAAGGGCCGAAAACGCATCATCGAGAAGAACAAAGTCCCGGCGTTACAGGCTTGCCCTCAACGTCGTGGCGTTTGTACCCGTGTTTATACCACGACCCCGAAAAAGCCGAACTCGGCTTTGCGAAAAGTCGCTAGGGTGCGCTTGGTCAATGGCTTCGAGGTGACCTCTTACATCCCCGGCGTGGGGCACAACCTGCAGGAGCACTCGGTGGTCTTGATCCGTGGCGGGAGGGTGAAAGACCTTCCTGGGGTACGGTATCACATCATCCGGGGTACCTTGGATTCTCAAGGTGTCAGCAACCGAAAGCAGGGTCGCTCCAAGTACGGCGCAAAGAAGGGTTAAGGAGAAGCAATGTCAAGAAGGCACAGCGCGGAAAAACGGCAGATCGCTCCCGATGCAAAATTTGGGAGCCATTCTTTGGCCAAGTTGGTGAACTGTTTGATGCGCCAAGGCAAAAAGGCGGTGGCCGAGTCCATCGTTTACGGTGCTTTGGAGCGGTTGGAAAGCAAGATCGAAGGGGTGAAGGGGATCGACATTTTTTACGAATCGATCCGCAACGTCCAGCCGAACTTGGAAGTTCGTTCTCGCCGGGTTGGGGGTTCTACCTACCAAATCCCGGTTGAAGTCCGTGAAGAGCGGCGGTTGACCCTGGCCTTGCGCTGGGTGATCGATGCTTCTCGGGCCAGAAACGAGAAGAGCATGGCCGAAAACTTGGCCGCCGAACTTTTTGATGCCTACAACCAACGGGGCACGGCAGTAAAGAAAAAGGAAGATACCCACAAAATGGCCGAAGCCAACAAGGCTTTTGCCCACTACATGTGGTGATCGGATCGATTTTTAGACCATGAAGGGTGACTCCGAGCTTTCCAAGCTGCGCAACATTGGGATTATAGCCCACATTGACGCAGGGAAGACGACGACCACCGAGCGGATTCTCTACTACACCGGCAGAAGCCACAAAATCGGCGAAGTCCACGATGGTGCTGCAACCATGGATTGGATGGCCCAAGAGCAGGAGCGGGGGATAACCATTACCTCCGCTGCAACCACCTGTTTTTGGAAGCGTTCAGACCGCAGCTACCAGATCAACATCATCGACACCCCTGGGCATGTCGATTTCACCATTGAGGTGGAACGAAGCCTGAGGGTTCTTGATGGAGCGGTGGTGGTGTTTTGCGCCGTCTCCGGCGTGCAGCCTCAATCCGAAGCTGTATGGAGACAGGCTGACCACTACGGTGTGCCTCGATTGGCGTTCATCAACAAGATGGACCGAATCGGTGCCGATCCTCAAGCGGTGTTGGGGCAGATGAAAGAATTGCTGGGGGCAACCCCGGTGCTGATCAACCTGCCCATGGGGCGGGAAGAAAAGTTTAGCGGCGTGATCGACCTCCTGGAAATGGAGGCCTTGGTTTTTCAGGAAGAAAAACTGGGAGCAGAGGTGCAACGGGGGCCGATCCCCGAAGAGTTCATTGAAGAATCTAGGTTGGCTCGTGAAGAGCTGATTGATGTGGTGACCCAGCTGGATGACCGGTTGCTGGAGTTGGCCCTGGAAGGCGAGCCGATTTCGGCTGCGGACCTGAAGGAAGTGATCCGAAAGGGTTGCATCGCCAACCAACTGGTGCCGGTTTTTGCAGGCTCCGCCTTTAAGAACAAAGGGGTTCAGCCTCTCCTGGATGGAGTGGTGGACTTCCTGCCCAGCCCGGTCGATGTGCCGGATGCCCTGGGTCATGACTGGAAGGACCTGAGCAAAGAGATTCCCTGTCCGGCAAACAAGGACGCTGAGTTGGCTGCTCTGTTGTTTAAGGTCCAGTCCGACAGTTTTGCCGGGTCTTTGAATTACCTACGGGTGTATTCAGGACAGTTTAAGGTGGGGGACCAGTTGTACAACCCCGCCAAGGACAAAAAGGAACGGGTCAGCAAGATTTTCCAGATGCACGCCAATAAGCGTGAGGAAGTGGAGTCGGCTCAGGCAGGGTCAATCGTGGCGGTCATTGGGCTGAACCACTCGACCACCGGGGACACCTTATGTTTTAAGGGCCACGAGGTTCTTTTAGAAAAGATTCAAGCTCCGGTGCCGGTGATCACCATCGCCATTGAGCCCAAGACCAAGGCTGACCAGGACAAGCTCCAAGAGGGCTTGGCCAAGTTGGAACGAGAAGACCCCAGCTTTTCGGTAGGCCGGGACAAAGAGACGGGGCAGATCTTGATCGCCGGGATGGGCGAGCTTCACTTGGAAATCCAAGTGGACCGACTGGGTCGGGAGTTCGGTCTCAAGGTAAACACCGGCAAGCCGCAAGTGGCGTACCGAGAAAGCGTGGAGCGACGGGCGAAGGGGGAAGAGGTGTTTGACCGACCTCTCCTGGGGAAACCCACCTGGGCTCGGGTGCAAGTGGAATGTGAGCCCTTGGGGGTTGGCGAGGCAAGCGAGGTTGAGTTTCACCCCTCTGTAGCGGTGACTTCCGAACTGGCAGCGTTGATCAAAGAAGG
This sequence comes from Candidatus Lambdaproteobacteria bacterium RIFOXYD2_FULL_56_26, assembly GCA_001783715.1. Lineage (GTDB taxonomy): Bacteria > SAR324 > SAR324 > XYD2-FULL-50-16 > XYD2-FULL-50-16 > XYC1-FULL-56-13. The sequence continues at coordinate 11,435 of MFNF01000057.1, forward strand.
GATCGAAGAAGGGCTTGGTTCGGGGGTGCTGGAAGGGTACCCGGTGATCAACGTAAGAACCAAGGTGTTGCAGGTAGAGGTCAAAGAAGAGGCCTTTAATGCCCAAGCCTTCAAGATTGCAGCCGGGATGGCCTTCCGCAAAGCGTTGCTGGGAGGGGGGCCGATCAAGCTGGAGCCGGTAATGAAAGTGGAGGTGATCACCCCTCCCGAGTTTACCGGAGAAATTATTGGGGACCTAAACGCCCGCAGGGGAAGGGTCCAGAGCATCGAAGAAAAAAAAGGTGCGCAGATTATTCACGTAGGGGTTGCGTTATCAACAATGTTTGGTTACCTTACCGGCTTACGCTCCTTGAGTCAGGGGCGGGCCACATTTTCGATGATGTTTGACCACTACGAAAAAACGGCCCTTTAAACGGCTGGCATGCAACTGTATTCATACCGCTTTTAGAAACTGCTTTCGGGAGTAGAAGGAAGATGGCTAAGGAAACCTTTAAACGAGACAAACCCCACGTTAACGTGGGCACCATCGGTCACGTTGACCACGGCAAAACCACCTTGACTGCCGCAATCACTAAAGTGATGGCGTTCAAGGGAATGGCCACCTACAAGGCTTATGGCGAGATCGACGCAGCTCCCGAAGAAAGGGAACGGGGGATCACCATCGCTACCGCTCACGTGGAATACCAGTCCGAATCTCGGCACTATGCCCACGTTGACTGCCCCGGCCACGCCGACTACGTCAAAAACATGATCACCGGCGCAGCCCAAATGGACGGTGCCATTCTGGTGGTTTCCGCTGCCGACGGCCCGATGCCCCAAACCCGGGAGCACATCCTTTTGGCCAAGCAGGTCGGGGTTCCTTACATTGTTGTCTTCTTGAACAAAGTTGACCAAGTGGACGATCCCGAGTTGTTGGACCTGGTGGAAATGGAAGTCCGGGAATTGCTCTCCTCTTATGAGTTCCCCGGCGATGACACCCCGATCATCAAGGGTACCGCTTTGGGCGTAGTTGAATCTGCCTCCAAGGACCCCAACGCTCCTGAATACAAGTGCATCCTTGAGCTGATCGCCGCTGTTGACAGCTACATTCCGACTCCGGTTCGGCAGTTGGACAAAGACTTCCTGATGCCGATCGAAGACATTTTCTCGATCTCCGGTCGGGGTACCGTTGCGACGGGCCGGATCGAGAGGGGGATCTGCAAGGTTGGCGACGACGTTGAAATTGTAGGGATTCGCCCGACCATCAAGACCACCGTTACCGGTGTGGAAATGTTCCGCAAGCTGCTCGACCAAGGTCAAGCCGGGGACAACGTTGGGGTCTTGGTTCGGGGCACCAAGCGGGAAGAAATCGAAAGGGGTCAAGTGCTTTGCAAGCCCGGTTCGATCACTCCTCACAAAAAGTTTACCGCCGAGGTTTACATCTTGAGCAAGGAAGAAGGGGGTCGTCATACTCCGTTCTTCAGTAACTACCGGCCCCAGTTCTACTTCAGGACTACCGACGTAACCGGGACCATCGCTCTGCCTGAAGGGGTGGAGATGGTGATGCCTGGGGACCGTGTGACCATGACTGTTGAGTTGATCAACACCATCGCCATGGAGCCCGGTTTGCGCTTCGCAATCCGTGAAGGTGGCCGCACCGTCGGTGCCGGTGCCATTACTACCATCCTCGAGTAAGGGACGTACCCCATGACCGAGAAGATCCGAGTCAACTTCAAAGCCTTTGATTCCGTTCAGTTGGACAAGGCCGTGAAAGAGATCGTTTCCATCGTCAAGCGGACCGGGGCCAACGTAGTTGGCCCGATTCCCTTGCCGACCAAGAGACAGCAGATTTGTGTTCTTCGCTCTCCCCATGTGGACAAAAAGAGCCGGGAACAATTTAAACTGACGACGCACAAGCGCTTGCTCTACATCACCAACACCACTGCCCAAACGATGGACTCGCTCATGAAGCTGGACGTCTCGGCAGGGGTTCAGGTGGATATCAAGCTGAAGTAGGTCTGACCTACAAGACAGAAGTTAAGGGATCCATGGCAACCATCAGCGTGATGAGCTTAAAGAATAAGGCGGCCGGCAGCGTAGAGCTGCATGACCAAGTGGCTGCTGCACCTTTGAATCCGTTTGTGATCAAAGACGCAGTAGTGGAGGTCATGGCCCGGCGTAGGCAAGGGACTCACAAGGCGAAAACCCGAGGTGAGGTCACTGGAGCCCGTCGCAAGTTGTTCCGCCAAAAAGGCACCGGTAACGCAAGGCAGGGCTACATTCAGGCTCCGCACCGGCGGCACGGCGGGATCGTTTTTGGACCGGTACCTAGGGACCATTCCATCAAGTTGAACAAGAAGGTCAAGAAAATGGCTCTTTGTGCAGTGATCTCCGAAAAGATCCGCAACGGCCAACTGATCGTCTTGGACAGCCTCAAGATCGAAAGCAACAAAACCAAGGACTTGGTTAAATTGCTGGAAGGTTTGAAAATCACTCGGGCATTGGTGGTCTTCAAAGAGGAAGAAGAGAATTTCATTCTCGCTTCCCGGAACCTGCAAAATGTGACCTTGGCTCACCTGTCGGGACTGAACGTCTATGATGCGCTCAAACACGAGCAACTGGTGGTGACCATGGATGCCCTCAAGGACATCGAAGGGAGGCTCCTGACATGAGCAGCATCTACACCCTGATTAAGCAGCCGCACATCACCGAGAAAGTCTTGTTGATGAAGGAAGACCGGAATCAAGTGGTTTTCAAGGTGGCGGTAGAAGCCAATAAGGTGGAACTGAAAAAGGCCATCGAAAAGATCTTTGGCGTAACCGTTGAGAAGATCCAAACGGTCAACGTAAAGGGTAAGAAAAAAAGGGTTGGCATCCGAGAGGGAAAGCGCCCCGACTGGAAAAAGGCTATTGTGACCCTCAAGGAAGGCGACAGCATCGAATACTTCGAAGGCGCTTGACCCTCTGGCTTATAGGCGAAGGAAAGGACGGCAATGAGCATTAAAAAATACAAACCTACTTCTCCCGGTCGACGGGGGATGACCGTCTCTGGCTTTGACGAGATCACAAAAACATCGCCAGAGAAGAGCCTGCTCGCTCCCAAGACCCGAACAAGCGGGCGGAACAACAATGGCCGGATCACGACCCGGCACTTGGGTGGCGGACACAAAAGACGTTATCGGATCGTTGACTTCAAACGGGACAAGTTTGGGGTACCAGCGAATGTAACCAGCATCGAATACGACCCGAACCGCAGCGCTCGGATCTGCCTGCTCACCTATCTTGACGGTGAAAAACGCTACATCTTGGCCCCTGCGGGGATCAAAGTCGGCGATCAGGTGGTGAGCAACCAAACTGCCGAGATCAAGGTTGGCAATACGATGCAGGTCAAAAGCATCCCCTTGGGCACCGAGATCCACAACGTGGAGCTTAAGCCCCTCAAGGGCGGGCAGATGGCCCGGAGCGCAGGCACCTTCGTGACCTTGATGGCCAAGGAAAGCGGGTTCGCTCAGATCAAATTGCGCAGCGGTGAGGTCAGGTTGATCCACCTGGAATGCTTGGCCACCATCGGTCAGGTCGGGAATCATGAACATTCCTTGATCAAGGTCGGTAAGGCAGGAAAGTCTCGTCACCTGGGGATCAGGCCTACCGTTCGCGGTGTGGTGATGAACCCGGTGGATCACCCTCACGGGGGTGGTGAGGGTCGGACCTCTGCCGGACGACATCCGGTGACCCCATGGGGCCAGAAGACCAAGGGTCTCAAGACCCGCAAGAACAAGCGGACGAACCGATTTATCGTCAGCCGAAAGAAAAAGTCTTAATTAGGAGTGGCAAGTGCCTAGATCGCTGAAAAAAGGGCCCTTCGTGGATGATCACCTCTACAAGAAGTGCATCGCCGCAAAAGACCAAGGTGACCGCAAGGTGATCAAGACCTGGTCTCGAAGGTCTGTAATTCTGCCCGACTTTGTCGGCCTGAATGTCGCCGTGCATAACGGGAAACAGTTTGTGCCGGTTTACGTGACGGAGAACATGGTGGGCCACAAGATGGGCGAGTTTTCGCCCACCAGGACCTACCGAGGTCACGGTGCCAAAACGGACAAGCGGGGAAAGAAATAAGCCATGGCTACTCAACGTCAGAACATTGCCACCGCCCTGATCCGGGGCGCTAAAGTGTCTCCCCGGAAGGCCATGATGGTGGCCGACCAGATCCGTGGGATGAAGGTCGTACAGGCCTTGGCAATCTTAGAGCATACCAGAAAGGCTTCCAACTCGATCATGCAAAAGGTCTTGCAGTCTGCAGTTGCCAACGCCGTTCAAAAAGACTCTTCGGTGAACCCCGATGAACTGGTGATTACCGAAGCAAGAGTTGACCAGGGCAAGATGCTCAAACGGATGCAAGCAAGAGCAATGGGCCGTGGGGTCTTGGTACAAAAAAAGACCAGCCACATCCGGCTTTCTGTAGGCTAACATCAAGAGAAGAAGGAGAAGGTTTTGGGACAAAAAGTTAACCCCATTGGGTTGCGGCTGGGAATCAACCGCACTTGGGCTTCCAACTGGTACGCCGAGAAGGATTATGCGGCGCTGTTGCAAGAAGACCTCAAGATCAATGAGTACATCAAGGAGCACCTCAAGAACGCCGGGGTAGCCAAGGTGGAAATTGAGCGGGCCGCCAAGAGTCTGAAGGTCTATGTCCATGCGGCTAGGCCGGGGATCGTGATTGGGCGCAAAGGTGAAGAGGCCGAGAAGGTCAAGAACAGCCTGGCTCAACTGGTCAATAAAAAGGACTTGGTCCTGAACATCAAGGAAGTCCGCAGGGCGGAAACCGAAGCCCAACTGGTTGCTGATTCGATCGCACAACAGTTGGAGCGCAGGGTGGCTTTCCGGCGGGTGATGAAAAAGACCTTGCAAAACGTCATGCGTTACAACGTAGCGGGCTGCAAAATTATCGTTTCCGGGCGGCTCAACGGTGCTGAAATGGCACGGACCGAACGGGTTCACGAAGGTCGGGTGCCCCTGCATACCTTGAAGGCAGAAATTGACTACGCCGTGGCCGAAGCCAAGACCGTTTACGGGATCATTGGGGTGAAGGTGTGGATCGTAAAGGACTCCAAAGCTCAACAAGCTCCGAGCCAAGCGCCGATGAAACGCAGAAAACGCAAGCCAGCAGGTAAGGAGAATTAGTCATGTTGATGCCAGCCAAGACCAAATATCGAAAGTGTCAAAAGGGCCGCATCCGCGGAGAAGCCTCCAGGGGCAACCGGATCAGCTTTGGCACCTTGGCGATTCAGGCTGTCGGTCGGGGGTTCATCACCTCTCGGCAGATTGAAGCCAGCCGCCGGGCCATGACTCGATATGTCAAAAGGGACGGAAAGATTTGGATTCGGATTTTCCCCGACAAACCGATCAGCAAAAAACCCGCCGAAACCAGGATGGGTAAAGGGAAAGGCGGGGTCGATCATTACGTGGCAGTGATCAAGCCCGGAAGAATCCTGTTTGAAATCGACGGGATCGAACCAGAGAAGGCCAAAGAAGCCTTCCGCTTGGCGATGCACAAGTTGCCCATCAAGACGACCATCATTGCCAGGGAGGATTGATCATGAAGGCAAGCGAAATGAGAGGCCTGTCCAAAGTGGAACTGCAAGGCAAGATCCAGAGTATGGAAGAAAACCTGTTTAGGCTCCACTGCAACAAGACCCTGGGGCAGTTGGAAGACACCTCTGCGATCACCAAAGCCCGCCGCGATGTCGCTCGGGCCAAGACGGTTTTGCACGAAATTGAGCAAAAAGGGTAGCGAGCATGAGCGAAACGATTGTGACCGAACGCCGCAAGAAAGTCCTCAAAGGGACCGTGGTCAGCGACAAGATGGAGAAGACCGCTACCGTATTGGTGGAGCGGACCTTCCAGCACCCTTTGTACAAACGAACCGTGCGGAAGTCCAAGAAGTACAAAATTCACGATCCCAATAACGAATGTAAGATCGGCGATACCGTCCGGCTGGTAGAATGCAAGCCGATTAGCAAAGACAAAAGCTGGCGCTTGCTCGAAATCCTCGAGCGTGCAGTCTAAGTCCGAATTTATTTAGGAGCTTGAACCATGATTCAAACCGAATCCCGTGTTGCGGTAGCCGATAACTCCGGGGCCAAAGAGATCCTGTGCATCAAGGTGCTGGGTGGGTCCCATCGGCGGTATGCGCATCCAGGGGACGTGATTGTGGCCTCAGTAAAGCAGGCTACGCCCCAAGGCAAAGTCAAGGCTGGGGACGTGGTGAAGGCGGTGATCGTTCGGACCGCATACCCGACCACTCGACCCGATGGCAGCGTCATTCGTTTTGATGACAACGCCGCCGTTTTGTTGACCGCCAAAGGCGAGCCGATTGGCACCAGGATCTTCGGTCCCGTTGCCCGTGAATTGCGAGCAAAGAACTTCATGAAGATTGTCTCGCTTGCCCCTGAAGTGGTCTAAAGGACCTTGAGGATACGATGAAACAAAAAGCAGCAAAAGCAACCAAACGGCACAAACTCTCCCTCAAAAGGGGAGATCTGGTCCAGGTGATTTCGGGCAAGGACAAAGGCGCTACCGGCAAGATCCTGAAATTGGATCGGGAAAAATTGCGGGTGGTGGTCGAGGGGGTCAACTTGGTCACCAAGCATGTGAAGCCCAATGGAACCAACCAGGAAGGCAAGATCGACAAGTTTGAGGCACCGATCCATTATTCCAATGTGCTTCTCTACTGCGAAAAGAGTGGAAAAGGGGAACGGCTTAAGGTCACGATTGGGGCAGACGGCTCCAAGACTCGGGTTTTCGCCCAATCGAACATCTCCGCAGACTAACCGAAGGTAGGGACGTGGTAAGGCTACAGCAGAAATATCAAGTTGAAGTGGCTCCCGCCTTGAGGGCGGAGTTTGGCTACAAAAACGTGAACGAAGTACCCAAGGTCACCAAAGTGGTGATCAACGTGGGTGCCGGCGAAGCGGTTTCCAACGTAAAGTGTTTGGACGTGATCGAGGAGTACATCACCAACATCAGCGGCCAAAAACCGATCCAGCGGAAGGCTAAAAAGTCCATTGCCGGGTTCAAGTTGCGGGAAGGGCACCCCATCGGCGTGATGGTAACTCTCCGGCGAGACAAGATGTACGAGTTCTTGGACCGGTTGATTACCGTGTCTCTGCCTCGGGTGAGGGACTTCAAGGGGATCAGCACCAAGGCCTTCGACGGCAGGGGCAATTATTCCCTGGGGATCAAGGAGCAATTGGTCTTCCCGGAAGTTGAATACGACAAGATTGACAAGGTCCGGGGGATGAACATCACGATTGTTACCACCGCCAAAACCGATGACGAGGCCCGGTCGCTTTTGGCCGGCCTGGGACTCCCTTTCCGAAAGTAGAGTAGAGTTATGGCAAAGAAATCGGCAATCGCCAAGGCCAAGCGGCCACCGAAGTTCAAGGTTCGCCAACACAACCGCTGTAGCAGTTGTGGAAGGCCAAAGGGTTACATTCGTAAGTTCGGCCTCTGCCGGATTTGTTTCCGCAAGCGCGCCGGGTTCGGTCAGCTTCCGGGCGTTTTGAAGTCGAGCTGGTAATGCAAGTGATCGATACGTTTAAGGAGCGGAGAAGCTTATGACCATGTCTGATCCCATCGCGGATATGCTCACCCGAATCCGCAACGCAGTCTTGCGAGAGCATCGCACGGTATCCATCCCCTTTTCCACTATTAAGGAAAATATTTCCCGTGTGCTCAAGGAAGAAGGTTTTGTGGAAGGCTATGTCGTCGAGGAAGCCAAGGTTGGCAAGAATCTGACGATTTCATTGAAGTACGATCCTAAGGGTGGGTCCGTAATTCGGAAAATCGACCGGGTGTCAAAACCGGGCCTTCGGGTCCACCGTAAGGTCGAAGAAATGAAGCCCCTGATGAACGGCCAGGGTATCTTTATCGTCTCCACCTCTCAAGGGGTGCTCTCCGACAACGGCTGTCGCCGTTCTCGGGTTGGGGGCGAAGTGCTTTGTGCCGTCTATTAATCGAGTTTGAGAAAGGAGAAGACCCATGTCCAGGCTGGGAAAGCTGCCGGTAGCCTTTAATGCAAAGGTTAAGGCGGACTACAAGAACCAGGTATTGTCCGTAAAAGGGCCGGTGGGCGAATTGTCCATGAACATCCCCTTGGCCACCAAAGTGGTCTTGGGTGAAGGGTCGATCTCGGTGGACGTTGACTTCAACGACCCCGTGCTGAAGGTCCAAGGCGGGACGATTCGTGCGTTGATCAAGTGTATGATCGACGGTGTCTCCACCGGTTTCAAAAAGCAGTTGGAATTGGTTGGTGTGGGCTACAGAGCCCAGCTGGCCGGTCAAAAATTGACCCTTGCCTTGGGTTACTCCCACCCGGTGGAGTACAATTTGCCCAACCAAGTCAAAGGGCAGGTAGATGGGACTACCAAGATCACTCTGACCAGCCCCGACAAACAATTGTTGGGCCAGGTCTGTGCCGAGCTCCGCAAGTTCCGGCCCCCGGAGCCCTACAAAGGCAAAGGGATTCTCTTTGCAGGCGAGAAGATTCGTCGCAAGGCCGGTAAGACCGGTAAAGGTTCTAAATAGGTAAGGCAACATGGAAGCATCACAAAAAAGAATCGACACCCGGCAGCGCAAGAAGGCCCACATCCGCAAACGCATTGTGGGTACCTCTGAGCGACCGAGGGTAAGTGTGTTTCGCAGCGCCAAGCATATCTACGCCCAAGCGGTAGACGACGAATCCGGGAAGACCCTGGCCCAGTCCTCGACCTTGGCGGCAGACGTGAAAAGCAAGTTGACCGGTGCGTCCGGCAACAAAGCCGCTGCCAACCTTGTGGGCAAAGCCTTTGGTGAGGTTTTGAAGTCCAAGGGTTTTACGTCGATTGTCTTTGACCGTAACGGCTACCTCTACCATGGAAGGGTCAAAGACCTTGCCGATGGGATCAGGGAAGCTGGGATTGAGTTTTAACCGCAAGACGGGGAGTTACTTTGGCTGAAAGAGCTGATAGAGGCGAAAGAGAGAAAAGCGACCTGATCGAGAAAGTCATCGAGGTCAAACGGGTGTCCAAAGTCGTAAAAGGCGGTCGCCGGTTTAGCTTCAGTGCGCTGGTTGTGGTTGGTGACGGTAAGGGACGGGTCGGTTACGGCGTGGGCAAGGCCAACGAAGTGATCGAAGCGGTTCGTAAAGCTACCGAACAAGGCAAGAAGCGGATGATTCACTTCTCCTTCCACAAAAACACCATTCCGCACCAAGTGATCGGTCACCACGGCGCTTCCAAAGTGCTGATGCGCCCAGGTGCCCCCGGTAGCGGTATCATTTCCGCCGGTCCGATTCGGGCGGTGGTGGAAGCGATTGGGATTCACGACATCAACGTCAAGGCGTTAGGCTCGACCAATGCACACAACTTGGTCCGGTCGGCCATTGACGGCCTGAGCCAGCTTCGGTCCTTTGCGGACGTTGCGGCAAGGCGGGGCAAACCGGTCTCTGAAATTTGCACCTTGGAGTATTGAGATGAGCGGCCAACTGAAAGTTACCTTGCGCAAAAGCCGCGAGAACAGCAGCAAAAAACAACAGGAACACCTCAAGGGCCTGGGGCTGAGGAAGATTCGCCAAGAGCGGATCCTCAAGGATACCCCGGAGATCCGTGGGATGATCGCCAAGGTCTCCCACATGGTCGAGGTTGAAACCCTCTAATCTTTTTTGGATCGGTTAAGGATATGTTGCATAGACTTGAAAACGCCCCAGGGGCCAAAAAAACCAGAAAGCGGATTGGCCGCGGTCCCGGCAGCGGGACCGGTAAGACCTCTGGTCGTGGGCACAAAGGTTCTCATGCTCGTTCCGGCTCCAAGAGCAGGATCGGCTTTGAGGGCGGACAGATGCCTTTGCACATTCGGTTGCCCAAGCGTGGTTTCAAGAATATCTTCCGGGAAGAGTTTTTGGTGGTTAACGTAGCCGCCATTGCCAAATCCACGAAGTTGGACAAAAGCAAACTGATCACTTTGGCTGTCTTGCAGGAAGCCGGTTTGGTGCCCAAGGGCAAACTCCGGTTGAAGGTGTTGGGCAACGGTGAGATCAACGAAAAAATCAAAATTGAAGCTCACAGTTTCAGTGCTTCCGCAGAAGAGAAGATCCTTGCTGCTGGCGGGCAGGTGACCAAACTGGAGAGCTGATTCATGCTCGAAGTCTTCCAAAACATCTTTAAGGTCGAAGAGCTGCGCAAGCGCATCCTCTTTACCTTGGGGATGCTGGTGGTGTTTCGGATCGGTGCTCACATTCCGGTACCCGGAATCGACTCTGCCGCTCTGAGCGAATTCTTCGCCGCCAACTCCAAAGGCCTTTTGGGCCACCTGGACATGTTCAGCGGTGGAGCAATGGCGAACATGACGATCTTTGCCTTGGGCGTGATGCCCTACATCTCGGCTTCGATCATCATCCAGCTGCTGACCGCCGTCTTTCCGGCTCTGGAAAAGCTTCAAAAGGAAGGGGATGCCGGAAGACGGAAGATCACCCAATACACCCGGTACGGCACGATCGTCTTGGCGGTGATCCAGGGGTATGGTATTGCTGTAGGCCTGGAATCAATGGGGATTGGTGGAAACAAGGTTGTTTCCACTGGAATGGATGCTTGGGCCTTTCGGGCCTTGACCGTTTTGACCCTGACCGCCGGTACCTCCTTTGTGATGTGGCTTGGCGAGCAGATCAGCGAGCGTGGGATCGGCAACGGAATCAGTTTGATTATCTTTGCCGGGATCGTCACCGGGATTCCCGCTGCGACCTTCCAAACCTGGTCTTTGATGAAAACCGGCGACATGAGCCTCTTCATCGTGATCCTGGTTGGGTTAATTATCGTAGTGGTGATCGGCAGCGTGATCTTTTTTGAGACCGCCAACCGAAAACTGCCAGTCCAGTACGCCAAACGAATGCAAGGGAACCGCATGGTTGGGGGGCAATACTCTCACCTGCCCCTGAAAATCAATGCGGCCGGGGTGATCCCGCCGATTTTTGCTTCCAGCCTGTTGGCCTTTCCGGCTACGATCACCGGCTTTACCCAGATTGAATGGGTGCAATCGGTCGGGAACCAGCTGATGCCGGGGCGGATGTTGTACAACTTCATTTTTGTAGCGCTGATTTTCTTTTTCTGCTTCTTTTATACGGCCATCCAGTACAACCCGTTTAAGATTGCAGAAGAGCTCAAACGGCACGGCGGCTTTATCCCTGGGATTCGTCCCGGCGGGAAAACGGCCGAATACATCAACTTGGTCTTGACCCGGTTGACCTTTGGCGGAGCGATTTACCTTTCGGTGATCTGCGTAATGCCGAGTGTGCTGTACGTTTACTTTAAGGTCCCTTTTTCCTTTGGTGGAACGGCAGTGCTGATCGTGGTGGGTGTGGCGCTGGATACGGTGATGCAAATCGAAACCTTTTTGCTGAACCAGAATTACGATGGATTTATCAAGAAGAGCAAGAAACGGCGCAGACAATATTAAGCCCGGTTCCTTCCATGAAGATCGTTTTTTTTGGGGCTCCTGGCTCCGGTAAGGGCACCCAATCCAAACGGATTTCTAAAGCCCTTTCGATCCCCCAACTGAGTACCGGAGACATGCTCCGGGAAGCAGTCAAAAAGGGGAACGATCTGGGCAAGAAGGCCAAGGGCTTTATGGATTCGGGGAACTTGGTTCCCGACGAGTTGATCTTGGGGTTGATCCGGGAGCGGGTCCTTAGGGAAGATTGCAAGGCAGGTTATATCCTTGACGGGTTTCCTCGGACCCTGACCCAGGCGGTTGAACTGGATTCGATGCTGGGACAATTGGGGGAACAGGTCGAAAAGGTGGTTTACCTGGACATCGACCCGGAAAAGGTAGTGGCCCGGTTGGTCGGTCGCCGGGTTTGCGGGGAATGTGGAGAAGAGTTCCACGTCACCAATCGCCCTCCCGTCCAAAAAGGGATCTGCGACAAATGCGGGGCCGCTTTGGTCCAGCGGGAAGACGACCAGGAAGAAAAGATCCGGGTCCGCCTGGAGAGCTATAAACTCCAGACCGCTCCGGTGGAAGGACACTACCGGGGCCAAGGGGTTTTGGTCCACGTAATGGCCGAAGGTGAGATTGGGCAGATTACCCAAAGGATTCTTGAGGCGTTGCGAGGCTGATGCAAAGAAGTGGTTGCCAAATGTTTAGGGAACTGTTAGCTTCGTTAATTACATTTTCGAGCTACTCCAGTACTAACCCTGAGGCGAGGAACCTTGGCTAAGGGCGACCAGATTGAAATGGAGGGCAAGGTTTTAGAAGCCCTGCCCAACGCAATGTTTCGTGTAGAGCTTGACAACAAGCACGTGCTTCTGGCCCATATCTCCGGGAAAATGAGGATGAACTACATCCGTATTCTCCCTGGCGATAAGGTAACCGTTGAGATTTCACCCTACGATCTGACCCGTGGTCGGATTGTATATCGGAATAAGTAGGGACTATGAAAGTTCGAGCATCTGTAAAACCAATTTGCCCAAAATGCAAAACGGTCAAACGCAAGGGGATTGTACGCGTTATTTGCGAAAACCCTAAGCATAAACAACGACAAGGCTAGGAAGAAGGATGGCAAGGATCGCAGGGATCGACCTCCCACTCAATAAGCGTGTGGAAATCGGGCTAACCTATATTCATGGGATTGGCCGGGCCACCTCTAACAAGATTCTTGGGCAGGCCGGAGTGGACCGGGATACCCGTGTTCGGGAGCTCAAGGAAGAACAGGTTGCGGCTATTCGGAAGATTATCCAAGGCCTGACGGTTGAAGGTGACCTCCGCCGGGAAGTCAGCATGGCGATCAAAAGGCTTAAGGATCTCGGGTGCTACCGGGGCTTGCGTCATCGGGCCGGTTTGCCGGCACGAGGTCAGAGGACCAAAACCAACGCTCGTACCCGCAAAGGGCCGAAACGGATGCAAATCACGAACAAGAAGTAGGACCAAATGGCGAAAGCAGTAAAGCGCAAAGGGCTGAAGAAAAAAGAGAAGAAAAACGTTGCCACCGGCATCGTTTACATCAGCGCTACCTTTAACAACACCATCGTCAGCGTAACCGACCCGGGTGGCAACGTCTTGGCTTGGTCCTCTACCGGCCTTCACGGCTTCAAGGGCTCAAGGAAATCTACTCCCTATGCGGCAAGGTTGGTCGGCGAAGATGCGATCAAAAAAGCTATGGAAAACGGGATGAAACAGTGTGACATCATCGTTAAGGGGCCCGGCTCTGGCCGTGAGTCTGCCTTGCGTGCGGTTGCGAATTCCGGGATTCGGGTCAATCATATCGAGGACGTGACCCCGGTACCCCATAACGGTTGTCGGCCACCAAAACGTCGCCGGATCTAACGGTTAAAGTTCAAGGAGAATTGTGGCTAGGTATTGTGACGCAGTTTGCAAGCTCTGTCGGCGGGAGAAACTGAAACTCTTTTTGAAAGGGGATCGGTGTTATTCCGACAAGTGTGCTATCCAAAAAAGGCCTTATGCTCCCGGCCAACATGGTCCGACCGCAAGGCGTGGGAAGTACTCCGAGTTTGGGGTTCAGCTTCGGGAGAAACAAAAGGTCAAACGGCTTTACGGTTTGCTGGAAAAGCAGTTTCGCTTGACTTACGACAAGGCCGCCGCCCGCAAGGGGAAAACCGGCGAGAACCTTTTGGTGATGCTTGAGCAGAGGCTGGACAATACGGTTTACCGCATGGGTTTTGCCAGAAGCTTGGCCGAGGCTAGGCAGTTGGTCAAGCACTCTCATGTGCTGGTCAACGGCAAAAAGTGCAACATCCCGTCGATGCAAGTGAAGAAAAATGACGCTATCTCGATCCGGGAGAAAAGTCATGCAGTTGCTTTCATCCAAGAGGCCGGTGACGCGGCCGCCCGCAAGGGCTTGGTCCCAGGTTGGTTGGTAGTGGATCACAAGGCAATGACCGGTAAAGTGGTTGCTGATCCAACCCGCGAGCAGATTGTCGTACCCATCCAAGAACAGCTTATCGTCGAGCTTTATTCCAGGTAGGACTGGTGGAAGAGAACAAAAGCGAAGTGCAGTTCCAGAAAAACTGGGAGGGTTTGCAAGTCCCGACTGGGATCCAGGTCGAACGCCTGGAAACCGACAACTTCTATGGCAAATACACCCTGGAGCCGATGCACAAGGGCTTCGGGATCACGATTGGCCACGCCTTGCGCCGCTGTTTGCTGTCCTCTTTGCGGGGCAGTGCGGTTTATGGGGTCAAAATCGAAGGGGTCTCTCACGAATTTGAGACCATCAAGGGGATTCGGGAGGATGTTCTCCAGATTGTTTTGAACCTCAAGCAATTGCGGCTCAAACAACTGGTGGAGGAAGACATCTCCATGGAATTGATCGCCGAAGGTCCCAAGACCGTTACGGCCGGCGACATTTCCACCTTTGCGAAAGTAGAGGTGATGAACCCCGACCATGTGATCTGTCACCTGGACAAGGGCGCAACCCTGGAAATGACCCTTTACGCAAGGCTCAACCGTGGGTTCATCTCGGCGGAAGAAAACCACGACGGCGACCTGCCGATCGGGACGATCTTCTTGGATTCCAACCACTCCCCGGTGGCCAAGGTCAACTACGAAGTGACCAACACCAGGGTAGGCCAGAAGACCGACTACGACAAATTGATCTTTGAACTTTGGACCACCGGCGGGGTTCGCCCCGACGACGCAGTGGGCTACGGTGCCAAGATCCTTAAAGAGTACCTGAACCCCTTCATCAACTTCGACGAAGAGGCCATTATGCCTCTGCAAGAAGAGAAGGCGGTCGAGGAAAAACCCTTCGAGAACCCCAATTTGTACCGCTCGGTCAGCGAGTTGGAACTTTCGGTTCGGTCGATCAACTGTTTGCAGAACGCAAAGATTGAGAACATCGGCGAACTGGTCCAAAAGACCGAAGCAGAGATGCTCAAGACCAAAAACTTTGGCCGCAAGTCCCTCCAAGAGATCAAGACCGTCTTGGCCTCAATGGGTCTGACCCTGGGGATGAAGTTGGACAATTACGAAAAACCAAAGGCTGAAGCCCATTCAAACGTAGCTGGAACATGAGACACCTCAAAGCAGGCAAGCGGCTTGGCGTAGTAACGAGCCACCGCAAGGCAATGATTCGCAACTTGGTCACCTCCTTGTTGGAGCACGGCCAAATTCGGACCACTGTGACTCGGGCCAAGGAAATGCGCCGGATGACCGACCGGATGATTGGTCTGGCCAAACGGAACCTCGCTACCGAAGGCGGGGACCTACATGCCAAAAGGCAAGCCATGGCCTTCTTGAACAACAAGGAAGCCTACCACAAGCTGTTTGACCAGTACGGCGAGTTGTTCAAGGACCGCAACGGCGGCTACACCCGTATCTACAAACTGGGCAACCGGTTGGGCGACAACGCCCAAGTGGCCTTGATCCAGTTGGTGGGTTTGGAAGGGGAAGCAGTGGCCAAGAAGGCAGCCAAGTCCGAGACCATCAAAGAAGTCAAAGGGGAACTGCAAGCGAGCCAAAAAGAAGCGGCTCCCAAAAAGGCCAGTACCAAAAAAGCCAAGGCAGAGACCGCCGAAGCTTAATTCAAGCGCTGGTAAGGAAGTAAAAGCCCGCTGGATTCTTCCAGCGGGCTTTTTTTTTGCCTGGAGTTTTGGGATGCCAAAACCTTGGACCGCCACCGGACTGGGTTTTGGACCGGGAATGGAAGGACGACCGGACGGGCCAGGGAGCAATTTTCTCCCAGCCAAGAGGCAAAAGATTTGGGGCTTTCGACCGACTCCGCACCCTTTTGAAGCCTGTTCTTGCAAACCCTGGCGAGCTTACCGTCAAGACGGAACCGGCCAGGGGTGGCCCGCTCCAAGGGACAATCCTCTGGTGCGGTGCCGCTGGTAAAACCGGCCCGGACTGGGTTTTGGGCTAGGGAGAGAAAGTGCCCATTGTGACCCAAGAGAATTTCTTTCCCCTTGCGGGAGCAGGGTTTGGGGCCCGGCTCTACGCTCCCTTGGCTCTCAAGCTCTTGGCGACTCTCCCGGTCCGACCGGACCGACCCAAAAGCCAGGGAACGGCTCAGAGTAGCGGTTCCAAAAGTCCGGCAGGGCGGCCCCAGAAAATCTTTTTCTGGCCCGGAAGCCCGTTGGGTTCGAGGATGGCTGCCCTGTGCAGGGATTGGCCCAGTGTCCGGGGTACAAACTCTGCCGGGGTTGGATCAGGGGGGGGGCTTGTCAGACGGAGACCAAAGACCCGGGGAGCCGGTTAGGACTGTCTTTGCTTGGGTGTCAGCACTTCGGAGTGGTTCCGTTCAAACTGGTGGACCAGGGAGAAGGCTAGTTCCACCCGGTAGGGGATCTCCATTCTCCGGCTCAGGCTGGAAAGCAGCCGACTGAAGTCTCGGACCCGGCGGATCTGGTTGAACGCCTCAATTTCAGGCAGGTTGATCCCTTCTTGCTCCAGGGTTTGCCGTAAGGTGCGAGCGATTTCCGGTAAAGTTCCAGGGTCGGACTGAACCTGGGCCAATATTTGCACCAGAAATTGGCTCAGTCGCTGGTGTAGGCTCGGCAAGTGAACCGGGAGGTCTTGCTCCCGGGGGAAAACCGTTTTTTGGCCGAGCTGGGGCGATTTTGGGGGAAAGGTTGTGTTTCGCTTGAGAAAACAAGAATGTCCGTTTGACTTATGCCGACCATTGGTCTGGGCAAAACAGCGGAGCCGCTCCCTGTCGGGAGGTTCTTCAAACCGCAGGGGGCCTAGGCCCCTACGGGTGAAGGCCATTGCCCCGGTCTCGGTGGTCCATTGGTACCCCAGGGGGGAGGCAGACCCACGCAGGCGGCCCATTTTCTCGGCCGGAGGTGAAAGGAACCGTTCTACCGACAAGGCAAGTTGGTTTTGGGGCATTGTTTTTGGTTGCGTTCTGTTTTTGTTGAATCCACTTCCCTCTTGGGGGGAATCGGCCAGCCCCCCCGAAGCCCTGGAACTGTACCTGAACAAAGACTACAAAGGGGCGGCCAAGGCCC
Organism: Candidatus Lambdaproteobacteria bacterium RIFOXYD2_FULL_56_26; assembly: GCA_001783715.1. GTDB lineage: Bacteria > SAR324 > SAR324 > XYD2-FULL-50-16 > XYD2-FULL-50-16 > XYC1-FULL-56-13. Next base: position 28,407 of record MFNF01000057.1, read on the forward strand.
TGGACCGTAGCGACCTGACCACGACCGAGCTTTATCTGGCCTACAAAACCCAGCAAAAACTGCAGGACACCCCCAGGGCCTATGAACGGCTCAAGTGGATGAACAACCAGTTCACCGGGCCGTTGCGCCAAGTCGTTTTGGCGGAGCGGATGGAGTATTACGACCAGAACAACCTGGCCGAACCCCTGCTCAGTCTGGCTGCAGCCTTCCCCAGGGACATCAGGAACAGCTACCTGGAACGGCGGTTGGGCGTTTTGCTGGAAAAAAACCTCAAGTCCTTTTCGGACAAGGAAGCCCTCCGAGCCCAACTGGAAGCGGTCCTAGACCGATTCCCCAACTTCAAGGAAAGTCAGAAGCTGCTCCAACTTTACCTCTCCAGCCTACCACCGGCAGACCCAAAACGCAATTGGACGATTCTCCAGCTCTACCAGTTCGGCGACTACCCCTCCTTGGCCTCCTGGCTCCGGCAGGATAGCCTCTTCATTCGGATGGAGCCGATCAAGTACAAGGAGGTCATCTACAACCACTTCAACACCCAGTTCAGTCGGGGCAATTTTACCTATCTCCGGGAAGGGCTGATTCCGGCCCTGTTGGTCTATCGATCCGTGGACCGGCCGATGTTTTTAAAGCTCCGGGGGTTATACTTCAGGAGCTTTTTTCATGCCCGGCAGTATGGTCGGGCCTTGCAGGAATTGGAAGACCAGCGGTTGGCGGTGACCTTTGATTTTTTTGAACAAGAAAAGCTGATGCTCAAGCTGAGGCTCTTCTTGTTGCGAGGCAAGGTGGAGGAGGCCAAGGACCTGCTGGGAGAGTTGCAGAAAAAGGGGTTCAACAAGGAACTGAACCAAGCCTATTTTTTGATCGGAGAGGCCTACTTTGCCGATGGGGCGTGGGTGGATGCCTTTGAGTCCCTGCGGATGGTGGATGCTCGGGAGTTTGAAAAAGACGAACTGATCCGGCTGCAATGGAAGCTTTTTTTGGTCAATCACCGGATCCAACATGTGGTGAACTTGGAGCGGATCGCCACCTGGGCACAGTCCTTCAATTTTGAGGACGACGAGTCCGCAGCCCGGTTCTGCTACTGGGGCTACAAATTGGGGCTCTACCAAACCGGAACCTACCTGAGCTGTTACCAAAAGTACCCGGAAACCTTTTATGGCCTCAAGTCGAAGGTGGTCTCCCAACCTTATGGTGTTTTTTCCCAGACCAGCGCCGGTCGAGAGTTTCAGTTCAGGAAACGATCCCTGACGGCGGAAGAAACCCAGTACTTCGAGATGGTCAATCTGCTATACCGGATCAACGAGGACCGGCTGGCCGATGCCCTGGTGCTTGATGTGGAAGAGGACCTCAAGGACCTGACCTACTTTGAGGCGCTCAAGGACCTGTTGGCCAGGAACCAGAGGTTTTATACCCAGTACCTGTTGGTGATGCGGCACAAGGAAAAGTTGGTGGGAGACGAGTACTACGGCAACCACTTTTTGCTGCCCCTTCGGTACCCCTTGGCCTACGGCGAATCGGTTGCCAAGTACGCCGAAGAGGCGAAGGTCGAACCGGCCCTGGTTTTTGCGGTGATGCGGGAGGAATCCCGGTTCCGACCTTACGTCAAAAGCCCGGTGGGTGCGGTTGGACTGTTGCAGCTGATGCCCAAGACGGCGCAGTATGTGGGCAGGCAGAACAAGCTTCATTTCCGGGATTCGGACCTGATCAACCCGGATCTGAACCTACTACTGGGGACCAAATACTTGAACTCCCTGCAAAAAACCTTCAACGGAAACCTGTATTACACCTTGGCGGCCTACAACGGCGGCGGGTCCAACGTCAAAAAGTGGAAAAAAAACACCACCACCGAAGACATGGACTACTTTGTGGAACTGATCACCTTCAAGGAAACCAAGGAGTACGTAAAACGGGTCCTAAAGTCCTACTACCTCTACCAACAAATCTATGGCCCCCTTTAGGTTCCTCAGCCTTGGGCTGATCGCTCTGCTGCTGGCCAGCTGTAGCCCCAGCTCCTTTGTGGCGCTGGAACGGCCTCCGGCGGACTTTGGTTTTGGGGCGTTCTTGGAGATCAAGCCCGACCTGTTGGTCCGCTGCAAAGCCAGCTTGACTGGCCCGGCGCTGCAAGAGGCCGGGGACTGCCGTCTTTGGATTGGGGCGGACCGGTTGCGGCTGGAGGTTTCCCACCCCTTGGCCGGATTGGTCTGGTTCGTGGAACGGGGCCCAACCGGGGGATTTTGGGTGGACGGCCAAACGGGGCAACGGCAAACCTTTGACCTGGATCATCCGCCCTTGCCTTGGCTGGGGTTGGAGCCGGTAGAGTTGAAGGCCTTGGTTCTGGGGCGCTCCCTGGCGGGGCATTTGGGGCTGGAAGGGGGCGAGCGGCCCCAGACCCGGCAACTGGCTCTGGGGGACCAGCAGTTGCAGGTTTCTTACCCCTTGTGGTTCAAACAGTCCGGCCTGGAGCTGCCCAAGGTGATCGAGCTGGTGGTCGGGCAAGACCGGTTGAAACTGGTGATCCTGGAGCTCCAGTTGGGCCGAGGGGAGGCCTTGGCCCTGCCTTAACGGTTCCGTTTGAGGACAAAGTCGGTCAACTGGCGCAGCCGGTTGTCCTTGAGGCCGGTCAAGGCCAATTGGGTCAGCGCTTCCTGGTAGGCCGCTTCGGCCAAGGCCTGGGAGCGTTCCAGTCCAAACAGGCTGGGGTAGGTCAACTTTTGGTTCCGCTGGTCGCTGCCCACCGGCTTGCCGATCGCCGCTTCGGTTCCGGTCAGGTCCAAGATGTCGTCTTGGATCTGAAAACACCTTCCCAACGCATTGCCAAACAACCCCAGTTTGGAAACCACGGTTTGGTCCAACCCCGCCAACAGCCCGCCGAGCTCCAGGGAACTGGTGATCAAAGCGCCGGTTTTGTGGTGGTGGATGAACTCCAAAAGCTTGGGTTCCCCCTGGTGTTGGTCCGCCTGGATGTCCGCCATTTGCCCGGCGACCATGCCGAAGTTGCCCGCTTGGGTGCTCAGGTTTTGGACCACCGCCAATACCGTCACCGCTCCATAGTCATGCAGCCGCTCCGGGGCGCTGATCAGCCGAAAGGCTTCGGTCAGCAGGCTGTCTCCGGCCAGCAGGGCAACGTCTTCCCCATAAACCTTGTGGTTGGTTGGTTTGCCTCGTCGTAGGTCGTCGTTGTCCATGCAGGGCAGGTCGTCGTGGATCAGGGAGTAGGTGTGGATAAACTCCAAGGCCGCCGCAAAGGGCAAGGCCGGTTTGAGCGGCTCCCCGGCCGCCTCCAGGACGCTTAAAAGCAAGATGGGCCGCAGCCGTTTGCCTCCGGCCATCAGGGAATACCGGGCTGCTTCCTCTAAGGTGGCAACCTCGGGGGCCAGCTTGGGGAAGGCTTCGGGCAGGTAGGCTTCAAACAGGGTGAGCAGTTCCTGGTAGTGCTTTTGGTAGGTCATGGTCTTTGTGTTACATCCTCAAAAAAGCCAAAACCCGAGTGTGTCCCCCCAGGTCCGATTTGGCCAGCACCAAGCGGTATTGGCTGGGTGCCAAAGCAACCACCGCCTCTTTTTGCCGGTAGCCGATCTCCAAGACCAGAATGCCTTGGGGCCCCAAAAGGCGCAAGCCTTGGGCAAACAAAACCCGGTAGTGCTCCAGTCCTCCCTCTTCCGCCACCAACGCCAAGTGGGGCTCAAAGTCCCGGACCTCCGGTTCCAACCCTTCCAGTTCCTGGGCCTCCAGGTAGGGGGGGTTGGAGAAAATTACTTCGTAAGGGCCGGTAAAGCCCTCCAAGTTGGAACCCAGGCGGAAGTCTAGGCGGCAGCCCTTGGCTTCCAACCGAGACCGGTACAGTTCCAGGTTTTGGTGGGCATAAGCTAAGGCTTCGGGGCTTTTTTCCAGGCCGTCGATGGACAGCTCCCCTCGTTCCATCGCCCAGGCCAAGGAAAGGGCCCCCGAGCCCAGCCCAAACTCCAGAGCCCTCAAGGGGCCGGTGGGCCGGGTTAGTTCCAGCAAGGCTTCCACCAAGGTTTCGCTGTCTGCTCGGGGGATCAACACCCCTGGGCCCACCGCCAACACCAGGGTCCAAAAGTGGGCATCTCCCAAGATGTAGCCCAAGGGTTCCCGGTTGAGCCTCCGGCGGACCAGTTCCCGGACCTGGGTCCGTTCCTCTTCGTCCAAGGGCCGGTCAAAAGCCAAAAAAAGCCCCATCCGGTCCAGCCCCAACCCCTTGGCCACCAAAAGCTCCGCCTCCAGACGCAGGTTGCCTTGGACTCCCCGGCGGGCCAACTCCACTTTGATCCATTCCACCAGCTTGGGCGGGGTCCAGGGCTCGGGATTCATGGCAGGAGCAACAGGGCGTAGGAAATGGCTTCCACCAGATTGCCCGGATTGGCCACCCCTTGGCCCACAATGTCAAAGGCGGTGCCGTGGTCCGGGGAGCAGCGGACAAAAGGCAGCCCCAAGGTGACGTTGACCCCGCACTCAAAAGCCATCAGCTTTCCGGGGATGTGTCCTTGGTCGTGGTACTGGGCCACCACCAGGTCAAACTTGCCTTTGAAGGCATGGATAAAAACCGTGTCCCCCGGTTCGGGGCCTTTTACGTCATAACCTTTGGCCTGGGCGGCCCTAATGGCAGGGGTGATGGAGTCGATTTCTTCGGTGCCGAAGTACCCGGCTTCCCCGGCATGGGGGTTGAGCCCACAGACCGCAATCCGAGGCCGGGCGATGCCCAAGGCCTGGAGGTGCCGGTGGCCGATTTCGATGGTTTTGAAGACCTCCTCTTGGGTGATCCTCTTGCAGGCTTCGGCCAGGGCCAAGTGGGCGGTGACGTGGATGATCCTCAAGTTCCGGGTGGAGAAGGTCATCTTGGTGTCGGGGCGACCGGTCAGGTGGGCCAAGAGGCCGGTGTGTCCGTCAAAAAAATGTCCCGCCAAGTGCAGGGATTCCTTGCAGATCGGGGCGGTGACCAGGGCGGCTAGGTCCCCGGCCAAGGCCAGCCGGGTCCCTTCCAAAATTGCTTGGTAGGCCAGTTCGCCTGCGCTGGCGTTGGGCTTGCCCAGCTCAAAGCCGGTGGGGTTGAGCTTAAAGCGGTCCAGGACCCGGATCCCCGGGACTTCTTCGGAGGGCAAATCCCCTAGATTGGAGATTTTTAAGATCGGCACCTCGACCCCAAATTGGGCCGCTGCCCGGACCAGCACCTGTGCGTCGCCGATCACCACCAACCGGGCCTGAGCCTTGTCCACCAAGGGCAGGGCTTTGACGATGATCTCAGGGGCGATTCCGGCGACATCGCCGATGGTAATGCCGATCAAAGGGATGGGATTCATCTTTTGGTTAGGGCCTTTGTCCTTGAAGGGATAACAGGCTTCTGTTTAGAATGATCCGAGCAAAAAAGCAAAGAGATTCCCTGCTTTTTTAAGCTGTACGAGACGTAAGGAATTGGGGTACAAGTCGAGCATATATCGTCTTGTGCTAGCGATCCTTGCGCCGGTTGGGGGTGCCAAGATGGCTGTTTTCGATTTTTTCCGACTCATAAGGAAAGCATGATCCAATTTTTATCCCAAGGGGAACAGCTGATTTGTATCCCACAACAGGAGATTATCGCCTCCAATGTCCCGGCGATGAGGGAGCTTTTGATCGAGCGCCTGGATGCCGAAGAGGGCTGGAAGGAACTGGTTTTCGACTGCAAGGCGGTAGAAACGTTGGATTCGATCGGAATCAACCTGATCGTCGGCCTGTTCAAGCGGGCTCGGGTGGCGGAGAAGTCTTTTAAGGTGGTAGAGTGCAACCCGGCGATTGTGAAGGTTCTCAAACTTTTTAGGTTGGATGAGCAGTTTACTGTGGAGGCTCAAGCATGATGACCGATGACGACATGTTGTCAGGGTTTCTTGACGAAGCAAAGGAGCATTTATCTACCATTGAGCCTGATCTTTTGGTCTTGGAATCGGACCCCACCAACCAGGACACGATCAACCGCCTGTTTCGCAGCGTCCACTCGATCAAAGGGGGTGCCGGTTTTTTTGGCCTGGACACTTTGAGCAAGATGGCCCACTCGATGGAAAACCTGATGAGTCGGGCCCGCAACGGCCAGCTGACCTTGGGGCAAGCCCACATCGACGGATTACTTTCGGGCCTAGACAAGCTCAACCAGATGGTGGACGACCCGCAAAGCTCCAACCAGATGGATATTGGGGATGCCAAGAGCCTGATCGAATCGTTGATGGAAAGCACCGATGCTGCACCGGCCAAACCCAAGGCCGCTCCAGCCCCAAAGACTGCGCCCAAGCCCGCCCCGGCAGCCCCTAAAACTGCAGCCCCCAAAGCCGCCCCCGCCCCGGAACCGGCAGATTCGACCGAAGTGGTGGAGACGGTGGTCAGCGAATTCCAAATCCCCCAAGGGGAAATCGAATGGGTCGCCAAGCATGACATGAACCTTTATGCGGTGAGCGTTTACCTCAACCGGGACATCATGTCCAAAGGCAAAACCCCCTACCAGTTCATTGCGGACTTGGAAGAGCTGGGCCGGTTTGTGGACAGCTACCTGGACACCGAGGGAGCGGCCAGCCTGGACGAAGGGACCGACGAGGACGACTTGCGGTTCACCTTCGTTTTTGCCTCGATCATGGACCCGGTCATCGCTGCCGAAGGCCTGACCGTATCGCCTGAACAGATCCGGCACCTCAAGCTGGAAGAGATCAAGGACGGGAAGTTGCGGGTCACCTTGCCGGGCATCACCCCCAAAGCCCCCGCAGCGGCACCCAAGGCGAAGCCCAAGGCCCCGGCTCCGGTGCCCGTAGTGATTGAACCCGAAGAAGCCCCTGAGGCCGAGGAAGCGGAGGAGGAAGAAACCCACCCCGTGGCCGCTCTGGCTTCGGCCAAGGTGTTGGACACCAAAAAGATGAAGGCCGACGAATCGATCCGGGTCGGGGTCGGCAAGCTCAACAAGCTGGTGGACCTCGCCGGGGAATTGGTGCTGGTCAGGAACCAGCTCCTGCAAGCGGGAGAGAAGGAAAGCAAAAAAACCGCCGGGTTGATGAGCATTTTGGCCAACCTCAACATGGTGACCACCGAGCTGCAAGAAGAGATCCTCAACACCCGGATGCAAGCAGTGCAGACCGTCTTCGGCAAGTTCCCCCGGTTGATCCGGGAGTTGGGCCGCAGCCTGGGCAAGGACATCAACCTGATCACCGAAGGGGGGGAGGTTGAGTTGGACAAAACCGTCCTGGAGGCACTCTCCGATCCTTTGACCCACATGATCCGCAACACCGCCGACCACGGGATCGAAGAACCGGCGGAACGCAAAAAGGCCGGCAAACCCCCCCAAGGAAAGCTACTGCTCAAGGCTTACCACGAGTCGGGGCAGGTGATCATCGAGGTTTCCGACGACGGCAGAGGGGTGGACCCGGACAAGGTAGCGGCCAGCGCCTACAAAAAGGGCCTGATCAGCGAAAGCGACATGGCCACCATGAGCGAACGGGAGAAGATCTCCCTGATCTTCCTACCCGGCTTCAGCATGGCCAAAAAGGTCAGCGACGTGTCGGGCCGTGGGGTCGGCATGGACGTGGTGCGCAGCAACATTGAGCAGATCGGCGGTTCGGTCAGCCTTTCCAGCAAAGTGGGAGCGGGAACCACCATTAAACTGACCCTGCCTTTGACCATGGCCATTGTCAGTTGTCTGATCGTTTCCTCCGAAGGCCAGAGGTTCGCCATTCCCCAGGTCAACCTGGAAGAACTGGTCATGCTCAAGCCCGAAGACTATGCCAACATGCTGGGCTACGTCCAAGACCGAGAAGTGCTCAAGCTCCGGGGCGACTTGCTGCCCCTGATTTCCTTGGCCGCCGGGTTGGGGATCAAGGAATCCCACACCTGGGGCTATAAGACCTACCTGAGGCAGCTGAACAAGGAACAGGCCCAAGAAGGGAAAAAGAGCAAACGAGGGAAAAATGACGATTCCCAAGAGTCGGTTTCCAGCTACTACAACCTGCTGGAGAACCAGTCGGAACGAAAGCCCCAAGAGGCGGTTCGGGTCCTGATCATCTCGGTGGGGGTCACCAAGGTTGGCGTGGTGGTGGACTCCATTGTCGGTTCGGAAGAGATCGTGGTTAAGCCGATGCCAGAATACCTCAAACACCTGACCTCCTTTTCCGGGGCAACGATCCTGGGCGATGGGACGGTGGCAATGATCATCGACACCCTGGGCTTTGTCCAAAACAACCACCTCAACCTGACCGAGCAGCGGGTCTTGACCCGTGGTCTGGAAAGCACCAAAAAGAGTGTTGAAGAGGCCCAGTCCCTGTTGATCTTCGACAACGGGACCGAGGAGCGTTTTGCCATCACCATCCCCTTGATCCAACGGGTGGACGAGATCGAATTGAGCCGGATCCAACGGGTTTCGGGCAAGGACTACCTGGAATACCGCGGGGCACAGATGCGGATCCTGCACCTGGACGACCACTTGGACGTTTCCAAGCCCGAATCTCGGGGCGAGCGGGCCAACATCATCATCCCCAAGGAAACTCGGTCCCCGGTGGGGATCATGATCCATCAGGTGATCGACACCAAAACCATGTTGATCAACGTTTCCGAAGGGGCGATCCACGGCAAGGGGATCCTGGGTTCCACCTTGATCGACGGTAAGATCACCTTACTGATCGATCTTTACGCCCTCCTTGAGATCGGCGAGCCGGAGTCACTACACCGGGTCCAGTTCCATGCGGACAAGGTGAAATCCAGCCGCATTTTGGTCATCGAAGACACCCCCTTGTTCCAGACCATCGTTCGGGAATACCTGTCGAGCGTTGGCTTTGAGGTGGACGTACGGGAGAACGGCAAATTGGGGATCGAGGCGATCGAACAAAACCACTACGACCTGATCTTGTGCGACATCGAAATGCCGGTCATGGACGGCTTTGACGTGATCCGCACCTTGAGGGCGGACGACAAGTACAAGAAGCTGCCGATCATCGCCCTGACCAGCCTCGACGATGATAAACTGGTCCAAGAAGGGCTCAAGGCGGGCTTCAACGAGTGGATGATCAAGCTGGACAAAGAGAAGATGTTGACTACCGTAAGGCAGTACCTCAACTAAACGCCTATATTTTCGAGAAGGAGGCAGGATGCCCCAAGTAGCGACCTTTCACATCGGCAACGAGATCTTTGGGGTCAACATTCTTTTGACCAAGGAGATCGGCAAGATCCAGGAAATCACCCAGGTCCCCAATGCCCCGGAATTTGTGCTGGGGCTGATGAACCTGCGGGGCCAGATCGTGACGGTCATGGACCCAGGGGTGTTTCTCGACCAAAAAACCGGGGTGGCCGTTGAAGAACGGCGGCTGATCATCCTTAAAAACCAGTTTGAGTTGGATGAACTTTACCGCAACGACCTGATTGGCGAAATCAACATGAGCCGGGATACCTTGGCTATCGTGATCGACCGGATCGGGGACGTGATCGACGTGGAGCCCGAGTCGATCCGGGCGACCCCACCCAACCTTGCCTCGGTCAAAAAGGAGTTTGTTGCCGGTATCATCCAACATGGGCAGAAATTGATCATTCTTTTGGACATGAGCGCCTTGGCCAAACGTTGTATCCCCCAAGCCGAAACCCTACATTCATAAACCTCCAAGAAGCATTTCATGACCGCTGTTAAAATCATGGTGGTGGATGATACCATCACCTACCGGCAGATCGTTTCCAAAGTCGTAGAATCCATCCCTGGGACCGAACTGGTGGCCAGTGCTTCTTCAGGCCGCACGGCCTTGATGAAGCTGGAAGGGACCAAGCCGGACCTGATCTTTTTGGATGTGATGATGCCCGAGATGGACGGGATCGAGACCTTGCGGCAGGTCAAGCTGATCAACCCCGACGTGGCGGTGGTCATGGTCAGCGGGGTGGACAAGGAAAACGCCAAGATCACCTTGGCTTCCCTGGAAGCGGGGGCGCTGGACTTTGTGGCCAAGCCGCAAACCAGCGGCATGGCCGAGAGCATGGAACTGCTCAAAAATGCCCTGGAGCCGATCATCAATCTGGTCCGGGACCGGCTGGCTCCACACCGAAAGGCCGTTCCGGCACCCTCAAAGGTGCTCCCGACGGTCAAAAAATCCGACCAAAAGCCTTTTGACTTGGTGGTACTGGGGATCTCCACGGGGGGTCCCAACGCCTTGTACACCCTGTTTTCGGGGCTCAAGGGAACGGTGCCCTGTCCTTTTTTGATCGTCCAGCACATGCCGCCTCTGTTCACCCAGTCCTTGGCCGAACGGCTGGACGGGGTGACACAGATGAAGGTCAAGGAAGCCCAAGAGGGCGACCTTCTGGCTCCGGGAATGGTGTTTATCGCTCCGGGGGGTAAGCACATGGTGGTGACCCAAGGGCCAAAGGGAAACCAGGTTTCCATCTTGGACAGCCCTCCGGTCAACCACTGCAAACCGGCGGTGGACGTACTCTTTGCTTCGGTCTCCAAACTTCCTGGCCTACGGCCCTTGAGCGTAGTGATGACCGGCATGGGCCGGGACGGCACCGAAGGAGTCAAGGCCCTCAAGGGGACCGGGACCTATTGTTTGGTCCAAGACGAAGCCACCTCGGTGGTCTGGGGTATGCCCGGCAGCGTTTATGAGTCCCAGGGGGCGGACGAAGTTCTGCCGCTGGAAAAGATTGGGGCTCGGATCCTGGAATTGACCTGCACCTAAACTTGTTCGGATTTTTGTCATGGGTGCCATTGAGCCATTGACCGTTCCCGAATTCAACAAGATCCGAGACCTTTTGGTTTCGGTTTGTGGAATCGAACTGAAAGCCGACCAGGACTATTTGGTCGAAACTAGGCTGACCGAACTGGCCAGCGAGGTGGGGGTCAAGAACTTCGGGGAACTGCACCGGGCCATCATTGCCGACCCAAAGCTCCTGCCCAAGGTGGTGGACCTGATGACCACCAACGAAACCCTTTGGTTCAGGGACACCTCTTGCTGGCTGACCCTCAAGGAAGAGATTTTACCCAAGCTGTTCGCCAAGCTGGAAGCGGGGACCCCGCAGATCCGGGTTTGGTCCGCCGCCAGCTCGACCGGCCAAGAGGGCTACAGTCTGGCCATCCTGATCGACGAAGAATCCAAACGGATCGGCAAGCCCCAGTTGGCCAAACGATTTGAGATTTTGGGCACCGACATCTCCAACGGGGCCATTTTTTTGGCCCGCCAAGCGAGGTACGATTCCTTTACGGTCAGCCGGGGCCTTTCCGAGCAGCGCCGGGACAACTACTTCCAATTTGTCAAAAACGGCTACCAGTTGGTCGATGAGATCCGCCAAAGGGTGAAGTTTGAACACTTCAACCTGATGGAAAACTTCAAGCCCCTGGGGCGGTTTGATCTGGTTTTTTGCCGGAATGTGGCGATCTATTTTTCCAAGGCTTTTAAAGAGGAATTGTTCTCGAAGATCGGCTCGACCCTGAACCCAGGGGGGATCATGTTGCTGGGTGCCACCGAGTCTTTGTTCGCCTTGAAAACTCCCTTTGAAAATCAATCCTTTGGGAACGGCGTGTACTACCAGCTTCGGAGTCCAACATGAACCAGCCCACCAAAAGAGTGTTGATCGTTGATGACAGCTCTACCTTGCGCCGGATCGTTCATGAAGCCCTCAACATCATGAATTTTGAGGTAATCGAAGCCGAGAGCGCCCAGGCGGCCTTGCTCACCTTGGAAGAGGGGGTGGTGGATCTGATCATCTTGGATTGGCACATGCCGGGGATGGATGGATACAACCTGTTTTTGAACCTACAAGGGGAGCCTCGCTTTAAGTCCATTCCGGTGATCATGTTGACCGCCGAAGACCGCAAGGACTCCATGCTGAAGGCCATCCGGGCCGGGATTCGGCATTACCTGACCAAACCTTTTACCCATGAAGACCTTTTGGCGAGGGTGGTGCAAGTCCTGAAACTGGACCAGGAATGAAGACCGCCCTGTTGAGCTTGGGAGGCGACCCGGCACCGGTGCTGGCGCTGCTCCAAGGCCGGGGCTTGGATTTGCAGGTCTTCACCGGTGTTGAGGCTTTGCTGAGCGCTGTAGCCCAAGATCCCACTCTGGAGCTGGTGCTGGTTGAAGGGGACAGCCAAACCCTGCTTTTGGACGGCTTGCCCAAGCTGCGCCGTTTCCCCTACTACCTGTACCTCGTTTATCTTGCCGACAAGACACAAGCCGACCTGGAAGGATTTTACGGTGCCGGGATCGATGAGGTTCTGCCCAAGAATTTATCCCCTTCCTTGTTTGCCGCCCGACTGGCCGCCCTCAACCGGCTTTTTGAACAACAAGCGATCCGTTCCTACCCCGACCACTCCACCGTCCACGTTTGCCCCTGTCAGACGTTGAACCTCGACACCGGGCTGAAGTTCGCCGGTGGGGACCTCTTTTTTTTCCGCACCTTGGTGGAGTTGATCGTCAGAACCGCCAAGGACCTCAAAGAGGAGATCGACACCGGCCCCCTGGACCCTTGGTACAGCCTCAACCAGAACGCCACCTCCTTGGGGGCCGAGGAATTGGCCGAATGGACCTTTGAGTTCCTGGCCCGCAAGGGGATGCGGCAAGGTCCGACCACCGCCAAACACCAAAGGATGAAGACCCGGTTCCCCAAGGTGATCCACCGGTTGGAACAGGCCTTGGGCAGTTTGAAATTGGCCGGCTATTTTGACACTGCTCCGGCCCAGGAGGAACGGGAACCCTTTTTGGGGACCCAGGTGCTCTTGGTCGAAGACATGAAACACAACCGGCTGTTGTTGCGCCGGATGTTGAGCCGCAAGGGCTGCTCGGTTACCGAAGCGATAGACGGGGAACAGGGGCTGGCGGTGTACAAGAAACAGGCCTTTGATCTGGTGGTGATGGACATGAACATGCCGGTGATGGACGGATTTGCCGCCAGCCGGGCCATCCGGGACTTTGAACAGGCCTTGGGCCGCACCCCGGTCCCCATCTTGGCTCTGACCGCTTTGGCCATGCGGGGGGACAAGGAAAAATGTCTGGAGGCTGGTTGCACCTCCTACCTCCCCAAGCCGGTGGATGCCGAAGCCTTGTACCGGCAGATCGGCGAATTGCTGCCCCACCTCGGGGAGATCAAGGCCCGCAATGGGCCGGTGAGCCAGGGGCACCGCAGTGTGGCGCTTTACACCTGCAACCAAGTCTTCCGGTACCTTTTGACCCAAATCCTGCAAGCCTTGGAATGGGAAGTGGCGGTGGTCAAAACTGAGGCGGAACTGGTCAAGGCGGTGGAAGCGGGAACCTATTCCTTGGTCCTGGTGGACCAGGAGCAAGGCTTGGAACTGGCCTTTCTGATCCGTGACCAGTACCCGACCCAAGCCCTGACCTTGGTGAACCACCAGGACTCCTGGCGCAACACCGCCTTGGACCGGCTGGACCATGTGATCCAGTACCCCTTTGATCCGGTCCAGGTGCAGGGGATCATCGAGTTCCACCAAAGCCGGGAAAAACAAAAAAAGCGGTTCGACGAAATCCTCGAAGATTTTAACTCCCTCAAGGCTTACAAGGGCCAAGTCAACATCCAAGAGAACGTAGCCCAAGGGGAAGGCCAGCTGGCGGTCTGGCAGAAGGCCTTCCGCAAGATCGGCGGCGATCTGGTCCTGAGCCAAAGGTTCAACCTCCACGGCAGGTTTGGGCTGATCCTGGCCGATGTTTCGGGCCACGACATCCAGTCCGCCTATACGGCCTCCTGGTTCGCCGGGCTGGTCAAGGGCAGTTGGGGGCGGCACCAGTCCCCCCTGGAGCTGCTGGTTTATCTCAACGGCTTGTTTGATGCCGACAAGCTGGAAGAGGACAAACGGTACGTTTGCGCCTTGGCCCTGCTGTGGGACCCCATGGAAAAGCGGCTGTCTTGGGCCAACGCCGGTATCCCTTCGGGGCTGATGGTTCGGGCCGACGGCCTGAGGGAGCCGCTCAACTGGCGGGGCATCCCGATCGGCATGTTCCCGGAATTGCAGATGTTCGACCACGGTGAACTGGTGCTGGAAACCGGGGACTTTTTGCTGGTGGCCACCGACGGGATCTTGGAGTTGGTGCCCAGGGAATTGATCGGCCAATTGAGCCTGAGCAGTCCCCAGCCCCAAGAGCGGCTTGATCAGGTGGTAGATTTTGTGGTTCGCTCCAGTGAGGTGACCGATGACCTAACCTTGGCGGTTTTTGAACCCAAACTGCCCAAACTGGCCCCAGGGAGCTACCGAAACAAGCTGCATTCCAATCTCCCATCGGTTTATGCAGAGGTCAAGTCGATCCGGGCCTACCTGGACGGGGCCTACCCAGAGCTGGAATTGGACTGGGCGATGGTCAGTCTGGCGATCAAGGAGGCTCTGCTCAATGCGGTCGAACATGGCAATAAAAAAAAGGAACAACTGCCGGTTTGGGTGGATGCCTGGGTGGTCGGAAACCGCTTGTGGGTACTAGTCTCCGACCAAGGCCCCGGCTTTGACTTGAGTTCTGAGAAACATAGGCTCGAACAAGAGGGGATCTTACGGATCCAGGGCCGGGGCATCCAGCTGATGGAAGCGATTGCCCAGGAAATAAGTTTTTGGGGAGGCTCGGTAAAAATGAGTTTCGGCGAGGTAGCATTTAATTGAAAAGTGGGGTAGCATGGGGGGTATCACACTTGCTGTGCAGGAGATGGGCATGAGAATGTTGATAGTTGATGATGATGAAATCAACCGCAAACTGTTGCAAGCCTTAGTCAAACCCTTTGGGCAAATCGACTTGGCGGAAAACGGCTTGGAGGCGGTCGCCCGGTTCAACGGGGCCCAAGAGTTGGGCGAACCTTATGAAGTGGTGTTTCTGGACATCATGATGCCCCAAATGAACGGGCACGATTGTCTCCAGAAAATCAGAGGAATTGAACTGGACCGAGGTCTGGCCAAGGGGGACGGGGCCAAGGTGGTGATGGTGACCGCTTTGGGCGATGCAAGGAACGTCATGAGCGCCTTTTCTGCCGGAGCGGAATACTACCTTGTTAAACCGATCCAACAGCGAAAGCTCTTTGAATTGATGGCCGAAATGGGCTTCCAACCCAACCCGATGACCTAGCTTCCGGTCTCTACGCCCCCAAAGTAACCAGCCGGAACCCGGTTCCGGCTGGTTACTTTGGGGGTTGCCTTTTACAGCACCAAAAAGTCCGAATCTTCCAGAACCTTGGCGGGGGTGAGTTCTCCTAGGTCCGAAAGGCCGTTTAAGATGGCTGCTCCCTTTTCCCTCATCTCTTTGCTCATTGGCACGTAAGGCAACCGAAAGACCGGCTGCACCCAGCCCAGCATAGCCAAGGCGGTGTTGAGGGCGATTGGGTTGGGCTCAGAGAAGAGCCAAGCGAACAGCGGTTGCAGGCGGCCATTGAGGGTTTCGTTTTTCCCTGCCATCAAGGTCTTCATAGCCTTGGGCAGCAGGTTGCTGGTCACAGAAATGACCCCGTGGCTGGCCCCTTCATGGCGGCTCTTGTGGGCTTCATCGTCGTTGCCAGACCAGCAGGGGATCCCTTGGGCTTCGTAGCCCGAGATCCGCTCGGTTCCGGCGCATTCCTTGAGGCCCAAAAGGTTGGGGTGCCCCTGGAGCTGGGCAATGATGCTGGGGCTGATGTCTTGCCCGGTACGGCCGGGGACGTTGTACACAATTGCCGGGCCCAGTTCGAGCAGCTTCTTGAAGTGGGCGACCATCCCCGCCGGGCTGGTTTTTCCGTAATAGGGGTTGATCAACAAAGCGGCATCCATGCCAATGGCAAAGCCGTGTTGGGTGGCCTGGGAGGCTTCTTTGGTGTTGTTGCTGCCAGTGTTGCCTACGACCAAAAGCCGGTCTCCAAAGCGGTGGACCGTGTGGCCGATCAGCATGACATGTTCGTCCCAGTTGAGCAGGTGGCCTTCGCCGGTGGTGCCGCCGATGATCAGTCCATCGATTCCCGCTTCAATCTGTCGCTGGACCAAACGGTCAAAGGCGGCGAGGTCGATAGCCCCATCCCTGGAGAAGGGGGTCTTGATGGCGGTAAAAACCTGGGCTTTGGAGAATTCTTTCATGCGAGTCCTTGTCGAAACGGCGTAGGAATGCTAAAACAGGGAGAATCCAAAGGACCGAGTCTTCCACAAAAACCATCTTTTTGTCCAGTTCAGAGGCCCATGAATGAGTCGTTAACCCTTGTACTGGACACCAACGTGCTGCTCGGCGACCCGGATGCGTTGTTTGCCTACCCCAACGCAACCTTGATCCTGCCCCTGACCGTTTTGGACGAGATGGACCAGTTCAAGAAGGAGTACAACGAACGGGGCCGCAACGCTCGGGTCTTGGCCTTATACCTCGACCAGCTCCGGGTCCAGGGCAGCCTCACCCAAGGGGTTCCGGTGGGCAACGGGGCGACCTTGCTGGTGGACCTGGAAGAGGGGCTCAAGGCCCATCCGGGCATGGACCTCAAAAAAGGCTCCAACCGGGTGCTGATGGCGACGGTGGCGATCCGGGAGCGGCTCAAGAAAAAGGTGGTCCTGGTCACCAACGACCTGAACCTTCGGGTCCGGGCTTCCGCCTTGGGGATCCCGGTCCAAAGCCACGACGAACGGGGTCAGAAGGGGGCCGAACTCTACCAAGGCATGGCGAGGCTGGAGCCCAACGCCGAACAGACAAGGCAGCTGGAGAAGTTGGGCTACATCGAAGACGAAAAACTCAAGTATTATCCCAACCAAAATCTGGTCATCGGGCTGGGGGGGAGGGACCAATTGTTCCGGTTCCACAGCCCCAAAGGAAAGCTCAAGCGGGTCCGGCCGCTGGAAAAGGGGGTTTCGGGGCTGTTTCCCAAGAATTTGGAGCAGCTGGCCGCCTTGGACCTGTTGCTGGACGAAGAGGTCCACATCGTCACCTTGGCTGGCAAGGCGGGGACCGGCAAAACCCTGATCGCCCTGGCGGCGGCCTTGGAGTTGTTGTTCCAAGGGAGGAACTACCAAAAAATCCTGGTCTCTCGGCCCATCTTCCCCATGGGCCGGGACATGGGCTTTCTGCCCGGCGACGTGGAGGAAAAACTGGCCCCCTGGATGCAGCCGATCCGGGACAACCTGGAATACCTCGCTTCCGCCCAATCCTCCGCCGGGCCAAAGTCTCGGGGCCACGAAGGGTTGATGGAAAAGGGTCTGATCGAACTGGAACCTTTGACCTACATCCGGGGGCGCAGCATCAGCAACCGGATCATGATCGTTGACGAGGCCCAAAACCTTACCCCCCACGAATTAAAGACCATCGTCACCCGGGTGGGAGAGGGGACCAAGTTGATCTTGACCGGCGACCCCTATCAGGTGGACAATCCCTACCTCGACCCGAACTCCAACGGCCTCAGCTATCTGATCGAACGATTCCAAGACCACGCTCTGGCGGGCCATGTGACCCTGATCAGCGGGGTACGTTCTCCTTTGGCGGAGCTTGCCTCCAACATTCTTTAGATGAAACGACCTAAATTCAAGTCCCCGGGCAAGGCCGCCCTGAACCCCCGGTTGCAGGCCCTCAAAGACCTGCTGGCATGGTTGGCCCAAGGGGAGTTGAAGTACCCCCAAAGAAGCGCCTTTGAGACTTCCGGGTCCTTTGGGCTGTACAAAAATCTGCTCTCCCAGGCGGTGCGGTACAAAAACCGCTGGATGCACCTGACCAGTCTATTGACCGACCGTCCTGCCCACCAGCTGGACCCGGAGGTGGTCGGAGCGATTTGTTTGGGGCTGGTCCAGCTGAGCCCCGGCTCGGGGGTTGAACCTTGGGCGGCGATCGATGAGAGCGTGGCGCTGATGGACTTGGTAGAGAAACCTTTTCTAAAAGGGGTGGTCAATGCTAGCCTCAGGAGGTTCCAACGGGACCATGAAGCCCTGCTGGCGGGCCTGGATGAAACCTTGGCCCTGGGCTATCCCAAATGGATTTTGTCCCGTTGGGGGCAGTTTTATGGGGAGGCCCAGGCCAAAGAAATGGCGCTGGCCGGGAACGAACCGCCCAGAGTCTGGCTGTTGCCTCACCCCGAGTTGGGGGTCGAGGGGTTGAGCGCACTCTTGGCCGGCCAGGGTTTTGCCACCACCCAAGAAGAGGGGCGGCTGTGGGTGCCCGAGCCTTCGGGGCTGTTTGAATCGGAGGCCTTTGTGACCGGCAAGTTTTTGGTCCAAGACCCGGCCTCCCAAGCGGTGGCCGAATTGGCCCTGCCTTGGGCCAAGGGCCGGGTACTCGATGCCTGTGCCGCACCGGGCGGGAAGCTGTGCCACCTGTTGTGGCACAAGGCGGCGGCTTTGGAAGAGGTGATCGCCCTGGAACCGGTTTTGGCCCGGCACCAACGGCTGGAAGAAAACCTGGACCGGCTGGGCTTGGAAGCCAAAGTGGTCGAGGCCCATGCGGAAGACTGCTATGACCCCAAAGGGTTTGACCTGATCCTGGCCGACGTTCCCTGTTCGGCCACCGGGACCATCGGCAAACACCCGGAGGTCAAATGGAGCCGCAGGCCCCAGGACTTTGTGAACAACCAAAAGCAACAATTGTTGATTTTGGAGCACCTAGCCGGGATGACCAAGCCCGGAGGAACCCTGATCTACTCTACCTGTTCCTTGGAGCCGGAAGAAAACCAGGATGTGGTTGCCGCCTTTTTGGAACGGCAAAAGAGCTTTGCGGTAGAGAAGACAGGCGACCAACCCTACCTGCTTTGTCTCCCTCGGTTGGGCCGAGGGGGGGCGTTTGCGGCGGTGTTGCGCCGGAACGAAGATACTCTGTTACAACCTCCAACCCCTGTTGAACCATGTTGATTGTTTCCCCTTCGTTGCTTTCGGCCAACTGTTCCAAACTGGGGGCCGAGATTGAAGCCGTAGCCCAAGCGGGGGCCGACTGGCTGCACCTGGACGTGATGGACGGCACCTTTGCCCCGAACATCACCTTTGGTCCCCCGGTGATCGCTTGCCTGCCCAAACCGGCGGGGCTGCAGTTTGATGCCCACCTGATGGTGCAAAACCCGGAGCGGATCATCGATTCCTTTTTGGGCCTGGGCACCTTGGACTGGTTGACCGTCCATGCCGAATCCACCACCCACCTGCAACGGTTGCTCCAACTGATCCGAGACGCAGGCTGCCACCCTGGGGTTTCCCTCAATCCCTCGACCCCGCCCGAAATGATTGAATGGGTCTTGGACGATGTGGATCTGGTGCTGGTGATGACCGTCAACCCCGGCTTTTCGGGCCAAAAGTTTTTGCCTTCCGTGGCCCCCAAGATTGAGCGGATCAAAAATTGGATCGTCAAGCGGGGTCTAAAAACCCTGATCGAAGTGGACGGCGGGGTGAGCCCCAAAAACGCCCGGTCTTTGATGGATGCGGGGATGGATGCTTGTGTAGCCGGTTCGGCGGTTTACGGCCAAAAGGACTACCAGGCGGCGATCAAGGCCCTCAAAGATGTCTGATCTTCGGGTCGGCACCGGTTTTGATGTCCATGCCTTGGTGCCCAACCGGGCCTTGGTCTTGGGCGGGGTGACGGTGCCCTACCCTTTGGGGCTGCTCGGCCATTCGGATGCCGATGTTCTGGTCCATGCAATCATGGACGCACTCTTGGGGGCCGCAGGGCTGCCGGACATCGGCAACCTGTTCCCCGATTCGGACCCGGCTTTTTTGGGGGCCGATTCCCTCAAATTGTTGTCCCAGGTTTGGTCCCGGCTCCAGGCAGACCGCTGGACCTTGGCCAACCTCGATTCGGTGGTCATGGCGGAAAAACCAAAGCTCAAGGACTTTATCCCCAAGATGCGGGAAAACATCGCTCTGGTGTTGGGGGTTTCCGTGCCCCAGGTGAACGTCAAGGCCACCACTACCGAAAAACTGGGTTTCACCGGTCGGGGCGAGGGAATCGCCGCCCAGGCGGTGGCCCTTCTGGTCCGGGAAAAACTATGAAAGACTTGGGGCAATTGCTGCTGGAATTGGTTTTGATCCCTTCCCCAACTGGGCGGGAGCAAGAGCTGTCCAAACACCTTTTTGAGACCCTCGACCCTCTGGAACATTACGATTGCCAACAGCTGGGCCTGGGGCTCTGTTATTTTGGCCCCCAGGAAGCCGCCAAGCCGACCTTGGCCTTTTTTGGCCACCTGGACACGGTCATGGACCAGCAAACCGACCTGCCTTGTATCAAAGAGGGCCGGGTTTATGGTTGCGGAGCGAGCGACATGAAGGCCGGGCTGGCGGTGATGGTCTCGTTGATGCAAAAGATCAACACCCAGCTTTGCCAGTACAACCTGATCTTCGTGTTTTACGACCGGGAAGAGGGCCCCTACCTGGAAAACGGGCTGGAGCCGATCCTGCAGGAAATGGGCAGCTTGTTTGACAAGATTGACTTGGCCTTTGTGCTGGAACCTACCGACAACCAGATTGAAATGGGCTGTTTGGGAGGCCTCCATGCCGAGGTGGGCTTTTCCGGCAAAAGCGCCCACAGTGCCCGGCCCTGGCAGGGGGAGAATGCCTTGCACAAGGCCTGGGGACTGCTCAAAAAATTATCCGAAACCGAGCGCAAGGAAGTGGAATTTGGGGGGCTCAAGTTTTATGAGGTCCTCTCTGCCACCCAAGGGCGCACCAACAACAGCCGCAACTCAATCCCAGCCACGTTTGAGCTGAACCTCAATTACCGCTTTGCCCCCGGAAAGAGTCTGGAACAAGCGAAAGAAGAGTTTTTGGCTTGGGTCGGCCCGGAGGTTTCGGTTCGGTTTGTGGACGAGGCCCCTTCGGCGCCGGTCCTGGTGGGCAACCGGATCTTGGATCAATTTGTCACTCGGTACCAACTCTCGGTGCTGCCCAAACAAGCCTGGACGGACATCGCCCGGCTGGCCTTGGCCGGGATTCCGGCGGTCAACTTTGGCCCAGGTTCGGGGGCCATGGCCCACCAAAAGGATGAATGGGCCTCATTACAAGAGCTTGAAAGGAATTACCAAACCTTTTCCTCCTTTCTTTTGGGCTGAAGTTCAAGTATTCCCTTAGTCAGACCTTGGAAAAGGCTTCCATAAAAAAACCGCCCATGGCTCATCCGAAACTGATTGCCCCAAAGATCGCTTGGCTGGAACAGCTGGCTGCAGAGTCCCCGCTGTGGCCCAAAAACGTCCGCAGCCAAAAAACGGTGGGCAAGTTTTTGCTGCTGCTGTTCGTTTCGGTGGCTATCGGCAGCCTCCTGAGCCCCCGCTTCACCCTGCAAACCTCGCTGTACGAGGAAGGGGACGTGATCCGGGAGAACGTAGTGATCCCCGAGAACATGCTGCTGCCCGACCGGGTTTCAACTAAACTCAAGGGGGACAAGCTGATCAAGGACCTGGGCACGGTCTATGACTACGACCCCAACCTGTTTGCCTCCAGCATCAGCCGCATCCAAAAGGCCTTTGCCCTGGCTCGGGCCGAACAGGTCCAGATCAAACAGGCGGAGCAAAGCAACGCCAAAAAGCGGCACGACCTGGGGGGAGAATACTTCCGGTTGCTACAAAGCCTCCAAGACACCGACCACAAGATCAACCAATACAAGTCCTTTAAAGCCTTCCTTTCCCTCCAGTTGCAAGGGTTGCCCGAGAAACTGAGCGCCAAGGATTTTATCGTCAAATCCAAACTGGATGCGGACCTACAGATCACCTCCCGGCTGGTTAAGGAGCTGGGAGAGAAAAAGAAGCGAGACCAGGAAACCCTGACCCGTTACCCCACCCTGTTCAGTTCCGGGGCAGCGGAGTTAACCGCCGCCGAGGCGCAGGTCAAGGAACGCAAAGGGGCCAACGACCTGAACCTGCTCAAGGCCTTGGGCCTGGAGCTGACCGAGGTGGAACGCTCGGCCATGAACTTCGACTACACCGAACCCAGCTTCGAGCGGACCTTGCTGGACCTGCTCAGCGGGGTGCAAAATTCCCAGATCATTGGCTCCAAAGAAGAACTGGCCGGGGGGCAGGATAAGTTGGTTTTGCGCAACCTTTTGAGTGGCGGGGACGAACCCTACCAAAGCCCCGACCAGTTTACCTCCTTGGACGACGCAAGGGACAAGGTGAGGCAGTTTGCCCAAGACCGGTTCACCCAGGACGAGTCGGGCCGGCAGCGGAGCCTGGGGATCCTGTTGGCCCAAAAGCTCTTGCGCCCGACCGTGACCTTGAACAAGCTGGAATTGGAGAAACGCAAGGAAGGCATCGTGGAGACCATGAGCCCGGTTTATTTTAGCGTCAAAAAAGGCGAGGTCATCGCCAGGGCTGGGGACCGGGCCACGAGGCACCAGGTGGAACTGATCCAAAGTTTTTATGATGAAATGGAAAATGCGGAGAAGTGGCCCAAGATGTTGGGGACCCTTTTGATCGTCTTGTTTTCCCTGGTGCTGGTTTATTTCGTGTTGCAGCTCAAGGGCGGAGCGAGGCTTTCCTTCAAGTCCTTGTTGCTGATGAGCCTGGCCATCGTCTTGACCTTGTTTTTGGTCAAGGGGCTGGTGGTAGTCGGGGAGAGCATCTCGATGAGGTACACCGAGATGGATACGGTGATGCTTCGGTACCTCTTCCCGGTGGCCTTGACCTCCATGTTGGTGGGGATCCTGATCAACTTCGAGGTGGCCTTGTTGGCGGGGCTTTTGACCAGCCTCTTTTTGACCTTGATGGTCCAGGGCAACCTGTACTTCTTCTTTTTTGCCATGGTCGGCTCCATGATTGCTTCGCTGCCCATGACCAAGTTTGAATCCCGCCACTCCCTGCTCAACCACGGTCTCAAGGTTTCGGTGCTCAACCTGCCGGTGATTTTGATTGTCCTGCTGATTGAGCGCAACGAGTTGGGGCCCTGGGTGATCCCCTACTTTGTAGCCGGGGCGCTGGGCGGGGTGTTGTCGGCGGTGTTGGCTTCGGTGTTGTTGCCGCTGTTTGAGGCGCTGTTTGACGTGACCACCAACCTGCGGTTGCTGGAGCTTTCCAACATGAACCATCCGGCGCTCAAACACCTGATCTTTAATGCCCCAGGAACCTACCAGCACAGCATTTTGGTGGGCAACCTGACCGAAGCGGCGGCCCAAAAGATCGGTGCCAACCCCTTGCTGGCCAGGGTCGGATCTTATTACCACGACCTGGGCAAAGGGCAAGACAGCCATTTTTTCATTGAAAACCAGCCCCAAAATTCCACCAACATCCACGACGAGATCGACGACCCATACGTCTCGGCCAAAAAAATCATCGACCACCTGAGAATAGGGGCCTTGATGGCCGAGAAGTTCCGGCTGGGCAGCTTGATCCGGGACATGATCGTGCAGCACCATGGGATCGGTCTGGTCCGGTACTTTTATGACCGGGCAATCAAAAATGCGATGGTCCAGGATGAAAATGTCAAGCTCGACGAGTCCCCCTTCCGCTACCCCGGCCCCAAGCCACAAAGCTTGGAAGCGGCGTTGATCATGTTGGCCGATGCCTCCGAGGCCTCGACCCGGAGCATCGAAAAGCCCACCGAAGCCCTGATCGGCCAGATGGTGCAAAAGGTTGGCTGGGCGATCCTCAAAGACGGCCAGTTGGACGAATCCGGCATGACCTTGGAACAATTCCGGGACACCTTGCAATGTTTTGTCAAGGTCCTGGTTTCCATCCACCACCACCGCATCCAGTACCCCGACGAGGTCGGCTTGGTGTCCAACCGGCACAAGGCGGCCTACAATGCCTGAACTGTGGGTTGATTTTGCCGAGGCGGTGGAGCCCTTTGATTCCGCCGACCTGGAAAAACGGTGCTTGCTGTTGATGGATGCGGCGGGAGTGACCCGTCCGGTGAACCTGCTGTTTTGCTCCAAAGAGGAGAGCCAAGAACTGAACCGGCAGTACCGGGGCCAGGACAAACCTACCGACATCCTTTCTTTTGGTTATGAAGCCCCGGAAGAGCCGCTGGGAGACTTGGCCTTGTGCCTGGAAGTGGCCAGGGAACAGGCCCAGGGATTTGGTTTGGCCTTGGAGGAGGAACTGCTCCGCCTGTTCGCCCATGGGTTGGTGCACCTGATGGGGATGGACCACCAGAGCCCCGAAGAGGAAGCGGCGATGTTGGCGGAAGAACGAAAGCTGCTGGCGAGCTTGGGGCTGGAAGGGCTGTATTCTTAGATAAAATCAATTCAGGTGGGAGGACTCCCTTCGCTCCCAAAGCCCCCGTAAAAATCTGCCGGGGCCACAAACCCACCTCCAATCCAAAGTCAAGTGAGGCGGATTCTGCCCCTCCGGCTTCTATCCGTGGGCCAAAACAAAGGCGTAGGCCCCTTCCCGGAAAAAGAAGTAGGGGGAAAAGGCGAGGTTGGCCTTCAGGTCGTTGAGGTAGGCCCGGTTGGGGTCCACCGTCCGCCGGAAGGTCCAGATGCCGCCTTTCTTGCGCTGGATACATTCCAGGGACCCAAAGTCCACAAAAATCCGGCGCTCTTCCTTGTTCAGGTACAGCATCTGGGGCAGGTAGTCGATCTTGCCGTTGCTGCTCTCCACCTTGATCCGCTCCCCTTCCAGGTTGAGGCTGTAGCTCAAGCCCCGCATCCCGGTCCAGTCCTGGGAGGCGCTGGACTGGGCCAGTTCCTGGTAGGGGTAAACCCGGTCCACCGGCTGCAAGGGCACCTCGCCGTTGGCCGCCGCCGTGGCGGTGATCTCGGCCAAGTTGCCGTTGACATCCTTGGGGTAGGGGATCTTGAGGTCCACAAACCGGATGAACCGTACCACTCTGGTTCTGTCCTTCTTGAGTTTTACGCCGATCGAATTGAGGGTGTAAAAGATCAGGTCTTTTTGGCTGAGGTTATAGATCCGGTCTTCGGCGGCAAAGGTTTTGGTTTGGTTGTCGATCACCACGTTCAAGACCTTCTTGGGGTCGGCGGTATTGATCCGCAACATCAAAACCATCTCATCGGTCAGCGGGACGACCTTCTGCAAACTTTCAAAGGTAAAGTCCACCTTCCCGGCCACCAGGACCTGGGTCCATTTCCGCAATTCCTGCAAAACCACCGGGTGTTCGGGGGTCAGGTTTTTGGCCTGCTCCAGTCTGGCGTAGGCAATGTCCATCAGGCCTTCGTCCAGGTACTGCTGGTACCGGAGCAGAAGGTCTTCAGTGGTTCTCTCGGCGGTGCGCAGGTAGGCGGCTTTGAAGTCGTCGTCCCCCGGACTGTCGGCATAGGCCTTGTGGAAGGAGAGGTTTGCTTCTTCAAACCGGTCTTGGGCCTCCAGTTGCTTGCCTTGGTAATAATTGTAGTTGCACCCGCAAAGGGTCAGGCCCAAGGCCAAAAACAGAGGCAGCCCTTTCATGGGAGAAACATCGGATCGGGGTTGAGGATCTGGGTCAAGGTTTGTCTTGATTCGGTAAGCTCTTTTTCCAAGGCACCGCTCATAAATTTCAGCCGCCCTTCCCAAAGGTTGGGGCTTTGTTCGGCCAGCTTCATCAGCCGCTCCCGGCCCGCTCCGGTGGAAAGCCCGGTGGCGTAGGCCGAGAGGAACAGGCCCAGGTCGGAGCGAGGGTCTTTTTTGTAGGCTTCGTTGGCCGCTTTTTCCACAAAGGTGGGAAAGCTGCCGGTCAGTTGGTAGTTGAAGGCCAGTAGGGCCAACAGTTCCCCGTTGTTGGGGTAGTCCTCCAGGGACTTGCGCAGCATCCGGTCCGCCCGTTTGAGCAGGGAGGCCCCCCGGTCCATTTCACCCAAGGCGGCCAACAACATCTCCAGGTTGATCTCGGCGATCACCGCCGCTTGCGGCTGTCCGCCCAGCTCCTTGAGCAGACCCTGGACCTCTTCGATGCTTGGCAGTTGGTTGGTCTCGTATCTCCTTTGCCGGAGCCGGTACAAAGGCTCCCCGAAGTCCAGCTCCAGGAAAAAAGCTGGTTTGGGCCATTGGGCTGGTGTCCCCAGTTGGCCCAAAAGCCAACTCCCCATTTCGGCCAAGGTGTCAGCGGTTTGGGCGGAGCCGAAGGTCCGCTCCAAGGCGGTTCCTTGGTTCTTGGGGTCAAACAATTCCAGCTTGAGGTAGATCAGCCGTCCCACCTTTTGGTACACCCCCTCGACCCGGTACCCGCCGATCTTGGGCAATCTGCCGGGGTAGGACAACCGAGACTGCTCGAAGCTGGTCAGTTCCACCGCTTCGGTTTGGGAGAGGTTGGCCCGCAGGTACAGCTCCACCATTGCTCCAAAAGACCCAAATTCTTCGGTGTTCCTTTGGTTCTGGGGCAGGTGCAGGGTGACCAGGGGCCTTGCCAGCGCAAGGCCGCTGGTGCAAACCAGCAACCCTACCGTAAGCCCCAGCCAAAGCCACCTGGGAGGGCTAAAAGTGAGAATGCTCGCCGTGGTGTTCCCCTTCGCCGGAATGGTGGGCATCGGTGCCGCCAAAACCGTCGAGGTGGGAAAGCAGAGAGGAAAGCTTTTCTTCATACTGGGATTTTTGCTGTTCTAATTCCTTGACCCGGTTTTGCAGTTCTTCGATGGTCTGCATCGCCTTTTTGATCCGGCTTTCGATTTGGTCGAGAATTTCCATGGCTTCCTTCAATTCGGTGGATAGGGCTCCCTGGGGGGGAGGACTGAGTCGTTTTTATCCTTTGTACCCCCCAATCGCAAGGAGAATCTTCTTAAGCGCCCCGTTTGATCTCCAAGGTTTTTAAGAGTTTGTCATTGTAGCTGACCTTGGCGTTTTTCCGTTTTTGGTCGATCAACCCGGAGACCAGGATCTGGGACTTCTGTTCGTTCAGTTCCCGTTCCAGGTCAAGCAGGTCTTTGGGTTCTCCAGCCAAGCTGCCGGGGGTCTTGGCGACCAACCGGACCACGTAGTTGCGGTTCTGCCCCGTGACCAGCCGGACCTGCCCCGGATTGAGGCCATACACCTGGGTCTGGAACTCCCGGCCCATTTGCACCCCTTCCACCTTACGGTCTTTGTAGAAGAACGAAAGGGCTTTGGGGGGTTGTTTGAGCGACTTGGCCAGCGCCGCAAAGTCTGCGGGAGACTTGATCTGCCCTTCCAGGTGGGCCAGTTTGGCGGTCACCAGCTCTTGTTCCTTCGCCTGGGTGGCGTAAAGCTCCACCTCGGTTTTGACTTCCCCAAAGGGTTTGGCTTGGGGCGGAATCTTTTCGAGCAGTTCATAGGCCATTACCCGGCCTGCCAGGGTGGTCACACCCTTGGTGCCCACCGGCTTTTTCTCCAGTTCCGCCGACAGGTCGGTCAAATCGCCCAAATCCGGCAGGCGGCTTTGGCCGTCAAAGGCCGGGGATTTGGTCAGTTCCTTGTGCTCTTCTTTGGCCAGGGTTTCCAACGATTCGGTGGCCAGACGCTCCTGGGCCTTGGCCTGCCAGTTTTTGAGCCGCCGTTCCGACTTTTGGGCCATCAAGGTGGCCTCGATTTGGCCTTTGACTTCTTCGAGCCCCAAAACCTGAGCGGCCTTTTTGCCTTCGAGCCTAGCGATGTGGTAACCAAAGCTGCTCAAGAAGGGTGCGGAAACCTCTCCTGGAGAGAGCTGGGCCATTTCCCTGTCAAAGATTGGGACCAGTTGGCCTTCTTCGACCCAGCCTAGGTCTCCGCCCTTTTGGGCGCTGCCCGGATCCTGGGAAAACTTCTGGGCCAGTTCGCCGAAGCTTTGCGGGCTGGCTTTGAGCTTGGAGTAAAGTTCCATGGCCTGGGCACGGGCCGCTTCGGTACCGGCGACGTTGCCGTCTTGGGGAACCTTGAGCAATAGGTGTCGGGCGTGGTAGCTCGGCTTTTTGGTGAACTCGGTGTCCTTATTCTTTTTGTAATACAGCTCCACCGCCTTTTCGGGGATACTCAAGGCTTCTTTCAGGTCCCCCTCGGCCAAGGTGAAGTACCGGACCACCGACCGAGCCGGGGCTTGGAACTTCGCTTGGTTTTGGTCGTAATAGGCCTGGATTTCTTTGGGTTCCAGCTTGACCGGGCTCAAGAAGTCCTGGGGGCTCAGCTCCAAGAGCTCCGCTTCCAGCTTGGTTTCGTTGCGACTGTAGATGTCGCCGACATAGCTCCTGCTGATCAGGTGGGTTTGGCCGACCAGGGCTAGCAACTTGGAGGCTAGCAGGCTCTTGCGGAACTCGTCTTCAAAGGCACCGGAGCTTTGGCGGATTTGGGTGAGGAAGGTTTGGTACTTTTTGGGGTCAAACCTGCCGTCGGTCTGGAATTCGGGGATTTCGTTTAAGGTCTGGGCCAGTTCCTTGTCGGTTACGGCCAAGCCTTGCTCCCGGGCGGTTTCCACCAAAAGCGCATCGTTGACCAGCCGAGAAAAAACCTGGGACTTGAGGTCCATCATACCGATCAATTTGTCCGCATTGGGGCCGTACATCCGCCTTACCTGCTCGGTCGCCCGCTCCAAGGCTCGCTGGAAGGCATCCAGCTTGATTTCGTTTTGCCCCACCGTGGCCAGGACGTTGACCCCTTGGTTTTGGTAGCTGTCGATGCCAAAAAAGAGCATCACCAAGGCGACAATCGAAATGACCGATTTGACGAAGAAGGATTGGACGTTGTTGCGGATCAGAGAAAGCATGGTCTGAGGCCAAAGAACAAGGTTGGGTGAGCAGGGAGTAAAAACAATTTGTCCAGAGTAGCGCCTTGGTAAGGCTAGGTCAACCGGTCAAGGCACCCCCGCAAGAGGAGCCGGAACCGGCGGTACAGCCGAAGCAGTGATTGCCGGTGGTGATGGGCCGCAAGTCCAGTTCGGCCAAGGAAGAAAGCTGGCTGAGGTTGGTCAGCGGGCCTTGGGCAGTCAAGCCCAGGGCGTAGTTGAAATCGCAGTCGTGCAGGGTTCCGTCCCAACTGACGTGCAACTGGTGGCGGCACATCACCTGGGGCAAGGTGGCTTGGTTGTAACTGTGGGTGAGGAGCTGGAAGTATTCCAGGTCTTTGCCGTCTTGGACCAAACGTTTTTGGAACTTGCCGATCGGCATGTTGGTCATGCAGGCCAGTTTGGTGAAAGAGACCCCAAAGTCCTGGGCCAGCCGGGTCTTGTAGTCCGCTTCCAGCTTGGTTTGGGCTGGGGGAAGCGAGGGA
This sequence comes from Candidatus Lambdaproteobacteria bacterium RIFOXYD2_FULL_56_26, assembly GCA_001783715.1. Lineage (GTDB taxonomy): Bacteria > SAR324 > SAR324 > XYD2-FULL-50-16 > XYD2-FULL-50-16 > XYC1-FULL-56-13. The sequence goes on from MFNF01000057.1 coordinate 57,348, forward strand.
CCGCCGGGGTTGTAGATCAATTGCAGGGAAAGGTTTTCCTCAACCCCGTAGCCCAAACGGTTGAGCAGCCTTAAGGCCTCGATGCTGTCCCCAAAGGCCCCCTTGCCCCGTTGCCGTTCTACGTTGGCCTCGGTGTAACAAGGCAGGGAGGCCACCAGCCCAACCTTGTGGGCGGCAAAAAACTCGGCCATCCCTTGGGCCTGGGGCAGCAATAGGGCGGTCAGATTGGTCCGCACCTGGACCGGAATGGGCGCAAGCGCCAAGATGAACTGCTGCAACAAGGGGTGCAGCTCCGGTGCCCCGCCGGTGAGGTCCACCAATCCGGGAGGCCGACTTTGAGCCAAGTGGACCAGTTGGTCCAAGGTGGAGCGGCTCATCATCTCTTCCCGCTTGGGCCCTGCCTGGACATGGCAATGTTGGCAGCTGAGGTTGCACAAGAGCCCCAGGTTCACCTGCAACACCTGCACCTTGCCTGCACAAAGTGGACGGCCCAAGACGGCCTGGGTTCTCTCGACAAAGCTCTGGTTGACTTGGTTCATGTTTCTTTGGGAAGCTAGCGGGAGTTAAAAATTTTCCGGTTGTTCCATGGGGCCAATGCTACAAGAGGCCTCGCCCCTTGGCCAGCACTTTTGGTCTTGTTCCTGCCCAGGCGGCTATGACGATTGCTTCCCTTTTTGAAGGCTTTGACCGGGTGATCACCTTGGGTCCCGAAGGAACCTTTTCCGACCAAGCGGCCGCCCTGGTGGCCTTGGGCAAACGGGAGATCCGGTACACTTCCACCTTGCCCCAAGTCGCCTTGGCAGTGGTCCAAGACCCGTTGGCCCTGGGGGTAATCCCGGTGGAAAACAGCAGTTCGGGCATTGTGGGTCCCGCCCAAGACAGCTTGGTGGAAAACCCGGTGGTGATCTTGGCGGAGATTCAGATTTTGGTCACCTACGGCCTGCTTTCCCAGGTTCCCTTAGAAGAGGTGGAATCCTTTTATTGCCACCAAGTCGCCTTCGACCAAATCATGACCTTCACCGCCAAACACCTCCCCCAGGCCAAGGTGATTTTTTCCGATTCCAACATGGATTCGGCCGAACGGTTTGCCCAATTGCCCTTAGGCTCCAAAACCGCCGCCGTAGTGCCCAAGCTGCTGGCCGCCCAAGACCCAAGGTTTGCCCCTTACCTCAAGGCCGAGGGGCTGGAGGACTACCAGAACAACTGCACTAGGTTCTTGGTATTTAAAAAAAGACCGGAAGAATACCAGCCGGATTTCAGCCGGAAAAAAACCAGCCTGTTGATCGAAATGCACGAAGACCGGCACAGCCTGTTGTTTGAAATTTTACGGGAGTTCCATGTTTTTGGGATCAACCTCTGCCGGTTGGAGTCCCGGCCCAGCAAGGTTCATGCTTGGCAGTACCGATTTTTTATTGATTTTTACAACAGCCCTAAAACCCAGTTTTGTTTGGACCAATTCCGGGAAGCGAAGATCAGCTTCCAACTCCTGGGCAGCTACGACAGTCTGACATGATCCTGACCTGGGAGATGGACCCGGTGCTACTGCACCTGGGGGGGCTGGAGCTGCGTTGGTATGGGTTGCTGTTTGCCGCTGGTTTTTTCCTGGGTACCTTGGTTCTAAAACAGGTGTTTTTGGCGGAAAAAAAGCCCCTGGCCGATCTGGACCCGCTCTTGGGCTACATGGTGGTAGGGGTAGTGGTGGGAGCCAGACTGGGCCACTGCCTTTTTTACGAACCGCAATACTACCTCGCCCACCCCTGGGAAATACCGATGGTCTGGCACGGCGGGCTGGCCAGCCACGGAGCGGGGCTGGGGATGTTTGTCAGCCTCTGGTGGTTCGCCAAAAAAAGGGGTTACCCCTACTTGTGGCTGCTCGACCGGATCGCCCTTTTGGTCCCTTTGGCCGGGGCGTTGATCCGGGTGGGGAATTTCTTTAATTCCGAGATCCTGGGCCAGCCGACCGGCGGAAATTTTGGGGTGATCTTCGCCAATGTGGACAGAGTTCCTCGGCATCCGGCGCAGCTCTACGAGGCCCTCTGCTATCTGGCCCTATTTTTCTTTGAATGGATTTGGTATCGTCGGCAGCAGAAAAAGAAATTTGCCGGGACGATCCTAGGCCAAATGTTAACGGGAATTTTTTTGGCCCGTTTTGCCTTGGAAGGGTTAAAGGAAGTGCAGGTTCCCTTTGAATCCGGCTGGTGGTTAAACCTGGGGCAGCTCTTGAGCTTGCCGTTTCTTGTTCTGGGGCTTTGGCTGTTGCTTAAAAAGGGGAAAACATGACCGTAATCCTGCCCAAAGACTACCATGCCCAAGAGGCACTGGAGTCCAACAACATCACTTGTATCCATCCTCAATCGGCGGAGCGGCAAGACATCCGCCCCTTGCGGATCGGGATTTTGAACATCATGCCCAACGTCAAGAGCTACGAGTTTAACCTGCTCTACCCCTTGGGCAAATCGATCCTCCAGATCGATCCGGTTTGGATCAAGCTGGATTCCCATGCCTACAAGTCCAGCAGTTCCGAGCACCTAGCCCAGCTTTACATCTCCTTTGAAGAGGCGATTGCCCACCGGCACCTGGACGGGTTGATCCTGACCGGAGCTCCGGTGGAGGAACTGGAGTTTGAGGCGATCAACTACTGGCCGGAAATCAAGGTGATCTTGGATTATGCGAGGACCAAAATTGCCAGTACCATCGGCATTTGCTGGGGGGCCATGGCGCTGGCTAAAATGGTGGGGATCAACAAGGTGCTGGTGCCCAAAAAGATCTTTGGGGTTTACAAAACCCGCAACCTGGACACCGGGCACAACATCACCGGCGACCTGGATGACTACTTCCACTGCCCCCAGTCGAGGCACGCCGGATATCCAGATGCGGTCTTGGAGGCCGCCCGTGACCAGGGGCTGATCAACCTGCTGGGCTACTCCCCCGAAGCGGGCTACACCATCTTTGAAACCACCGACCAGCGCTACCTGATGCACCTGGGGCACCCCGAGTACAACAGCGGCAGGTTGGTCGAAGAGTTTCACCGGGACCAAAACGCAGGCAGACCGGACGTGGACCCGCCGGTCAACTTTGATGTGGCCAACCCGGTCAACAGTTGGCGGAGCCACCGGAACGAGTTTTTTTCCCAGTGGATCAAGTACGTTTACCTGAAAACCGATTATTGAGCGGCTCTTGAGGGCCTAAAGCTTGGCCAGCGCCCGGCTTTGGACCCAAAGGTCCTTCCCGGCCCAGGGGACCCGGACCCAAAGACCACGGGTTTCCCGCGGCTCCAGCAGTTCGCCGGGCTTGACCGGGGCAACCTCGCTGTACTCCAGGCCGGGGCCTTCCCGGAGCCCCGTGGGCTTCATCACCTGGAAAGACCGATCCCTACCCAGGTGCCCGGAAGGGGCCCACAACATCCCCCCGCAACCCAAAGCCAGCACCAGTCCCCAAACCGCCCCAGCCCGCCGGTTGGCCCACAGCAGGCCTAACCCCGCCAGTCCAACCCAAAGCCCCAGCCCCCAAACCCAGTGGGGCAGAGCCAAAAACGGACCCCAAGGGCTTCGGCTGGGACCGGCCAGAGCGAGGGACTCGCTGAGCCGCACCACTCCTTCCCAAGGGATGGAGAGTCGGGGGTCCCTTTGGAGCGCCTTGCGGTAGGCCCACAAGGCCAAAACCGGTTTTCCCAGTTGTTCTTGGATCATTCCCAAATCGGCCCAGACCTGGGGCCGGTCGGTGCTTTGGGCCAGGGCGGCAAACAGGGTCTCCGCTTGGGACAGGCTTTCTTGCCGCTGGTGACCGGTCTGGGTTTGGGCTTGGGCAAAAAGCCTTGCGCCCAGCTCCAGGTCCGGGCTTTGGGCGGATGCCAAACCGGACCACAACAAAAACAGCGGCAACCAAACCCTGGGGCTCATAACACCAAAGCCCCCTGGAGCAAGTGGTGCAGCCGCAACAGCAGTCCCTCCAAGGCCAACAGTTTGCCCGCTTGGGCGTAGATGGCCCCTTGGGTTTCCCCCACCTGGGTGAAGGCATCCAGCAAGACTGGGACCGGCGGTTCAAAGCCCTGGGACCGGGCCAGGGCCACCGCTGCGGGGCGGCGGACCCGTTCCGATTGGCCGGAAAATTCAAAGCTCAAGTCCCGCAGCCACCGGGCCAGAAATTCCAAAAAGTAGCCTTCCAACCCTTGTTTGATCAGGCTCTCCAGCCACTCCATTTGGTCCACCAGCTTGGCCGGATCTAGCCGGAACAACAGCTGGCCGACTTGTCCCTCCAGGCCCAACAGCTCCGGGGCCTTTTCGATCAATTCCTTGCGCAGTCGGCCTTCCGAGTAGGCCAACACCAGCTCCATCGCTTCGGGCTCCAGCTGGGTCCGGGCCTCCAGCAGTTGGGCCAGTTCAAGGCGGCTCAAGGGGCCGAAGGAGACCTTTTGGCACCGGGACAGCAGGGTTTCCAAAAGCCCATGTTCGTCTTCAGAGGTCAGGACCAACAGGCTGTCCAAGGGCGGCTCCTCCAAGACCTTCAAAAAGGCGTTGGCCGCCTCCAGGCCCAGCTTGTCCGCCTCCTTGACCAGGACCACCCGCTTTTTGGCGTACATCGGCTTGAGGTTCAAGGTGCCGATCAGTCCTTGGATTTGGGCGATTTTGATTTGTTTGCCGGTGGGGCCAACCACCAAAAAGTCTGGGTGGGACCCGCTGGCAAAAAGGCGGCAGTTCTCGCAAACCCCGCATTCCTGGCCCAAGTCGCAGTTGATCCTTTGGGCCAATACCCGGGTGACGGTTGACTTGCCCAGCCCCTTGGGGCCCAGGAAGAGGTAGGCTGAAGGCAGGCGGTCCGCCTGGTGGGTGGCCCAAAGTTGCCGGAAAATCTCTTGGTGGCCGACCAGGATTTGGCTCATGATTCAATCTTTTTTAAGACCTGCTGCAGGACTTCGGCATGGATCACTTCGGTGGGCCGCTGTGCATCAATCACCCAAAAACGCTCTGGACAGCGGGCGCTCAGGTCTTGGTAAGCTTGGGCCACACGGTCAAAAAAACTTTTTTCCTCCCCTTCCAGCCTGCAGGATTCCCCACCCTGCTCTTCGTTGCGCCGGTTGATCCTTGCCCTAGCCGCTTCGGGGCTGATTTGGAACAAAAAGGTCAACGCCGGGGTGGCCAATTGGGCCTCTAAGGGCCGGAGCCATTCCAGGTTTAGCCCCCTGCCTCCTCCCTGGTAGGCCAAAGTGGCATCGTGATACCGGTCGCAAAGCACCAGTTTCCCGGACTTGAGGGCCGGGTGGATCACCTCTGCCAGATGTTGGAATCGGTCGGCCATGTAAAGCAGTAGCTCGGATTGGGGACAAAGGGCCTTGTGGCTCGGGTCGAGCAGGAGCGCCCTGATTTTGGCCCCGATCTCGGTGCCTCCTGGCTGTTTGGTCAAGATCGGGTCAAAGCCCCAGGCCTGGAGTGCTTGGGCCAGCAGGTTGATTTGGGTGGTCTTGCCGCAGCCATCGATGCCCTCGAAGGTGATCAACATCTAAACCCTTTGGATCTCGGCACCCAAGGCGCCCAACCGTTGGTCGATCGCTTCGTAGCCCCGGTCGATCTGGCCGATGTTGTGGATCTCGCTGGTCCCCTCGGCACACAAGGCGGCGATCAAAAGGGCCATCCCCGCCCGGATGTCGGGGCTGGAGAGGGTCATGCCCTTGAGTCTCGCCGGACCGACCACCACCGCCCGGTGGGGGTCGCAAAGCACGATCTTCGCCCCCATACGGATCAACTTGTCCACCCAAAACAAACGGCTTTCAAAGAGCTTTTCAAAGATCAAAACCGTCCCTTTGCACTGGGTGGCCACCACCGTCATGATGCTGGTCAAGTCCGCCGGAAAACCGGGCCAGGGGGCATCGTCGATCTTGGGGATTGAATCGTCGATGTCGTTTTGGATGATCATTTTTTGTTTGGCCGGGACCAACAGGTCGTCTTTGCCTTGCTTGACAAACTCGACCCCCAACCGGCGGAAGTAGGAACGGATCTGGCCCAGGTGCTCCCACCCGGCATCTTGGATCAGGATCTCGCTTTTTGTCACCGCCGCCAAACCGATCAGGGAGCCCACCTCGGTGTGGTCCGGCTGGATTCGGTATTCACAGCCACCCAGGTGCGGCACCCCTTCGATGGTCAAAAGGTTGCTGCCCAGGCCGCCGATTTTGGCCCCCATCAGGTTGAGCATCCGGCAGAGCCCTTGGACGTGAGGCTCACAAGCGGCGTGGTACACCCTTGTGGTGCCCTTGGCCAGGACGGCGGCCATGATCAGGTGCTCGGTGGCCATGACGCTGGCCTCATCGAGCAGCAGGTCGGCCCCTTTGAGGCCCTGGTTGACCACTTGGTGGTACCCGGCCTTACGGCTGAATTTGAGGCCCAGCTGTTCCAGGGCATGGACATGGGTGTCCAGCCTCCGTTTGCCGATCGAATCCCCGCCTGGTTCAAAGATCTTGGCCTTGCCCATCCGGTAGGCCAAGGGAGCGGCCAAGAGGAAGCTGCCTCGGATCGCCTGGGCCAACTCTTTGGCCGGTTCAAAGCTGAGCAGGTTGGAAGCGTCAAACTGGTAACTGCTCTCCCCTTTGTAACTGATCGAGACCCCCAATCCCTCCAAAATCTCCTTCATCTTGATGATGTCCCCAATGTGGGGGAGGTTGTGGATCAAGATGGGCTGGTCGGTCAGCAGCACGGCGGCCAAAACGGGCAGCGCCTCGTTTTTGTTGCCGGAGGGACGGATCGAACCTTTGAGCGGATTGCCGCCTTTAACGATAAATTTTTCCATGTAGGCAAGAGGGAGGAAGGGGTTTGGCCCCATGGGCCGTGGCGGGCATTGTCCCAAAGGGAGCGGGAAAGGTCAAATTTTTTAAGGCCACCGGGCCACTCCTTCACCCCGGCCACCGGGGGAAGGGTTTTTCTGGCCTGAGGAGCTAAATCCGCACCCCTACCGGCCTGGGGTTGGCTTGGCCGGGTTTTTGGCCGAACCGCCCGGCGATTTGGTGGCCACAGCCTTTGCAGTAGCCGCCGGGGCCGAGCTGGTAAGAAAGGAGCTGGAACCAATCCCGTTCGATCACCGGTTGTTGGCATTTGGGGCAAAGGGTCCGGCTGCCGGGGGCGTGGTGGACATTGCCGGTGTAAACGTTTTTGAGGCCCACTTCCAGGCTCAGGTTCCGAGCCTTTTCCAAGGTTTCCAGCCGGGTCGGCGGGTGCTGTGTCATTTTGTAGTCGGGATGGAAGGCGCTGAAGTGGAGCGGCACCTCCGGCCCCAATTCCTGGCCCACCCATTCGGCCAAAGCCTTCAGCTCCGCTGGGTCGTCGTTCTCCCCTTCGATCAGCAAGGTGGTCACCTCCAGCCAAACCTGGGTCTTTTGGGCCAGATAAACCAAGGTTTCTTTGACCGGCTCCAAATGGCCTTGGCAGAGGTGGGAGTAAAACCGGGGGCTGAAGCCTTTGAGGTCCAGATTGGCGGCATCCACCTGGGCAAAAAACTCAATCGCTGGTTTGGGGTTGATGTAACCAGCGCTGACCACCACCACCTTGATCCCTTCGGCCCGACAGGCCCGGGCCACCTCTACGGCAAATTCTAGGTAGATGACCGGATCGTTGTAGGTCAAGGCCACCGAGGTGGCCCCCATTTCCTTGGCGGATCGAGCGATTTGTTCCGGTTCCGCTTGCCGGGCGAAAGCGTCCCAGTCCCTAGTTTTGCTGATGTCCCAGTTTTGGCAGAACTTACAGCCCAGGTTACAACCGATGGTGCCAAAAGACAGCACTCCCGAGCCGGGGAAAAAATGGAAGAGCGGTTTTTTTTCGATCGGGTCCAGCTGGAAGCCGCTGGCTTTGCCGTAGGAATTGAGGTAGAACTTGCCACCCTGGTTTTCCCGGTTTTGGCAAAACCCCTGCGCCCCCGGTTTGACCTTGCAGCCCCTCGGACACAACTCACACAAGACCCCTTGGTTGGGCAGGGAAGACCAATAACGGGCTGGGAACATCACAAGCACCTCCAGAATCTAAGATAGCACATTTTTTTCTGGTCCAAAAAACCAAAAAATAAGCTGCAAATTCAGTGGATAGATTGGAATAAACCGGGGGAAGTGCGCAAGGGGAAAAAGGGAGAAACCTTAAATCACTTCAATCCCTACCGGGCCGGGCTGAAAATGACCCACTTGGTCGGCCCAGGCCAAACCTGCGGCCTTGAGGGCGGTGACCAAGGTTGCCGCTTGGGCTTGGGGCAAGGCAAACAACAGTCCACCCGAGGTCTGGGGGTCAAAGAGCAATTCTGTTTGGGCCTCTGTCAGGCTCTTGTGCAGCTTAAGTTTGTGGTCGAGCAGTTTGCGGTTGTCTTTGTTGCTCCTAGTGGTGACCCCTTTTTGGTACATTTCCAAAGCACCGGAAAAAAAAGGCAGACGGCGGTGCTCAAACACCAAGGTCAACCCCGTACCGGCGGCCATTTCCAAGCCGTGGCCCAGGATGCCAAAGCCGGTCACATCGGTGGCCCCGTGGATCTCAAAGCCCTGGGCCAGAACCTTGGCGGGGCCGTTGAGGGTGGTCAGGGCGGGGATCACTTCTTCGAGCAGCCGGGCATACGAAAATTGGTCCCCCCTGGTGGCGTTGAGCAACACCCCCGAGCCCAGGGGCTTGGTCAGCACCAGTGCGTCCCCCTCCTGGGCGGTGCTGTTGCGCCAAATCTTGGCCGGGTGGACTTGGCCCGTGACCGAGAGGCCAAATTTGGGTTCTTCGTCTTCCACCGAATGGCCGCCCACCACTACGGCACCGGCCTCCTTGACCTTGTCGTGGGCCCCTCGCAAGATCTCCCGCAGTACCCCCAGGTCCAGCTTTTTGACCGGAAACATCACCAGATTCATCGCCGTCAAAGGTTCGCCGCCCATCGCCCAGATGTCCGAGAGGCTGTTGGCGGCGGCGATTTGGCCAAAGACGTAAGGGTCGTCCACCGCCGGGGTGATGAAGTCCACGGTGTTGACCAAGGCAAGGTCCTCAGTCAAAAGATAGACCCCGGCATCGTCGGAAGTCTCGGTCCCGACCAGAAGCCTGGGGTGATCGTTTAAGCCCAACCCAGCGAGCGCCGCCGACAGACCTGTCGGCCCCAACTTAGCGGCTCAACCGCAAGTTTTGGCGAGGTGGGTCAGTCGTTTTTTTCGTTTGGGCCAGGAAAACATCTTGTTCCTTTGGGGTGAAGTAACCTTGAGGTTTGGAGACTAACACAGCGCCGTAATGGGGGCAATCGACTTGGCGAACCTTTGGTTTTGGGGTAGGCTGAGAGAAGCTGCAATAAAAAGGAGAGGCAATATGTCGGTGGCACAAGACCTGGGGTTTGGGGTTTGGCGGATCGAGCTGTTGGACAAAAAAAGTCCCTACCCGGTCAGTGGATACTTGGTTTTGGACGAAGAAAAATGGGTGGTGGAAACCGGCCCTTCGGCGGCCCACGGCCAGATTGTGGCCGCTTTGGAAGAAGCGAAGGTTGGCCTAAATGAAATCACCGGGATCCTGGTTACCCATGTGCACCTGGACCACAGCGGCGGAGCGGGGTTGCTCGCCCAGGCCTGCCCCAACGCCAAGGTTTATGTCCACCCTCGGGGAGCCCGGCACCTAGTGGACCCAAGCAAACTGGAGTCCAGCGCCAGGGCGGTTTATGGGGAGCTGTTTGATTCCTTGTTTGCGCCGATCCTCCCGATCCCAAAATCCAAGGTCGTAGTGGCGGAGCCGGGCGGTAAAGTGAGGTTGGGCAAAGACCGGGAGCTGCATTTTTTTGATGCCCCCGGCCATTGTCTGCATCATCTGTTCGCCTGGGACCCCAAAAGCCGGGGGATTTTTTCCGGTGATGCCGCCGGGATGTTTTATGCCCATGCCTGGGAACAGTACCATGCGGCCTTGTGCCTGCCTGCCTCCACCCCCACCCAGTTCGACCCCAAGGCCATGGCCCAGACCGCCCAGGAGATGTTGGACCTGGACCCCAAACGGATCTATTACACCCATTTTGGGCATACCGAAGAGGCGGCGGAGATGTTAAAAGAGATGTTGTCTTGGTTGCCCCTGTACGGCGAGCGGGCCGTGGAGCTGTACAAGAAGGAACAAAGCGAGGCCAAGGTGGCCAACTTTATGTACCAGGAGATTTGGAAGGTCGCCCAAGCTCGGGGCATCAAAGACGAATCCGCCTTGCCCGGCCTGCATTTTGACTGCAACCTCAACGCCCAAGGGGTCGCCGCTTACGTCAAGTTTTTGGAGCGGTAAGGGGGGTAAGCTGGCAAACCAAAGGGAGGTGCCTACCCCCTCCCCAACTCCTCGGAACGGGCTTTGGCGGCTTTGAAGCCTTCGGTCAGGGATTGTTTGATCCCCTTGGCATCAAAGGTCCTGAGCGCTGCTTCGGTGGTGCCGCCTTTGCTGGTGACCCGCTTTTTGAGTCCCTCGGCCCCTTCTTCGCTTTGCTCCAGCAACAGGGAGGCCCCCAAGAGGGTTTGGTTGGCCAGCATGGTTGCGTCCCCGGCGGAGAAGCCAAAGGCCTTGGCGGCCTCGGTCATCGCTTCGGCCAGATAAAACAGGTAGGCGGGGCCGGAGCCGGAGATGGCGGTGGCCGAGTCGATCATCCCTTCATGTTCCACTTCAATTGCCTTGCCCATGCCGCCCAAGATCACTTGGGCAATCGCCTTGTGGCTGGCGGTCACCTTGGGACTGCCACAAAAGACGGTCATCCCTTGGTGGATGGCGCAAGGGGTGTTGGGCATGGAGCGGATCAACATGGGTTCGGTGAGGACCTTTTCCATCGCCTTGAGGGTGATCCCCGCCATGATCGAAATTACCAAACTTTGGGCATTGACCTTGGGTTTAAGCCGCTCCATCACGGGCACCGCATCCTGGGGCTTGATGGCTAAAATCACCAGTTCTTGGGTTTCTTTCACTTCCTCAATGGTTTTGAAGATCCGTACCCCCATGCCTTCAAGCTGGAGGGTATGTTGGTTCTCCTGCTTTTCAACGATCAAAAGAGACTCCCTGGGGAAGATCTCTTTTTCCAGCAAGGCAGAAACAATGGCCGAACCCATGTTTCCGCAACCGACGATCAAGGCAGTTTTCATGGCTTTGTTTTTTAAAAAGTGGACTGACGATTTTTCCGTTCAAATTCGGCCATAAACTGGGCCAAGGCCTCAATGCCTTCCATGGGCATGGCGTTGTAAATCGAAGCCCTGGCTCCGCCGACCGCCCGGTGGCCCTTGAGGGCGTACAGACCTTCGGCGAGGGCTTCCTTGACAAACCGGTCCAACAGGGTCTCGTTGGGTAGGTTAAAACAGACGTTCATCGAAGACCGGTGGTCCTTGTGGGCTACGGAAGAATAAAAGTCGGATTGGTCCAAGGCTTGGTACAGCCGTTTGGCCTTGGCCTCGTTGCGCTGTTCGAGCACCCCCACCCCACCTTCGGCCTTGAGCCACTTGAGTACCAGATTCATCACGTAAATGGCAAAGGTGTTGATCGTATTGGCCATGCTGTGGTTGTCGGCGTACACCTTAAAGTCCAAGAGCTTGGGGCAGTTCTTGGGGGCGTGGCCGATCAGGTCCTTGCGCACAAAGGCCACCGCAATCCCGCTGGGGCCAAGGTTCTTCTGGGCTCCGGCGTAGATCATCCCAAACTGGCTGTAGTCCACCTTGCGAGAGAGGATCTCGCTGGTCATGTCGGCGACCAAGGGGACCGAACCGGTCTTGGGGAAACGGTGGTACCTGGTCCCGTACAGGGTGTTGTTGCTGGTGATGTGGACATAAGAGGCGCTTTGGTCCACCAATTCGGGGGTCAAGGTGGGGATTTCCTTGAACCCACCGGCTTCGGAGGAAAGGACCACTTCGATCTGGCCAAACTTTTCGGCTTCCTTGCGGGCGATTTGGGCGAAGTTGCCGGTTTCCACATACAACCCCTTTTTGCTGGGCTGGAGCCCCAGCAGGTTGAGCGGCACCGCCGAAAAGAGCATCTGGGCCCCGCCGTGGATGTAGAGGATCTCGTAGTTTTCCGGCAGCTCGGCCAGCTCCCGCATCAGGACATCCGTCTCGGCCAGGAGGGCCTCAAAGTCCTTGCCTCGGTGGCTGATTTCGATGACCGAAGCCCCCAGGTGGTTGAAGTCCAAAAACTCTTCCTGAACCTGTTTCATCACCGGCACCGGCAACATCGCCGGGCCTGCCCCAAAGTTATAGACCGGTCGTTTCATCGGAAAACATCCAAGGAAAGGTTAAGTTAAACAGGGATATGGTCGGAGTTTTGGTAGAACTCCAGGCCTTCAAACTTCTTTTTTGCGTATTCCAAGTCCCACTCGGAGCCGCACAAAAAGATCGGCTGGCCGTCCACGTCGGTGGCCACTTGGGTGGTGTACCGGGACTCAAACTCCTTGAGCTGCTTGGGGTCCTTGCAATGGTACCACCGAGCCAGTTGGTAGGGAACCGGCTCAAAGAGGCCTTCAACGGCATATTCGTGCTCCAGCCTGAACTTGATCACCTCAAACTGCAAGACCCCCACTACCCCCAGGACCATCTGGCTGCCGAAGTTGAGCTTAAAGACCTGGGTCGCCCCCTCTTCGGTCAGTTGTTGCAGCCCTTTTTCCAGCTGCTTGACCTTGAGCGGGTTGGCCAAGCGCACCTTCATAAAATGTTCGGGGCTGAAATGAGGAATCCCGGTAAAGTGCAGGGATTCCCCTTCGGAGAAGCTGTCGCCGATCTGGAACAGGCCGGTGTCGTAAAGGCCGATGATCTCTCCCGGATAGGCTTCGTCCAAGGACTCCCGGTCTTGGGCCAAAAAGCCCATCACGTTGGCCAACTTGATCTGCCGCCCCAGCCTTACATGCTGGACCTTCATGCCCTTTTCAAACCGGCCCGAACAGATCCGCAAAAAGGCGATCCGGTCCCGGTGGCTGGGGTCCATGTTGGCTTGGATCTTAAAGATAAATCCGGTCAACTTGGGTTCCGCCGCCTGGACTTCTCGCTCCTGGGCGGGGCGGGAACGGGGGCTGGGGGCGTGGATCAGGAAGGCATCCAAAAACTCCTGGACCCCAAAGCTGTTCATCGCCGAGCCAAAAAAAACCGGGGTCAGGTGCCCTGAAAGGTAGGCCTCGGGGTCAAACTCGTTGCCTGCCCCTTCCAAAAGTTCCATTTCCTCCCGGAACTGCTTGGCCCAGGAAGGGTCGGCCAGTTGGTCGATCCGGGGGTCTCCGGGGCCGGTCAACTGTAGGGTTTCAAAGGCCTTTTTTTCCGATCCGGGGGCAAAGATCCGCAAGACCTTGGTGGGCCGGTGGTACACCCCCTTAAAGTCCGAACCCATCCCGATCGGCCAAGTGATCGGGCTGCATTGGATGCCCAGGACCCGTTCCACCTCGTCCATCAGCTCAAAGGGGCTGCGGCATTGCCGGTCAAATTTGTTCATGAAGGTCATCACCGGGGTCGAGCGCATCCGGCAGACTTCCAACAGTTTTTTGGTTTGGGTCTCCACCCCTTTGGCCCCGTCGATCAACATCAAGGCCGAGTCCACGGCGGTCAAAACCCGGTAGGTGTCTTCGGAGAAGTCCTGGTGGCCGGGGGTGTCCAGCAGAGTGATGTTGTGGTCGTTGTACCGGAACGAGAGAACCGAACTGGTCACCGAGATCCCCCGTTGTTTCTCAATCTCCATCCAGTCGCTGGTGGCGTACCGGCCAGACTTGCGGCTTTTGACCGTCCCGGCCATTTGGATCGCCCCACCAAAGAGCAGGATCTTTTCGGTAATGGTGGTTTTGCCTGCATCCGGGTGGCTGATGATGGCAAAGGTCCGTTGCTTGGCGATCTTTTGGGCTAATTCCGTCGGCATTTTGGATCTGGTCAGAGGGATTGAAAGGACCAATCTAACGACTTGAGCCGGATTTGGGTAGGGGGAATTGGTGGAGATGAAGGGATAGGGCAACTACTCCTGGCAGGAGGGGGTGGATGACCAGCTCGCTTCTAAAAGCTCTATTTCCTCTCCGCACTGTTGGGCCCAGACAGGGGCGGCCAGTTGAAGCGTTTCAAAGGCCTTTTTCTCCAAGCCGGGGGCAAGAATTTGCAACAACTTGGTGGGCTGTTAATAGACCTCCTTGGAGTCCGACCCCATCCTGATCAGGCTGTGCTGGATGCCCTGGACCGGTTCCACCTCGCCCATCCATCCCAGGAGCCAAAAACCTTTTTACTTGAACAAACGATTCTTCAGGTAGGGAACGGCCCCCAAGAGATCGATCCACCTCAAGGTGGTCCAAATCCTATACTCGCCTTCGGTTCCAGTGAGAGTCATGTCTTTTCGGGTTTGACTGGCGATTTCTTCCTTGATTCGCTCCCGTTCCTCCGGCGGCAGGGTGGGATGTTCGGTGTCCATGATTTCGTCCGCATGCCGCTTGGCGATTGCCCCGTCGTCAAACAGTTTCCCTTCTAGAAGACTTTCTTTGGGGTGCATCAGGTTGGAATTTTTGGCTTGTCGGCCTAGCCTTGCCCCAACGCTTCGGTCCATAGGTTGGGGTTGGGGGTAGTCGGTGGTGTCTGCTGCTTTGGGATTTGCCCTTTCCCCAAGGTTGGAGGGTTTGCTTGCCTGGAAGTTTCCATTGGCTCGGTTAGCGTAAGGAGGGCCAAAGTTTTGGTCTTTTTTTACCCTCCGGGCGGGGTCCAATTCTCGGCCTTTCCAATTTGGCGCTTCCGCTTCCATTTGTCTGGCCATCCCGGTCAACACTTCTTGCTTGTGTTTGATAGCGTAGGTGTAAAAGTCACAACGACCAACGTGAAAGGTGAAAGCTTGGCCATCAACCAAAAGCAGGTGTCGGCCACATTTTAATTCCTTGAGGGATTGCAACCGTACCACCCCTGGGGACTGTCTGTTCAACTGGAAGTCCAAGGAACCGTCATATTCGGACCAGATCGGCCCGGAAAAGTCACTGATCGAAACCCGGCCCTCTTGTGCCTTGCCGTCCAAGACAAAATAAACCGAACTCAGCGAGGCGAGCGAACCGGTGCCGCCTTCGAGGGCCAATTCCTCGGCAGGTCCCCGGAGGTAGTCCAGGTAATACTTGCCTTGGGCTAAGGGGTGCAGGCTGAGGCGGCTGAAGGCCCCGACCAGGGTGAAACTGGGTTGGTTGCTGGTAAACAGGAGCCGGTTGGAGGGCTCCAGGTATGGGCTGCCCTGTCGTTGTAAGACCTGAGTCTCCAAGCCGGACCAAGAAAACTTGGCGACCTTCAGGGACTCTTGTGGCAAAGGTTGAGCGCCATAAAAGACCTGCAAGTCCTTCGCTCCAGCCGTTCCAAAATTGACCAGAAGCAGGCAAAACCACAAACCAATGGATTTCATTGTACCCTAACGACAAGGGGGCATTTTTCCAAGACAGAACCAACGGAAACCAGTCTAACCAAAAGAGTTTTGTAGGAGCAAGCGGGATCGCAAGGCGATTTTTTGAGTCAACCGGAACAAAAAAGGTGGGGTAGGGGCAACATTTCTAGCCTTTTTTCTCTGGTGTGAGTGGCAACAACCCTGGACGAGGAACCGGAAAAAGATTGGAGGCAGCAGGGAAAGGGAAAAACCTGGGACAAGCAAAAAGGTAACAGAGCCATAAATGGGTGTTGAGCCTTGGAACCAAAAGCGGGAGTTGACTCCAGCCAGAAGGCCGGGTCCAAAAGGGTCTTTTCATTGGCTCCGATTCATGGGATGATCGGGGAAATTTAAATTGGCCCTTCATCTCACAAGGAACTTGCCATGAAACTGCGAAATCTTCTGCCTCTTTTGTTGCTCCTCCCCCTGGCCCTGGCCGGTTGCGGCGGCGGTTCGCCCAAACCAACCCACGACAGCTTTTTGACCCTGGCCGACCTCAGTGGCCGGACCACCTTGAAGGAAGACAGCCCGGATGTTCGGGTGATCACCGTCAAAGCTAAGGCCTTTATCAAGCAAAACGACCTGCGGTCCGCAAGGCAGCAGGCCTTGGAATTGGCTTCCCGGCAAGCGGTGGACGAAATGGTTCGGGAGCTTTTGACCGCCGAACTGTACAACGAAAACTTCACCAAGATCGACACCTACATGTCCAAAAACATCGACAACTATGTGGTGGACCAAGAGGTGATGGAAGAACGCAAGGTCTTTATGGACAAGTTTTTTGGGGTCAACGCCGCCTTTAAGGTGAGCCGCCAAAAAACCCTGGTGGCCCTGCAAAAGGAACTGAAGATCATCGACAACAGCATGAGCACCTTGGTGACCGTGGTGACCAGCAACAAGGACCTGGACCTTTCCGCCTTCAGCTTTAAGTTTAAGGACGTGGAAGAAGCGATGATGAACCAGATGCAAACCGACCTCAACCAAAAGGGCTTGAGGGCCATGGACTTCCGCAACGCCGTGACCTCCTTCAACCTGGATGCCAAGCGCAAGGCCGAATTCGGCAACATCTCCAAAGAACAGTTCATGGCCATCCTGCAAGGCTCCAAGCCCGAAGAAGCCGCCTTGAATGCCCAAGTCCAAGGGGCGGAGGACTTCTACAAAACTGGCCTGACCCTGCTCAAGCAACTCTCTCGGGTGGTGGTTGAGGTCAACATCATGAGCATCACCAAAACCGGCGACAACATGGCCATGAACGTGATGGTCACCGCCAAAAACATTTCCAGCCCCACCGGTGGGGCTTTCGCCAACAGCACCTTGCAGGTCGCCCGCCGGGGTTCGGATAAAACCGACAACGCCGCCATGTTGGGTGCCTTGATCAAAGATGCCTACGAGCAGATGTCCCAAGAGTTCCTGCCCCAGGTGATCAAGGAAATGTCGATCGTCGATGCCGCCGGTGGCAAACTGGTGGCCTACGACTTGGTCTTGCAAGGCTTTGACAGCAACGATGCCCGGTCGGTCCGCAATGGCCTGAAGAAGGAAAATGCCGACAACTTCCGGTACATCGACTACAACAACGAACTGAGCCAGTTGGAACCTCCGATGAACATCATCTACGTTCGCTGGAACGGCAAGCCCAGCGGCTTGGCCGACAAGGTGATGGAATCCTTGGACGGCGCAGGTTTGAAGTTTTCCGAACCGATCGTCACTCCGACGGTCCGTGACTTGGTGTTCGTCAAACAAGCAAAAGACTAGGAGAAACGATGAAAGCGACCAAAACAAACTGGATCCTGCTGGTAGGCCTGCTCTTTGGGCTGGCCCTTTCCGGCTGCTCCAGCCTCAAGGATGCCCAAGACCTGTACCGGCAGGGGAACAAAGACAAGGCCCTGGACATTGCCATCGGGTTTTTGGGCAACGGCAAGCCGGAAGTCCGCATGGAAGCCGCTCAGCTGGTGGGCCAAATCGGTGGTGACCGGGCCGGGAAGGCCTTGTTGCCCCTGATGCGGGACGAAGTGGCCGATGTGGCGGTGGAAGGGATCAAGGCTCTGGGCAAAACCGGCTATGTTACCGCCGGAGAACCGATGACCGAGTTCACCCCCAAGGCCCAAGGCAAGGTGTTTGACGCTCTGGCCGGGGCCTTTCGGAACTTGGGCACCGCCGCCATCGTTCCTTTGGTCAAGGCCTTTGACTCGGCCCCGCCTGAAGCCGATTGGAAGGCTTACCGGGCCATGTTGATCCAGACCGGACCGGTGGTCAGTACGGCCATCGCCCAGTCCTTCAAGGGCAAAAGCCCCTTGGACAACGAAGAGAAGCTGAACGTCCTGGTCGAGCTGAGGAGCCCCACCGTCCCGACTTTGTTGGTCGAGATGTTGGGGGACCCCGAGGTGGCCGACATGGTGGTCAAGGGCTTGATCAAGCTGGGCAGCCTGAGTGTTGACCCCGCCGTGGCCGAGCTGCAGAAGTACCAAGGCAGCGACCAAGGGGCGACCATCAAGGAAAAGCTTTGTTACGCCCTAGGGGAAATCAAGTCCCGCCGGGCGGTCCCGATTTTGGAGCAAATGGCCAAGGACTCCAACGATTTGGTTCGGGCGGCTGCGGACAGCGCCTTGACCAAAGCGAGGGGTTTTTAAGGTCATTTTCCTTAAAAGCAACAGCGACATAAAAAAGAAGGGCCTCAGGGCCCTTTTTTTTTGCCCGCTTGTCCCGCCTTGGGAGCCGCCGGGTGGAACTTTCAGGTTCGGTAGTTCCGCAAAACTGTAAAACATGGGAGAATAGAAAGAGAAGCGATTGCCAGCTCATCTGGACCAATCGCAACCAGGGGAGGGCGGAATGAGAGCCATGGTGGTGGAAGACGATGTTTCCAATCTCAAGTACCTTTGCGCTGCCCTTAAACCTTATGGGGACATCATTGTGGCGACCAACGGCAACGAGGCTTTGGAGCTGTTCCGCCGTTTCGTGTCCAAAGGCACCCCGGTGGACGTGATCTTTCTGGACATCTTGATGCCCGACCGGGACGGCTTTGAGGTGGAAAAAGAGATCAGAGGTTGGGAGGAACAGAACCAGATCCCTTATGAACAAAGGGTCAAGGTGATCATGGCCACCGGAGCGGCGGAAACCAACTTTGTGTTAAAAGGCTTTAAACTGGGTTGCGACCTTTACCTGCCCAAACCCTTCTCCCTCAAACAATTGGCGGGGTTCATGAAGGAATTGGGCTTCCAAAAACTGAAAGACTCCAACCTGCCGGAGCCTCCCCTCCCGAGCTAGGCCAGCCGTTTTCCGTCGGGTCCAAAAAAGAGCAGATCCTCTTCCCGCCCGTAAGCGGTGAAGGGGCTGCCCAGCTGGAGGGGGCGGTCGGGCAGGACCAGCCACAAGGTCTGTTCCCCTGGCAAACTCAGTTCGACATGGGCCTCCCGGCCCAGGTGTTCAAAAAAACTCAAGGTTCCGGTAAAAGAAACAAGAGGGCCGTTCGGTTTTTCGGCTCCCAGTTTTTCGGGGCGAATTCCCAAGCTGGCCGGGCCTTGGGGTCTGGGTCGCTCCAAAGTCAGGCTGCCCCAAGGGCCGGAAAACCGGTTGCCTTCCTGGGTCCCGGACAAGACCCCCAAGGGAGGGTGGCCCAAAAACTGGGCAACAAAAAGGTGGTTGGGGTTTTGGTACAGCTCCAAGGGTTTGCCCAGCTGCAGGATCTTCCCCCCCTGCATCACCGCTAGACGGTCGGCCAGAGTCATGGCTTCCGCTTGGTCGTGGGTGACGTACAGGCTGGTACGGCCCAGGCGGCGGTGGAGCCGACCGATCTCTTGGCGCATTTGCTCTCGGAGGCGGGCATCCAGGTTTGAAAGCGGCTCGTCAAACAAAAAGACCTGCGGCTCCCGTACCAAGGCCCTTCCAATTGCCACCCGCTGCCGCTGCCCGCCCGAGAGCTGGCCCGGTTTGCGGCCCAAAAGCGGCTCCAATTCCAACATGGCGGCCACTTCCAGGACCTTTGCGGCCCGTTCCGTCTTGTTGAGCCCTTGGATCTTGAGCGGGTATTCCAGGTTGCCCTTGACACTCAGGTGGGGGTACAGGGCGTAGTTTTGGAAAACCATCGCCACCCCTCGTGACTTGGGTTCCAGGTGGGTTACGTCCAGGTTGCCGATTTCGATTTTCCCGGAGCTGACCTCCTCAAGCCCGGCGATCAGCCGAAGCAAGGTGGTTTTGCCGCAGCCCGAGGGGCCAACAAAGACCAAAAACTCTCCCGCAAAAACCTCCAGGTCCACCTTTTCCAGGATCGAGGTGTCCCCAAAGGCCTTGTGCACCCCGGTCAGCCGAATCCCGCTCATGGTTCCCCCCACCGGGCAAACAACCGGTGCTTGATCCCTAGCAGGTCCAAAACCTTGCCGACCATGTGGTCCACCAAGTCGTCCAGGGTTTGGGGCCGGTGGTAAAAGGCGGGCATCGGCGGGGCCAAAATGGCCCCCTGCTCGGCCGCCTGGACCATCAGCCGCAAGTGACCCAGGTGCAGCGGGGTTTCCCTGGGGCAAAGCACCAAGGGGCGGCGCTCCTTCAAGGTAACGTCTGCGGCTCGGGTCAGCAGGTTGGAGTTTTGGCTGCTGGCAATCATCGAAAGGCTTTTGATCGAACAGGGTAGGACCACCATCCCGGCGGTGAGGAAGGACCCCGAAGCGAGCGGGGAGGCGAGGTTTTGGTCGTCATGAACCGCAAAGACCCAGGGGGCAAGGTCGTCCAAGGTTTTCCCGGTTTCCGTCTTCAAAGTCAGGCTGGCCGCTTGGGTCAGGATCAGGTGGGTCTCGATCTGCTCCATCCCGGCCAGTACCTCCAGCAGCCGGACCCCGTAAAGAGCCCCGCTGGCCCCCGACAGGGCGACGATCAATCGTTGTTTGTCCATGTTCTGGGTCTTCCTTGGGATTGTGCCGGTTTGGTGCTGGTCCTTAGTCTAGGGGGCTTTTTCCCCAGGGGGAAGCGAAATCGGAATGGGTTGAGCCGGTTAAGAGATATTACAATAACTTTACAAATTTCCTCCTCCGATCAGGTAATGTGGCAGCAACTGGCTTTCCTGAAAAGGGACCCCATGATTTTACCTTTTCTTGACACAAATTGAACCCCAGGGTGCAAAGGGCCGTTTAGGTTTAACTGTCCTCGCCAAAGGGCAAGGCATTAAAGACCCTCTACACCTATAAAGGAACCACCATGATGAAGATGAACATGAAGGCTTTAGCCCTGGGCCTAGGTTTTGCCCTGGTTGCGCAAGCCCCCTTGTTGGCGGAAACCCAAGTTGACAAGGCCATCCCCGTTTACGCAAAAACCTCCGGTGTGGCCGGGAACCTGAACTCCATCGGTTCGGACACCTTGAACAACCTGATGACCTTCTGGGCCGAATTTTTCCGCAAGGCCTACCCGAACGTCAACATCCAGATCGAAGGCAAAGGCAGCTCTACCGCTCCTCCGGCCCTGATTTCCGGGACCTCTCAATTGGGGCCGATGAGCCGCAAGATGAAGGACAAAGAGATCGAAGAATTCGAGAAAAAATTCGGCTACAAGCCTACCGCCATTGGCGTAGCCCTGGACTCTTTGGCTGTGTACGTCAACAAGGACAACCCGATCGAAAAGCTTTCCTTGGAGCAGGTGGACGCTATTTTCTCCGAGACCCGCAAACGGGAGTACCCCAACGACATCAAAACCTGGGGCCAAGTGGGCCTCAAAGGCCAATGGGCCAAGAAGCCGATCAGCCTTTATGGCCGGAACTCCGCTTCGGGCACCTACGGTTACTTCAAGGAACACACCTTGGATAAAGGGGACTACAAGGCTTCGGTTAAGGAGCAACCTGGTTCCGCTTCGGTGGTTCTGGGTGTGACTGAAGAGTTGGGGGCCATTGGTTACTCGGGAATTGGTTACAAAACCTCTGGGGTAAAAGCCCTTGCCTTGTCCCAGAAGGGTGGGGAATATTATGAGCCCACTTACGACAACGTCTTGGCCGGGAAATACCCCTTGGGCCGGATGCTGTACGTCTATGTCGCCAAGGAACCAAACAAGCCGATGGACAAGTTGACCGCCGAATTCCTGAAATTTGTCCTTTCCAAAGAAGGCCAGGAAATCGTGATCAAAGACGGGTACTTGCCTATGACCGCTTCCTTGGTTAAGCAACAACTCGCCAACGTCCAGTAACCGTAAGGAAGGCATGGATCAGGCGGTCTTAAAAAGAAACAGAAAAGTCGATTATTGGGCCAAAAAGGTGATCTCCTTAGGAGGGGTTGCCATCTTGGTTTGTGTGATCGGGATGTTGGTGATGCTGGTGATGCAAACCGCACCGCTGTTTCTTTCTCCTCACAAAAAGGAGCTGACCGCCTTTGCCCTGCCCAACGGCAACAATACCCCCGAGGCGGTGGCCTTGGGGGTAGATGAATACTTGGAAACCGGGTACTGGATCGACTCAGTTGGGACGATCCGGTTCCTGGACCTCCAAAGGGCGGTGGAAACCGACCACCAGAAGCTGTTTTCCGGTCTGGGGATAACCAAAATGCGGACCTATGGTCCCAACAGTTTCAGCCTGACCTTCGCCGACGGCTCTGCCGGTTTGGTGGAGGTGACCTTTGCTGCCCATTTTGACGAAAACAGCCAAAGGACCATCGAGCACCAAACCAAGGTGATTCGCCAAGTCCCTGCGGGCAGCTTTTCCCAATTCCCCCTAGAGGTCCTGATCCGTCCCTTGGAGAACAACGGCATGGCGGCGGTCGCCTTGCTGCCCGGCAATCGGGTCGAGGTGTGGACCGAGGTGGTGGAGGAAAATTTTCTAGGCACCTCCGAGACCCACTCTTTCAAGACCCAGATCCAGACCGACCCCAAGGACTTGGTCACCGCCTTGGCCCTAAACAAAAAAGGGGACCGACTTTATTTGGCCACCCAAAACGGCAAGCTGGTGTTGTGGAACCTCAACAATCCCGAGGAACCCGCCTTGATCGACATGCGCACCGCCTTTGCCGATGGCCGGGCCTTGACCAGCTTGGCCCTGGTTTATGGAGATGAATCCTTGGCGGTGGGCGACGAAAAGGGCCAAGTGACTACTTGGTTTATGGCCCCCGAAGCCAGCGGCAGCCCCCAGAAGCGGCTGACCTTGATCCACCGTTTGAGTAGCCACAAAACCGAGATCCAAAGTCTGGTCCCCAGCTTACGCAACAAAGCGGTGCTTTCCTTGGCCGCCGGCACGGTGACCTTGGATCACATGACCTCCGAACGGGAGTTGATCCGTTTCTCCGCACCCTCGCCGATCAAACAATTTGCCTTTTCGACCCGGGGCAACGGGCTTTTGGGGCTGGACCAGGCCAACCGGTTGACCTTGTGGGCCTTTGATGCGCCCCACCCTGAAGGCAGTTGGATGGTTTATTTTGGCAAGGTCCACTACGAGAGCTACAGCGCCCCGGATTACGTCTGGCAATCTTCCGCCGGTACCGATGACTTTGAACCCAAGTTCAGCTTGGTTCCCCTGATTTTCGGCAGTCTCAAAGGCACCCTGTACGCCATGTTGTTTGCGGTGCCCATGGGGATTTTTGGGGCCATTTACACCAACCAGTTTGCCAGCCGCAGGTTCCAAACCTGGGCCAAGCCTGCGGTAGAGATCACCGCCGCCGTTCCCAGCGTGATCATCGGTTTTCTGGCCGCCTTGTGGCTGGCCCCGATCTTGGACCGTTGGCTGTTAGGGTTCTTTTTGTTTCTGGTGATTCTTCCCAGTTTAACGCTGTTGTTCCTGGTGTACTGGGCCCAGGCGAGGACCAATAAAAAATTGCGGTTGATTGAGCAGTCCAAGGAGCTGTACTTGGCCCTGCCGCTGCTGCTCTCGGCGGTGTTGCTCTCGGCTTGGTTGCAGCCCCAGGTAGAGCTTTGGTTTTTTGGCGGCGACTTCAAACAGTGGCTTTATGCCTACGTGACCAAGGACTACGACCAAAGGAACTCGATCGTAATTTCCTTTGCTTTGGGGTTTATGGTGATCCCCTTTATCTTCACCATGACCGACGATGCCCTTTCGAGTGTGCCCGATTCTTTGCGGGCCGCTTCGGTGGCCTTGGGGGCCAGTCGTTGGCAGACGACCTGGAAGGTCTTGTTGCCTTCGGCCAGTCCGGGGCTCTTTGCCGGGGTGATCTTGGGTATGGGCCGGGCGATTGGCGAGACGATGGTGGTGCTGATGGCCACCGGCAACACCCCGATCATCGACATAAGTTTGTTCAACGGGATGCGGACCCTCTCGGCCAACATTGCGGTGGAAATTCCCGAAGCGCCGGTGGACGGTTCCTTGTACCGGGTCTTGTTCCTGTCGGCATTAATTCTGTTTGGGTTTACCTTTTTGATCAACAGCATTGCCGAGCTTTTCCGGTACTCCTTGAGGAAAAAGTATGCCGAGTTCTGAATCCGAAAAAGCCTTTGTCCGGGGGGAGGCCAAAAAATTCTGGCGGGAAGGGGAGTACAACGTTTGGTTCTCCACCTTGAGCATCGGCGGGATTTTGCTGATGGCCCTGACCCTTTTGGTGGTAGTGACGATCAACGGTCTGGGGGCCTTCTGGCCGAGCAAGCTGGCCTTGATTAAACTCAAGGAAGGCACCACTTACTTGGGCGAGATCGAGCAGACCTCCCGGCAACCCAACTCGAAGGAACAGCGGATCCAAGTCAAGATCGGCAACCGGGATTTGTATTCCCTGGACTTCAAGTGGATCAACCTCGACGAGGTGGAATCGATCACCTACCCCGAAGAGGTGATAGCCTTGGAGCGGGAGGAGTACGGTAATTTTTACGGCTTCCTCAAAGAGGTTCACAGCCCCGATTTGGCGAGTGGGGCCTCTGGGCTGGAGGCGATTTGGGGGCTGGGGGACCAAGCCAAAACCAATCTGTCCAAGCTCAGTGCCGAACTCCGGGCCCAGGCCGAAGAGATGGAATCGATCCGCCTCCGGCGGCTGGACTTGGCCTACAAAAACCCCCAAAGCCCCAGGCTGGCCGGGTTGGACAAAACTTTGGCCGAGATGGGCGTGGTTTTTGAGACCCAAGTGAGTGCCCAAGAACAGGCGGCGGTGGAATCCCAGGCCCATTATGCCCTGTTTGCCGATGCGGGGGGACGGGAAAAGGAAATCCCCTTGGTCAAGATCCACCGGTTTTATTACCCCAACCAAATGAGCCTGCCTGCCAAGCTGGGCCATTATGCGGTGCGGATTTACGAGCTGTTTTTCACCGAGCCTAGGGAGTCCAACACCGAAGGCGGCCTGTTCCCGGCCATTGTGGGCACCGTGATCCTGGTGTTTACCATGAGTTTCGTTTCCTTCCCCTTGGGGGTGGTGGCGGCGGTTTACATGCGGGAATATGCCCGAAAGGGCGTAATGGTCCAAGCGGTCCGGGTGGCGGTCAACAATCTGGCGGGGATCCCTTCGATCGTATGGGGGATCTTCGGGCTGGCCTTTTTTATCTACTTTGTCGGCGGCGGGATTGATGCCTTCTTTTTCCCCGAACGCCTGCCGACCCCGACCTTCGGGACCGGCGGGGTGCTTTGGGCCAGCTCCACCTTGGGTCTTTTGACCGTGCCGGTGGTGATCGTGGCCACCGAAGAGGCTCTGGGCTCGGTCCCTTCGGAGATCCGCCACGGCTCCTTGGCCCTGGGGGCAACCCAGTTCCAAACCTTGATGCGGGTGGTCTTGCCCATGTCCAGCCCTCGGATCATGACCGGCTTTATCCTGGCCATGAGTCGGGCGGCCGGGGAAGTGGCCCCCCTGATGATCACCGGGGTGGTCAAGCTGGCCCCCTCTCTGCCCATTGACCTTCATGCGCCCTTTTTTCACCTGGAGCGAAAATTTATGCACCTGGGGTTTCACATCTACGATGTGGGCTTCCAGTCTCCGAACGTCGAAGCGGCAAAACCGATGGTCTTTGTGACCACGTTGCTGCTGTTGGGAGTGGTGCTTTTGATGACTTCCTTTTCCATTTTCCTACGCAATCGGATGAAAAAGCGTTTCACCGGAAGAACCTTCTGAGACCATGACACAACACAAGATTCAATTCAGTCCCGTGATGCGGGTGCGGGGGCTTGACCTGTACTACGGCACCGCCCAAGCCCTGTTTTCGGTGGACATGGACATCCCCAAACACCAGGTCACAGCCTTGATCGGCCCCTCGGGCTGCGGCAAGTCCACTTTCTTGCGCTGCCTGAACCGGATGAACGATCTTTTGGGCAGCGTTTCGATCCAAGGCAAGATCGAAATGGACGACGGCACCGACATTTACGACAAACACCAAGACCCGATCCAACTGCGTCGGCAAGTAGGGATGATCTTCCAAAAGTCCAACCCCTTCCCCAAGACGATCTACGAAAACGTGGTTTATGGCCTTCGGATCGCTGGGGTCAACGACAAAAAGACCCTGGACCAGGTGGTGGAATCCAGCTTGACTCGAGCAGCGCTTTGGGATGAGGTTAAAGACCGGCTGGACCAAAGCGCCCTGGGGCTTTCGGGCGGTCAGATGCAGCGGCTTTGTATCGCCAGGGCGGTGGCGGTGGGGCCGGAAATTTTGTTGATGGACGAGCCTTGTTCGGCCTTGGACCCAAAGTCCACCGCCAAGATTGAGGACTTGATCTTGGAACTGAGAGGGAAATATACCATTGTAATCGTTACCCACAACATGCAGCAAGCCTCTCGGGTCAGTGATTACACCGGATTTTTTTACGAAGGCAAGTTGATTGAGTTTGACCGGACCCAGCAGATCTTTACCAACCCCAAAAACCAACAGACCGAAGATTACATCACAGGCCGTTTCGGATAAACAGGAAAGCCATGACCATCCATCTACAAAAGGAAATTGAAAAACTGAAGACCATGATCCTCTCGATGAGTGCGAGGGTGGAGAAAAACTTCCACGACATCGCCGAAGCGGTGGTGAAGGTGGACGTGGAGACCGCCCAACGGATCATCCGGGAGGAAAAGGAGATCAACTCCATCGAGCTTGAGGTCGAAGAGGAATGCCTCAAGTGCTTGGCCTTGTACCAACCGGTGGCGGTTGACCTGCGGCTGATCGTGGCGATTTTGAAAATCAACAACGAGCTGGAGCGGATCAACGACTTTTCGGTCAACGCCGCCGAGCGGGTGTTGGACCTTTCGGGTCTAGCCATGGAAAGTAGCCCCTTCGACATCCGAGGCATGGCCGACAAGGTAGGCCGGATGTTGTCGATGAGCTTGGATGCCTTGATCAACATGGACCCCCAAATGGCTGTGGAGGTTTGCAACCTGGATGACCAAGTGGACGAAATCAACAAAACCATCTTCCAGCAGGTGATTGCCCAGCTCAAGGCAGGCTCCCCACAGGTGGAAATGCTGCTGCTGTTTTCTTCCATCTCCCGGTACCTGGAGCGGATCGCCGACTTGGCCAGCAACATTGCCGAGGATGTGGTCTATTTGGTGGAAGGAGAGATTGTGCGGCACCAAAACCTGGAAGGCTACGACTTCCACAAGGGCCGGTAGGTTTGGTGGCCTAGGGTCGAGGCGGCCAAGCCGTCACCGACCTGGAGCCATTCAAAAGGCTTTGCCCAGGCTCAGCCGGGTCAGCTTGCCTTCGAGGCTCCGGTCGGCCTCGGAGATGTCCATGCTGTAGATCTGGTTTTGTATCTCATAGGTGAAGGTGAACCCTTCGGGGTACAGCCAACTGGCCCGCAGGCTGGAAATCTGGGTGCTCCGGGCCACCACTCCTTGGCTGACAATCGCCGGTAGGCTGGTCAGTTTGTTCTCTACCCCAAAGACAATCTGGTTGGCTTGCAATTCCAGTTGGGTCTGGCTGATCGCTTCCGAAGCATGGTAAACATAGGAGCCGGTGGCGCTGTCGGTGACTTTGGCGTAATCGGAGCTGCCCCTGTCCACTTCGGCCCGGATCCTCCAGGTGTCTCCAAATTCAATTCCAACCCCACCCATCTGCCGATTCCAGGAAAAGGGAGCAAACCCGGAGTGGGATTCCTTGACCGTTTCCAGACCCAGCCCGGCGTACAGGTGCCCCAAGATTTGTAGCCCCAGGGAGGCTCCCTGGATGTTCCGGGTTACCGTGGCGGTATCGGTTTGTTTGAGTTGGTCGTTTCCGTACCTGGCACCCATCGAAAGAGGCCCCAGCAGAATCGCCAAGTCCAGCCGCCCTTCGTTGTATTCCTGCCCCCGAGTGGCTCCGGCGCTCAAGCCCCCGCAGTTGAAGATTCCGTCCAATTGGCCGCAAAAGGAACCGCCGCTGATCCAATAGAGGCTGGATTTTTTGGACAAGCTGTGGGCCTTGAGGTAAAAGGGACCCAAGGCGAGGCCCAAAAAAGCCCCTTGGCCTTTGGTGGACCAATTGATCTGGTCGTCCCCGGCGTTACCGCCGCCGTTGTACCGGATCAGGCCCACATTTCCGGTTTGTTTGGGGTCCGGGTCGCCGCTTTTGTCGAGCAGGCTGAACCCGGCGGCCGCCGAGATTTCCAGAGGGACCGAAGGGTCCAAAGGGGCCAGGGCAGTTTGGGCGAACAGGGGGCTGAGGGGAAGACAGATTCCCAAAAGGAATAACAAGGGGGAGCGCATGGCCCTCCAAAAAGAATGATCTTAAAAGGTCTTTCTAGTACTATGCAAAGAAAATGCTCAAGTCCGGGGTCGGTCACACAACCAAGTTGGAATAAAAAGATTTTACAAGTTTGGGCCACCCTTGGGGGAAGGGCGAATTACTTCAGGTCCACCAACGCCTGGGCCAGGAGGGCACGGGCCTTGTGTCGCTGCCGCTGTTCCGGTTCGGGGCCCCGGAGTCCCTTGATCAGGGAGGAACGGGGTTCTTTGGAGATGCTCAACAGGATCGGCTCTTGGAGCGCTTTGTCGAGCCCCCAGAGCCCCTGGGCTAAAAGCTTGGGGTCGATGGGCCGCAACAGGGCGCTGAGCCTTGCCAGGTCGGTCTGGGGCAGCTGTACCAAGGCGGCAAAGGCAGCCCGGGCGGTTTGGCCCAGTTTGGAATCCTTTTCCTCCAGCTGGGCCAAAAAGGCCTCCCGGTCCAAGGGAGAGAGAGGCTCCAGCTGGTCCAGCAGTTCGCCCAAAAGGGTGGGGTCCACCACAGCCCGTTCTTTTTTCAGCCGCCGTTCCAACCCTTGGGCGATTTGGTGGAGCAGTTCCTGGGTGATCTGCCGGGTCTTTTGTTGTTCCTGGCTCAAGCCCAACGGGTCCTTGAGTCGTTTGGCCAGACCGGCCCCATCACCGGGCCATTGGCGGAGTACCAAGGCTTGGATCATCGGGTTCTCCCCGGCGATCAGACGGTAGATTTCGGTTTCCGAACAGTCCAAAAGGAAGGACAAGGCCGCCGCTTCGTCTTTTTTGCTGGCCCTCGGCGGTGCCGGTGGGGCGGGAGGCTGGGGAGCCGCCGGGCTGGGCTGGGAGGCCGCCGCTTCTTGTTTCAGTTCCTTGAGCTTTTTGAGGAAAAACCCTTGGTGCAGTTCCATCAGGAGCTGGCCTTCCTCTTCGGCAGTAAAGCT
Source organism: Candidatus Lambdaproteobacteria bacterium RIFOXYD2_FULL_56_26 (assembly GCA_001783715.1). GTDB lineage: Bacteria > SAR324 > SAR324 > XYD2-FULL-50-16 > XYD2-FULL-50-16 > XYC1-FULL-56-13. The sequence goes on from MFNF01000057.1 coordinate 86,154, forward strand.
TTGCCCCTGAGCTTCGGCCAGCAATTCCCGGAACCGCTTGGGGCCCAGGGCACCGGCAAAGGCGGCTTCGCTACGTTGGGGGCCAAACAGGCCCATCAGCTTGACCAGCCCACGGGGACCCCGGTCCAAGGCCAACTGGCGGGCCCAGTCCGGCTGGACCTTGAGCAGTTCGCAGAGGTCGGTTTTGATGGATTCCTGGTCTTGCCCCTGTCCTTTGGTTTCCTTGAACAGTCCCTTAAATTCCTTCAGTTCCGTAAAGTCCAGCTCCCCGTCCACCGGGATCTGGTTGAGCTTCTCCAGGTTTTTGGCCGGATCTTTGGATTTTTTCCCCAAGAGCCAAGCCAGAATCAAGCCGCCCAAGCCGAGCACCGCCAGGACCCAGATCCACCCCACCGCTCCCTTGACCTGGGCCCGGCCCTCTTGGCCCTGGATCAGGTCCGGCGAACCGGGGGCAGGTTCGGGTGAGGGCAGAACCACTGCAGTTTGGGGAACCTCAGCGGGTTGTTCCAGGTCGCCGGTGGCATCGGTACCGAGGGTTGGGGTTTGGGTCGTAGGTTCTGGGGTCGGCGGCAAGGCCGCTGGGGCACCGGGGGCAACCAGTTGCAGCCATTCCCCTTGGGGGGGCTGGCCCAAGACCTGGGCCAGGGTGCCACGGAGTTCCGCCTCTTGGGGCACCGTCAGCGGGCTGAGGGTTAAGGTCAGTTTGAGGCCCACCGTCTGGAAACCTTGGGCACCCAACTGCCCGGCCAAGCTGGGGGTCACCCGGCCATCCTTGAGTTTGACCGCCCCTTTGGTGAAGGTTTTGCCTGGGGGCTTAAACTGCCCTTGTGCGGTCAGCTCCAGTTGGGGAGGGGTTTGGGGCTCCAGGTGCAGTTTTTTTAAGGCCCCCAAGGTAACCTTGAGCAGCCTTTCCCGTTCCAAGGTCGGCGAGGAATAGGGAGCAGCCCAAACCCACAGGGGCCAGAGGCAGGCCAAGAGACAAAGAGCCTTCAAACGCATGAATCCTTACCAAGAGCTAGAGAATTTGGGGCAGTATAGGTAAATTTCCCGCTTCGGGAAAGGGCAAAAAAGGGGAACGGATACGGATTGTTACAATTGTTTACCAGCCGTTGAAGATCGGCCCTGGGATTTGCCCTAAATTGGGTCAAAAGAGCGAACCAAGTCAGGACGGGCTTGCCAAAGGGCCACCAACCCGCCAAAATAAAACCGTTCGAGTGTTCGATAGAAAACTCTAACCTATTGACGGTAAAAGGGATGAATGATTTAAGGCGGATCAAGGGAGACCGGACCAAAAAGAAGATCATGTCTGCGGCCACCAAACTGATGGATGACAAAGGGATCAAGGGCTTGAGTACCCGAAACATCGCCCGAGGGGCCGGGCTGAGTCAGTCGAGCCTGTATCACCACTTTGAGGACCTGGATGCTATTTTGTTTGAGGTGATGGTCCAAAAGATCCGCAAGATGCTCTCCCTTTCCGCCCAACCCCATTGCAACTCCTTGCCCGGCTACTTTGAGGCGCTGTTTTTGCGGCTCCAGGAAACCTTGGAGCAGGACCATGCCGCCAAGGGGTACTTTACCATCTTTGAACGGGCGATGTTTGACCCCCAGTTTCACAGCCGGTTGATCAAACTTTCCGAAGCGATCCAAGCGGAATTTCTCGACCAGATTGAGGAGATTTTGGGCAAAAAGGTGGAACGAAGCACCTTGGAGTTGATCGGTTTTTCCATGTCCATCCTGCGGGAAGGATACCTAGCTTACATGCACATGCACAAAGGGCAGTCCCCTTATGAAAATCCAGTGGCACTGGCTCGGACCCTTTTTACCAAAATGGGCGTTTGGATGGAGACTTTAACGAATGAAGCTTAAAGTTTGGGCCTTGGGCCTTGCCTTGTTGGGCTTTGTGCCTTCGCTGTCTGCCCAAGGCAAGTTGGACCCGGAGATCCTCAAGGAACTGCAAGTGGTCCACAAGGACGGCAAGGATGTCTTTTTGGTCAGCCTCCGTTCCATCCTCAAACTGGCCGCCCAACGGGCACCCCAATTGGAGGTGATCCAAAACTCGGTCTCCGCCGCCAGGGGCAACTCCGAAGCGGCCTTGGAGATGGAGCCGATCCAATGGACCAACAAGGTGACCCAAAGCCGCTCGGTCAGCAACTACAGCTTCCCGACCGGCGGCAGTTCCGCCACTTACCTGACCCTGTTGGGGACCAACCAGGAAGTGGTCAGCAGCGGGCTCAAACAAAAAACCAAATTGGGGATCAGCTACGGCCTGACCTACCAAAAGACCACCTCCCTGCCCCAGTTGGCGACCATCGCCAGCGCCGGGGAGGCGGTGGGCACCTACACCGATCTGGTGGACAAGGTGCAGGCTGATGCCTTGATTGCCGAGGTGAACATCCCCCTGTTCCAGGACTTTGGGGAGGTCAACGAGGTAGTTGGGCAGAAGGCGGAAATCGCTTACCAGACCACCTTTTGGCAAGGGAAAAAACAACGGGAACAACTGCTCGGGCAGGTGGCTTCGGTCTATTGGGATTTGGTGCTGGTCCATGAAAATCTGGTGGCTTTGCAACATGCCTTGGATCTGGCCCAGTCGTTCCACAAGGAAAACCTGACCCGCTTTGAATTGGGCGCTTTGGACCCCACCGAGGTGAAGCTTTCGGAGACCCAACTGGTGTTGGCCAAAAAAAATCTTTTTTCCGAACAGGTCCGAAAAAAGGAGATCGAAGACCAGATTCGGCTGGTCTTGGGGCTGACCGAGTTGGTGGTGGAGTATGAGCCGACCGAAAAGCTGGAGCCCAAGCCGGTGGCCAAGGACCCGGCGGCGATGCTGGAAAAGGCGCTGGCCGCCGATGCGGACTTGGCTCTGCTCAAAGAACAGATTCGGGCCAACCGGCTGGACCTGATTTCCGCCCAAAACGGAACCGCCACCAACCTGGACTTGAATCTGCAATACCAGCTCAACAGTTTCTCCCTGGCCCAAAGCCCCAGCCGCTCCGGTTTCTCGGACCCCGGGCTGGCCGGTTATCAGGTGGGGCTGACCTGGAGCGTTCCCTTGTTTGACCGGCGGCCCCAGGAAAAGTTGGGCCAAGCCCAGCTGGAACAAGAATCGCTTCGGCTGGAATACCAAAACGCCAAGGACCAACTGGAACTGGCCCTTACAAAAACCTTAAGAAACCTGGAGTTGGCCAAACAGTCCATCGACCTCAGTCGGCAGGGACAAGAACTCAACCGGCAGCTGCTCGAAAAGGAGCGGTTGCGGTTCAAGTTGGGCCAGACCACTACCTACCGGGTGGGGCAGGTGCAACAGGACCTTTTGAACGCCGAACTCTCCTTCACTGCCGCCAAGGTTGCCTACGAAAAAACCTATCTGGCCTTGCTGTTTTTAACCGATGAATTTGATTCTACCTATGGACTTTAAACTTGCCCTGGCCGCAACGGGCCTCCTGTGCTTTTTTTCGGCCCCCGGCTTTGCCCAAGGGCAGGCGGGGAAACGTTTGACCAATGTGGAGGTCTTGGAGCTGACCGCCCAACCGCTGAGTGCCTCCGCCAGCTACATGGGCCACCTGGAGCCGACCCAGCGGGTGATGATCGGCAGCGAAGTGGCCGGGGCGCTGGAGGTGCTGGACCTCGAAGAGGGGCAAGCGGTGAAGCCGGGGCAGGTGATGGGCAAGATCGATACCTCCAGGCTTTCGCTCAACTACAAGCTGGCCCTTTCCAGCTATGATCTGGCCAAAGACGAATTTGACCGGGAGAAAAAGTTGTTTGCCAAGCAGCTTTCCAACCAAGCCAAGCTTTCCCAGTTCAAAAACAAGATGGAAATGGCCTTTTTCCAGATGCGCCTCGCCCAGGTGGACCTGGAAAAATCCCAGGTGACCGCTCCCTTTGCCGGGGTGGTTTCCAAAAAATTGGCCCATGCCGGGGAGTACCTCGCCAAGGGGGCACCGCTCTTAGAGCTGATCGACCTCAGCTCGGTCAAGGCCCGTATCCAAGTGCCGGAACGGGAGATTGCCTTTGTCTCTTTGGGCAAGTCGGTCTCGGTAACCTTGGACTCCTTCCCGGACCGGGAGTTTGTGGGCAAGGTCAGCGCCTTGTCGATGGAAGCGGACCAAAAAAGCCGCAGCTTCCGGGTTGAGGTGGTGGTGGAAAACGGCAAAGGGGAACTGCTTTCGGGCATGTTGGCCCGGGTCAGGATGGTCACCCAAAACCTGACCAACCAATTGATCCTGCCTCGAGACGCAATCTTGGAAGACGAAAAGGGCTCTTATGTCTTTGTCCTCTCCGGGGATCAGGCGAGCAAGCGGCCGGTCACTTTGGGCCTGGGCCTGGGGGCGAATGTCCAGGTGACCAAGGGTCTCTCTTTTGGGGAAAAGGTGGTGGTGGTCGGCCAACAAATGGTGACCCACCAGGAACGAGTTTCGGTCGTAAAATCCAGCCAACAATCTCTTTGAATCATCGCCATGAGTCATACGCCCCTGCGGTTTAAACTGAGCGACTTGGCCATTGCCAACCCCGCCGCTACCTACATCCTGGCCTTGATTTTGGTGTTTGCCGGCTTTTTTGCCTACCGGGCAATGCCCCGAGAGTCGGCACCGGACATCCAGATCCCGATTTTGATCGTCACCATCCCCTACCCCGGTTCCTCCCCCGAGGACGTGGAAGCCTTGATCATCCACAAGGTGGAGCCGGAGCTGCAAGGGATCCAGAACCTCAAAACGATGAGCAGCACCTCGACCGAAGGGGCGGGGATCATCACCTTGGAATTCTTTTTGGGCACCAACATCACCGAAGCCCGCAACAAGGTCAGGGAGGCCCTGGACCTCGCCAAGCCCGAGCTGCCCGAGGATGCCAAAGACCCGATCATCGGGGAGATCAACCTCTCGGAAACCCCGATCATGATCGTCAACCTTTCGGGGCACTATGACTTGTTCCAGCTCAAAAACATCGCCGAAGACCTCAAGGAGGAGATCGAGGCGATCCCCGGCGTGCTCGAAGTCAAACGGGCTGGGGGATTGGAGCGGGAAGTCAAGGTGGAGGTGGATGAGGACAAACTGAACTACTACAACCTCGACCTCAACCAGGTGAGCAACGCCATTTCCCAGGAAAACGCCACCATCCCCGCCGGAGATGTGGTCTTGGGCAGCATGAAATACATGATCCGGGTCCCCGGCGAGATCAGCGGTCCCGCCGAGATCAGGGACATGGTGGTCGCCGCTCCCAACCAAGTGCCGATTTTTGTGAAGGACTTGGCCCAGGTGAACTTTGGGTTTGAGGAGGTCAACACTCGATCCCGGCTCTACGGCCTCGATTCGGTTTCTTTGAGCGTCTCCAAGCGGAGCGGGGAAAACCTGATCGCCATTGCCGACAAGGTTTATAAACTCGCCCAGGCAACGGAGAACAAATACGACGGCAACCTCAAGGTCTCGATCCTCAACGACCAGTCCAAACGGATCAAGAGCATGGTCTCGGACCTGGAGAACAACATCTACACCGGGATGATCTTTGTGGTGGGGATCCTGATGTTGGTCATGGGCCTGTCTTCGGCCCTGTTCATCGGCAGCGCCATTCCCCTGTCGATGTTGATCAGCTTCATCATCATGGACCAGTTCCACATCACCCTCAACTTTGTGGTGCTCTTCAGTTTGATCCTGGCCTTGGGGATGTTGGTGGACAACGGAATCGTGGTGGTGGAGAACATCTACCGACACCTGGAAACCGGCTTAAGCCCCAGAGAAGCGTCCAGCGTGGGTGTAGGGGAAGTGGCGATTCCGGTGATCAGCTCGACCGTCACCACGGTGGCCGCCTTTTTGCCCTTGTTGTTTATGCCGGGGATTGCCGGGGAGTTTATGGGCTACCTGCCCAAGACCCTGATCATCACCTTGGGGGCCTCACTGTTTGTGGGGCTTTTTTTGAGCCCGGTTTTGTGTTCTACCTTGCTCAAGCCCCACAAGGTCCCCATGGTCAAGGACGAAATCGCACTGGCCGAGAAAAGCCGGTTTTTGCGGTTCTACCGACAGAGCTTGGTATGGGCCTTGGAGCGAAGGTGGAAGGTCATGGCCATTGTAATGGCCGCTTGGTTCGGGTTGATGATCCTCTATTTTGCTTGGGTGTTCCCCAAAAAAGGGGTGGAGTTTTTCCCGGACACCGAGCCGACCTCCATCACTTTGGAGATCGAAGCCCCCTTCGGCACCACTTTGGACACCTCCGACCAGATCGTCCAAAAGGTGGAGCAGAGCTTGGAAAAATACCATGACCACACCGATGCCATCGTGGCCAACGTAGGCCAGCGGCAAGGCAGCGGCGGCGGGGCGGGGGCGAAGGAAACCCACAACAGCCACATCACCTTGTCCTTCCCCGGTTGGGAAGAACGGACCCTCGCTCCCCACGTGATCATTGAAGAGCTCCGCAAGAGTTTGGACCAATTTTCCGGGGCCTTTTTTCGGGTCACCAAACCCAGCTCCGGCCCACCGACCGGAAAGCCGGTCAACCTGGAGCTTTCGGGGTCTGACCCCTTGACCCTGAAGGAGCTGTCGGTGCAGATCCAAGGGGCGATCAAGGACCTGCCGGGGTTGGTGAACCTGCAAGACAACATGTCGGCGACCCGCTCGGAAGTGCAGGTTCGGTTGGACCGGGAGAAAATCGCCCTCTTGGGCCTCTCGACCCGGGCGGTAGCCAACCTGCTCCGCACCGCCTTCAACGGCAGGGAGGTCTCCACCTGGAGGGTCGGCAAGGACGAATACAATATAGTCGTGCGCCTGGACCCTCGGTTTCGGGCGAACATCGGGGATGTCAGCGGCCTTTACATCAAAACCCCGGACGGACGTTCGGTGGCCTTGAGCGAGTTGGCAGAGATCAAAACCACCGCCGCCAAAGGCTCGATCCGGCACATCAACTCCAAGACCGTGATCACCATCAGCGGGGATGCAGAGGGCTTCCCCGGACCGGTGGTTTTAAAAAAGGTACAGGACCAACTCAAGGACTTCCCGTTGCCCAGCGGCTACAAGATGGAATACACCGGGGAGAACGAAAGCCGAAACGAGATGCAGGCCTACCTGGGGAAAAGTTTTTTCATCGCCATTTTCCTGATCTTCCTGGTGCTGGTGACCCAGTTCAACTCGTTGCTCCTGCCCTTTATCATCTTGAGTTCGGTCTTTTTGTCGCTGATCGGGGTGTTTTTGGGTTGGATCATCCACCAAAGCCCGATCAGCATCATGATGGGCGGCATCGGGATCATCAGTCTGGCCGGGGTGGTGGTCAACAACGCCATTGTGTTGATCGACTACATCAACCAGCTTAAATTGCAGGGCAAATCCACCCGGGACGCTCTGGTGCTGGCGGGGATGTTGCGGATGAGGCCGGTGATGATGACGGCGATCACCACCATCTTGGGCTTGGTGCCAATCGTCATGGGCATGGACATCAACTTTTACCGGTCTAACATCATCGCCTTTGGCTCCGAATCCTCCGAGATGTGGCGACCCATGGCCTTGTCTGTGGTTTACGGCCTGGGCATGGCCACCTTGCTGACCTTGATCGTAGTGCCGGTGATCTATTCGTTGATGGATACCTTGACCCAAAAGACCGGTACAGTGGTCGGACGGATGGGGCAACGGATGCAAGGGCCGCTGGGCCGGTTGACCGCCAAGGCCCCTAAGTTGGATGTCTTGGAATGGTTGGGCCTCCAGATGGACAAGCTGGCTGCTCTTTGGCAAAAACGGCAGTCCACAAAAAAGGTAAAAGCGCCAAAACCCCCCCAAGCTCCCCGGAAGCCGGAAGACCCCAAATCCCCGGAATCCAAGCCTCCAGGGGCGGGCACCGGGCCAGCCAAAAAGGCCAAGCTGCCCGAGGGGTTGAAAGAGAAATAACAAAAACCGGCACCGGAAATTTTAAAACCGGTGCCGGTTTTTTTGCTCTCTTTGGAAGCCCCCCGGTCAAATCGCCCTTTGTCCGGTTTATTGCCGCCTCCCCAAGAAGTTTGTCCGGCAAGGTTCGGCACCAAATAAGCTGTTTTTTTTTGGACGGTAGAATGTCCCTTTGATGCCCTGTTCTTGGAACTCAGATTTCAGGTAGGGTGGGGAAACTTTTTAAAGGGAGAGGAAAATGGGTGAGAGTGCACCAAAGAAATTTAACGAATTGCAAGTTGGAGAGAAAGATCCCTCAGGTCAGGTCATAACAAGGATATGGGCTGCCACTAGTTCATATGTCATTTGGGAAACAACTACCTCAAGTGTATCCTACCAATGTGGTGCAACGCCAGCGGTCAACGCATTTGTTGTTGGATACCTTGTCAAAAGTAACCGGATTGACCGTCTTTGTAATTCGGGTGTCAAAAAAAAGTACCATGTCAACAATCAATTGGCCATGGCTTTGGCATCTGGTTTGGACGGACATGAGGAACAAGCATTCAAAGCTTTGGATGATTTGGAAAGGCAAATCCGAAACTACCTGGAAACCAGCGGCAGAACCCATTACTTGGTCACCAGCACGATCCTCTTGGTTTTGACCGGAATGGTTTGGGTGGTTTCCCTCAGCCTCTCTTCCTTTTCGGACCTGCAATTTTTTCAGGCCGGGCAATCCTTTGAGAATTACCAAATCCAAATCAAGATGGTCCTCCTGGGAGGTTTGGGTGGATGGCTTTCTTTACTCCAAGGATACAGGAGCTTGGATACCCAAGGGGAAGATAGCTTTGTGGTCAATTTTGCCCTGGCTTCCGCAAGAATTTTGACCGCTATGATTTGTGGGCTGGTTTCTTATTGGATGATTGAGGCAGATTTGTTCTTGGGCATCATCCAAAAGTCCCCCGCCGGGTACAACGTAATCGCCGTGCTGGCGGGCTTCAGCGAACGGATGGTGCCCAACCTTTTGAACCGGTTGGGGCAAAAGGTGGAGGGTTCGGAGAAACCGGGACCAAATGAAACTGACTCCCTTGCCAACAATCCCGCCCCTGAGGCACAACCTTCTGAGGAAAACAAACCAACCTGATCCCTCAAACCCTAAATGTCCGAAGCCCCCTTTTTGATCCGCAACGCCTTTCACCCTGCGATGATCCAAGCCCAGGCACGAAGGCTGAAGGCCGCTTGGGGGGGCTTTCGGGCCCAAGAGTTTGAAGACCAGATTCTCCCTTTTTTGGCTCCCTTGGGGTTCAAGGAAAGGGGGAATTTGGTCTTGGCGGGGCTCTTGGAATTTATGCCTCCCTACTTCCCCGATGCCCAACAGGTCCTTCTAAAAGCCCTCCCACCCAAGCTGGAGGGGACGGAGTCCATCGGATACGATGGATTTATCTGCTGGCCGTTGGGGGAATTTGTGGCGGTCCGGGGGTTGGATTTTTTTGAAGAATCTATGGAGGTTTTGTACCATCTGACCCAATGTTTTTCCGCCGAAGCGGCGATCCGTCCCTTCTTGGTTCGTCACCAACAAAAGACCCTGGACCGGCTTAAAACCTGGGCTTTGGACCCCAACCCCCATGTCCGCAGATTGGTCAGTGAAGGGACCCGACCCAGACTTCCTTGGGCACCGGCTTTGCCGCAATTCAAAAAAGATCCCACCCCGGTTTTCCCGCTTTTGGAGCGGTTAAAAAACGATCCCGAACTGTATGTCCGTCGTTCGGTAGCCAACCACCTCAACGATGTGACCAAGGACAATCCCGCTCTGGCTCTGGGTTTGCTGGAGTCCTGGGGGAAGAAAAAGAGCAGGGAAATCGGTTGGATCACTCGGCATGCGCTGCGCAGTTTGGCCAAAAAAGGAGACCCTCGGGCGCTCTCGCTTTTGGGTTTCGAGACGAAACCAGAGGTGGTCATAGAAGGCTTTGAAATAAGGCCTCTACGGGTGAAGGTCGGAGAACGGCTCAACTTTTCCTGCCAACTCATTTCAAAGGCCCAAAGAAAACAGCACTTGATGATAGATTTTGTGGTGCATTTCCAAAAAGCCGATGCTAGCCTCAGGGCAAAGGTGTTCAAGCTGACCGCCAAGACCCTGGCTCCCGGAGCGAGGTTGGAGGTTTCAAAATCGATGGTAATGAAACCCTTGAGCACCCGCAGACTCTATCTGGGTCTGCATCGCCTAAGCATTCAAGTAGGCGGTTCGGTCATCAAGACCCTGGATTTTTGGATCGAGGCCTGATGAGCATCAGTGACGACTTTTTGCACTACGTTCTGGACCAACTCGAAGGAGTCCCCGGATTGAGGTTCAAAAAGATGTTTGGCGGTGCCGGGCTTTACTCGGGAGAATTGATCTTCGCCGTCATCGGCGGGGACCAACTTTTTTTCCGGGCCGATAAACAAAATCTAGGTGCATTTCTGGAGCGAGGCATGGGGCCTTTTTCCCCAAATCTCAAAAAACCGGAAATGAAAATGCCGTACTACGAAGTGCCCCCGGAGATCTTGGAACAGCCGCCGCTGCTTCGAGTCTGGGCCAGTGCGGCTGTTGACGCTACTGTTCGCATGGCTGCCCTTAAAAGGAAAAAAGAGGCGGTTAAAAAACCCAATTCCCTGGTAAAGAAGATGGTAACACCTAAGGCAAAACCTGCTCCCAAAGCCAAAGCTGCTGCTGCAAAACCTGCTGCTAAGGCTGCTGCTAAACCCGCTGCCAAGGCTGCTCCTAAAAAAGCCGCTGCCGCCAAGCCCGCTGCCAAAGCTGCTCCTAAAAAAGCTGCTGCCGCCAAGCCCGCTGCCAAAGCTGCTCCTAAAAAAGCTGCTGCCGCCAAGCCTGCTGCCAAAGCTGCTCCTAAAAAAGCCGCTGCCGCCAAGCCCGCTGTCAAAGCTGCTCCTAAAAAAGCCGCTGCCGCCAAGCCTGCCGCCAAAGCTGCTCCTAAGGCCGCTGCCGCAAAAGCAGCTCCCAAAGCCGCTGCGCCCAAAGCTGGAGCCAAGGCGCCAAAAAAATAGGTCGCCGATAGGGTGGTTCTCCCCTGTTTTTTCGGGACCGGCGGTTGTCCCGATTTTGGCCTATTTTGACCGAAACGGTTCTGGAAACGGTTGATCGGTTGTGGCAAGATCAGGGTGTGATTACAAGCACCCTTACATGCTTGTCCCTTCCGATCCCGGTTCTCCGGGATTTGGGCCGGGTCGGACTTCAGCCCCCTCTGGGTCCGACCTTTGGCACCTTTGCTGGTCAAATCCATTTCCTTTTGTTATCCTTAAAACCAGCTGCCCTAAAACGATAACCCCTTTTCTTCGGCGGTCTCATGAGAAAAACTCTCTTGGTCCCCTCGGTCACGTTCCTTTTTGGGGTGGCCGATACCTATGGCCAAAGTCGGCTGCAGGCGGTGGCGGAATACAACCGCCAATTCGACCCCATGTTCGAGCTGTATTGGGCCGGAGGAATTGTCCTGGGCATTGCTGCTCTGGTGGTGGTTTACCAACTGATCAAACGGGCCACCCGCAAAAAACAGGACTCCCAAAAGGACAACTTGGCCGCACCACGCAAAGATTTTAACGATTTCCTTTAAGGCCCCCTTACTTTATGTCGCTCCTGGTTTCTTGCAAGGACATTGAAAAGGCCTTTGGTGCCGAACCTTTGTTCTACGGAATTTCTCTAGGCATCCATGAGGGCGAGAAGTTGGGCCTGATCGGGGCCAACGGATCGGGTAAGTCCACCTTGCTCAAACTACTCAGCGGCGAAGAAGAGCCGGACCAAGGGGAAGTGGTGTTCCGCCGGGGGCTGAAAGTCTCCCGTCTGGCCCAGGCCGAGGCCTTCGGGGTCCAGGCGACGGTAGGCCAAGTGCTAGAACAGGCGGCAGCCAAGCTGCACCTGGACCCGGAGCACACCGCCCTCAAGGTGGAAGACTGGATTGCCCAGGCAGGGTTTACCGGTAGGGACCAATTGGTGTCTTCCCTTTCGGGGGGCTATGCAAAACGGCTGTCCATCGCCAAGGTGCTGATCCAGGAACCGGAATTGTTGCTGCTCGACGAGCCGACCAACCACCTGGACCTGGAAGGGATTTTGTGGCTGGAAAAGCTGCTGGCCCAAGCGGAATTTGCTTTTGTGTTGATCAGTCACGACCGGCAATTGCTGGAACGGGTGCCCAAAAAAATGATTGAGGTTGGCAGCCACTACCCGGAAGGCTACCTTGCGGTCCCCGGCCATTGGTCGGATTTTTTGGCGGCCAAGGAGAAATTTTTGGAGGACCAATTGCGGTTGCAATCGGTGCTTTCCAACAAGCTTCGCCGGGAAAACGAGTGGCTTTCTCGGGGGCCCAAGGCCAGGGGGACCAAGGCTAGGGGCAGGATTGACGCAGCTGCAGACCTGGATGCCGAACTGAGGATGATCAAAAACCTCAACCGGCCCAAGGCCAAATTGGGGCTGGATTTTGTGGCCACTGGGCGGCAGACCCGCCGGCTTTTGGAGGCCTACAACCTGGGCCTGAAAATGGGTGAACGGACCCTGTTCCAAGGGCTCAACCTCAAGCTGACCAACGGCAGCAGGTTGGGGCTGTTGGGCCGCAACGGCTCGGGAAAAACCAGCTTGTTGCGGTTGCTGCAAAGCCAGCTGGCTCCGACCCAAGGCACCCTCAAGACCGCCGAGGACTTGAAGATCGAAGTCTTTGACCAGCACCGCCTGACCCTCGACCCCAGTTGGCCGCTCAAAAATGCCTTGAGCCAGACCGGCGAATCGGTGGTTTACCAAGGCAAGGAAGTGCACATCGTCACTTGGGCCAAGCGGTTTTTGTTTTCCCCCAGCCAACTGGAGTTGCCCATCGGAACCCTTTCGGGGGGAGAACAGGCGAGGGTGCAAATCGCTCGGTTGATGTTGAGCCCCGCCGACCTGTTGCTTTTGGACGAGCCGACCAACGATCTGGACATCCCGGCTTTGGAGGTTTTGGAAGAAAGCCTGATGGAGTTCCAAGGGGCGATTGTTTTGGTCACCCATGACCGAGCCCTGCTCAGCCGGGTGGCCACTGGGATCTTGGGGTTGGGTCCCTTGGAGCCCCAGTTGTACGCCAGTTTCGACCAGTGGCAGGCCGCCCAAACTGAACCCAAGACCCTGGCCCCAACGGCGGCCCCCAACCCCAAGGCTGCCCCCAAGCCCAAAGGCGGCTTGAGCTACAACGAACAAAAAGAGCTGCGCACCCTGGAAGCCAAGGTCGAAAAAGCCGAGGCGGAGTTGGCGGAAATGGAAGCCCAAATGACCCGCCCCGAAATGGCCCAAGACCACCAGGGGTTGGAGGCAAACTGGAAAAAAATCCAGTCCCAAAAAAACAAGGTCGAAGCCCTCTATGCCCGCTGGCATGAGCTGGAAAGCAAAGCCGGAGGATAATGGCCCGGGAAATATTTTGCTTTTTCTTCATTCCCCGCTAGGTTGAGGTTGACCTTTTCCTTCTCTTGGTTTTATCTCAAGTCTTCGGTTCTCTGTTACACCTATATATGCTGCCTTCTCTATGAGCACTGTCGTCATCGTCGAGTCTCCCACCAAAGCCAAGACCATCAAGGAATTTCTCCCCAAAGGTTATTTGGTCGTGGCCAGCATGGGGCACATCCGTGACCTCCCCCAGTCCGCCGCCGAGATCCCCGAGAAGTACAAAAAGGAAAAGTGGTCTCAATTGGGGGTCAACGTGGACAAGGAGTTTGAGCCCTTGTACGTGGTGCCCAAAGAAAAGAAAAAGGTGATCAAGGAGATCAAGGACCTTTTAGCCAAAGCCGACGAGTTGATTCTCGCTACTGACGAGGACCGGGAGGGAGAATCGATCAGCTGGCACCTGCTCGACGAATTAAAGCCCAAGGTCCCGGTCAAGCGGATGGTCTTCCACGAGATCACCAAAGAAGCGATCACCGAAGCGCTCAAAAACTGCCGGGACATCAAGTTCCCGCTGGTCCGGGCGCAAGAGACGAGGCGGATTTTGGACCGGTTGGTGGGCTACACCTTGAGCCCCTTGTTGTGGAAAAAAGTGGCCACCGGGCTTTCTGCGGGCCGGGTGCAGTCGGTAGCGGTCCGGGTTTTGGTGGTCAAAGAGCGGGAGCGCCGTGCTTTTCAGAAGGCCAGCTACTGGGACTTGGCGGCCCAGTTGGAAAAGGACAAGGTCGTTTTTGATGCCAAGCTCAACCAGGTGAAGGGACAAAAAATTGCCCAGGGCTCGGACTTTGACGAAGCGACCGGGAAGCTAAAAAAAGGGAAAAAGGTCCTGCTGCTGGACGAGAAGTCTGCCCGGACCTTGGAGAACGACCTATTGGGCCAGCCTTTTGTGCTCAGTTCCATTGAAGAAAAACCTTCGACCCAAAAGCCGGCTGCCCCTTTTATCACCTCGACCTTACAACAGGAGGCGAACCGCAAGTTGCGCCTGAGCCCCCGCCAAGCGATGCAGGTGGCCCAGGCATTGTACGAACGGGGCTTTATCACCTACATGAGGACCGACTCGACTACCCTTTCGGAGCAGGCGATTACGGCGGCCCGCAAGTGTGTTGAGGCGATGTACGGCAAGTCCTACCTGCCCAAGGACGCAAGGCTGTACAAAACCCAATCCAAAGGAGCCCAAGAGGCCCACGAAGCAATCCGGCCCGCCGGTTCGACCTTTGTGGTCCCCGCCAAAACGGGGCTCAAGGGAGTGGAGTTGGCGCTGTACGAATTGATCTGGAAGCGGACCGTGGCCAGCCAGATGAAGGATGCAGAGCAGGTGCACATCACCGCCTTGTTTGACGTGGGCCCGGCTCAGTTCCGGTCTTCGGGCAAACGGATTGAATTCCCCGGTTTCTTCCGGGCCTATGTCGAAGGCAGCGATGACCCGACCCAGGCCTTGGAGGACAAGGAGATCCTGCTGCCAGCCTTGAAGGTGGGCGACAAGGTGGCGCAAAAAATGGTGGAAGCCAAGGGACACGAAACCAAGCCCCCAGCCAGATATACCGAGGCTTCGTTGGTCAAAAAATTGGAAACCGAAGGGATCGGTCGGCCTTCCACTTACGCCACCATCATCGACACCATCCAAAACCGTGGTTACGTTGAGATCGTCAGCCACACCTTGGTACCGACCTACACCGCCTTTGCGGTGGTCCAACTGTTGGAGAACCACTTCCCCGACTTGGTGGACCCCGGCTTTACCGCCCAGATGGAACAAAACCTGGACGAAATCGCCTTGGGAGAGAAGGAATGGCTTCCCTACATGAAGAGCTTTTATGGCGGGAAAAAGGGGTTGGCCCAGCGGGCCAGCGAAAAGACCGAGCAGATTGGTCCTGGTGAATACCGGAGTCTCCAGTTCCCGGACCTCAATGCCAAAATCTGTATCGGTCGTTTTGGTCCCTACCTGGAGTCCGGCGAGGGAGAGGAACACCGGACCGCCTCGATCCCCAAGGAGATCACCCCGGCCGAGTTGGACCAGGAACAGGTGGACCTGATCTTGATGCAGCAAAACAAAGGGCATGAGGAACTGGGCATCCACCCGACGACCTTTGAACCGATCTATCTCTTTAACGGGGCTTATGGCCCTTATGTGCAGCTAGGGGATGCCGAGGAAGGCAAGCCCAAGCCCAAACGGGTGACCTTGCCCAAGGGTATGACCGAAGAGGAAGTGGACATGCCTGCGGCATTGAAGCTACTTTCTTTGCCTCGCAACCTGGGGCCGCATCCCGAAACCGGAGCGGCGATCAAGGCGGGGATCAGCCGGTTTGGCAGTTATGTAGTCCACGAAGACCCGGACAACAAGGACTTCCGCACCCTGCCCAAGGAGGTCAGCGTGCTGGATGTCACCTTGGAACAGGCGCTGGAGCTGTTTGCCCAAGAAAAAAGAGGGCGGCGCAAGAAGTCGGAAGCGCTCCGGGAAATTGGCCCCCATCCTGCGGACGGGAAGCCAGTGGCGATCTTCTCCGGTCCTTATGGAGCTTATGTGAAGTACGGTACCCTCAATGCCTCGATCCCCAAGGACGAGCCGATGGAGACCCTGACCTTGGAGCGGGCTTTGGAGCTTTTGGAGGCCAAGTCTGCTTCCAAGCCAAAGCGAGGGGCAACCCGGCGACGGCGGTAGCAGCGGATGGGGTCGTTTCGGTTGGGTCGTTCATCCACAAACCAGGGGTAGCCTGTGGGAATGTTGAGTTTAAAAGACTTTTTGAAGGACTATCGTCCAAAAGGTCATTTGGACAAGCTGTCCTTTGGGCACTACTTTTACCAGGAACGACTCCACCGGTTGGACTTGATTTCCAACGAGATGTTGGGGGTTTCGGTCCGAGTGGGGCAGAAGAACTATATGTTGGGGGACGTTTCGGAAAAGGGTTTTTCCTACGCCCAGGAAGTGCCGAAGATCCACAACATGACCCAAGCCAAGATCAGGCGGAAGATCAATGAAGTGGCCGAGAAAAACCAAGGCCGCATCTTTCCCTTTTCCCTCTTTTTTTTAGGTGACTCCATCACCCCGGCCTTGGACACCAAGGGACGGGTGGTCAACCACCAGCTTTTTGTGGGGCTCAGTCACCAGGAGATCGAGCGGGAGATCGGCTCGGTGCTCTACAAAAAAGGGGTCAAACGAGGCCAGGACCCCAACCAGCATTACGACAAAATGGAAGCGATGTTGCGTCGGGCCTTCAAGATTGGCCACCGGCGCAAGTGGGACCGGGTCTCTCTGGTGGCCATGAATGTGGCCTTCTTGAACCTGATCGGCGAAATCGGCGCTCCCCCCGAGCAGTTTGAACGGCTGATCGACGACTATCCGGGCCGGATCCTGTTCGTGAAGTATGGGGTCTCTTTGGAAGACGAGACCGATGCCTTGCAGCTCTTTTCTTTCGCCAAGTACCGGGATGCCAACTTCCTGATCCGAGAGAGGGAAAAACGGGCGGAGAGGATCTTGGCCAAACAGGCCTTTTTTACCCTGCTCAACCAACAGTACGATGCCCGGGCTTTTTTGGAAAAGGTTTGGAACAAGGCGCTCAGTTACTACGAGCTGACCCAACGGATCCCCTTCCCCCACCCCACCAACCGGGAAGATTCGGAACACTTCACCGCCCAACTCAAGGCCGCTTCCGGGCAGATCGAGCGGGTGGCGGACAACGACTACCGGGGGGACCCGGAGCCCAACGAATTTGAACTCTTTTTGTCCGAAGCGTTGTACTGGAATTTGATCGACAAGGACAAAAAGTACCTTGACCGCTCCCTGATCGTGGCCGAACTGCAGGGCATCATGGCCAGCTGTTTTATGGAAGCGATGGCGGAGGTGGGCTGGAAGGAAAACGAAACCGCCCCGGAAAAATAAGAATCCAAGGGCGGTTTGGAGAAGCTTGGAAAAACGGTTCGCCGGGAAAGAGTTTGCGAAAAAGAGGCTCCAAAAAGAACCTCCTTCTTGCTACCGGACCCCTTTGGCCACCAAGTGGCTGGAGTACTTGGCATCAACCCCTTGGATGTGGTTGACCAACCAGTCGGTCAAAAACTTCATCACGTCCACACCAATCATGAAGTTGGAACTGCCGGTAAACTGTTTGTGCAGGTCCACCACTTTGGCCACAAAGGCTTGGTGTTCTTTTTTGTGGGCTTCAGTGTCCGGGTAGCTGTGCTCGGCGAAGAGTTTTTCTTCGTAAGAAAAATGCTGGGCGGTGTATTTCAAAAGCCCATCAAAGATGTCACCCAAAACGGCACGAGAGTCGCCGCTGGACATTGCATCTTGGAGGCGGTTGATCATGTTGATCAATACCTTATGCTGTTCGTCAATGGATGGAATCTTAACGCTGAGGTTGTCGTTCCAGTTTAACAGCGCCATCTTTGCTCTCCTGCAAGGTTTCCCTGTTTTTTGGGGGCAAGGCTCGCCGTGCGGCTTGCCAATGAGTTGACCTTCTGTCTATCAAAGTGAGACCAAAATTACAATTTTTTTTTGCAGCCCCGGTCAGGGGATATTCTCTTTCGTCTTGGTGCCCAGAAAAGAAACGGAATTCACCAAGGCAAAAACCAGATTTTTCACTCTCTGCTCTGCCGTTCCATGGAACCTAAAAACCTACTGGAAAAAATTCTGAGCCACATCAGCTTGAGCGAGGTGGAGGCCAGTTACCTGATGCACCAGATCATGGAAGGCCAATTGGTGCCGACGGTGGTCGCTGCCTTTTTGGTGGCCCTGCGGGCCAAGGGCGAGTCGGCCGGGGAGATTGCCGCCTTTGCCAAGGTGATGCGGGAAAAGGCGACTCCGGTCCTGGCCCAAGGGGGCCAAATCATCGACACCTGCGGTACCGGCGGGGATGGTTCGGGGTCTTACAACATCTCCACCACGGCGGCACTGTTGCTGGCCGGGGGGGGCTACAAGGTGGCCAAACACGGCAACCGGTCCATGACCTCCCGTTCGGGCAGTGCCGACCTGCTCGAAGCCTTGGGGATCAGGATCGACCTTGGCCCCGAACAGGTCGCCGCTTGTATCGACCACTGCGGGTTTGGGTTCCTGTTTGCCCCCAGTCTGCACAGCTCGATGAAAAACGTGGGGCCGATCCGCAAGGAATTGCAGGTCCGTACGGTCTTCAACCTGCTGGGCCCCCTGACCAACCCGGCCAGGGCCAATGTCCAGATCATCGGCCTTTACGATGCCAACCGAGTACTGCAAATGGCCGAGGTGTTGCGGTTGATGGGCACCCAAACCGCCTACGTGGTCGCCGGGCTGGACGGCTTGGATGAGGTTTCGATCCAGGCGGACACGAGGGTGGCCAGGCTCAAGGACGGGGAAATCGCCGAGTTCGACTTTGACCCGGAAAACTTCGGTTACCCCAAGGCCAGCCTGGAGGAGATCCGTGGCGGCGGCCCCGATGAAAATGCCCAGATCACTTTGGGGCTTTTGAGCGGCAACATCCAAGGACCCAAAAAGGACATCCTGGCCCTCAATGCCGGGTTTGCCATCAGCGCCGCCGATGGAGTGGGCCTCAAGGAAGGGTTCCACAAGGCCGAAGAACTGATTGCCTCCCAACGGGGAAAAGTGGCCATTGAGATGTTGAGAACCTACACCCATTCCCTGTAACCCAAGACCATGAGTATTTTAGGCAAGATCAACCAGGACAAAAAAAAGGAAGTGGAAGCCCACCTGGGCTGGGTGACCGAAGACCTGCTCGAACCCAGGGAACGGGACTTGCGTCGGCCCAAGGATTTTTTGGGGGCGATCCAAAGGCCGGGGCTGAGTGTCATTGCGGAGGTCAAAAAGGCTTCCCCTTCCAAAGGATTGATCCGGCCCGATTTTAACCCGGTGGCCATTGCCTTGGCCTATGCCCAGAACCAGGCGGCTTGCCTGAGCGTCTTGACCGAACGGTCCTACTTTGGCGGTCGGCCCGAAGATCTGGTGGCGATCCGTAAAGTGGTCGGGTTGCCGATCCTGCGCAAAGACTTTATCATAGACCCAAGGCAGATCAGGGAATCCTACGAAATGGGGGCGGATGCCATTTTGCTGATCGTTGCCAGCCTCACCGACGGGGACTTGGGGTATTTTTATTCCCTGGCCAAGGCGTTTGGCCTGACCGTTCTGGTGGAGGTCCACGATGAAAAGGAATTGGAGCGAGCCTTAAAGCTGGAGGCAGAATTGATCGGGGTGAACAATCGCAGTTTGGTGACCTTTGAAACCCACCTGGAGAACAGCTTGCGGCTCAAACCGATGATCCCCGAGACCGTCACGGCGGTGAGCGAATCGGGCATCCAAACCAAGAAGGATGCCCAGCTGCTGATGGCCCACGGCTTTGCCGGGATCCTGGTGGGGGAAAGCTTGTTGCGCCAGCCGGACCCGGGGATGGCCCTGAAGTATTTGGCCGGAGGCCTGTGAATCCGGTAAGGCTCAAGGTCTGCGGCATCACAGACCCGGACCAGGGGAGGGTCATTGCCTTGATGGGGGCTGATGCCCTGGGGTTTATCTTGGCCCCTCGGTCCCCAAGGTACGTCGCTCCCGAAGAACTGCCCCGCCTCTTGGCTGGGCTGCCGCCGTTGGTCAAGACGGTGGGGGTCTTTGTGGACCGGCCCAAGCAAGAGGTGTTGGAAATCGCCAAAACCTACGGCCTGGACTTGGTGCAACTCCACGGGCAAGAGAGCCCCGCCGACTGCCGCTGGTTGACCCAAAGGGGGCAAGCCTGGATCAAAGCGATTCGGGTGGGCGGGGCCCAGGACCTGGAAGGGCTGGAGGGCTACGGACCGGGGCCCTTTTTGTTGGACACCAAAAACGACAAGGCCCAGGGCGGCACCGGAGAAACCTTTGACTGGTCGCTGGCCAGGGCCTTTTGTCGGAACCGTTTGGTGCTTTTGGCCGGAGGGCTGAAGCCCGGCAACCTCCAAGCGGCAGTCCAAACCGTACGGCCCTACGGGGTGGACCTCAACTCGGGCTTGGAAACGGCACCAGGGGTTAAGGACCTGGAGCAAGTGGCCCAGGCGATCAAAATTCTGAGGAACCGATGATCAGTCTTACCCTCAAGTTCCTGCTTTTGACCTTCGGTTTTTACCTTTTGATCCGGCTGGCCAAACGGGCGTTGCGCCGGTGGTTGCAAGGCCTTTTGGGCGGGGAGCCGCAAAAGACCTCCCTGGGGGCCGAACTTTTGCCTTGCTCCCACTGCGGGGCCTTTGTGGACCCCAAATTGGGCCTGCACAAAAAGGGAAAATTTTATTGCAGCCAGGACTGCGCCCAACAGGGGCCTGCGGTCCCTTAGGGGCTTGAAGCGCCTTTGGAGGTTTATTCCCTAAAAGTTGAAGCCTTCGCCGGTCCTGGGTTGATCCACGGCGGCGGCGTTGTGTTGTTTCATCAGGTCGGCGGGCCATAGGGATTGGACAAAAACCAAGATTGAGGTGATGTCGTTCTCGGTCAGCTTTTCCCCAAAACCCTTCATCGTTGAATTCTGATCCAAAGAGCCTTTGGCGACAGAGTCGTACAACTGGCGGTTGGTCCGGTACCAAGCGGCTCCCGCTTCGTTGAGGGCCGGGGCAACATAGCTGCCGTCCGGCTGTTTTCCCCCTTGGGGGTTGGCGGCATCTTGGCCTTGGGCCTTGTCGCCGTGGCATTTGGCGCAATTTTCGGCGTACAGGCCGGCCCCACGTTCAATCATCCGTCCCCGGTTGTTGCTGCGCATCTTGGAAGCGGGAATGCCGATCATCGTAACCGCCAGTCCCAGAGCGATCACGACGCTCCATTGGGCGATCCGGCGGTACCGTTTTTCATGTTCTTCTTTGGGGTTCAAGGGCCTCCTCCTGAGAATTGGGTTTTGATCCGGCCAGGATAGGGAAAGTTGAATAAACTTGCAACCAGACAAAAAACCTCCCTTTTTTGGATTGACCAAAGACGGGCGGGTCGGTTCATCCCTTGACCGCCCCTTGGGTGAGCCCGGCGATGATCTGTTTTTGGAAAACCAAAAAGGCCAAGACTACCGGCAAACTGGCGATCATCGAGCCAGCCATCAGGTGGGCTGTGTCCACCCCCGAATGGGAGGCCCGATAAAAGGCGATGCCCAAGGGCAGGGTGCGCATTTGGTCGGAACTGGTGAGGATCAAGGGATGGACATAAGAGTTCCAGCTGACCAAAAGGCTGTGTATCGCCACCACCGAAAGAGCTGGACGGCACAAGGGCAGGATCAGGGTAAAAAAGATCCGTAGGTCCGAAGCCCCTTCGAGTCTGGCCGCCTCCTCCAGTTCTTTGGGCAGACTGAGCATGTATTGGCGGAGCAAAAAGATCCCGAAGGTCTCGGCCACCATGGGCAGGATCAGGGCCAAGTAGCCGTCGTAAAGCCCCAGCGCCTGGACCAGAACAAAGGTGGGGACCATCAGGACGGCAGCGGGGATCATCAATTTTACCAGCACCAAAAACACCAACAGCCCTTGGCCCCGGAACTGCCGCCGGGCCAGAGCGTAGGCGGCCATAGAATCAAAGATCAGGTTTGAAAGGGTCACCCAAAGGCTGACCCAAACCGAGTTGAAGAAATACCGGCCAAAGTTGCCTTGGGTCCAGACCTCCTGGTAATTCCTCAAGGTCACACTGCTCCAGTCCGGCCAGAGATTGGACAAGGAAAGCTGCGCCTGTGGCCCCAGGAAGCTGGTGACCGCCATCAAGGTCAAGGGTACCAGGGTCAGCAGCGCCAAGCCCATCAACACAAAGTGCAGGGGCCAGCGGCGGGGAGAAAAGGGCTTGGGGTTCAACTGGCTCTTGGGGTTGTAATATGCGATAATTCGCATAATAAAATCTTCCAGTTCCGCTCTTGGTGAATTGCAAAACCTAACCCATTCCTGTAACAATTCTTAGCCAAGTTCAACCCCAATGGTGAATCCTTGTTTGATTTCCTCCGCAAGGTTTTTTGTGCCGGTACTAAGGTCTTTGGTACCAGTATGGGGAGAAAGACTGGGCCGCCTCTGCCAGATTGCGTCTTAAGGTTACGAAGTTGGAGCTCGGAAATTGCGGTTTTAAAAAAAGATTGACCTATCTGGTGGGTTATTCTAGCAATCCCGAGATTACTTTAGTTCACGCCAAACCGTCCGGCATTGAGGGCGGTAGCTGTACAAAAAGGCAATGATAACAATAAAAAAAGGCTTGGACCTGCCCATCAACGGCAAGCCAGCACAAAAAATCACCCAAGCTCACCCCGTCACCCAGGTTGCCTTGGTTGGGCCCGATTACAACGGCATGATGCCAACCATGGCGGTCGCCGTAGGGGACCGAGTTAAATTGGGCCAGGAAGTCTTCCGGGACAAAAAGAACCCTGGGGTCATTTACACCGCCCCTGGTGCCGGAACGGTCAAAGAGATCAACCGTGGGGACAAGCGGGTATTGCAAAGTCTGGTGATCGAGCTGGACGGCAATGAAGCGGTGTCCTTCGAGACCTGTCCCTTGGCCGACTTCGACCGGTTGAGCGCCGAACAGATTCGGACCAACCTGGTGGCCTCGGGGCTTTGGACCGCCTTTCGGACTAGGCCCTTTTCCAAGGTCCCCCATGTAGGTTCCAGCCCGTCCTCCATTTTTGTCACCGCCATGGACACCGACCCCTTCCGGGTGGACCCGGCAGTGGTGTTGGCCGAACATTCCGAAGCCTTCAACGCCGGGCTCAACCTCCTGTGCAAGCTGACCGAAGGCCGAGTGTATCTGTGCAAGGAGACGGATTCCAACATCCCCAGCGGGCACAACAAAAAGATTTTTTTGGCCGAATTCGCCGGTCCTCACCCGGCGGGGCTCGCAGGCACGCACATCCATTTCCTGGACCCGGTCCATGCCCACAAAACGGTCTGGTCGATCAATTTCCAGGACGTGGTCGCCTTCGCCAAGCTCTTTGAAACCGGGAAACTGTTTGTGGAACGGGTGGTGGCTTTGGGCGGCGCTCCGGTGATCATGCCCCGGCTGCTCAAAACCAGACTGGGCGCAAATCTGAACGAACTGACCGAAGGGGAGTTGCGCAAGGGCAACAACCGGGTCGTTTCCGGTTCCGTGTTCTGGGGCCGCAACGCAGTTGCACCCTTCAATTTCCTGGGCCGGTACCACCAGAACCTTTCGATCCTGGCCGAAGGTACGGAGCGGGACTTCTTGGGCTGGCTCAAACCGGGGATGGACAAGTTTTCCATCAAACGGGTGTTCCAATCTGCCCTTAACCCCAGGGCGACCTTCGACTTCACCACCAGCACCGGCGGCTCCAAGCGGGCCATGGTCCCGATCGGGGCCTTTAACGCCGTGATGCCCCTCGACATCCAACCGGTCCACCTGCTTCGCAACCTGATCATGGGCGATACCGACACCGCCCAGCTTTTGGGTGCCCTGGAGCTGGACGAAGAGGACTTGGGCCTTTGCACCTTTGTTTGTACCGGTAAGTACGAATACGGTACCATCCTTCGCAAGAACCTGACCCTTATCGAGAAGGAAGGCTAGATGAAACCCCTACGCAGCCTTTTAGACAAGCTTCACCCCCTGTTTGTACATGGTGGTAAGCTGGAGAAATTTTACGCCCTCTACGAGATGGCGGACACCTTCTTGTTTACCCCTGGGGAGACCACCAAAGGCGGGACCCAGGTTCGGGACGCAATGGACCTCAAGCGGATGATGATCACCGTGGTGATTGCCCTGCAACCGGTTCTGATCTGGACGGCCTACAACACCGGCTACCAAGCCAACAAGGTGATCGCCGATTTGGCCCTGACGACCCCTGAGGGTTGGCGGGCCGGATTGATCAATTACCTGGGGATCGGTTTTAATCCCAACAGCATTTTCGCCTGTATCGTTCATGGGTTGCTTTATTTCCTGCCGATCTTCCTGGTGGTGCAGATCGTCGGTGGTTTCTGGGAAGGGCTTTTTGCTTCGGTCCGGGGCCATGAGATCAACGAAGGATTTTTGGTCACCGGGATGTTGTTCCCCTTGATCCTGCCCCCGACCATGCCCTTGTGGCAGGTGGCCTTGGGGATCAGTTTCGGGGTGGTGATGGGCAAAGAGGTTTTTGGCGGTACCGGCAAGAACTTTCTCAACCCGGCTCTGGCCGGACGGGCCTTCCTGTTTTTTGCCTACCCGGCCAGCATTTCTGGAGATTCGGTCTGGGTGGCGGTGGACGGTTACTCCGGTGCTACCGCTTTGAGCCTTGCCGCCTCCAAGGGCATGGCCGGGGTGGAACAAACCATGACCTGGATGGACGCTTTTATTGGCCGGATTCCCGGTTCGATGGGCGAAACCTCGGCCTTGGCCTGTTTGATTGGAGCGGCCATTTTGATCGCTACCGGGGTCGGCAGTTGGCGGATCATGCTCTCGGTTCTGCTGGGCGCTTTGGTGACCAGCACCGTCTTATACGCCATCGGTTCAAGCACCAACCCCATGTTTTCGCTGACCCCCGGCTGGCATATCGTGTTGGGTGGCTTTGCCTTCGGTCTGGTCTTTATGGCCACCGATCCGGTCTCGGCGGCGATGACCGAAAAAGGGCAATGGGTCTATGGAGCCTTGATCGGCTTTATGGTGATCCTGGTTCGGGTGATCAACCCGGCCTTCCCTGAAGGCATGATGCTGGCGATTCTTTTTGGCAACGTCTGTGCGCCTTTGATCGATTATTACGTGGTCAAGGCAAACATCCTGCGGAGGAAGGCAAGGAATGTTTGATAAGGATTCAACAAAAGGAACCATTACCGTAGCGCTGGTTTCCTGCATCGTCGCTTCGGTCTTGGTTTGTTGGGCTACCGTCTCGCTGAGGCCGGCCCAAGAGGCCAACAAGGCCAAGGACAACAAAAAGAACATTCTCCAGGCCGCAGGGATCTACCAGCCGGGGATGGATGTGGAAGAAGCGTTCAAACAGGTGGAACCTCGGATGGTGGACTTGGCCAACGGGGTTTTTGTGGACGTGGACACCAAAAACTTTGATGCCAAAAAGGCCGCCAAGGACCCGGCTACTTCGGTAGCCATTCCCTTGTCCAAGGACATTGCCAAGATCAGGACCAAGGCCAACCAGACCGTGGTTTACCTGATCAAAAAAGATGGACAGCTGGACAGCATCATCCTGCCCATCTATGGCAAGGGGCTTTGGTCCACCATGTACGCCTACATGGCGCTGGCCGGAGACGGGACTACGGTCAAAGGGCTGGCGTTTTACGACCACGGCGAGACCCCCGGACTGGGTGGCGAGGTGGACAATGCTCGCTGGAAAGCCCTCTGGCCCGGCAAAATGATCTACGACAAGGCCAGCAACCTGATGATCACCGTCATCAAAGGGCCGGTTGACCCCAACAGTCCCGATGCCAAGCACATGGTGGACGGACTCTCCGGGGCGACCTTGACCACCCGTGGGGTGGACAATTTGATCCGTTATTGGATGAGCAACGAGGGTTACGCCCCGTTTCTCAAACACCTAAAAGAACAGGGGGCCTAGTCATGTCCACGATGAGCAACAAAAGCATCTTTTTAAGGCCTCTGGCGGCAGACAACCCGGTTTTGATCCAGGTCTTGGGGATCTGTTCCTCCCTGGCGGTGACCAGCAAAATGGAAACTGCCGTGGTGATGACCTTGGCGTTGATCTTTACTACCACCTTGTCGAACGCCGGGATCTCCGCCTTGCGGAACTACATTCCCAACAGCATTCGGATCATCGTCCAAATGGTGGTCATCGCCAGTTTGGTGATTGTGGTGGACCAAGTGCTGAAGGCCTACGCCTTTTCGATCAGCAAGCAGCTGTCGGTGTTCGTAGGTTTGATCATCACCAACTGTATTCTCATGGGCCGAGCCGAGGCCTTTGCCATGAAGTACCCGGTCATCCCCAGCGCCATCGATGGCTTTGGGAACGCTGCCGGGTACGGAATCGTCTTGGTTTCCGCCGCTTTTGTGCGGGAGCTCATCGGTTCGGGTAAACTTTGGGGCCACAACATTTTGACTCCGATCACCGAAGGCGGCTGGTACCAAACCAACGGTTTCCTGCTTTTGCCTCCTTCGGGCTTTTTCTTCATCGCTTTTTTTATCTGGGCTTTAAAAACCTGGAAGAAAGAGCTGGTTGACCACAACGGCTAAACCCAAGACCTCAGGACGGGAATATCCATGTTGGAACATTATCTTAGCCTTTTGATCAAATCGATCTTTATCGAAAACATGGCCCTGGCGTTTTTCTTGGGCATGTGTACCTTTTTGGCGGTTTCCAAAAAAGTGGAAACTGCCTTGGGTCTCGGGGTGTCGGTCACGGCGGTACAGGTTTTGACCGTACCGGTAAACAACCTGCTTTACCAACATGTCCTCAAGGAAGGAGCGTTGGCCTGGGCGGGGCTGCCGGAAGTGGACTTGAGCTTCTTGGGCTTTATCTCCTACATCGGGGTGATTGCGGCGATCGTACAGATCCTTGAGATGACCTTGGACAAATATGTGCCCTCGCTTTACAACGCCTTGGGAATCTTCCTGCCCCTGATCACGGTGAACTGCGCCATTATGGCCGGTTCGCTGTTTATGGTGGAACGGGATTACGACTTTGGTGAGTCGGTAGTTTACGGCTTCGGCTCCGGCTTTGGTTGGGCCTTGGCGATTGTAGTGATGGCCGGGGTTCGGGAAAAGCTGAAGTACTCGGATGTTCCCGATGGGCTCAAGGGCATCGGGATCACCTCCATTACCGCCGGACTGATGGCCATGGCCTTTATGTGTTTTTCCGGGATTCAGCTGTAACCACCGACCCCTCTTTAGTTAATCCAACGGCTCCTGCACAAGGGGCCGCTCGAACCTAACGGCATTATGAGTCTTATCCTTCTAGGCGTGTTTATGTTCACCGTGGTGGTTTTAAGCCTCGTGGTGGTCATCCTCGCTGCCAAGTCCAAGCTGGTCGCCGAAGGCGACGTGCAAATCGAGGTCAATGGACCTGACCATGTAGTTGTTGTCTCCCCCGGCCAAAAGCTGTTGGGGGCATTGGCGGAAAAAAAGATCTTTTTGTCCAGCGCCTGCGGCGGCGGCGGTACCTGCGGCCAGTGCCGGGTGCACGTCAGTGAAGGTGGCGGAGACATTTTGCCTACCGAACTCTCCCTGATCACCAAAAAGGAAGCTCGGGCGGGTGCTAGGTTGGCCTGCCAAGTGGCGGTCAAACGGGACATGAAAATTGAGGTGCCCCACGAGATGTTGGGGGTCAAAAAGTGGCAGTGCAAGGTGCGCAGCAACCACAACGTGGCCACCTTCATCAAGGAATTGGTCTTGGAGCTGCCCGAAGG
This sequence comes from Candidatus Lambdaproteobacteria bacterium RIFOXYD2_FULL_56_26, assembly GCA_001783715.1. Lineage (GTDB taxonomy): Bacteria > SAR324 > SAR324 > XYD2-FULL-50-16 > XYD2-FULL-50-16 > XYC1-FULL-56-13. Next base: position 113,667 of record MFNF01000057.1, read on the forward strand.
TGAACATGTGGACTTCCGGGCCGGTGGGTACATCCAGATCGAATGCCCCCCCCATGAAGCGGACTTCAAAAACTTCGCCATCGAACCGGAATACCGGTCCGACTGGGACAAGTTCAACATTTGGCAGTACAAGTCGGTGGTGACCGAAGAGGTGATCCGGGCCTACTCCATGGCCAGCTATCCCCTGGAGAAAGGCATCATCATGCTCAACGTGCGGATCGCTACCCCGCCGCCCAAGACCACCCTGCCTCCCGGCAAGATGTCTTCTTACATCTTTAACCTCAAGCCGGGGGACCAGGTGGTGATCTCCGGTCCTTACGGCGAGTTTTTTGCCAAAGAGACCCAAAATGAGATGGTCTTCATCGGTGGTGGTGCCGGGATGGCTCCGATGCGGAGCCACATCTTTGACCAACTCCGCAGGCTCAACAGCAAACGGAAGATGAGCTTTTGGTACGGAGCCAGGAGCCTCAAGGAGTTGTTCTACGAAGAGGACTACAACACCTTGGCCAAGGAACACCCCAACTTTACTTGGAATATCGCTTTGTCCGACCCTTTGCCCGAGGACAACTGGACCGGGCTCAAGGGCTTCATCCACAACGTGCTCTTTGAGCAATACCTCAAAAATCATCCAGCTCCAGAGGATTGCGAGTATTACCTCTGCGGTCCGCCGATGATGATCAAGGCGGTGATCGACATGTTGCACCACTTGGGTGTCGAGGATGACAACATCCTGCTCGATGACTTTGGTGGTTAGTCTCAAGAGGCCCCTGTTTTGGGGCCTTTTTTGCTTGGCCCTCCTGAGTGGCTGCATCAAAGGAGAAGTCCAGCCAGTGGCCCTTTCGGGGGAAACCATGGGGGCGGGTTACCATGTCAAGTACCTGCCTGTTGAAGGTGCACCGGAACCCGGGGAGGTGCAAAGGCTGATTGAGCTTCTTTTGAGCAGCTTGGACTCCAAGATGTCCACCTACAAGGAAGGCACCGAGCTGGCCGAGTTCAACCGGCAAACCAGCACCAAACCTTTTGCAGTTAGCCCCGAAACCTTGGAGGTCCTTTCCGAAGCGATTTGGATCGGCAAACGTTCCGGCGGGGCGCTGGACGTAACGGTGCTGCCGTTGGTGGAGCTTTGGGGATTTGGGAAAAACAAGGGCCAAGACACCTCCACTTTGCCGACCTCAGAGCAAATCAAGGCCGCCCAAGCCAAACTGGGACTGGATCAGCTGGTCCTGGACCCCAAGGGTTTGACCTTGACCAAAAAAAATCCGGCTCTCCAGATCGACTTCTCTGCCATTGCCCCCGGCTTTGCTGCCGACCAGATTGCCGAACTGCTCGACCTGTTTGAGCTGAAAAATCACATGGTTGAAGTCGGCGGAGAGGTCCGGGCCGAAGGCACCAGGGGAAACGGGGAGCCTTGGCGGATCGGGATCGAACAGCCCCTGGCCGAGGCGGGGAAGATCGAGTTGGTGGTGGAGCTGAAAAACCAGTCTTTGGCCACCAGCGGGGATTACCGGAATTATTATGAAAAGGACGGGAAACGTTATTCCCACACCTTGGACCCCAAAACTGGACGGCCCATCGACCACAAGCTGGCCAGCGTCAGCGTGGTGACCCCCAGCTGCATGTCCGCCGACGGCTGGGCGACCGCCCTCAACGTGTTGGGTGAGGAACAAGGTTTTGCCCTGGCCCAAAAGGAAGGTCTGGCGGCCTTTTTTATCTACCGGGATGGGGAAGGCTTCAAAACCAAGGCGACCCCGGCCTTTTTGGCCCTGCAAAAGGGACCTCAGCCCAAACCTTAGCAGCCGAGATTACGGCAAAAAAAGGCAATCCAAGATAGAATCGGGGGAAACCTCAGGAGAGAAACATGGTGCAATTGGCGGCAACGATAGTGGTTTTTGGCCTGGCCATCTTGGGCATGTCGGTCGGGGTAATCCTGATGGGCAAGAGCATGAAGGGCAGCTGCGGGGGGATTTCCTGCGGGGTGGACGAAGGCAAGATCAGCGGCTGTAACTTTTGCGCCAATCCCGAAGAAGAGAAGCAGGCCTGTGAACGGCGCAAGGCCAGAATGGCAGCAGCCGCCGAAGCGGAAGGCGAAGAAGCCTAGCTTTGCAGCCAATGGTTGAGCTTGTCCCAAAAGCTCAGGTGCAGGTCCGAACGGGTGGATAGGAGCCGTTTTTCGTTTCCGTCCACCGCCAGCCAAGCGCTTTGCAGCTTGAGGGTAGCGGAGGGGGCGAAGTTCGACTTTTGACCGGTGACCTGGGAAACCAAGCCCTTAAAATCGATTTCTTGCAAGACGGCTCCTGTAGGTTTGGGTTGAGAACATGCAAATTCAATGGCCTTGAGCAATTCCGCTGGTTCTTCCCCCAGGTCCAGCCGACCAAAGGAGCCTTCCACCGACAAGGCCAATTCCTGGGCCTCCAGATTTCCCGAAAGCAAGATCAAGGGGACCGGCGGACGTTGGTTTAAAGTCTCCAACAGGTCTTGGGCCAAGGCTTGGTCGTACCCTTCGATGCACCAGACCAGGGCATCAAAGCTCTGGGCTTCCAACAGTTCCTTGACCTTGAGCCTGCCTCGGGCTTCAAAGGTCGCAAAGCCGTAGTCACGCATCCGTTCGAGCAGGTCGGCAGGAAAGTCTAGGGCTGAAATCAACAACAGTTTCAGGTTCATCTGGGAACTTCGGTTTACAGGTTCTCTGGGCTGTTCTAACAGATGCAGGGGCTCCTGTAAACCAAGGCCTTGGTCTTGCCGGACAAAACTCCGGGGGCCGCCGATTTGTTGGCCAATAAACCGATTAAAGCAAGGACCAAGCCAGGGTTATGCAACAGTTCCGTTATGTCCGGCACCAAAAGAAGATAGAGTCGATCCTGGAGTTCCTGTGCCGCCGTTTCCCCTACCAGGACGGCCCCGGATGGACCCAGGCGATCGAATCGGGAGTGATCACCTTAGACGGCCAGCCCACTCGACCCCAGGCCCGGCTGGAAAACGGCCAGACCATCGGCTACGAACGGGAACGGGCCTCGGAGCCCCCCATTGACCGGAGCTTCCGCATCCTCTACCAAGACCCCTCCTTGTTGGTGGTCGAAAAAAACGGCAACATCCCCATTGTGGAGTCCGGGCGGTACTACAAAAACACCTTGATCGAGGTGCTCAAAGAGGAATTGGGTTTCGAGAAACTCTTCCAGGTCCACCGGTTGGACAAGGAGACCTCCGGGGTGCTGGTGGTCGCCAAGTCGGCCTCCGTGGCGACGGTCTTGGGCGACCAGTTTGCCGCCGGGTCGCCACACAAGATCTACCAAGCGGTCCTGGTCGGGGAAATGGCTACGGAAGAGGTGTTCGTGGACCAGCCGATCGGCAAGGTGAAACCCCTGGACGAAGGAACCGTGCGGGTTAGGCAGGTCATTGATCCCCAAGGCAAACCCAGCCAAAGCCGTTTTCGACGGATCAAGGCCCAAGGAGGCTTGAGTTTGGTGGAAGTGGAATTGATGACCGGAAGGACCCACCAGATCAGGGTTCATGCCGAGTGGCTCGGGCTGCCGGTTTTGGGGGACAAGCTTTATGGGCAAAAGGACGAGCGGTTTTTGGCGCTCTACAAGGGCGAAGCGGAGCCGGAGTTTCCTCCCTTTGGGAGGATCGACCGGCAGCTTCTCCATGCCAGTCGCCTGAACTTCAACCATCCCGTGACCGGGGAGCCAGTGGCCTTTGAAAGCCCCTGTGCCCCCTTTTTTGCCCCTTACCCGGCGGTGGCCCCGCTGTTTGCGGCGGAAGAAAACCCTACAGAGGCTTGAGCATCAACAGTTCCCAGCCAAAGGCAAACAGGGCCAAGCCGGGGATGATGTAATAAAACCGAAGTTTGTCGGGACGTTTGGGGGCCAGGGCCAAGCGGTACAGGTTGCGCAGGTCGATGCCTACCATCACAAGGCCGGCCACCAAGAGCAATTGGGGCAGCCCCGCAATGGCGGCGAGGGTCGGTAAAAGATTGTCCATCGGTGTTTTTTGGGGGGGTTAAGGGTCAACCAGGGCAGGTTAAGGCCTAAAGTGGAGTTTGGCAATCCTTTGCCTTCACCTTTCCCTTCTCCTTGGAGTGGCCCGATTCTTGTACCGCAAACCCCAGGCGGGAGCCCCTGGCCAGACCCCCGACCCGAAAAAAACGTTGGCCGAAGGCCCCCAGCGGCGGTGCCGACCTCCATGGAGTTGAGGAGCAAAAGACATGAGAATGCTGTTTTTGGTTTGGTTCTTGGCGTTGACCCTGCCCTTTTGTGCCTGGGCCAAGGAACATGAACAGGTTTATTTTGCCGTAGGGCAGAACCTCAAAACCTACCCCTTCAACCAGATCGACCCCAACTATGGGGCGGTCAAACCGGCTTACGGCTGGCGGGTGGACTACCTGCGGGAGCTGAGCCCCAATTTCTGGGGCGGACTGGGATACAGCCGCTTCCGGGGGACCGGAAGAGAGACCGAAGCCAACGGCGAGTACCATGACCTCTTGGCCGAATACTTTGCCGGGGACCGGGAAAAAATGGCGGTCAAGGGACCGTTCTGGGAAAAACTGTTTTTCAGGGTCGGCGGCAGGGCGGGGTACTACCGCTGGATGGTCCAGCCCAAACTGGGCGGACGGATGACCGAGCTGCGCAACGGGCCGATCTATTATTCCTCCGGCTGGACCTTTGCCCCCTATGCGGCCATCGGCCTGGGCCAGCTGGGCAGTCTGGAGTATGCCTACCGGCTCCACCTTTCGGGGGGCGCAGACACCAGCTACATGAACAACTACCTTTTTGCCTACGTTTACGCCCTCTACTTCTAAGCGGCGCTCAACAGGGAAGGGCGGCAGGTCCAGAGTCCTGCCCCGACCTCCCCAGTCTATTTGCCCAACGCCAAGCCCTTGCCCCTGGGGTCGGAAACCCCGACCCATTGGCCCCCCTCAAAAGCGATGCTGTCCGCCCGGCCCCAATAACCCCGGACCTCCACTTGGTACCCTTTGTCCCTTAGCGTCTGGGCGGTTTTGGGGTCAAAGCTCGGCTCCACTTCCAACTGGTCGGGCAGCCACTGGTGGTGGATTCTGGGGGCGGTGACCGCCTGCTCTAGGCCCATTTTGTGGTCCAAGACGTTTTGGATCACCTCCACCACGGTGGTGATGATCTTGGAGCCGCCGGGGCTGCCGGTGACCAAAATAGGTTTTTGGTCTTTACGGACGATGGTCGGGGACATGGAGCTGAGCATCCGCTTTTTGGGGGCAATTGAGTTCGCCACACCGCCGATCAGGCCATAGGCGTTGGGTGAGCCCGGCTTGGCGGAAAAATCGTCCATTTCGTTGTTGAGCAACACCCCGGTCCCTTCGACCACGATCCCCGAACCAAAACTGAAGTTGAGGGTGTAGGTATTGGAGACCGCCATGCCGCTGCCGTCAACGATCGAGAAGTGGGTGGTGTTCTCCCCGTAATGTCCGGGGATACGAATGGGGGCAATTTTTTCTGCCGAGGTGGGGCTTTTGAGGTTGATCCCACGGGCTTCCTGGTCGGCCAGCCGTTTGGAGATCAGCTTGTCCACCGGCACCTTCACAAAGTCCGCATCACCCATGTAAAAAGCCCGGTCCGCATAAACCCGCTTCATTGCCTCGGCCAGCAGGTGCACCGTTTGGGGACGGTTCTGGCCCATCTGGGCAAAATTGTACCTTTCATAAAGGTTGAGCAGCTGGATCACGTGGACCCCGCCGGAACTGGGCGGCGGCATGGAGAGGACCTCGTAGCCCCGATACTGGCCGATCAGGGGCTTGCGTAAGGCTGGTTGGTAGGCCTGGAGGTCCACCTCGGTGATCAGCCCCCGGTTGAGCGCCATTTGGTCGGCGATCCTCTTGGCCACCTCCCCTTGGTAAAACCCCTTGCGCCCCTCGGTCGCGATTTTTTTCAGGGTCTGGGCCAAGTCCTTTTGGACAAACCGCTCCCCTACCTTGTAGGGCGAACCATCGGCCTTAAAAAAGATTTGTTTGGTGCTCGGCCAAGCCTTGAGGTGTTCGGCTTGTTCGTCCACCGAATCCACAAAGTCTTGGGTGACCACAAAGCCCTCAGCAGCCAAGCGAATCGCCGGGGCCAGAGCCTCTGCGGTTGAAATGGTGCCAAACTTGTGCAGGGCCAACAGCAGCCCGGCCACCGTGCCCGGAACCCCGGAGGACAAATGGCTGAACCGGATCTTTTGGTCGTCCACCGCTCCGGTTTCGTCCAAAAACATGTCGGTAGTGGCTGCCAAAGGGGCTCGTTCCCGGTAGTCCAGGGCGAAGGTTCGGTCCTTGGACAGAGCCATCAACATAAACCCGCCTCCTCCCAGGTTGCCCGCCTTGGGGTAGGTGACCGCCATGACAAAGCCCATGACCACGGCGGCATCTACGGCGTTGCCTCCTTTTTCCAGGACCAAAAAGGCCTCTTTGACCGCCAAAGGCTCAGCCCCGACCACCATCATCTTTTTCCCCTTGGCCACCGAAGCGGGCCCCAAGGGCTGGACCGTAGGCGGGGAAAGCTCTTGGGCAAAGCCCAGTCCAGACCAAAGCAGGGCAAGCAATAAGGAGACAAACTTCATTCCGGTTCCAGATTGAGGGGTAAGTCTCTTGGTAACACAGGGTCCAAAGCCCTTCAAGCAGCTTTACAAGCGCAAGGAGCCCAGCTAGGCTGGATCGACCTTGGCCCCTTGTTTTGTTTTTCCTTAGAGCCTGATGCCCGAACCTTTGTATCTTTCCAAATTAGGGTTGGTCTCTCCGTTGGGGCAGGACCTGGATTGCGTTTACCGCCGTTTGACCGAGGGGGAGCCGGGGCTGGTGCAAAGCGCTCCGTTGCTCGGCAAGCCTCCGGTGCCGGTGGGAGCGGTTTTGGGTCCGCTGGCCCCCTGGCCCCCACAGACCGAGCCCAGGTACCGCAGCCGGAACAACCAACTGCTCCTCCAGGCCTACCGGCAGCTGGAAGACTGGGTGCAAGGGCGGCTCCAGGCGCTGGGGCCCGAGCGGGTTGGGGTGGTGATCGGCACCAGTACCTCCGGAGTGCTGGAAACCGAAGGAGCGCTCAAGGCCAAGGTGGCCCAAGGCGAGTGGCCGTTGGAGTACGATTACCGGACCCAAGAGATCGGCAATGGGCCGGAGTTTTTGCAGCAACTTTGTGGAGCCCAAGGACCGGCTTATGGGGTTTCCACCGCCTGTACCTCTTCGGCCAAAGCCCTGGGCTCGGCGGTGGGGCTGATCCGGGCGGGCTTGTGCGACGGGGTTTTGGTGGGCGGGGTGGACAGCTTGTGCGGCCTGACCCTCAACGGCTTTGCCACCCTAGCAGCACTCTCGGCCGAACCCGCCCGGCCCTTTGAGGCGGACCGCCAAGGGCTGAACATCGGCGAGGGGGCCGCCTTGTTTTGGCTGGGCCGAGAGCCGGCACCAGTGGAGCTGTTGGCGGTTGGCGAGTCTTCCGATGCCCACCACATGTCGGCCCCGGACCCGACGGGCCAAGGGGCGGTGGCGGCCATGCGGGCGGCCTTGGCCCAGGCGGGTCTCTCCCCCCAGCAGATTGATTACCTCAACCTGCACGGCACCGCCACCCCGCTCAACGATGCGATGGAGGCCAAGGCGGTGGCCGAGGTCTTTGGTTTTGGCCCCAAGCTCAGTAGCACCAAACCCCTGACCGGGCACCTGCTGGGTGCTGCCGGAGCGATGGAGGCGGCGGTTTTGTGGTTGGTCCTCACCTTGGGCGGCATTGCGCCCAAGCTCCCGGCCCAAACCTTGGTCGGCCCCCCCGATCCCCGCTTGGCACCGCTGAACTTTGCCCAACCGGAGGACCGTTTGGCACCGGGCCGGGACCTTTTTTTGATGTCCAACAACTTCGCCTTTGGGGGCAGCAACTGTTCGGTCATTTTGGGGCGGAGGGCCGGATGGAACTGAGCGAATATTTGCCCCACCGGCCCCCGATGTTGCTGCTCGACCGACTTCTGGAGGTTTCGGCCCCTGGGGCCACCGCCGGGCTCAAGGTGCCCCAAGAGGGGCTGTTCCACCTGGAAGGAAAAGTCCCGTCTTACCTGGGACTGGAATATTTGGCCCAAACTGCAGCGCTGCACGCCGGGTGGCTGGCTGCAGAGGCCCACCAACCGGCGAGGCTTGGCAAGTTGATTGCGGTCCGCTCCTTGGAGTTGAGGCGGCCCTTCTTTTTGCCCCAAGATGGTTTGCTGGCCCAGGTTTGGTTGGAAGGAGAACAAGGGGCGACAAGGCTGTACCGGGGAACGGTGCGCCGAGAAGGAGAAACCGAGCCGGTTGTTTTAGGCACCTTAACCGTACTTTTGGAGGCCCCCCCATGACTACCAACCCCACCGCCCTCGTCACCGGAGCCAGCGGCGACCTGGGCCAAGCCATTGCTCGCAGACTGGCGGCCCAAGGGTTTGACCTGCTGCTCCATTACCACCAAAACCGGGTCGGGGCGGTGGCCTTGGCCGAGGAATTGGAAAAAAACGGCACCAAGGTGCGGTTGTTGTGCTTGGACTTGAGCGACGGCCCGGCTACACAAAAGGCGTTGGAGGAAGATTTGGAGCGGTTTGGAGCCCCCTGGGCGGTGGTGCACAACGCCGGGATCGTAAGGGACTCCTCTTTCCCGGCCATGGCGGCCCAGGACTGGGAGCAGGTGATCGGGACCAACCTCAACAGCTTTTATTACTTGCTCCAACCTTTGGTGTTGCCGATGGTCAAGCTCCGCTCTGGGGGCCGGATCCTGGTGGTATCTTCCTTGGCCGGAATCCGGGGCCACCAGGGGCAAACCAACTATGCGGCCAGCAAGGCGGGCTTGATCGCCGCCGCCAAGTCCTTGAGCCTGGAATTGGCCAGCCGGAAGATCACGGTCAACTGCATTGCCCCAGGGTTGATCGAGTCCAAAATGACCCAGGGGTTAGAAGCATTGATTCCCCAAATCCCTCTGGGCCGCATGGGCACCGCCGAGGAAGTGGCCAATCTGGCCGGATTTTTGTGCAGCCCAGGGGCTGGCTACATCACCGGGCAGGTGATCCAGATCGACGGGGGCTTGGGCTGAGGTTTTTTTGGGAGGGCGGCACAAGGCCACCCCGGAGGAACGTAGGTTTTTTAAACCTTAAACCGGTCCATTATCTGGATCAGCCCTTGGGCATGACCTTGGATGCCCGAGCGTAGGGCCAGGACTTGATTGCTACATTCGCCAAGCTTCTGGCAAAGATCCCCGATCTCGTCGGAGATACTGAGCATTTGGGTGATCCCTTCGGCGGTTTCCCCCACCGCCAGGGCTTGGTGGTCGGTCTTTTGAACCACTCCGGCCAAGGCCTGGGCCACCTGCTCGGCATTTTTTTCGATGTTTGAGAAGATTTCCATCATCCCTTCCACCGACTTTTGCCCCGAGTTGAGCTGGGTCGAGCTGGCCTCGATCAACTGGCCGATCTTCTGGGTTGCCAGATTGGACTGCTCGGCCAGACTCCTGACCTCGCCCGCCACCACCGCAAAGCCCTTGCCGAACTCTCCGGCCTTGGCGGCCTCAATGGCGGCGTTGAGGGAAAGCAGGTTGGTTTTGCTGGTGATCCCCTGCATCTCGCCCATGATGGCAAAAACCGCCCGGCTGCCTTTGTTGATCTCTTGGATGATGGCGATCATTTCTCCCACCGCCCGGATGCCTTGGATGGTGCCTTGTTTGTTGGTTTCGGCAAAGGCGGCGGTTTCTTGGACGGTTTTTTGGACCGATTGGATCGAAAGGTTCAGCTCCCCGGCTTTTTCCGCCAGGGACTGGAGGATTTCATCCTGGGCCTTGGATTCTTTGTTGATCTCCCCAATGGTGCTGGAGGTAGTGTCCAGGGCCGAGACCATTTCTTCGAGCTGGGCGGCAATCTCATGGCTGGACTTTTGGGATTCCCCGACCATGCTGCCCAGGTTGCCCACAAAACGGTTGAACGAGGAGCCCAGTTCGCCGAATTCATCGTTGCTGAGCACCGGCAGCCGTTTGGTCAGGTCGCCGCCGCCGTTGGCCATGCCTTGCAGCATCGACAACAGGCCTTGTACCGGCACCAAGATTCCTTTTTGGATCAACAGGGAAATCAGCACCCCGGCCACCAGGGTCAAGGCCCCTACCGCCAGCGCCACTTTGGTCAAGGCCCCCAGGATGGTGGCATCGCTCGCTTCCCTAGAGATAGTCAGGTCCATGACCCCTAAAACCTCTCCCACCTTGGCATTGCCGTGGCAGCCCAGGCAAGCTTCGGTAGCCGCAAAGGGCTTGAGGATCCGCACCAGGTGTTCCCCGTTTTTGGTTTCGATCAAACTGGGGCGACCACTGGCAAAGACGGCCAAGATTTCCGGGTCGGCGGTGTAGGTTTCCTTGGAGCCGGAAAAGGCGATCACTGCTTTGGACTTGGCGACGTTCAGACTTTTGACCCCTATAATCTCTCGGGCCTTCTCCAAGGCTTGGGCGTTCATCTCGGCAGAGCCGAAGTTCATGCTGGTGACCAAGGTTTGGAAGGCAGATTCGGAGAACATCCGTAAGGTCTCTTGGGCCTGCATCTCGGCGATTTTGTTGGCGGTCAGGTACAAGGTTGCCAAGCCTGCCACCCCAAAGGAGATCAAGCCGACCACTACCGCCACTACCGCCTTAACCTTTAATGTAACCTTCATGAACTTGGCCTCGGGGTCTATTGTCCAAAATGTCGAGAAAGAGTAGTATGAACCAACAGGGCAAGTGGAAGTGGTAGGAGCCCCGCTTGGTGGGGAGGCCCCGGAATCGCAGAAACCCTTAGGTCAAAAACCCGATAAAATCGTTTGATTCAGTGGACACATACCAAAAAGATCTTCATTTAGGCAAGTTGTTATCCCCGATGGGACAAGTCTTGGTCGCCTATTCGGGAGGGGTGGATTCCAGTTTTTTGCTCAAACGGGCGGTCATGGAGTTGGGGCCTGGAGCCAAGGGCGTGATCGTCAAGAGCGAGTCCCTGCCTACCCAGGACTGGCTTGCCGCCAAGGCCAGGGCGGCCCGTTGGGGGGCCGAGTTGTTGGAATTGGAGGTCCGGGAATTGAGCCACCCCGAGCTGGCGCAAAACGACCAAAATCGCTGTTACCACTGCAAGACCTTGAGTTATGCCGAGATCTTGGCCTTGGGCCAAACCCTGGGCATCCCTTTGGTTCTGGACGGCACCAACGCCGACGACCTGAAGGACTACCGGCCCGGACGCAAGGCGGCCCAGGAAAAAGGGGTGATCAGCCCCTTGGCCCAGGTGGGGCTGACCAAAAACGAGATCCGCCACCTTTCCAGAACATTGGGGCTTGAAACCTGGGACCATCCCTCTTCCCCCTGCCTGAACAGCCGGGTGCCTTACGGACAGCCGATCACCGGAGAAAAATTGCTCCGCATCGAAGCCGCCGAGGCCTACCTCAAGTCCTTGGGCTTTTTGGAACTGCGGGTCCGCCACCATGAGGGCCTCGCCCGAATCGAGGTGCCCCAAAAAGACCTGGGCCGGGCCTTGGGCCTCGCCCAAGAGATTGAAAGCAAGTTAAAAACTCTGGGCTTCACCTGGGTGACATTGGACCTGGGTGGCCTCCGTTCGGGCAGCCTGAATTTGGGGATCGGAATTGGAACTTGAACGAATTTTGGAAGACTTTAGGGCCGGTCGGCTGGACCTGCCTTCGACCTTGGCGAGGTTAAAGGGGATCGAAGAGCTGGGTTTTGCCCGGCTGGACCTGAGCCGAGAAGCGAGGACCGGCTTTGCCGAAGTGGTTTATGGAGCCGGAAAAACGGCGGGCCAACTCGAAGGGATCCTCAACAGCTTCAAACGGCGGGGCGAACGGCTTTTGGTCACCAGGATCGGGGAGGAGCGGGCCAAAGGTTTGGTCAAACTCTTCCCGGACCTGGAACACAACCCTGGGGCAAGGCTTCTTGTCGGCCCCTGGGGGCCGGTGCCGCAGCCTTTGGGCAGCTTGGCGGTGCTTTGCGCCGGAACGGCGGACATCCCGGTGGCCGAAGAGGTGGCGGCGGTGGCCGAGTTTTTGGGGGTGCAGGTACGGCGGTTTTACGACCTGGGGGTCGCCGGAGCCCACCGGCTGTTCAGCCGTTTTGAAGAGATCCAAGCGGCTCAGGTGCTGGTGGTGGTCGCCGGAATGGACGGGGCGCTGCCCTCGTTGGTAGGAGGGTTGGTCCGCCGTCCGATCGTGGCGGTGCCGACTTCGGTGGGCTACGGAGCGGGGTTTGAGGGGCTGGCCCCGTTGCTGACCATGCTCAATTCCTGTGCTGCCGGGGTCAGTGTGGTCAACATCGACAACGGGTTTGGGGCGGCCATGACCGCTGCCAAGATCCTGCTTTTGGTCAAGGACAGCACCCCGGCGGGGTCTAAAACTTGGGGCCTTCCAGCGGGGCCGGACCCAAGGGGAAAATGAAATCCCCATGAAATCTTCTCCCCGCCTTCCTGGAGCCGGTTCCCGGCATTGCCAAAACCGGCGGAATCCGGCAAGGTGAAAAAAACCCAAATCCCAGGCCTTTTGGGCAAGCGAATTGAATAGCAAGGGCAGGGCCGCCGATCCGGGCGTTTTTGCCTAGGATGTTGTACCGGCCCAAAAACGAAGGTTCCCTCCAGGGGAGCTTCCAACCGATAGACCCGTTCTCCCAGGCAGCCGGACTGATGTCTCGACTTCTCCTTTTGACCTTAGGGCTTTTTTGGGCCGGGCAGGTTTGTTTTGCCCAGGCCGGCGGGTCCACCAATCTCCGGCAGATGGACCTGCCTTCGGTGATCGAGCTGATCGCCAAGGCGGCACACAAGCGGTTCATCTACGACGAAGACAAGCTGAAGGCCAAAAAGGTTACCGTCCTGGCTTCCAACTCCCCCAGCCCCCAAGAACTGTACAAGATGCTCGACTCCATCCTGGAGGTCAACGACCTGAGCGCCGTGGAGGAAGGCGGGGTAGTGCGGATTTTGCCTTCAGGGGGGATCAAGGGGGACAACGGGCCGGTGGTTTTGGGTCCGGGCAGTTTGACCCAGCATTATGTGACCCGGCTGATCGTGGTCAAATACATTGAAGCCAAGACCTTGCGCAACTCCCTGAGCCCCTTGCTGGGCAAGGATGCGATTTTGGTGGTCGAAGATGGGGCCAACGCCTTGATCCTCAAAGACAACCGAGAATCGGCGGAACGGTTTGCTGCCATTGTTGCCGCCTTAGACCGGCCAGAAGGAGACTTTGCCAACAGCAGCCTCGAAGTAGTGGCCCTGGAAAACGCCAGCGCCAAAGACGCAGAGGTGATGCTCAACAAGGTCTTCGAGCAGAATGCCAACCGAGGCAAGCGGCTGCGGGTGGTTGGAGACACAAGGACCAACAGCCTGATCCTGATTGGCTACCCCGACGGCCTGGAGCAGGCCCGATTCCTGCTCAAACGGATGGACCAACAAAACAAGGCCCAAGCCGGGAACATGCGGGTCTATTCCTTAAAAAACGCCAATGCCGACAAGGTCTCCAAGGTCCTGGAACGGTTCCGGTCCGGCAACCCGCCCACCCAGTTGCAGGTAATCGCCGACATCCCCTCGAACAGCCTGGTGGTGTTTTCCGATGCCGGAGACTTTGATGCCATTGAGAACGTCGTCAACCAACTGGACATCATCCGGGCCCAGGTGTTCATCCAAGCGTTGATCATGGAAATCAAGCTGGACCGGAGCTTGGACTTAGGTGTGGAGTGGCAGGCCGGTAAAGCCACCACGATCAGCGGGCAAGACGCTTTTGTGACCGCCGGGGGCGTAGGCTCGACCGGCGGAGCCAGGACTTTCCCGGCCACCACGACCGGCGGGGCGGCAGTTGGGGTTTTGGGCGGACCGATCACCTTCGGGGGCCAAACCTTTTCCAGCTTCAACGCCTTCATCAAGGCGACCCAAACCGATTCGTCCATCGACATCCTCTCCAATCCCCAACTCTTGACCCTCAACAACGAAGAGGCGGAGATCAAGGTAGGCGAGGTGGTCCCGACTTTGAGCGCCACCAAGGTGGACCCCCAGGGCAACCAGACCACTTCGATCGACTACAAGGAAGTGGGGGTAATGTTACGAATCTCCCCGCAGATCAACTCGGACAACAGCATCGAACTCAAGATCGACCAAACCAGCAGCAACTTGGTCCAGGGGCAAACCAACAACCTGAACCAACAAGGGGCGATCACCACGCTCAACCGGGCACTCAAGACCAAAGTGGTGGTCAACGACGGGCAGACGATTGTCCTGGGCGGCTTGATCAGCGATGAGATGACTGATGTGGAAGCCAAGACCCCTTGCTTGGGGGACATCCCGATCTTAGGTTGGTTCTTCAAAACCCGAACCTCCACAGTCCGAAAAACCAACCTGCTGGTGTTCCTGACCCCCAAAGTGGTCCGCAGCGAAGAAGAACTGGCCCAGGTCAGCCGCTCGGCGAAACTCAAGCTTCGCTCCGCCAGGGAAGGCCACTTCCGGGTAGATGTGACCAACGAATACAAGGTGCCGGTGATCCCTGGAGAAGGGGCCAGGGACCTGACCCCCAAAGGGGAAACTCCGGCGGGGCTCAAACGGGATTGATGAAAACCGCCATGGTCTATGCTGCCGGTCTGGGTACCCGGCTGCGGCCCTTGACCGAAACCACCCCCAAACCGCTGGTGGAAATCTGTGGTAAACCCATGTTGGGTTGGATCGCCCAGTCCCTCAAAAAGGCCGGAGTGGAACGGTTGGTGCTCAACACCCATTGGCTGCCCGAGCAGATCGAGGCTTACGCCAAGTCGGTGCTGGCCAAGGACTTTGAGGTGTTTTTGTCCTTTGAACCCCAGATCCTGGGCACCGGCGGCGGACTGTACCAAGCCAGGGAATGGCTCCAAGGGGACTTTTTTCTGGTCAATGCCGACATCCTGACCAACCTGGATTTCAAAAAATTCGGCCAACAACATGAAGCCCACGGAGCCTGGATCAGCTTGGCGGTCAACGACCGACCCGCCCCCAGCTGCCTGTTGCTAGACGAAGAGGGCATGATGGTCGGCCTGGAGCGGGCGGGGGTCCGTCAAGAGGTAGTGGAGCCGGAAGGCCGGGTTTCGGCCTGGAACTTTTGTGGCATCCATGCCATTGGGGATGGATTCCTGGACTCCCTGGAAGAGCCGGTCTGCTTTTCGATCATCGACGAATACCTGAAGGCCCTCTCCCAAGGCCTGGAGATTAGGGGCATCAACATCGACCCGGCCCGTTGGTCGGACATCGGCAGCCCTGGCGAACTGGAAGCCGCAAGGGCCAACTGGAAGGGCTGATAACTGTACCAATTTAATCAAAAGGAATGATGGTGGAACAGTATGAACTGATCAAAGATTTTCCAACGGACCGCTCTAAATACGCCAGCCAGGAATTGGGCGCATTGGCGACAGTTTGGAGGGAACAAAAGCATGCGATGGAGCAAACTGGGGAGTTTCAAGAATTCAAGAAAAAACTACAAAGAGAATGGGCGGTTGAGACCGGCATTATTGAACGTTTGTATCAATGGGACAGGGGCGTTACCGAAATCTTGATTGAACAAGGTATCGACTCAAGTTTAATTGCCCATCGAGGAGGGGTCTCCAGCAAGGAAGCAGAGCATATTTCAGCCCTAATCCGTGACCAAGCCGATGTGGTTGAGGGTCTGTTTGAGTTTGTGAAGGGACAAGTCCCTTTAACAGAACACTATATTCGCTCTTTGCAAGCCCAATTCACCAAACAGCAAGACTTTATTGATGCCCAGACTCCTGCTGGGGCAATAATTAAAGTACCTCTGCTCAAAGGAGAGTATAAAAAACAACCTAATAACCCTAGACGTTCAGATGGCAGCATTTTCCCTTATTGTCCTCCTGAACTGGTCATGGATGAAATGCAGCGTCTGGTTCAGTACTACTGGGCCTTGGAGCAAAGTGTAGCACCTGAGGCACTGGCAGCTTGGTTGCATCATAGATTTACTCAAATTCATCCTTTCCAAGATGGAAATGGGCGTGTTGCAAGGGCCTTAGCTTCTTTGGTTTTTCTTAAAGCGGGTCTATTCCCCTTGGTTATCCGAGACGGAGATCGAAAAGAGTATATTGAGGCATTGGAGCAAGCCGACAACGGTGACCTGGATCCACTGGTGCATTTGTTTGCAGTACGTCAGCGGGACAGTGTTCTAAAGGCACTGGGGCTAGAACAACAAGTGGCCCAGGCACGTTTTGGTGAGCAAATCATTTCTGCCGCAATAAAAGTTTTGGGAGAAAGAGCCAAAGCTAAAGAAGGGGATTTTGGGCAAGTACTTAACAGTGCAGATCGTCTCCAAGAGCGTTTGCTGAAAAGAATGAAAAAGTTGGAAAAGATTTTGAACGAGGGATTGCCAAGCGTGACCCCTCCAGATTCAAACCCCTTCCTTGCAAAAGTCAATTCAGCGGGTAGATTGGATATTAAAAAAAATCACTATTTCCATGGACAAATCACTGAACTTGCCAAACGGTTTGGCTATTTTTCCAACCTGGAAACCTACAAATCATGGGCACGCTTGTCCATCCATACCAAGGAACATTTTGAATTTGTTGTATCCATCCATGGCTACGGCAGAAGGAACATTGGAATCATGGCGGTTTCGGCATTTACGGCCAAAAGAGTTGACAGGGAGGAAGGGGGCACCGAGCCTGTTGAGTTGAAGCCTGCGTGTCCAGATCTATTTCAATTTAACTATGCTGAAAAAATGGAAAGTATCGAGCAACGCTTTGATGACTGGCTGGAATCCGTTGTGGCAATTGCATTAGCAGAATGGAACCGCACCCTTTCATGAAAGTAATTTTTTGGGTAGAGGCATCGAAGTTTTATTTTAACGAAACCGGAGCCCCAGGCTGACGAGCCGTTGTTTTTGGTTGTAGTCGATCAGATTCTCGCCGTACCCTTCAAAAAATTGCCCAAACAGCTCCAGGTTGGGAAAGCCCAGCTCCCGGAGCGGTACAAAGCCTTGGACCCGCAGGGTTTCGGTCCCGGCTTTTCCCCGGTTAAAGGTAAAAAAGGCTGTCAAAGGTTTGGTGTTGACCGCCAGGTAAAGCTCCCCGTGGCCCTTGTAGTCCAAGAGGTCCGGGTTGTCCTGGTAGTAGGAGCCGAAGTTGGAGTCCTTTTGGTCGGTCAAGGCCCAAAGCTTGAACCCCGGTTCCCAGGTCCGGTCCAAAAAGGATTGGTGGGCCTCCAGATAAACCCGGTTCCAGGTCCGAGAGAGGTTTTGCGGCTCCCCGGTGGGCAGGTAGCGGGTTTGTTCTCCGTTGGATTCGTGCTCCCACAACCCCAGCCGGACCCATTCCACCCCCCCAAGGTTGGGGAGGTCCCAAAAGACCTCCGGGTTGTAGTTGGTCTCCCGGAAGGCCCGAGAATTGGCCTTGTCGAAGACCTGCCAGTAGGCTTTGTGGCTGTAGGCAAAGTAGAGCCCAGCAAAGATTTCCCCTTTGGCGCTGAACTGGAGAAGCAGCTCACGGCCCGACCACTCGCCCAAGGTTCCGGTTTGGGCTTGGCGCTGGGATTGGGCAACAAGGATGGGTTTGTGAGGTTCCAGGGCCGCAAAAAAGCCCTTGGACTCCTGGCCCCATGCGCACTTAGCAGGAATGCTTATGCAAACGGCTAGGCAAACAAAGATTAAAAAGAAAACTTGTTTGAGTTGAACAATTGGTTCCGATGTTTCCAAACGAGCTATTAAGTCAAACTTCGTTGGAAAGGCAGGAGACAAATCTAAACAGAAGATAATTCATGAAGCGCCATGTGATTTGGGGTGTCAGGTTACCAGATTTGTGGCTTTGATTGCTTCTTCTGTTTTGGCAATTTGAGCAGCAAGCAAGTTTTGAAGTGCATTGGCCCCGGAAAGAGAAAGTGAGACCCGAAATTCTTCCTGAAAATTCCCATCTGGTAAAAAGGTAAAAAATTGAATAAGATGGCTTCCATCCATTTTCCCGGTTACCTGGAACGTATCTGCCGAAAAAGTCGGAAAAAGGGCAGGTTTGGAATTTTTAATATCCATAAGGTTTGGCACAGTGCCGAGTTCATTTTTTTTCCCAGTTTTTGACATGTTAATGCAGCATAAGAGGTTCGCAGGAGGCCCATGAGGCGGTAATAGATGGAGGCGTTGATACAGGAGGTTGCGTTCGATTTTTTGTAAAATTTGGGCTAGCAGCCTTGGGTTCAAGAAGATTTACGCTAGCTTCAACGGCGGTTTTGCCGGAGACTAAAAACCTCCCATCCCCTTTTTGTCTGAAGAGTTCAATCGATTTTCGATGGAAAAAAAGGGAATTTCCCAATCGAAAGTTAAGTATTATCCTCAGACGAGTTTCGGATTTTTTGCTTAAAGCCTGTTTGGAAAGGCCTAGCAACTTTGCTGCTTCTACTAAGGAAACGAACTGACCTATTGGCAAAGAGGCAATAGTTTCAGTTTCTTGTTTTTTAACAAATTCAGAGATCTTGTGCGCCTCTTCAGGTGTTAAAAAACGTTCCTGACAATTTGAGCAAAACTCAAAGCGCACTTCCGGTACCAACAGCTTACCGGCTACGGGGCTGTCGAAAGTAAAGTCAGGATCGCTTACAACTTCAAGTTGGTTTCCACAGACACAGCTATTCATCGCTTTCCAATTTTTTAAGGGTCAAGACTAGAACAGCGGGTTTTCTCTGATCAGTTTTAGAAGGATTTTGTTAACATCAACCTTCCGATTGTTATAGCGAAATTCGC
>MFNF01000058.1 GCA_001783715.1 Candidatus Lambdaproteobacteria bacterium RIFOXYD2_FULL_56_26
GATCCTCTCCAAGGTAATGCCGGGGGTGAAGCTGGACCTGGATACTTACCCCCTGATCAATGATTACCACAGCGTCAACAGCCGGACGGTCAACATGGTCCGCCAGATGGCCAAAGAGCTTGCCTCTTTCTGCTGGTACAGCCGGGGGGTCCTGCACTTCAAACGGCGCACCACTGTCTTGGCCCAGGCCCCTGCCTTTGTGGCTGAGCGGGACAGCTTGAGGCCAACCCAAGGTGGCTTAAAGATCATCGAGGCCAGACCGATCCGCCGAAGCACACTACTCAAGGCCTTGGCCGCAAGGCAGTACCTTGGCTACGACATTGAGAAGGGCTTCCTGGTGGGCCAGGGCGAGCTGGGGGCTCCCCAAGTGGCAACTCAGCACCCCAACTTCAGGACCTTGGACGCTCTGGGGACCGCTGCCGCCCCGGTGGCTGACTTGGCCCTGGATGGATCTGGGGCAGTCCGGCCTGGGGTCACTGCCAAGTTGATCTGGCACAACCTCTACCTGGGGGGGCGACCACTGGACGAAAGCCTTCCATCCCAGGTGATCATCGGACAGGTGGCCCACTATGAGCTGAAGCAGAACTACTTTTGCAGGGCCACCGCTTTGGAGCTTTTGGCATGACGATCCCCCCGGAAAAACAGTTTCTAGGCACCTATGACGGCTTTGTCTATGCGGTGAACGACCCCAAGGGGTGGGGCCGGGTCAAGGTGCGGGTCCCAGGGGTTCTCCCGGAACACAAAAAGGCCCCCTGGGCAACCGTGCGCCGCCCGCCTGGGATGCGCTTTAATGAGGGGGCCTTCCTCCCCTTGTTGGTGGGCGACTTTGTGGAGGTGGAGTTTCGGGGCGGGGGAGACTCCCGCTTCCCCCATGTGGTCGGGTCTCTGACCCATGCGCCAAGCGGGTTGCTGGACGCACCCCATGACGCAACCGGGGGGCCGGGGAGTTTGGACGGGCTCCACAACCGCCCGACCCAGGCCGAGGGCTACGATCCGCCCCAGCCGACCCCCTACAACACCCCGGCCCTGACCCTGGCCGGGATCACTTTTCAGATTACTGACGGACGGCTGACCCTCACCCACCGTAAGACCGGGGCCAGTTGGGAACTGTCCAGGGGCGGAAACATCGACCTGCAAACCTCCCAAAACCTCTTCATCCGGGCCGGGCAAAAGCTGACCTTGAGGGCCGGGGAGCTGGTCTTTGCTTTGGGTGAAAAGCTACTTTTGGAAGCCCCGGAACTGACCTACAAGGCCAAGACCCTGACCCTGGACTCTGCCGGGGGGCTGTCTGTGAAAGCCAAGGGGCTGTTGGGGATCTTGGGCGGGACCGTCCAGATCACCTCAGTGGGAAGCCTGTTGATTGCCTCCCAGAAGACCCAAGAACACAAGGCCGTTGGGTCTCTCAAGGTCAATGTGACCACGGACCCCACCGAGTCCGCTTTGGAGTTTTGGAAGGTAGCCTGTGATGCCGCCGGGGTTCCGGTGGCCAGCTTGGGGATCACCACCTTTGGGGCGATTGAGGCCAAGAACAACTTAGGCTCCATCACCCTGGACGCAACCGGCTTGGTCGAGATCAAAAATTCCACTCAAAACCTCAAATCGATCACAGGGGAGGTGATCGCATTGGCCGAATCCCTGGCCAATGCCGCTTTGTCGATGACGGTCGGGACCGGGGTGGGGCCAAGTTCTACCCCAATCAACTCTATCGACTTTGCCCAGGTCTTGCTCGATGCAACCGCCTTACGGGTGAAGCTGGCCCTGCTTTTGAAATGAGGTCCCTTGGTTAGTGCAAAAAACGCCTTGTCACAAGCGTTCAAAACCTCCTGGGCAGCCCCAGGGATGTTGCTTCAGGATCGGGCGGCCTACATGGCAACGCAGATTGGGGCCGCCTTTCATTCTGTCTTTTCCGCCTCCCAGGTCTTGCTTTCGATTACAGGCACCACTTCTGTCCCATCGCCCTATACAGGGACCGACTCAACTCTTGGGGTATTTAACTTAGCGGCCTTGATCACCGACCTTCAGGCCAAGTACCTCACCCTCTTTGTCGGCGGCGCTGGTTCCGCCTATGGGTTTGCCCAGGACGAAGCGCAGGCCTACTCACTGGCCATTGAAGCCTACTTCTCTTCGGCAACCTTCCCGCTGGCTATCGCCTCAGGGAATACCCATGACGGAGTTTTATCGGCGGTCACTTTACCAGTCTCCACCCTAAAAACCGAAATGGCCCCGTTGCTTTTAGCGGTCTATTCGGAGATTGGATCAGCCCCCAGCTCACCGGCGACCAAAGCCGATGCCGTGGCTACGGTGATTGACAATGCCTTACAAAATTGGCTGAGCGGGATCACCTTCAGCGGCACCGTGACCAATTCCCCGGCTGGCCCTCTGACCGGCGGGGCAGCGACTGGGAACTTCACATGACTTGGAAGCAAACCTCAGACCGCCCTTTAACCAACCAGAGTCTCAGGCGGATCGCCGGTCTCTTGGAGGATGTTTCAAACCACTTGGAGGAACTAAGACATGACTTGGCAAACTGTCGCCCTGACGGGGGCGGACCTGACTCCGATCAAGACCGCAATCACCAACCTCAAGACCAGCCTTGATGCAATCCTAAACCTAGCGAAGGCCAATGCCCTCATTGCGAAGGCCCTGGCTGGCCCCGGATCACCAGCCTACATGGCCCTGGTCGCCGCCTGTGATGCCCTGATCGCAGAGCTGGAAGCCCTCAAAAGTGGGGGAGTCTCGGGGATTCTCTGTCATCCCTACGCTCAGGGAGTCTATCCGGCCTACGACCCGTCCACCGGGCTTTTGAAGCTATCTGCCTTCGAGAACTTGGCCTACCTCCACCGGGCCTTTGATGATCCGGCGGACCTAGCCCGACCCCAGGGGACTGGAGACTACGGGGCGCTGGTTTTTGTGGTCTCAGTTGCAGAGGGGGCCAGCTTTGGGGCAGCCCTGGGAGACCTGGGGGCCTTCTTCAATTTCAAGAAGCTGACCGACCTCAAACTCAAGATTGAGGCAATCCTAGCCAGAGAGCCGGGCAAGCCTGTTTTTGGGGAGACCGGGGAGATTGACTTCTTCGGGATCACCCAGGCCCAGCTCTTCCCGGAGCTGAGCTTGGCCCTGAATGAAGCTATCGGAGCCATCCAGGGGATCAAGCAAACAGCCAAGAACGCCGGGGATGCCTTGGACGCTCTGATCGCCTTCATTGACGAACAACAGGCCGAACTCAGTTCCCTGGCCTCGATTTGGCAAGCGGCCATCGACAAGCTGGCTTTGACCCTCAACAACAACGGGATTTGGTATCGGTATTGGCCACCGGCTCCCAACGGGATAACCGCCATCCGGGCCGACCTGATCGATGCGGTTCAAATGCCCCCGCAATGGCAGACCTCGAAGTTTGGAGCGGTGTTTGGGCTGTTCGGCGGGGCACCGTTGGCCCAGATCGGGACGGTGCTGGGGATTTAAAAGTTGGGGCATCTGTAAGGCCAACCGGGGGCACACAAACGAAACTCCTTTAGGGTGCACCTAAAGGAGGTCGTTCAGCCCTGGGGATTTGAGCTTTTCCAGTGCTTGGTAATCCTCTACCCAGTCCCCATTTTGGAACACATAGGGGCCAAGGAATTTAGGACCTACAAATGGTTTCATCTGACAGAACATCATTAATCCCCTGAAGGGGGTCAGGGCTACGACATAAACCGTCCCTCCCTCGAGAATCCGTTTGACTTCAGACCCAGAAGGTCGCTCTCCTTTGCGAATACCCAGCTCCAAAGTTCTAAGCTCGGTTCGGAGCGAATCCTCCAGACCCTTGCAAAACCAGTCGTAATGGGCGGAATGAGGTGCCAAGGCTCATCTCCCAAGTTCCGCAATCAGTTCAGCAGAACCTTGAATATCCTCGATTCCAAAGATTGACGCATACTCGGGCATACATGGCAAGGCCACCAACGCAGCGATAATACCTTCCTCATCGTTCTGGGGCGAAACCATCATAAGGCCCAGTACCCAGATGAGAAACAACAACGCCGACCGAGCATCCCATTCCAGTATCTTGTGCTCCATGCCCTCCCGGAGTAGCCGTTTCGCCGTCTTTTTGACCGTCTCCGGGATTGAACAATTGAGCTGGCCCTCTCCAGCCCCTTTGAGTGTTTGGATAAATAGGTACCCGACCTCCTGTGGTGTGATCTCTTCCGGCCTAAAGAGGGCAAGAACCCCTTGAGGATCAAGCCCTGAAACGACAGCGCTTGACAAACTAGCAAGAACATTCAGTTCTAACGAGAAGAGACCCTGGCTTTTTTTAAGCAGCACCCCAGCTAGCCCTGCATCCTTGGGGCTGGATCGAGCTTTCAGCAGATTTATTAAGCTCCCAGATCGTAGTCGGCTTGGACTCATTGGGTCCTTCAAGGCTATCTCAAAAAGAGCCGCTGCCCGACTTTCTTGACCAAGTAATTGATAAATCATGCCGGTCAAAAAAGAAATCCACGGATTGCACTCCTGGTGCGCTGTCAACTTCTCAAGCGCATTTTCGCACTTTTTCAACACCCCCGCCAACGCTAGTCTTTGCTGATCGTTCTGGATCGCCAAAACAGTCCCAGGGGGGACAATGCTGTCAAACTCCTCTTGGAGCTGTTCGTATTCTTCTAGTGGGAGGATTATCATGACTGGACCTCAGGTTCTCCGTTCACGCTATCATAGCCAATCTGAAATCGCAACCCAGGTAGAAAGCCTGCCCTCTCAGACTTGGCTACCGGCGGCAGTCAAGGGCTCCTGGACTACTACACCAGTGCAGGTCGCCCGCAGGTGGGGCAGGTTGCTGGTTCAGCCTTTTGGTCTGGAGGAAGGGGGAGGGGCTTAAAAATCGCCAGGACTGGCCGATCCATCTTGAGCGAACAGGTGGTGGGGTAAAAGTACCGGCCCAGCTCCCCCAGGCCCGCTTTGAGGATCTTGTTCAGGGTGATCTTCCCACCCGGCCAGACCACCCAGAACCAGAACACCCAGTCCTCACCCTTGAGTTGGTTCCCCAAAGCGTCAAAGTCGCCGGTCTTCCCTCCTTGGCCATCGGGGGTTAGCCTCTCTGGCGATTGCCCCTGGAAGGCTTTTCCAATGGTTTTGGGGATGGCTGGCTCTGGCTCATCCAGATCAACAGTCCAATCCTCGTCCTCATCGCCACCGGCGATGCCCCGAAGCAGGGAATCCACCTCTTCCTGGCTGAGGACCTGGGGGGACATTAAAGCAGCACCCCCTTGGTGAAAAACTCCAGGTTCATCTCGTCATTCGCCTTAGGCTTGACCTCCTTGGCCCCTTGGACTGCCGCCCCAGTGATGAAGGCAGGCTCCCGCTTTTTCCCGAGCATCATCAGGTCCACCCCGGCGTACTGCTGGAAGCTCTCATAGAGCTGGACCACATCCTCCTTGGACTTCGCCCCCTGGGCCATGATTCGCAGGGTGTCATCTGGAACCACAAAGGGGGA
>MFNF01000059.1 GCA_001783715.1 Candidatus Lambdaproteobacteria bacterium RIFOXYD2_FULL_56_26
CCGCTGAAATTTTTGAACGCTTTGCATACCTGTTGAGTCTTTCCATGACTATGTCTAGCAGGTTTTATCTCTGCTATGCTAGTCAAGACCCTATATCTATAATACTTTAGGCGGTTTCAACTTGGCGTATTCAAAAAACCGAGCGAGGGAGCTGTAAAAGCCCCCTGGAGAGTTCGATTCTCTCACGCCTCCGCCAATGATGTCGTGCATTAAGGGAACAAAGTTCTAAGCAAGAATCAAAAAGCCTTCTGGGAAACAAGCATGTAACACTTGCAGCCCCCCTTGATTACATCCAGCGCTACTTTAAATTTTGAATTCTAAATGGTACAATCGCCCATCGCTCTCATCCTCTCTCCTTTGCAGAGGACTATCGGAGAGTCATTACATTGACATCTCACGGTATCATCTACCCTGCACCACCGGTTGGAAAAGTCGCTGATGCAGGGTACTAGTGCGGTCTTTGAAAAGTTAAAGGCCAGAGCAGGCAATTTGGGCAAATTACCTGTGAGTTTTGAAGTCGATTTTTGTGACTTTCAATTCACGCTTTTTACCGTCCGTTCTTTCGACACCTTCGATAAAGAATTTGTATTTGCTACCAGTCCTCAAGTCGCTGAAAAGTATATCATTTTGCAGGCGAATGCTCAATTTTTTCCCCACAGGCAATCCAACTTGTTTTAAATCGCTTTCGTCCATTTCTTCAATGCTGATATGGTTACCCGCCAACCGAGTGGAAGCAACTCGACCAGTGATCCAAAAACCAACATCTTTTAATTTATCAATCTGTAGTGGTTTGCTAATCCTGGCAAGAAAATCACGACTTATTTCAACTTTTTCCGGTTCAAAGCTAAAATCCAGACTTTCTCGCCTCCCTGCGGTACTACTGGAAACACCTAAACCTCCGTTGGAGACATGGGTTAGGGTCTTTAATAGATGGCCAATGGTCTTGGCCCCATACTGTTCCAGCAATTGCGAGGCATCTCGGTGAAGGCCTTCGCTGGCCTTTTTCATAAGGGTGTTTTCCATAGCCATTATTTCAAGCCAGTCTTCATTGACCTCTAATAACACCTTGAACGAGCCTGATGCAGCCATAGTTTGCTGATATTCTGCATCATCAGCAGCTTTGAATACACGAGACGGGAAATGAAATTTTTGGTAGCCAATTTGCTCGGCCAGTGCATTTTGAACCCTGAGTTTTTCAAGAGTATGATGCAACAAAATTTCAGCATCCATGCGATGCATATCTGCTAAACCACCATCGTATTTCAATTCAATTTCAGTCATTCGAGTTTTCCCTAAACCCTTTCCCGAAAATACTTTAGAAAAATTAGTACGGTTAGACCAAAGGTGAAAGTTATAACCATAAAGTACAAAATCTGAAATACCGGAGGCGATTGCCGACTCGCTCTGCCCTGTGAACTCTTCAATAAACTCCTCAGACTCAAGATCAGCCATAAAAATTATTTCGGCTACCGGTCTGATTTCAGCCCAAAATTCCTTTGGGGCTAGGAAATGTACTTCAAACACATCCGCTAGTTGTTTAACCGGATCAGGTAACACGTTCAAGGAAAACTCCATTTGCTGGGCACCACACAACATAGCATCTTCCACTAAACACAATAAAAAGGCGCGCTTCCTTTGAATATTCAGCACCATGCCCTGTTTAGCCCTTTCCAAGCCATCTTTCAAATTTCCATCTGGGACTTGCGCCATCATCAAGGCTAACGAATCGGCAGGTTTTTTAGGATCAATGTGGTTAAGCATAGGTCACTCCATTTACAGCTTCTCGAAAATAGCTCAAATGAACAACGCCATCATCAACATTTGAGAAAGCACGACGGAAAGCAGGTAACTTGCGGATTTGAATTAAATTGGGTGATTGGACCTTGAAACTGAAAATTTTCCCGCGAGGTTGTGACTGAGCGTACCTACTTAGTGCATTTTTTTTGTCGGATGCGGCCATGTAGATATCCGTTGTTAAAGGCCCGTGGGGGTTGTAATGACGTACCTTCCAAATATGTGCGTTTATGCTTTGAAAAAACGGAGATTTCCCCAGGGTCCGCTCAATTTTTTTTTGTGACTGGCTCCGTTGCGCCTGGCATAAATTCTCCCATTCGTCTCGGAGTTCTTTTGGTGTGCTGTTATTCTGAGGGTCAAAAATTGCCCGCAACAGCGCATGCGCCATCAAATGGCTTTGCCCGTTTAGCCTTACTTTTGCTTCATCGTCTCGAAAATCCTCGTGAAGGTAAACATACTCCTCATTGTGGTGCGTTGCACGGTGCAATTCAGTGTCCTTTGCCATAACTCTCCTTTTGAATAGGTAACACAGATGGAAAGAGATTTATCCAAGGAAAGTATGTTTGTAACTAAAAAATTTCTCTACTCATGCCCCTCCATCCCGCTTGGGGTCCCAAGCAAACTGAGTAAAACGCGCAAAAATAAAATCAGCCCATTCCTCGCCAGCAAGCCTGGAAGACCTCATCCGGGCAGCTGCCTGGAAGGTCAAACCTCGCACTTTATCCTCTAGGGATTTCCGTGGGTCGGCCATGACGCTGCCGGGCACGAGGAGGCCTTTCAGGGCGGTGTGGCGTTTGCCGGAGGGACAAGACAGGTCCACCCAGCACTACAAAAAGAGAAAGAAAAGTGCAGGGGGAAAACAAAAAGCTGTGGAGCCGATGATCAGAATCGAACTGACGACCTTCTGATTACGAAACAGATGCTCTACCAACTGAGCTACATCGGCTTTGGGGGTCGGCGGGGATGGTATCGGGTTGGATTGGGTTTGTCACCCCCCTACCGTGGGTTTTCACCCAGCTTGGGGCTTGGCCGAAGGGTGAGCCGGGAGTGGGACTGGTTGGGGAGTTGGGTGTTACTCTACCTCCCATTTTGGGTTTTCCGGGGCGGGGCGAGTTGGGGGTAGGGGCTGTTCCCGGTTGACCCAGGTCAATTCAACAGCCAAATGGTTGGGGTCAAAGGTGTAAATGGACCACAATGAGCCGTGGTCCACCGGCTCGCTGACCGGGTATCCAGCCCCGGCCAGCCGGTCGGCCAGGGCCAGCAGGTCCTCTTTACTCGGCCATTCCAGCGCCAGATGGTCTAGCCCAAAAGGCCCCACTACCGGTTCTCCGGGGTGGTGATAGGGCCTTGGCTCCACTTTGGGCCAGCTGAAAAAGCTGATCAGCTGCCGGTCGGTCAAGCCCAAAGACACCTGGGTTTCCTCCCCCTCCCCCAACCGGGCCACAACGGCTAGGCCCAACAGGTCCCGCCAGAAGCGCAAGGTTTCCGGCAGGTCTTGAGTGGCAAAGGCCAAGTGGTGGATGCCCAAAGGCGGAGTCGGAGGTAGGGTCATTTTTTCCTGGCAAGAGGAATAAATATACTTTATCCTATTCTTAGCTTATAAATAGCTCCGTAAGCTTTGCGACTCTTTTGACCTGAGGCCCAAGATGATTTCCGTGGACTCCAAGTGCCTGAACCTCTGCCAGGTCTGCGTCAAATTGGCCCCGGCGAACCTGCAAAAAGGGACCACTTCCGTAGAGGTCAAAAAACAGCCCGAAAGCCCCGAGGAGCTACAAGCCCTGGCCAAAGCCGCACAGGTCTGCCCGGTCGAAGCGATCCATTCGACCGAACCCTTCCACACCCCCTGAGGAGCCCCCCGATGAACCACCCCAAGTCCGCCGAGAGCAACAGCAACTTCGACCACCTGATTGACCGCTGGATCGGCATTGAAGAAGCAACCCTGGTCATGGTGGAAGACTACCTGGGGAAGTTCCAAAACCCGGTCTTTAACCTTCTGGTCCAAACCATCCAGGAGGATTCGGCGAGGCACAAAAAGCTGTTGGAGTTGATCCGCAACTCCGATGCCCGCCCCGAAGTGGTCACCCCGGAAGAAATGGGCCTGCTGGACCGGTTCATGGAAAAACATGCCGGGATTGAGGAGCAAAGCATCCAGGTGGCGGAGCTTTCCTTGGAGTCGGTGCGCTCGCCCCTGAACCACCTGCTGCTCCATTACCTGTTGGCGGACGAGAAAAAACACGATCTTTTGATGGAAGCCCTGGGGAACCTTCGGGCCAAATACCTACGGGCGACCTAAACGATCTGGGCCTTGATGTTCTCCGGGTCGTCCAAGAGGGCCTGGACACTAAGCCCGACCCGCAAAAAGGCCGGGTGGACCGAGAGCAGGTTGGTCAGGGCCGAGAGTTTGGGGCCCAGCTGCAAATGGTCCTTCGGCTCAAAAAAGAGCGGCACCAGCTCGGAAAGCTTGATTTGTTTGGCCGATTGGCCCAGCTGGTACCGGCCCTCCATCGGGCTGCCGGGGATGTCCATCATGTTGACCAATTCCTTGGCCACCAGTTTAGCCAGGATAAACTCCAGGCGGTTTTTGTGCAGCCCCAACTGGAAGTGCAACTGGTCAATGTCCTTAGGTCCCTCGCCCTGGTCAAAGCTTTTGGCCAAAAGTAGCAGGGTCTCCAGGGCATTGCAGAGCAGGGATTCGTCGTTGTAAATGTGGGCGGCGGTCAGGTAGTTGCGGTTGTGGTGGTGTTGGACCACATAACAAAGGGCCGAACCGGTCAAAACCACCATCCAAAGCACATACACCCAAATCAGCAAGACCGGGATCGCCACCAGGGAACCATAAATCACGTCCAGCCGGGCGAGTTGGGAGAAGTAGAACCCCAAGGCCTCGTTGGCAATCTGGATCAAAAAGGCGGAGAACAAAGCCCCGACCAGCGCTGGCTTGGCTCCGACCTTGGCATTGGGGATGTAGCTGTACAAGACCCAAAGTCCGCCCCAGCTGACCCCGAAAGGCAAGGCCCGGCTCCAAATCCCTTGGGCCACCGAATTGGAAAAGAGGTCCTTGATAAAAGGCAGGCTTTGCAGGTAGGGGGGGATCGAAAACAGCGCCACCAGAATGGTGGGGCCCAAAAAGAGGGTCATAAAAAAAGCCAGTCCGTTGGCGAACCATTTGCTCCGTTTGCGGGCATCCCAAATCAGGTTGATACTCCCGTCCACCTTGGTGTAAAGCAGAACCCCGGCCAAAAAGAGGGTCGGCAGACCAATCGCTCCCAAGGTCAAGGACCGGCGGGCCAAGGTTTCAAACTGCAAAAAGACGCTGTTGGCATATTCGGGGATAAAATACTGGGAGATGAAGTCAAAGATCCCTTCTTTGATCCTGCGGTTTTGGGTGATGTTGCCCAAAACGGAAAAAAAGATCGCTAAGATCGGCACTGCCGACAAGATGGTGGAGAACGCCAGACTTTGGGCCAAAGAAGACACCCGTTTGCGGACTATGTTGTCGCCCACGATCCGGGCAAGACGAAGGTAGCCGATGAAGCGGTTTTTCCGCCGAACCTGCTCGATCATCGCTTGGATTTCTTCTTTTCTGCTGGCCACCGCTGGCTCCAATAGGGTGATTCTCAGTTCCCCAGGCGACGGCTCACCTTGGAGATCAATCCTGGGGCAATGCAAACATCGGGACAATTTGCGACCACTCCCCCAAAGAAGCCAAAAAAAACTTCCCCCTCTCGCCCGGCTTGGGCTTTGTCTTCCCTTGGAGGATGGACGAACCGTTCCAAATGAGCGAAAAGGGAGGGGAGGGGCAAAAAATCCCCGCCGCCCCAAGGGGCTACCCAAAGGATTGTACCGGACCGGGAGCGCTTGGGGTTTGGTTTTGGACACAAAAACGTAAAATGATCGACACCCAAAAGATTGAACAGGACTGGGAACGCCGAGGTTTCAGCTTCGGGCAGTTTACCGACCCGCCGGGACAAAAGTGGGAGGACTACGTTCATGCGGTGGATGAACTGTGGCAGTTGGGCCATGGGGAAATCGAACTGGAAATCGACGGGACGATCCTGCACCCAAAGGTGGGGGAAGAGGTACTGATCAAAGCCCACCAAGTCCATTCGGTCCGCAACATCGGGCCCAACTACGCCCATTGGTATTATGGCTACCCCAAGGACTGAGTCCCGGCGATGATCCTCGAAAAATCCCTCACCGAGCCCTTGTGGCTTGAGATCCTGGCCCCCTTGTTTTCCACCCCCGGCTTTGCCTCGTTGGAACGGTTCATCGAGTCGGAGCTGGCCCAAGGCAAATCGGTGTATCCCACCTTGGACAATGTTTTTGCCGCCCTCAACCCCCTGCCGCCCCCAAAGGTGCAGGTGGTGATCCTGGGCCAGGACCCCTACCACCAACCGGGACAGGCCCATGGGCTTTGTTTTTCCGTCCCCAAGGGGCATCCGGCTCCCCCCAGTCTGGTCAATATCTTCACCGAGATCGAACGGACCACCGGCCGCCGCCCCCAAAGCCCCAATCTGGCACCCTGGGTCGCCCAAGGGGTCTTGCTGCTCAACACGGTTCTGACCGTCACCGAATCCCGGCCCGGGTCCCACAAAAACAAAGGTTGGGAGCCGATCACCGACCGGATCATTACGACCCTGTCCCAAAGGGCCGAGCCGGTGATCTTTTTGTTGTGGGGTGCTTTTGCCCAAGGGAAACGGGGGTTGATCAACTTGAAGGTTCACAAGGTCCTGGAGGCTCCCCACCCTTCCCCGCTTTCGGCCCACCGGGGCTTTTTCGGTTGCAATCACTTCCAACTCGCCAACCAACTGCTGGCCCAACAGGGCAAGCCTCCGATCCTGTGGGCCTAACATGGAACCGATCCTAGCCGTAGTTTTTGACTTTGACGACACCTTGGCCCCCGATTCGACCAGCGGGTTGATGCGGTTGGTGGGCTTTGAGCCCAAGGCCTTTTGGTCGGGGGAGTTTGAGGCCATGTTGGCCGAGGGGTGGGACCAAGTGCCGGGGTTCATGCACAAGTTGATTGCGCTTTCCGAGCAACAGGGAGGCCTGATCACCGCCGACTTTCTGGCCGACTGGGGCCGCCGCCTGCCCCTGTTTGAAGGGGTCACCGAGGTCTTTGGGCTGCTGCGGGAATACATGGCCCAGGCAGCTCCGGGGTTCCGGCTGGAGTTTTACCTGATCAGCAGCGGGATCGGACAGATCCTCAGGCACACCGCCATTGCCCCGGAGTTCACCGAAATCTGGGCTTCCGATTTTTCCTACAACGCCGCCCAGGCCATTGCTTTCCCCAAGCGAGTGGTCAGCTTCACCGACAAGACCCGCTACCTCTTCCAGATCAGCAAAGGCATCATCGGAGCCAAGGCCAAGGACTCCACCCTGGTCAACCAAAGGTTTGAGTCTTTCCGTATCCCAATGCACCAAATCCTGTTTGTCGGCGACGGCTACACCGACATCCCCTGCTTCTCCCTGTTGGCCCGAAAGGGGGGCGAGGCGATTGCGGTGTACCAGAAGGAACGGCCCGAAACCTGGAAAAAGGCCCGTGGTTTCGTCAAGGATGAACGGGTCAAGATGTTTGAACGGGCGGACTACCGGCCCGACTCCCCCCTGCTGGACAGCCTCAAGGGCCTCTTGGTCGAGATGGCCGAACGGGCGGGCGGCTAGCCTCCCGCCGCTTTGGCCGGGCCGCTTCATTCTAACTGGCCAGATTTGTTCCGTTCTTGTATCCTAAGCCCTTCCAATGGGAACCGAATCCAAACGCTTTTTACCCCCAAGCATGATCCACCGTTACAAACCACCGGCAAACCTTTTTTTTGGTGCTCTGGTCTTGGCCTTTTGGATCAAGTTCAACATCGTCCTTTTTACCTACAAGCCCTACACCGCCACCAAGTTCTACTTCCCCCTCTTTTTGTTGGCCCTGGGGACCCAACTGTGGCACAACCGGAAGGCCCAGGTTTGGAAGGACCCGGCCTTGGTCTCGGGGATCGTTTTTTTTATTTTGTTGGTTTTGCCCTTGGGTTACCTCCATTCCCCGGCGGAGGGGGCGGTGTACCGGCAATATGCCTTGAGCTTGGGTAGTTTTTTTGTATTGTTTGTGGGGGCCTTTTTTTTGGACCCCCAGGAAAAAGATCGATTGCTTTGGGGGGTTTGGGCTTTTTGCCTGATTGCCCTCGCTTACGTCCTGGCCCAGTTTCATTGGGGCCTGATTTACGAGCCCGGGCACTTCCGCGGGCAGGAGGCCTTTAACCGGCCTTACGGCATCCTAGACGACCCGGCCCACAGCGCCGGGGTTTACCTCTTGGGCCTGACGCTCACCGCTGACCGGGCTTTAAAAACCAAAGGGGCTTGGTGGCTTTGGGCCTTGGTACCGCCGTTTTTGTATGCCCTGTGGATCTCTCGGACCCTGGGGGCCTACCTGGGCGTAGCGGGCATGGCGGCGTTCCTGCCCTTTTTGGGGTTGTTGTTTTGGAAACGTCCGGGAGCCCGGCCCTTGGGCCTGGGGCTGTTCTTGTTTTGGTGTTCCTGGTTGCCAATCCTTTTGGTCATAGCCGACTTTTACAAACTGGACCTTTGGGGCCTGCGGGACTGGACCAAGGGAACGGAAAAGTTTTGGTCCTTTGAGCTAAGGATCGACTTGGTTTACAACAGCCTCAACATCTTTTTTGCCCATCCCTTCACCGGGGTTGGGCTGGCCAACGACTTTACCCAACCGATCCAATACCTTTACGCCAGCAGCTGGGACATCTACGGCAAGGGGCTGCACCTGCACACCACTCCCTTGGCGATCCTGGCCAACGGCGGGATCCTGGCGGCGGTGCCCTTTGGGGCCTTTCTGTTCTTCACACTTTTGTCTTACGCCCAAAAAATCATCTGGGCCTCCACCCAAAAAGAGCGGGCCAGGGCGATTTTGTGGCTGTCCTTTTTCTTGGGCCTCCAGTTTTTGAGCTTCAGCTTGTTGATGCTTTATTCGGTGACCTACTGGTTCAGCTTGATCCTCCCCCACCTTCTCTGGGCCGAAGAGCCCAGGATTCCTTGATTGTTGGCGGCGTTTGGGCTAAAGTCCCTGGGGCCAGGAAGGAACAAAAAACCCACTCCCCTCCCAACCATGACCCACAGAGTTCTTGTCACCGGCGGGGCCGGGTTCATCGGCTCCAACTTCCTGCACCACCTGCGGCAGATTGAGCCCCAGGCGAAGTTGCTGAACCTGGACAAGCTGACCTACGCCGGGAACCCCCACAACTTGGCAGGCCTAGCCGGGACCCCCGGCTACCACTTTGTCCAAGGGGACATCTGCGACCCGGACTTGGTGGCCCGGACCTTGGCGGAATTCGAGCCCAACCGGATCGTACACTTTGCTGCCGAATCCCATGTGGACCGGAGCATCGATGGGCCTTACGAGTTTGTCCGCACCAACGTCATGGGTACCTTCAACCTGCTGTTCCAGGCCAAAAACTACTGGCAAGCCCTGGCCCCCCAGGACCAGGAGCAGTTCCGGTTCCTCCATGTCAGCACCGATGAGGTTTATGGCAGTCTGGGCGAATCGGGGGCCTTCAGCGAAACCACTCCCTACGCCCCCAACTCGCCCTACTCGGCCTCCAAGGCCGGGTCGGACCACCTGGTCCGGGCTTGGTGGCACACCTACCATTTCCCGGTGATCACCACCAACTGTTCCAACAACTACGGCCCTTACCAGTTCCCCGAAAAATTGATCCCGGTGGTGCTACTCAACGCCCTGGCCGGGAAGCCTTTGCCGATCTACGGGGACGGGCAGAACATCCGGGACTGGCTTTATGTGGTGGACCACTGCCGGGGGATCTGGACCGCTCTGGAGAAGGGCCAGCTGGGGGAGACCTACAACATTGGCGGGAACAACGAACGGACCAACCTCCAGGTGGTGCACAAGCTTTGTGAGCTGCTCGACCGGATCAGGCCCAAGGCCCAAGGGAGCTACAAAGACCAGATCACCTACGTCCCCGACCGGCCCGGCCACGACCGGCGCTACGCCATTGATGCCACCAAGATCTCCACCCAGTTGGGCTGGCAGCCCCAGGAAGACTTTGACAGCGGCTTTGAAAAGACCCTACGCTGGTACCTGGACCACCCGGACTGGGTGGCCAACGTGCTCAACGGCAGCTACCAGATGCAAAGGCTGGGGCTGAGTTGCTGAAAGGAAACAACATGGCGGCACCCAAAGTATTGATCCTCAGCCACACCTCCCACCTGGGCGGCGCAGAGCGGGTGCTGTTGCGTTTTTTGGCCGAACAAAACAGTTTTTTCCCGGTTTTGGTGGTCCCGGAAGGACCGTTGGCCGAGCAGGCCTTGGGGGCCGGGTTGGTGGTAGAGCGCTCCCCCCACCTGGGCCGCCTCTTTCGGGAATCCAACCCCAATTGGCCGCTGGACTTGGCCCGACAGCTCAAAGGGGCGCACAAGGAGGTTTTGCGGCTGATCGACAAACACCAACCCCAAATCCTCCAAGCCAACGGTTTTTCCTCCATGCTCTACCTGCTCGGCCCGGCCACCTTGTCAGGGTTGCCGCTGGTTTGGCAGATGCACGACATCAAGATGGACCGCTGGGGCCGGTGGCTCTCCAAGGTCTTTGCCCAACGTGCGGCCCAGGTGGTGGCGGTCAGCCGGGGGGTGGCCACGGCTCTGGTGGGGCTGGGTGTTCCGGCCCACAAAATCAAGGTAATCTACAACCACATCCGGCCCGAGCACTTGGGTCAACCGGGGGGAGAGGTTCGGTTCCCTCGGTCTTCGGAGGTCCGGCTGGTGGGACTGATGGGGACCTTGGAACCCAGAAAGGGCATGGCCGAAGTGGTGGAGGCCTTTGCCCACCTCCAGGGGCAACCGGTCCAGCTTTGGATCGCCGGAACGGCAGAGGGACCCGCCCAAGAGGCCTACCGGTCCAAGCTGCTGTCTAGAATCGAAGCGCTGGAGCTGCAAACCCAGGTGCACCTGATCGGCCCGGTCCAACATACCGCCGGATTCTACCGGTCTTTGGACCTCTTTCTCCATTACCCCAAGTTTCCCGACCCCCTGCCCACCGTTTTGCTGGAAGCCATTGCCTTGGGGGTCCCGGTGATGGCCTCCGATTCGGGCGGCAATCCCGAGATCTTGGGCCAAGGTCGCTTTGGCCGATTGGTCCCGCCCAACCAACCCTCTGTCTTGGCCAAGGCCCTGCTGGAGCCCCAGCCCCCCTTGGCGGAGCCACAGCGGCAGGCTTTTTTGCAGACCTTCTCCCTGGCCGCCAAGGAACAGGGTTTTCAAGAGCTGTACGTTGGTCTTTTGGCCCCTAAAACCTAAAATCCGCTCCGCTTGCCACGTTTTCCCGAATTTAAAACAGTCTGACCGGTCCTTTTGTGGGTTTCTTTACCGACAAGTGGGGCCCGATTCCTGTGTCTTAAGCCCCCAATCCACTGACAAAAGGCTTTCTTTTTTTTGAGTTTTTCCCGTTACAATCCGCCCTAAAAACCAATCCGGCCCATCCCCTGCGACCCAAGCCCCGCCCAAGGCGGCAGTCTTCCGGGCCAAAACACCTGAAACCGGGCTTCGGGGACGGGGAAGGGGGACAATCCCACAAAAACAACAAAAAAAGAAAAGGAATTTTCTTTTAAACCAAGGTAGAATGAGGTATGGAAGAGGAAAAAGTTTACAACCCCTATACTGGAGGCTACGTGCAACTCCCTACCGCAGGGAAGGTCAAGAAGGAATTGCTCAACCGGACCACCCAAAGTTTTCGGGAAGCCAGGAATACGGACCCGGAACTGGTCATCAATGTGGTCCTGATCTTGTTGTTGCAGTTTTTGTTGTTCCGCTTTTTGGTAGGCTAACCCCGCCCTGGCCGTCCCGCAGACCAGAAAAACTTTGAGGGCTCAAGTTTTCCTTGGGCAATACCGATGAGAAAGCAACCGAAGTTTTCTCAACCTCAAAGGGAGTTGTTTATGGAATCCACTCGTGTACGTGAGGCCCTCAAGACCGCCATCCTTCTCTCCAAAGCCGCCACCAGCAGCCACAAGGTAGAAATCGCAGAAATCGGCGTAGTTTACATCAAAGACGGGTTTGCGGCCATCATGACCTTGGATGGACGTTGGAAACGTTTGACCGAAGAAAACATCGAAGCCCGCCTGGACGAACTTTTGGCCGACAGCCAGGAAGACCGAATCAAAGAAAGGCTCCAGCAGATGATTTTTGCTTGAGTAGGCCCCTTCCTTGGGAAAGGGGCAGTGGGTTTAGCCGGGCGTTTTCTCTGTCCCCTGCGGGTCTCGGGTTTTACATTCTTTGCAAGCTCGAAGACGGTAGGGCGGGGTTTCGGACTTCCCCCAGCCCGGTCCCGGAAAAAAATTCCTAGGACAGTCACGGTGCCAGTGGTACCAGGTGTTGTACTGGTTGTAATAGTAGCTTCTTGTTTGCA
>MFNF01000060.1 GCA_001783715.1 Candidatus Lambdaproteobacteria bacterium RIFOXYD2_FULL_56_26
TCCCCCCAAAAGAAGACGGACCGGCGAAAAGGTCCACTTAGTACTCAAGTGAAGTAGTACATTCAACCTGAACTTGCAAGAAATTTTCTGAAAATTGTTTCATCTTCGCCCTTTGTCTTCCCCCTGGCTGGACTTTGGAGAAAGCCCGATCTGTTTCTTTGTTGCCAAGAGTGAGGCTGCCCGGTAATCTTGGGCCAACCCGACCGGTTCGGCCCTTCCCTTTTGGACCCATGTCCCAACCAAATCATTTGCCTCTAGCCGTTGTCGGTGCCGGGATTGCCGGGTCCGAAGCCGCTTGGCAACTCGCCCAAGCGGGGTACCGGGTCGATCTGTACGAGATGCGGCCCCACCGCCTTTCCGAAGCCCACCAAACCGGCCTTGCCGCCGAGCTGATTTGCAGCAACAGCTTCAAAAGCCTGGACTTACACAATGCCCACGGAGCTCTGAAGGCCGAACTTTTGGCCGGCGGTTCTAGGGTTCTGCAAGCGGCCCTGGAGAACCGCATTCCTGCAGGTTCGGCCTTAGCGGTGGACCGGAACGGTTTTTCCCAGTCGCTCACCCAAGCCCTGGAGGGCCACCCCATGATCCAGCTGGTCCGCCAAGAGGTGGCGGACCTGGAGGTGCTTTTGGCGAAGCACCCGCACCTGATCCTGGCCACCGGCCCCCTGACCAGTCAGCCTTTGATGGACTCGTTGGGCGCACGTCTGGGGCAGGAGGGGCTTTATTTTTATGATGCCATAGCGCCAGTGGTGTTCGAGGAATCCATCGACTACACCCAGGCCTTCCGGGCAGCTCGGTACGACAAGGGGGGAGCGGACTACCTGAACTGCCCCTTTACCAAGGAGCAATATGCCGATTTTGTGACCGCACTGGTCGGGGCCGAAAAGGTGGGCTTCAAGGACTTTGAGCAGCCCAAGCACTTTGAAGGTTGCCTGCCCATCGAGGTAATGGCCGGTCGGACCTTTGAAACCTTGGCCTTTGGCCCCCTCAAGCCGGTGGGCCTGACCGACCCCAAAACCGGCAGGCAACCTTATGCGGTTTTGCAGCTCCGGCAGGAGAACCGCTCCGGCACACTATATAATATGGTGGGCTGCCAAACTCGGATGACTTGGCCGGAACAGCAAAAGGTCTTTCGGAAGGTTCCGGGCCTGGGCCAAGCAGAATTCGCCCGGCTGGGGAGCATGCACCGCAACAGCTACCTCAACGCCCCCAAGCACCTGGGACCGGGGCTGACTTTGAAGGTTGACCCCAGAATCCAGGTCGCCGGACAGCTGACCGGGGCCGAGGGGTACAGTGAAGCGGTGGGGACCGGTTATTGGGCCGCCTTGTGCCTCAAGGCCCAGCTGGAGCAAAAGCCCCTACCCAAGCCGGACCCCAAAACCCTTTTGGGCAGCCTGATCTTTTACCTTTCCCAGGCCAGCGCCGACAATTTCCAGCCGATGAACGCCAACTGGGGATTGGTGGACAGCCCCAAGCGGCCAAGGAGCCTGGGCAAGTCGGAGTTTCGGACCCGACTGGCCGAAGCCGGATTAAAGCGATTTTTGGAGATCTTGGCCCCGCTCCGGTGACCGAACAGGGAAGGAAGGGAAAGAAGAGTCCACCCTAAAGCTGGGTGGTCTGCAACGCCAGGAAGTTCCGACCCACTTCTTTGATGTAGTGTTCCGTTTCGTAAGGCAAAGTGGCAATGTTCCGGTGGAAAGCCTTGGCGGAAATCCGGTTGGCGGCATGGGGTACACAGGTGAGCCGCTCGCAGCCAAAGGCCTTGCGAAGCCTTGTAAAACCAGCATTGTAGGAAGCAACCACCAAGGTGAACCGGCGGTTGGGGTCTTTGACCGAAGCAAAGGCCTTTTGCAGGTCCGAGAGGTGTTGGACGGCCAACAGGATGTTCAGGTCCGGCTGGTCCAGCAGTTGCCGGTGAAAAAATTTTGTGTCTTGCGGCTCTAAGATCGCCACCTTTTGGTAGTACCCCTGGGCGGTCAGCGGCATCAACTGCATCAACCCCCTGGCCCCGGCCCGGCTGATGGCCTGAGGGTTGTAAGCCGATTCGGCCTTCATGATCGCCAAAACCAATTGGGGTTCAACCCCGTGCACCGATTCGAGCTGCCGCAAAAAAGGCAAATAGGCCTCGTACTCCCCTTTGGGTTCCACCGGACTGGCGCTGCCATAAACGGTTTGGTGACTGATCACCGGCTCTGCCAACAGGGAGATCGCCAATCCGAAGAACAGCATCAATCCCTTGCGGTAACAATTTATCCCCATAGCCCCTCAAGGATAGGTTGAGACAAAAAAAGTTTTTTGCAGATAGGTAGCATTTCCTATCACTTTGTCCTAGCCTTTATTCTGTGTAACATAGTACGTTTAACACAATTTATCTACCGGTTTCTGCCTTGCCCCCTGATCCCCTTGACCTGACTGGCTTTAGCCGTCCAAAACTGGCCCTTTCGGCCTGCCTGGGCTTTTTGTCCTGCCGGTATGACGGCACCGGATTCTTGTCCCCACTGCCTCGGCGGTTTTTTGACTGGGCCGAGGGGCGGCCCTTTTGCCCGGAAACCCAGGCGGGGCTCGGCACCCCCAGGACCCCGATCCAATGGGTATTGACCGGCGGTAGGCCGACCGTTGTGGAGCTGAAAAACGGGCAAGACCATTTGCCCCAACTGGAAAAAACGGCGCAATGCCTCTTGGGGGCCTGGGGCGAGTTGGAGGGTTTGTTGCTCAAGGCCCGCTCTCCCTCTTGTGCGCTCGACGACTGCCCCCGGTACCTGCCCGGAACATCCACCCCCACAAACTTTGGCCCAGGGGTGCTGGGAAAGGCGGCCTTGGACTCGGACCGGCCTTGGATCCTGGCCACCGAAGAGCAGGTCAAAACCCCCTGGGGCTTTGAGCTTTGGGCGGCCGGGTTGTTCCAATTGGCGAGGCTCAAGGCCCTCCCGGACAATCTGCTCCCTGACTTCCACCACCGGCAAACCGCCCTGTTGGAAGGCATGGGTGCAAAGGCAGCCTTGGAGGGATGCCGGTCAGACCGCCGGGAATATACCCACCGGTTTGCCCGGGCCTTCACCTCCCCGCCGGAGTACCAGGTTTTTTTGGCCAACTTGGGGCTGGGGAACACTTCCCCAGAGCTACCACTGCGGCTTGACCAATTGGCCGCCCTCTTGGGGGTTTCAGGCCAAAGTCTCAACCATCCTTATCCCCCTTCCCTTACCGCCACAAGAAGCCCATGAAACCACTTTTATCCGCTGAAAGCGATACACACCAAATCGCCTTGGACCTGTACCGGCAGCCCAAAGAGGCACTGCTGTCCACCCACAGTGCCAAGTTTGCCGGGTTTCCCTTTGGCTCGCTGGCCCCATATGTCCTTGGCCCCCAGGGGCAGCCGGTGGTCTTTTTGAGTGCGCTAGCCCAACATACCCAGAACCTGAGGCAAAACCCCTTGGCTTCTTTGACCCTGTTCCCCCCAGCCGTGACCCCGGAACAGGCTCGGCTGACCTTGCTGACTGAGGCTAGACTCTTTAAGGGCGACACTGACCCCCTCCTGACAGCCCACCAGACCCATTTCCCTTACAGCAAGGTTTACCTGGGGTTTGGGGATTTTTCCCCTTGGGAGCTGTGGGTCCAGCAGGCCTATTTGGTAGCTGGATTTGGTCGGGCCGGTTGGTTGGACCCGGCGGGTTTGTGGTCCCCCTGACCGTTCAAGCCACCGGCCCCAAGACCTAGGACTTTACAAGTGCTGTCTCCAACCTGCCCAGCTCGGCTCCGGTCCTGGAGGATTTTTTTTCATTCATCCATTTAAAAACAAAGACTATAACCGATGCAGTGGGGTTGTTTTTTGCGCCAGTGAAGTAAAATTATTTTACCTTCATTTTACTTTCCCTTGGGGTTCAGATAACAACCAGTTTGTATGGTTAGCTCACCAAGCCAGCCAACAGCAAGGCGGTGAACCTCTGGAGTGAAGATGAATCACATCTTAGTGATCGAAGACCAAGAAGACGTTCGAGAGCTGATCGCCTACAACCTGCGCAAGCAAGGTTACGAGGTTATCGAGGCCAACAACGCCAACGATGCATTGATCCTGCTCGAAGACATCAATTTGGACTTGATCCTCCTCGACTTGATGCTCCCCGGTTTGGGTGGACTGGATTTCTTGAAGATTTTAAAATCCAAGGAACCTTTCCAGGGGATCGCCGTCATTATCCTGTCGGCAAAAAGCGAAGAACAGGAAGTGGTCACCGGCCTCAAACTGGGGGCGGACGACTACATCCCCAAACCCTTTTCCATCAAGGTGTTGCTCGCCAAGATCGAGTCGGTTCTCCGTAGGGTCAACTCCCAAGAGCAGAGCCTGCTCCGGTACAAAGACCTGCTGCTCAACCAAGAGGAACACAAGGTGTACGCCTTGGGACAAGAAGTAACTTTGACCAACAAGGAATTTGAACTTTTGTCCCTTTTTTTGAAGAAACCCAAGAAGGTGTTTCACCGCAACCAGTTGCTCAACTCCATCTGGGGTTATGATTCAGAAACCTACACCCGGACCGTAGATGCCCATGTTTCTAGCTTGCGCAAGAAATTGGGCGAGCCGGGCAAGATGATCCGGTCTATCCCCAAAGTGGGGTACGGATTGGACATTTAGGCGGTTTGTTTTGTACCGCTTAATAAGATTGGGTCGGCCAGATTTTACGGATATTTTACATCCTCCTGCCCAAGCGACTTCGCAGGGAGCCTAGGTTGGCTCCAAGAAGGGGGTTTACCCCAAGAGACCGGGTTTTTACCCAAGGGTCTATTTAAATCGGGCACACAAGGCCCAAGAACAATAAACCGAGAACAGGAATCCCCTATGTCTTACATGAACTTCAAAAAATTGGCTCTCGCCGGTTTGGCTACTTTGATGGTAACCGGTGTTGCTTTTGCCGAAGGCGAAATGCCTGCCGCACCTGCTCCCGAAGCAGCCGCCGCTCCGGCCAACGACGATTTCAGCTTCAAGATGTCCGGCACCCTGCGGGAATACTTTGGGCAATACAACAGCGGTGTAAAGAACACCAGCGCCTACATGCAAGAGTTTGGTGAAGCCAACTTGGCCGCCAACGTGACCGCTGGTGCCATCACCGGTTACTTTGAATTGGAATCCCGTGATTTGGCAGTTGTTTCTGCAGTCCAACGGCGCTTGGACGCTAAGTTTGGGGACTTGAAAGTCTCTTTTGGTACCATCAAGCCCAAGGAATCCTACGCTTTGGCTGACGATGCCGAAACCGGCACCAAAACCAGCGACAGTGCCAGCTTTGGCTTCTACAAAGGCGAGTTGATCAAAACCGAACTTGACGGCCTCCGGCTGGAATACAAAATCGGTAAAATCAAGGCCGGTGTGTCCTTGTACGAACGTGATGCCTTGAACGCCACCACCTACGCCATGGTGGACAGCACTTCGGACACCGCCGTCAGCAAAAGCAAGTTCACCGCCAAGGCCTACAAAGAAGGCAGCGCCACCCAGTTTGGTGCCTACGGCGACTTGGGTCCGATCTACTTCCACCTCTCTTCGATCAGCTCCAAAACCGATGCTCATACCAGCACCGCCACGGTCCTGAACCACTCAGGTAGCCAACTGGGCGTTAGGTACAACATCGAAAAGGGCTTTTATGTCTCCGTGGACAGCGGCTCCAAGTCGATCGCCCAAGACACAACCTACAAGAAAAAATATGCCGACTCTGCTTTGCAGGTCAAATACACCTTGGGCAACCAACAGAGTGCTGTGGTTACCTTGGCTAGTATGACCTACCAAGACGAGAAATACGCTTCGACCAAGAAAAACGACTACGCCTTGAGCAACACCAACCTGGTTTACAACATCCCCATGGGTAAAGGTGCAGAGTTCAAAGTACTGTACGCTTCTGAAGCCAACAAGCCTGAAATTGCCGGTGGTACCTCCGTCACCAAGTCTTATGTTGGTGCTGGTGCATATGTGAAGTTTTAAGCAGAACGCATCGTCCTACCTCTAAGGGAGCGGCCCCACCTGCCGGGGCCGCTT
Source organism: Candidatus Lambdaproteobacteria bacterium RIFOXYD2_FULL_56_26 (assembly GCA_001783715.1). GTDB lineage: Bacteria > SAR324 > SAR324 > XYD2-FULL-50-16 > XYD2-FULL-50-16 > XYC1-FULL-56-13. The sequence continues at coordinate 6,014 of MFNF01000060.1, forward strand.
TCTCTACCTAGGCACGGGGTCCCCTATGACCACCACCGAATTCGCCGCTCCCCCTCTTTTGGTCCCTGGACCGTTTCAATTGCCCCAGGCTTGGGTAAACCGCCTGAAGTCCTTGTCCTTTGCCTACCAACCGATCGTCCACATCCATTCGGGCGACCTCTTGGGAGTGGAGGCCTTGTTGCTGGAGGTCGAGCAGGTCGGCTACGGCGGGCCGCAGGAGTTTTTTGAGGTGCTCCGGGAGGAACGTTGTTGCGCCCAGGCGGAGCTTTTTTTGCTGGAAAAGGCGTTAAGCGGCTTTGCTCGGCTGCCCAACGTCCAAAACTACAAGCTTTTTTTTAACCTGGACCCCCAAAACCTGGGGGAACTCAAGACATTGGGTGAGAATCTGGTCCCGGTTTTGTCCAACCTGGGCCTGACCCGAGAACAGGTATGTTTCGAGCTTTCCGAGCGGCATTTGGGCATGGGTTATCTCCAGGCCGGAGCTTGGCTTGACCGGCTGCAATCCCAAGGTTTCGACCTTCTTTTGGACCACTTTGGCACCGGGCTGGCTGGGCTCAAGCTGCTCTACCATTCCCACCCCCAGTTCCTCAAAATCGACCGGTCCTTCCTTTTTGGGGTGCTGGACAACCCAAAGAAAAAGCTTTTTTTGACCAAGATGGTCAACCTGGCCCACCTGATGGAAACCAAGGTGATCCTCCAGGGAGTGGAAACCGAAGCGGAGTATTTTGCCTGCCGGGAAATGGGGGTGGATTTTGTACAGGGGCTTTTGATTGGAAGGCCAACCGACCGGATCGATTCACTGCAACCCAAAAGCCTTTCGATCCTGGAACTTTGGGGCAAAGACCGCCGTAAGGCCAAGGGGGACTCCAAGTGGCTCTTGGCCCAGCTGGAGACGATCCCGCCGGTGACCGCCCATTCGAGTATGATTTATGTGCTCGACCAGTTCCGCAAATTCCGGGACCACTCCAGTTTCCCGGTGGTGAACGACCAGGGAGAGCCGCTGGGGCTTATCTGTGAAGAGGACTTGAAACAATATGTTTACAGCCCTTTTGGCCGAGAGTTGATGCAAAACCGTTCCGCCGGGCTGACCTTGGCCAACTTTCTCCAGCCTTGCCCCCAGGCGGACCTCAACACCCCGGTCGAAGAGGTGCTGGAGATCTACGCCCAAAGCGACAGCGCCAAAGGTATCCTGATCACCGAGCAGGGCAATTACCTGGGCTTTTTGTCTTCCAACCGACTGCTCAAGCTGCTTTACGAGCGGAACCTGGCCAACGCCCGGGACCAGAACCCCTTGACCGGGCTGCCGGGCAACCACCGGATCAGCCGGTTTGTCCAGGCCGCCTGCGCCGGAGCGACCAAGCACCTGGTGCTGGTTTATTTCGACTTCGACCACTTCAAACCCTTTAACGACAAACAGGGTTTTCGGGCCGGGGACCGGGCGATCCTGCTGTTTTCCGAGCTGATCCAAAAGCAACTGGGCCCCACCACCGCCCTGCTGGGCCACATCGGCGGGGACGACTTTTTTGCCGCCTTCAGCAACACCGACTTTTTGACCGCACAAGCTCAAGTGAGTTCGGTTTGCCAGAGCTTCAAACGGGATGTCGAGAGTTTTTACAGTCCCGAAGACCGGGAACGGGGCTACATTGAGGCGGTCAGTCGGGAAGGGGACTTGCGGCGGTTTCCGCTCTTGGGGGTCAGTGCGGCGGTCTTGGAGGTCAAGGAGGGTACCACCGGTCTTACTTTGGAGCGAATCTCCGCCGGTACGGCGGCGCTGAAAAAGGGGGCGAAGGCTAGTCCGACCGGCCTTTTGGCGGCCGGTCTTTGGCGCTGAGCGTCTAGGTCTTTATTCCTGCTTTCGCTGGGGAGGGATGCAGCGGCCCACGGAGCCCGCTTGGCAGACCGTTCCATCGGTCCAAATCGCCCCTTCCAACTCGGCTCCCGCCAAGTCGGTCCCGGTCAAGTCGATGTTCCTGAAATTGGCCCCTTTGAGGTAACAACCCCGGCACTCCCCGGTGCGCAGCACCCGGTCGAAATTGGCCTTGGTATCCACCCGAGAAAGCGGTTTTAGCCGTGGCTCCCAGGTAGCGGATTCGGCAGGCAGGTTCAGTAACAGGTAAAGACCCAAAACCAGGGCCAAAAAAAGCCCTCTCAGCAGGGTGTTGTTTTGCGGCATGGATTTAACAGTAAGGTTGATCGGTTTTGGTAAAAACGGGGTTTTCCCCTATGGTCCGATCAAAGCAAATTCCAGGCCACCTGGATTTTTTCTTCCCTTACAAAAAACTCACCTGCAAAAACTCCGGCTCTTCGGTTTGCGACTCCTCTTCCTGCCCGTCCACCCCCACCGGAGCACGGTTCAGCCGTTGCCGCTCTTCCTTGAGTTTGGGCCGCAGCACCGTTTGGGGGAGCCATTCCTTGTGCACCTGATACACCGCCACCAAGCCCACCATCAAGGCTGGGTCCGGGTGATTGGGGTCCAACTCGGCCACTTCCTTGAAAGAACCGTCTTGGTATTTCAGCACAAACATCCTTGTTCTCCTTTGGAGCAACCCTAAGGTCACGGTCTCAAACAACGGGCAATCCCCCAAGGCCCGGTCCTGCTCGGCGTTGAGCCGGCCACAAGGGTAGAAACGGCAAGCCGGACAAGCCAAGAGGTGGACTCTTTGGTTTTTTTGGTCGCAAAAAAAAGGGGAAGTTCCGGTCAAGATCGCCTCTTTGGGGTCTAAAGCCGACTGTAGGGGGCAATTCTTTTTGCTGTCAAGGGATTCACAAAAGAGAAAGCAATTCTTTGAGACTTTGTTGGCTTTTTGGCTCCCCCAGCAGCAAGGTCAGCCGCAACCCGGAAAGCTCCAGCCAGTCGGGCTCGACCTGCAGCCGCAGGGGGCCTTTGGCGGCCAACAGTTGTTCTTCCAACTCCGAACTGACGCTCCAACCTTTGGCGGCCAGACCGGCCAACAGCCTTTTGGGTTCCACCGGCCCGCCAAAACCCAGGAGCAGGGTCCCCCACTCCAGCCCCAGGGCCTCCAACATCTTGGGCAGCGCCAAGGGATGCCGGGCCCAGGAGGACTCCAGCCACAGGGTTTGGGTCAATTGGCCGGTTTTTTTGTCTTCCCCCAAATAACTGTACTCCACCCGGCCTCCAGTGAAGTGAATCTCCACCCCCTGAGCCTCCACCTCGCCAATTGCCAAACCCAGGGCCTTGCGCAACTCACAGGCCTTCTGGCCCAGTTCCTCTTTGAGGTAGGGGCCCAGGTTGTGGTTGACCGAATATTCGATCTGTTTTTGGCTGTAGGCCTGCCAATGTTTGATCTCGGTCAGCACCTCCTTTACCCGCAAGGTGCGGCGGTCCAGCGCCCCAAAGGCCGAGATTTTGGCCCCCAAAAGCCCCAATGGGTCCAGGATTCCGGCAGAAAAATCCACCAACCCCAGTACCCCACGGGCAAGGACAGGAAGCCCCTTGGTGGTCATAAAACCCCCCAGGGAGGGCAGAGTCAAAATCCCTTGGTCCAGGGCCAAAGGTTCACCTTCCAAGCCTGTGGCCCAAAGCTGGGCAAAACGGTTTTTGTGGGGCAACAGGGAGCCCAGGAATTCCTCGGCCGTCTCCGAGATTCGGGCCAGCAATTCGCTGGGGCCCTGGGCCTGCAAAAACTCCTTGAAGGCCATTGCCCCTTCCGGGACCAACAGGTCGAGCACCAAAGGCCCTTGCCAACCGGCCAGGGAAACCAAGGTCTGGGGTTGGTCCAGCCCTGCAGAATCGCTCGGGACAAGGTAAGCCTCTCCCTCCAGCCAAACCCCCAACCCGGTCACCAAAGTCAGGGCAGCGCCGACTTTGGCCTGGGCCAGTCGTTTTTGGGTCCCCTGAGGGCCGGTAAACAGGGCGGGGGGATTTACGAAGTAGGGGCTTTGGGGTTGGGCTTGCAACGGGTCCACCAAGGCCTTGGCCAGCCGGCCAGCCTCGGGTAGGACCGGGGCCGCACCTGGTCCTTCGAGGCCAAAGGCGGAGGCGTTTTCAGGCAAGACTCCCAAAGGTTTGTTTTTTTCCATGGTCCAAGCTAACCTTTGGACGAGGGCCTTGGCAAGTCTGCTTGACCGGACCGGAACCCGGCCCCTACAATACCGTTTTTTGAGGAGTACCATGAACGATGAGATCCAAAAAATCCTGGTCCTGGGTAGCGGGGCCATCGGCTGTTTTTATGGGGCCAGACTGGCCAAAGCGGGCCTGGAGGTTTCCTTTGTGGTCCGTTCCGACTTTGAGGCGGTGGCCCAAGGGGGAATCCACATCCACAGCTATGAAGGGGACTTCCACATCACCCCCGCCCAAGTGGTCGCCCGGCCCGAAGACTACCAAGGCCAAGCGGACCTAGTGCTGGTGGCCACCAAAGTACTGGCCGAGATCGACCTGCCGGGGCTTTTGGCTCCCTTGGTCCACCCCAAACTCAAGGTACTGCTGGTCCAAAACGGCATTGAGATCGAGGCCCCCTTGGCTGCGGCCTACCCTGGGCTGCCGATCCTTTCGGCCATTGCCTTTGTCGGGGTAGGCCGGACCGGCCCCGGACAGGTACACCACCAGCTCAAGGGCAACCTGGAGGTCGGGGCCTACCCCGGCGGCTTTGGCCCCGAATTGGACCAAGTCATGGCTTGCCTGCTCAAAACCGGGCTGGAGGTCAAACGTTCCGAAGACATTTGTTTGTCTCGGTGGAAAAAGTTGATCTGGAATGGTGCCTTCAACCCGGTGTCGGTACTGACCCAGGCCAATACCGAGCAGATGCTGCAAAACCCCCGGACCGAAGCTCTGCTCCGTAAGATAATGTTTGAGGTAGTGGCCTTGGCTCGGGCCAAAGGGTACGATCTGGAGGACCGGCTGGTGGAGCAGAATCTTTCGGTGACCTACAAGATGCCTCCGTACAAGACCAGCATGCTTTTGGACTTTGAGGCGCACCGACACCTGGAAACCGAAGCGATTCTGGGCAACCCCCTGAAAATCGCCCGGTCCCTCCAGGTCCCGGTCCCCCACTTGGAGACCTTAGCCGCATTGCTGGAACTTTTAGCCCAAGTTAAAAAGCCTTGAAGATTCTGGCTGAAGGAGCTAAATTCCGCCTTAGACTCTAACCACAAGGGATTATGAAAATGTTGGTTGTCGATGACACTTTGCTGAGCCGCCAATTGATGACGCACGCCCTCAAGACCTATGGGGAAATCGAAATCGCGGTCAACGGGGAAGAAGCAATCGAAGCCTTTGAACTGGCCTGGAAGGACAAGTCGCCGTTTGACGTGATCTTCATGGACATCATGATGCCCGAAATGGACGGCAGGGAGGCGCTGCGCCGCATCCGGGACTGGGAAGACAAAAACAAGGTAATCGACCCGGTCAAGGTCGTTATGTCCACCGCCTTGGGCGACAAGGACAACGTGCTTTCCTCCTTCAAGGAGGGGGCGGAGTATTATTTGGTCAAGCCGATTGAGCTCAACCGGCTCTACGACATTATGTCTCAGTTGGGTTATTCCAAAACAAAATAAAGGGGACCCAAAAGGTCCGATTGCCCCACCTTAGGGGAGGGGTATTTGGCTTACAAGGGGGTAGGTAATTCGCCTATCCCAGGAAGGGGGAATCCCTCCTTCCGGCTGCATTGCAGAGGGGAAAATGAAAATTTTGGTGGTGGACGACAACCAGCTGGGTCGTCAAATGTTGGCACACGCTCTGCGGTCTTATGGGGAGTTGCGCTTGGCCTCCTCCGGTGAAGAGGCGATCGAGTCCTTCAAACAGGCTTGGGCCGAAGAGGCTCCTTTTGACGTGATCTTCATGGACATCATGATGCCCGGCGTGGACGGCCAAGAGGCGCTGCGACAATTGCGGACCTGGGAGGCGGAGCACCAGGCCCAACCGCAAGTCAAGGTGGTGATGTCCACTGTTTTGGCGGACAAGGAAAACATCCAGACTTCCTTTAAGGCCGGGGCGGAATACTATCTGGTCAAGCCCTTTGAGCTGAAGCGGCTGGCCGAGGTCATGGCCAACCTGGGTTTCCCAAAGCCTGCCTGAGCCCAACCCCGACCTACTGAACCCGGACGGCCAAGGGAGCTGGTCGTTCCTTGACGATTTGCAGTTCAAAGTCAAAGTCTCCCAACAGTTTCCCTTCTTCGTCTTCCACCTCGACCCGCCACAAACCGGGTTTGACAAACCGCTTTACGTAGTAGTTTCTCCAGCCGAAGGCCCTGCCGCCGGTGATCTTGTAGGGGTGGCTGTCCATCAGCCGCCAGTTGTCCAAGGCCGGGTCCCACCAGTACCAGTTTTCCAGAATCTCTTGTTCGATTCCATCCGGGGCAAAGATGGCGGTAAAACCCACCAATCGGTCCCGGCCCTCGACAAAGTGAAACTCCCAACTCCGTTTGCGCCAAAACTGGTACCAATCTGGCGGTTCATATTCCAAAAAGTAGGCATCCCCCTTTTTTTCCACCTTGTGATAAACCCCGGCGGTTTTGAGGCTGAGCGGGACCGGAGGGATCAGGTTGGCCCGGTAAAGACCGTCCAGCCCCAAAAACAGCCCCAAGGCCAAGGCGATACTGGCCCCTAAAGACCGCCAGTGAGAAATAACCCCGGTCCGCCAAAAAACCGTCAAAACTAGGCCTAAAAGCACAAAACTGACGACTCCGGCCCCAAAAAACATCCAATAACCGGTCTTTTTGAACAAAATAGGCAGGAAAAAGGCAAAAAAGCTGTGGCTGAGCAGGTAATACAAGGCCAATTGGAGTCTGAGGTCCCCCAGGTGGTATTGCAAAAACTCCGACAAGGTCCACAAGACCCCCAGGAGTACCACAAACCAGAGGTTTTTGGACAGGCTGGCGCTTTGGCTGTAGTAGATGACGTAGGCGGAAAAAAGTCCTCCCTGGAAAAACTGGATCCCCAGGGGATAAAACTTTTTGTACCGGCTCCACCGGACGGACAGCCGGTTGGGAATCCGCCCCAGGTGGGTGAGGATCAGGCAGCTGGTCAAAAAAATCAGGTAAAAGGACAGGATCAGGTTGTCCCTAAACCGGTCGATCCGACTCAAGGTAAGGCTGTCCCACAAAAAACCCAGGACAAAGGAGAGCAGGGGGACATACTGCTCGTGCCGTTTGTAGCGCCCCAACACCCAAAGCCAAAGCCTGTGTCTGGAAAGTCGTTCCTTGAGTTGGTCCAACTAATGTCCCTTGGCCAACTCGATCAGGTACTGGCCATAGACGGTTTTGCCGTAAGGGTCGGCGGCTTTGAGCAGCTGGTCGGCATTGATGAAGCCCTTGGTGAAGGCCACTTCCTCCGGGCAGCCGATCTGCAAACCTTGCCGTTCAATGATGGTGCGGATGAAGTTGGCCGCCTGCAACAAGGTGGCATGGGTGCCGGTGTCCAGCCAGGCAATCCCCCGACCCAGCTTTTGGACCCGCAAAAGCCCTTCCTTGAGGTACCGGAGGTTGAGGTCGGTGATCTCCAGTTCCCCTCGAGGGGAGGGTTTCAACTCACGGGCAAACCGGGAGGCGTTTTCGTCATAAATGTAAATTCCGGGGACCGCAAAGTGGCTCTTGGGGACCTTGGGTTTTTCTTCCAGGCTGATCGCTTGGCCTTGGGCGTTGAACTCCACCACTCCATAGGCGCTCGGGTCCCGGACGACATACCCAAAAATAGTGGCCCCACCGGGGGTGGACATGGCTTCGGCCAGCACCTTGGGGAACCCTTCGCCGTAAAAGATGTTGTCCCCCAGGATCAAGGTGCAGGAATCTCCGGCCAAAAAGGATTCCCCCAAAATCAAGGCCTGGGCCAAGCCTTCGGGCTTGGGCTGCTCCACATATTCAAAGTGAATCCCCCACTTCGCTCCGTCCCCCAACAGGGCCTTAAACTGGGGCAGGTCGTGGGGAGTGGAGATGATCAAGATCTCCCGGATTCCGGCCAACATCAAAACGGTGATCGGGTAATAGATCATCGGTTTGTCGTAAATGGGCATCAGCTGTTTGCTCACCACTTGGGTGACCGGGTAAAGCCTGGTACCGGAGCCTCCGGCGAGAACGATTCCTTTCACGGACAACCATAGGGAGAGGGGAATGGATCGGGTCGGTTGGCCCCAAGGTAACCGGTCCCCCTGTTTTTTACAAGCTCGGCCCTGGAGCCCTAGCGAACCGCAAAGGTAGGCCGGTTTACGGGAAAAGGGCTTAGAGCCTCGTACAATGGGGCCAAGAGATTCCGTTTGTTTTGAACCTCAAATTGGGTCTTTGGATTGCATGTTTTGACTTGTGAACCTAGGGGGAAAGAAAATATCTTTCCCCCCAAAAAAAGAAGGGTGGCCCCTTCTTGCAATGCGGTTTGGTCCCAGGTAGAATCACCCTTAAGAAGCTCCCGCCACCAAACCGGCCCCCAACGGAGGACCCCATGCATTACGAAGACTTGATCACCGATGCCCCAGGGGCAAAAAGGGAGTTGTTTTTCTTCGTTCTGGTGTTAGGGATTTTGACCTTTGTTAACCTGTCCATGCTCTTCATCCGGCAAATGCCGATCATTGAAGCCAGACAGTACGACTACCGCACCCCCTTTACCTTCCAGCAGATCCTGCACAACAAGGAAATGCGCTTTAAGGCTTGTTTTCACAAGGACATCCGGGGCGGTTTTTACCTCTGTTTTTTGTTCCCTCCCCCAAAGGCCAACCAATTGACCGAAGGCTTTTTGTCCATCCAGTCTTTTGAACAAAGCTTTGTGGACCCGGGGTACCTGAAGGCCTACGTTTCCAAGTTCAAGGAGACCAAATGGCAGTCCGGCAAAGACCTCACCGGGTTTGAGGTGAAAAAGATCAAAGAGATCTACCAAGTCACCCCGATTTATTAGCCTCCCCTGGCATCGATTCCGGTTGGCCCTGCCGCAAGGAAGGCCAACCCCTAGTTTCGCCCTTGCCGTTGGACCGGGGTGGGGCCATTCCAGTATCGATCTATCCTCTTGTTTTTATTCAATTCTTTTACTTCTTACCCCCAATTCCCTTTGAACCGGCCCAAAGACCCGAATTGGATTGAAAAATCTGGGTTTTTCGGTAGAATTCCCTGAGGAAAAGGGACTCTGAAAAAGGGCCTCTTTTTTTCTCCCTGTTCCCGGAGCCTAGGACCTTGCAACCTTTTGATTCCCTCTTGCTGATGGCTCCACTCTCGGTCTTGGGAGGAGCCCTGGCCCTTTGGCTTTGGAGCAAGGCAAAACCGGAGCCGCAAAAGGCCCACCCGAAACAACCGGTGGGGTTGGGAGAGCTTGGCTTTGAGGCGATCCTGCAGACCGACCGGGGCCACATCGTGCAGGCCAACCCGGCGGCGTTGGAACTCTTTGGCTACAGCAACCAGGAGCTTTGCCGACTCCACATCTGGGATCTGGTCCCAGAGGAGTGGGCCGCCGACTTTACCGAAACCCACCTCTTCCCCCAGGCCCAAAGGCTGGAGCTGGTCGGCAAAACCAAGTCCGGCACCACCTTTGTCGCCGAATACAAGGAACGGGTTTTGGACGAACATTCCAAAGCCGCCGTCTTTACCGACATCACCAAACTCAAGAACTTCCAATCCGAACTGATGGCCCAAAAGGCCTTGTTGCAAAACCTCCTGGAGTTTTCCAACAACGCCATCTACCTCAAGGATGTCCAGGGGAAATACCTGCTGGCCAACAAAACCTGTTTGGGCCTCTTGGGAAGAAGTCTCGACGAGGTCCTGGGCCAAAACGACCGCACCTTGATGGGACCAGAGCAGGGGGAGAAGGTCATGGCCGAAGACCGGCAGACCTTCAGCGCCAACCGGCCGGTTTATTTTGAGGAAGAGATCGTCTTGGAAGGGGAGCGCCACTGGTTCATCACCAACAAGTTCCCCTTAAAGGACGCAAACGGAGAAACCTACGCCATTTGTGGCATCAGCACCGAGATCACCGAACGGATGAAGCTGACCGAAGCCATCCTGGCAGGGGAACGGAGCTTCCGGCAGCTGTTTGAAGGCCACACTTCCATGCTTTGGTTGGTGGACCCCCACAGTTTTGAGATCGTCTTGGCCAACCAAGCGGCGGCAAGCATCCACGGCCTGACCCCTCAAACCATGAAGGGCCACCTGCTGTTCGAGTTTGTGGCCAGCCCGGAACAATCCAAACACCGAGTCAATGAGATCAACACCGCCGGTCGAGCCACCTTTTTGTCCCCTCACCTACTGCCCGATGGTTCGGTCCGGGACTTTGAGGTTTATTCCACCTTGGTGGAGTTTGAAGGCCGGAGCCTGATCTTTTCGATCATGCACGATGTAACCGAAAAACAAGCTGCCCAAAAGGCCTTGCAAGACGGTGAGGAAAGGTTCCGCCGACTTTCCGAAGCCGCCAAGGAAGGGCTTTTGGTGCTCGAAGAGGGCAAAGTGGTGGACCTCAACCAAGCGATGGAAGGGCTGATGGGGCAACCTCGTTTCGCCTTGCTTGGTCTGGGGACCGAGGAATTGTTTCCCGGATTGGCACCCTTCAAGGAGGGGCAGTCCCAAATCCTGAGCGGCCAAGGCCCCCAAGGCCCCTATCATTGGGAAATCAGCTCTGCTAGCTTGCCTTCTGCGGGCCAAAACAAATTGGCCTTGCTGACCAACGACCTGAGCGCCTTGTACCTGGGGCAACAGAGGTTGGAGGAAAGCCACCGGTTCTTGCAAAACCTGCTCAACCTGATTCCGGCACCCTTTTATTTCAAAAACTCCCAAGGCCTCGTTAGCAATTGCAACCAAGCCTTCTTGGATCTGGTGGGCCATGAGGCGAAGGAGGTGCTGGGGCAACCCTTTGCGGGGCTGTTTTTGGAGCCGGTGCTCCAAGCCATCACCAAACAGCAACATGAAATTCAAGAATCAACTCCGGTGCAATTTGAATTGCACCTGCCTAGAGACAACTCCGAGGGCCTGGATTTCCTTTGTTCCGAATCCCACATCAAAGACCCCAAAACCGGATACCTCGGGCAGGTGGGGGTATGGATCGACATCACCAGCCACAAGGAGGCCCAAAAGGCTTTGGCCGAATCCAAGGAACAACTGGACTTGGCCATCAAAGCCGGGGGTCTGGGCTTTTGGGACTGGTATCCCCAAACCGACCTCTTGGTGATCAACCACCGGTGGGCGGAAATGCTGGGCCGAACCAAAGAGGAGATTGTCCCGGTTGGGAAAAGTTGGTTTGACCTGATCCACCCCGATGAACTGAAGTCTATCCAAAAGGAAATGGGGGAATACCTGTCCGGGAAACGGCCGGTCTGGTCTCGGGAGCTGCGGCTCGCCCACAAGGACGGACACTACGTTTGGGTCCTGACCCAAGGACAAATCACCCAAAGGGACGAAACCGGACAACCGCTGCGTATGGTGGGCATCCATACGGACATCAGCCTGCTCAAAGAAACCATGGCCCACCTGGAGGAGGAGAAGGAGAAAGCCGAATCGGCAGCCAGGGCGAAAGCGGAGTTTTTGGCCAACATGAGCCACGAGATCCGCACCCCGATGAATGCAGTTTTGGGTTTTACCGAGCTGTTGCACGAACAGGTGACCGATGCGGTCCAGCAGGGCTACCTGGAATCGATCCAAAAAGGGGGGAAAAACCTGCTCCGATTGATCAACGATGTCCTGGACCTGTCCAAAATCGAAGCTGGAAAGATGCCCCTGCACTTCGAGCCGATCAACCTTCCCGAGTTGGGCACCGACTTGGCCGAGATATTTACCCCCCGTTGCAACCAAAAAGGGATCAAACTGCACTTGAGCTTAGACCCCAATTTGCCCAAATTTGTGTTAATGGATGATGTAAGGCTGCGGCAGATTCTTTTTAACCTGCTGGGCAATGCCATTAAATTTACCGAACAAGGTCGGGTGGACCTGCGTTTTTTAGCGAAAAACCTGGACCCGCTGTTGCTGCGTTGTGACTTGGTGTTTGAAGTTGCCGACACGGGTATCGGGGTGGATGAAGAGACCCAGAAACATCTGTTCGAGTCCTTTTCCCAAAAGCCCGGTTTAACCAAAAAGTACGGCGGGACCGGGCTGGGGCTGGCGATTACCGCCAAGTTGGCCAAGATGATGGGCGGGGAGGTTTCCCTCAAAAGCCAGGATGGGAAGGGCGCTTTGTTTGTGGTCCGGTTGCCCCAGGTCACCTGGGTCAAAAAAATGGACCAAAAACCTCCCCCGCCGCCGCCGGGCTTGGGGCAGTTGCAGTTTAAGCCGGCAACGGTACTGGTGGTGGACGATGTTGAATCGAACCGGTTGCTGATCAAGGAAGTCCTGGCCTACGCCGGGCTGAGCGTCAAGGAAGCCGAAGACGGGCAGCAGGGGTTGATCCTCGCCGAAGCGATACTGCCCGATTTGATCCTGATGGACCTGCGGATGCCGGTCTTGGGCGGAATCGAAGCCAGCCGCCGGTTGATGGCCGACCCTCGGTTGGCGAAGATCCCCAGGCTGGCGATGACCGCTTCGGTACTCAACCGCAGTTCCAGCCTGCTCGAAGAAGGGGTTTTTCAGGATGTTTTGTACAAACCGGTCCAGATGGACCGGTTGTTCGCCAGTTTGAGCGAGTTCCTGGAAACCTGGGAACGGCCTGCACCCAAGGTTTTGACCCCTTTGTTGCCTTCCAAACCGGAGGTTGACTTAAAGCCGTTGCTCCAAGAGTTGTTGGCCCTGGAACCGTTGTACCAGTCCACCTTGAAGGAGCAAAACTTCGAGTTAGTCACCAAGTTTGCCGACCAACTGGTGGAGTTGGCTCGGACCTACCCGGAGGATTTCCTGCTTGCCTATGGCCAGCGCTTGAAGCAGTTGGCCTTGGCCTTTGAAATCGACCCTTTGCTTACGACCTTGGCGGAGTTCCCCCAGTGGGTTCAAGCCTTAAAAACCGATAAAACTCCATGAATCTGCCCAACACCAGACAGGCCCGCATTCTGATTGTTGACGACGTGGCCAAAAACATCCAGTTGGTAGCGGCCAGTTTGCGGTCCCAGGGGTATTCAATGACCTTCGCCCAGTCCGGCCCCAAGGCCCTGGAATTGGCCCAGACCCGGCCCTTCGATTTGGTGATCCTCGACATTATGATGCCCGAGATGGACGGTTATGAGGTTTGCCGACGGTTAAAAAGCCTCCCCCTCAATGGACAAACCCCGGTCATCTTCCTGACCGCAAAAACCGATGCCGAAGCAATCGTCCAGGGCTTTGAGGCCGGGGCGGTGGACTACCTTTCCAAGCCCTTCAACGGGGCGGAGCTCAAAGCTCGGGTCCAAACCCACCTGGAACTCAAACGGATTCGAGAGGAACTGGAGATTGCCAGTCACCTGAAAGACAAGTTTTTTGCCATCATCGCCCACGACCTGCGGGCTCCCTTCAATGCCTTGCTGGGCCTCTCGCAGACCTTAAAGGACGATGTGGAGGACCTCTCCAAGGAAGACATCGTCCAGATCGCCTCGATGATCTTTGAGGCCGGAGCCCGGGCCAACGGCCTCTTGGAGCAGCTCTTGCGCTGGGCCAGCAGCCAACAGGGCAAGATCACCTACCACCCGGAGCGGATCGAACTGTTCCCCTTGGCCCAAGAGGTGGTGGCTCTGCTGGGGGAGGTGGCCCACCGAAAGGAGATCACCTTGCACAACCTTCTGCCCCCGGATACCTGGGTTTATGCCGATCGGCCCAGCATCGCCGCAGTTTTCCGCAATCTGGTGGGCAACGCCCTCAAGTTTACCCCCCAAGGCGGCACCGTGGAGCTGCGAGCAGAGCCCAAAGACGGAAAAATGGAAATCGAAGTGGCCGACAATGGGCTGGGGATGAGTCTGGAAGTGCAGGAATCGCTCTTCCGGCTGGACCGGCACCATTCGACCCTGGGCACCGCCGGAGAAAGAGGCACCGGCTTGGGCCTGATCCTGTGCAAGGAATTTTTGGAGAAAAACGGCGGTTCCATCAGCCTCCAAAGCGCACCGGACCAAGGAAGCCGCTTCCTGTTTCAACTCCCTGTCCCCCAAGAGGCAACATGAGCCAAAGACCGAGATTCCTGATCGCCGACGACATGGAAGTCAACCGAGGTTTGATGCTGCACTTTGTCAAAGCCTATGGTGACTGCGAATTTGCGGTCAACGGCAAGGAGGTGGTGGAACACTTTTTGGCGGCCAAAGCCGAAGGGCGGCCCTTGGACCTGATCCTCCTGGACATCATGATGCCCGAAATGGACGGACAAGAGGCGCTCACCCAGATCAGAACCCTGGAAGCACAAGCGGGGCTGAGTCTCAAGGAAGAGGTCAAGGTGGTGATGGTCACCGCCATGGGAGACTGGGACAACGCCCTGGCGGGCTTCAAAAAGGGAGCGGTGGAGTATTTGGTGAAGCCGATCCAAGCCAACCGAGTGGCCAAGGTCATGGAATCCATGGGGTTCACCAAGGACGAAACCCCGCCCAACCCCTGAAGGCCCCAGGGCCACCTAGCGGAGAGAGTGGGGATCAGGCCGGAACGGCCACCCAGGGAAGGTAGAGGCAGGCCTTGGTGCCCCGCCCAGGGGGGTCCGTTTTGGAAAGGATTTCCAACCTGCCGCCAAACTGGCCGACAAACTTTTTAACCAAAGGCAACCCAAAGCCGGTCCCCGGCTCCCCTTGGGTGCCGGGGCGGCTGGTGGCCTTTTGGGAGTCAAAGAGTTGCTCCAAAAGCCGCTCGGGAATGCCGATCCCCTGGTCCTCTACGCACAGCATCGCCTCGCTGCCTACCCGCCTGCCGGTGATCCGCACCTCGCCGCCCGGTTCTGAAAACTTGCAGGCATTGGTCAAAAGATTGTTGAGCACCGAATTAACGAAGCTGATCCCATCGACTTTGACCCACAGGTCCGGGTCCACCTGGGTGGTCAATTTGATCCCCTTTTGAAAAAACTTGCGTTCCAAAAGCTCCAAGGACTTTTGGACCAACTGGTCCAGCCGGAAGGGAACCATTTCCAAGCCCAGCTTCCCATCGTCCAAAGCCCGCATCTTGCGAACCAGTTCGATCAGGTCCATTCCGTTTTGGGCGGAAGTTTCCATGGCCGTTTTGTAGGTGCCCAGACCTTCCCGAAACTCTTCCTCGGAAAAGCTCAAGAAGCTCAGCACCGAGCCGATGCTGTTGGCCAAATCATGGCAGAGGATGTGCAACAGTTGTCGTTGGTCTTCCGCCTGGGCGGCGATTTTCCGTTTGGCCAAGGCCAATTCCAGGTGGTTACGGACCCGGACCAGCAACTCCGGGACGTTGAAGGGTTTGGCAATGTAGTCAACCGCCCCGATCTTGAGCCCGGCGACCACATCGTTGGCCTCCACCTTGGCGGTCAAAAAGATCACCGGAATCTCGGCGGTTTCCGGGTAACCCTTGAGCTCCTTGCAGGCGGTAAAACCGTCCATCTCCGGCATCATCACGTCCAGCAGGATCAGGTCGGGCTTTAATTTTCGGGCGATTTGGATGGCTTGGGCACCGTTTTGGGCCACGCTGACCTGTAGGCCTTCGGACCGGAGCACCGAGCCTAAGACCTGGATGTTTTTGAGGGTATCGTCAACGATCAGCACCACGGCGGTGCTCAGGTCCATGCTCAAGCCTCTGCTTTGGGATCGGCGGCTACTTCGATGCAGTTGCGGCCCTTTTGCTTGGCGATGTACAGCGCTTGGTCGGCCGCCTCCACCAGATTGCAGGAGTCTTCGATCGAACCGGTGGGCAGGATGGAAGCGACCCCCATTGAAAGGGTCACCACCGGGGCCACCAAGCTGGCGTTGTGTTCCAGCTTTACCTCGGCCAATTCCTTGGCGATTTCTTGGGCGACCCGTTCCGCCTCTTTGTTGGTGGCATGGGGCAGGATCACCAAAAATTCCTCCCCTCCATACCGAGCCACCAAATCGATGGGCCGCTTTTTGGCCCGCCGGATCGCCTGGGCGACTTCCTTGAGGCAGTTGTCTCCCCGTTGGTGGCCGTAGTGGTCGTTGTACCGCTTGAAGTAGTCGATGTCGCACATCACCACCGCCAAGGGGGACTCCTCGGGGCTCAGGTGGCGGATCATCTCGTTCATGTATTCGTTCATGCCCCGCCGGTTGGCCACCTGGGTCAACTCGTCCAGGTTGATTTTTTGTTCCAGCTCTTTTTCATAGGCCAAAAGCTCGTCTTCAAAACGACGGCGCTCAACCAACTCTTCCTTGAGGGCGGTGTTTTTCTGGGAAAGGGTGAGCTTGGCAAAACGAAGTTCCAGGTGGGTTTTCAGCCGCACCAGCAGCTCCACTTCCTGGAAGGGCTTGGTGAGGTAATCCACTCCCCCCGCCTCAAACCCTTGGATCATGCTTTCGGTGTCGGTCAAGGCGGTCAGGAAGATCACCGGCACCTCCTCCCCCTCGCTGGTCTGCTTGAACCGGCGGCAGGCTTCCATCCCGTCCATCTCGGGCATCATCACATCCATCAGGACCAAGTCCGGGTGGTGGGTCTGCGCCAGTTCCAAGGCAGCGGCTCCGCTGGAAGCTACCAGCACTTGATACCCCGCCCGTTCCAACACCTTTTGCAGCAATTGCTGGTTCAAGGGCATGTCGTCCACGATCAAAACCAAGGCTTTGGCCAACTCAGAGAACATCTTTGGTTTTCCCTCAACTTACCTGTTTTTTGATCAACGAAACCCAAGCAGGATACTGGGCCAAGATCTTTGGTATTTTTTCCAATTCAAACAACAAAGCGGCCCGTTCCAATTCCTGTGCCCAGTTCTCCAACTCCGGGCAGGCCCCTTGCAGGGAAAGTGATTTGATTTGCTTGGCAAAGTCTTCCACCTCGTTGATCACCGAAGACTCGTTCACCTTCTGCCAGAGAACTTTACTCTCCCCTTCCAATTCCTGCAAGAGCCAGACTAGTCTATCTTTACGGGTTTGATCAACCTTCAAGTCCAGGGCCAGGGTTCTGAGGGTTTCCGGTGGGGCCTCCACCGATTTGCAGGGCAAATACCTACGCAAATGGGCAATCAGTTCACTTTTGGACATCGGCTTACGCAAGAATCCGTCAAAGTGAACTTGGATTTCCTCTTCGGTGGCCCGCATCACCGAGGCGGTAAAACAAATCACCGGGATCACCTTGGAGCCGGGGAGTTTCTTGATTTCCACCACCGCCTCCAACCCGTCCATCCGGGGCATCTTGAGGTCCATCAACACCAAGTCGGGCTTGAACTGGCGGACCTTCTCCAGCGCCTCTAGGCCATCGCCCGCTTCGATCAAGGTGATCGGTTGTCCCTCCAGGTAGCCTCGCACCAAGTTGCGGTTGGAAGGGATGTCGTCAACCACCAGCAACTGTGCTGGTTCAAACAGCACCAACTCCCCTTCGCTGGAGGCTTCAATGCCGGGCAATTGTTCCTGGGGGAGCACCTTGACCTGGGGCAGGGTGAAATAAAATTCGCAGCCCTTGCCCAAGTCGCTTTCCACCCAGATCCGTCCCCCCATCAACTTGACCAGCCGCCGACAGATCGTCAGGCCCAGGCCGGTCCCGCCAAAAAGGGCGTGGGACTGCCCCGGCCTTTGCTCGAAGGCCCCGAAGATGGTTTCACAATGTTCCTTGGCGATTCCCGCCCCAGTGTCTTTGACCAACACCAAAAGGTCCGCAAAATTGGCATCTTGGTGTTGCACCTTCACCTCTACGGTGATGTAGCCCTTTTCGGTGAACTTGATGGCATTGCCCACCAGATTCAGCAGAATCTGCCGAAGCCTGATTTCATCGAGCAACAGCGCCAGGGGCAAGGTGGGGTCCAGTTGGATGTTGAGCAATAGCCCCTTTTCCCCCAACTTTTGGGCAAAAAGGTGGGTCAAGTCTTCCAACACCACGGCCAAGGACATGGCCTTGGGTTCCAGCTTGAATTTACCCGCTTCGACCTTGGAGAGGTCCAAAATGTCGTTGATCAAGGAGAGCAGTGCCTTGCCGCTGACATCGATGGCCGCCAAGTACTCCCGGTTTTGGTCGTCTTTGACCCTGTTTTTTAAGATCTCCGCAAACCCCAAAATGGCGTTCATCGGGGTACGGATCTCGTGGCTCATGTTGGCCAAAAACTCCGATTTCGCCCTGGTAGCCGCCTCTGCCTTGTCCTTGGCCTTCATCAGTTCCAGGGCCTGGGCCTCCCGTTGCAGGAAGACGCTGACCGCCATGAACAAGGTTGCCCCCAGGCTCAAGAGCAGGATCACAAAGACGATCCCTGCTTTGACCAACAACAAAAAACTTTTCCCGGCCACCACTTCTTGGGACAGGAAAGAAACCAACAAAAGCCGTTCGGCTTTTGGGAAGTCCCCCGCCCCCTGCGGCTCCAGCGCTTTCTTGGCCTCGTTGTTCAGGTTGAGGGAGTAGGACTGGACAAAAAAGTGGCCCTGGGGCCCCTCGGTCCATCCATCCCCCGCCGCTGTAAGCTGGCTCCACTGTTTCCGACTCCAGCTTTGGGGGCTATCGCCACCGGGAGCGACCGCCAAAAGTTTGGACCTCTCCCCTTGGTAGAGGACTTGCCCTTCTTCGGTTAGCAAAAACAATTGTCCCTGCCCTTGCCCGTGCAAGGCCAGCAGGTTTTGCAGCAACCGGTCCAGCCGGGCTTCGAGCACCAACCACCCCAAAACCTGCCCATCCTTGCCCACCAGCTTTTGGGCCAAATCGACCCCCAGGAATTGCTCCCCCTTAGGGCTGGACAAAAAACGGCGAAAGCTGGGGGCCGAAAGGTAAGGCCGACCTGCATCCAGCTGTGCTTTGACCGTGGAAAACTCCTTAGGCGGGAAGGCACCTGGGGGCAACTTGTAGATTTTTTGGTTGTACTCCAGCCGCAGCCGCTCCAAACCTTCATTGTCCAACAGTCTCAGTCCCCCAAACCGTCGAGTGCTGCCGAGGAAATGTTCCGCATCCCGGGAGAAGTGTGATTCCATTCCAGGCCCTTGTGCCTCTTGGCCCATGTGCTGGACAAAAAAATCCAGGTCTGCAACCACCTTTTGGATCTGGCTGGACAGGTTTTCGGCCTCGATCAGGACCAGCCTTTCCTCATTGAGCTGGAGCTTTTCCAGGATATCTTTTCTTTCGATCTGAAAATAACTGGCCAGGATCAACCCCAAGAGCAAAACCAAAATGCCCATGGGGGGCAAAAACAACTTGGCCAGTCTGGACCCGTAGCGCTCGGCCAGAAAAAACTCGGGTGCAGGCCGCCCCAAGCCCGACTGTACCCCGCTCCCGCTGCGAGAGATCAGGATGTAGGTGATCGGGGTGACCGACAGGGAAAGGACGCTGGCATCAATCAGCGCTTCGACCAAGGGACTCAGGTTTTCTCCCAATAGGTCGATCAAAAACATCACCACCAATTCGAGGATAAAGATCAGCGCCCCGACCTTTAACATCAAGGGGATCAAATTGTTGGCTAGGTATTGAACGTTTTTTTCGAACGACATGGATATTTTTCGGTAATTATTGGTGAGCGAGGTCCAGCGGCAGGAGACTAACAGACCCCGCTCTCCCTTGTCCAATATCAGAAATGACTGTCCTACCGCCTTTTGCCCGGCTTAACTCTGCTTTATTTTCCCGTTCCTTCTCAGGTTGACTGACCCAGAAAAAGGCACTTGGGGCTTTTTAAAAGCTGTGATAGCCTTTAGGCAAAGAAAGAATAAACTTCCAGCTCGTTTGAGGTGCGCAAATGCAGTCAGTGGTGCTTCTGGTTGACGATGACCGTCTGATTCACAAGCTTTTTGAGGCCAAATTCAAGGAACGGACCCAATCCGGTTCTCTGCGGCTGATCCACGCCTTTGATGGGGCGGAAGGCCTGGAGAAGCTCGCCCAAAACCCGGATGTCAGCCTGATCCTGACCGACTTCCAAATGCCGGTGATGACCGGCCTGGAAATGCTTTACCACCTCAAGGAACAGGCGGTCGAGATCCCCACCATCGTGATCAGTTCCTTTGACAGCATGGCCAACCTACGCTCGGCGATGAACGCCGGGGCGGTGGACTTTGCCCCCAAGCCGGTGGACTTTGACGACTTGTTTGTTTCCATAGACCGCACCTTGGAGGCCGCCGCCAAGCAGTTGGCCACCCAAAAGGCAAGGGTGTTGGCCGAAGCGGAGCAGACCAGGCTGGGCAAGGCCTTGGACCTCACCCACGGGGGGCTGTTCCTGATTTCTCCCCAAAACCTCAAATTCCTGTACAGCAACAAGGGCGGGCAAGAGCTGCTGGGGAAAGAGGGGCCAGAGTTCCTGGAGATGACCCTCTTGGATCTGATCGGCACCGACCACCAAGCATGGCTTGAGGAAGGCTTGGCCGACCTGCGTTCAAAAAAGCAGCTCCGCCTGGACTTTGAATTCGAGTACAACACCACCAACGGCCCGATCCCCTTGGAAGCGCGGTTGCAATTGGTGCCCTTGGAGGCGGGGGAGCAGCGGTTGGTCCTGAGCGTTTGGGACATCTCTATGCGCAAACAGGCCCAGGCGCAAAACAACATGTTGGCCAAAGCGATCGAACAAACCCGTGATTATGTAATGGTCACAGACAAGGACCGCCGGTTCCTGTACGTCAACCCCGCCTTTGAACAGGGCACCGGCTACTCCAAGGAAGAGGTGCTGGGCCAAACTCCAAGAATCCTGCACAGCGGACGGCAAACGGAGGAGTTTTACGAAGAGCTCTGGAAGACCCTGTCCACCGAGCACTTTTGGCATGGAGAAGTGGTCAACCAAAAGAAAAACGGCAAGCTGTTTTGGACCGAACTTACCATTTCTCCGGTCATCGATAGCAAAGGACAAACCGTCAATTTCATCGGGGTGTCTCGGGACAAAACCAAAGAACGGGCGTTGCAAGCCCAGCTGTTGCAATCCCAAAAGATGGAGTCCATCGGAACCTTGGCCGGAGGGATTGCCCATGAGATCAACAACCCCATCGGTTTTGTTTATTCCAACGTTGGCAGCCTACAAACCTACCTGGGGGACTTTTTGTCCCTGCTCAAACTCTACCACGACCTGGAGCTGTTTGTTGAATCCAAGGACCCCAAGATCAAACGGATTCTAACGGAAATCGAAGCCAAGAAAAAGCAGATCGACCTGGACTTTATGGTCAAGGACATCGGTGGGCTGGTCAAGGACACCTTGGAAGGGGCGGAGCGGATCAAAAGCATCGTAGCCAACCTGCGGGAGTTTGCCCACACCGGGACCGGCAACATGGAGCAGTCCGACCTCAACGATGCCATCAACAAAACCCTCAAACTGCTCAACAACGAACTCAAGTACCGGATCGAAGTGGTGACCGAGCTAGAGCTTGCCCAGCAGGTGGTTTGTTACCCCCAGGAGATCAAGCAAGTCCTGCTCAACCTGATTTTAAACGCTGCCCAAGCGATCCCCGACAAGGGCAGCATCCACATCAAGACCGCCCAAGAGGACCAAGAGGCGGTGATTCGGATCAAAGACAGCGGCACCGGCATCTCGGCCGAGCACATGGCCCGGCTGTTTGAACCCTTTTTTACCACCAAGGGTGTCGGCAAAGGCACCGGCCTGGGTCTATCGGTGTCCTACAACATCATCAAAAAACACCAAGGCAAGATCACCGCCGAAAGCAAAGTCGGGGTAGGTACGGTCTTTACGGTCCGATTGCCCCTCAATCCACAAGTCCCGCTCACTTCCAACCCATAACCCTATGGAACTGCTCCAACAAATTCGCCAGGAACTGGCCAAAAACCTGAAGGTGATGGTGGTTGACGACGAGTCGCAGATTCTCTCCGCCTTGCGCCGGGAGTTTCACTCCCAGCCCTTTGAGCTCAAGACCTACTCCGACCCGGAGGAGGCCTTGGTCGTCTTGGGCAAAGAGGAATTTGCGGTGATCATTTCCGACAACCTGATGCCCAAGATGTTGGGCCTGGAATTTTTGGCCCGAGCCAAGGCGATCAACGGGCTGGCCCGGCGGATCCTCTTGACCGGCAAGACGGAGCAGCAGGAGGCGATCAAGGCCTTCAACCAAGGGGTGATCCACCGGTTTTTGGACAAGCCCTGGAACCATGAAGAGCTGCTGGCCATCCTTGCGGAAGACCTGGAATCCTTTTTGTTGCTCAAACTGGAAGACCGGCTGGACCAGATCAAAAACAACACTTTAAAAAAGCGCAACGAAGACCTGGAAAAAACCCGCCGGGACTTGGCGGACACCCAGACCGAATTGGTGTTGGAAAAAACCCAACATGCCGAAAAACCACTCAGCTTGCCCGCAAACCTACAAAACTTCACCTACCTGATCATCGACAAAAACAAGACCGTCGCCGAGAGTTTGGCGGCGACCCTTAAAAGGGCCGGGGCCTCCCTGGTGGAGGTGGTGGACAACGGCATGGCCGGGCTGACCAAACTGACCGACGGGCAACAAACCTTTGACGTGGTCTTGAGCGAGTGGGACTTGGAGAAGATCAGCGGTTTAACTTTGCTGAGGACGATCCGGGAGCGGCAGGATCTGGTGGTCCAGCCCTACTTTTTGTTTGTGACCAGCCTGATCAACCGAGAATCGGTGGAATACGCCCACAACGCCAAGGCGGATGGGTACCTGTTAAAACCCTTCAGCCTGGAACGGCTGGTCCAACAGCTGGAGGAACTCAACCGATCCGGGTCCCGCCCGGCTCGGCGTTATTCGGTCAACAGCCTCAAAAAGCTGACCGTGCTGGTGGTCAACAAGGATGCCACCAAACGGCTGTTCCTGCAAAAGTGTCTAGGGGAAGTGGAGGTAAAAAAATACCTGCTCGCCGACTCGGGAACCAAGGCGCTCAAGCTGTTGGTCCGGGAAAACGTGGACGTGATCCTCTACGACTCGGGACTCAAGGACCCCGAATGGGCCAACCTGACCCAAAAGCTCCAGAACATTGGCTGCCGCAGCGACCAGCCGATTGTGGTCACCGCCTACAGCGAGCCGGAAGCGCCCGTCCGCCCGGTCAACCCCGCCGCCGGAGCCGTTCCCGGCGGACCGGAAGAGGCCCCGGTCGGTCCGCCGAAACCTGGGTTTTTCCTGCCCCCCAGCTTCAGCCAGGAGGACTTCAACCGGGTCTTGCTCGCCGCTCTGGAATCGATGAGCTAATAACCGATAACCTTGGAGACCGCCACCGCAATGGAGGAAAGCTTCATCCGTTCGGTGTTAAAAATGGCGTGGTAATAAAGCGGATCGGTCAGGTCCACTCCCAGGAAGTCCTTAGAAAAGGTGGAGGTGTTCGCATGGGCTTCCAGCACCGCCGAGGCGGCATCGTCCTTGGTGCAGCCAGTGCGCAACATATAAGACTTGATCCGGTGCTCCAAAGGGGCGATCAGCCGGAAGTGGAAGCAGTTGGGCAGTTCCTGGGCGATCACTGCCGAACCCCGGCCCACGATAATCGCATGTCCGGCGCTGGCGATCGAAAAGATAGTGTCGGCGATCATGCGAAACTTGTCTTCATTGTCCTTGGCCCAACTCCGGGAAAGCATCGCCTTCAACCGCTCCACGGCGCTGGCCTTTTCGCCCAGTTTTTCCAGGAATTCCTTGGTCAGGTCGTATTCCCGTTCCAGCTTTTCGATCAGGTTACGGTCAAAAATCGTCCATTTGTCCCCCGAAGCATCTTCCAAAATTTCTTTGAGCGCCACCGCCAAGGGGTAACCTTCGCAGCCGAATTCCCGGGAAATGGTGACGGTCCTAGAACTCATCACCCGGTTTTCGGTTTCCGCCTCCTTGAGGGCTTTGACCCTTTGTTGTTCAAGCCATGCGGTGATCTTTGAGTCCAACTTTTGGCTTTCGGTACTCATGGCCTCTCCTAGAGGGACAGCCCTTTGGAGGCTGTTTTGCCGATTTTATACAAAAATTTGTTTCAACCTTTTGAAAGAAAGATTACCATAGCAACAAGATTTCGCAAAGGGTTTGCTCTCCTTTTTTGGTCCGCCCCATGAACGATGAATTGATTCGACAAACCAACCTTGAAAATCTCCTCAACCTGATCCACACCGAGGGCCTGGAAAAGGCCAAGGAACAGGCAGAGCAGATTCTTCAAACCGCCAAAGACCAAGCCGAACGGCTTTTGGAAGAGGCCCAGAGGCTGGCCAAAGCCGCCCACGATGAGGCGATCTACAAAATCGAAAAAGCCGAGGCGGCCCAGAAGGAGCGCCTCCAAATGGCCCAACGGGATTTGCTTTTGGGCCTGGAAGAACAGCTCACCTTACAATTCCAAAACTTTGTGGCCCAATCGGTCCCGGCGGCTCTGACCCCGGCGGTGCTGGAGAAATTCCTGCTCGCCCTGGCTCCGGGCTTTGTGGGCAAGACTTTGGAGGTCACCTTGGCCCAGGAAGACCAGAAGGCTTTGGACCAAGCGCTGGTGGGCGGATTGGCCCAGAAGTTGGGGCTGGACCTGACTACCCAGGGTTCCAAAAAGGTCAAGGCCGGGATGTGGATCGTTGAATCCGGGGCCCATGCTTTTTTGGACTTCAGCTCTTCCGCTTTGGCGGAACGGCTCTCCCGGTACCTCAGCCCCCGTTTGAAGGAGCTTTGGTCCCAGGCCCACAAGAAGGAGCGCAAGTGAGCTATCCCTATCTCTTGGCGACCTTGCCGGCCTTGCGGTTCAGGGAAGCCCCGCCTTTGACCTTTGAGGCCTTTTTGGACCTCTGCGCCACCGCCTTGGGGTCCGAAGCGGCAGAGATACTGGGCCAGTTGCTCGAAGGCAGCACCGAGAGCTTCGGCACCCCGGCTCTGGAGGACTACCAAGGCTACAAACGGAGCCTGGACCACCAGATCGTGCAGATCAGGGCCCGGAGCCTGGGCAGGGAAGTGGTGCTCTCCACCGACCTGATGCCCGAAGCGCCCCTGCCCCAAGCCGAAGAAGTCATGCATGCCCACAACCCCTATGAAGCCGAACTGCTCCGCATCCGCTTGCTTTGGGACCGGCTCAAACAGTTGAGCAGCGGCCAATTCCTGAATTTTACCCTGGTCGCCCTTTATGCCCTCAAGCTCGAACTGTCCCACCGCAAGGCCAAGTTCGACTTGGCCAAGGGACAGGAGCGCTTGATGGCCTTGGCCAAGGGTCTTTTGCCCGAACGTTTTGTCTCCCATTCTGCTGGGGTAGCGCCATGAGTTTACAAGGAACGGTGGTCGGCATCACCGGCAACCTGGTCAAAGTTGCCTTTGACGGCAAGTTGATGCAAAACGAAATCGCCCTGGTGGACCTCAAAGGCCAAAAGCTCAAGGGTGAAGTGATCCGCATCCGAGGCAACGAAGCGGAGGTGCAGATTTTTGAAGACACCAAGGGAATCGGCAAGGGGGACAAGGTCGAGTTTACCGGCACCCTGCTGAGCGTCCAACTGGGCCCCGGTCTGTTGGGCATGTTGTTTGACGGTCTGCAAAACCCGCTCAATGCTTTGGCCGAAGAGACCGGATTTTTTACCCCCCGTGGCCACCACATTGCCCCCCTGGACCTCAACCAAAAGTGGGCCTTTACCGGCACCGCCAAGTTGGGCCAATCCTTGTATCCAGGCGACTGTTTCGGCACCGTGCCCGAGGGCCGGTTCACCCACAAGATCCAGATCCCCTACGGCCTGACCGGCCCCTTGGAGTTGGTGGACCTCCGGCCGGACGGCAGATACAACCTTACCGAACCGATCGGGACCCTCAAAAACCAGGAAGGGGAGACCTTCGAGTTGCGGCTCTCTTTTGAATGGCCAGTCAAAAAGGCGATTCGGTGTTACGAAGAACGGCTGATGCCCACCGAACCGATGGTGACCCAAGTGCGGATTGTGGACTCTCTGTTCCCGGTGGCCAAGGGCGGTACCTACTGCATCCCCGGCCCCTTTGGTGCCGGAAAAACAGTTTTGCAACAGATCACCAGTCGCTACGCCGAGGTGGACATCGTGATCATCGCTGCCTGTGGGGAACGGGCCAACGAGGTGGTGGAGACGATCAAGGAGTTCCCCGAACTGATCGACCCTAGGACCGGAAAAAGCCTGATGGAGCGAACCATCATCATCTGCAACACCTCCAGCATGCCGGTGGCGGCCCGGGAATCTTCGGTTTATACCGCCGTCACCTTGGGGGAATATTACCGCCAAATGGGCCTGGACGTATTGATGCTGGCCGACTCTACCAGCCGCTGGGCCCAGGCCCTGCGGGAGCGTTCCGGCCGGTTGGAGGAAATCCCCGGTGAGGAGGCCTTTCCGGCCTACCTGGAATCCATGATCGCCGGTTTTTACGAACGGGCAGGAAGGGTCCGGTTCAAGGGCGGCGAGGTCGGCAGCCTGACCATCGGCGGCACGGTCAGCCCCGCCGGGGGGAACTTTGACGAACCGGTGACCAAGGCGACCCTCAAAGTGGTCGGTGCCTTCCACGGCCTTTCGAGGGAACGGAGCGATGCCAGACGTTTCCCGGCCATCGACCCCTTGGAATCCTGGAGCAAATACCAAGGGGTGGTGCTCAACCAAAAGCGGCTTAAAATGGCCGGGCTGCTCAAGCGGGTCAACGAGATCAACCAGATGATGAAGGTGGTCGGGGAAGAAGGCACCAGCACCGATGACTTTATCACCTTTTTGAAGGGCGAGTTTTTTGACTCGGTGTACCTGCAGCAAAATGCCTTTGACGAAGTGGATGCCGCTACCCCCAGAGAGCGACAGGCCGAGGGGTTCGAGCTGGTGGAAAACCTGGTGGACCGGCCGCTGAACCTGGAAGACAAGGTGCTGGCCCGAGAGTTTTTTAACCACCTGCGCCAGAGGTTTATCGACTGGAACTCCCTGACCTTCGGCTCCGAGCCCTACAAGGCAAAAAAACGGGAGATCCTCAACCTGATCAACGAAAAGTCCCAAGGCCATGGAAAGGATCTATAACCGAATCCTGCAAATCGCAGGGAACGTGATCATGGTAGAGGCGGACGGACCGAAGTTCGGCGAATTGGCCCGGATCGAATCGGCCCAGGGGACCAGCCTTGCCGAGGTGATCAAGGTGGACCACAACCAAGTGTTTTTGCAGGTCTTCTCCGGTACCGCCGGGGTCTCCACCCAGGACCGGCTTAAATTTTTGGGCCACGGGATGCAAGCCCCCTTTTCCCCCAGCCTCTTGGGCCGCATCTTTGACGGCAAGGGCACCCCCAGGGACGCAGGCCCCAATCTGGCCGACAGTTTGATCGAAACCGCCGGGCCTTGTGTCAACCCGGCGACCCGGGTACTGCCCAGCAAGATGATCCGCACCGGCATCCCGATGATTGACCTTTTTAACTCCCTGGTAGAGGCCCAGAAGATCTCCATCTTCTCCAGCTCCGGGGAGCCGCACAACGCCTTGCTGGCAAGGATCGCCTTGCAGGCGGAGGTGGACATCATCGTGCTGGGCTGCATGGGGGTACTTTATGACGACTACCTGTTTTTTAAGGAGCAGCTGGAAAACACCGATGCCATGAACCGCACCGTCTTGTTTGTTCACACCGCTTCGGACCCGGTGGTCGAGGCCCTCAAGGTCCCGGACCTCGCCTTGGCGGTAGCCGAGAACTTTGCCCTGCAAGGCAAGCGGGTGCTGACCCTGCTGACCGACATGACCAACTTTGCCGATGCCCTCAAGGAAATCGCCATCATCATGGAACAGGTCCCCAGCAACCGAGGTTACCCCGGCGACCTTTATACCCAACTTGCCCAGCGGTACGAAAAGGCGGCGGACTTCAAGGGGGCCGGGTCCCTGACCTTGGTTTCGGTGACCACCATGCCCGGCAACGATGTCACCCACCCGGTGCCCGACAACACCGGGTACATTACCGAAGGGCAATATTACCTCAACGGCGGGCGGATCGAGCCCTTTGGCTCCTTGAGTCGGCTCAAGCAGTTGGTCAACAAGAACACCCGCTCCGACCACCGGGCGATCATGGACGCAATGATCCAGCTGTACGCCAGCAGTCGGGAGACCGAAGAAAAGCGGGCCATGGGCTTCAAGATGTCCCCTTGGGACCAAAAGCTGTTGCTTTACAACAAGTTGTTTGCCCAAAAGTTGATGGACTTGGAGGTGAACATTCCCTTGGAAGGGGCCTTGGATCTTTGTTGGTCCATCTTGGCCCAGTGTTTCACCCCCGAAGAAACAAGGCTCAAATCCGAGTTGATCGCCAAATATTGGCCGACAGGTTAAGCTATGGCAAAGGTTAAGCTCACCAAAACCGAACTGAAACGGCAAAAGGACCAGCTCAAAACGCTGCGCCGCTATCTGCCGACCTTGCAGGTCAAAAAGCAACTGCTCCAACGGGAGTTGCTGCTGGCCAAGGCTCGGATTGAGGAATTGGAGCTTCGGGCCAAAAGTTTTTGGAAGGACCTCAACCAATGGATTTCCTGCTTCGGCGAGCCTCTCCCCTTGGAAGAGTGGGTCTTTTTGGAGTCCATTGAGGTGGAGATGGAAGCGATTGCCGGGATTGAAGTGCCTCGGCTCAAAAGCCTAAAAATTAGCACCAAACCCTACAACCTCTACCAAACTCCCCTTTGGGTGGACAAAGGCGTGAAGGCCCTAGAGGAGTTGACCTCCATCCAAGCAGAAATTACCTTGGCCTTTGAAGCGGAACAACTGCTTGCAGACGAACTGCGGGTGACCAGTCAAAGGGTCAACCTTTTTGAGAAGGTGAAGATCCCCGAAGCCAAGACCTTGATCAAAACCATTTCCACCTACCTGGACGACCAGGCGGCGGCGGCGGTAGGTTGGGCCAGGGGAGCCAAAAAGAAGCTGGCTGCCAAAACTCTGGGACAGGAGGCCTGATGATTGAGCCCATGACCCGAGTCAGTCTGTTGTACCTCAAGGAAAAGGCCGAGCTCAGTTTGGCGGCTATCGGCGGCACCGGATTGGTCCACCTCGACGACCCCCATGAGGTTCACCAGGAGCAGCTCCAGGCCTCCCGACAAAAGCTCAAGGACCTGACCCACCTCCTGGCCCCCCAGACTTACCAGCCCAAGGGGGACCCGCTGTTGGGCCATGAGCACTTCCAAAAGATCACTGGGCTGGTGGAAGAGACCCAGCGGCTGGCCCAAGAAATCGCCAAGCACCGGAGGGATGCCGAACGAGCGGAGCCTTTGGGGGATTTTGACCCCAGTCTTTTTACGGAGTTGGAGCAGGCCGGGTGGTTCGTCACCTTCTACCAAGTCCGAGAACGAGACATGGGGGATGCCGGGCTCCACGAATACTGGTTTCCCCTCTACCCGACTCACGGGCAATGGAACTGTGCCTTGGTCAGCCGCCAGCCCCACCCCAGGGAGGACCTCAAACGCAAGGAACGGCCCGAGTTGAACCGAAGGCAGCAGATCAAATTGGCGGGAGCCAAGGAGATTCGGCTGGCCCAAGCCCAAGCGGAACTGAAAGTCCTGATGGAGGACTCCGCCCCCCTGTTCGCCTACCTCCGGGAGCTGGGGAACGGATTGCATTACGAAGAGGCCACGGCGACCTTGAGCGAAAAAGGTATCTTGGGATACGCCTCCGGCTACGCCCCCACGGCGGGGCTGGGAGAGCTAAGGCAAATGGTCACTCAAGAAGGCATGGTGCTCTTGGAAGAACCGGCCGACCCGGACCTAGCCCCAACCCTGCTCCGGCAAAACCGCTTTACCCGGCTTTTTAACCCCATCTTGGGCTTTATCGGGGTCACCCCCGGCTACAAGGAAGCGGATGCCAACTGGGTGTTCATGATCTTTTTCAGCCTCTTTTTTGCCATGCTGGTTGGCGATGCTGGGTACG
Organism: Candidatus Lambdaproteobacteria bacterium RIFOXYD2_FULL_56_26; assembly: GCA_001783715.1. Classification (GTDB taxonomy): domain Bacteria; phylum SAR324; class SAR324; order XYD2-FULL-50-16; family XYD2-FULL-50-16; genus XYC1-FULL-56-13. Next base: position 35,629 of record MFNF01000060.1, read on the forward strand.
GCCTGATCATGCTAGCCGGAACGGTTTGGATGAGGTTGCGTGCCAAAAAGAGCTCCCCCGAAATCTTCCCGCTTTTTTTCCTCTTGTCGGTCTGCACCACGATTTGGGGAGCGGTGACCGGCCTTTGGTTCGGGGTCGAACAGGTGATGGAGGTGCCCTTTTTGTCCAATCTGGTGATCCCCGCCCTGTCCAGTTGGTCCAAGGACTCGGACCCGGTGGTCATCCGCCTGACCTTCCTGATTGGTTTGACCCAACTGGCCTTGGCCCACCTGTGGCAAATCTTCAAGTGTCGGCGCTGGTCCGAGCGGATGACCGAGCTGGGCTGGCTGCTGCTTTGTTTTGGGCTCTACCAGTTGGCGGTCTTTTTTGTCCTCCGGGAAGCCATGGACCCTTTTGCAGAGCCCCTGATCTACGGGGCCTTACTGCTGGTCCTGCTGTTCAGCGAACAAAGGCCGCCTCGCACCTTTGTGAAGGGGGCTCTCTGGGGGCTGGCCCAGTTCCCCTTGAACCTACTCAATGCGATTGGGAACTTTTCGGACTTGGTGTCCTACATAAGGCTTTTTGCGGTGGGATTGGCGACCAAACAAATGGCCGTCACCTTTAACCAGTTGGCTCTCAACATCGGGTTCGACTCCTGGTCCGCCGGGGCCGGGGCGGTTTTGGTGTTGTTTTTGGGCCATTGGATCAACCTGATGTTGGCCGGAATCGCCGTGATGGTGCATGCGATTCGGCTCAACTTTCTTGAATTTTCAAAGCACCTGAACCTGCAATGGACGGGAAAGGCCTACAGCCCCTTCCGACTGTTGCGTGAACCTTAAAAGGGAATTATGGAGATGGAGAGTCTAGGAATGGGCGCTTATGCGCTGGCGCTTTCTTTTGCGGCCATGGGCAGCGCCGTGGGCTGCGGGATCGCTGGGATGGCGGCGGTCGGCGCTTGGCGCAAGGCCTTCCTTAAAGGCAAGGGGGCTCCCTTCATCTTGGTCGCCTTTGCTTCGGCCCCGTTGTCCCAAACCATCTACGGGATGATCTTGATGAACTCCCTGATCGGTGCCCCGGACACGGTCCCGGCCATGGCCAAGTTGACTACCGGCCTGTTCGGCGGGATTGCCATCGGCTTCAGCGCTTGGTACCAAGGCAAGGCGGCGGCCATGGCCTGCGACGCTCTGGTGGATACCAACAAGGGGATGGGGAACTACATCATGGTCTTGGGGATCATTGAGACCGTCGCCTTGTTTGTGATGGTCTTTTTGATGACCAACCTGAAGTAAACCCCGCTGGTTCCGCCAACCCTGGACCGGGGCGAAACCGGCAGCGGTTGACAGCACCCCCGCCCCAGGCCAAGGCCTTGGGGCGGCACTTTGCTTTTTCCCCGGTATTTTTCCCTGCTTTGCCTTTTCCCCGGTAGGGACAAAATTTTAAATTCCTCCCTTTGCCCCTGTTCTTTCTTCCGAAAATAAGGTAACAACAGCCTACTGTTTCACGGAAACCTTGCCTCGGTGCGGCCTTGGACCACAGTTGGCGTTTCATTTTTGGTTTTCTGTTGGGCTTGTGGCTGCCTTTTGCCCCCTGGACTTTGGCCCAGGAAAGCCCCAGCGCCATACTGGAGTACCTCCAGTGGGACCCGAGCAGCGAAAAACTCAAAATCATCCTAACCCTCCAAAACCCCTTAGCGGAGCCGGTATCCCTGTACGGCACCGTAGAAATCTCGACCACCCAACAGCAAAAAAGGATCGGGTTTGTGTCTCCCGTTTCTTTTACCCAAAGCTCCCAAGTCCTAGAGGTTGAGGCCCCTCCTTTTTCGTTCCAAGATGAAGACCAGTTGATCTTAGCGGTACGGCTTTATGACCGAAAAAACCGGGTTTTGCTCTACCAAACCGGGAAATTCAGCGCCCAGAGGCCCCAAGTCGGCCCAACCCACCGGTTTTCCGGTGAAGCCAAAGAGGCCACCGTTTTGCTGGAGGCCACCCAAGAGCGTTTTGCCCAACTGGCCAGCCGGAACACCAAGCAGGCCTCTGCGGCGGCCTGGGTAGAGTTGCGGGAACAAAACCAAGTCCGGTGGTTGACCCAAGGGGATTCGCTGCCTTGGGCGAGCCGTTTGGTCGAGGCTTTCAGTATCCGTGACGGTTCCAAAAATGTCGCTCTGACCCCGGAGATGGTGATTGAAACCACCGAGCCCTTGGTGGCTTCCAGCCTCAAAGACCAGATCCACTTTCGGCCCGCCGACGGCCCCCAGGCTACCCAAGAAATCCCGGTGAGCTACAAACTGCTGGGCAAGCGGCTGACCTTAGGGCTTCCTGGCCCCTTGGCCTACGGGACCAGCTACCGGTTGGTTTTAGGCAACGGGATCAAGAGCATCGGTGGGCAAAAGATGGCCCAGGAAGAGGGCTGGAGCTTTACCACCTTGCCCAGCCCCCCCAAAATGACGATCCAAAGCAGCCAACCGGATCTGGGGGCCACCCAGGCCTCGATCTCCGGCGGCGTGGTGGTGGTCTTTTCCGCCCCCTTGGACCCCAAGAGCTTGGACTTAAAAAACATCCGGCTGACCCAGGGAGAAACTCCGGTGAAAGGGAAGGCAGCAATCATCGGCAAGCGCATGATTTTTAAGACCGATTCCCCTCTGAAATTCGAGACCGCTTACCACTTTCACTTGGAAGGCCTCAGAGACTTGGAGGGGAACAACCAAGAGGGCTCTTTTGAACTCACCTTTACCACCGAAAAGGAAGCGTTCCGCGAGTTGGTCTTGGAGCTCAAAGGCATGTATCCCCAACCCAAGGCCAGGGGTTTGGGCAAGGACACCGAAATTTGGGTCCAACTGGACGCTCCAATTGACCCGGCCACTTTGGCCAAAGGGGCACTATTGCTCCAAGGGAACCAGCCGACCCCCGGCCATTGGGAAGCCAAGGAAAGTAGGATCTACTTTGTCCCCGAGTCCGGCTTGTTGAACAACCAAGTTTATGTGGTCCAATTGACCCCAGCGCTCAAGTCCCTGGCCGGGGGTGGATTGAGAAAGGAAGTGGCTTGGCCCTTTGCGACCCGTGCCGACATGGGCTACCCCGCCGAGGAAGACCCGAACGTGCTGATCTTCAGCCCCAGCCACGAGGTGGAAACCTACACCCGAGAAAGGGAAGGGATTTTAAAGATCGGGGTCACCACCTTTGAACCGATCCGCCAGATTGACGTAAACGGGCAGCTGATCAACCAGACCGGGGATACCAAGGCGGAATTCGAGATTCCTTACAAATTGACCCAAAAGATCACCAAATTCGAGGTTTCGGTGGTCACGCCCTCGGGGTTGGGCAGGAAGGACTTTACCTTGCACCTGGGTTCCCGGGAAGAGGGACCCAGTTTTCGGTTGATCAGCATTTTGTCCGGCCAAAGTCTCGACAACGTTGACAGTTCCGCCGATGGAAGACCCAAGACGGCTGCGACAAAATCGTCGATTACTTTGGTCCCCCAGTTCACTTGGCGTTTTTCCAAGGACAATGCGGTTTTGGTCAAAGGGATCTTACTGCGAGAGAAGTACGCAAAAAAAGCCTATCAAAGCAAAGAGACCGCCTTCACCCAGTTTACCCTGGAATGGGAACTCAAAGACACTTGGGTCGGAACCTTGACCTCCGACCTGGGTTGGAACGATATTCGCACTGACAACAGTGTGATCTCCACCGGCAAGAACAAGTTGATCGCCGAGACCTACTTTTCGATGGAAATGGAACAGGTTCCCGAAAAAGGCACCAGTTTCAAAACCAAGTTGGAGGGCAAAAACTCCAACTTCATCGCCAAGGCCGCCAGCATCGACGACGAAACGGACGCAACAGTCACCACCTTGACCTTGACCGGAAAATCCGTCTTTTTTGACGTGACCACCCAATTGGACCTGCAAAGTGAAAACACCAACGCCGTGGGCATAAACAAGGACAACTCGGCGCTCAAGGAGGGAATCAAGTTTTCGGGCAAGCTGGGGGACTTTACGCCCAGCCTTTATCTCTACCAGAAAACCACCAGCTACCCCAGGGTCAGCACCTCCACGGGGATCAAACAAAAAGACGTTTCGACCAACACCGAAATTAAGGTTGGCTATGCTCTGGTCAAGGGGCTACAACTGGGAATAGAATACAAGTACAAGGACAACAAGACCAACGCCTCCTCCGGGACCTACAAGCTGGGTACGGCGGGGCTTAGCTTGACCCACATTTGGTAAACGCCCATGGGCCGTTGTAAGATCTTGTTTTTGCTGTTTTTAGGGCTGTTGGTTCTGCCGGGGATGGGGTTTTCCGGCGACCGGGTGGGCGAACTGACCCTGGAGTCGGGCAGCGTCAAGCTGCGCCGGGCGGGCAAGGACTTGATCCACAAAAAATCGGGGGTACCGATTGAGGTCCAAAACGGCGACGAACTGCAAACCGGGGCCAATACGGTCGCTAAGCTCAAGTTATTGGCCAAGCAGGACGAAATCGACCTTTTTTCCAACAGCTTTCTGAACGTGGACCAAGTGTCCGGGGAACAGCGAGAATTGCGTATGCCCATTGGGAAAGCCAAATTCAAGGTCACCCCCAGTCTAACCCCCCTGGCTGCCGGTGCGCCCAGGCCCTTCCAGATTCGTACGGTAAACGCTCTGGTCGGGGTCAAGGGAACCGAATTCGTTTTGGGTACCGGAGCGGAGCAGACCAACCTGCTCACCATTGAAGGATCGGTGGTCATGGCCAACGTGGCTTCCCCGGAGGTCGAAGTCGAGGTAACCCAAAACCAGGCCAGCCAGATCACCAAAACCGAGACTCCGACCCAACCGGTCCAGGTTTCCCCCCAGACGGTCCAAAGTATCTTGACCACCGAAAACCCCCAGGCCTGGAGCGCAGTTAAGTTTGGCGCACCGGTAACGGATACGGGCGAGAAAAAGAAGGAAGAAAAGAAGAAGGAAGAGAAGAAGGAAGAGAAGAAGGAAGAAAAGAAGGAAGAAAAGAAGGAAGAAAAGAAAACCGAAGACTCCAAGGCCAAACCAGGAGCCCAAGGGAAATCAGAGGCTGGCCCGGCCAAGGGCGAGGGCGGTGGTAAGGCTGATGGAGGCCCAGCCAAGGGCGATGACGGCGGCAAGACCGAAGGGGGAGCGGCTAAACTTGGAGCCGGAGAAGGTGGCGCAGCCAAAGCGGACGGTGCAGATTCGGGAGCCGGGCCCAAGCTGGGCAGTCAAGAGGGGGCCTCCACCGGTGGAACCCTCCCCCCCCTGGGTGGGGTCGAGAGCCCTGGAGCCATGGCGGAAGTAAACTCTGACTTTGGAGGTGCCGAAGATTTTGGCAATTTTGGGGACTTTGAAGAGGTGATCATTGAAGACGACTTAGGGTTTGAAACGGACAGCATCGAAGACATCGGAGCGATCATCGACCAAGTAACCGCCGACACCACCAAGGTGACCGAAACGGTGATCAAGGAAGTCAACACCCCCGGCACCCAACCTGTTCAAATCGTGATTACCCATTAGGAGCGACAAATGAGAAGGACCTCGACCGAACTGATCCCTTGGCTTTTGTTGCTCGGAGCCATTGGCCTACTGGGTCTGGGGGGTTGTAATGCCCCAGGAAAAAGCTCGGACTACAACCAAGGTCCACCCAAGGCCACCGTCACCTTTGAGGTCCAAAAACCCCAAGAAGCCAAAAGGCACAACAGCAGCTTTCGGGCCAACGTCAACAGCCTGCCTTCGGATACCGGGACCTCTATGATCCTGGCCCTTGCCGATACGGAAACCTTTAAAGGCGACTACCTCGCTTATGGTTCGGTGCTGGATGCAGGGCTCTTGAGCCTAACCACCAACCAAGTCACCTTGGTTTTGCCACTGAACAAACCGGTTCGGTTGGTGGAATACACCTTTGCCAGCTTTTACTTCAGTCCCGGCGAGATCAAGGCTGCAAGGGCCGAACCGGTTTCGGGTGCCGACTTGGGCCTAGTCACCTTGACCGCAGGCACCAAGGCTCTGTCCTTGGTTTCCAACCTTACTCCGATCACCGCCCCCAAGAGTATCTCGGTGACCGGTTCGGTGGCGGTCGGGGTTGGGGCCACCTCCCAAATGGTCGCTTATGCCATCTATGCGGACGGCAGCGCCCAGGACATGACCAACCACGCCACCTGGAGCAGTTCGGCTCCGACCAACGCCACCGTCACCAACGACATTGCCACTTCCAAAGGGGTCGTGACCGGAAAACTGCCCGGCCCGGCGACCCTCACCGCCACCTTATTGGGGGTTTCGGGGACCAAGGTCATCAGTGTTGAAACCAACGCCAACAGTTTGGCCTTCCGACAGTTGGTGTACGATGGGACCTACAACTTTAGCGCCAACGATGATGGGTATGGGTTCTTGGACTACATCATCGGCCAAACGGTCTGGGGGGATTTTGGGGAATACTTTGACCGCTACGATCCCCATTTGGGTATCCAGATCCCCATTACTAACCCCAACCAAAGGTACCGCCTGGAAGGGGGCTTGTGGGTGCCCGATACCATGGCCTTGGTCAGGACGCAGACGGACTATACGGCCAACAAAATGTATTTCACCAACCCCGACGGCTGGGTCCAATTGGACCGGGTTGCGGACTTGGCCAACAAGGTCTCCACCATCGACTTCCATGGGTTCACTCGGCAGGTCCCCATGGGACCGGGGGCCAAATCTTTTGACATGACCTTCCAGATTACCTACCCCAGCTCTAGGTACCTTTTGGAGCAGGTGGAGACCACAAAAAGCGGCAGCTCCGGGAGCGGAGGCACCTTTCCCAGCCTGGAAGCCTTTTTGTCCACCAACAGCTACCAAAACGCCACCGCGGTGGCTTCCCTCTACGGCCCCAGCGGTTTTGACTGCACCAGCGGTGGAGGTTCTTGCCTGTTCTTCTCCTACACTGCAGGCCAACAGGCAGGGGACATCATGCAGGTGAACTACGATGGCAACCACAATGTGCTCAGCACTTCGGTCGGCGGCAGTTGGCACCTGGATGTGATTGAAGGAAAAACCCTGCTGTTTGGGGACATTTACGATCCCGCCTTCCAAAAGGGTGGCAAGGGAGCGGTGAATTGGACCCTGTGGGGGGTGTTGCAGGGAGAGGTCCACCGGGGCTGGTCCGAGCTTCCCGGCGCACAGCAGGGCACCTTTACCGAATACAACTTCGATGCCGCAGTCAGTTTGATGAACTACCTAGACACCGCTGGGCCGGAAATCTTCATTTCCCCTTGGTACCAGCCACCAACCACCGGCTGTACCACCTGCAACGGCAGCAGTGGTGGCGGCACTCCCACGGGGCCCAGTTACACCCCGCCCAAAGCACTCTACTTTGACGGTGCTACCGGTTGGATCGGCACCAATACCGCCGGCTTTTTGGGTATCGCCAACACCTTTACTATCGCCGCTTGGATCGACAGTACCGGACCCACCGCCTTCAACCAACCGATCCTGGAGATCACCGACGGCACCGCCAACAACCTGATAAGCCTCTACATCGAGGCCAGCACCGGGAATCTGGCGGCCAAGGTGACCGATGCGGTCAACGGAACCAGCAACTTCTTCCAGTATGTCAGCCTTACCCCAGTCCCAACCGGCGGCAGACATTTGGTGGCAATGGTTTGGGACGGTTTTACCTTGAGCCTTTACCAGGACTCTGGGGTAATTTCGGCCAGCCCCGTTTCCTCGATCACCAGCTCCCAGAGCGACAGTGCTCGGTCGGTGAACATTGGCAAGGATTCGTTCGGCAATTATTTTAACGGCAAGATCCACTCGTTGATGGTCTGGAACAGTGCCTTGGGCACTAGTGCCGAATTGCCGGAAATCTACAAGAGTAACAATGTCTTCCAAACCGACTTGAACATAGATTTTGGGCTCTATCTGAGCAGCCTTAACTTGATGCACTGGTGGCACTTTGACTCCGACCCGACCCTTTTGGGCCGAGACTTCTCCTTGTATGGAACCCCAACCAACCTGGCTGGAGGGACATTAACCCAGGCCAACTTACAAAACTTTAATCTGGTGGACCCTGTGTGGTACACCGATGGAGGTCTGCTCAGCCCCAATGGCGGGGAATTTGCCAATGACGGCCTAGCCATGAACCTCTCTTGGGACTCAATACTGCTCTCCGGCACCACGGTGAATGTTTATCTGCTCACCGACTTGGCCCAAAGCTATCTTTTGGACCCCACTGCTGCCGACTTGGCCGACCGGGTTTCTGCGGTCAACTGGGCTCCCCTCTCTGCGAACTGGAGCAACAACGGGTTGGCCAGCTTTGATCCGGGGACGATACCGGGTTTCTATGGCACGGGATACAAACTTTTGATCGTCTCGGACACAGGGTTGTGGGACGTAACCGATGGAGTCTTCTCGATCAACACCGGATTTCCCTACCCTGTCCCCCAGGGAATCAACTTTAATGGGCTCAGTTATCTAGGTTCAAGCACCTCTGCCACTCTGGGTCTGTCGAGCAGTTTTTCCCTTTCCGTTTGGTTCAAACAAAACATGAAGAGCGGGATACAAACCCTATTGGCTTTAGGAGACGGCACGGCCACCGGGCACATTGCCCTCAAGTTGAACGGTGGCATCCCCCAACTCACCATCTCTGACGGGACCTTGGTGACCGAATACTTGGCTACCGGTACAGTCAACACAGGAATGGGGTACAACCTGACCGTCACTTATGACGGAACCAACCCGCCAACGATGTACTTGGACGGTGCCCTTTTGACCCCGGCAGTCACCGTCAACCACACCGGGGTGGCAGCCCCCGTGGAATCCGCTCGTTTGATCAATGTGGGCGTAGATCAGGGTTCCGTTGACTCCTACAACGGCGAAGTCATGGGAGTGGCCATTTGGAGTTCGGTGCTCACCGCCGCTGAGGCGGGCTCGCTGGCCCACGACCACCGAGGTTGGACCCAGTACCTGGGAATGTCTTTTGCCAACTATGTCTCGCCCCTGAGCCTGCAACACTGGTGGCAGTTTGACATGAACCCGGCCAACTTCGGATTCGACATGGGCATCGGCCTCAACCTGCAAGACCTCTCTACCGGGGCGTATGGTTTGACTGCGGCGGACTTTAAACCTTACATTCCTTGGCCGCAAGCCAGCTACCTCACTGGGACCTTGCTTACCCCCAACGGTGGGGAATCCTGGACCAACGGGGTGAGCCAAAACATCACTTGGAACAGCGTTTCCTTGTCAACGGTGAATGTGGACCTTTACCTTCTTGACGAACTTGCTCCGCCGCCCCTGGGTCCCCTCGATTCAGACTTGGCCTACCAGCTTTCTGGACAGGGGTGGATTCACTTGGGCACGGTGACAAACAATGGGACCTATACCTTCACTCCCACCAGCCTGCCCCCTGGTTCGGTCTATCGGGTATTGATCGTTGGAGATACCACCGGGGCTTGGGACTTGAGTGACGCTGCCTTCTCTATCTTCTAAGGGCAGCAACTGCGTTAAAAAAAAGGCCGCAATCCCCAAGAGGGTTGCGGCCTTTTTTTTGGCTAGGCTTGGGAATAGAACCTCAGCCCTCCACCCGGCCAAAGTCATCGTCAAACCGTTCAATGTCGTCTTCCCCCAGGTAGTGGCCCAGTTGGACCTCAATGATCTTGACCGGGCTTTTGCCGGGGTTTTCCAACCGGTGCAAGGCGGTCTTGGGCAGGTAGGTGGATTGGTTTTCGGTCAGGAACAAAACCTCTTCGTCCCTGGTCACCTTGGCGGTGCCCTCGAGCACCACCCAATGTTCGCTTCGGTGCAGGTGCCGTTGCAGGGAAAGCCGTTTTCCGGGCAGCACCTCGATGCTTTTTACCTTAAAGCCCGGCCCTTCCCGGAGCACCGTATAAGAGCCCCATGGCCGAAGGACCTTGGTGTGGAACTTGTACTCCCCTCGGTCTTCCTTTTTGAGGTGGTCCACCAAAGTCTTTACATCTTGGCTGCGGGTAAGGTCGCAGACCAAGAGAGCATCGTCGGTTTCCACCACGATCAGGTTTTTGAGGCCCACCCCGGCGACCAACCGTTTGCTGGAGATGATCAGGCAGTTTTCACTGTCCTGGAGCACCACGTTGCCCCGAGAAACGTTGCCCTTTCCGTCTTTGGGGCTGACTTCGTAGATGCTTTCCCAGCAGCCCAAGTCGTTCCAGCCGACCTCCATCTGCACCACTGCCACCTTGTCGCTTTTTTCCAAGACGGCGTAGTCGAAGCTGTCGCTTTTGGTCTGCCCATAAACCTGGGCGATTTCTTTTGCCCCCAAGGCTTTGGGTTTCCCGGCGGCAAAAAACAGGTCATACAGCTGGGGACAGAGCTGGGCGTAAACCGAGACCAACATACGGGGGGTGGCCATAAAGATCCCGGCGTTCCAAGAGTAACAGCCCTCGGCCAGATAGGCCTGGGCGGTTTTCAAGTTGGGCTTTTCGGCGAACTTGGCGACCTTAAAGCCCGGCCCCACCGGCTCGGCGGCCTTGATATAACCGTACCCGGTGTCGGGCCGGTTGGGGGTGATACCAAAGGTGACGATCCAGCCTTCCAAAGCCAGTTGCGCTCCCGCCCGGAGCTTTTCTTGGAACAAGGCGGTATTTTGGATCAGATGGTCCGCAGGCAGGATCACCAAGGGCAGGTCCCAAAGCGCTTCGGGGATGGAGGCGAGGCCCCACAAGATGGCCGGAGCGGTGTTGCGCCCGGTCGGCTCCAAAAGCAGCCGCTTGGTCCCCAAACCGGGCAGGACCTGCTCAACCTGCCGTTCCAACTCGTACTGGTGGCCTTCTGCACCGACAATCCACAACTGCTCTTGGGGTACCAACCCGGCCAAACGGGTGCAGGTTTCCTGCAACAGGCTCTCTTGGGTTTGGCCCAGGTTGAGGAACTGCTTTGGGGTCATGGACCGAGAAAAAGGCCAAAGCCTTGTACCGGAGCCACCGGCGAGGATCATTGCTATCATGTTGGGTCAAAGTTCCAAAAAAGTCTCTCAAACAAAGACCCCTCATCGGAGCCAGTCGAGGGAGTATAGCCTTGGTTCAAGGGAAATTCAAACCCAAACCAACCGCAACCGAACCCGGAGAGCCCCCAAGGCGGCCCCGGCTCTCTGGGGCACAAAAAAAAACTCCCAATTCTCAGGGACAAAGCAGGAAAACCCCGGCTTTCTTGCCAGGGGACTTGCTCAAACCTCCTGCGAACAGATACAATACCTGACCGGACCAACCAAAGCATCACAAACCTTTTGGGACAAAAGACCTTTGACTGCCAATCCTTACCCTTTTCGGACTTATCTTATTTGGTCGGTGCTGCTGGTCTTTTCACTGGTCGGCCTCATCTTGTACCTGGGCCGTCAGGCGGAGCTGGGCCAGGAGCAAAGGTTGCTTGCCGAGGCGGTCCAAGCAGAGGCGGTTTTTCTGAGCGCCTTGGCGGAGACCGGGGAACCCGACCCGCTCACTTTGTCTGCCCAATCTTTGGATGTTTTACTGTCCGCCTTGGGCGAGGTGCGCAACCGCACCGGAGGCGTTCGGTTTCGCTTGGGCCACCTGACCCGGCTGGGTCCGGTGCTCCTGGAAGCGGGGAACCTGCAGCCGCAACCTCTCTCCCCCAAAAGCCCGTTTTTTTTGGCCACCCTCAAGGGTACTTCGGGCCATTCGGGGAATTATCTTTTCAACGGATCGCCTTCGCTGCTGGTGTTTTATGAACCCCTAGGCCCGGCCAACCTGACCCTGATCGCCTACAAACCTTTGGCCGCTTGGTGGAGAGAGAGTTGGGAGCCCTTGGGCTATGGGTTTTTGCTGGGCTTGGTTTGGATCCTACTGGGCGGCTGGTTGTTGCATTCCTCCCTCTCCCCTTGGCTGCAAGCCCACTGGGCTTTGGTTGGGCAAAAGGACCGGTTGGAGCTGGAGGTCCAAGAGCTCCGGGACAAACTGTCGTTGACCGAAGAACGCTTCCGTTCAGGATGGTGGACTTGGGACCTGCTGGCACCCAAGCTGGAATTTTCCCCGGCCTTGGTCAAGCTGCTCGCCTTGCCTCAAGGACAGCCGCTGGGCAGTTGGGACGACTTTTTGGGCTTGGTTTTTGCCCCCGACCGATCCTTACTCGTCCAAGCCTTGGAAGAAAGCTTGCAAAAAGGCGACGACCTTGAGGCGAAATTCCGGGTCCAGTTGGAAGGCCCGCTCCGCTGGTTCCGGCTTTGGGGGCAGATCAAGCGAAACGAACAAGGCAAAGCCGCCTCGATGCGGGCGCTTTTGGTCGAAGAAAGTGGCCCCCAGGCCCAGCAGGCCCAAAACAAGCTGTTAACCCAAGTGCTGGACCAGACCCAATCGGCGGTTCTTTTGGCCGATTCGAGGTTAAACATCATTTGGTTCAACCAAGCCTTCACCAAAGCCACTGGCCTCCCGCCCGAAAGCCTGTTGGGGGCGGACCTGCGTTTGTACCTGCCCCAGGCCGCTGTGCTGGAGGAACAATTCCAACAGGGGGACTGCTGGCAGGGGGACTTTGGGGTCCCCGACTCCAGTTCCTTTTTCCCGACCCCGCTCAAGCTTGACCGGTGGTTCAACCCCTTGGACCAGGAGCACTACCATTTGGGCTTTTTGCAGGACTTGGGGTCCTTGTTCAACGGCGAAAAACAGGAGCCCAAGGAGGTCTTTTTGGATCCCCTGACCGGCCTGCCCAACCGTTTCACCCTGTTTGAATCCCTCAACCAAGCCCTGGCTTACGCCAGCCGCAACGGGCACCAGCTGGCCCTGCTCAAGCTGAACCTGGACCGGTTCAAGCCCTTCAACCAAACCTTTGGCACCAAAGCGGGGGATGCAGCGCTTCAAGAAGTGGCCCGAGTCCTTGAAGCCCACCGACGGCGCTCGGACCTGATCATTCGGCTCTCGGGAGACGAATTTTTTCTGGGACTCAAGGATGTCAAAAGCCCTGAAGATGTATTTCTGGTGGCCCAAAAACTCCAAGAGGCCATCCGGGCTCCCTTTTCCTTTGCCGGGCAGGAACTGCGATTGACCGCCCGGATCGGGATCTGCCTTTACCCCAAGGACGGAACCCAACCGAACCAGTTGCTCGAACATCTGGACTCGGCCCTGACCTACGCCAAACTCCAGGGAACCGGTACGGCCCTGTTTTTCTCCGCTTCCATGAACCTGCTCGCCGAAGAGCGGAGCCGGTTGACCGAGCAACTGCAATTGGCCATTGCAGAGGAACAGTTTAAACTGGTGTACCAGCCGGTGGTGGACCTGAGCAGCGGCCAAATCGTGGCGGTGGAAGGGCTGTTGCGGTGGATGCACCCCAGCCGGGGCCTCTTGCCGCCTGCGGAGTTCTTGGAAGTGGTTGAGGCCGCCGGTCTTTCCCTGCCCTTGCTTGAGCAGGTGCTCTCCTTGGTGATCAAACAGGCGAAACGTTGGCAAAACGCCGGACTGCCCAAGCTGCTGGTGACCATGAATCTGACCGAACGGCAGTGGCACCACCCCCAGCTTTTTTCCCTCTTGGAAGCCAAGTTGAACCAAATGAACCTGGAGCCTCAATACCTGGGCCTGGAGATTCCGGCGACCCGCTGGCTCAGCTTGGATGCCGAATCCAAAAAGGCGCTTTTGGCCATCCAGGAACGGGGCATGCAGATCGGGCTCGACGACCTGGGGGCCGGGGCCTTGGTTCTGCCGGCCCTGCACCAAAGCCCGGTCCAGGGCCTCAAGATCTCCCAAGGTTTTGTGGGCCGCCTCCCCTTGGAGCCGACCTTGGTTCGGGCCATGGTCGGGCTGGGGCGGGTTTTGGGGTTTTTGGTCGGGGCCAAGGGGGTGGAGTCCTTGGAGCAGGCCCAATCACTGCAACAGTTGGGCTGCGACTTGGCCCAGGGGTACTTTTTTTCCCCGCCCCTGTGGCCCAAACAGCTGGAACCGCTCTTGGCCCAAGGGGTGTTGTTGCCCCAAGGTTTCGTGACGACGGCAGACCCCCCGAAGGGTCGCAAGGCTGAGGTTTGAGGGGTTTTCCGTTTAATGGCCCTAGCTTTTTTCGGTTTGCCCAGGCTAGGATGGGGCGGTTTGTCTCTGGGAGGGGGAGTCTTTGGAAAAATCAAAAATAGAACGCTTGACCTGGAAGTCCGAATGGAACACCGGGATCGAATCGATCGACCTGCAACACCAAAAAATTCTGACCGCCATCAATGCGCTGAACCGCTCTTTTTTGCCTGAAGACGGTCCCGTGGCGGCCAAGCTTTTTGAGGCCTTGACCGCCTACACCCGCATCCATTTCAGCTATGAAGAAAAGCTGATGGCCCAAGCCCACTTTGGGGAACTGGAGCAACAAAAGGCGGAGCACGATGCCTTCATGGAAAAACTTGAGGAATTCAAAAAAAATACCGCCAACCCCAAGGACCTGGAGCAGGTGATGGGCCGTATGCAGACTTACCTTTTGGACTGGTTGATCCAACACATCCTGGAGCAGGACATGAGGTACAAGGTGGCGTTCAAAAAAGCGGGCCTCTCCTAAGTTTCCGGCCCAAGCCAAAGAGGTACGGCTTTTGAATCTCTCTTGGGAAACAGACCTGTTTCCGGGAGGTTCACCATGACTGCACTGACCAATCCACAAGAAATCGACCGCCTCCAACCAGGGGCATTGGTTACCTTAAGAAACCTGGAAGGGAAGACCTGCGAATTTGTGCTCAAGGCCGGCGATGCGGGCCTGGGTCCCCAAACGCCTTTGTATTGGCTGGAACAGGCGGATTCCCCGTCTCTGGCCTATTTGCGCCAGTTGCCCGAACACTACGACTGGATCGGTAAGGCGGCCTTCGGGTCGCTCCAAGAATTGGCCCGGACCATCCAAGAACGGGATTATTATTTCGACTGAAGGGTCAACCGGTAGGCCACCGAGGGCCGAGAGAAGTCATAGCCCTGGGCCCAGGCCTTGGGTAGAGTTTCCCGGTCCACCTGCTCAAAACCCATCCGCTCAAAGAAGGTCCCCATTTTGGGCTCGACGGTCAGGGCAAACAAAAACTTGGCCCCTTGGGCGGCCATTTCTTCGGCGATCTTGGCCACCAGCTCCCGAGCCCGGCCCTTGCCTTGGTACCGAGGCAAACTACAAAATTTCCCCAATTCCACCCAATCCCCCAAGACCCTGGTCCGGGCGGTGACCACAATCGAACCGCCCAACCGGTAAACCCAATAGTTCCCGATTTCTTGGGCCAGTTGTTCTTCCCCGACCGGCAGAATCACCCCGCTTTTGGCGTAGGGCCGCATCAGGAGCATCACGTCCAACAGGTCGGAAACTTGAGCTTGGGTGATGGATTTTTGGTAGGACCGGGCCACCAAAGTCCCGCAGCCCTGGTGGGTAAAAACCTCTTGGAACAGTGCCCCGGACTTGGCCTCCACAAAGACCCATTCCTGTTTGGAGTGCTCCAGTTCCCTCCACAAGGCACCGAGGAATTCCCGGTCGAAGTTCATCGATTCCTCCCCTTCCACCAGGGCTTTGAGTTCCCCCAGGTCCAGGAAGGATTGCAGTTTTCCTCCGCACAAGAGCCCCGGTTCTTGGCCCAGCCAAAGGATCCGACTGACCTTGAAGGTCTTGGCCAAAGCAAAGGCATGTTCCATCAGTCCACCGGCGGCGCTGGGCAACAGGGGCATCAAACCCTTTTTTAAGGCCTGTTCCAGCTCCCGGGGGTTGCCCACCGGCACCACCGGATAACCGGGGGGCAGGTGCGCCGGGTCCAGGCCGGGGGCCAAAAGGCAAACCTCCAACCGGGCTCGGTTCAAGAGCCGCAAGTCCAGCAACATCTCCGAGACCATGGCTCCCGGACCAAAGCAACACAAAAACCGCCGACCTTGGAAGCTGGTTGCGTAGTAAAACAGCTCCAAGACCTCCAACATTTCTCGTTCGATTGACTGGCGCATTGCTTTTTCCTTGCAGGTTCGGTAGGGATGAGGAGCCACCAAAACAGCCGATTATTGTTCCACCAAGATGCAAAAGCAAGAACCAAATCCGCTACTCACCAAAGACGGTGCCATGTCGCTGATGGCCCACCTTGAGGAACTCCGCATCCGGGTGTTGCGGTTTGCGGTGGTATTTTTTGTTTGCCTTTTGGGGGCCTACGCCTTCCGCCAGGAGATCCTCAACCTGATCAAAGCCCCGGTGGAAGAGCCGCTGGCCCGGTACAGCCACTCTCAATCGGCCCCGGCCATGCCCGGACAGGCCGAAGGTCTTTTGGACCTGGACCAATACCATTGCAGCTGCACCAGGAGCCCCAAGGCCGAACTTTTGACCGCACCGGCCTTTGCCACCGAAAGCACCCAGGGGGTAACCCCCACCTTCCCTTTGGCCGAGGTCCCGCACCAGGAGGTTCCGACCTCAATCGAAAGCCTCTCCGAACTGCTCACCCGCAAGTTCAACGAAGCGGTGGACTCGGGGGTCAAGGACTTCCGGGCCTTTTATTATTCTTCCATCGGCAACAACCAAAAGGCGGCGGAGATCTACCAGGGAGAAGCCGCCCCCCTCGACCCGCCCCAGAGCTACAAGGATTCGGATGCCGACATCCTGGAGCTTTCCTGCCGCTGCACCAAGGAAGGGGCCAAACCTGCGGCGACCATGGTTTATATCGGCCTGCCCGAGCTGTTTTTTGCCCAGATGCAGGTTTCGGTTTATGCCGCCTTGTTTTTGTCTTTCCCCTTTTTGTTGCTGGAGCTTTGGGGCTTTGTGGGACCGGCGCTGTACCAGGACGAGAAGATCGTCTTTTGGGGTTTTGGGATCAGCACCTTCGTGTTTTTTATCGGCGGGGCGCTGTTCGGTTATTTTGTGGTCTTCCCTTATGGGTTCGATTTTTTCCTGTCCCTCACCCAGCCCGGCGAGATCATGCCCAGCTTGGCGATTGGGGAATACCTCGACTTTACGGTCAAGCTCTTTTTGGCCTTTGGGTTGATCTTTGAGCTGCCGGTGGTGGTTTTTATCCTCGCCCGCTTAGGGGTTTTGACCCCCAAAATGATGATCGTCCACGGCAGAGCGGCGGTGGTGATCATCTTTATCGTCTCGGCGGTCCTGACCCCGCCCGACCCGTTCACCATGATTTTGATGGCTGCGCCGCTGTTGGTCTTGTACCTGTTCAGCATTTTCGTTTGTTTTATCGGGCTCAACAAAAAGAAGGCCACCTTACGTTCCCAAGGGATAAATCCCGAAGAATTTGACGAATACTAGGGTCTGTTCCCCAGCCAACCCTGTGATTCCTAGGAGAGAGCAGAAAAAACTCTTCCCCAATTGGGGCGGAATCGTTTAAGTTCGCACAAAACAAAAGCTTTGTCCCCTCGGTCTTTGGGGGCCTTCGGGCTCCTCCAAAAGGCAACCCATTTACTTCGGTGTGGAGAAGATGAACATTCAAAACAAGATTCGGGCTAGCTTCGCCGCCGTGATGGCTTTTTTTCTGCTCAGTTCCGGCGTTTCCTTTTGGGCGCTGAACAACCAGCACAAAGCTTCCGAAGAGTCCAAACGAATCGAAGCGGTTCTGGCGGGGGTCAACGACCTGCAATTGATGACCACCAAGCTGGCGCTCAACCTCAACGACATCCTGATCGACCAAACCGTCACCCAAATCGCCCCCAACCGGTTGGCCTTCCTCTCCGATTTCTCCGCCGAACTGGCCCAGGACAAGGAAAACCACATGCGCCACATCCAAGGGGAAGAGCGCCGCAAATGGATGATCCAAGCCTTTGACGGAATTGACCGGATGTTGGCACTGGGGGTCAAGGACTTGATCCCCACGGTCCAGAGGGGCAGCGGCAATCCCGCTTTTTTTGACCGGATGGACGACCAAATCGACCAGGAAGCCACCAAGGTGGAGCAGGCCTTGGTGAAAGTCACCCAATCCATGCAAGCCGAAGTGGAGGCCGCCGAGGCCGCCGATGATGCGGCGGTCCAGTTCGACAAGATTTTGTTGTCCCTCTTTTTGGTCTTGGGGGTCCTGATGGCCCTGGTGGCGCAGATCCTTTTGGGCAAAGAGATTTTGGGGCCGATCTCCCAGGTCAGCGGGATGCTCAAGGAAATCGCCAGCGGCGATGCGGACCTGGGAAAGCGGCTGAAAACCAACGCCAAAGACGAATTGGCCGAGCTGGCCGGGTGGTTCAACAAGTTTGTTGAACGGCTGCAAAAGGCGATCAACGAGGTGATCGGGACCACCGAAACCTCGGTCAGTCTGGTGTCCGCCTTAGAGCGCAACTCGACCACCATCAAGGAAAGCACCGGCGAAATGACCGCCATGAGCGGCACCATCAGCTCGGCGACCGAAGAGATCAGCGCCAACATGGCCACCATGGCCAGCAGTTCCGAAGAGGCCAGCGCCAACGTCAACTCGATCACCGCCGTGGTCGAGGAACTTTCGGCCAACATGAGTACCATTGCGGCAGCAGCCGAAGAAGCGTCGGTCAACATCTCCGGGGTTTCGGACAACGTGAACCTGATCGCTCGGGAGATCGATGCGACCATCAACAAAAACGCCTCCGAACTGTCCGTCTCTCTCCAAGAGATCAACGAGCGGACCAGCCGGGCCGGACAAATCTCCTTGGAAGCCAACCGGGGTGCGGAAGCGAACCTCAAGGCCATGTCCGAGTTGAGCGCCGTGACCCAGCAGATCGGCCAGATCCTCCAGTTGGTCAACAACATCGCCAGCCAGACCAACATGTTGGCCCTCAACGCCACCATCGAAGCAGCCAGCGCCGGACAGGCAGGCAAAGGTTTTGCCGTAGTGGCCGGGGAGGTCAAGGAATTGGCCAAACAAACCACCGAAGCAAACAACGAAATCGCCACCCAGATCGACCAGATCCAAGAGCTGGTCCAAAAAACCCTCTCCCGCACCCAAGGGGTGAGCAAGGTGATTTTGCAGGTTTCGGAAATCAACCAAGGGATCTCCAGCCTGATCCAGGAACAAAGCAAAAACGCCAAGTCCCTACAAACGGCGGTTCAAGGGGTTTCCAAGGCCATCAAGGACTCGGCGATCAACCTTGAAGAAGCGACCACCGGGATCAGAGAGATCACCCGCAGCACCGCCGAGGCAGGTTCGGCCGCCAAAAGCGCCGCCAAAAACGTGGCCGAAGCGGCGACCGGCGTTCGGGAAATCGCCCGGACCAGCACCGAAATCTCCATGGGCCTCAAGGAGATCACCAACAACATCCAACGGATGGACCGGGTCATCGCCGACAACGTCAGCCGCAACGACCGGAACATCGACAACATCAGCCGCTTCGCCTCCTTGACCAAAGGACAAAAAGAAGCCATCAGCGTCTTCACCAAGACCAGCGACATCTTTTTCTACTGGACCGATCAGCTGCTGCTCAACAATGAAACCATCGACTCCCAGCACAAGGCCATCGTTGATGGAATCAACCGGCTTTATATCGCCAAAAAGTCCGAAATCGCCAAAGAGGCCCAACTCCAGATCCTCAAAGACTTGGCCCAAGTGGCGATCGACCACTTCGCGGACGAGCAGGGCATCTTTATGCCCACCGAATACCCCTTTAAGACCGATCACTTGGCTCGGCACGAAAAGATCATCGGCCAACTCAAGGACAGCATCGGACGGATCCAATCCGGGGAGGCAGAGGTGGACGGCGCACTCTTGGCCTTCCTCAAGGACTGGTTGCAGTCCCACATCATGATCGTGGACAAAGGGTACCACAAATTTATCCACCATTGATTTTCAGCACGTTGGGGAGGTTTTTCACCTCCCCGAAGATTCCTCCCTTGACATTTTCCCGGTTTGGGTGTCCCTTCGGCTCAGTAACCCAATGGAGTTTTTGTGATGTCTCTGTTTCGATCCCAGTCTGTCGTCATTATGGCGGTCCACCGTCTGGGGAAACGTACGTCCTCTAGCTCCTGGATAGGCTTAACCTAAGCCTAAAGGCAAAGTCTGACTCAGACAAAAGCCCTCTGGAGCCCTGAAGCTTCGGAGGGCTTTTTTTTTGCCCCCACCTCAAACCAAACGGAGAAAAAATGATTCATTCCACCTTACGCCCGTCCCCCCAGGTCTCTGCCGCCCCAAAGGTTTTGGCCTTTGAAAGCCCCAAACCTCCAAGCCCGGATGAGCCATGAAAACCAATTGGACGGCCTACCTTTTGTCCTTGTGCCTCGCTTTGGCGGTAACCGGCAACATCCTGATCTTTTCCGCCTCCAGTCTGGCGGCGCTGCGAATCGCCCCCCTGCGGGCATTGGCCACCTTGCCTATCGTGCTGCAATACGCCTCGGCGGCGTTGGTCAGCCTCCCGGCCAGTTTTTTGATGTCCCGGTTTGGCCGGAGAGTGGTTTTTGCCGGAGCCTTGGCCCTGTGCGGTTTGGGCGCAGTGGTCTCCGCTTGGGCGCTGTTGCTGGGAGAGTTTTGGCTCTTTAATATCGGTGCCCTGTTGCTGGGCTTTTTGGGTGGAGTGGCCCCCTACTACCGGTTTGCCGCCATTGATGCCGCAACCCCGGCAGCCAAGGCCAAGGCGATTTCCGCCGTGCTGGCCGGTGGCGTACTGGCCGCTTTGGCCGGGCCCACTTTGGCCAAGGTCAGCAAAGACTGGCTTGAACCCCAGTTTATGGGGACCTTTTTGGCCCTGGGCTTCCTCCCCTTGGTCAGCCTGGTCCTGTTGCTGGGGGTTCGGATTCCCAAGCCGGAACCGCTGTCAGAAGCAGGGCGGTCGATGAAGGAGATCATGGCCCAGCCTAGGTTTCGTCTGGCGGTAACCGCAGCGGTCCTTAGTTATGCGGTGATGAGCCTGTTGATGGTGGACACCCCGTTGGCCATGTCGGACTGCCAGATCGGCTTTGGCAGCATCAGTTCGGTGATCCAGTGGCACGTCCTGGGGATGTTTGTGCCCTCTTTTTTCACCAGCCACCTGATCCGGCGCTTTGGGGTCAACCGGGTCCTGTCCTTGGGCGGCTGGTGTTACTTGGGGGCCATCGGGGTCAACCTGTTTGGCCAGGAACTGTGGAATTTTTGGGCCGGGCTCCTGTTGGTGGGCCTGGGCTGGAACTTCTTGTACCTGGGGGCCACCGACCTTTTGACCGAGACCTACCTGCCCCAGGAAAAGGCCAAGGTCCAAGGGTTCAACGAAACCCTGATTCTCTGCACCATCGCCGGGGTGTCGCTCGGTTCGGGGCTGCTGTTTGCGGCGGTCGGCTGGGTGGGGGTGAATCTGGTGGCGTTGGGGCTGGTCCTGACCGTTTTGAGCCTGATCTACTGGCTGCAAAAACAACCGGTCCAGGCCTGAAAAAAAGAAACCCCAAGAGGGTCTCCAAAGGAGCCCGCTTGGGGTTTTTGAACCTGCCTACCGCCCTAGGGCACTACTGCTGGGCAATGGCCGCACAGTTGTAGGGTTGGCGGTCTTCGGCCAAGGTGACGGCCCGGCGATTCTGGGCCCAGGCCTCTTCGGTCGGCTGGTCCACAAAGGGCTGTTCCTCTCCGCAGGAATAAGTCTCAATGTTCTTTGCACTCAAACCTACCACCTGGACCAGATAGTTCTTGACCGTCTGGGCCCGGCGCAGACCCAAGGCTAGGTTGTAGGCATTGGAGCCCCGCTCGTCGCAGTGACCTACTACCTTTAACTCAACGGCACCCAGGTCCGTCCGTCCCGAATAGGCTTGGTCCAGTTTGGCCTTGTCTTCTTCCTTGAGGGTCGATTGGTCATAATCAAAAAAGATCTTCCCGCTGTTGCTCTGGAGGTTTTGGACTGCCCCCTGGGCCGGACCTTGCCCTTCGTCTCCGGGGACCATCACCCCTTGTTCTTGCGGGTCTTGCGGCTGTTCGTTGGCAGCGGATTCGGGGGAAACATCGGCGACCCGAGCAAACTTACCGGTATAAACAGTGTTGCTGTCTGTGCCATCGGAGATGTACAGCAAGAGGTAGTCCCCGACCTTGTCGGTGCCCGGAGGCAGGGTCAGCAAGGGGTTGGCGGTAAAACTGCCAATCTCCCGTCGGCCCACCAACGCTGCCCGGCCCGCTTCGCTGGGCCGGCTGGACCAATAGACCAAGTAGGTCTGAAACCCCGTGGGGCTTTTGGCAATCTTGAGGTTCACCGGCCCTGCCACCTTTCCGGCCAAAGGGTCCTGGTCGGTAAAGGTGAATTCTACCCCTTGGGAGAAGGAATCCTTCCAAGGTTCGGTTTTGGGTGCCTCGCTACAGCCTGAGAGCAACAACAGCCCGGTTGCCGTGGTAAAAAGGAAAAAATTTCTTGCGGCCTTCAACAACATAGAATCTCCTGAGTTGGACAAGTATGCCCCATTTCTCCCAAGGTAAGCTCCAGACGGCCTTTTGTCAAACCAAGGTCCCGGAGCAACAAGCTTTACTTTCCCCGCCGGTTGGGCTAGACTTCCGCTTAAAAAAACCTAACGCTAGGACTGCCCCATGTGGGAAAATTTGCTGCTGTTCTTCAACTCCAAGGGCTTTAGGCTGTTCCTGCGAGTGCTGGCAAGTGTAGCCAGCGCCATTGTGGTGGTCAGCGGCTTTTTGTTTTGGCAGAACCAAAGATCCCGGCAACAACAAGCCACCCGGCCATTGGAAGCCCCGCCCAAGGGGGAAGAAGAGCCGGAGGACCAAGAGCAACCCAACCCCAAGGTTAGGTTTCTTCACCGCCGCTGATCCACCGGTGCCCAGCGAAAACTCTGCCGGTAAAAGGGCGGCAGCTGGCCTTTTGCGTCCAACCACCGCAACACAAATCCCAAGGTAGCCTCATTGGCGTAACCACCCCCTCGGATCGGCTCCATCGGGGTTTGGTGAGGGGCCAAAAGCCGGTCCAGTTCCTTGTCCCGCCAATCCTTGGCCAAGATCGAAGCCCCCGCTACTTCTAAAAAATCCTGGTCCGCCCGGTTTTGGGCCACCACCCTGGGGCCAGTCAGGGCGGCAAAGATTCCCGCTCCATCCAAGGTTGCCCAAGCTTGAGGGAACCGGGCCAAGATTTGGGCGGCCAGATGGCGTTCCAAGGCGTTCAGCCCTTCCCCTGGACCAACCCACCGGTCCACTTCCAGGGAGTCTGCGACCACCAAAAAATGGGGATATCTGCCTTTGAGTTCTTCCGCCAAAGCCGCCCGTTTGGCCTGCGCCTTGGGGCCGGAGCCAAAAAGTTTGGAATCCTGTACCCCCAAAGCCGCCAATTCAGGCAACTGGGCCTCGGTCACACAAAGCCCGGCCATGACCAGCGGCCCCAGCACCGGTCCCCTTCCGGCTTCGTCGATCCCCAGCCTTTGGTTCATGCTTCTCGGGCCAACTTTTTCAGCCGATTTTGCACCATCTTGCGCTTGAGTGGGGGCAGGTAGTCGATGAACAATTTTCCTTCCAAATGGTCGGTTTCATGTTGGATACAAATGGCCAACAATCCTTCCGCCTCCAGGCTGTGCTGGTTTCCGTCCAGGTCCTGGTACTCCAGGGTCAGCCGCTCAAACCGTTCCACCTCGGCCCGGTATTCGGGCACCGAAAGGCAGCCTTCCTCGTTCATTCCCCGGCCCTGGCCGTTTTTGATCACCGGGTTGCAGTAGGCAATAGGGTTTTTGGGCCCGCTGTCCTCGCCATGGAAATCCACGTCGGCCACAAAAAGCCGCAGTCCGTGGCCCACCTGGGGAGCCGCCAGCCCAATCCCGGTGTTGTCATACATCGCTGCGGCCATGGCCTGGGCCAATTCTTTGAGGGAATCGTCAAACTTTGTAACCTGCTGGGCCTTTTGTTTTAAAAAGGGGTCAGGATAGGTGAGGATCTTGAGTTTCTCCATGGTCCTTCTGGGGCAAATGGGGCCGAATGTCCTGTATTCAAGCCCATTCTAGCCCCCCAGGGCGAAGAAATCAAGTTAAGTGGTAGGGACTAGGTGATAGTTTTGCCTGACGTTGTGGCCCACCCTACGGATCGAATGGCTGACCACCGCCTCGGGGGAATGCAGGATCACCGGCTGTCTGGCCCGAATCGACTGCAAGGCCAAGTTGTCGAACTCCACAAAGCCCACATAATCCAGATTGATCCCAAAATACTTGAGGCAAGCCTGTTTCATCGAGAACCCAACCCGCACATCCGAAGGGGTCCGCACTTGGTTGAGTACCAGCTTGGGCTTGAAGGCGGCAATTTCGTATTTTAAGGTCTCCCCCGCCTGGGCATTGATCCCGCTGATCTTGGCGATCAATTCCGCCGGGGTCCTAGGGTTGTCTTCATGTTTGGATTCGGTGATCTGCTCCAAAAAGGCCCGGACCCCCGAATGGACCATGACGTTTTTGAGCTTCCGGTAAAAGGCAGATTTGATGAACCGGTAGGTGTTTTCCACGCTGGTCGGCTCCGGGGCACTGACCAGGATCCCGCTGTTGGACATCAAAAAGAGGTCCAAGGTGTGCGGCGCAATCCCCGCCCCCAGGTCGATCACCACGTAATCCACCCGCAGGCCGTAAATCGCCTTGATCAACTTGGCCTGCTGCATCTGTTTGGGGTTGGCCATCCCAATCACGTCGTGGGCACCACTGGCCAGCCGTAGGTTGGGCACGCCGGTGGGCATCAGGATGTCATCCAAGGAGAGCTGGCTGGACTTGATGAAGTCCGAGATGCTGACCCGAGTCTGGTTGACCCCAAAAAAGGTGTGAAGGTTTGCCCCGCCGAAGTCGCCGTCGATCAGGGCCACTTCGTTCCCCTTTTGGGCAAGGTCGATGGAAAGGTTGGTCGAAAGGAAGCTTTTGCCCACTCCGCCCTTTCCGCCCGCAATCGCCCAGATGCGCTTTTTGGCCGTATTCATTTGCCGATCCTTGGAATATTTGGTCTCAGAGCCACGTCCCTGGGCTCTGTCGGTTTTGCTCCGTGCAAATTCAAATCCAAACCCAAGGGGGCTTTAAAATATTTTTGCCGCCGTTGGTGCGGATCGGTTTGGGTCCGGCGGGTTTTAGCCTTCCACCTTCCCCGGTTGGGGACCGTTCCCTAACGGACCACCCGGTCCAAAAGCTCTTGGGGCAAGAGCGGGGAAGGCACCCGGTAGTTCAGGATCCACAACTGATGGGCGGCCCTGGTGGCGGCGATGTGCAGAAGGTAGCGCTGGTAGCTGTTGTCCGGGTAGTTGACCACGTCCACGTCCAGCAGGATCACATAATCAAACTCCAACCCCTTGACCTGCCTCACGTCGGTGATGTCGATGCCGGGGGTAAAGCTGAAGTTTTGGTCGTCCACCAGCCTCAGCCTGGGGATCTCCATGGGTTCCAAGAGGTCGTAGTAGGCCTTGGCCCCTTCGGGGGTCAGGGTGATCAAGGCAATTGAGGCGTTGGCTTCCCCAAAGACCAAATCCTTGAGGCTTTGGCTCAAGGAGTGGCATAACTCCCCTTGGTGGGCAAACCCGAACAGCTCCACCGGTGGCCCTTCCTTGACGGTCTTGACCTCATGAGTACTGGCCAATTCGCCCAAAAGGTCCATCGAGAACTCCATGATCTGCCGGGTGCTCCGGTAGCTAACCCGAAGATTGCTGATCTCCTGGCCGGGCAAACCCAGGTTGGTGAACAGGTACTTCCAGCCTTTGAAGGCATTGTGCTGGATCATCTGTTGGTTCACGTCACCGGCGAACGTTAGGCTCAAAGGGTCGGCGCAGATGCTGACCAGAACCTGATGTTCCACCAGACTCAAGTCCTGGGCCTCGTCCACAAAGAGGTGGGCGTAGCTCAACGCCGCCTTCTTGGGGCCTTCCAAGGGGCCAGACAGGCGGCTCCAGAGGTACAGCAGAATCGGGTCGTCTTCGTAGTCCAGGCTCGCTGCACCGGCACCGGAATCCGGGTCTTTGGACTCTTCCCCCTTGGCATGAAGCCAATTGTGCCGGGCTAGGTACTGCTGCCTTATCCAGTTGATCCCTTCTTCTAGGGTGGCCGGAGGCAGTTCTGCCTTTGCTTCCTTGAGGAAGGTTTCCCGGATGCGGTCAAAGTCGCTGAACAACTCGTCCCACAGTTGGAGCAGCAACAGTTTTTTGGACCGAAAGGGGTCCTCTACCAGTCCTTCGACCAGCTTCCACAACATCGCCTTGACCTCGCCGGAATAACAGAAGGTTTTCCTTTCCAGCTTGGCCCCTTCCTCTTGGGTCCAGTCCCGCAAGAGCACCAACTTGTCCAGGAAACTCTTGCCCGCCAAGGCCTCAAACAAAAATCCGTCCAGTTCCTTGGCCTCAACGATCCTCTCCAGCCCTTCTTCCAAGGCGCTGGTTTTTTCGTTGATAAACCGGTCCATCAGGAACAACAAGGCGGGGTGTTTTTTTAGCCTGATCGCCGCCGCCGGGCTGTCTTCCGCATAACCTTTGGGCAACAGGTGACCAAACAGCTTGCCCCTGACCTCAGAGGCCCATTCCTCAAAGCTGGCGATTTCCACCCCTTCGACCCCCAGGGAGGGCAAAACCAAGGAGATGTATTTGGCCAGCGCCCGGCTGAAGACCATCACCAACAGCTTGTCGGTGGAAAACCGTTTGGGGTCCTTTCTGTGCAGCCAAGCGACCCGGTGCAGGGCCACCGTGGTCTTGCCCGACCCGGCAGTGCCCTGGATAGCCAGGATGCCGGTTTCGGGCTTGGTGATCAGCTCGAACTGCTCGGGGTCGATCAAGGCGGTGATCTCAGGCAGGAGCTTGTGGGCCACCCCGGACGGGGAGACCTGGGTTTTGGCCTTTTCGGCCCGGCTGGCGGTCCCCGAACCACCTTTGAGCAGGTAGGCACGGGCGTGGCCCTTTCTCCAGTGTCGGCCCTGTTCCTTGAACAGGTGGAGCCCCTGTTCCTCGATCTGGACCAGTTCCCCATCGTGGATCTTAAAAACCCGTTTGAGCTTTACCAACCCTTCGGAAAGCCTGCCACCGATCTCCTCTTCATATTCGTCTCCCTGGGAGTACCGGAAGTAGATCGCCGCTACCGGGCTGGCCTTCCAGTCCACGATCTGCACCCCCAATTCCTTGTTGCTAAACACCTGGGTGCCGATGTACAGGTCCCGGACCCGGTCCTCTTCTTCTAAGACCAGTCGGGCAAAGTAGGGGTTGAGGGGGTTGAAGCCGTAGGCATCGGCCAGCTCGGTTTGGTTGATCAGGTGGATCAGGGTGTTGATCTGTTCGGTCAAGTGGGGGACATCGTCTTCCTTGGCTTCCGAAAGCGCTTCTCGTAGTTCCAAGACCTGGGCCAGGTAGGTTTCCCGGTTGTCGGAAACTGCAAAGGACCGCTGGAGCAGGAGCAGCTTTCTGAGCCGTTCCTCTTCCTCTTTGATCACCAACCATTCCTGTACGCTTAATTCTTCCATCTTCCTTAAAACCGGGAGGGGCCACCTTCAACGGGGTGGGGGATAAAAAACAAACCTTGCTTGCGTCGCAAGGCCATCAATCGGTCACTCTGGGCTTGGTCGTTTTGTTTGTAGGCCGAATTGACCGCCAAATACACATTGCCCCCATAAAAGCAAAGGCCAACCCCGGCTAGCAGACTGCCCAGCTCGGGGTTTCCTTGGTTGTAACTCTCTCTCGCCCCCAAGGCAAACAAGGTGGTCAGCAAAAAGGCATAGGTTCCTTCCCGGTACCGGCCCAGGTAAAAACTTCCCGCACCGGGCACCAAGGCCGAAAGCCCGCCCGCCAAGCCGGGGCTTTTGGGCTCCGGTTTGGGGGTTTGCTTCCAGTCGCTCACAAAATCCAGCACATACTTCGCCTGGGGGTGGCTGGGGTCCACCTGCCCAAAGGCCTCTACCGCCCGCTCCACTTCTTGTTCCCGCAGGCCATAGGGGGCGGACTCCAGGGTGTTCAGCCTCGCCAGCCCCAGGTAGATCAGCCCGTCCGGGTCCTTGGGGTGCAAAGCCAACCAGTCTTCCAGGGTTTGGGCCGCCGCCTCCGGCTCCCCACCGGCCAAATAACTTTTGGCGGTCATCAACCTCGCCGGTTTGACCCAGGCGCTTTGGGGGTGCCAGTATTCCAAGCTTTTAAAGGAGCTAATCGCCCGGAAATATTCCTTTTGTCCATACAAGTATTGGCCATAATCAAACCACTCCTTGTCCCCCTTGGTCTCCGCCCACACCGGCCCTAGGGGAAAAAACAAACAAAGGAGCAGCCACCACCTGTGCATAAACCCAAGCCCCATAGGGAGAAAGAACGGCCAAAGCAAAACCGATTCAGGGGCAGATTGCAGCAGGAACCATTGGGTTTGGCAAGCTTACAGCTGCAAAGGACCACAAAAAAAGTCCCCCGGCCCACCGGTTGCCAAACCCTACTGGGCCTGGGTCTTGGTTAAGTGGATGATCTTTTGGGGCTTTTACGGGAAAAGACCCTAGGGGGCATTCCAAGGCCCAGTGGGAGGAGCGGCCAATTGTTTTAGGGTCAAGACTAGAACAGCGGGTTTTCTCTGATCAGTTTTAGAAGGATTTTGTTAACATCAACCT
>MFNF01000061.1 GCA_001783715.1 Candidatus Lambdaproteobacteria bacterium RIFOXYD2_FULL_56_26
AACGTTGGAGCGGTTTTGTTTGTTTCTCAGGTCCAAGGTCAGGTTCAACCCCTGGGCCCAAGGGGTGGCCCAGTTGGCGTTGAGGCCATAAGTGCTTTGGGTGGCGCTTTCTTGGGCTCCCTTCAAGGGATCATGCCGAGCAAAGCCTTTGTTTTGCAGGACCAGACTGCCACCCAATTCGAGGTCTTGGGCAATGGGGTAGTCCAGGTTAAGGCCCAATCGGTAAGCGCTGTAATCCTGATAGCCGCTTTTGGCATCGTTGCGCTCTGAGGAAGCCTTGGAACGGAACCGGAAGGCCCCCAGGGGCCTCATCCAAGTGAGGTCCAAGAGGTAAAAAATCCCGTCGCCATTGTAAAGCGGATCGGTGCCAGCCTTGAGGTCTTTGGCGGTCAGGGTCAGCTCCAGCCCCAGCCGGTTGTCTTCCCAGGGACTGGGGCCAAATCCTAAGGCCAAAAAGCGGTCAGTCTCCAGCGGGGTCTTGGCCCCCAGGCCTTGGGTTTGGGTGCCGATGTCGTTGGCCCCCACCTGGGTCTTCCAGTCCCCCAGCTCCGTGGTCCCCTTAAGGGTTAAGGAGGCTTGGGCGAAGTTGATCTCCTGGGGGGCGAGGTCGGTGGAACCGTATTTTTCCTTGAGCAGGATCCCCCCCACCTCCAACGGCAGGTCTAAACCCTCAAGCCTGGTGGAGTATCGGGGGATCAAGGTCAAGCTGGCTTTGGTGCCCGAAACTTGGGCACCGGCCGGGAGATTGGTGACGTTGTCCGAGTTTTGCAGACCCAAGAGGGAAATCAAGGAGAACGTTTCTCCGGCGGGAGCGGACTCCTGGGGCTTGACCCAGACCAGCACAAAGTCCTTTCGCACCCGGCCTTTGGCCGTCACCACTTCCACCGTAAAGGTGGTCTCGGTTTGGGTCAGCCGGTAGGGGATCACCGCATGGCCGGAACTGCCCGAGACCTCCACCTGCGCTTGGCCGGGGGTGTGGAATTCCAGGATCGGGTCAAAGGCGGAGACGGTCACTTCCAACCGGCCCTCGGGCTCTTTGACTTCGGTCAGCCCTTGGCTGTTGTGGCTGGTTGAGAAGACCAGCACCTCTTGGGCCCACAAGGGGGAGGCCAAAAAGCACAAAAAAACCAGGGCCAGAAAAAACCGTTTTTCCGCTTTTTTGTAGGTTTGCCTAGAGCTTTTGGGTTGGTCCAACGGTTCTTTTCCTGCTTGGAGATTGGCCCCTTTGGGGTCCCCGACACTGGGGGTTCCCTTCCAAGGCTTCATTTTACCACCTGGAGCCAAACCCGAAGGTCCGGCAACGGCCCTGGTCGGCCCCAGGTTTACATCGGTCGGTTGCTTTATCTCCCCCGGTTGGCATATACCTCGACTTTGGACCTACCGGCGGGAAAAAGTCTTTGTGTACCCCATCAAAAGAGGTTTTGGGTGTTCCTTCAAGGATCAAGTCGGGAAGTGGCAAAGCCCGCTGGGTAATGTTTTGTTTTTATTTGTGGATCAACCTTCAGTTTGTACCGAAAGGGTAGGGTAAGAACCCGAGTAGTACCTCAACGCTACGGTCCCTGGGGCCAAAAAAAATGGAAAAACGCTGGGTTGGGATCCAACCAAAACAGGACAAACCGCAGGACCAAACCGCCCGGAAGACGGGTTTGGCCCTGCTTTGTCTATTCCTGTTGGCCCTGGAAGCGCTGGGGAGCGATTCTAAGGCCAGACTGGTCTTGTCCGAGCAGTTTGGACAAAGCAGCCTGGAAGGGGCACTGTCGGTGTTTATCACCTCCGACCCGAACCTGGGGATCGAACAGGTACAGCGGTTGGACCTGGCCCAGGCCTTTGCGCCCTTTCCCCAAAGCGAGTGGAACCAAGATTTTACCGACAAGATCTATTGGCTCAAGCTGGAGCTGGACAACCAGAGACCCGGCGAGGAGTGGGTCTTGGACCAGCAGTTCTGGTGGATCTCCGAGTTCGCCCTTTACCTGCCCCAAGCGGACGGGTCTTACCGGGTCCAGCAAAGTGGAGCCGACCTCAAGGTTTCCCAGCGGGCCTTTGACCATTACCACCTTGGCTTTCGGTTTACCTTGCCCCTCCAGGGGCCCCAGACCCTTTACCTTCGGTGCAAAACCAAGCACGTGATGGAGCTTTCTCTAGGCCTGTACGGCTTGGCGCAATTTCACGAACAGGAAAGCCGCTTTAAGATGGTTCATGCCGCCTACTTTGGCGGACTGGCAACCATTTTGCTGTACAACTTCTTTTTGTTTTTAGGCATCCGGGAGCGGAGTTACCTTTATTACATCCTGTTTCTGGCCAATTTTATGGTCTTGCAGCTCTGTGCCCTGGGTCTTGGGTTTTACCTGCTCTGGCCCGACCATCCGGGCTGGAACGATTGGGCGACCGAGGTGTTTATCGACACCGGGTCGTTTTTGGCGGTGTTGTTCGGGACCGAATTTTTGGAGATCAAAAACCTCAGCCCCAAGGTCCACCGGGCCGCCTGGGGGTTTGCCTGTTTGACCCTGTTGCCCTTGGTCCTGATTCCCCTGGGGCCGTTTGTAGTGGTCCAAAGACTGACCTACCTGATGTTGGTGGGAACCTGTTGTGTCCTGCTTGGACTGGGGTTTTATTCCAGGGCCAAGGGATACCGCCCGGCAACCCCCTATACCCTGGCTTGGAGCTTTTTTTTGGCGGGGATCTTGGTTTCGCTGCTCCGGGGGTTTGGGTTTGTGCCGAGCAACCACTTGACCCGTTATTCGATGGAATATGGGTCACTTTTTGAAATGGCCCTGCTCTCAATTGCCTTGGTGGTCAGGATCAACGACCTGAAGGAGCAAAACCTCACCCAGGCCCAGGCGATCGGCGAGGCGCTCACCTTGCGCAACCAGGAACTGAACCAACTCGACCGGCTCAAGGACCAATTTTTGAGCCAAGTTTCCCATGACCTGAGGACCCCGCTGCACGGGATCATCGGCATCGCCCAGGACCTCCAGGGCAAAAGCCAACTCCAGGAACCCAAACTCAAGGCCAACCTGGAGATCATCACCACCAGCGCCAAACGGCTGGGCCTTTTGGTGGACGACATCCTCGACTTTGCCAAGATCAACAACCAAGGGCTGGAACTGCACCGGACCTGGGTGGATATGGGTCTGTTGGTGGACTGGGTGCAGGTCCACTTCCGGCTGTTTTTGCAGGAAAAATCCCTGGCCTTCCAAAGGGAGATCGAGCCCAATTTTCCGCTGATTTTTGTGGATGAAAACCGGCTGCAACAGATTCTCTTTAACCTGATCGGCAATGCGGTCAAGTTCACCGACCAAGGGGAGATCCGCCTCAAGGCCAAGGTGGAAGGGACGGGTGTGGTGGTGGGGGTTTCGGACACCGGGATCGGCATTGCCCCCGAGGACCAGGAGGTCATTTTCCTGCCCTATCGGCAAGGCCAGGAAACGGCGGCGCTCAACTATGCCGGGGCGGGGCTGGGCCTCAGTTTGGCCAAAAGTCTGGTCGAGGCCCATGGCGGCACCCTCCAGGTCCGCTCCCGTCTGGGGGCGGGGGCGGAATTTTGGTTCGACCTGCCCGGCAGTTTGCAGCCCACCCACTCTCCCCCGCCGGTTCGCCCGCCCGCCCGGCCTGCCCGGTTGAGGGAACCAAAACCGGTGCCCGGCGCAGCCAGCCTAGCGGCAAAGCCCCAGAGGGTAGCCCCCAGCGGCAGGGCCAAGGATGTCATCCTGCTGGTGGACGATGACCCGGTCAACCGTCAGGTGGTGGCCAACTACCTGGAAAACGCCCCCTTCACCTTGGTTGAAGCGGCCAGCGGGGAACAGGCCTTGGAGCTGTTGCAAACCCAGGTCCCCGCCTTGATCCTGCTGGATGTGATGATGCCCAAGATTTCGGGCTTTGAGGTTTGCGCCCAGGTGAGAAAGCAGTTTTCCGCCCACAAGCTGCCGATCATCTTTTTGACCGCCAAAACCCAGATGCAGGACCTGGAGGAGGGATTCAGACTGGGGGCCAACGACTACATCTACAAACCCTTCAACCGGGAAGAACTGTTGATTCGGCTGCACAACCAGCTCAACAACCGTTCCATCGCCCAGAAGTTTGAATCCTTGCGCCGGTTCGGTAGCTCCGTCTCCCAGCTCAAGGGGGTGGAGGAGGTGTTGTCGGCGGTTTTAGGGGAACTCTCGGCCAACCTCGACTTTGAGGAAGCGGCGCTCTACCACTTGGATGAACAGGTGCTGCACCGTCCGGCTGCCGGGGGCGAATCCCGGCTGACCGGCCAGTTGCAGGAACAAACCGCCGACTTGTTCCCGCCGGAGGAAACCGTCCTGGTCCAAGACCAACTGGCCCCAGCCCCCTGGGACAAAATCCTGGGCCAACCGCAAGGGCCGACCCTGGCGGGGCGGCATTTGGCCTTGGGCAGGCTGTCCTCTTCCAGCGGAACCTTGGTGGTGCTGTTGCGCCACCCCTTGGCCCCGGCCTTCAGCCGGGTGGAGGTCGAGTATTTGGAAGGGCTCTTGGGGCAGGCGGACAGCAGCTTGGCCCGGTTGAGCAGCCTGATCGAGGATGGAGAGCTGAAAAAGGTTTTAACCGAGGTGGAGCCTTTGTTGGGCCGGGTTTTTTACGTTGAGGCCAACTCCCCTTACTGTAGTTTGTTTTTCAGTGCCTCTCCCCAAAGCGCCAAGGAGGTCCGCATTTCCCTAGGCAAGTTGGTCCAGGTGATCGGTGAGGGGAAACTGGTACAGATCCACCGGAGCTACGCCGTCAATCCAGTGTGGGTGCAAAAGGTGAGTACTTCGGCCCGGCACTTTGAGCTGACCCTGGAAGACTCGACCGGGGCCAAGGTGCAACTGCCCTTGTCTCGGAACCTGACCAAGGAACTGAAGGCCCGGTTTCCCGGCTGGTTTTCCTAAACCGCCGGGGCCGGACCAACCTCAGTTGATGGGGTTGAGTTGCATCGGGTAGTCGATGAACAAGGTCACCCCTACCCCTTCGTTTCCGGTCGCCACATCCAGCCGGTACACAAAGCCCGAGATCAACGCCCGCAACCCGGCCCCGTAGGAGGACTTGAGGTTGGAGCCTAGGCCCGAACGGGTCTCGGAGACGGTCCCCTGTTCGGCAAAAAAGGCAACTTGGAAAAGGGTCTGGATTCCGCCCAAGAAGAACCAGTTGACCTCCTTGGGGTCATCGGCCAGGTTGAACCGGTACTCAATCCCCTGGTAGGAGGTGCTTCCGGCGGAGAACCGGCCTTGGGGGTAACTGCGCAACCGGTTGGAGCCGCCCAAGGGGGTGGCGTTGCCGTACCGGTTGTAGGAAAGGAACTCGTTGACCAGTTTGTCCTCACTGGCCTTGCAGGCCGAATAAAAGGGAGAGGTAGGGTCGCAATTCTGGTTGTAGATCACCCTGGCGGTGGCTTCATCGGTCACCCCGGAACGGTCGATCTGGGAGGTGGACAAAAACCCGGACATCACCAAGGTGTCTTTGTGGAAAAAGGGGATATAGACGTTAAAGTCCGTGTCCACTACGGTGATGTCGCTTTTGAGGGCAATGTTGCTTTTGGAGGGGATGTACTTGCGGCCCATCCGCACCCCGATCCGCGGGTCCACCACCTCATCGGTGAGGTCCAGGATGGCACCGTAGGTTTTTCCGTCAAAGTCGTTTTTGCTGGTCTGCTCGGACAGCAGGTTTCCTTTGGCATCGTAGGTTTTACGGACCTCTTGGGTGCCCCGGAAAACCTGGTAGAACCCTTGGAGCCGCTCTTCCCAACCGAGCAGCTTGACTTGGTAAAAGTTCCCCTTGGACCGGGCCAAGGGGCGGATGAAGTCGTCTTTGGAGGAATCAACGCCCCGGCCATAGAGGCTGTAGGTGGCCAGCTGGTCAAAGGACCCGGCGGTTAAAAGGATATGGTCGGTAAAGGCCGGGAGCTGGTCGAGCAAATAGACGTTCAGGTCAAAGTCTCCCCCCGGCAGGGTTTTGACGAAGATCAAGTCGGTGGTCTCGTAGAAGTTCGACAAAAGGCCAAATACCGGTACCCCTTGGCCGATGCCTTCCAACTTGATCGGGGTGGGGGCAAAAAACCAGCCGAACTCCTTGGTGCCGCCGTCGGTTCTTCGTTCGGGGACCCAAGCAAAACCGGAGCTGGCCAGGGCAAAACAGAAGAGGCCGATCAAAAGGGTCCGTTTCATTCCAATTCTCCGGTGTGGTTTCGTGGCTCAATGGCCCAAGATTGGGGTCAAAAGGAGTTGGGTTCGGGCTTGATCTGCCCCAGGGCTTCCTGGTCGATCCAGTTGCCTTCCAGGTTGACCATGGCGATGGGCCGGATGGCTTTGGGCCAAGGCAGGTGGGACAAAAAGCAGTGCAGCTCCCGGTTTTGCTGCAACGCCAAAACCAACCCCGGCTCGGGTTCCAGTCGGGCCACTTTGGTTTGGTAGGCTTCCAACTCGAACCAAGGGCCGAAGCCGGTGGGGCCTTGGCTGGGGTTTTGGAGGCGCAGGGGCTTTTGGGTTGTCCCGTCCAACCACACGATCCCGTTCAGGTTGGTTTTGTGGTTGTTGCCGTTGGTGACCCACAGCTCAAGGGTCTGGGACGACTGGTTGGGCTCGGGTGGAAGAATCACCCAGCGGAGCAAAAATTCTTCGGACACAAATTCTCCTGTGTTTTTTTGCCCCTAGCCCAGGGGAAATGGGGGACATGAGCCTAGCGCCAGTGTTTTGGAAAATTGCTCCTCAGTCAACCAGTCAATGCAAACAAAATTTAGGGGAGAACCTTCCCGGCAGGGATTAAATTCAATATACTGATATACTGTGTTTTTACGTGAAGTGGCGGTGTTAATTGCCAACGGCCTAGCGGGAAAAGAGCGGCTCTGGTGGTTCGCCTGGGGGGCAGCAAGCACCCGTTGGCTCGGGGGCTTGAGGGCACAACCAGCGGGGAGGGAGCCTCAAGACTGCCCCCAGCGGGAAGGAGGTTCGGCCTGGTCGATCGGGAGGGGGCCCCTATCCGTCGGGGGGATTCATTTTTTATGTTGTAAGAACAATTGAATACCTTAAGAATGCCCGGTTCGGGCAAAATGGGTCAAAAAAGAGTTGCACTCAACGGCAAGGCTGAACTACAAAGGTCCATCGGTCCAGACTACTAAAAACCTTACCCCCAAGTCTCTGGCATGAACCGTTCGTTTTGGCTCCCTTGGGTTGTCTTGGCCCAGTTGTTTGGCCCCCACCCCCAGGCCCTCGCTTTCGCCCCCCTGGACCGGCCCGACCCGTCCACTTTGGGTCCTGCGGCCAGCGCCGAATTGGTGGAATTGGGCAAGGTCCTGTTTTTTGACCCCCGACTTTCGATCAATGACCGCCTTTCTTGTGCCAGCTGCCACAACCCGGACCTGGGTTTTTCCGATGGTTTGGCCTTGGGGTTGGGCACCAACGATGGGAAACTGGGCCGCAATACCCCGCACCTGTACAATCTGGCCTGGGGGGTACGGTTTTTTTGGGACGGCCGGGCCAAGAGCCTCGAAGAACAGGCCCTGGGGCCGGTCCTGTCCCCGGAGGAGATGGCCATGGACCTGAAGGTACTGCTGCCCAAACTCCAGGCGGTTCCCTTGTATGCCCAGGCCTTTGCCAAACAGTTCCCCCAGGAAGGTTTGACCGCCGGTACGGTGGCCCAAGCGATTGCGGCTTTCGAGCGTACCTTGGTGGTCAACGAAACCCCCTATGACCGGTACCTCCAGGGGGACAAGTCGGCCCTTGACCCGGCGGCGGTGAGGGGGCTGACGCTGTTCAAGGAAAAGGCCCATTGTGCGGTCTGCCACGAAGGCCCCAACCTGACCGACAACGGCTTCCACAACCTGGGCCTGGAGAGTCCCGACCTGGGCCGCTACCAGATCGACAAACGAAAAATTCTCTACAAGGCTTTTAAGACTCCGGGCTTGCGCAACATCGCCTTGTCCGCACCCTACATGCATGACGGCTCCCTGGGGACCTTGGAAGCGGTGGTCCGGTTTTACAACCAAGGGGGCGGGAAGGGGAACAAGGACCTGGAGCTGAAGCCCTTGGAACTGAGCGAACGGGAAATCTACGACTTGGTCGCCTTTTTGGGCTCCTTGACCCAACCCTTAGGCATCAAAAGGCCGGAGATTCCCTGAAATGGTGGGGGCTTAAGGACGGGAGGCAGGCCGAGTTTTTTCCTCTTGAGCCAGCCCCCTGGGCCTGGGCGCCAAAAAACCGGTTTTCCTGGAGAAAAACCTGCGGCCTGGTTACTCCCCCTAAACCGGCACCGGCCCCTGCTCCTCAGGCACCCAAATACCTCTTTTTGTCCCCTCAATCCGGCACCGGCAGTCTCCGTCGGGCCTCTGCTTGCCGCTTTCCCTCTCTTGCCCCCGTCTCCGGCCAGTGAGGTTGTTTTGCCCTTTGCCTGGGTTCTTGCCCCCTTCCATACCCCATTGGATTGACCCTAGGGTTCACGTGCCCCGGAGCCTGGGGCCAAACAAAATCCGACAGAAAAAGAGACTGGATTGGCTCTGGTTATGGGCGAGGTAAAGTTTTTCCCCCAACAGCACCCAATTTTTCCGGCCAAAACCAAAAAACCGTTCGGTTTTTGGCCGATTTTGACCGCATTTCTTGTGGTCCCTTTGGGGCAATCTGCTAGCCTTGAGGGCATTGATCCCTACCTTTCCAAGACCAAAAGCCAAATCGCCTGGTTTTTTTGCATGCGTGAACAAGAAACGGAACGTACTACCCGGGAATACCTGACTAGAAGGTTGCAGGAAGCCGCTTTGGCGATCCAATCCTTGTTGCAGTTGCAGTCCGCTTTGGTGGAAATCCTACCGGTTCTGCCTCGAGAGTTGGGCGAACGGCAAGAGGCCCTCCGGGCCAAGGCCAAGCGGTTTCTAAATCAGTCTCCACCTGCCTCCCCGGCCCCCAAACCCCTGGTTCCCACTCGGGTGGCAGTCCTGGCCGAGGAACTGGCGGAAACCTTTGGTCCGGTCTTGGAACGGAAGGGAATGTTCCTGTCTTTGAAGGTGGATCAGGAAATCACCCTACCTTACCCCCAAGAGTCCCTTTCTTGCCTCTTGCACCTGCTGTTGGAAAATGCGGTCCGGCTCACCTTTGGGGGAGCGATCCTCCTGGTGGCCAAGCTTCAGGACGACAAGGTGCTGGTAGAAGTGGCGGACCAAGGGGCGGGGCTGGACCCCAAACAGCTCAAGAGGCTGGAACTGGGGCTCGACCCTGTTCCTTCGGACACCTATGGCTTGGTCTTGGCCAAAGCGCTGGCCGAAGAAATGGGTGTCGGCTGGGTGATTTCCTCCGAACCGAACCAGGGCACCCGAGTGAGCCTTTGGTTTGGTACGGCCCCTTGGCCCAAACTGCCGCCCTTGCCCCCCCTTTCGGCCAAGGAAAAGCCCCCGGGCGGTCCGCAGCCCAAGGTCTTGGTGATCACCCAAGAGGAACGGACCTTAAACCTGATGAAGCTCTACCTGCAACAAAGGTTCGACAGTCTGACCGCCTCCAGCGGGCAGATGGGGCTGGAGTGGCTGGAACAAGAAAAGGTGGACTTGATCCTGGTGGACCTTTCGATGACCGGCCTGGACGGGCTGGATGTGCTCGCCGAGGTCCGGGAAAATTACGGCAAACGGGAATTGCCGGTGATTTTTTTGGTCCACGAAGAGGAAAGCCCCCAGTTTGGAAGATTGTTGCGTCTCGGTGGGAACGACTGCCTAAAAAAACCGGTAAACCCCGACGAACTGTTGGCCAAACTGGAATTTCACTTGGCCCAGAAGACCCACTTTTTGGAATTGACCCAAAGGGGGGACAACCTGGAACAGCAACTTTCCTTGCGGGAGTGGCAGCTCAGCTTGCTGGCCAAGCAGGTCCCCCTGATGGGGCAGGTGGGCTTGCCCTTGGGGGCTCCGGTCATTGGCTTTAGTCCCAATTTTTTGATCCAATACCTCAGCCCCGAAGCTTTGTTGTTGCTCGATGGCAGTCTGCTTGAAGCGTTAAGCCAGCCTTTAAGCCAATACCTACCCTTGGATTGGCCCTGGCTGTTCGAGCAGATCGGCGAGTTGGGCCCCAAGATGGGACTGGTGCTGTTTACGGCCAAGGAAAAACGCTCCTTGTGGCTCTTTCGCAGCGAAAACGGTGGAGCCTTGGCCTTTGGGCCAGAACGGCTGGAGCTGCCCGAGCCTCCTTTTGTGAGTGCCCAAGTCTTTCGGGTCAAAAAAAGACAAAAAGGCAAGGACAGTTTTGGCCCCTTGGCTTACCAGTTGGACTTCCCCAAGGTGGGTCCCAAGGCGGTCTCCCCGGCGAGGGTGAAGATGCCCGAATTGATCGCCGAATTGATGGGAGCCTGTTTGGCCTTGTGGGAGCGGAAAACCCGGGCCGACAAGGTGGAGCTGGCCGACCAGAGTGGTCTTTGGATTGCGGCGGCGGACAAAAAAGGTACCTACCGGACCAAAACCCTGGACCGTTACCTGGACCCCCACAAGGTCCCCAAGCACCCTCGGGTCCAGACGGTTTTGCAGACCGCCTACTTTGTTTGCCAGAGGTTTGCCAAGGAGGAACCCAAGGAAGTGGCCCGGATCGAGGCCTTGGCCCGGAGGTTGGAGGTGAGCTTGGGGCAGAAACGGCCTTAAGAAGGGTAACGTTCCAAGATCTCGTTGATCGATTCGGCGGCCAACTCGGCAACCTGGAACTGGGGGTCGCTCAACAGGGGCCTCAAGGCGTGGACCTGTTCGGGACCGCCGATCACCCCCAAGGCGGTAGCCGCATCGGCACGGAAGACCGCTTCCTTGTGGTGCAGGATCGGTTCGATCAACTTGGCCAGACCGCCGCAGCCTTCGCAGCCCGTCTCCGCCAATTCCTGGAGCAGCACATAGACCCCCGCCCGAACCCGAAACCGCTGGTCCGCCAAGAGCCGGGGGAAATGGGCATAATAGCCCTTCACCATTTGCAGCATCAGCCGGACATTGTCGATTTCCCCGTCGTTGAGCTGGTCCGCCAAAAAGGCGGCTTGGGTTTCCTGCTCCTTGAGGTCGATCATCCTTGAGACTCCGAAAAGGTTTGGGGTATTGTACCTCATCTTGCCCGAAGTCGAAAGGAAAAAAAGGGGGCAGTGCCCTGGGACACTCCCCCTTCTTTGTGTTGCGGTGCTCCCTGGTGGTGTGCCCCGGACCTTAATGGACCGTCACCTTCCGGGCCTGTTCCTCTGCCCGTTTGGGCAGGGTCAGTTGCAAAACCCCGTCGTTTAAGGTCGCCTGGATGCCTTCCCGGTCAATCTCCTGGGACAGCAGGAAGGTACGGCGGTAATGGCCAATGTTGTATTCGGCGTAAACCGCCTTGAGGGACTCGTACCTTTGGGTGTCGATCCGGCCTTCGATGGTCAGCTGGTTTTTCTCCAACGAGACCTCGACCCGGTCCTTGGTGACCCCGGCCATGTCCAAGGTGACCAAGAGCGCTTGGTCGGTCTCCAGGATGTCGGCCAGAGGTTGGTAGTAGCGGAGCGACTCGGCCCGCATCTCCGGCTGGGTCTCGGCTTGTTTGTGCTGGGTGGCCGATGCAGTTTTGTTGTCCATGGTTCCTCCTTTGGTGGGTAAAGGTTCAAGTCAGCCGATCAGGATGGCCTTGGGCTTGGCGCTTTCGCAGATGGGCAAGAGGACCGCCAAGACCCCGTCCTTCAGTTCTGCCTTGATCTTCTCCGGGTCGATCTCTTCTTTAAAGTTCAAGGTCCGGTCAAACTGGTAGTCCGACCGCTCCCTTCTGTGGGTGCTGGCCTCTTGGGGGAGGGAAACCTGCCGTTTGCCGCTGATCCGCAAGGCCGAACCCTTGAATTCCAGGTTCAAGTCTTCTTTTTTTAGCCCCGGCAATTCCAGGGTGACCAAATAATTGTCTCCCTCGTTAAAGACGTTGGCCTTTGGGCTGGCGTTGGTCCAGGGAGAGGGACCAAAAAAACTGCTGCCGAAGGCTTGTTCCACAGCGCTTTGCAGATCCCAAAGCGCATCAAAACGGGGGTGAGTACCAACCATGATGACCTCCTCGGGTTTGGGTTGAGGTTGGGTGTGTTTACGAGTTTCTTAATTTCAAAGGCCGTACCATTCCATAAAACATAATGTTTTTAATTAAGTAAGCCTTATCATCCAACCAAGATTAGGTCAAAATGGCCTAGCTGGGACCCGGCGGTGCAGCCAGATTGGCCTCCTTCTTGGGGCAAAAAGACCGGTTCTGCTCTTGATCTTGTCCTT
Organism: Candidatus Lambdaproteobacteria bacterium RIFOXYD2_FULL_56_26; assembly: GCA_001783715.1. Classification (GTDB taxonomy): domain Bacteria; phylum SAR324; class SAR324; order XYD2-FULL-50-16; family XYD2-FULL-50-16; genus XYC1-FULL-56-13. The sequence goes on from MFNF01000061.1 coordinate 12,203, forward strand.
GTCTCTTGGTTGTACCCATGATAGGCTCCAGAAGGTGTACGGACCCTGCTTTTGGCCTGTGGTCCAACTGCGTTGGGAATCCCCCTCTTTTTTTGAGGTCTGACTGATGCGTTCCAGACTGACGTTGGGGCTTTTGGGTGGGCTCTTTGTCCTGCTCATTACCGATCTTTTTGGGGTTGGGAACCTGCAACGGTTGATCGAAACGGTGCTGCCGCCGCCTAGTGGACGCAAGCCCAACCTGCTGGTCGGGACCAACCCTTGGCCGGGCTATGCTCCCTTTTACCTAGCCCGAAGGCTGGGGCTCTACCAAGGCAAAGGTGTTGATTTTGTGGAATACCCCAGCACCAGCATGACGCTCAAGGCGCTGCGCAACGGAGCCATCCAGGCCGCCGCCCTGACCTTGGATGAAACCCTGCAGCTCTACGAGCTGGGGACGCAGTTTAAGGTGGTGCTGGTCTTGGACTATTCGGCCGGGGCCGATGCCATCTTAGCCCGCCCTCCCTTGGCCAGTTTGGCCGACCTGAAGAACAAAAAAATAGCTTTTGAAAATAGTACATTAGGCGGGTATTTTTTGACCCGGACCTTGGAACGGAGCCGGATGCACCCCGATGACTTCGAGTTGGTGCCCCTGGAGGTTGACGAACATCTCCAGGCCTACCTGCAAGAGAAGGTGGATGGAGTGGTCACCATGGAGCCCTACAAGACTGCCTTGGAACGGGCCGGGGCCAAAAAGATCTTCAGTTCCAAAGACCTGCCCCAGGAGATTATTGATGTACTGGTGGTCCGGGAAGACTGGCTCGCCGGGGATGTCCGGGCTTTGAAGTTTTTGGCCGAAGGTTGGTTTGAGGCGCTCCGGCAGTTGCAGGAAGCGCCGGAGCAAATGGCTCCCCTTTTGGGCGAACAGCTGAACCTCAATCCCAAAGAGGCCCTGGAGGCCGTGGCGGGAGTCCAGCTCTTGGACCAAAAAGCCAATCTGGCGCTTTTTGTGGGCAGCCCTTCCCCCTTCGACCAGTCGGCCAGAGTGACCAATGATTTTCTCCTGAGCCACCAGCTGTTGTCCCGCAAAGTAAGCCTGGAAGGTTTGGCCGACCCTATTTTGCTGCGGTAAAAGGACCATGAACCAGCCCATTTTGTTTCCACTTCGTTTGACCATTCCGCTGATACTGTTGCTTTTTACTGCAACTTTGTCCTTGTGGAGCATCAAATACAACGGTTCCTTGTCCAACGACAAAGTGGAGGCTCAGGCCAGCGCCGCCTTGATCCGCCTGATGACCCGGCTGCAAATCACCATCGAACATGCCTACGCCAAGGACGACAAAACCGCCGTCTCCCGGGAGATCAGCGGGCTGGCTTCGGACCTCGACTACAGCTACATCCTTTTGTTTGACGAACGGGGCAAGATCCTGGCCTCGAACCGGTCCGCCTTTGTGGGGCAAGGGTTTATCGAAAAACTTGAATCGATCCCCGAAGGGGAGCGCCAGCAGATCTTCACCCATTTGAGTGAAGTGCGGCGCAATCTTTCGGGCCAAGTGTACCTAACCGAAGACCGGGGACGGCTGGTGGGGATCTATCCCTTGATCTTGAGCCAAAACTCCAAGGCCATCCGGGACCCTTCACGGGGATACCTGATGGTTTTTGAAGATCTGCTCGGACAAAAACGGGAGGCCTTGGAGTCGGTTTACCGGCAGTTGATCCAGTTTTGCTTGATTTTGGGGATTTTGACCGTTGGGCTGGGGGTCTTTTTTGACCAGATCGTCTCTCGGCGGATCAACCGGATTGTCGGGGTAACCCGGCGGGTAGGCCGGGGGGATTATTCAGTCCGCACTGGCCTGACCGGGCTCGATGAGATCGGCAGGCTGGCCTCGGCGATTGACGAAATGGCCCGGGCCCGGGCCGCCGCCGAAGGGATGTTGCTCAAGCTGAACCGGGCGGTCGAACAGAGCCCAGTCTCGGTGGTGATCACCGATTTGGCCGGGCAGATCGAATATGCCAACCCCAAACTTTTGGAGGTCACCGGCTACGAACTGGAAGAGGTGATCGGCCAAAACCCCAGACTGTTTAAATCCGGGTACCACGACTCCCTGTTTTACCAAAAACTTTGGACCGAGCTGACCGCCGGAAGACAGTGGAAGGCGGAGATGCGCAACAAAAAGAAAAACGGGGAACCCTTTTGGGAATGGGTGACCATCACCCCCATTCTGGACGACTCGGGCCGGATCATCAACTACCTGGGGGTCAAGGAAGACATCACCCTCAAAAAACAGCGAGACGAAGAACTGCTCAAGGCCCGGAGGGATGCAGAGGCGGCCAACCAAGCCAAAACCAACTTTCTGGCCACCATGAGCCACGAATTGCGCACCCCGATGAACGGCATCATGGGGATGAGTCAGATTCTTCTGGCCGAAGAGGAGTCGCCGGACAAGCGTTCCATGCTGGACGTGGTGATGAATTCCTCCATCGCCCTGGTGGGGGTGCTAGACGAGATCCTCGACATCACCAAAATCGAGGCCAGCCAGTTCCAGGCCCACCTGGAGCCGACCGACCTCAACCAGTTGCTCAAGGACTTGGGCGAGATGTTCTGGGCCGCCGCCAAGTCCAAGAGCCTCGACCTGACCTGCTCGGCCCAAGGACTGACCCAAAGTTTGTACCAAGTGGACCCCAACATGGTCACCAAGGTGCTTTCCAACCTCCTGGCCAATGCGATTAAATTTACCGCCAAAGGTGCGGTCCGGCTCCGGGTCAAGGAGATCGAACTCCAAGGGGCTCTGGCCCTACGTTTTGAGGTGGAAGACACCGGTGTCGGGATTCCGGCCTCCAAGATCGACCAGATCTTTTTGAGCTTCACCCAAGTGGACAGCAGCTCCACCCGGCGTTACGGCGGAGTGGGCTTGGGGCTGGCGATTGCGCTCAATTTAGTCCGGCTGATGGGCGGCGAACTGGGGGTCCAGAGTAGAGAAGGCGAGGGGAGTTTGTTTTGGTTTGAGTTGCAAGCACAACCGGGGATTAGCACCCGGGAGGCGGAGTTGGTGTTTGCTCCCCAGAACTCCAAAGAACCGGAAAACCTGGATTTAATCGAAACTTCCCCTAGGGTGCTCTCCAGGCGGACACAAACCCAAGGGGAGAACGGCAAAGGGAAAAAAATCCTGGTGGTGGAAGACGACAGCATCAATGCTTCGGTGATCCACCGGATCTTGACCTTAAACGATTTTACGGTGATCGAGGCGGAAAACGGAAAAAAAGCCTTGGAAATCCTGAGCACCCAAAGGGTGGACTTGGTCTTGATGGACTGCCTGATGCCAGTTTTAGACGGCTACCGGACCTCCAAGATGATCCGGGATAAGGAAGCCAAAGGGGAACTCAAGGGCCATGTGCCCATTGTTGCGGTGACCGCCAAGGCGATGGAAGAGGACCGGGCCAAATGCCTGGAATCCGGCATGGACGACTATCTGTCCAAGCCGGTGGAGATGAAGCACCTCTTGGAAATCATCGCCGACCTTCTGGGCCGAGACAAAGGCCGGGTCCTGCTTTAGGGGGAGCCTAGCCCTTGCGGTGCCACTGGGTAAAAAGAAAAAGCTGCTCCTTCCCCCAAGGGGTGGTGTGCAGGGTTTGGGCTTGTTGTACCAGCTCAAACCCCGGCCCCCAGAGGGCCTGTAGGGACTCGATACTGTGCCGCACCACCGGCAACCCGCTGCACTTCTCCGGCCCCTGTGGGGCAAAACCTCCGATCACCAACCTCCCCCCTTTGAGCAACGCCCCCTTCATCTGTTGCGCATAGACCTGCTGGTCCTTCGGGTCGGTCAAAAAATGCAGCACCGCCCGGTCGTGCCAACAGCGGTAACGGGGCTCCAAGGGCTGGGCCAAAAGATCGGCGGCGATCAGCTTGACCTGAGCCCTTTGGGCACCAAGCCTGTGGTGGACTTGGTCCAGGGCGGTCGGGCTCAGGTCCAAGAGGGTCACGTCCTCAAACCCCTCCGCCAGCAAATGGTCCACCAGATAAGAACAGCCGGCCCCTACGTCGATCAAAGGCTGGGCCTCCTCCTTGGGGCCGATCATCTGGATCGACCTCTGTGGCTGGGTCTGGTACCAGCCCAACTGCTCAAAACTCTTTTGCTGGTAGGTTGATTCCCAATGTTGCCGTAACTCACTCATTGCTGATAAACTCCTAGGACCGATTTTGGCGAGACTCCGTTTCTCCATATGTATATAGAGTAATTCTAATAGAGTGATTTGTAATAGAGCAATTTGAGTTTTTTGGACGGGAGGGCGGGAAAAACAAACGAGGTTTCGTTCCGCTGACCGTAAGTAAATTTTATTTCCTGCTGTTATACAATGCTTTTTAAAGCCAAAAACCAGGGGCTCCAAAAAAAAAATCGAGCTATGCAAAAAATTATTGTAATTTTATATCGTTATATTAGAATATATCAAATCTTTTATTACGAAACTGTTTTTCCTTGTTTTTTCAACCTTAACCAGAGGACCGACATGAGCTTTGAAGTCAACGGCAAGACCATCGAGACCGATGAGGACGGATATTTAAAAGATGTGACCCAGTGGTCGAAAGAAGCAGCCGAATATCTGGCCAAGACCGAAGACGTGACCATGACCGACAAGCATTGGGAAGTGATCAACTTCTTGCGGGATTATTATGGTCAGTACCAAATCGCCCCGATGGTGAAGATTTTGACCAAGGAAATCGCCAGCCTGCACGGGATCGACAAAAAGGATGCTTCCAAGATGCTGTACGACCTGTTCCCTTCGGGACCGGCCAAGCAGGCCTGCAAGATCGCCGGGCTGCCCAAGCCGACCGGCTGCGTTTAGGCCAAAGGGCGAACCCAAGAAAAACCATTTGGGGATTCCGGGACCCCCGGAACCCCCACTGACAAAACCCAGGAGAGAGAATGTCAAACCAAGCGCACAGCTCAAGCGAAACGCCCTTGTTGGATGAATTGCTCAAAGGTCGGTGGCCCAGTTTCGTCAAAGAGATGAAAGAAATGGCGGACACCAAACCGATGGTCAGGGACGTGTTGCGGCAGCTGGAAAAATCATATGTCGATAAAAAGACCCACTGGAAGCATGGCGGTATCGTTGGGGTGAAGGGATACGGTGGGGGCATCATCGGTCGCTACTCGGACAGCCCCGATGAATTCCCCGGCGCAGCCCACTTTCACACGGTACGGGTCAACCAACCGGCCGGGTGGTTCTATTCCTCTCAAGCATTGAGAGACCTTTGCGACATCTTTGAGAAATACGGTTCCGGTTTGACCAACATGCATGGTTCCACCGGCGACATCATTCTCCTGGGCACCACCACCGACGAATTGGAACCGATCTTCTCGGCGTTGACCGAAAAGGGTTGGGACTTGGGCGGCTCCGGTTCGGCGCTGCGCACCCCCAGCTGCTGCGTTGGGCCTGCTCGTTGCGAATGGGCGATGTTTGACTGTCTGGACCTGTGCCACGACATCACCCACCATTACCAGGACGAGATTCACCGCCCTGCCTTCCCCTACAAGTTTAAGATCAAGGTTTCCGGCTGCCCCAACGACTGCGTCTCGGCCATTGCTCGGGCCGACTTTTCGGTGATCGGCACCTGGAAAGACCATATCCAGGTCAACCAAGCGGCCATGCAAGAGTATGTTGCCAAGGGCCGCAACCCGATCAAGGATGCCGTCCTGCTCTGCCCCACCAAAGCGATTGATTGGGATGGGAAAGAGATCAAGATCGACAACGAAAACTGTGTGCGCTGTATGCAGTGCATCAACGCCTACCCCAAGGCCCTCAAACCGGGCAAGGAACGTGGGGCCACGATTTTGATTGGGGCCAAGGCTCCGATCGTCCAAGGGGCACTGTTCAGCTCGGTGCTGGTTCCCTTCATGGAACTGGAAAAACCCTATGACGACCTCAAGGAACTGCTCGAAAAACTTTGGGACGTTTGGGACGACCACGGAGAAAACAAAGAGCGGATCGGCGAATTGGTGGAGCGGATGGGCAAAGGGGAGTTCCTTGAGCGCATCGGGATCAAGCCGGACATCCAGATGGTCATCCATCCCCGGGAGAATCCTTACGTCTTTTACGACGAGTACTACGAAGAAGTGGACGAAAAATAAACCCTTTGGACGGACTCGCCCAAAAGCAACTTGCATTGGACTAACCCCTTTTGCTTTAAGGAACCTACATGAACGTCAGAAAAACAGATATCGGATGTCCCGATTACAAACAGTTCCTGCCGCCGATGATTCTCAAGAATTACGGCCAATGGGATTGGCATGAAGTGATCAAGCCCGGCGTATTTGTCCATCAGGCCGAATCCGGCGACCGGCTTTACACCGTCAGGGTAGGCAGCCCCCGGCTTTTGAACGTCAAGTCGCTGCGGTTTTTTACCGATGTGGCCGACAAGTACTGCGACGGCTTTTTGCGGTTTACCAGCCGGAGCAACGTGGAATTCATGACCCCGGTGTTCGAGAACATCGACCCGATGATCGCCATGCTGCAAAGCGAAGGCTGGCCGGTCGGCGGTACCGCCAACTCGGCCTCCAACGTGATCCATACCCAAGGCTGGGTCCATTGCCACACCAGTGCTACCGATGCTTCGGGGCTGGTCAAATGTGTGATGGACGACCTTTATGACGACTTCACCAACCACAGCCTGCCCGGTCGGATGAAGTTGGCGGTCGCCTGTTGCCTCAACATGTGCGGGGCGGTTCACGCTTCGGACATTGCGATTTTGGGCATCCACCGCCGTCCGCCGAAAGTGGACCCCCACAATCTGGCCAACTACTGCGAGGTGCCGACTACCATCGCTGCTTGTCCGACCGGCGCTATCCGGGCCGACATTTTGGATGGCCAAAAAACCTTGAAAATCAACGAGTCCCAGTGTATGTACTGCGGCGCTTGTTACACCGCCTGCCCCAAGCTGCCCATCGCCGACTCGGTCAACGATGGTCTTTCCATTTGGGTTGGCGGCAAGTGCGCCAACGCCCGTTCTACCCCTCGGTTTACCAAAATGGTGGTGCCCTTTATCCCCAACAACCCACCTCGGTGGCCTGAAGTGGTTGAAGCGGTGCGGACCATCGTGGATGTGTACAAGGCCCATGGGAAACCTTGGGAGCGGTTGGCCGATATGATCGACCGGATCGGTTGGGCGAGGTTCTTCAAACTCACCGGGTTTGAGTTCACCAAGTACCACATCGACGATTACAAGTTGGCGACCAAGTCGTACAACGCTTCCACTCACCTGCGTTTCTAAAGGAGACCTTATGGCAGTAGATACCCAAACCATTGCCGATGCCATGTTGGCAATGGTTACCGAAGCAGCCGGCGTGAAGCGCTACAAGCCCGGCGACTTGAGCAAAGCCATGGTGGCCAAATTTGCCGATGACGGTGTCAGCAAGGACGATTGCAAAGACGCAATCCGGGTCTTGGTGGACAGCGAGAAGTTGGTTTACACCTACTTCAACGGTACCTGGCTGGAAATTCCCCACCAGGAAGGTTCCGCAAAAGGGTAAGGCTCCAGGGCCTCCCGTTTGTTTTTCCTCCCCCGGCTCTGGGACCTGTGCCCAGAGTAGGGGAGGCCATACCTCCATCCATGTCCACCTTTACCCAGAGGTTCAGATGTTTGTGATTTCCCAAAAGGCGGCAGAAAAGTTTCTGGAGTCCATGGAACAGATCGGCGAGACCGGCTTGTTTTTGCGGGTTGCCGCCCGCAAGCACCCCGACCAGGGGATTGCCTACAACATGGGCTTTGACCACGCCACCCCTGAGGACAAGCAGTTTGAAATGGCGGGCCTTAAGGTCTGCTATGATGAAGAAACAGAGCCGAACATCAAGGACATGGTGATCGACTTTGGGGAGCATGACGGCATCGAGCAGTTTATCTTTATGAATCCCCAAGACGCTCCCGCCAACGACCCCAGCAGTTGCGGAACCACCAAGGGTTCGGGCAGTTGCGGTTCGGGCAAGGGCACCTGCACCTGCGGTTAGGCGGTGATGGATCTGGAAACATTGCTCAGGGAACAGCAGGATTCCATCTTGGAAGCTTGGCTGAATGCGGTTTTTGAGCTGTACCCGGTTGAGGCTTGGCGGTTTTTAAAATCCTCCCGAGACTTTTACCAAAACCCCTTGGGCCACACCCTGGCCTCGGGGCTGAGGGGGCTTTATGCTGAGCTTTTGGAAGGGACCGATGCCAACAAATTGGCCCCTTTGCTCGACCAAGTGATCCGGGTGTTGGCGGTGCAGGAACTGTTGCCCAGCCAAGCGCTCAATTTTTTGTTTTACTTGAAACGGATCGTTCGGACCCAGGCGGAGAAACAAGGTCTCTCCCCCCAAGACCCCGAACTTTTGGGCTTTGACAACGTAGTGGACCAACTGTTGCGGCTTTCTTTCGACATTTACGTCAAATGTCGTGAAAGGATCTTTCAACTCAAGGTGGAAGAGCAGACCCTCCAGACCGAAAAACTGATCCAATTGGCCAACAGCGGCTTTGGGGCGCTTAGAAAACTTTAATCAGGTAACGACCGTGAGAATCCTTCTTCCCTTTGTCACCACCTTGGTTTTGGGTGCCGCCGCCTATTTTTTCGCCCAGGCGGGGGCCCAGTGGTTTTTGGGGGTCCTGCTGCCCTACTTGGCCTTTGTGGTGTTTGTGGTGGGCTTTTCGGCCAAGATCCTCTCCTGGGCTAAAGTGCCGGTTCCCTTCCGCATCCAGACCACCTGCGGGCAAGCGAAGTCCTTGGACTGGATCAAGGCCAACGAACTGGAATCCCCTCACACCAAATTGGGGGTAGTGGTACGGATGGCTTTGGAAGTATTGGTGTTCCGCAGCCTTTTTCGCAACACCTGGACCACCTTAAAAAGAGACGAGAAAAACGGCCCCCGGCTGGTCCACGAGTCGGACAAAAGCCTTTGGCTGTTTGGGCTTTTGTTCCACTGGTCCTTTTTGCTGATCTTTGTGCGGCACTACCGGTTTTTCCTGGAGCCGGTGCCCTTTTTTGTCCCGATTTTGGAAAGGTTTGACGGGCTGTTCCAGATCACCTTGCCCACCTTTTACCTGACCGATCTTTTGATCCTACTGGGGATCACCGCCCTCTTTTTGCGCCGGTTGGTGGACCCGAAGGTCAAGGCCATTTCTCTGCCTGCCGACTTCTTCCCGCTCTTTTTGATCGGGGCGATTGCCTGCACCGGCATTGCCATGCGCTATGTCCACAAAGTGGACATCACCAAGGTCAAGGCCCACATCCAGGGGCTGATGGCCTTTAACCCCGGAGCGACGGACCTTGAGATCGGGGCGATCTTTTACGCCCACCTCGCCTTGGTGAGTGTGTTGGCCATGTACTTTCCCTTTTCCAAGTTGATGCACATGGGCGGGGTCTTTTTTAGCCCGACCCGGAACCAGACCAATGACTCCAGGGAAGTCCGGCACCTCAACCCCTGGAACCCGAAGATGAAGATTCGCACCTATGCCGAGTATGAAGACGAGTTCCGCACCAAAATGAAGTCGGCGGGTCTGCCTTTGGACCAAGAATAGGTTATCCCTAGCCCAATCAGGATAAGGTTATGTCGAAATATGTACCGAAAATGGCCGAAATGGCCGCCTTGATGAACGGGCAACAAAGCCTGCTCACCGGCAAAGCTCCCGCCAGCGGCTGGCTGGAGACCCCACCGGAATTCCGGCCCGGCAACTACTGCTACAGTGCCAAGCCCGAAGCGCTCAACGGGTTGGGCCTGCCCCACCCCCGAGAGTGGGACCCCGCCGAGGCGGACTGGAAGCTGCCCGAGAACTGGATGCAGCTCATGCGAGACGGCATGAAGGCTCGGCTGGAGAAGAACCGGGCCTTTAAATTGTTCATGGATGTTTGCGTCCGCTGCGGTGCCTGTGCCGACAAGTGCCACTTCTTTTTGGGCACCGGGGACCCCAAGAACATGCCGGTCATGCGGGCCGAACTGATGCGCTCGATCTACCGGGGGGAGTTCACCACCGCCGGGAAGATCTTGGGCAAACTGGGCGGAGCCCGGAAGTTCACCGAAGACGCAGTCAAAGAATGGTACATGTATTATTACCAATGTACCGAATGCCGCCGCTGCTCGGTCTTCTGCCCCTACGGGATCGACACCGCCGAAATCACCATGATGGCTAGGGAGATGTTGCACCTGATCGGGGTCAACATCAACTGGATCCTCAAACCCGCTTCGGACTGCAACCGCACCGGGAACCACCTGGGGCTGGAGCCCCACGCCTTTGTCTCTTCGGTCAACAGCATCTGTGAGGACCTCGAAGATGTCACCGGCATCGCCATTGAACCCAGCTTCAACCGCAAGGGGGCAGAGGTGTTGTTCATCACCCCTTCCGCCGATGCTTTTGCCGTGCCGGGCATGTACACCATGATGGGTTACCTGCTCTTGTTTGAACACATCGGCTTGGACTACACCATCAGCACCTATGCCTCCGAAGGGGGCAACTTTGGGCTTTTTTCCTCCAACGAGATCATGAAAAAGCTCAACGCCAAGATGTACCACGAGGCGGAGCGGCTCAAGGTCAAGTGGATCTTGGGCGGAGAGTGCGGCCACATGTGGCGGGTGGTTCACCAGTACATGGGCACCATGAACGGCCCGGCGGACTTCCTAGAGGTCCCCAAGAGCCCGATCACCGGCACGGTCTTTCACAACGCCAAGGCCACCAAAATGGTGCACATCGCCGAGTTCACCGCCGACCTGATCCGGCACAAAAAACTGAAGCTCGACCCCTCTCGGAACAACCACCGGAACGTCACCTTCCATGACTCCTGCAACACCAGCCGGGGCATGGGGATGATCGAAGAGCCCAGGTACATCTTAAACGCTGTGACCAACAACTTCCATGAAATGGACGAAAACTGCATCAAGGAGAAGACCTTCTGCTGCGGTTCCGGCTCGGGGCTCAACACCGAGGAATACATGGACATTCGGATGCGAGGCGGTTTCCCCCGTGCTTCGGCGGTCAAGGAAGTCAAAGAGAAAAAAGGGGTCAACATGTTGACCGCCATTTGTGCCATCGACCGGGTAGCACTGACCGCCAGCATGAACTACTGGGTCCCTGGAGTCGGGGTTTCGGGTTTGCACGAGCTGGTGGGCAACGCTTTGGTGATGGAAGGCGAAAAGAGCCGAACCGAAGACTTGCGAGAGGAAGACATGGATGTTGAAGTGAAGGGAGCAGACGCACAAGCAGCCGAGAAGGAGGAGGAAAAAGATGTATAACGCCAAGATCATTCTTCCGGTCCTGCTGGTTTTTTTAGGTTTGTTGACCTACCCGCTGTGGTCCCAAAAAGCCTCGGCCCCTCCGGTCCTGGCTACCCCGCTCAAAGGGGAGCATTGTATTGAATCCAAGGATTGGATGCGGGCCAACCACATGCAGCTGTTGGAACAGTGGCGGCATTCGGTGGTCCGGGACCAAAACCGGGACCATGTCGCTACCGATGGCCAGCATTACAACAAAAGTCTGAGTAACACCTGCCTGGACTGCCACCAAAAAGAACAGTTTTGCGACAGTTGCCATACCTACGCCAGCGTCCACCCCTACTGCTGGGAATGCCATTTTGACCCCAAGGAGGTGAACCATGTCCATTGACCGGAGAGATTTTTTGAAGAAACTGGGCTTGGGCTCCATGGTGAGCCTGGGCGGTTTCGGGTTTTTGAAAAAAATGGGTGGCCCGGAAGAGGCGATTGCTTCGGGGGCGACCTTGGAAACCGCCGACCCCAACAAAGTACGTTGGGGCATGGTGATCGAAATGGGCAAGTGCCAGGAAGGTTGCACCGACTGCATCTCGGTCTGCCACCTGACCCACAACGTACCCGACCATGGGAACAAAAAAGACGAGATCAAGTGGATCTGGAAAACCGGCTACAAGCACCTCTTTACCAATGAGGCGCACCAGTACGCCCAGGATGGTTTGCCGGACAAGCCCTTTTTGACCTTGTGCAACCACTGCGACAACCCCCCTTGCACCCGGGTGTGCCCCACCGAAGCGACCTTCGCTCGGCCCGATGGGATTGTGCAGATGGACTTCCACCGCTGCATCGGCTGTAGGTTTTGTATGGCCGGCTGCCCTTACGGTTCCAGGAGCTTCAACTGGCGGGACCCCAGACCGAACCTCAAGGAAATCAACCCCAATTTCCCGACCCGAGAGCGTGGAGTGGTGGAGAAGTGTAATTTCTGTACCGAACGGATCGACAAGGGAGAACGTCCCGCTTGTGTCGAGGCCTGCAAGGAAGGGGTACTGACCTTCGGTAACCTCAACGACCCCAATTCGGAGATCCGGCAACTGCTGGCCGAAAAACGTACCAACCAACGAAAACCCGAGTTGGGCACCAAGCCCTCGGTGTTTTACATCGTCTGAGCCGGGAGAACGAAATGATTGAAAAGGCATTGACCGGAAACCGGAGCTACTTTGGCTGGCTGGCTCTGTTGGCCCTGGTGGCGGCCAACGGGGTTTATTTTTACGGGCAGCAGTTGACCTACGGTCTGGGGATCACCGGGATGAGCCGGGACATCTCCTGGGGGGTTTACATCGCCCAATTCACCTTCATGGTCGGCGTGGCCGCCAGTGCGGTGATGTTGGTTCTGCCCTACTACATCCACAACTACAAAGCCTTCGGGAAGATTGTGGTGTTGGGGGAGTTTTTGGCGGTGGCGGCGGTCTCCATGTGCATGATGTTTATCATGGTGGACATGGGCAAGCCGATGCGGTTCCTCAACGTCATGCTTTACCCCTCACCCCACTCGATCCTCTTTTGGGATGCGACGGTGCTCAACGTTTACCTGTTCCTCAACCTGCTTTGCGGTTGGGTGGCCTTGGAGTCGGAAAAAAAGGGCACTCCCCCGCCCAAGTGGCTCAAGCCCTTTATCTACCTGTCCATCCCTTGGGCCTTTTCGATCCACACGGTGACCGCCTTTTTGTACGCCGGTTTGCCCGGAAGGCACCTGTGGCTGACCGCCATCATGGCCCCTCGCTTTTTGGCCTCCGCCTTTGCCGCCGGTCCGGCTTTGTTGATCCTCCTAGCCTTGCTGCTGCGCCGGGTGGCCAAGTTTGATGCCGGGGACGAAGCGATCCAAAAGCTGGCCACCATCGTCACTTACGGGGTGATCGCCAACTTCTTTTTTATTGGCTTGGAGTTTTTTACCGCTTACTATTCGGGGATCCCCAGTCACCAACACAACCTGGACTACCTCTTTTTTGTGCTGGAAGGGCACGGCAACTTGGTACCCTTCTTGTGGACCTCGGTAGTTTTGGGTTTTGCCGGGATGGGCGGACTGTTGTGGCCGGGGTTGCGGAAAAACGAAAGGATTTTGGGCCTGATTTGCGGGGCGATCTTCATTTCCCTGTGGATCGACAAAGGGATCGGGTTGGTGATCGGTGGTTTTATCCCCAACCCCTTGGAAGAGATCACCGAATACTACATCACCTGGCCCGAGTTTTCCATCACCTTGGGGATCTGGGCGATTGGGGCGATGATCTTGACCTTGCTGTACAAAATCGCCCTTTCGGTGAAAAAGGCCCAATAGGACAACCATGGAATTTGAACGGCAAGAGATTGAACTGGCCTTGACCTATGTCGAGTTTGTGGACATCACCGCTTCCCTGGACCAAGAAGGCTCGGTGGTGTTTACCCGCAGCCCCTTGCCCGAAGGGATCGGCCCCGAAATGGCCGAGGAGATCAATTTTGTGGTGGATTATTACCAACGGATGATCTTCAACGGCGACCTGGACCCGGAAGAGGAAGACCCCACCCTGCCCGTCTTTGAAGACCCGCTGGGTGAGATCAACTTCAAGCTCAAACGGTACCAGTCCGAACTGGCTTTGGAGCTAAAAAAATCCCTGGGTGTTGCCGACCACCGGAACATCAACCCCTATGCCAGGGTAATGTTACAGTACGCCGCCGAGGTCCAGAAAAAAAAATCCTGAATTTTTTCATCCCTTTGGTGGCTTATTTCTACGAAGCCTTTTCCCCTCCCCTGGAGCGGGGCCAATCTCTTAGAGTTGAAATTCATGGAAGTGGGTTGACCACAAGGCCCGGTTCCAAGTACTACTCTACCAATTGCCCCCGTCCGCCTGTTCTTTTGCCTAAAATTTGGTTCTAGATCTAGGCCGCTTGGGGGGACCCATTTTTTCTCTACCCGTCCAATAAAAACCGATTTATCACCTGTGCCAGAAAGGGAAACATGTCGATTCGTGCAAAACTGATCCTTTTAACGATCACCTCCTTGTTTGGGGTGGTTTGTCTGCCTGCGATCGGCCTTTGGCAAATGGGCAAGGTTTATGAAGAAGCCAACTTTTGTAATGTCAACTCTATCCCGGCGATCCGGTTCTTGACCGAAGCGACCAACTCCTACATGAGCTATCGCCTGCGGGTCTGGGAGCACATCAACACCAAGGATGAGGGGGAGTTACAGCGAACCGTTGCCGAGATGGGAGAGCTGAAAAAACATGTTTATGACTCCTTGGACGGCTACAAAAGCACCATCGTGGACAAAGAGGACCAAGAACTCTTGGAAGACGAGATGGCAGCCTTTGGTGCCATCATCACGATGATGGACAAGGTGATGGAGTTGGACCGAGCCGGGAAAGATGAAGAAGCGATAGCCATGCTGCTCAAAAACCTAGACCAGCTCAAAGAGGTGGCGGCAAAGTTCAAGAAGCACCAGGACTACAACCAAACCCTGGCCAAGCAGCAATCGGAAGAGGCAGCGGCGGCAAAGCAGTTTGCTACCTATGAAATGTTGGTGATCTCCTTGATCATCGGCGTGATCAGTCTGGTCATTGGTCTGGTGACCTCCAAAACCATCAGTAGCTCGATCAGCCGGTTGATGGGCCACATCCTGGCGGTTGAAAAAACCAAGCACTTGAAGGCGGAACCCAAAGTTGAAGGGAAAGACGAGATTGGCCAGATCGGTGCGGCGTTCAACAACTTTGTGTTGGAAATCAAAAAGGTGATCCAGGAGTTCGCCAAGGGAGCCTCCATCTTGGCCTCCGCCTCCACCGAACTGAGCGCCTCGACCGTACAAATCAGCAAGACTGCCGAAGAACTGCGGGACAACGCCGAAAGCTCCGCCGCCGCCGCCCAGGAAACCAGCAGCAACCTGCAGCAGATGTCCGAAGCGGTCAACCGGATCAACATCCAGATCGGGGAGATCCAAAAGGCCGGGAACCAAGCCACCCAACTGGCCAGCACCGGCACCCAAGCGGTCCACGAAGCCAGAGACTCCATGACCGCTATCACCGAGTCCTCCAAGAAGATCGTGGGGATCACCCGGGTGATCGAGGAAATCGCCAGCCAAACCAACTTGCTTTCCCTGAACGCTGCCATTGAAGCCGCCAAGGCCGGGGAGTTCGGCAAAGGGTTTGCGGTGGTCGCCGAAGAGGTGCGTAACTTGGCCGACCGGAGTACCAAGGCAGTGGCCGAGATCAAGCAGTTGATCGAAAAAAGTGAGCATGATGTCCATGCCGGGAACCAAGTGGTGCTGCGCACCAGCGAGGCCTTGGACCAGATCATCACCGCCGTGCAAACCATGGCCCAAGGGATCAACCAAAACGCTAGGGACATCGCCGAGCAGGATGCCAGCACCAAGGAGGCCAGCTTGGCAGTCGAGGACATCGCCAAAACCTCCGAAGGAAACGCCAGCGCCATCACCCAGTTGGCCGCCACCTCCACCCAGGTCAGCGAAACCGCCAACGACCTCAGCCGCACTGCCGAGTCGCTCAACGACGAAGTGCAGAAGTTCCGGTTGGACGCTTAATAGAGCATTTTTTCCCTGGGACCGGTTGCCGCCGGTTCCGGGGGCTTTTGCCTCCCGCCGACCGGTCTGCTCCGCTCCTAAGGCCTACCCTCGAAGATTCCAAGCTTCTCCTGAAGACCAAACCAGAGTTTTAGCCCCAACCGCCACACCGGTTCACCTAGGTTACACAAAAACAATCTTGCCCTTCAACGGTTCCCAGTGATAGGCAGGAAGTGGCGTAAGACATTCCCGCACCTTTTCGCCGGGAATAAACGGTGAATCCAAACAGGAGAGCGATGAAAAAGCTTTTGTGCCGTTACGGGGGCCTTCTGACCCTGACCTTCCTGGGGCCGACCCCAAACACCTACGCTGGTGCCGAAGGGGCAATGTTCATCGGCAGCTCGGCCTTTACGTTGGTCACAGCTACCGACACCTCCGACCGGAACCCTGAGTTCCACCAATTCAACCTGGGCCTTCGTTTGACCCCCAAGGATTCCCTGTCGTTGGAGAAAATCTCTTGGCGGTATTATGCCCCCTTGGGTATTCCCTATGGCAGCGCCAAGTCCAGCAAGGCCGAGGAATATCCGGGCTCGGTGAGGTCCGACGGGCTTGGGCTGGCCTACCAACGTTTTTCGGACGGAGGTTTTTATTCCGCCCTGCACGCCCTACCGTTGGACCAGACGTTTTTGGACCAAAATGGGAACAAGATCGGCACCGGCAAGCAGTTGTTTCTGACCTTAAGGTTTGGCTATCACTTTGGGAAAAGGTTCTTTTTGGAACCTTCCATCGCCTTCACCCATTGGCCGGTCAACGAGGGCTTGCCGGCCTCCTTTCAGGCCAAGGAGGACCAATGGCCTAAGTATTTTTTGTTTGAGCCGGGGCTGCATTTTGGGGTAAACCTGTAAAGCTTGCCGGTCCAGAGCTTCAACCCAAAAACCCTCCCTAAAACCGGTCCTTAAAACCTTTCCCTAGAACTGCAACTGCCGGTCCAGGCTCCGGTAGTTGACCGCTTCGGCCAAGTGGGCCAAGCCCAGCTGCTCCGCTTGGGCCAAGTCGGCAATGGTCCGGGCCACCTTGAGGATCGAATCGTGGGCCCGCCCGCTGAGCCGCAACCGGTCCAGCGCCGTTTTGAGCAGTTGGTGACCGGCGGGGTCCAGGTGGCAATACCGCTCCACCTCCTTGTGGCTCATGTTGGCGTTGTACCGGCTCCAAGAACCAAACCGCCGGGCCTGCAACCCACGGGCATCGGCCACCCGTTGGGCAATGGCCAAGCTGGACTCTCCGGGGTGGGAGAAGTGGATCTCCTCGTAGCTCAAGGCGGGCATCTCAATTTGCAGGTCGATCCGGTCCATCAGGGGCCCACTGATCCGGCCCCGGTATTTGAGCACCTGGGAGGCGGAACATTGGCATTGCTTTTTGGAGTCCCCCAAGTACCCGCAGGGGCAAGGGTTCATGGCGGCCACCAGGATAAAGTCGGTCGGGAAATTCAGGCTCGACTTGGCCCGGCTGATGGTGATGCGCCGGTCCTCCAAGGGCTGGCGGAGCAGGTCGAGGATGTGCCGGGGGTATTCGGGCAGTTCGTCCAAAAATAACACCCCATGGTGGGCAAGGCTCACTTCTCCGGGCTTTGGGACCGTCCCCCCGCCGATCAACCCTGCTCCCGAAACACTGTGGTGGGGGCTTTGGAAGGGCCGGACCAACAGTCGGTCTTGCCCTGGGCTCAGGCGACCGGCAATGCCGTGGATCTTGGTGGCCTCAATGGCCTCTTCAAAACTGAACCCAGGCAGGATGCCGGGCAGGCGCTTGGCCAACATGGATTTCCCCGACCCCGGCGGGCCGGTAAAAAGCAGGTTGTGCTTGCCCGCAGCGGCGATCTCCAAGGCCCGCTTGGCGGTTTCCTGACCCTTGACATCCGCAAAGTCCAGGTCCCCTGGGGCCAAGGTTTGGTCGAAGCTGCCCGGCAGGGGGCAAACCGGGGCCAAGGGAGCCAATCCCTTGAGGTGCAGCACCACCTCGCCCAGGTGGGCGGCGGCATAAACCTCAACCCCTTCGACCAAGGCGGCGGAAGCGGCGTTTTCCGGGGCCACGATCATTTGGGTGATCCCGGCCTTACGGGCCGCCAAGGCCATGGCCAAAACCCCGTTGATCGGCCGCAACCGTCCTTCCAAACTCAACTCGGCGGCCAACATCCGGCCTCGGCAGGCCCCCTGGGGCAGTTTGTCGGCCGCCTCCAGTACGGCACAAGCAATGGGCAGGTCAAAACCGGTGCCCACTTTGGGCAGGTCGGCCGGGGCTAGGTTGACGATCACCTTGCGGATCGGGAAGCCTCCGGCCCCGTTGTTCATCGCCGCCGTGATCCGGTCCCGGCTTTCCCGGATCCCCGAGTCGGGCAGGCCCACGATGGTAAACACCCCCAGGCCGATCGAAACGTCCGCCTCCACCTCCACCACAAAGGCATCTACCCCGAGGATACTGGCGGTTTGAACGATAGAAGTCGGCATGATCTCTCCGGCAATGTTTCTTGTCAGATGCAACTGTTTGTAATCAAATAGCTACAGAAAAATATTTTCCCTTAACCTTCTTTTTTGTACCCAGATGGTAAACGTTTGTCCACGGTTGAACCGGCAGACGGCCAGAAAACTTCCCCTTGCTCCAGAGCACTCTATTCGCTACTCTGTGGCTTAAGTACGGCCAAACTGCGGCCCTGGGCAACCTCCTAAACCACCAAGGCAGACATGCACTTCGACACTCTCCCCTCCATCGACAATCGGATCAAATCTTGGCTGAACCAAGAACAAAAGAGCGAGGGGCTTGATCCCAGTTCCAAATACCGCTTTACCATCACCCTTTCCCGGCAGTTTGGCTGTGAAGGCTACCCCTTGGCGGTGGCGCTCAAGGAAGAGCTGGAACGCCGGGACAAAGGGCAGGTTTGGACGATTTTCGACCGGGCCTTGATCGACAAGATCCTGGTGGACAACCAGATCAGCCGACGGGTGTTGGAAAATTTCGGCTCCAAAAGTGTCTTTTATGACTCCTTGATGTCGAGCATCGTGCCCAACTGGACTTCCGATGCGGATGTTTATGACCTGATGGTCAAAACCATGATTTCCTTGGCCGAAGAGGGCCGGGCGATTTTTGTGGGCCGTGGGGCGGCGGTGGTCACCCAAGACATGAAACGGACCTTTCACTTCCGTCTGGCCGGGGGCCAGGAATACCGGATCCGTTCCCTGATGGACCGGGGCCGCATGAGTCGGGACGAAGTGATCCAGTTGATGGCCGAAAAGGAACGGGAACGGGAAAAGTTCATCAACCGCTTCCTGGGTGCCGACATCTCTGCGTTGGAACATTACCACTTGGTGCTGAACAACGAAAAAAGCAGCGTGGACGAAATGGCTTCCACCCTGCTGCACCACATTGAATTGCACATGGCCAACCTGCTCAAGTGATCGATTTGGGCAAACCGGGCCTGGGGGGCCGACCTTTTTGGTTTTTGGGGCAGGGAACCGGTTTTGCCCGTCAAAAACCATGTCCATTGCTGCAACTATGGCCCATGAACTGACCCCATCGGACTCGTCCATTCACTGGGCGGTCTTCAGCCACCCGGCGGTCAAAAACCGCTTGCGGTTCGACTTGACCAGCAACGGGATCGTTGGCTTGGTGGCGGTCATTTCCGATCGGATCTTCCACCTCGGGGACCTGAGCGCCGGGGGGTTCTCTTATGTCCAGGAGGTCCCCACCAACCGCTTCGTGAACCTCCAGCAGGTCCGGGAATGGGTGGCCAAATCCAAAGACAGCATCATCGGCAAGCAGGTCCGGGCCAACTTCCTCTTTGAACACCACCCAGAGCGGGGCGGGGTCAGTCTGGTGGGGGTGATCAAAAACTACGCTTTTGTGTTGCTGTTGACCGTGGAGGAAATCGAACGGGAGACCAACCGGTTTTTGTTCCAAAAGGGAATCAAACGCAAACATGACCCCAAAAACAGCTTCGGCAAGCTGGACGTAGTGGTCCGCAAGACCCTCTCGGCTAGAGCCCACGGCAAGTTGGAGTTGCCCGCCCAGGTGGGGGCCAATGTCTCGATGCTCAACCTGTTGATCGAGGCCGATGCTACGGAGGAGGAGTTGTATGATCTTTACAAAGGGCTGAGTTCAAAACGATTGTTCATCAAATATGGGGCCGAATTCGGCTCTCCGGGCGAGGCCATGGACCTCTTGGAGTTTGCCAAACCGGGGGCGCTTTACGAGAACCGGCAAAAACCGGACCCCGGCTCCCCGGAGGGTTCTTCGGACCAGAAGCCACAAGAACCGACCGGGCCGGAAGAACCAAAGGGTGAAAAACCTTGACGACCGCACCGTTTCATAGGATGAAACAAGCCAGTCCTTCTCATTACAGGTACGCCCCCCATGGCTGAAGAAGAAAAATTGGAGACCGAAGACAGCTCGGTAGATAAAAAGCTGGAAGAAGCCCTAGCAGCCAGGGAAAAGGAAGGTGAAGTCGATGAACGGGTCCAGTTGATCCGTGAGGTGATGGCCAAGGAAACCTTCATCGACCCCTTGAATCCCGAGGAAATCACCAAGGCCTATGCGCTTTACGACAAAAACCCCCAGAAAATCATCGATGTACTAGTGGGGGCCTTCCAAAGTTATTGCCGCAAATCGATCCGGGAAGCAGCGCTTTTGAGGATCAAAAACCAGGTGGCGGTGATGGCCTTCGAGGAAGCGGAAAAACTGAAAATGCAGGCGGTCGAGGAGCTTTCCAAGAGCATCCAGGCAGACGTGAACCTGGAGCGGCTTTTGGCGATGCTGATGTTCAAAAACCACTTCTGGACCTGGCTCCGGTACGGCCTCAAGGACATCTTTAATGACCAGCGCCGCCAACCGGGACACCCGATCAACAACTACCTGAACATCCGGTTCCATAAGCTCAAAGAGAAAAAGAGCTTCCACACCGTTGCGGACTTGGTTGCCTACGACCTCACCGAGATCGTAAACAACTTCAAGACCGAGATCATGCGCCGCAAAGTCCGTATCTTTGACTGAGACCCAGCTCCCCTGCGGCCCTTTTCCCTAAAAGGGCTTCAAAACCACCAAAAAGACCACTACAATCAACACCACTGTCGGCATTTCGTTGAAAAACCGGTAAAACTTGTGGCTTTTGGTGTTTTTGTCTTCCGCAAACAGCACCATGTAGCGGTAGCAGAAGAAGTGGTAAACCACCAGCACAGCCACCAAGCCTAACTTGGCGTGCAGCCAGCCCCCTTCAAAGTTAAAGGCCAACCAGATCCAAGACCCGGTCCCCAGGACCAGCACCAAGCTGGGAGTCATGATGTAATGGAACAGTTTGTATTCCATCACCTTAAAGCGGTCCGATCCGATTTGGTCTTCGGTCATGGCGTGGTAAACAAACAACCGGGGGAGATAAAACAGACCGGCAAACCAGGTGATCACCGTGATGATGTGCAACGCTTTGATGATTTCGTACATGCTTCGACTCGAAAAGGGGGCAAAAAAAAAGGGGAAGAACCACCGGTCCTCCCCCTGACAAGCCATTCCCGTTTGGAATTACTTGTTGACCGACTCACGCAATTTCTTGCCGGGCCGGAATTTGGCTACTCTTGCCTTGGGGATCTTGATCTTGGCCCCGGTTTTGGGGTTCCGGCCTTCCCTGGATTGGCGACTGGCGGTGGTAAAGGTCCCGAACCCAACCAGGGTTACGTTTTTGCCTTTTACCAGGGCTTCTTCAATCGATTCCAGTACGGCGTTCAAGACTTTTTCCGTGGCCGCTTTGGTGGTACCAGCAGCAGCGGCTGCGTCCGCAACCAACTCGGCTTTGGTCATGTTGTCGCTCATTGATCCGTTCTCCTTGATGTCAAATAATGAATGGGGGGGGATGCTCAAAGGTTGCAGAGCAATCTTTAACAAAACCTCCCTAAAAAGCAACAAGGTTTTTAGCGGCTCCGCAACTTTTTTGCCTCGCCAAAGCCCACCAACGCTAGAATAAGTCCTTCAGGTGGATGGTTTCCTCCCGTTTGGGACCGGTTGAAATCAAGGTCAGGTCCACCTGCAACAGCTCTGAAATCCTTGCCAAATAAGCTTTTGCATTGTCCGGCAGTTGGTCGAAATGGGTAACCCCCTTGGTGGAGGCCTGCCAGCCCGGCAATTCTTCATAAACCGGGATCAATTTTTCCTGCAAAGAAAGCCGGTGGGGGAAATAATCAAAGGTTCCGCCCTTGGGATCCTGGTAATGGGTGCAGATTTTTAAGATCGGCAGGCCGTCGAGCACGTCCATCTTGGTGATTCCCAGGTCGGTGATGCCGTTGATCCTGACCGAATCCTTGAGCAAGCAGGCATCAAACCAGCCGCAACGTCTTGCCCGGCCCGTAGTGGCACCAAATTCCGCCCCCACGCTGGAGAGGTGTTTGCCCACCTCGTCGGTCAGTTCGGTGGGGAAGGGGCCGGAGCCGACCCTGGTGGTGTAAGCCTTGACCACACCCAAGACCCGGTCGATCCGGTTGGGAGCGATCCCCGAACCGGTGCAAGCCCCGCCGGAGGTGGTGTTGCTGCTGGTGACAAAAGGATAGGTGCCGTGGTCCACGTCCAGGAACGTCCCCTGGGCACCTTCAAACAGAACGTTGACCCCGGACTTGATCTCCCGGTCCACCAAACGGCCGGTGTCGGCGATGTAGGGCCGAATCTTTTCCATCTGCAACATCAATTCTTCAAAGACTTGGTCCGGGTCCAGGAAGGGACCTTCAAATTCCAAGACATGTTTGAGGTACTTGTTTTTGTCTTTGACCAACCGGTCCAGCTTGGACTTGAACCGAGAATCGTTGTCGATCTCCACAAACCGAATCCCTTCCCGGCTGGCCTTGTCCTCATAGGCGGGGCCGATGCCCCTGCTGGTGGTACCGATCTTGTCCTTCCCGGCCCGGGTCTCCCTCGCCTTGTCGATCATCAGGTGGTAAGGCATGATCAGGTTGGCTACATCGCTGATAAAAAGGCGGTCTCCCATGGAAACACCCAGTTTTTCCAGCTCGGCGATTTCCTGCAACAACGCCTGGGGATGGATCACCATGCCGTTGCCCAAAACGCAGCGAACCTTCGGTTGCAGAATCCCCGAGGGGATCAGGTGCAAGATGAAGGTTTTGTCGGAAAACTTAACCGTATGGCCCGCATTGTTGCCTCCCTGGTACCGGACCACGACTCCGGCCCGTTCGGCCAGCAGGTCCACCAGTTTGCCCTTGCCTTCATCTCCCCACTGGGAGCCGATCACAATCACGTTGGCCATAACAAATGCCTCTTTCTTTGGGGTTTTGGGCCGCCCCATTGGCGGAATTCCAAGGTCTCAAATGGTTTTGCGGACCACTCGACCAGCTAGCAACGCTACTCTACCCCTAGCCACCTCGTCCAGTGCCAAGGGGAAGATTCGGTGTTCTTCAACCAAGATGCGGGCGGCCAGGGTTTGAGCGGTGTCATCGGGCAAAACCGGTACCACCGCCTGTTCGATGATCGCCCCCGAGTCCACCCCTTCGTCCACAAAGATCACCGAACAGCCCGAATAGCGGACCCCATAATCGATCGCCTTTTGGTGGGTTTGGAGCCCGGTAAAAGCGGGCAACAAGGAGGGGTGGATGTTGACCAACTTCCCTGCCCAAGTGCGGACGAACCAAGGGGACAAAAGCCGCATAAACCCGGCCAGGGCGACCAGCTCAATCCCCTGTTCTCGCAGCGTCTGGTCCAAGACCCGGTCAAAGCTTTCCTTGTCCGCAAAGTCCTTGTGAGAGAGGACCTGGGTCTTGAGTCCGGCAGCTTGGGCTTTTTGCAGACCCGCCACCCCGGCAATGTTGCTGACCACCAGTTTAAGGTCATAAGCGGCATTCCCGGACCGCCAATGGTCGATGAGGGCCTGGAGGTTGGTGCCAGTGCCGGAGATAAAAACGGCGGTCGGGGTCATTGGTTTTCGGGACTCGAAGCGATGACCTTTTGTTCCATCGACAACCGGTACTCAAAGTGAACCGCCTTGAGGGCCGGGTATTTGATCGAAAGGATTTGCAGAGCCAAGACGGCAGCATTGTCCCCCCGGTCGATACCCACTGTGGCCACCGGGATTCCCGGCGGCATTTGGACTATGGCCAACAAAGCGTCCTGGCCGTTCAAAGCGCTGCCCGAAACGGGCACGCCGATCACTGGCAGCCCGGTCTCCGAAGCCACCACACCGGGCAGGTGGGCGGCCATCCCGGCAATGGCGATCAACACCTCCACCCCTTGGGCGGTCCAACGTTCGATGGTCTGCCGGGTCCGTTCCGGGGTCCGGTGGGCCGAGGAAACGATCACCTCGTAACCGATGGAAAATTCGTCCAACAGGTCGGTACCCTTTTTGGCTATCTTGAGGTCCGAGGCACTGCCCAGGATGATCCCCACCTTGGTCCCTAGGGGAACCCCCTTTTTGAGCCCCTTGAGGCCGATGTCCCGGCGTTTTTGCATCCCCGGCCAGTGGATCTTGGCGGCCCCTTGGTAGGCCTTTTTGAGTGCCCCTTCCAGGTCCTCGCCCAGGGCGGTGACCCCCAAGACCCTGCCGCCGTTGGTACGAAAACGGTTGCCTTCCTTGAGGGTTCCGGCGTGGAAGACTTGCAGCTCCGGCCCCTCTCCTACCTCTTCAAGCCCTTGGATGTAATGTCCTTTTTTGTAGTCCCCCGGATACCCGGCGGAGGCCAACACGATACAAGCGGCCGCTTGGTCCTTCCATTTTGGTTGGTAGCCCTTGAGCCGCCCTTGGGCCACCCGCAAGCCCAGTTCCACCAAGTCCCCGTCAAAAAGCATCATCAAAGGCTGGCATTCCGGGTCCCCGAAGCGGATGTTGTACTCCACCACGCTTGGGCGACCTTGGTCGATCATCAGGCCGATGTACAAGACCCCTTTGTAGGGGTTCCCTTCGGCGGCCATGCCCTGGAGGGTCGGCTCCACCACCTGAGCCAGGACCAAGGCCTTGACGGCCTCGTCCACCACCGGAGCGGGGGCATAACAACCCATCCCGCCGGTATTGGGACCCAGGTCCAGTTCAAAAATTCGTTTGTGGTCTTGCAGGCTGGGCAGGCAGACATAATCCTGGCCGTCGGAAAAAATAAAAAAGCTGGCTTCCTCACCGGGCAAAAAGGCTTCGATCACCAGGGTCTTCCCGGCGGGGCCAAATTTCCCGCCCAACATCTCGGCCACGGCGGCTTCGGCTTCAGGCAGGGTTTGGGCGATGACCACCCCTTTGCCTGCCGCTAGCCCGCTGGCTTTGATCACAAAAGGTGGCTTTTGGGTGGAAAGGAAAGACTGGGCTTGGGCCAAGGTGGTACATTCGAGGTAAGCGGCAGTGGGGATTTGGTTGCGGGCCATAAAGGCCTTGGCAAAGGCTTTGCTCCCTTCGAGCCTCGCCGCTTTGGCGCTGGGGCCAACCACGGCGATGCCTGCCGCCTCCAGTTGGTCGGTCAACCCTTGGACCAGATAGTCCTCCTGGCCGATAAACACCAGTCCGACCCCCATTTCCTGGGCCTTTTTGACGATCTCCTTGGGCTCGGTCAGGCCCCAGCAGGGGGCCAGGGCCTCAATCCCGCCGTTGCCGGGGGTCACGTAGAGCGCTTCCAATTGGGGACTTTTTTGTAAGGCATAGGCCAGGGCATGCTCCCGGCCCCCAGCCCCAACTACCAGAACCTTCATGGTGAAAAAACCGATAGAATCAATGGATATGCGGACCCCGGACGGGGTCCGCTACAAGGCCAACTTGGAGCAACCGGCTCAGTCGGTCAAGGGCTTTCGGGCCGTTTGACCTGGGGCAGGCGGGCGATGGACCGTTTGATTTCCTCCTCCGGGTAAGCGTAGTCTTGGATCTCCCCAGCGAAGTATTTGTCATAGGCGCTCATGTCAAAATGCCCGTGGCCGGAGAGGTTAAAAAAGAGGCATTTTGCCTCCCCGGTTTTTTTGCATTCCAAGGCATCGTCCATCATCGCCCGGATTCCGTGGCAGGACTCCGGTGCCGGGACAATGCCTTCCGCCCGGGCGAACATCACTCCCGCCTCAAAAGTCCCCAGGTTGGGCACCGCCCTCGCCTCAATGTGCCCTTCATGGTACAGCTGGCTGACCAGGGGGGAATCTCCGTGGTACCGCAACCCTCCGGCGTGGATCGAAGGGGGAACAAAGTCGTGGCCCAAGGTGTACATCAACATCAAGGGAGTCATCCCCGCCACGTCCCCGAAGTCATAGGCATAATGCCCCTTGGTCAAGGTGGGGCAGCTGATCGGCTCTACCGCCACCAGCCGGATGTCCCGGCCCTGCCACTTGTCGGTCAAAAAAGGAAAGGCCACCCCGCCAAAGTTGGAGCCGCCGCCGCAAGGGGCGTAGATAATGTCGGGATAATCTCCCACCAATTGGAACTGCTTTTTTGCCTCCAGACCGATCACCGTTTGGTGCAACAACACATGGTTCAAAACCGAACCTAAGGCGTAATTGGTGTCGGCCCGAGAGGCTGCGTCCTCCACCGCTTCACTGATGGCGATGCCCAAAGAACCGGGGGAATTGGGGTCTTGGGCCAGGATGTTGCGGCCTGCTTGGGTATCTTTTGAAGGGCTGGCCACCACCTCCGCCCCCCAGGTTTGCATCAAGCTGCGCCGGTAGGGCTTTTGTTGGTAGCTGACCTTGACCATATAAACCTTCACATCCAACCCAAAAAACTGCCCGGCCTGGGCAATCGCCGATCCCCACTGCCCTGCCCCGGTTTCGGTGGCAATCCGTTTGATCCCCGCCTTGTGGTTGTAGTAGGCTTGGGGGATGGCGGTGTTGGACTTGTGGCTCCCTGCTGCTGCGACCCCTTCATACTTGTAATAAATCCTCGCCGGGGTGCCCAGGGCCGCTTCCAGTCTCCGGGCCCGGAACATCGGGCTGGGCCGCCAGAGTTTGTAGGCCTCCCGCACCGGTTCGGGGATTTCAACCCACCTTTGTTGGGTCATTTCCTGTTCGATCAACGCCTCTGGGAAAATGGCAGCCAAGGCATCGGGGCCGATGGGGTTGCCGTCCGGGCCCAAGGGGGGGGCAGGCGGATTGGGCATATCGGCCACGATGTTGTACCAATGGGTTGGGATCTCGGATTCATCAAGCAAAATCTTGACTTTGGACATGGGGGCTCCACAAAAAGGGTTTTGTACCTCCTAACATGTCCAGGTGCCAAATTCCAGACGAAAAAGTGAACTCCCAAAACCGGCAAAAATCGATTTTTACTGGTCAACTTGAGGTTTATCACCTAAAAAAGAGGACCTCTTTCCCTTTGGGCCTGAATGAAAATCCAATTTTTGGGGGTTGGTGCCGCCTTTACCACCGCCCAATATTACCAATCCAACCTGCTGCTCACCTCGGAGCGAGGGAAAAAACTTTTGCTGGACGCTGGGGGCGACATTCGCTTTGCCTTGTCCGAAGCCGGGGTCCCTGCGTCTTCCCTAGACGGGGTTTATCTCTCCCACCAACATGCGGACCACATCGGGGGCATGGAGTTTTTGGCCTACGCCACCTTCTTTGACCCTTCGGTTCCCAAACTGAAGCTTTATGTTGAAAGGGAATTGGCCACAGAGGTTTGGGAACACAGCTTGCGGGGCGGCTTGAGTGTGGTGGATGACCAACCCAGGGGCCTGAACGATTTTTTTGAGGTCCGGCTGCTGGACCTCAAGCAATCTTTTGTCTGGGAAGGCTGGACCTTTACCTTGTACAAAATGCCCCATGTGATCACCAAGGTTGGCTCGATCTATTCTTACGGCCTCCTGGCGGAGCGGCAGGGTTATCCGGGGTTCTTTTTCAGCTCCGATTCCACCTTTGCCCCGGAGATTCTAAAGGCAGTGGCCCCCAAGGTCCAATTGATCTTCCATGACTGTGAAACCCGCCTGCCCCCCACCGGGGTCCATTGCCACTACTTGGAACTCAAAACCCTGCCCCAGTCGGTCAAATCCAAGCTCTGGGCCTACCATTACCAGCCGGACCCGCCCTACCAACCACAAGCGGACGGGATGCTGGGGTTTGTCAAAAAAGGCCAAGAGTTTCACTTCAAAAAATCCTGATCCCCCAAGGTCCCATGAAACGCATGGTGATCTTAAACCCCAAAGCCCGCCAGGGCACTGCCGAGCAACTGGTGGACCGCCTTCGTTTGCGCCTTAAACCGGGCACCGAGCGCTTTGAGGTCCAATCGACCCGGTACCGGGGCCATGCCACTCAGCTCGCCCGTGAGGCCCTCAAGGCGGGGTTTGACCACCTGATTGCGGTGGGCGGGGACGGGACCTTTTCGGAAATGATCAACGGCTTTTACGAGGCCGGGCAACCGCTCAACCTAGAGGCGATGGCCTCCCCCCTGATGTTGGGCACCGGCTGCGACTTTGGCCGCAGTTACGGCCTGCCCAAGGGCCTAACCGACCAGCTCAACCGCCTGACCCAGGGCCGGGAATACCGGATCGACCTGGGCAAGGTCACCTTGGGGGAGCAGGTCCGTTATTTTGTGAACATCGGGGGTTTTGGGCTCAGTGGGCAGGTCAACCAAATCCTAGAGCAACAAAAGGGCTCCCTGGGCTTTTTGAGCGGCAAGGCGGCCTTTTTCCTGGCCAGTTTGCGGGGGATTTTGACCGGCAAAAATGCCAAGGTCCGGTTGGTGATTGATGGAGGCCCGCCGGTGGAGATGACCAGCAAACTGGTGGCCTTGGCGAACGGGCAATTTTTTGGCGGCGGAATGTGGATCGCCCCCCAGGCGAGTAACGAGGACGGCTGGTTGGACCTAGTGGTCTTGGGCGACCTTTCCGCCTGGGAAACCTTACGGCAGTTTCCGCTGGTTTACCAAGGCCTACACCTGGGCCGTCCGGGAGTCCTTTGCCAGAAGATCACCGTCCTGGAAGCCAGCTCGGAAGAACCGGTCTGGGTGGACCTGGACGGCGAAGTAGTCGGCCAACTCCCCGCCCGGTTCGAGGTGGTACGGCAGGGGCTGAAGATTTGGGTCTAGTTCCCCGAACCTAGCCCCCCCCAAAAAAATCTCCTCTATTCTCTCCAACCCCGGCCTTCTTGGCTCCCACCACTGGGCCGTGGGATCAATCGTTGGCTGGGGTGTAACGCTCTACAGTGTTTAAATAAGTAGCTGCCGCCGATTGCCCGCCGACAATGTAAATGTAGGTCCCGTCGGTAGCACAGCCGTGCCCCCACCGAGCGGAGGTTAAGCTGGTTTTGGTTGTGTAG
This sequence comes from Candidatus Lambdaproteobacteria bacterium RIFOXYD2_FULL_56_26, assembly GCA_001783715.1. Taxonomy (GTDB): domain Bacteria; phylum SAR324; class SAR324; order XYD2-FULL-50-16; family XYD2-FULL-50-16; genus XYC1-FULL-56-13. Next base: position 41,178 of record MFNF01000061.1, read on the forward strand.
CTGTCTGAGGTTGGAGAGTATTTAAGAACACTGTCCAAGGCACTGTTGGTTGTGGTCAATCCACCAAAGAGATAAATCTCGCTGTTGTAGACAGCCGCACAAAAGCGGGATCGTCCCGTTGAGAGGGCTGCAATACTTGTTGGAGTGTACGAACTGGTGTCATAGACTTCTGAGGTCGTTAGTGCCGAGCCCGTGATGTATCCAGCTCCATTGTATCCGCCAAAAAGATAGACTTTGGTGCCGATTACGGCGTGGGCGAAAGAGGCCCTTGCGGTGATCATATTGGTCCCTGCCGAACTCCAAGAACCGCCAGTCAAGGTATATACTCCAGAAAGGAACGAAGACGTTGTACTGTAGTATCCCCCAAAGGTCCAGAGGGTGGTGCCGATATACTCCATTCCTGTGTCGGTTAAGGTAGCTAAGGAATGGTTGTAAAGCGTGCCTGTCCCCAGACTACCGTAGCTGGTCAAATACACGGAGGTAATCCCAGTACCGTTAGTGTCTGTTGAACCAGTGCCGTAATAATAGCTTGCCCCGTCTGTTGCGGCTAAGGCTACCGTATGAGCGGACAATATTGGGCCTGATGGGTTATTCCAACCGCCCCCGCTGATTGAGTAAACAGACAATTGGTTAAAGACTGCACCATTATAACCTTGGCCACAGGTGATAGTGCCTGAGGTGCTGAGGTAGATACAATTGATATTCGTAATAGCGGTAGGTAAAGTGTTTAAGGTGGTCCAAACCGCCAAAGTCGTGAAGGTGGTCCCCGTATAAGCCGTAGCCAGTGCGTTTCCGGCAGTGTCTTTGGGTTTAAAACTGCTGGAACTGCCGACCACTACCACATTGTAAGCGGTGTTTGCAGAAAGGGAACCGGTCAAGGTGAAGGTGAACACTGTGTTGCTGCTGGCGGTTACGGTGCTGCTCATCATCACACAAGTACTGCCGGTTGTCTTTTGCAGGTACACGGTACCCACACAGGCACCGGTGGCATCAGCACTGATCGAAGTGGTGTCCATCGCTTCGCTGAAGGTAACCACCACCGTGGTGATCGAAGAGGCGCTTGCCGCCGCAATCGGGGTCACGCTGACCACCGTAGGTGCGGTAGTGTCGGCGGTGCTGGCGGTGGTAAATCCGGTGGACTGGGTGTCGGCTGCCGCCAGGGCGTTGCCCGCCGCATCCTTGGCCGCCGTGGTCACTTTGATCTTGTAGGTGCTGCTTCCGGTCAGGTTGGCCGAAGGGGTCAGGGTGAAGGCGGTTTTGGCCGTATTGGCGGTGATGGTGCTGCTCATCGCCACACAAGTCGAGAATCCATCGCTGGAAAGCTGCACCGAGCCGGAGCAGGTGGTGGTGGTCCCGGTGGTGATGGTGGTGCTGTCCATCGCTTCGCTGAAGGTCACGGTGAGGGTCGAGTTGACCGCCACGGAAGTGGCCGAGTTGGCCGGGCTGGTGCTGCTGAGCGTGGGGGCCGTAGCGTCTTTGGTGGTAAAGCCGACCGACTGGGTGTAGTCGGAACTCAAGGCAGTGCCGCCGGAACTCTTGGCACTGGTGCTGACCCGGACTTTGTAGGTTGTGCTTTCCGTTAAGTTGGCCCGGGTGGTAAAGACAAAAGATTTGTTGTCCGAAGTCGAAGGGGCCCCCAACAGGGCGCAGGTAGAAAAGTTGTCCGACGAAAGCTGGATCGCCCCGGCACAAACACTGTCGCTCCGGGAGGAGTTGGTGCCAACCGAGGTGACATCCATTTCCTGGTCAAAGGTCACGGTGATCGTGGGCACCACTGCCACCGAAGTGGTGGAGTCCGAAGGGGTCACCGAAGAAACGGTGGGGGCAGTGGCCGTGGTCGTGTCTCCCGCTTCCGGAGCCCCGGCGGTGACTTCGGTGGTCTCCAGGGGGCTGTCTTCGAGGGTTTGCCCGCCGCAACCGGCGAGCAGGATCAGGCCCAAACCCAGGGCCAAAGCGTAAAAGGAACGGTTGGTTTTCATCGGGGCCCCCTTAAAACTGGTAGGAGAAATTCATGGTGGGATGCTCAAAGCCGGGTAACAAGGCAAACTGCCATTGCCGGGCCGGGGCCGCTAGGTTTTGGGCGCTCTCGGAAGAGCCGCCAAAAAAGATAAAGTAGCCTTCCATCAAACCAAAGACAATGGTCATGGAATCAAAGGTTTGCACTGCCGCTTTGTCTGCCTTCATCTTGGTGACATTGGCATCATATTCCGTTTTGATGGTCGCTCTTGTGGCGGTGGAATTGGAGGCATCATACTGGGTTTTCAGGTCTGCGTTCTTGGTAGCCAAGCTGTTGTAGTCCTTGGCGGCATTGGAGGACAACAGGGCGGTCCCCCCGGCTCCGGCCAGGGCAAAAAGATGCCAGCCCCAACCATATCCGTCTCCGCCGTCACTGGTGATCCTGGGTCCCAGGTCCACCGGAGCGGCCTTGGCTCCAGAGATTTCGGCGGCAGTTTTGCCCACCAGCTCCAAGGAGAGTTTTTCCAAGGAGACATCTAAGTTGGAGAGGTCCGAGTTGTGTTGCACCGTCTTGGAAACCAGGATCGAACCGTCCTGGATGGCCATGATCTTGGCGCTTAACATGTATTTGGTGTCGTTGATCTTAAACAGACTGGTGGAAACCACCCGGTCCACCCCCAATTGCTCGCCGATCAAGGTAGCACATTCGTCCCGGGTACACCCAGAGGTCTTTTGGATCTGCTCGGGGTTCATCTTGTCCACATCCGCAGAACTGGCCAACTTGAAGGGGGCTACCGAACTGAGGCTGGAGCGGAACAAGTCGGAAAAGGCTTTGATCTGGTCTTTGTTCAGGTCCTTGGCTTCAATGTCCAAAACCGCCACCAAGGTTTCTTTGGTGGTTTTTTCGGTCTCAAAAACCACTTCGGCTTGGCCGATCACCTCGCCGCCCAGACCGGCGATGCCCGCCAGATTTAAGGTGGTCTTCTCCCCTTTTTGGTCGTAGGTGCCCTTAAAGACCAAGGCCTTGCTGAGGTTGATCCCGCTTAAGCTGTCGGACAAAAAGACCAGCTTAAACTCAGGGAAAAACTTCTCCAAGGCCATGTAAAGACTGGTTTCAATTTTCTTGGCCGTGGCATCGGTCTGTTGGTTGTGGATGTTAACCACTTGGATCACAATCGCCTTTTCGGCGTTTTTGGCGATTTTGGGCTTTTCCTGCAGCTGTTTGGCCGCATCTTCCATCGCCTCTTTGAGGGGCTGGGCCAACAACGGTCCGGTCAGGGCCAAAAACAAACCAAAAAAAAGAACCAGTCGCTGGATCATGATGTCAAGTTAAAGCAGAGATTCAATGATGTTGGTGAGTTGTGTTTCCAAGTCTTCCTTAAACCCACGGAACTCGTGGGAGATGATCCCTTCTTTGTTGATCACCACGATCCGAGGCAGGCTGTTGACCTGATACTTTTTGATGGCATCCCGCTGGTTGGGCAGCATCATGGGCAGGTCGATCTTCTTTTTGGCGATAAAGCGGGTCATGTCCTCATCGCTGATTTCGGTGTCCACGTTGACGTAGATCAATTTGGCCGCCTTGCCTTGGAAGTGTTCGGCAATCCGGTTGTAGGTGGGGATCTCCCGCATACAAGGGACACAACTGGTGGAGAAGAAATTGAGCACCACCACGTTTTTGGTTACCTCAGGGACGTACTTGCCGCCCTCTTCGACCGGGTTGCCTTGGGTATCTTTCTTGAAGCCAAATTCCTTCATCAAGGTTTGCAACTTCATCAACCCTTCCCCCTGGGCCTTTTTGCCGCTCAAAAAGGGTGCCTCTTGGCCGACCATACTTTCGGAGGAGGACTCGGCCCACAAGGCGGGGGAGAGGAACAGGAGAGAGAGGGTCAAAAACAGTAACTTCGCCTTCACTGGGTTTTGCCTGTGCTAAAGTTAAGGTTACGGGGCGACCTTGGAACCGGCCGCTTCTTCAATGGACAATTTTTTCCCGGCGATTTCCACACCGCTTAAGATGTCTCCGGCGATCTCGGTCAGGGGCATCACTTCTCCAGAGGGACTGATTGCCCCTTGTTTGCCCGCAGGGACATCCACCGACTGGCCGTTTTGGGCCGAAGCCAAAGCCACCAGACCGTTGAAGGTCGCCACTCGAGTTTGGCTGGCCGCTTCTTCGACCACAAAATCGGTGCCCTTGACCCCAACCACTGCATTAACGGTACGGACTTGGAAACTCCGGTCCGGGCGGCGGTTCACCAAAGCCCGCAGCTTCCCGGTCAGGTTGAGGTCGATCTTCATGGCTTCTTTGCCCTGCTCGGCGCTCAAGTCCACGGCGCTGTTGGGGCCCAGATAAACCACGTCCCCGTTTTCAAAGGCCAGCTTGGCCTTGCCTTCAGGGCCGGTTTCGATCCGGTCGGAACCAAAAATTTCGGTTTCTTGTTTGTGAATGTCCAAGACCTTGCCCGAACGAATCACTTGGACCACCGGGTCCAGCAGGACCAAGGTGGCAATCTTGGGGGCCGCAAACACGGACTGGGCGGTAACCACCAGTCCAAAAAAAGCGGTCAACAGTTGGCGCATGAAGAGACCTCGGTAAAATTGAACTTGTGGGATAGACTACCTTCTTTGGCCCAGAGGTTCAAGCACTTTGTCCAAGTTCCAGGGCCTACTGGTACCAAAGGGCTGGGAACAGGTGGGCTTTCGGTTGCAGTTTTTTTTGGTTATCGGTTCACTTCTCTGGGGCAATCTGGTAGTGGATAAACCAGAAAGTCTGCTGTTTTAAGCCAGCCACTGGGGATGCCATGACCATCAAAACAAAAATATTAGCCGGTTTTTCGGTGATACTCTCTTTGGCGTTGTTTCTGGGAGGTTATAACCTTCTGGGTTACCGGTCTATCGGTGATGCGGTCGAGAATATCGAGTATTCCAAGTTTTTTGCCCTTTTGGAGATCCAGCACCGCAAATGGAACGAGGGGCTGGCTTCGGTTTTTTTAAAAGAAGACCTGTCGGAAATGGCCATTGAACTGGACCACACCAAATGCCGGATGGGCCGTTTTCTGTACAGTGACGAGGCCAAACGGTTTGTGGAACATTTGCCGACCATGGCCCCGTTGCTTGAAGAACTAAAGCCGGTCCACAAGGACCTGCATGATTCGGCCGGGGAAATTGGGGCTCTTTGGTTCACCCAGGACCCCCAAAACCAAAGGGCAGCCAAAAAAATCTACCAGGACAAAACCCTGCCCTCTTTGTCCAAAATCGCCGACTTGCTCAACCGGATGTCCAGTGAGCTGGAAAAACTCGCCACCGGCTCGGCAGCCAACCTCTCAGAAACCGTCAAGGGCCGGACGACCCTTTCGGGGGTGCTGCTTGGTTTGATCTTGTTGTTTGGAGCAGTGGCGGCCTTTTTGATTGGCCGGAGCATCACCAAGGCCCTTTCGGCGGTGATCGGGGACCTGAACGTGGCTTCAAAGGCACTGAACACTGCCGGGAAGGAAATCGCCGGAGGATCGGTCCAGGTCGCCCAAGGGGCGAGCGAGCAGGCGGCGAGCTTGGAGCAAACCTCCAGCGCCATGGAAGAGTTGGCCTCACAGTCCAAAGACAACGCCGATGCCGCCCAACACACCTTCGAGGCGGCAGGTTCGATGAAAACCGGGCTGCAAACCGCCAGCAAGCAGGCTGAAAACGCCCTGAGCCTTTCGGGAAAGGCTTGTGGTGCCTCGGAACGAGGGGTGCTTTCGATGCAAAAAATCAGCGACAGCCTCAAAGAAGTTGACCAGGCCAGCCAAGAAGTGATGGACATCATTGAGTTGATCAATGAGATCACTCATGAAACCAAAATGTTGGCTACCAATGCCGCCATTGAAGCCGCTCGGGCCGGAGAGCAGGGCAAGGGGTTTGCGGTGGTGGCCAACGAGGTTTCCAAGCTGGCCGAAAACTCCAAGGCTGCGGCCAAAAAGATCAACGACATCGTCAAGCTCAACGCCCAAAAGGCCCAGTCTGGCAAGGACCAAGCCGAAGAGGGCAACCGGGTGTTAAATGAGATCCACCAGCTGAGCACCCAATCCAAAGAGCTGGTCGCCCAGATCGTCCAGGCTAACCAGAGCCTCTTCTCCCAAGCCAGCGAGCTGGAAAGTCTGGCCGAGCAGATCAATCGGACCTCGCTGCAACAGTCCCAAGGGACCAGCGAGGTCTCTCGAGCGATTGTGGAGATGGACGAAATCACCCAGTCCAACGCCTCGGCGGCAGAGCAATCGGCCAGCTCCTCCGAAGGGCTCAAGGAACAGTCGGACGCACTCCAGGCGACTATCGACCGTCTGGTGCAGCTGATCGAAGGCGGCGGTTCCGGTTCGGGGCAACCCACCGCCCACCCGACATCCGCCGGGATCCAGCGGCTTCGGTTGCCCTCCGCCTGAGTCCCAGGTACTTTTAAATCTCTTTTAGAATCAGAGGATAAAGGAGTAAAAAGAGAGTCGGCGGCCTTGGTATGGCACCGCTAAGGTTGACCCAGGCCTGCCGCTTGGCGGACCGGCACAAAAAAGAGGTGGCGCTGCTGTTTTTGGACCTTAACCGTTTTAAGCAGGTCAACGACAACTTGGGCCACGAAAAAGGGGGGGGACCCACTGTTGCAAGAGGTCTCCTGGCGACTGCAAAGCTTAGTCCGTAGTTCGGATACCGTGGGCAGACGGGGGGGATGAATTTACCTTGGTGCTCGAAGAGGTGGAAAACGAAAATGCCGTGGCCGCCATTGCCCAGGGCATCGTCACCAAGGTGTCGGAGGCAGTGCTGCTGGGGGATGAAGAGGTTTTTGTCGGGGCCAGCATCGGGATTGCCCTTTACCCCAAAGATGCCCAGGACCTCAAGAGCCTGACCAAGGCTGCCGACTCCGCCATGTATTGGTCCAAGGAAGCGGGCCGGGGGGCCTTCCGTTTTTACGACCCCAAACTGGATCTACCGGAGGCGCAAGACCCCGACCCTGGTCCGGAGCCCGCCTGACACGGCCAGGGGTTGGCCCAAGCAAAAGGCAAAAAAAAGCCCCCGGAAGGAGGCTTTTTTGTCTGCACCTGCTGGAACGGCCTAGCACTCTAGCTGGCTTTGTTGGCAGCGTCTTTTTTGTACAGGATCAGAGGTTCTTTTTTCCCTTCGATCACTTCCCGATCCATGACGATCTCTTCGATGTTGGTCACCGAAGGGGCTTCATACATGGTTTCCAACATACAGTCTTCCATGATCGCCCGCAGGCCCCTGGCCCCGGTGCGCCGTTCGATCGCCCGTTTGGCAATGGCCCGGATTGCGTCGTCCTTAAACACCATCTTGACCCCATCCATGGCCAAGAGGCTGGCATACTGGCGGGTCAAGGCGTTTTTGGGTTCCTTCATGATCCTGACCAAGTCTTCTTCGGTCAGGTCTTCCAAAGTGGTGACCACCGGCAACCGGCCCACAAATTCGGGGATCAGCCCGTACTTGAGCAGGTCTTCGGTTTCCACTTCGTTCAAAACCGAGGTGACCTTGCTTTGGTCGGTTTCCACCAGTTTGGCCCCAAAGCCCATGGACTTTTTCCCGATCCTCTCGTTGATCACGCCGTCCAGGCCCACAAAGGCCCCGCCGCAGATAAAGAGGATGTTGGAGGTGTCCACCTGCAAAAATTCCTGTTGGGGATGTTTGCGACCCCCTTGGGGCGGGATGTTGGCCACAGTGCCCTCAATGATCTTGAGCAGCGCCTGTTGTACCCCTTCCCCGGATACGTCCCTGGTGATGGAGACGTTTTCGCTTTTCCTGGTGATCTTGTCGATCTCGTCGATGTAAACGATCCCCTTTTGGGCTTGCTCGATGTCGTAGTCCGAGGCTTGCAGCAGCTTGAGGATGATGTTTTCCACGTCTTCGCCGACATAACCGGCTTCGGTCAAGGTGGTGGCATCGGCCATGGCAAACGGAACCTTGAGGATCCGGGCCAAGGTCTGGGCCAGCAGGGTCTTGCCGGTCCCGGTGGGGCCGATCAAAAGCACGTTGGACTTGGCCAGTTCAACCTCCCCCGCCTTGGGGGGGTAGTAGATTTTTTTGTAATGGTTGTAAACCGCAACCGCCAAAACCTTTTTGGCTTCGTCCTGGCCGATCACGTACTCATCAAGGATCGATTTGATCTCTTTGGGCTTACGAAGCTCCAGGCCGGATTCGGAGGGTTTTTCCTTGGCCCTCTCCTCTTCGATAATGTCGTTGCACAAGGCGATACATTCATCGCAGATATAGACCGCAGGTCCGGCGATGATCTTCTCGACCTCTTCTTGGCTTTTGCCGCAAAATGAACATCGAAGCGTGGTTTCTTTTGCCATGAGAGGGCCTCTGTGGAATCTTAAGTTCGTTTTTCCATGGTCACGTCCACCAAGCCATATTTTACCGCTTCATCGGCGGTAAGGAAATAGTCCCGTTCGGTGTCGTTTTGGATCTTTTTGAGATCCTGTCCGGTGTGCTGTACCAGAATGTCGTTGATGCGGTTCTTGACCCGAACGTTTTCCTTGGTTTGGATCTCGATGTCCGCCGCTTGACCTCCAATACCGCCGATCGGCTGGCGCAAATGGATCGTAGCATTAGGCAATGCAATTCTCTTTCCTTTTGTCCCACAAGCCATCAAAAGGGCGGCAATGTTCCTCGCTTGGCCGATGCAGATGGTTTGCACCTGGGGCCTAATGTACTGCAAGGTGTCGTAGATCGCCAACCCGGCGTTGACCGATCCGCCATAGGAGTTAATGTAAAGGCTGATGTCCGCATCCGGCTTGTCTGCCTCCAAAAACAACAACTGGGCGATGACCACGTTGGCGCTGTAGGTGTTGATCTCCTCTCCCAAGAAGATGATCCGGTCCTTGAGCAGCCGAGAGTAAATATCATAGGTCCGCTCCCCCCGGTTGGTCTGTTCGATTACGTACGGGATGGTCATGTGAGCAACTCTTTGGAAAGGTGATCCAAAACCGCTTCTTCGGCCATGGACTGGTAAACGTCGTTGTAAAACTGGCGGCCATAGTCGGTGCGCAGCAGTTCATTGGGGTTTTGGCCCATCATGCCTGCCTGCATGGAGAAACGTCGCCAGACTTCGTTGTCTTCGGGGGTGATCTTGTTGTCTTCGAGGTACCGGTGGATGTAGCGGTTGAGTCGCAGGTAGTCTTCCGCTTCCTTTTGCGCCAAAGGCCGCAATTCCGCTTCTTCCTTGCCCTTGTTTTGGGGGGATTGGGTCAGCTGGTGGAGCCGAAAGCCCACCTCGCTTTCAAGTAGGGAAGGGGGCACAACAAAGTTCAGGTGCCCGGCCAGTTGGGAGCGCAGCGCTTCCCGGTACTGGTTGGCCCGTTCCCGTTCCTTGATGCCCAAGAGTTCCTTTTCGATCAGCTGGTCAAAATCGGCTTCGGTCTTGATCGACTCGCCGTACCGGGCCAAAAAGGCGGCATCCAGGGCGGGCAACTGGCGGGTTTTGACTTCCTTGAGCTCAACCTTAAAATGGGCTTTTTTGTCCTTAAACCGGTCTTCGGGGTGGTCGGCAGGCAACTGGGCATCAAATTCCTTGGATTCCCCGGCCTTCATACCCACCAAGGCGGTCTCAAAGGCTTCGATCAGTTGGCCGTTGCCCAAAACGGCGATAAAATCCTTTTGTTCAACCTCTTCTTCGTCTTCGGTCTTGCCGGTGAAATCAAGTTTCAGTTGGTCCCCGGTTGCGGCAGCGCCGTCCTTGGGGGAGAGTTCCGCCGCCCGGCCCAAATGGCCGTCCTTGCGGGCCTTTTTCTCGCTTTCGGTCAAGGAGAGTTCTTCCTTTTTGAGGGCCAAGAGGGATTTGGCGGGCATCTCAAAGTCCGGCCAGACCTCGAAGGTGGCGCTGAACACAAAGGGTTTGCCCTTTTCGACTTGGAGGTCGGAAAACTCGGGGTTCACCGCCGGAGCCAATTTTTCCTGGACCACCGCCTTTTGGTAGTACTGGGGGACCAGGGTTTCCATGGCCTCTTCCTGCATGTACTTGGAGAACCGCTTTTCCAACAGGCCCTGGGGCATCTTGCCCTTGCGGAATCCATTGATCTTGACCTTGGGCTTGAGCTGGTTGGAAACCTTCTCGTAAGCCGTTTCCACGTCCTTGGCCGGGACGGTGATGGTCAATTTGTTTTTAAGGTTGCCGAGGTCTTCCCGTTTGACGTTCAATGGTTCCATCTAAGCCGAGCCTGCAAAAAAGGGGTGTTCTTCCGGTAATTGGGGTAAGGGGATAGGATCGGTTTTTTTGCCCAAAAAGTCAATTCCTTTGGGTCAAACCGGCCTTTTGAGGTAGGCCTGCCGGGGAAGAACCCCCAGGTCCGGGGGGCGGTTTTGGGTGGGGCGGGGTAGGGAAAATGGGGACGAGGGCAGAAAAAGCTTCCCTCAAGTAAAATGCTGCCGCCGAAATCCCCAATAAGCCAGCCCCATCCCGGCGGTCATCAGGGAGGAAAAAAGCAGGGCATCCAGCTCAAACCAAACCCAACCCACCGCACCCAACAACCCTCCGGTAAAAAACCCGGCCAACAGACTCAAGTGCAGCTCAATCCGGCTCCATTCAAACTCCCGGTTCTTCACCCCCCGGCCCAGTTCCAAGCCAATGTCGGTCAAGACCCCGGTCAGGTGAGTGGTGCGGATCACCACTTTGGAGTAGGCGGTAAACAGGCCGTTTTGGACCCCGCAAGCGAAGCTCAAGGGGTAGATCCCCGCCAAGGGATCCAGCAAAAAGACCCGGTGGGCCGCCAGGATCACCACCGATTCGCCGATCAGTACATACCCGTACCGCTTGTGGGGCTCGAAAAGCCCCCCGCCGACCGCCAGCCCGCTGGTAAAGGCACCCAACAGGAAAAAGGCCAAGGTCAACAGATAAAACTGGACCTCCTGCCCGCCCAAGACTAACTGAAGGCTCAAGTGGCTGACCGTGCCGGTGACATGGCTGACCCCCATGTGCAGGGGCTGCATGATCGAAAGCAGGTTGATCATCCCGGCGTTGAAGCTCAGGGAAAAACCCAAAAGGTGGGGGACAAACTTTAAGATCGGGGGTTCCAATGACTTCTGACCCCTCCCAAGGGAATGGTTGACCGGAAGAAACCTGTCTTGCAACTCTTTCAAATCTCCAGTCCAAAGTCAACCTGTGCCCGGCCCGGAGCCGCCCTCAAGGGTGGCCAAAAACCCGGTTTTGGGTCCTGGGACACCCCTTGGGGGCCAGCGGCCCCGCCTCGGGCCTGCAAAGCCCCAAAACCATCGTCGGCCAAGGCCTACCGGAAGGCCAAAAAAGAAGGTTCCAGCCCAGAAAATTGGTTTATTTCTTGAATCACCGGTAAGGTTCGCTCTCCTTTTTTTTGGTTGCCGATGAAAAACAAACTGGGTCTGTGCTTGCTCTTTGCCTTGGGCTGGGTGGGTCAGAGCCTCGCCTTGGAACCAGGGCACCTGCGCTACAGCGTCCGGGCGCTGGGGATGGGCAACGCTTACCTGGGGGTAGGGACCGACTCGACCGCCCTTTATTACAACCCCGCCGGGCTTGGTTTGGCCAAAGTTTGGAATTTCCAGGTTCTGAACCTGGAGGCCACCGGGAGCGACAAACTCTTGGAATTGGCGGGCGGAGACCTGAACAGCGCCTTGAGCAATCTGGCGGGCCACAAGGTTTACGGGGATGTGGTGGTCGAGGCCAGCGCCGGTGGACCGGGGTTTGCCGTTTCGACCTTCAACGGAGGGCTGCTGGACCTCAAGGTGGATAACCCGGTGGTGCCTTACGCCCAATTTTTGGCCTACACCCAAAGGGGTACGGTGCTGGGGTTTGCCGGGGGCACCGACTGGAACTGGGGCTTGAGTTTGGGCCAAGTGACCCGTGAGGGCACCAGCGGCTCGGCCCACATCATGAACCTGATGGACCAAGCTTACATTGATGGGGTGACCCAAAACCTGGAGACCAAAACCGCCACCTTGGCCAACTTCGGCCTTTTGCGGCCCCTCAAGCTGGGGATGTTTGACGAGGCCCATCTGGCGGCGGTTTGGCGGGGCGGGATGGACTTTGGCCTGGCAGGCCAGCTCAAGCCTCAGCTGGACCTCGGCTTTGCCGGCAAGGGGGTGTTGGTGGGGATGGACTGGATTCTGGCCGCCGACTGGGTGGACCTGAACCGGGCCAACAATCCCGAAGGCAGCTACTTGAGTCATTTGAACCTGGGCACCGAATTGGGGGCTTGGAGCCAGCCCAACGGCACCCCGGCTTTGGCTCTGCGAGCGGGGTTCAAGGGGCCGTATCCCTGTGTGGGTTGGACTTTGAATCCCCCTTATCTGCCCCTCACCTTGGTTTATGCCTCCTGGTCCGAAGAGATCGGCACCGAGGCCGGGGATGTCCAGGACTCCAGGAAAAGCCTGGACCTGTCGATCAACTTTTAGCCGAAGGCACCTTTGGGTTTGCAGAAGGTCGGTTTCACCCTGGGTTTGGTCCTACTGCTCTTTGGTTGCAAAGGGCAGGTGCAGGACAGCTGTGCCAAACGGCTCAACCAAAGGGAGTTTGCTTCGGTCGCCGCCGACAGCAAATGCACCACCTGGGAACAAGCCTCCGGGGAATTGGGGCTGGCGGGTTTTGTGCTTTCCAATCTGGTCGCCGATGGGGCGACGGACAACCTACGCAGCGCCCTGGGCATCGGCCCCGAGGTCACCGAGTTTAAAACCTGGGCCGGTCGCACCCACTACCAAAATGCCCAGCGGTTGACCGGCAGTACGGTCGGGGCGGCGTATGAAGGCCAAAGCCGGAGTTTGGCGGACATAGAGCTGCACTTTTTTGCCAACCTGGGCAACATCCTGGCCCAAAGCTACATCCTCCTCGATTCCAGCGCCGACGGGGCCATCAGCAACGAAGAGATTTTGACCGCCACCAGCCTCAACTCCAGCAGCTCCAGCACCTTCGGCCAAAACGTGATGACCGATTCGGGGAAGTTGCAGTTCACCAACTCCACCGGTACCACCTACCTTTTGGACTTGGCTCACGGGTACTGTGAAACCGACCCCAACCTGGACGGGGTCTGGGGGGGCAGCACTGCCAGCATCGAGGGTTGCCTGATCACCGCCGCCGACTTGGCCCAAGCGAGCGGGGGCAGCTTGAGCCTTTCTGGGCCTTGTGCTATGGTGATCCAAATTGACTCGGTGCAAAGTCTTTTTACCAAACGGCTCAGCCAAGACGACCCGGTCCTGGACCTCAGCTCAGCCTTGGTGCAGGGCTTTGACAGGATGGACGAGGACCTGAGCGCCTTAGACATCAGCACCGATGCCCAGATCCGCCAAACCTTGGCCGATCTGACCCAAACCCTGGACAACGGGGCCACCTGCGGTTCAACCCAGGGGCCACCTGCGGTTCAACCCAACTGACCGAGGTCAACCAGATCCGCAACCTGATCGAGGCTTCAGCCCTGATCGCCCAGTCCACCTATGGCAGCTACAACAAGGTCGCCCTTTCGACCATGCAGTCCAGCTCCGACCAGACCATCACCGCCCCCAGTTTTACGGTCACCGTCAGCGGGGTCCAGGTGAGCCTGTCTTGCACCAATGCCAGCAACTTGGATGCCCGGATGATCTACAAAAATGCCGCCGGTACCGGCTATGTCCCTTACCTGGAAGGGGCGACCACCAACATCATTGATGCCTTCGTGAACTTGATGATCCTGGAGCGGGATTCCTTGGGTGCCTTCAAGCCCACCGTCGCCGGGGACGGGATTGTGAGTTTCAAGGAATTGCTTTGTGTCCAGTAATCCTGCCCGTCCCTTAGCCCTCCGCCGCCTTTGTGAGCGCCGCCAGTTCCAGCTTGCCCATCTGCAACAAGGCCCGCATCACCCGGGTATTGCGCTCCGGGTCGGCAGGGTCCATCCAGGCTTCAAAGGCTTTGGGGACAATCTGCCAGGAAAGCCCATATTTGTCTTTGAGCCAGCCACAAGGCCCCGGCTCCCCTCCTTCACCAAGTTGGTCCCAGTAATAATCCATCTCCTTTTGGTCTTCACAGTTGACCACCAAGGAGAGGGCCTCGTTGAACCGGAACAGAGGGCCGCCGTTGAGCGCCATCATCTCTTGGCCACAGAGCAAAAAGCGTAAGGTGAGAACCGTTCCCGCCGGTCCGGGACCGGCCTCGGTGTACCGGGACACCGCCAGGACCTGGGAGTTTTCTTGGAAAACCGATAGATAAAAGTCCACCGCCTCTTCCGCTTGGTGGTCAAACCAAAGGCAAGGGGTGATCTTGGGACTTTGGAAGTGGCCATGGCCGGCTCCTGGTGGAGGTTGGGGCTGCTTCTCTCAGGCCTGCTCGGCCAGGGTCTTGAGTCGGCTCAGACCAATCTCGAAGTCTCCGCCCACCATTTTGTCCATGTTGAGCAGAAGGCCCATCACCTTGTAAGTGTAGGTGGATTTCCCGGACAAGGCCCAGGTGACCAAAGTTCCGGCCTCTTGGGGTTTCAGGGTGAACTCCGCCAGATTGGTGGCCGCAAAAGGTTTAAAAAACTGTAGTTCAATCGAAAGTTGGGTGGGCGCTTGGGACTTAGTGAGGGTCATCCGGCCCGCCCCTACGTTTTTGTTTCCCGACCAACCGTAGGTGGCCCCCACTCCAGCGGTGGTCTCGCCATAGGTCCGCACCATTTGCGGGTCTTTGTCGTAGGGGGTCCATTGTTCCCATTGCCGGAAGTCGTTGAGTAAACCGAAAATCTGGTCTGCAGGGGCAGCCATCCAAACCCTTCGTTCCACCAAAAAAAAATTGGGCTTGGTGGCGGCGTAGGCTAGAGGGACGGCAATCAGAAGAGCGAGGGCAGGCAGGAGAAAGGGGACCATTTCTTGACTCCGAAGGCTTGGGTTCGCCTGGAGCCGACAGCGGGAAGGCCCACTCCGCCCCAAGGGCACTGCTTCAAAGGGAAAGGGAATTTGTGGAGCGAGAAACGAGACTCGAACTCGCGACCCCGACCTTGGCAAGGTCGTGCTCTACCAACTGAGCTATTCTCGCAACTTTGGACCCGGTCTTGGGGACCGGGACCGAAGAGACAACTTCTACGCCAACCAAAATCGCTTCGTCAAGAGGTTGTTCAGCCCAAAAGCATGGCATCGCCGTAGGAAAAAAAACGGTACCCCCGGTCTAAGGCCTGTTTGTATGCCTTTAATACCCTCTCCTGCCCGGCAAAGGCGCAAACCAGCATCAACAAGGTGGACTTGGGCTGGTGGAAATTGGTGATCAACTGGTCCACCCCTTGGAACCGGTAGGGAGGATAAATAAAAATCCCGGTTTCCCTGGCTCCCTGGACCAGCTCCCCTCCTTGCAAACTGGACTCGATGGCCCGCAGGGTGGTGGTGCCCAAGGCAACCACTTTGCGGCCCTGGGCCTTGGCTTGGTTAAACGCCAAAGCGGTGGCTTCGGGAATGGTCACCCGCTCCAGGTGCATCTGGTGCTCACTCACCTCTTCAACCCGGACCGGCTCAAAGGTCCCCAGGCCAACCTGGAGGTTCAAGGAGACCACCTCAATCTCTCGCTTTTGTAAACCTTCGAGCACCGGCTGGGTCATGTGCAGCCCCGCCGTGGGGGCGGCGACCGCTCCTTTGGTTTTGGCGAAGATGGTTTGGTAGGATTTTTTGTCTTCCTCCGGGGCAAACTCCTCTTGCCCTCTCGCTTTGAGTAGATAGGGCGGCAAAGGGGCGTAGCCCTGGGCTTCCAGGTCGTCAAAGAGAGTTTGGGGACTGACAAAAGACAAGATGCCGTCCCCTTCTTCAAATCTCCCTTCAAATTGGGCCAGGATCCGGCCAAAGCCAAATTCCAGCAGCTCCCCCGGCTTGAGCTTGGCGGCCTTTTTGATCTTGACCACCCAACGCCCTGGGCTCAACTCCCGGACCAGCAAGGCCTCAATCGCTCCGCCCGAAGCTCTTCGCCCAATGATCCTCGCCGGGATCACCTGGGCATCGTTGACCACCAACAGGCTGCCGGGCTGGAGCAAATTGGGCAGGTCGTAAAAATAAAAATCCAGCGGCTCCCCCGAACCGGGAGGCAGACGCATCAAGCGGCTGTGGTCCCTAGGCTCCGCTGGAGCGGTGGCAATCGCCCCTTCGGGCAAGGGATAGTCAAACTCGCTGAGTAGGGGCATGGAAACCTTAAAAGTCCTCGGCGTAACCCAGGTAGGTTTCGGGCCGCAGGGCCTTGAGCTGCTGCTTGACTTCCAAGGGCAGGTCCAAGGCTTCCACAAAGGCTTCCAGTTCTTCTTGGCCCACGGTTTTCCCACGGGTCAGCGCCTTGAGCCGCTCATAAGCATCGGGAATCTGGTGGAGCCGCATTACCGTTTGGAGCGCCTCGCCCAGCAAGAGCCAGCTGGAGGAAAGTTCCTGTTCCAACACCAAGGGGTTGACCTTGAGTTTGGAGAGACCCTTCAAGATCGACTGGTAGGCCAAAAGCCCATACCCCAAAGCGACCCCCATGTTGCGCAACACCGTTGAATCAGTCAGGTCCCGTTGCCAGCGGCTGATGGGCAGCTTTTGGGCCAAGTGGTCCAGCAGGGCATTGCTGAGCCCCAGGTTGCCTTCGGCGTTTTCAAAGTCGATCGGGTTGATCTTGTGAGGCATGGTACTGCTGCCCACCTCCCCGGCCACCGGGATCTGGGTGAACGCTTCGTTGCTGATGTAGCCCCAAAGATCCCGGCAAAAGTCGAGCAGGATCACCTGGGAGCGGATCACCCCGCCAAACAGTTCGGCCAAATAGTCATGCGGTTCGATCTGGGTGGTGTAGGGGTTGTAGGTCAGCCCCAGGTGACTGACGAACTGGGCGGCAAACCCCCTCCAATCCATCTGGGGGCAAGCGACTTGGTGGGCGTTGAAGTTGCCGACCGCCCCGTTGATCTTGCCCAGGTATTCCTGGGCTTCCAGCCCCTTGAGCTGCCGGGACAAACGGGCATAAACGTTGTAAAACTCCTTGCCCATGGTGGTGGGGCTGGCCGGTTGGCCGTGGGTGCGGGCCATCATCGGTACCTTGCGGTAGGCCTGGGCCATTTCTTCAATCTTGCCGGTCACCTGGATCAACTGGGGCAGGAGTTCTTCCTTGACCCCCGCCTTGACCATCAGACCATAAGCAAGGTTGTTGATGTCCTCACTGGTGCAGGCAAAATGGACAAACGGCTTGAGCCCTTCTTGGCCCAGCTGGGTCAACTGCTCGCCGATCCAATATTCCACCGCCTTCACATCGTGGTTGGTGGTTTTTTCCAGTTCCTTGACCCGGCTCGCCTGCTGTGGGGTCAGGTGGTGGTACAGCCCTCGCAGCTTGGCACAAAGCTCGTTGGGCAAGGGGCTCAAGGCGGTAAAATCCGTGTGGGCTCCAAGGCTGATCAGCCATTCCACTTCCACCTGGAGGCGAAACCGGATCAACCCGAATTCCGAAAAGATGGGCCGCAACGGGGCCAGCTTGGATTCATAGCGCCCGTCCAAGGGGCAAAGGGCGGTCAGAGAGTCGAAGGTCATAGGTCGGTTTGGGTGGCGAAGATCTGTGACAAAGCCCCGTTGATTTCAGGGTAGCTAAAAACAAAACCGGATTCCAACAATTTATGGGGCAATACCTTTTGGCTGCCCAAGACCATCTCGGCCCGTTCCCCCAGGATCAGCCGGACCAAAAATGCGGGGACAAACAAAAAACTTGGCTTTTTGAGGCTTCGGCCCAAGGCCTGGGCAAACCCCTTGGCCCGGATCGGGTTGGGGGCGGTTAAGTTAAAGGGGCCTGACAGACTGGGGTCTCGGCTCAGAAGCTCCAGCGCTCCCAAATGGTCAAACAGATGGATCCAACTCATCCACTGCCTGCCGTTGCCCAAGGGGCCGCCGACATAGGCCATAAACGGGGGGACCATCTTTTGGAGGATTCCGCCCTTGGGACCCAGCACCAACCCGGTCCGAGCCAAGACCACCCGGACCCCCAAAGCTTGGGCCGCCAAAGCTTCGGCTTCCCAAGCGGCACACAATTGGGCCAAAAAACCGGTCCCGGCTGGGTGGGGTTCGGTCATTTCCTCTTCCGCATCAAAGGGATAAAACCCAATGGCCGAGCCCTGGACCAGGGTTTGGGGCTTGACCTCTTGGGCTCCCATCCAGGTCACTAACCTTTTTGTTAGTCCCACCCGGGATTCCAAAATTAACGCCTTTTGTTCCTCGGTCCAGGGTTTGTCCACGATCGGTGCCCCGGCCAGATTAAAAACCCTGTCGATTGGCCCTGAGATTTGGCTTAGCTCGGTCACAAATTCAACGGAATCCCCAAACAGTGCTTTGGCTTGGGAAAGGCTTCTGACCAGACAAAGGGGCTTTTGGGACCGACTCAAACGTCGGGTCAATTCTTGGCCGATAAAGCCGGTTGCGCCTAGAATCAGGGTTCGTGGTTTCATGGACACCTCAAGTTCCCCTAAACTGGTAGCTTGAACCCCCTTTGTCAATAAGCCCCCCTGCAAACGGCATGATTCTCTCTTTCAATGGAACAACTTAGGGAAAACGCCCTATTTGCAAGGGGCCATTGTTTCGGTAAGCAATGGCCATGTTCTCCAAGGGTTGCAAGGCGAAGAGAGCACCCCCCGGCCTTGGGTCAAGGTCGGGGGCAAATTCACCGCCCCAAGGACTTAAACCAACCGCAAAAACAGGGAAGAAAAGATGAGCAAAAATATCACGAAGGCCGACCTGATCGCCGCCGCCGCCAAGGAAGCAGGGACCACCAAAGCGGCCACCGAGAAGGTGATCAACGCCTTGGTTGACGCAGTTGAAGTCGCACTGGTCGGTGGCCGGTCCGTCACCTTGGTCGGCTTCGGAACTTTTAGTATCGGCAAACGCCAAGCCCGCAAAGGCCGTAATCCGCAAACCAAAAAAGAGATCCGTATTCCCGCTGCAACGGTCGCCAAATTTAAGCCCGGCAAGTTGCTCAAAGAAGCAGTGAACAAGCACAAGTAACCGATGGAAACCGCTTCTTTGGAGCGGTTTTACCGCCAGCTCTTGGAGACCTACGGACCCCAAGGCTGGTGGCCTCTTTACCTCAGTGCTCCTCCCCCCGCCTACCTCAAGACCCCCAACCTTCGGCCTGAAAACGACCGGCAACGGCTGGAGATTGTCTTGGGCGCAGTGTTAACCCAAAACACCGCCTGGACCAACGTGACCACCGCTTTGGCCCGCCTGGGGCAGGCCGGGCTTTTGGGTCTTGAGGAACTGCTGGCCGTCCCGGTGGAGGAACTGGCCCAGGTGATTCGGCCCGCCGGGTACTTCAACCAAAAGGCCATTTACCTCAAGGAGCTGGCCTGGTTTTTTACCCAACATCCCTTTGACTCCCTGACCCAGCTGGACCGGTTTGAAGCCCGGTTGCGGCTCCTGTCGGTCAAGGGTGTGGGCGAGGAAACCGCCGACTGCATCCTCCTTTATGCCTTAGGCCAACCTTGTTTTGTGATTGATGCCTATACCCGGAGAATCTTGTTGGCCCTGGGGCTCGCCCAAGGCAAAGAGCCCTACCGGCTTTTGGCCCAAGGGTTTGAAGAGGCTCTCCCCTTGGATTTTCGGCTCTTCCAGGAGTACCACGGACTCTTGGTAGCCCACGGAAAGGCCTATTATTCAAAAAAACCCTACCCCAAGCTTGATCCGTTGGCCAAGGGCAGGTAGAGTGTCGCCAAAGACCCTAAAGGAGCCCTATGAGCCTGAACCTAGAACGGTTCACCCGTCCCGCTGAAGAAGCGATTTACTTGGCCCACCGGATTGTCTCGGAAAACCGACAACAAAAGATGGAGGCGGAACACCTGCTTTTATCGCTGCTGCGGCTCGGTGAAGGGGGGCTCAACGAAATTTTGGGCCAGCTCAAACTGGACAAAAAAGCCCTGGAAGAAGAGCTGCAAAGGTACTTGGAAAAACTGGACCCGGCCACCAGTCAAGGCAAGGATGTTTACCTCTCTTATTCCTGCGAGCAATGTATCCGCAAGGCCGAGTACGAGGCCGACCGGATGCGGGACGAATTCCTGGGTCCCGAACATTTGGTCCTGGGCATCCTGGCCAACACCGGCACCGAAGCCTCGACCATCCTGCGGGGCCAAGGGCTCGACCTCAAAAGCCTGACCAAAACCATCGAAGCCTTCCGGGGCGGCAAGCGGATCACCAGCCGGGGCGGCAACCCGGCGGAGCTGGAAAATGTCAACCTCTACTGCCGGGACTTTGTGGCCCTAGCTCGGGAAAACAAGTTTGACCCGGTGATTGGCCGGGACGAGGAGGTCCGCAGGGTGATCCAGGTGTTGTCCAGACGGAGCAAAAACAACCCGGTCCTGATCGGCGAGCCAGGGGTCGGCAAGACGGCAATCATCGAAGGCCTAGCCCAGCGAATCTACCAAGGGGATGTGCCTGAAAACATGAAAAACGCCAGTCTGATGGCCCTCGACTTGGCGGCTATGGTAGCAGGGGCCAAGTACCGTGGGGAGTTTGAAGACCGGCTCAAGAGCCTGCTCCGGGAGATCGAAACCGCCGGGCGGCACATCATCCTTTTTATCGACGAACTGCACACTCTGGTGGGGGCGGGGGCCTCCGAAGGGGCTCTGGATGCCAGCAACATGCTCAAACCGGCCTTGGCCCGTGGGGTCTTGCGTTGTGTCGGGGCAACTACCATCAATGAATTCAAAAAATACATCGAAAAGGACCCGGCCCTGGAACGGCGGTTCCAGCAGGTCCTGGTCAAGGAACCAACGGTAGAGGCTTGCATCGGCATCTTGCGAGGCCTCAAAGGCAAATACGAGGTCCACCACGGGGTGCGGATCAAGGATTCGGCCATTCTCGCTTCGGCCAAACTGGCGGCCAGGTACATCCCGGACCGTTACCTGCCCGACAAGGCCATTGACCTGATTGACGAGGCGGCCAGCAAGGTGCGCATTGAGATCGACTCCATGCCCACAGTGATCGACCAAGCGGAACGCAAGGCCTTGGGCCTAGAGATCGAACGGGCGGCCCTCTCCAAGGAAGAGGACTCTGAGTCCCGGCAGCGAACCAAGGAACTGGACCAGGAGATCCTGCGGTACCGGAAACAGGCAGAGGAGCTGAAGTCCCAATGGCGGTCCGAACGGGAGTTGATCAGCAAGATCAGGGCGCTCAAAGAAGAGATCGAACGGACCTTACAAGAAGAACTGGAAGCCCAACGGGCGGGGAACCTGGAGTTGGCCGCCAAACTCAAGTACGGCACCCAGGACGCTTTGCAACGGGAATTGGCCCAGGCCAACAAGTTCCTGACCGATTCGGACCAAGGCCGTCTGCTCAAAGAGGAAATCGACGAAGAGGACATCGCCCAGATCGTCAGCAAATGGACCGGCATCCCGGTTTCCCGGATGATGATGGACGAACAGGTCAAACTGCTTAACATGGAGCGGGCGCTTTCCCAAGGGGTGATCGGCCAAAAGCGGGCGCTCTTGGCGGTCAGCAACGCCATCAGAAGGGCAAGGACCGGCATCCAAGACCCCAACCGCCCCTTGGGCAGCTTTATCTTCATGGGGCCAACCGGGGTGGGGAAAACCGAGTTGGCCAAAAAGCTGGCGGCCTTTTTGTTTGACGATGAAAAAGCCATGATCCGCTTGGACATGAGCGAATACATGGAAAAACACTCGGTCAGCCGTCTGGTCGGGGCCCCTCCAGGGTACACCGGCTATGACGAGGGGGGCATCCTGACCGAGGCGGTCCACCGCAAACCCTATTCGGTGCTGTTGTTTGACGAAGTGGAGAAGGGGCACCCGGAGATCTTTAACGTCCTGCTCCAGATCTTGGACGAAGGGATCTTGACCGACTCTCGAGGCATCAAGGTGGACTTCAAGAACACCATCGTGATCCTGACCACCAACCTGGGCAGCGAGGTGATCCTAAAAACCTTCCAGGAGCAAAAGAAGGTCCCGCCGTTGCTGGCCCGAAAAATCCTCTTGGGCCACTTCCGGCCCGAACTGCTCAACCGGGTGGACGAGGTGATCGTCTTTGAACCCTTGACCTTGGAGTCCATCGAAAAATTGGTGGAGTTGCAGGTAGGCAAACTGAGCGACCGCCTGGAAGCGGGGGGAGGCACCCAGCTCAAGGTCAGCCCCGAAGCCCAGAAATTCCTGGCCCAACGGGGCTTCGACCTGGAGTTTGGAGCCCGGCCACTCAAGCGGCTCTTGCAACGGGAACTGGAAGATGTGCTGGCCTACAAGATTTTAGACGGCACCATCCACCCCGGCGACCAAATCGAAGTCCGCCTGAACGCCGACCAACTTACCTTCCACCGAGTCAAATCGGCGGAGGGGTAGCGTTCCTATTCAAATTTAATGTCAATTGGATACAATATTTATGCGGTCAAGCGCATCTTGTGGATCGAAGCCAGGAGGGGTGGGCTTGAAGTCCTTACTCTCCCTCTGCAGGCTGTACTCCTTGCTTTGAAACTCCCGCAAAGATTTTAGATCAAGTTTCTGTTGGCGCTGCAAGGTCATATCCTGCATAGAGCCAATTTCATAGCTGCTAGGAGGTTTTCTATGACGAGAACCTTCGCTGAGAACCAGTGGGAAAAATGTATGCGGTTTTGTCCCCGGACCCTCGTGCCTACGCAGGCCACGAAGCGGACTGCCGATGTTTTCTTAGAAGGGGTCTTGTGGCTGGCCCTCAGCGAGGGCAATGGCGGCTACTACCTGAAAAATATGGCAAATGGAACAGCGTTTACAAACCGGTGGCAAGCCCACGGGGTTTTTGAGCGGCTCTTCTCCCAATTCAACTCCGAGGCGGATCTGGAGAACCTGCGGATCGACAGTACGGTGCTGCGGGCTCATCCTTGCTCCGCCGGGGCTTTAAAAAAGTAGCCCACCCCAAAAAGCTCCGCTTTCCGGGGACCCCGGCGGTGGACAGTCTGCCCATGCGTTAGGCCGGCTTCACCACTAAGGTTCATATCGCCGTGGACGGACTGGGAAACCCTTTACGCTTTATCCTAACCGGTGGGCAAGTGCATGATGTAACGCAAGCTTGTTCGCTGGTTGAGGGATTCAAGGCCCAGGCTGTACTGGTGGACAAAGGGTATGCATCCTTTGAGTTTAGGCGACAAATCGAAGAGTAGGGGATGCTGCCGGTGATTCCCCCCCAAAAACCAACCAAAGGGAACCTTGGAAAACCGATTTTGTGCGTTACAAAGAGCGGCATTTTGTGGAGTGCTTCATCAATAAAATAAAACACTTCCGCAGGGTCTTTTCAAGATTCGAGAAGCTGGCAGACCGATACTTGGCCGTCCTCTACTTCGTCGGGACCCTCATCTGGCTCCGATGAATGTCAACAGAACCTAAAAGGAAAAACCCACCGAAAGCAGCGGGAGTTTTCGGGCTTCTTCCTGATCCTCGCTGATTTGAAGCAGGGTCAGGTTATACAAAATGTCAAACCAGGTATGTAGGGCCATGGCGCTAACCAGATCGGTCTTGCCGATACTGGGCTGATAAACATAGCCCTGGTAGGCACCCAGCAAAAAGGCACCAGCCGGATTAGCCGTGGGCGCACTGCTGTAGTGAAGAGCCCCGAATAGGGCCGCCGCTGACCAGATGGCCGTATGGCGCGCTGATTCGCTACCCCACCCCGAATTGGACAGAGATTCAAAAATACTTTTCTGAAGGCTCCCACGGAACATGGCTTCCTCACCAATCCCCACGGGGTAGAACATTAGAGGGGTTTGGCGGCGCTGCTTCTCGGGAGTGAAGCCGCCGTAATATTCGTCGCGGATCACCACTTGCCGCTGTACGGCCCCGCTTTGCAAAAAGGCGTAGGTAGCGCCGATACCGAGCCAAAACATCCAATTGCCTCCGAATTGGTCGATGCGGAGTGGAGCAAGAGCGGCCTGCCAGGTTTCGGGATTTGGTTTGCAATCATGGGCGTTCAAATCCCAAAAGGAAAAGAAACCCAAATTGAGCTGCCAAGTGAAGGCCATGTATTCGTCCCAGGTCTGCCGGTTCCAGCGGCGAATCAGTTCGATCTTTCCACTGGTGCTTTCCTCTGCGGGAATGATTTCAAAGCGCTCGTTCATAGGAATCAGGTCGCCGGAATGCCGCAGATCAGCAATCTGCTTGGTCAAGGCCCAGCGGCTCCCCCCAATGACCAGCGCCTTGCCATACTGCCCGGAACCCACATACCCCGTCCCAGGCAAGAAAAATTCGCCCCACGCAGAAGTTGTACATCCCGCACGTAAAGTGGCAGGAAGCATCAGAGCCAATAAAAGAAGTACCGTTTTCAAGTATTCCTGTAAGTTATTGGGTTCTGTTGACACTCACCGGAGCCAGAAGAGGGTTCCGATGAAGTAGAGGAAGGCCAAGTACCGGTCCCCCAGCTTCTCGAATCTTGAAAAGACCCTGCGGAGGTGGTTTATTTTGTTAAAGTCTTTGAAATGGTTATCCAAAAACGAATCACGGTTTACGACGAAATGGCCAAGGAATTGAATCAAACCTATTGCTTTTTCTTACAGTGAGGAGATTGAAAAGAAGTAACCCCACTGGAGATCGTGGAAAAAACATAAGCTTGATCGAGTTTTTTATACCTATCGTTTGGACTGGAGCTAAGAGTTGAAACCTAGTTTAAGTGAATCAACTCGGTAAGGGCCAAGCCCTCGCTTCGGTGGGGGCTTATTTGGCGATTTGTCACATGTTTGAAGCCTTGAGCAAACGGCTTGTACGCACTCTTTACTCCGAAAAAAACTCCACCGACCGGATGAAGACGGCGGTGTTGCCTTCGGTTTCACGGGTGTCGAACTCGAAGCCGAAGCCGATGACCGGGGGCATGGGTTTGCCGAAACGGGCTTGGAAGCTTACGGGCAGTTCCATTTCGGTGGTCAGATCCTGCCCGACCGGGGCCTTGCAGGGAAGGCAGATGTAGCGGCCAGCTTGGGTGTAATAGAGCCCTTTGTACCAAAGGCCCTGGGTGTCTTGGTCGTTGAGGAAGGCCCCCAGGAAGTAGGGGACCTTGGGCAGGATCAAAGAATCGCTTTCCTGCAATTCTCGGCCAAACGCCACCAAGAACATGGCATTTTCCCGGCGCACTTCCTTGTTCCAGCTAGCCCCTTTGGGGTAGGCAGTGACACCCCAAACCACCTTGACCCGTTTGGCTCCGGGAATGTCCCTTCCCAAGGCCATTCCACCCAAAAGGTTGGGGGTCAACTCAATGTACAGGCGGCCTTGTTTGATCTTGGGCTTGATCTTCTCCCGGGCATCCTCTTGCAGGGCAAAGTTGTTCATGTGCAGGAACCGGGCTGCGTCCCCATCGGGGGCTTCGGAGAAGTCCAACTTAAAAAGCGATTCGGCCAAGAGGGGGGAAGCAAATAGGAACAGTCCGGCCAAAAGGGGCAAAAGCTTGTGTTTCATGGTCTCTAGGGGCGCTAGGGGTCTAAAAAAGTAGGGCCGGTTTGCTTGGCCTGGACTCAGGTTAGCGGACCTGGGCGGCTTCTACAAGAGGGGAGCCGGTGGAGGGGATTACTGTTTTGCCGCTTTTCCCTTGTTTGGGTCGGCCCTACCCCTTATGATCAAAGAAAAAACGAACCCGCTCTCAGGCCCGGTATGATCATCCGTAAACTTTTTAAGGCCGAGGCGGCCCACCGGGTCGCCCATTCCTACACCACAAGGTGCCAAGGGTTGCATGGCCATTCTTATCTGTTCGAGATTTTTTTGGCCGGCCAAACCCAGGACCAAGCCCAGATGTTGATGGATTTTAAATTGCTCAAAGACCAGTTCAACAACTTCATCGACAGCTTTGACCACACCTTGATGGTCTGGGACCAAGACCAGGAACTGGTGGAAATGGCTCCCAAGCTCAATGCCCGTTACATGTTCCTGCCCTACAACCCCACGGCGGAGCAAATGGCCCGGCATATTTATGCCCACGCCCAAGAGATGGGCCTGCCCATTCACAGGGTCTTGGTCCATGAAACCGCCACCGGCTACGCCGAGTTTGCCGGGGACGATCCAATCAAGATCGACCTCAAACGAGTGGTGTTTTCAGCCCAGATTTTGGCGGAGTACAAATAGCCCATGTGGGTCAGCGAGGTCTTTTATTCCATCCAGGGCGAAGGTGCCCACATGGGCCGCCCAGCGGCGTTTGTTCGTTTTTTTGGTTGCGACTTGGATTGCGACTTTTGTGACGAACCATTGCACAAAACCCAAAAGCACCGGATGAGCCCCAAGGCAGTGGTGGAACAGCTTTTGGGCTGGCCGGTGCGGTTTGTGATCTTGACCGGCGGGGAGCCGAGCTTGGAGGACCGCAATCTTTTTATCGGCCTGCTCCATTCCCACGGGTTTGAAGTGGCGGTAGAAACCAACGGCTATGAGCCCGACAATATCGGCACCGCCGACTGGATCACCTACAGCCCCAAGGACTGGGACCACATCAAAACTGAACCCTTTTACGACGAACTCAAGCTAGTCTGCGACATCCACAGCAACAAAGCCCAGGTGCTCCAGATTGCCGCCTTGTCCAAGAAGCCAGTGTTCCTCCAGCCCAAAGCCCAAACCGATCTTTTGGTCAGTCTCGCCAACGCCGAGTTCTGCCGCCAGCTGATCTTAGAACAGCCCAAGCTTAGACTTAGCCTAGGGTTGCAGCGGTTTTTGCGGTTCAAGTAAAAGGGGTTTTGTAGGCTAGGTTAAACCAGCAATGCCCAACGGCCCCAGAGGGCCAAGCCCCAGAGGAAGAGGTAAAAGAGCAGGGAAAGCAGGACCAAGGCGCTGCCGATGTCCTTGGCATCTTTGGCCAGGGGGTGAAAACCGGGGCTGGCGAGGTCCACCAGTCGCTCGATCCCGGTGTTGACCAATTCTACCAACAACAAAAAAAGCGCCCCAAAGCTCAGCCAAAGCTGCCAGAAGATCCCCAAAGGTAGGAACCAAACCAAGGCCGTAGCCGGAAGGAGCATCCAGAGTTCCTGGCGGAAGGCCGCTTCGGA
The DNA here is from genome assembly GCA_001783715.1 of Candidatus Lambdaproteobacteria bacterium RIFOXYD2_FULL_56_26. Taxonomy (GTDB): domain Bacteria; phylum SAR324; class SAR324; order XYD2-FULL-50-16; family XYD2-FULL-50-16; genus XYC1-FULL-56-13. Next base: position 68,029 of record MFNF01000061.1, read on the forward strand.
GCGGTAAACCGAACCCAGGCCATCGAGGGAATAAAAAAAGGCTTTTACGATCCGGGTCAGGCCGGTGGCCTTGGGGGGAATCTGCCCTGGCTCCATGGGTTTTACCTGAGAACAAGTCGTTGTGGCTGGAGCAAAATCCAAGCCTGGAGAACTGCGAGGAGACCCGCTTGGGGGCCTTTGGAAGAGGCCCAAAAAGGATTGCCCCCAAGACCCGCTTGGACCTGGAGTAAAGCTCCCTTTTACCGGACCTGGGTCCCGATCTTTTTGCCTTCCAAAAATTCCAACAGGTCGGTGTCCGAACCGATGTCCAGGACCGCCAGGGGAAGGTCGTTTTCCCGGCACAGGGCAATGGCCGAAGGGTCCATCACCTTGAGGTCCCTTTCCAAGACCTGGGAAAATGTCAGCTGGTCGTATTTGACCGCATCCTTGTGTTTTTTGGGGTCCTTGTCATACACCCCGTCCACCAAGGTGCCTTTGATCACCATGCTGGCCTCGATCTCCAAGGCCCGTAGAACAGCAGCGGTGTCGGTGGAAAAATAAGGGTTGCCGGTGCCACCGCCAAAAATCAGGATCTGCCCTTCGGCCAGCTTGCGGGTAGCAATCCGTTTTTCAAAGGCTTCGGCAACGGCGGGAATGTTGAGCCCGGTCATGACCCTGGCCACCTTGCCCCGGGCGATCAGACATTCCTTGAGGCAAAGGCTGTTCATCACCGTGGCCAACATACCGATGTGGTCGGCGGCTACTCGGTCCATCTTGACGGGTAGATCCCGAGCGCCACGGAAGAAGTTCCCGCCACCCAGCACCACCGCAACCTCAAAACCTCGGTCGTGGACCTGGCAAAGCTTGGCCGCCAACTGGTCGATCACCGCAAAGTCAAACCCTTGGCCTTTGGGGCCGCCCAGGTATTCGCCGCTCAACTTCAACAGGATTCTTCGGTGTTTTTCCAGCATCAAGGAGCCGCCGATGGGGAGTGAAGACAAAAAAAAAGGGATGTTGCCATCCCTTTTTAAACCGGAGTTTAGAAACTGGATTTCAGGAAGCGGACCACCGAAAGGGTGCCGCCTGCCGTTTTGGATTGGCCTTCCAGCCATGCCGCCACGGACTTGTCCGGCTCTTTAACGAAGTTCTGGTCCATAAGACAGATCTCCTTTTTGTATTTTTTGAGCCGTCCTTCCACCATTTTTTCCAAGATTTCCATCGGTTTCCCGGAATCCTTGGCTTGGTCGATCAAAAAGGCCTTTTCTTTTTCCAAGACTTTGGGGTCCAGGTCTTTTTCGCTGACCGCTTCCACTTGACAAGCGGCAATGTGCATGGCGATTTCCTTGGCCACTTCAATCGCCTTGGCCTTGTTGGCCTCGCCCAGGCTCAGTTCGACCAACACACCGATCTTGCCTTTGCCGTGAACGTAGGTGCCAATCGCCCCAGCTTGGGTATTCCAGCCTTCTGCTTGCAGCACAACCATGTTCTCGCCCATCTTGGCAATGGCACCCACCAAATCGGTCTTGACCGTTTCGGTGAAGCCTTCCGTGCTCTTCACGCCAGCGCTGGCCTTTTGGGCCAAGCTGCCAACAAAGGCTTGGAAGCTGTCGTTGATTGCCACAAAGTCGGTCTCGCAAGCGAGCTTCACCAACCCAGCCTTGGAACCATCACAAAAGACGGCGATAGCGCCTTCTTTGGTTTCACGGGAGGATTTTTTGTCGGCGCTGGCTTGGCCTTTTTTGCGCAAAAATTCTTTGGCTGCTTCCATGTCGCCGGAGGTTTCATCCAGCGCCTTTTTACAATCCATCATGGCTGCGCCGGTCATTTCGCGCAGATCCTTTACCATTGCGGCGGTAATCGTTGCCATGCTCTTCTCTCTCTAAGTTTGGCTGTCTTTGGCCGTAGTGTCTGGCCAATCTTTTGGGTAAAAGAGGCTCGAAGTCTCCTTCGAGCCTCTCTGGACGGGGTTGCGATGGTTTGGGCCGCCAGGGGCTTTACGCCTCCGGGGTGCCTTCTTCGGTCTCTTCGGTTCCGTCTTCTTCTTCCTCTGCGTCTTCGATCCGGTCAACCACACCGCCTTTGGATTCGTAGGCTTTGCGGCCTTCCAAGGAAGCGGCGGAGATCACCGAGCAGTAAAGCTCAATGGCGTGGGCCGAGTCGTCGTTGCCGGGGATGACAAAGTCAACGCCCCGAGGGTCACAGTTGGAGTCCACCACGGCGATGACCGGGATGCCCAAGGTTTTGGCTTCCTTGAGGGCGATGGATTCCCTTTTGAGGTCAATGATAAAGACCGCAGCCGGTGGTTTTTTCAGGTCCCGAATCCCGCCCAAAACCGCTTCCAGCTTTTTGCGTTCCTTCTCGAACCGGACGGCTTCTTTTTTGATGATCCCAGGGTAGTCTCCGTCGGGTCCGCTCATCTCCTCAATCTCTTTGAGTTTGGCGATGGAGGCCTTGACGGTCTGGAAGTTGGTCATCATCCCGCCCAACCAGCGCAGGTTGACGAAGTAGTTGCCCGAGCCCAAGGCCTGTTCGGCGATGATCTCTCTGGCTTGGAACTTGGTCCCCACAAAGAGAATCTTCCCGCCGTTCGACGAGATGTTGTAAACGTAGTTGTACACGTCTTTGAGGGCCTGCATGCTTTTGCGCAGGTCCAAGATATAGATCCCGGCTTTTTGGCCGTAGATGTAATCCTTCATCTTAGGGTGCCAGCGCTCGGTCTTGTGACCGTAGTGGACCCCAGCCTCAAAGAGGCTTTTCATGCTGATGACAGCCATGTTCAGTGCTCCGAAGAATGGATCGAAAAAAGGTTGATTGGTTGTAGGTGTACTGCTCGAAAACCCCTATTCTTAGGATGAAGACTCCCCTTTGGCAAGGGGGAATTTTCATTTTACCTCAAAAGCCCCGGTGTCTTTGGGCGGGGCCGAGGGACCCTCTTGGAGGTCCGAGGGGTTGGAAACTTTGGGCTTGGCGGGGGCTTTGGGGCCTCGTTTGGCCAATTCGGCCTTGGCATTTGCGTCCCCTTCGCTGGCCCATTCCTCAAGCGCCGAAATCTCTGCTTCCGAGTAGGGTAGGGCCTTTAACTCCGCTCCGCCGGGGGGCTCCAAAAAGAGGCGGGTTTCCCGGGCGCTTTCCAAGGTGAAGGATTTGAATTTGCGGACCTGATACCCCTTGGATTCGCAGTCCGGCAAGGAAGGGTCTTCGAGCTTTAAGGCAAAGGGCTTGGAGTCCACGCAAAAGGGTTGGTCCCCCTCATACTTGGCGTTTTTGCTTTCGCTGTAGCCGAAGTAAAAAAACTTCCCCCCTTCGATGGGGGCCGAAAAGGGGATGCACCTGCCGGGGCGGATCATAAACCAGCCCTTGGAAACCCAGGCCTCTTTGGTCATGTAGCCATAGGCGATGTAAACCGGCTGGCTGGCAAAGTTGGAGCAGACCTGGAAATCCCTGGCCCGGCCCAATTGCGGCCAAAGCAGGAACAGACAGACCAAGGGAACCAAAAAAAACGAGGATTTCATCTCCAGACTCTCCGGTAAAAGGGGCGATATACTGCACCTTACCTGAATTTTTTTAACCCAACAACCCCAAGCTGGCGGCGTTTGCCTCCACCAAACCCAGTTCTTTGGCCAATTTTTGCCCTTGGGGCAGGCCTTCAAACAATTCTTTGGGGCTGTGTGCATCGGCGGTGACGATCACCAAGCAGCCCACCTGGGCTACCTCTTCCCAAAAGGGCCGCCAGGGGTACAGAGGTTTGGCGCCATAAAAACCGCTGGCCTGTTTGCGAAAACCGTTGCCGTTGATTTCCAAGGGCACGTTCCTGTCCTTGGCCGCCTGGGCGATGGTCCTGGTGCAGGCGGAAAGCTCGGGGCTCCAGTGGTCGAAGCCGCAACCAAAAAGATCGGGATGGGCGATAAAGGCAAACAGCCCCGACTCAATCATCAACACCAACTGGTCCGTATAAACCTGCATGGCCTTGGGGCTGTCGAGCCGGGAGAAGGCGGACTCCCAATGTCCATCCAGAAAAATGTAATGCCCCGCCCCGATCAGGTAATCAAACCCCCGTTGGCCCAACAGTTCGTCCTGATAATAACCAAAATACTCCGGCACCCCTTCACATTCAAAGCCCTTTAGGATCCGCAACTCCGGGCATTGGGCCCGGGCCAGTTCGATCCCCGCTTCGTAGCGGCCCAGGTCCTTAAAGTGCATCCGCACCTCGGTCCAACGGTCGTCGGGCAGAGCCGCATGGTCACTGATCCCCAGCACCCTGGCTCCCCCTTTCACGGCGGCAAGCCCCAGGTCCAAAGGCTCACCGGAAGCATGGCGGCAAAGTTTGGTGTGGCAGTGCAGGTTCTCAAGCATCAGAGTCTTGGCCGGTTGGTTCTCAAGTTGGCGGCAGAGATTGGACAAATCGAGTGGCTCTGTTGATTCTGCTCGGTTGGTCCTTGGACTGCCGTAGCTATCCTTACCGGTCTCAACCGGCCCATGTCCAGGGGGTATAATGGACTTAAAATTTCAGACGAGATTTGAAGTTGGCTTCCTTCCTGAGTGACGGCAAACAACCTCAATTCAGGAGCGCAGATGAACAGAACAAAAAGGGGTTTCAGTCCCGAGTTCAAATCCAAAGTGGTTTTGGAGATGCTGTCTAGGGAGCAGACGGTGGCTCAATTGGCCAGCAAGTACGAGATTACGCCCAACAGTTAGAATCAAAGGAAGAAAAAGTTTCTGGAGAATGCCTCCTTAGCCGTTGATCTGGGGAAAGCGACCCAGGGCTTCAAAGAGGAAATCGAAGAGCTGAAGAAAGAGAACGATGCCCTGGTTGAGTTTGCCCCCAATTGAAAGAGTCCTTGTTTGCGCATAGAGTTCAAACAGGAGGACTGAAAATGGACACAAGAATCGAAAGCAGAAGTTACCGCCTGGAATTCAAGCTGGAGGCGGTCCGTATGGCGACCAAATCAAACCAGCCCAAGACCCAGATTGCTGAAGTGGGGGATCACCTCTCCTTTGCTTGGTGGTGCCGAGCTTATGTGGACTTGGGACAGGCAGCCTTCAAGAAGGATACGGGGCTTACCCCAGAGCAACAGGAGCTCAAGCGCCTCCGCCTGGAAATCAAGCCACTCAGGGAGGTTGTCGCAACAGCGACTGGAAATGCTGCCTGCTTTAGCAGGCCATAAACATTCAAAAAAAGCGGCACCGTTCTTCGCCAAAGAGCCAAAGTGAAGTTCGCTTTCATCCATGCCCACCGACGGTGATCCGGGGTAGCTCCGTCTTCGGCCCTCTTGAATCCGGTTGTAGGCTTCCGGCCCTGACCGCTTCCCCGGCCTGTGGGGAGGCTCTTCATTTAGGGGTGGAGTGGTTAGGGATCATCGGGAAAGTGACGGGGAAGGTTGGGAGAGTTTAGGGTTAAGGCCGACCGGCCCCCGGACCGAGGAAAACTGCGGTTTTACCATCCCCCGTCATAATTTCCAAAACTTTTGGGCTCCTTTTTAAAAAGTCCAGCTGGTTGCTCCCTCTCGCACCCAAAGCCCCCTGGCTTGATAATCAACAACCCGTTCAGTCCTTTCCCCCAAAAGCCCGAATGATTTTTCTTGCTATTAGTGGGGGGAGGGGGGAAAATACACCCTCTCTTGGCCGTAACCAAGACGGTACGGTTTGATCTAGGGTGGTTGCCTGGGGCGTTGGGGCTAGGCTTTTGGAATAAAAAAACTTTTTTAAATTCGGCTTGAGCAAAGATGAAGGACAAACCTTGGCCTCTCGGTTTTAAAAGCGTCAGCCCCCGCCGCCTGATCCAAAGGCTAGCTCTCTTCCTTGTGCTGGCCTCATTTCTGGGCACACCGATTTTTGCGTCCTCCATGCAGGACTCCATAGAAGAAGCGGCCTCCCTTCTGGCCAGCTCCGAACTCACCCAACACAAGGACCGCTTCATCATCATCGAAGTGGTCAATCTTCATTCCAAGAAGCGGGACCAAACCGCCAAAGCCATTGAAACCCAGCTTTACCAAGCCTTGGGGAAAGAGTTCAAAGACTTTAAACTACTTTTTCTGGATGACAGCCTCGCCGGAGTCAACCTTGGCCAAGCGATATTTGTCCAAGGAACCTATGAGCCAAAAGGCAAAACGGTGACTGCGACCTTTCAGGCTGTGATTGGGGTGCGGGGTGAGGCAGTCGGCCAAGCTCAAGTGACCTTTGACGCTCCCAAGGTTTTTCAAGCGGCCTTGGTCGCCGTGTTGGACCTTGAGGCCCCGGAGCTGACCGCCAACCAGCGGCGGGCCTACAGCGACCTTTTCCGCAGTCGCCTGCAGGAAAGCAAAAAGATGAGGCTGGCCAGCAGCGCCGAGGTTGCCAAGATGAGCCCCGATGCCATCCAACAGTCCTACAAGTGTTCGAGGGACGAATGCGCCACCATCATCGGGGAACAGATGGGGGTGGACCGGGTGATCAGCACCAGCCTGCTAGTGATGGGCCAGGACTGGTATATGCTGTCCTCAAAGGTGATGGACATTAAAAACGGTTCGATTCTGACCTCAAAAACCTTGGAACACCGGGGTGGTTTGGAGGAGATGGGGGTCTCCTTGAATACCTTGGCGGACCGTTTGGTTGGGAGCGAGGCCGGTGCGGAAGTAGAGAAGGCATTTGTGACCCCGGTCCCCCAAAAGTCCGTGGCTCCGCTCCCCGAAGAGCCAGAACCCTTACCGGAACCCACCTTGGTTTCCGCCGCCGAGTCCGGTCTGGGGGCTTGGGTCTGGCACGGTGCCGCCTTGGGCACTATGGGCATTTCCCTGGCCTCTTCCAACGGTGCGGCCAAATCCTACGACAGTTTGGCGACCGAGAACCAGACCTTAGAATCCCAGTACAAAGTCGCCACCAGCTTAACGGAGGCGACCTCCTTGGAGGAGAAATTTGCCGCCAACCAAGCCAAAATGAAAAAACTTCAATCCCAAGTCACTCAGTTTAACGCTCTCGCTTTGGGTGCTGGTCTTTGGGAGGCCTACCTACTGTTTTTGGGCGGTGAGGTTGAGGTTGCCTCCGTCCGTCAACCGGGACTGTACTTTGCTTTGGAGCCCGGCCAAGGGTCTGGGGATTCTGCTCGTCTTTCTTTTTCTTACAACTGGTAGGAGCTTAGACCATGAACCACAAAAGGATGATTTGTAGGCTTGGGTTGCTATTGCTGTTGCTGGCGCTGGCCTCCTGCAAAGTCAAGGATCAGGGAGCGGATGCCACCAGTTGGACAAAACGCAACTTGTCCAGCGGCACCTCGGGCAGCCTGATTGAACAATTGGCCGCCGACCTGCAAACCGCAGGTTACTCTGCAACCCTGGTGGCCAGCATCATGGACTACGCCACCGCTCAGGTTGCAGCCGATGGGACCGAAAGCAGCACCGACACCGGGGCGACCCTGGCCAGTATCCAGACCGGCTCGGCCAGCGCCTTGGCCCAATCCAGCTCGGGCCTAAGCACCGATGACGAGAAGACCACCGCCATCGGCGTGATCAGCGGCTCCCTGGCGGCCATGTTGAGCAGCTCCACAGCCACGGCCAGCCAGCAGGGCGGGAGCCAAAGGTCGGTCTCCGCCTACGGCCCGACCTATGCCTACTCTGTGACCGTGGATGCTAGTTCGGACTATTCCAGTTACCTGGAAACCCTGATGACCGCCACCATTGGCACCATGGACGAAGCGGGGGTGAGCAATGCAGCGATTGAGGCCAATTCGGGCACCGTGGTGGAGGCGATGATGACCAAGCTCTCCGCCAGCTCCGTCTCTTCCGAGTTCCTGGCCGCCGCTATGGGCGGGATCACCGCCGGGGCGATTGCGGGGATCGATGACGGCGGGGTGGGCTCCGCCAATGCGGCCACCGTTTCGGAAACCTTGCTTTCCAGCGTGATGGGCAAGGTCTCGGCCTTTGGCTTCACCGCCACCTACCTGGAAAATGCGATGGAGAAGCTGGCCAGCAAGGCCATCTCCGCCCTGGGCAAATCCGGGGTTTCCACCACCGGGGCCAGCGCCGCCGCCCAGACCTTGATGCAGACTATGGTCACCAAGCTGACCACCGCCGGGGTGGCCTCGACTAACCTCTCCACGGTGATGCAAAAGGTCTCGGAGCAGGGGGTGGCCAATTTGGCCAACGCCGGGGTTCCGGCAGCCGATCGGACCACGGCGGTGGAGAGTCTAGTTTCGGCCATTTCGGCCAAGGTCAAGGCCGCCGGGGTCAGTGATTCGGACTTAAGCACCGTCATGGCTGCCATCGCCCAAGGGGCGGTTTCGGGGACCGGGAGCCTGGGCTTTTCGGATGCAGACAAACAAACCGCCATCGCCAACGCCAGCTCCGGGGCCTTGTCGGGGCTGAAGACCGCAGGCTACAGTACCACCCAGATCAGCAATGTTTCGGGTTCCGTAACCACCGGGGCGACCAAAGGATTAACGAGGGCGGGAGTCAGCAACAGCGACCAAGCCACCTATGCCGCCAAAATTCAAACCGGGGCGGAAGCTGGCTTAAGCAAAGGGGGCCTCTCCAGCGCCGAGGTCAGTGCCTTGTCCGCAACTTTGCAAACCGGCATCAACAGTGGGTTAGCCACCATTGGCAGCAATACCTTGCCCGGCACTTCCACCACTTCCACCACTTCCACTACTTCCACCACCACCACCACTACCACTACTTCCACCACCACCACCACCACTCCCCCGGCCGGGAACAAGGCAATCACCGCCTTCAGCTTCACCAGCGCCCTCAACGGGGGCTTAAGTTCAACCTACAGTGGGGCCCTCAGCGGGAACACCCTCAGGGTTTACGGCTCGGACACCAACCAACCTTATATCACCAAAGCGCAAGCGGCCAACCTGATAGCAAGCTTCACCACCACCGGGGCCAGTGTCAAGGTGGGTGCAACGACCCAAACCAGTGGGGCTACGGCCAATGACTTCACCGGGGATGTGACCTATCTGGTCACCGCTGCCGATGGGACCAGCCAAAATTACACCGTTACGGTCAAAAAGAGGGTGATTGTCCCCGACACCGGCCAGACCACTTGTTGGGATGGAGCCGGTTCTGTGATCGCTTGCCCCACCGCAGGCAGTGCCCTGGCCCAGGACGGGAGCTACAATGCGGCCAACCAACCGAGCTACACCGACAACAGCAACGGGACGGTGACTGACAATGTGACTGGGTTAGTCTGGCAGAAGTGTTCTGCCGGGTTGAGTGATGCTTCTTGTTCAACCGGGGCAGCAAACGGCGAGACCTGGGCCAGTGCCCTGACCTACTGTTCCGGCAACACCGCCGCCCTGGCAGGCACGGGCTGGCGATTGCCGACCAAGACGGAGCTCTCTTGGATTGTCCGCAACCAGGGGGCGGCCCCGACCATCAGCCCGACCTTCACCGCTGCTGTTTCGGACACCTTTTGGTCGTCCACTCCCTATGCGCTGGGTAGCACCAACGCTTGGAACGTGAACTTCAGCAATGGCTTTGTGAGCAACGTCATCAAGACCAGCTACGTCTCTGTCCATTGCGTCCGTTGAAGAGAGTTGGAGCTTTGGTTCTGTTAAAAATGGGCTGCTCAAGGTCGGCGCAAAGCGCCGAGCCGTCTGGGACCGCCCTTCCGCTTTTCGGCCCTTAAACGGGCCACCCTCAGGTGGGCAGAGTTTTTTTCGAGGTTTGGATGATCTTTTCCGAAAAACTGGCCGAGCAATACCAAGCCCTCAAGCAGGAGGAGTCTGAAAACCGGCAGAAACCCATCGATGGGTCCAGGGGAACTGGGGACGATTTAGGTTTTTGTGCCTCTGGCTTAAAGCAGCGAATGGCCACCGAGATTTTCACCCGATTGGAGGGAGCAAGATGAAAAAGCTTTTGATTTTGATGGCATTGACCCTGAGTATGGGGAACCTGGTTTTGGCTGGAACTCCTTTTGCGGACCACGGGAACCAGACCGTGACCGATCTTTCTACCGGGCTGATGTGGGACCAGCGGGAAACAACCACCATGACTTGGACCGCCGCCTTGAGTTATTGCGAAAACCTCTCTTTGGCCGGTCAGACGGACTGGCGCTTGCCCAACCGCAACGAGCTGGAGAGCCTGGTGGACGACACCAAAACCTCGGCCCCGACCATCAACACTACCTATTTCCCTAGCGCTGTTTCGGACTACTATTGGTCGTCCACTACCTATGCGTTGCTTAGTACCATCGCTTGGCTCGTGAACTTCAACCTTGGCGATGTGGGCGGCAACAGCAAGGTCACTGGCCGCTATGTCCGTTGCGTCCGGTAGAGAGGGTGTTGGTCCTTTGGTTCTTTGACCCTTTGAGGGGGCGAATGCCCCCAGTTGAAAGAGTCCTTGTTTGCTCATAGAGTTCAAACAGGAGGACTGACAAGGGACACAAGAATCGAAAGCAGAAGCTACCGCCTGGAATTCAAGCTGGAGGCGGTCCGTATGGCGACCAAATCAAACCAGCCCAAGACCCAGATTGCTGAAGAATTGGGGATCAGCTCTCCAGATTGTTGCAATCATCCGATATCCGCCCGCAATTCACAACGCTTTAACATTGTTGCTCTTAGATAGTGTAGTCACGAGATTGACAATTCGATAAAATGCTGTCATGCCCCACTTATCAAACCTCTTAAGTGGGATGCCA
>MFNF01000062.1:0-11577 GCA_001783715.1 Candidatus Lambdaproteobacteria bacterium RIFOXYD2_FULL_56_26
AAGGAGTGCGAATTTCGCTATAACAATCGGAAGGTTGATGTTAACAAAATCCTTCTAAAACTGATCAGAGAAAACCCGCTGTTCTAGTCTTGACCCTTTCACAAATCACCGAAAGCGAAGTCAAGGTTTCTTGGGCATCAGCCAAAGACCTTGCACCGTTTAATTCAACGGTCCATTACACCCTTTACCACACGACCAAGGCCGAACAACTGGGGAACCCCGAAAAGGCCAAGCTAAACGGCCAGATAGCCGCAAACATTACGGATACTGTTTTTAAGGTAAAGGGCTTAACAGATGGCACCACCTATTACTTCAACGTGGTTGCAGAAGACGAGTCAGGCAATGCGGTGACCTATACAGAAGGCAAAGCAACCACTTTGGACGCAACCCCTCCGGTTCCTGGCGCAGGGGGTTATATGTATGTCAGTGCCTCCTACGTCAGCGGCGAACCCCTTATATCCCTTGACTGGGTCCAAGCTACCGACAACGTCACGGCTCAAGCGACTTTGGAATACAAGTTGATTGGGATCTACGATGAATCCCTGGTCTCAGGCAGCCAAACCGACCAAGAAGTATGCCAAACCGTTTACGACAAAGATGCCCTGAGTAGGAAATGGGAAACGGCTATCAGTACCAGCGTATTCGGAACTTTAGCCGAAGCAGTCAAATTTGCAGTAGTCTTGGTTGCGGTCAAAGACCAGGCCGGGAACGTGGCGGTCTATTGCGGGGGCTACTCCGACCAGCCATTAGGCAACCTCACCAACCAATCATCGATAGCTCCGGGCAAGGCCAAGGGTCCAACAGGTTTAATAGCCCCCATGTTCCGAACCAGACTTGAAACTGGCCTTTTTCCTGAATGACGGCAACATCCCCGGCCATCTCAGAGACCTTGGCAAGGGGATCGTGCCAGCAATCTTGAAGCAAGCTGGGCTGAAATGGCCCAGATCAAAAGAGGGCAAACGAAGAAACAAACCTGTTTGGCAGTCTTTCATCCAGAGGAAGAGGGCGGCTATTTTGTCAACTTTCCTGACATTGCCGGGTGCTTCACTGAAGGGGACGACAGGGAAAAGGCATTGTTTATGGCCACCGATGTCCTGGCCTTGCGACTCGCCCATTGGGAGGGCAAATCACCCCGGCCCACAAAGCATAAAAAAGTTGGCCCCTGGGGAGAGCTGGTCCCGGTACCTTTGGATCAAAAGCTATTCTTCAAATGCCAACCAAGAACAACGATCAATGCCACCTTGCCCACCGATCTAACGCCCCCGCTGGACAGCTACCGGGCTAAGACAGGTGAGGACGGGAGCCCACCGCTGCCGGAAGGGGCAAGGCTCATCTTGGAGTAAAGGGCTAGCTGAGGGGTTGGTTCGACCTTGCCTGCAGCTTTCCTTTGTGGGTCAGTGGGAGTTGCTGCAGGCCAGACCGGAGGCATGTTTTAGCCAAAACCCAATCCTGGGCTTGGCCGCTTAAAAACCCGGCTCTATCTTAAAAATCTGAAAAAGGTGTCTTGACTAAGGGGTCCACTTCAGTCCACTTTACCGGCTGCCTTTCTTATTGCCATTTCTAAATTATCACCTTGAAGTTCAAACTTACTGAGTTGATCAATGTTATCGTGTCTTATATGCATTTGCCCTTCGTTTCCTTTATTGCCTCGATGCTGTCCAGTTGAGTATAACGGATGGTTCAAAATGTCCTTAGAGTTAATTACCCAAAGAACTATTTTATCCCTAAATACTGCAACCCAAATAAAAACATCACAACACTGAGGTTTCAACTGCTGAAAATTCATTAAAAAATTACTAGTTGTTTGGCGAGAAAGGGCTTTCATGTAAAGTGGTTCATCGCTATCACTATCAACAGCCCTAGAAGCTTTTACTTCTATGGAGATACCATCTAACCATAAGTCATATTGCCCAGAATAATTTGGGTCTAGTCTGTTGTTGGGCTTTATTAGTTTTGAACACTTCCCCTGCACGTAGGTCTGAGCAAAGCTTTCTCCAAAGTCCCGAGGTGCCGATATCTGAAAAATCCAAAGATTAGGGTTTTCATTGATATATTCTGTTCTAATCTCAACGTACTCTTCGTAAGTGAGCCCACCTCTATTTATCAATCCGCAAATTAAATATTCATACTCGTTAAAGGGGAAAACCGAACGATCCTTTTCTATAATTTCAAGAAGCTCCTCAAGCCCATCCCTAGGGCCACTGTAGGCATCGATAATCTTACGTTTTAACTCGATAAGTTCCATTGCTTTCCTTTCTAATTCCAAGGTGATCTAAATAAGTATCTTCTTCAAACTCATGATATTTTTCAAAGTAATCTGCATGTATTGGCAGGGTTTCCAAGTCCCCACGAAGAATCTTGTGGGTATTATAAATATGTATAAATAGCCAATTCATAAGATCGCCATTCAACAGATCAGCAAGTTGTGCACATGAAAGCGGAAAGTCAGTATCTGGGATCATCATATTTGCGCTATTGAGAAAAAAACGCTGATTAGCATCAGTATAAAAACGTAACCTTGATGAAATAAAGCGATAAACAAGCTTTTCTTGAGCCTGAAATAACTCAATAGGAGCTACCTGTTGGAATCCTGAAAAGTCTTCCGGTATAAATGACGTAGGCTCTTTTAGCCCTTTAGTATCTATGTCCGCTCCTTTATAAACCGGAATATACCCATCACCTGGAAAAGATCGGACGATTTTTTTGTTATTTCCTGTGACTATACCCAGTCCCCATTTCGCTCTGCCACTTAGCGTTAAGTGAGGTTTGCCAAAAATATGGTCCAGTACAACAGTATCACTCGGAGTACAAAACAGGTTAATAATCGACTTTGGATTGTCAGAGAACCGATTTTGTTTTCGCACGAAACGGGTACCGTTTACTTCGCACAAAGTTTGCCTTTCATGATTTGGTCGCCTTAATCGCAACACTATTGCCTGTGCACGGGTCAAAAGGCCTACAAAAGGCTTTTTATAATCTACAAGTCGTTCAATTTCACAATTTAAAGCAACTATGCGAGCATCCTCAAAGGTGGATATATTAAAAAATGATTCAGGGAGTAATAGGCCCAGTTTCCCATTTGGATTTAGAGTCTTCAAGCAGGCAAAGAAAAATAATGAACTCGAGTCATTGCTTTTACCTGCCCCATAGATCGAAGCATATAAATTCTTTTTCATTTTTGATAGTTTTTTGCCCCATGGGGGATTCGTAAAAATATAATCGAATCCAACCGGCAACTCGCTTGCAGCCTCCAAAAAGTCAATATGATAGATGCTCTTGCTTTTGTATCCCGTTTTCTCGAACATCCTCCGTTTTGTAAGTTCAACTGCGACTGGGTCAACATCAAATCCAACAATATTTTCCGGCCTAAATCCAAGCTCAATTGCACGCAAAATAAAATTACCTGAACCACAACACGGGTCACAAAACTTTTTCTCCGAAACTTCTTCAACTGAGCCGTCCAATAGACTCGAAACAATACTTTCAGGTGTATAGTATATCCCCTCTTTATTTCGATATGCCTCTGAGAGGGATTTCTGATAGACCTCGCCTAACTTCTGGCAAGATACTTCACTATTGCGTATTAAATTAAGATAGTCGTCAGTTGTGGATTCATGATCATGGCGGTTTTTTAGCGATTTATTTGCCCGTTGGATAAGCTTTTCAGTCCCCGCATGGTTTTTTTCAAACGCGTGGATAGATTCCATACAGATTTTGCGGCTTTGGTTGCTAGATAAGTAGCCTGTTTTAACCCAATTACGTATCGTTGCCTCCGAAACGTCAAAGTACCTTGCTGCGCCACCAAATGTTAACTCTGTGTGCTCCACTTGCCCTGTCCTGTGACTCTCTAGTTAGAGATTATGGTTTTTCATAGTGTATATCTTCAAGTCTAGGCTGCTAGGGAAGCTTCACCTATAACGACCTACTCAGTAAAGACCAAGCTGCGGTAAGCCTTTTTGGCTTCCTCGTAGCTTGAAGTGTACCCCACGGTCAAGTCACCTCTTGCGGTTTTTTAAGACAGAGCCGGGCCTTTATGCGGCCAAGCCCTGGATTGGGTTTTGGCCAAAGTGAACCAATGCGGGGGTTCTTCCCTACGGTTTTTATCTCCTTCTGCCCGCCTTGATTTCCTTAGTCCGCTCCCTCATCCTTTCAATCTCATCCTAAGTGAATTTCCGGATGTAGGCCAGCAGCGCCTTCCTGGCCTCGGGGATCTCGGATATGGCAACATCCCGTTCCAACCTCAAGGCTAGGGGCTCTTGCTGTTTTTTACCTGGGATTCTATCAGTTCTTTGAGTTTTTTGACAAGGTTTCCAATCCGTTCTGCGGTCAGGAGGTCTTCTCCGAACCGAACCACGGCATCAACAACTCTGAAGTCCTGGTAGGCGGTGGACTTGGGTGGCCCCAAAGTCCTTGGCGTGCCTTTCCTCCAGGATGCGGTCCTGGTGCCGGTAGATCAGACAGAGCTTTTGGTAGATTGTGACCTTGGAGCTAGCCTCGAAGGGGTCAATCCCTAAAGGACCGGGATCACCTGTTTTTCCTGCTTGAGGTCAATGCTTGGGACTGGGTACCGACCCTGGGCTTGGTCGATAGTGAGCCCCTTGAGTCGGGGCAGGCAGGAGGGCTTTGGCTTTACGACCTTTACCTATGGGCTTCTTCACGGCTGGTCGCTCTGCTGAGGGGTGATTTTGATTCCCGCTTCGATGCAGACCCTTGGGGGGCTTTCCCGCTTATTCCCGCTGCGTTTTTCGACCCTTATTTTCTATAACCCACTGTTTTGGTGGTAGCTCCATGTGGAATCGAACCACAATCTGAGGCTCCGGAAGCCGTTAGATGAAATATGTAAAAGTATGTTATTAATGATATTATTATATTCCAAAAGCCACATCCCCGATTCGTCCCCGATTGGGCAGCTTTCTTAGGGCCTGCTCCATGTCGATGGTTTGGGCGTTGATATAGCGTCTAGTGGTTTCAATTTCGGTGTGCCCTGCGATCTTCTGGATTGTCACCGTATCCACCCCGGCCTGGGCCAGTTCTGTAAAAACGGTTCCCCTCAAACCGTGAAGCGGTTTGACTCCCTTGATCCCAAGCTCATTTATTATCTTCGAAATTCCACGAGCCAAGGGGCTCAGATCGGAAAAGTAAGGTCGGCCTGTCCCGTTATCCAGAAAATATCGTTCTTGCGGCTTTCGCTCCTTCAAATCTCTTTCCAAGAACTCGACCAAGGCCGGAACGATTGGTAACGCTCGTTCTTTTCTGCCTTTGATCTTGAATCCGGTTTCCAGGTTGTCCCTGAGCTTGATTACCCTAGCTTCAAGATCAATATTTTCCAGCAACATCGAGTTGACCTCTCCGCCCCGAAGCCCAGTGTAGCGGATCAAGACCCAAGCCCGAAGGCGATTGATTCTTGAATGTTGCTGGACCAAATTGTGAGGAGTCAACAGATCAGACTCCAGCCGACTCTGGATCAGGTCAACTGCGCCGTTTGGCAGGGTCCGGTACTCTTTCTTGGTCAGCCTGGGCTTCACGATTTCAGGAACTCGATCCAAGTGCCCCTCTTTGACTGCCCACTCAAAGAAGGTTCCAAGTTGCCGCCCGTGCTTGTAAACCGAAGTTGGCGAATATTCCTGAACCGTTCCATCGTGCTTGACCTTTCGCTTCCCTAGCTCTCCCATAAATCTTGAGAGGTGCCCTGAGCTAAGGTCTTTGATTCGGTGATCTCCAATGATCAGTAGGTAGAGCGATGCTGTACAAGCATACGACCGAACAGTCCCAACCGAACGAACCGATCCAACTTGATCCAACCATTCCTGAAAAAGCTCCTTAATTGGCCTTCCCCGATTCACATTTTCCACTGGCGGTCTTTCCGCCAAGAGGGCCTTGAGCTTTTCCGCTTTCAGTCGGGCAACTAGGTCCGCCTGCTCCTTCTCAGAGCGCCGTACCTTCCCTCTGGAGGTTTGCTTAAAGGCGAACTCATCTGTGGAGCACAGGTCGTATCGAGGGGTCCAGGTCTGGCCGGGCTTTCTCAGTTCGTGAAAAAACCCAACCAGAACGCCTCGTTCTTCATCTACGGACCAATTTGTTCTGGCTCTTGGCATCTTTAACCTTCTCAGCAACAAAGTTTTTTGCAGGGGAATCCATCCCTTTTTTAATCCCCGTCCTCAATCAACTGGTAGCTGCTGCTCCTCCCCCCGGCGGGGCCTTTCTTCAGAACCCCTCGGTGTAGCAGGTCATTCAGGTCACGGGTGGCGGTGTCTTGGGAACATTTAGCGAGGGTGGCCCATTTGGAGGAGGTGAGCTTGCCCTCAAAGCCGTCTAGGAAGCGGTTGAGAACTTTTCTTTGTCGGTCGTTGAAGGACTCAGTCTCAAACCTTTTCCAGAATTCGGCTTTGCGCAACACCAAAGCCAGGAGAGTCTCCATGCCCGCAAAGGCCCCCTCCAGGCAGTCAAAAAACCACAACAGCCAGTTGGTGATCTCCAAGTCCCCCTTTTGGGTGGACTCCAAGATCTGGTAGTAGCCGTTCCGCTCTTTGACTATTTGGGAGGACATACTGTAAAACCTCTGCGGACTGCCCTCCGAGCGGGCCAACAAGAGGTCCGTGAGCGCCCTTGCGACCCGCCCGTTTCCATCGTCAAAGGGGTGGATGGTGACAAACCAAAGGTGGCCAATAGCCGCTTTTAAGACCCCATCCAGGAGCGGGCCTTGGTTGAACCATTTGAGGAAGACAAACATCTCCGACTCCAACCGGTCCGCCGCCGGGGCCTCAAAGTGGACCGTTTCCCGGCCAAAAGGCCCAGAGACCACCTGCATTGGCCCCTTGCCATCGTCCCGCCAAGCTCCAACCCGGATTGGGGTCATACCGCTTCGCCCGGTGGGAAAGAGGGCCGCTTGCCAATCAAAGAGCCGCTGGACGGTCAAGGGGGCTGCAAACCTCTGGGTGGCATCCAGAAGCATCTCGACCACCCCTTCCACATGGCGGTCGGGAGCCCTTAAGACACCAATCTCCATGCCCAGCCGCCGGGCCAGGGAGGAGCGGACCTGTTCTTGGTCCAACATCTGGCCTTCAATCTCGTTGGACCTGAGAACCTCTTCAGTCAAGGACCGCAAGGTCGCTTCGGCCCGCAAGCCAAAACCCAGGGCCGCCATGCGCCCGATCAGCCGCCCCTGCCAGTGCCTCACTTCTGCGAGCCGCTGCCCCACCCTGTCCAGATCCCACCGAAAGTGGGGCCAAGCTTCCAGTTCGTGGATGTACCTGCTTGCCATAAACTCCGCACCTCCTGCGGAGAGTATGGGGGTTTTTCTTCGCAAAGGCAAATCGAAAAAAGCTAGCCCGTTTCACGGCGGGAGGCAGCCAGAGGCTTACGCCCCTGGGGGAGCCGGGGCCTAAGGCCCCGGAATAGTCAAAGAACCAAAGCACCAACACCCTCTTTACCGGACACAACGAACAAAGAGGATGCTGGCCTGGTAGTTGCTGCTCACATTGCCATGGCCGAAGTCCACATCCCAGGCGAGGGCGCTACTCAACGCATCGGTCGTGGACGACCAATAGTAGCCGGAACCAGCGCTGGGGAAATAGGTGGTGTTGATCGTGGGGGCCGTGGTTTTTGTGTTGTCCACTAGGCTCTCCAGCTCGTTGCGGTTGGGCAGCCGCCAATCGGTCTGGCCTGCGTGGTTGAGGGCCTCGCAATAACTCAAGGCGTCGGTCCAGGTCATGGTCGCCGTCTCCCGCTGGTCCCACACCAGTCCTGTAGAAACATCATGTACTGTCTGATTTCCATAGTCTATAAAAGGAACCTGAGTGGGAACCGCTACCCCACGGACGCAACGGAAATAGCCGCCGCTGTTGGTCTTGCTGACGCTGTTCACAACGCCAACGCTGAATTGCACATACCAGGCGTTGGCGCTATTCAACGCACTGGCTGCGGACGACCAATAGTGGTTGGAAACAGTCCCGGTGAAGGTCGGGCTGATGAGGGGAGCCGACCCCTTGTTTTTAACGATCCAGGAGAGTTCCGTCTTGTTTGGCAAGCGCCAGCCGGTCCCGGCCAGAGAGGCGGCGTTGCCGGAACAGTAGGTTAGGGCATTAGTCCAGGCATAAGAAGTGCCGGAGGAGCCCTTCTGCCAGACCAACCCGGTCACATTGTCAGTCACCGTTCCGTTCCCGTTGTCGGTGTAGCTCGGTTGGTTGGCCGTGTTGTAGCTCCCGTCTTGGGCTAGGGCGTTACTCGCCGCCGGGCAGGGGATCGTAGTCCCGGCTCCATCCCAACAGGTGGTTTGGCCTGTGTCGGGGACCGGGTTTCGAGTAATAATCGTTATCGAATAATCCTTGGTGGTCCCATCGGCGGCGGTGACCCGGTAGGTGACCGGGCTAGTAAAGTTGTTGGCCGTGGTCCCGCTGGTCTGGGTAAGGCCCCCCACCGTAACCGTGGCCCCGGTTTGGGTGAAGGTCGCCTTGAGGGCTGTCACAGTGGCCCCAGCGGGCAAGGCCAACTTGATCTCGGTGGTTCCAATTACCCCTGTTACATCCGAACCAATCCCCGCCCCGCTGTTGAGCGCTGAGGTGAAGCTGAAGGCGGTGATCGCCTTGGAGCTGGAGGTAGAGCTGGTAGTGCTAGAACTCGTGTTGGTGCTAGTGCTGGTGCCGGGCAAAGTGCTGGTGCCGATGGTGGACAGTCCACTGTTGATTGCCGTTTGCAAAGTCGAAGACAGGGCACTGATCTCGGCGGCGGAAAGCCCCCCCTTGCTCAACCCCGCCTCCGCCCCAGTCTGAATCCTGGCGGCAAAGGTGGATTGGTCGGCGGTGCTGACCCCGGCACGGGTCAACCCCTTGGTCGCCCCGGTGGTCACGGAGCCCGAGACATTGCTGATCTGGGTGGTGCTATATCCGGCGGTTTTGAGGCCCGCCAAGGCCCCGGAGCTGGCGTTGGCGATGGCGGTTTGTTTGTCGGCATCCGAGAAGCCCAAGGACCCGGTCCCCGAGACCGCCCCTTGGGCGATGGCGGCCATGACGGTGCTGAGGTCCGAATCACTGACCCCGGCGGCCTTCACCTTGGCCGAGATCGCCGAGACCAGGCTCTCCACCGCCGTGGTCCGGTCGGCAGAGGGGACCCCGGCGTTGGCCAGGTTGGCCACCCCCTGTTCCGAGACCTTTTGCATCACCGTGGAGAGGTCGGTCGAGGCCACCCCGGCGGTGGTCAGCTTGGTGACCATTGTTTGCATCAAGGTCTGGGCGGCGGCGCTGGCCGAGTCCGAAGAGACCCCGGATTTGCCCAGGGCGGAGACGGCCTTACTGGCCAGCTTCTCCATCGCATTCTCCAGGTGGGTGGAGGTGAAGCCAAAGGCAGAAACCTTGCCCATTACGCTGGAAAGCAAGGTTTCCGAAACGGTGGCCGCATCACTGCTACCCACCCCGCCATCGTCAACCCCCGCAATCGCCCCGGCGGTGATACCGCCCATTGCGGCGGCCAGGAACTCGGAGGAGACCGTGGTCCCTGAGAGTTTGGTCATCACCGAGGTCACCACGGTCCCCGAGTTGGCTTGGATCGCTACGTTGCTCACCCCCGCCTCGTCCATGGTGCCGATGGCGGCGGTCATCAGGGTTTCCATGTAGCTGGAGTAGTCGGTGCTGGCATCTACCGTCACCGAATAAGCGTAATTGGGAGCGGAAGCTTCCCCGGAGACGGACCTTTGGCTCTGACCGCTTTGGCTGGCCGAAGCGGTGGAGCTGCTTAGGGTAGCAGCCAAGGAACCGCTGACCGTGCCGATGGCGGCGGTTTTTTCGTCATCGGTGCTTAGGCCCGAGCTGCTGAGGCCCAAGGCACTGGCCGAGCCGGTCTGGATGCTGGCCAGCATCAGCCCGTAGTCGGTGGTACTCTCGGTTCCGTCTGCCTTGACCTGGGCGCTGGCATAGTCCACCACATTGGCAATCAAGGTTTCGGCATACCCTGCCGTTTTGAGGTCCGTTGCCAACTGTTCAATCATGCTACCCGAGGTCCCACTGGGCAGACTGCGCTTCTCCCAGCTGGCCGATTCAGCGCCGGAATCCTTGCTCTTGCAACCGGCTAGCAGCAGAAACAGCAACAGGACCCCAACAGCCCCAACAACATTCTTTAGCGTCATGCTCTGTAGCTTCATGGCTAAACCCCTACCAAGTGTAAGAAAGAGAGAGGCGGGCAGAGTCTTCAGACGCTCGGCTGGACTCCATGGCAAAATGCAACCCTGGTTGGTGAGCCGAAGCCACCTCTACCTCACCACCAAAAAGCAGCAGGTAGGTTTCCCAAAGGCCAGCACCAAGGGCCAGGGCATTAAACTGGGTCCACTGGGTCCGTAGGGTTTTCATCTTGGCTTTGTTGGCGGCAAACTGTTCCTCCAAGGCGGTCATCTCCACTTGGGTCGAAACCAATTTATACCGGGCTTCCAGGGTGTTGTTCTCTGCTACTAGGCTATCGTACTTTTTGACGGCACTGCTGGAAGAGGCCAAAGAGAGGCTTAAGGTCCCCAAGGCTGCTCCATGCCACACCCAAGGCTCCGAACCGGTTTCATCTACGGAAACAACCTGGGGCTGGGTGCCCTCTTGAGTCTCCCCAAGGCCCACCAGTTGGTCGGCAAGAGTCCTGAGGGAAGTTCCCAAATCGCCCAAGTCACCCGTGTGTTCCAGGGTTTTGGAACTCAAGATGGAGCCGTTTTTGATGTCCATGATCTTGGCACTGAGCATATGCCGCTCTTTGCCCATCGCAATCAGACTGGTGCTGATCACCCGGTCCACCCCCAACTGCTCGCCGATGATCGTGGCGCATTCGTCACGGGTACAGTTGTAAGTCTCTTGGATGGCATCGGGGCTCATCTTGGCTACCTCTGCGCTGCTGGCCAGCTTCATCTTTTTGCTTTCCTGCAAGCGGCTGCGAAAAAGGTCGCTGTAGCCCTGGCGTTGGCTGGCGGTTAACTCCGGGGCCTCCAGGTCCAAGACCGCCACCAAGGCCTCTTGGACCACCTTGGGGGCATCAAAAGTCACCTGGGCTTGCCCCACCACATCCCCCCGCATCCCGATCACAACGGTAAAGGTAGCGGCTACCAACTTGCCTTTTGGCTCATAGGTCCCGTGGATAAAGAGGGCTTGGTGCAGATTGACCCCCGCCAGGCTGTCTTCGAGGAATAACAGTTTAAAGTCTTTGAAGACCTTTCCTAGCGACTGGTAAAGCTGGGTCTCAATCGCTTTGGCGGTTTGGTCCCGTTTTTTGGAATGCAGGTTGACCACTTCAATGAGGATGAAACGGTCCTTGTGTAGGGTCAGTTTGGAATCCGCCAGGATGGAGGCCGCCTCTTCCAAGGAGTCCTGCATGGAGTCTGCAAAGCTGGGAGGGGCCAGGAACGAGGCCAGCAAAAGGCTGAGAACCAGCCTTTGGATCAGGCGACTGGGTTTGATGCTTTGAAAACCGAGAAACCGAACCTTGTGCTTCATCTTTGCTCAACCTGAATTTAAAAAATTTCTCGCCTCCTGAAAGCCTATCCCCCCGGCAAGCACTCTGGGGCAAGCCGTTTATTGGGTCAGGCTAGGACAGCACGCATTATCCCCCCCCCCC
>MFNF01000062.1:11587-16103 GCA_001783715.1 Candidatus Lambdaproteobacteria bacterium RIFOXYD2_FULL_56_26
ATGCGAGGGGGGCAACCGGCTGGACTTTTTAAAAGGAGCCAAAAAGTTTTGGCAGGGAACTAAGGGGTACAATGACAACGAGGGCGGTAAAACCGGCAGTTTTCTTCAATTCGGGGACTGGTCGGTCTTAACCCTAAACTCTCCCGATCTTCCCTGTCACCTTCCCTATGATCTCCACCTGCTCAAGATCAGGTCCGGTGATCTCCTGGGTCTTGTAGGCTTGGTTGACGCTGATCAACCGCAAGGCCCCCTCCGATTTGAGCGGTTGGAGTTGCTTGACCAGGATGTCGTCTCCATACCTCAAAACATAGGTCGCCCCTTCATCGACCCTACCATTGAACTTTTCCACCAGGGCTAGGTCTCCCGAGACCAGGGTGGGCTCCATCGAATGGCCCTCGACCCGAATCAGCATCAAGCCGTTTTTCGGGGCGGTGATCCCAGCCAAGTTCAAGAGCGAAGGGGCAAATCCCAACTCCTGGGTCTCAGGATGGTCCAGTCCGTATCTCCCTGGTCCGGCGCTGGCCCGAACGTCTTCGTAGAAGGTGGCTTGGATCAGAGTTTCTTGTTTAGGGTCAACGGGACCACTCAAGAACATCTCTCCCTCACCAGAAAGAAGCCATCCTTTGTTGATCCTCTTGCCAACTAGTGTAAGCACTACCTGTTCAAGCTGCTCAACTTGGGTTGGGTCCAACCTGTTCAAGTGGCCACTTTCCAGATTTCGAACTCGGCTAACGGGCCAACCAAGTGTCGTGGAAAAGTCATCTTTCGAAAGCCCAACTAGAAGTCGGACTCCCTTCAGGCGGCTGGCTAGATTTTCGTCTTTCCCTGTCATATCAATACGGAGCTGAGTTTTTTGCCATGGCAGCAAAATACTAGTTGTAGTCGTCTCGCAATATGCTATTTTTCATCTAACAGAAGGCTAGCATACACCCGTTACAAGGATTACAGCAAGATGAACCGAAAGATCAACCTGCCAAGCCTTGGCATCATTGGGATTGCCGAAGTAGCGGCCATCATGGGGGTGCAGGCGCAAACTCTGGCGGCTCGCATCCGCCGGAAGAGTGGATCGTACCCAGCTGCCCTTCCCAAGAGCCCTGACCACTGTGAAAGCTATCGATTTGACAAGCAGTCGGTGATTGAGTGGCTTCGAGCACAAGGCTACCCAGAAAGCCGGTATGCCCATTTGCTGGGCTGAGAAGCAAGATGTCCGCCCTGACCGAAGAGACCGCCAAGCGCCTCACCAATGCCCTTGAGGCTTTGGTGGATGCTCTGCCGTTGGTGGAGACGCTGGCCAAGCGCAAGGCGGAAGTGGCGGAGATCAAACAGGATCAAGCCAGAGCCCTGGAAGCAATCAGGAAGGACTTTGCGAAACCAAAGAACAAGGAGGCGCTGGAGAGGGTGCTTTCGAAGCTGCTCTCTGGGCAGCCAAAGCAGGAGCGGAGCCGACCTAGGCAGATCAGCCAACCGCAAAACAGGAATCAAGAATGAAGTCTAAAAAAGCCCCTGGTGTGCGGCGAACATCACCAGGGGCCAGAACTCAACAAGCCATTGAGCGAGACAAATATGAGCCAACCGCAAAAAGTCAGTCAATCGAAAAAACCAACCCTGGTCCTGGTCGGCATCTGGCGCAAGGGTGATCGGTCCTTTTCCGTCAAGGTGGCACCCAGGAGGGAGGCATGAGCCTACAACTGCTCCCCCCTCACTCCTGGACTCCTGGGAACCCGAAGCCGGGCATCTACCTGGAGGTGCCTGAGAGGCATTACCACCAGACCGGAGACTTGAGCGTCAATGCCGACTCTGGCATCTCCAGTTCAATGGCCAAGAAGACGGACCAAGAGGGGACCCTCTCCCAATACCTCTTGGACTCCGGGACCAAGACCAGGAGCCTGGACCTTGGGTCGGCTCTGCACCTGGCGGTTTCGCAGCCCAAGGTCTTCGAGAAGAGGGTGCGGCTCCGGGATGTGCAGGGGGCCAAGCAGTCCAATGACTACAAACGGGCTCTGATCGAGTTCTACGAGCAGTCAATCCCCGGCATCCCCCGGCCCGAATGCCTGAACCCCAAAGCCCCTGTTCCCAAGTTGGACAAAGAGGGCAATCCCAAGCTGGACAAGGAAGGGAACCCCCTCTTTGAGAAGCCGGAAGAGCCCAAGGTCGCCGACCTGTCGGCCCATATAGAGGCCCTGGAAACCGCCGCTGACTCCCGTGGGATGATCTTCCTGGCCCCCTCCGAATGGTCGAAGCTGCAAGCGATGATGCAGTCGGTCAAGACCTACCCCGGTGATGGCATCCGGCGGTTGCTGAGGGGCGGAATGGCCGAAAGCTCCATTGTGGCCACCTGCCCGGAAACGGGCCTCAAGCTCAAGTGTCGCCCGGACTTTTTGGAGGTCCGGCGGGGCTTGATTGTGGATCTCAAAACCAGTGCCAACCCCTATCCTGGGGAGTTTGGTCGGGAGGTCTCCAAGTGGGGCTACCATTTTTCCGCCGCTTGGTACGCCTATGTCTGCAAGCTGGCCGGGATCAAAATCAACCAGTTTGCCTTTTTGGTGATCGGGAATGAAGCCCCCCACGATGTGGCTCTCTACACGATGGACAAGGCCACCCAATATGACGGCGAGATCCGGGTCCGGTACGCCCTGGATCAGATCGCCCACTACTACGCCAACCCCAAGACCGTCCACAAGGGGATCAACCCGGTGGGCTTCCAAGAGGTCTCTGCCCCCTGGTGGAGCCTGACCAACGAAACCAAGGCCGTTTTTGGCCAAGAGTAAAAGGGATAAAGATGAACCAAGCCTATACCCTACCCCAACTGGGAACCCCAGAGGGCCTGCTACATTGCGTCCAGACCTTTGGACCGGACCTGCCAGAGGAGTTCCGGCTGATTGCCCTCGACCTGCAACTGGCCGGGGTCATGGCCGCTTCGGGGGCGGTGCCTACCTCCTACCTTGGCAAGCCGGAGGCGGTGTTTGTGGCCATCCAGTTTGGTCGGGAGCTAGGGATCAAGCCCACCCAGGCCCCCCAGAACATATCCGTAGTCAACGGCAAGTGCTCTGTTTATGGCGACATGATGCTGGCCTTGGCCATGAAGCACCGGGACTTTGAGGATTGGGAGATCAAACACGCCGAAGAAAAGGTTGAGCTCAAAGGGTTCAGCCTGCCCACCTGGGTGAGCTGTACCGTCAAGCGCAAAGGCCGCAAGCCGATTGAGCGGGTCTATACGGTCCAGACCTTGGCCGCAAACCCCAACTGGAAGAGCGAGCGGTTCAGCCCTTGGAAAGTGGACCCGATCCGCATGATGGAGATGAGAGCCAGGGCCTTCGCCCTCCGAGACGCTTTTCCCGATGTCCTGACCGGAGTCTATGACCAGTACGAGGCCCAGGAGATCGTCCAGGCAGAGAAGGATGTGACGCTGGAGGTCAACCAAGCCACCTCTACCGCAAAGGCTTCGGTCGAAGAACTGAACCGGGAGTTTTTCGCCCAGAATGTCCCCACCAAAGAGCCCCAAGAGGAGGAAGTCAAGCCCCTAGCCCTCCCTGATCCGGCGCACATGAGCCATTTCCAGCTCAAAGAAGAGCTTTTCCAGCTGGGCCTGACCGAAGAGGACCTGAACCGCCGGAGGGTGGACACCCTCTTGAAGGCAGTGGTCCAGGCCAGGGAGATTGCCTCCAAAGGCGGTGATCTGGCTCCCCTGATCGAGTCCCTCAGAAAGCCCAAGGCAGAGCCACAAAAGGAGGTACAGTCGGAGCCAGTTTTGGACCAACATCCGGCGGTTTTGGCCGGGAACGCCACCGTGGCCGAGGAGCCCCCGCTGCCCGAGTACCCCACCTTCTACCAGGATGGGGACGAAGAGGACGCAGAACCCATGCCCGAGGATTTTGATCTGATGACCGGGAAGGGATTCCCGCCGCTCCAAAAGACCCAAGGCCCAACCCAGGACCAAATGGAAGAGAAAGCGGCCTACGCCTACGCCATCCTGAATGGCGAGTACGACTCCAGGCCGATGCAAGAGCTGAGACCGATTGTGGCCGAGATTGTCCAGGTCCTCTCCCAGGTCGCCGGGTATGAGGACCTTCTGGACTCTCTCCAATACTTCCTAGACAGCCGGTCTTCTGCCAACCCCTCTGGGCAAACCCTTGAGGATGCTCTGGACGCAGAATCTCTTGCCCAAGCCCTCAATGAGTCGATGGCCAGGATCAGGGAAAAGATCAACGGGATCCCTGGTGGGACCAAAAAGCAGGATTGCGCCGCTGCCTTTGTACGGGTCAAGAAAGCCCCCACCTTGAAGGAAGTGCAGGAGCTTGAGGCCCAAGTCGATCAGACGATCCGAGGACTGTAAATGGCAAAGGAAACATGGTTTCGGCTCTATGTAGAGTGGGCCTTTGACCCGAAGATTCAGTCCTTGGATTTTGAGACCCAGAGGCATCATCTGATGGTGCTTTGTTTGAAAAAAAATGGGGATTTGGAAAAATTTTCAGGAAAAACTCTGGAAAACATCATCGGATGCGCTCTGAGGGTGAGC
>MFNF01000063.1 GCA_001783715.1 Candidatus Lambdaproteobacteria bacterium RIFOXYD2_FULL_56_26
AAGACCCCCGAGGAGCTAGAGGCCTATCTCAAGGCCAGCCAGGGTAGGCTGACACGGGAGATGGACGATGAGCTGGTCCGGGCCTTGGTGCTCGAAAGCAAGGGTCTGAAGAGCCTGATGGAGACCCTGGACGCAGGAGGCCTTGGGTACATCTACAGCCGTTACCAGCGGATTTCTGGGGAGTTGAACCATGCCGTTTGAACTGTTCGTCAACTTTGAGGCGGAGCAGGCGGTGCTGGGCTCGATCCTCACAGAGAACCGCTGTGTGGCGGAGGCAGCCAGCCTCCTGACCCCAGCGCACTTTGGCACCCTGGCCCACCGCTGGACTTTTGCGGCGATGCTGGAGATGGCGGAAGCCAACCAAGCGATAGATGAGTTCACCCTGGGGGGCCAACTCAAGGGGATGGGCAAACTGGAGGAGGTTGGGGGGTATGCCTATCTGGCCGAGTTGGCGCTCATGAGGTTTGCCCCGGCCAACCTCTGGGACTATGCCGGGATTCTGGTGGAGCAGTACACCGCTTCCAAGTTGCTCAAGGCCCTTGAAGAGGGTGCCGAAAGGCTCAAGAGCGGGAAGGCCAAGGCCGGGGAACTGATCGAGTTGGTGATCACCAAGGCCCAGGGACTGCGAGACGGGCTGGGAACCAAGTCCAAGGTGATCACCCTGGCCGACTGCATGGTTCCGATCTTCTCGGAGGTGGGGGCCGTCTCGGAGGGCAAAAAAAACTTCGCCTTGCCGACCGGTCTTGGCCCCATTGACCAAAAGCTTGGGGGCGGAATGCACCACGGCGACCTGATTATCTTGGCCGCCCGCCCTTCGATGGGCAAGACCTCGCTGGCCATGAGCATTGCCGAGTCGGTGGCGGTTTCCCACAGCCAAAAACAGGTCTTGATCTTCAGCAAGGAGACGGGTTGGAAGTCCTTGGTACGGGACCGGATCATCCCGATCCACTCTGGGATCAGCTCCACCAAGCTGCGCAATCCAGGCCAGATGGTGGCCGAGGACTGGGAACGATTGGCGATGGCCACCGACCGACTGAGCGGGGTTAGAAACCTCAAAATCTACGACCACGGCGGAATGCGGGTGGGGGATGTCCACCGGGTCATCTCTCAAGAGGCCGAAAGGGACGGTCTTGATCTGGTGATCATCGACTACCTGCAACTTTTTGATGAAGCCAAGGGAGGGGAGACCAGGGCCTTGGAGATCGGCAAGATCACCCGGCGGATCAAGGAGTGCTGCTTGTCCTTCCACATCCCGATCCTACTCTTGAGCCAGCTCAACCGTGAGGTGGACAAGACCAGCCGCAAGCCTAGGCTCTCGGACCTGAGGGATTCGGGGGCCATCGAGCAGGATGCGGATGTGGTGATCTTCATCCACCAGGAGCAGGAGGAGTCCCAGTTGAGGGACCTGATCTTTGAGAAAAACCGAAACGGCGAAACCGGGACCGCTCAGTTGGTCTTCCTCGCTGAGCGTACCCAGTTCCGGTCCCCGACCAGGGACGACTACCAAACCACCTACCCAGGGAAGTCGAGATGAGACAGTCGAAGGTAAAAGAGTTGAACGCCCTGGCTGTGAGGGTCTGCATGGTGGCAATCGCAAACGGCAAGGTTCCGAATGTGAAGGGGACCAGAAGGAAGTTGAAGGAGGCGTATAAGGCGCATCAAGGTCCACCCGACCAATTCGTCCAACTGGTGGAAGCCGGGATCAAAGTCGCTATGGAGAAAACCCAGGGAAAAAAAGAGGCAAAATGAACTACATCCCCCAACCCCAGCAGAGCTTCAACGGTTTGGCCGTTGAGTTCATCCAGCACAACTCCGAGCTGTGGCTCACCGGCGAGCAGATCGGGCGGGCCTTGGAGTATTCCGAACCTCGCAAAAGGATCTTCGACCTCTATACCCGAAACCAAGAAGAGTTGGACCGGTATAGCTGCGTCCTCAACTTGCGGACGCAGGATGTAAACGGCCATGAACAAAGGCGTGAGGTCAGAATCTTCAACGAGGAAGGGGTGATGGTCTTGACCATGCTTTCGAGCCAGCCCAAGGCGGCTGAATTTCGCAAGTGGGCGGTCCAGGTGATCAAGGGACACCGCAATGCTGCCCCAGGGTTCAGTATCCCTAAATCCCTCCCCGAAGCCCTAGAAGCCTACGCCGCTGAGATTAGGGCCAAGGAAACCCTGGCCCAAGAAAAGGCCGCTTTGGAAGCCAAGGCCCTTGCCGATGCCCCCAAGGTGGAGTTTGCCAAGCAGGTGGAGCGGGCCAAGGATTCCCTTTCGATCCAAGAGTTCGCCGCCAGCCTTGGGATCAAGGGGATGGGGCAAAACAACCTGTTCGACTGGTTGCTGACCAATGGCTACCTGATGAGGTCCAAAGGCAAGGGCACCCCCTTGCCGATGCGCCAGTACATCGAGGCCGGGCACTTCCAGGTGATCGAAAAAGCCTTTGAAGACCGGCACGGGATTGACCGGCTCGCCCAAAAAGTTTTGATCACCGGGAAGGGGCAAATCTACTTCACCAAGCGGATCAAGGAATCGTTGGAACCCATCGGGGACGAGAGCCATGCTTAGGCTTAGGCGCAGCGGTGCAAAACGGCTGGGTTTGTCCCCCGCCAAAAAGAAGGGCCGGACCCCCGGCACCAAGGTCGAGATGGACGGGCACCTCTTCGCCTCCAAGAAAGAGGCTTCGATCTACCTTGAGTTCAAGGCCGATCCGAAGGTCAAGATCCTGGGGATCACCCCCCTGTTTCCCCTCCTGGATGGCTTTACCCGGCCCAGTGGGGAGAAGGTCAGGCCGATGGTTTACACCGCCGACTTCCTGATCCGGCACCAAGACCAGGCCCAAGAGATCGTGGTCGAGGTCAAGAGCAAGGGAACCGCCAAGATGGTGGACTACCAGCTCAGAAGGAAGCTGTTCCTCGCCAAGTACACTGATTACCTCTTCTTGGAGATCATCCTGGAAGGGAAACACCGAACCGAAAAACTCATTTAGGAGGAAAAAATGTCGAGCTTCAACGAGATCACCCTGATCGGTCGCTTGGGCCGGGACCCAGAGGTCAAGGTCGGCCAAAACGGAGAACCCTACTGCTTCTTGCCCCTAGCCGTTGATGAGTCCTGGACGGACAAAAACGGGCAGAAGCAGGGCAGCACAGAGTGGTTCAACCTGTCCTTCTCCAAGAAGCTGGCCGATGTGGTGGGTCAGTACTGCCGCAAGGGGTCCCTGGTCTTTGTCAAAGGGAGCGCCAAGGCCACCTCTTACGAGGGGAAGGACGGGAAGATTGTTGCCCAGGTGACCGTCAGGGTCTTCACCCTGCAACTGCTCGACCCCAAAGGGAAAGACCAACAGCAGCAGCCTGCCCAAGGCGGTTATGGTGCCCCCCAGGGCGGGTACCAACAGCCCCAACCCAAAGGGGGAAACCAGCAGGGCTACGGCCCCCGCCCTCGGTAAAGGAGGAAGCTTGAAAAAGAAGCTGCTTCAAGTCCTGTTCTGGACCACCATCCTGGGGGCCGGGGCCATTGCCTACAGCCGGGAGCTAGAAGGTATGATCGAGGTGATCCACCAGCAACAGGAGATCCTCAAGCGCCTGGACCGGATTGAAGAGCGACTTGGGGCCTTGGGGGCAAAGCACCAGGTGACCTTGACCGCCTACTCTGCCCGGCCAGAGGAAACCGACAACACCCCCTGGGAGACCGCCTGCCTGACTAGGCCGACTCCTGGGACGGTGGCGGTAAGCCGGGACCTGGAAGCCAGGGGTTGGACCTGCGGCAAGCGGGTCTGGGTTGCGGGGTATGGGCTCCTGGTGGTCAATGACCGGATGCACAAGCGCAAGCGCAACCAATTGGACCTTTTTTTTGAATCAACCGAACGGGCCTTGGTCTTTGGCATCCAGCCGGGCAGGCAGGCCGCTCTTTTGGAGATGTGAGGCATGAATCCTTTGGCAGTGGAGAGCCGGATCGTTTTCTCGTACCGGCTCAAGATTTCGGACCTACAGAAGAACCACCTGCACAGGACCCTGCCTTTGGTGGGGGAGAGGGTCTTCCAGGAGTTGGCCGAAGAGACCAGGGCGCTCTTGCGGGGGGGCATCCCCTACTTCGTCCTGGTTGAGAGCGGGAGCCCCAATGGGTTTGAGTTCACCGGCGGGGTCGCCAAGGTCTTCACGGCCAAGCCGGTGGGCGAAGGATGAGTAAGACGGGGCTTAGCTCTGGGTGGTCCCTTCCCTCCGAGGTGGAGGGGATCGTCAACCGGGTCCACAAGATTGGGAATCAGCTCCACAAGGAGTTGGCCATTTTCGAGGAAGAGCTCCTGAGGATGCATGGAGACCTGGCAGGCTACTTCGACTTTTTGGGGAGCCGCCAAGCCGAATACCACGCCAAGATGAACCTGGCCTACTGGCAGCGGAAGTTGGTCTATCACAAGGAGGCCAACATCGCCCGCAAGGCTTCCGACACCTCAAGCTGGAATCAGGCTGAATCCTTGGCTCACGGCCAGATTGAGGCGGAAATCCAAGAAGAGCTGGAGATGGTCTGGCGTTACGAGACCCTCAAGTCGATCTGCCAAGCGATCCAGTTTTACCGGGAGAACATCGTGGAGAGGATCAGGAACCTTAGAAAGGAGCAGGAGGCCATGCGGACGGCATCCCTCATGGACCGCATTCTCCAAAACATCAGGCAGATTGGGAGACAAGGATGACCGAGAGGATCAAGGTGGATCAGGCCATGAAAAAGGCCGGGTTGGTCCCGGCGGACCTGGCCAGGGAGCTCAAAATCCCGGTCCAGAAGCTGCGCAATTGGCTTTGGCTGATTGGCGACCCGCTATCCAAAGCCCAAAAGTCAAAGCTTTACGCTCGCCTGGGCCTCCAGGTAGAGGTGAAGGGAACCTGCAACTGGCCCACCCTCATCAAAGGGGCCAAGGGTTGCGCCAAGAGCCAGTTGCAGGGAGCCCTCCCATCGGCCCCATCTCCGATTCCTAAAGACCAGCCCTACCGCTCCAAAAAGACCTTGGGCCTTGCCCAGGATCAGGCCTGTGTCCGTTGCGGGAAGAAGGACGGGACGGTGGTCTCTGCCCACTACGCCGGACTCGGACAGAACAGAGCCGGGAAAGCGATGGGCCAGAAAGCGGGGGACCTGTTCTCTGCCTTCTTGTGCTCGACCTGCCACGCCGAAAAGGACCAGTACCTGACTACCAAAGGCCTGCTGACGGACCAAGAGCGTTTGCAGCTTGAAAACGAATGGCTCTGGGACATCCTCAAGACCATTGAACGCAAAGCCAAGGGAGGCCATGTCGAACTTTAACTGTGAGAGGTGCGGGGCTTCGATCCTCGAAGGGCCAGGCGGGGCCTATGAGACCGGCTGTGAACATCATCCGAAGAGGGAGCCGACAGGATCGGCCTACCGCTCGACCTGCCAAAACTGCGGGGCAACTGGGCTGATCCTGGCGGGGACTTGTCGGGTCTGCCTGACCTGCGGAGAGACCCAGGGGAGCTGCGGATGAACTTTGAAGCCCCAGAGATGGAAGTGTACCTGGACCGGGCGAAGTCCCTTGGGGTTGAGCTGGTCCAGGGTTCGGTCTCTCTCAAGAAAAACTCCGTGTCCTTCACCTGCAAGGAGCACGGACAGACCCGGCAAATGATCCATGTCTTCATGGGGCTCAAAGGCGGGTGCCCGGAGTGCAGGAAAAGAAAAAAGCAGAGCAGTAGAGAAGACGGGGGGCTCCAAGAGGTTGGGCTCCCTGATTGGGTCTCCCGGTGCATTTAGGCAACCGGGGGCAAAAGCACCGTAGCGAAAGAGAGGCGCTCAGATCGCCCCCTGACGGTCCCGGAGTAGCTACCGGGGTTAGCCCCAGCGGGCGGATCGGACCACTATCGGCGGACAAAGACCCTTAGGACGGAAAACAAGCCAAAAGGGGAGCTGGTAGCAGGAGAGGGACGGATTCCCAACCCGTTCCCATTTCCTTGGGAGAATAGCCCAAGGCGGTGTTCATAGGCCCACAATGAGAAACGAAAGAGGACCACATGGATGAGATTCGGTTGTTTAAGTTGGTAGGGAGCGTTTGGGTCGGGCTCTTGGGGATGGTCTGCATTCTGGGCCATCTCTTGGCGGGACCAAACCCAATTTCCCTGACCCTCGGGAGCGCCTTTATGGCCCTGGCCCTTGTGGCTCTGGCCAGCCTTTATCTTGAGGGGGGCGAAGATGGGGAGTGACAACTGCTGGGAATCAAACGCAATGGGTTGCAGTGGCTGGAAGTCGGTGCCGACCTATGTCGAGCCAGCAATGGTTCCAGTTTGCCCTCTGAGCACTGCTGCCAATTCGGCCTGCTACGCTTCCTACTGCCCCACTGAAACCGTCCGGGAACATATCGAATGGCTAAGGAAGCAGATACCGCACCCCGAGGCAAAGCAATGAACATGAACTGGCGCAGGAAGCACAAGCGCAAGAGAGAAGCCCACTGGAAGGACCTGCTTGAGGCCAAATGCTGGGCAGCGATCCAGGACAAGCAACAATCAAAGCACAAACCAGCCAGACGGGCGGTCCGCTGGTTGGATGCCATAAAACGAATCTGGAAATGGGTTGGAAGATGAAAGAGAGCAGCATGGCTCCTGAGCCACTCAAGCCCTGCCCCAAGTGTGGCGGGGAGGTTTTTCTGACGGTGGCGGTGTCCGTCCTCTGCCAGGAATGCAGATCGGAATGGATCCTCCCCAGGGTCTGGAACGCTGCCCAGAGCGTCCTGGAATCGGAGGAGCGACAAGCGGCCAAGGGCCAGAGGTAGAGATGACCAGCTACCGAATCGTCAAGCTGGGCGAGAACCACTTCCGAATCCAAAGGCGGGCCTTGCTGTGGCCCTTTTGGAAGTACCTGTGCAACATCTTCGGGAAGCCTTGCGAGTGGGGAGACCTGGAGATTTGCCGGATCGTCTTAAAGGAACTCCAAGCGAGCTCCCCGAAGGAGCAAATGGAGGTGGTCTTAGAGGAGCCGCCTGCCTTCCAGGATGGGCAGAACAAGGGGGGAAGCTTTCCGCCAAATAGAGTGCCCAAGCCAGCGGTTCCAGCTCCCCAGAAAGACCGGTTGACCACCAAGGGCTTTGTCCCACTCTTCAATAAAGCCGAGGAAGAAGAAAATGGCCAAGCCAAAGCATGACTGGATTGGGCTAAAGGTTGAATTTGACCTAGGGGGGCACAAAACCCTCAAGGACTTTGCGGCATCCCAGGGGCTCAATTACAACCAAGTGAGGAACGCCTTTAAGGCCCTTGAGGGGCCTGCGTTGGCCGAGAAGTTGATCAAAAAGCGCACAAAAGAGAACGCTCGCCTAAAAAACGGGCTAGAAGCTTTATCCAATGGGATTGAGCCAGAAGCGCACAAATCAGAGCGCACAAATCTCACCGATTCCACCGCACAAATCAAAGCGCACAAATCAATAACCGAAGCCAAAGCCCACCCAGAGGCAATCGGCGAGATAGAGTCGGAAAAGCGCACAAATCAAAGCGCACAAATCAAGCAGGGTTCCCGTGAGCGCCTGCGCACGGGCCGCCAAGAGACCTTCATCAACGAGAAGATCAGAGGCAAGACCAACACCGAGGCGGCCAAAGCAGCCGGTTACGCTAGGCCCTTCGAGGCAGGCTCCAGGCTGTTGGCAAACCCGAAGATTGCCTGTGAGATCATCAAGAGCCGTCAGCAGCTTCGGGAAGAGTTCAAGCATTTGGTGCGCTCTGGGATCAACAGGCTGGCCGAGATAGCCGAAACCGACCTCCAGGATGTGATGGACCTCTCCACCGGCGAGCCCAGGTTGGCGACCCAAGACGGGAGGCTTCCCAGGGGGCTTAAGAAGGTGGAGATCAAGACCTTCACCAACGAGGAAGGCACCAGCAGCGAGTACCGATTTGAGGTCCATGACCCGGCCAAGGCCATTGACCTGATCAACAAGCTCTTGGGCACGGCTGATGACAACTCCTACAACCACCTGGAAAGCGGGAACCCTGCGGCAGAGGAGATTTGGACCCGGTTCCTCAAAGGGGAGATCAACGCCTACCAAGCGGCTCACGCCTTCCAAGCCCAGGGGCTTGGGGTGCCTCCCTCGATCATGGCCCACATGAAGGCAGAGTTGACCATCCCAGACCCGCCCAAGGACATTGAAAGCCAATCCTTGGACTATGATGCCCTGGAAGCTAGAAGCCAGCGGTCCAAAGAGGAAGTGGAGCGCCAGCTCAAAGAGTTCCTGCCCCAACGGATGCTTGAACTCAAGCAGATCAGGGAAGAGTTTGGGGATGGAAACAACGGAGCCGAAGAATGAGCAAAACCGCACGGGCCTTTGAGATTGCAGCGCCAAGCCTGATCCCCAAACGAAAGACGGATGGGGCTGGCCCTGGGAGCCTTTTAGAGCACCCCCTTTACCCCAAGGTGATTGAGCGCTACCGGCGGGACTTCGCCCGGTATGTGCGGGAGGTCCACAACTACAGCCCCACTTGGCAGCAAGAGCCGGTGATGGAGGCCTGCAACCAGGAGGGGTTCCAGATCAGCGTGGTCTCCGGGCATGGCACCGGGAAAAGCCGACTCTTTGCCTCTTTCATAGACTTCAACCTCCGAATCTTCCCCTACTCCAACCTAATCCTGACCGGGCCGAACCTGGACCAGCTCAAAAAGGTGGCCTGGAAGGAGCTGGAGGGGATCAGCTTTGCCTCCGATGTAGCCTTCTTGTGGTGGCGAGGGTACTTCCAGATGATGGCCGAGAGCTACTTTTACAAGGACAACCCCAAGAGCTGGTTTGCTGGCCCCAAAACAGCCCCCATCGGCAAGCCCGAAAACATTGCGGGGATGCACAACCGGCGGTATGTGATCCTGGTCGATGAGGCCTCCGGGGTGGATGATGCGATCCTGGCCATCCTTCGAGGGGGTCTGACCGAGCAGGACAACTGCATGATGATGGTTTCCCAGGGGACCAGGAACACCGGCACCTTTTATGAGTCCCACCACCAGAACCGCCAGCTCTGGTCCTGCTTCCACATGGACAGCGAGCTTTCCCCCAGGGTTACGAAGAAGTTCATCCGGGAGCGGTTGATCGAATACGGGGGGTTTCACTCGGTCAACTACCAGATCAAGGTCAAAGGGAGCTTCCCCAACAATTTGGCTGGGTACCTGATCCCCAGGGTCTGGGCGGAGAAGGCGGCGGGCAAGGAGCTTTTGATTGAACACGACACCCCACCGGGGGTGGTGATCTCGGTGGATGTGGCCGGTGAGGGGCGGGACAGTTCGGTTTTACTGGTGGCCAGGGTGAGCGGGTACAAAAAGGAAAGGAAGCTGGAGACCTTGGCCCTCAAGGAATTCCCGAGCCTGGGCGATACCATGAAGCTCTCCCAAATCGTCTATGACCACTGGCGACAGCATGAAAGCGCCTCTGTGATTGTTGATTCTATCGGGGTGGGCAAGGGGGTTTGCGACCGGTTGGCAGAGATGGGGGTTGAGGTCCAGAAGTTCCGGGGTGGGGACGGGTCTTTTGAAAAAAAGCAATACTTCAACAAGCGGGCTGAATCCTACTGGTGGCTCCGGGAAGGGATTTTTGATGAGCGGGTCAAGCTCCCTTACAACACCAAGCTCTTTGACCAGTTGACCAACCTCCCCTACCTCTACTCCGAGGCCGGGCAGTTCAAGATGATGAAGAAGGAGGAAATGGCCAAGAAGGGAATCAAAAGCCCCGACTTAGTGGACGCTTACACTATGGCCATGTTGGCGAAATACCGGGCGGATGGAGCGGTCTTTTTGGATGAGGACGAAGAGGTGGCAGCAGCCAAGTCTTTTTTGGAACAGTTTGAGGGAGGGCTGGACGATGAGTGATGCGAAGCGGACCGAACAGGCGGTCGAGAAAGCGGACCGGGGTGTCAATGTGGAGTTCAACCAGGGCACCAAAGAGTACCATGTCTTCACCGACCAGGGCGCTCCCTTGATGTCCCCGTTTAAGGCCGTTGAAGAGAGTCAAGTCGCCCCTAGTGGCGAGAAACCGAAACCACAAACAAGGCAAACAGATATGACAGAGACAACAGGTCAAACAGGATTAACAAAGAAGGGCAAAATCTCCGGCTCTCGGTGGGTTACTTTTGGGGTTCTCTTGGCGGCGGTGGCCAATGCCTACTTCCTGGGCAAGATCGCTTTTGAAACCGCTTTCCTGTGCTCTTTTGCGGATGTGCTCTACCTAAGGTGGAGGGATTAACCGATGGAAGAGACAGGGCTCAGGTTTTTGGTGATCCGAAGCGTCTTCGGATGCTTTAATGTTGGGGTGATGGTGCGCTCCAAGGACGAGCAGTACTGGTTTGCGTTCGCCAAAAGACCGCACATCGCCCTGGTCTGCGAGCAAGAGAGGGTTGATCAAGAGGTCCTGGAAGGCAACCTCTACCGCTTGGCTGAACGGATGGCCGACCCCCTCTTCTGCGAGGCCCTCCCTACCGAGATCACAAAGCACTTCCAGGTTTTTTTTGAGGTGACTCCTTGGATCGGCTTCTCGAAGAAGGCGGAGCCCGGAGAGCTCCTGGGTCTGGCCTACCTCGACCAGATCAAGGCCCCGATGACCGGCCCGATTGTGGTGGTTGAGGCTAGGCCAAACGAACACACCCAAGAGCGGGCTTTTCGCCGGATGGATACCCAGTTGATCCACCACACAGCTAGATTTCGAGCCCTGGGCCTGGAGGGGTTGGAGCTGGAGCAGATCCTGGAGATGGACGAATCAAAGGCCCTGGAGCTCATTTGTCGTTTGAGGTGGCCCAGAACCCTGGGGAGGGCAACCTGCCCCTTCTGTGAAGAGACAGAAACCTATCTTGATGACCGGAACCGCAGGGTCTGGGTCTGCAAGACTTGCAAGAAGCGGTTCAAGGTCTTTTCCCTGACCCCGTTCTCTGGGCGAAAACTGAGCTACCGCCAAGTGCTTTATCTCCTTTTGGCGGTCAAGGGTAGTGGGGCTGGGGCGGTTTTGGGCTCCGTCTTCTCTGGGTATGACCGGCGCTCCCTGGACGAGGTGATCTTGACGATCCGGGAGCACATTGGCCCAGACCTAGTAATCCCTACCCTGCCAAGCTTCAAACGGGGCAAGGGGGGGCGGCTGGTCTCCCCACTCATTGCCCAAAGGGCTTCCTACCGCCGTGAGCTTGAATCCATCTTGGGCGGGGATTGCCGGAACAAGGCCCACATCGAGCTGGCCAGACGGATTTGTCGTTACATCCTCTACGATGGAGTGCGGACCCAAAAGCGCAAGACGGTCGAGGAAGACTTCCCTGACTCTCCAGACCGGGCTTGGTGGTTCTATACCCTGCTTTTGGACCAAACCTTGAGCTACTTGGCCTCCTTCATCAACAAAACCCAGTCCCAAACCTGCTA
>MFNF01000064.1 GCA_001783715.1 Candidatus Lambdaproteobacteria bacterium RIFOXYD2_FULL_56_26
CGAATCTCTTGGAGCGCCTGGCTAAGAAAGCTCTCCAACACGGCATTGCCAAAGGAGCCGGTGCCGCCGGTGATCAGTAGGGTCTTGCCTTTGAACATCAGGAATGGGGGAGAAAGGTTTCCAAGTCCCTCTGGTATCATCCCTCACCGTTTCTTGGCAACCAAAAGCCCATGGCCCCAAGGCTTTTGCTGGACAAGCCCCAGGGCCGATGTTACCCCTAGTCCAAAGCACTTGAACCAGGGTTTGGGGATGAAAAAAAAACTGCTCATTTATTCGGACAACATCTTGTTTGGCGGCTCCGAAAAGGTTTTGGCCAACCTCGCCGCTTTTGGACCCCTGGCCCAGACCTTTGAGCTGGCCTTTGCCTTCCGGGATCACCCGGACTACACCCCTGGGGCCTTGCGGCTCAACCTGCCCAGCTTTCCTCTGGAGCTCGCCTCCAAAGACAGCACCTATTTTAAGATTGCCCAAAAAAAATGGCCCAAACCGCTCCACCGGTTGGCCATGGCCCCAGTGGTGCTGGCTGACCGGTTCGGCGGCTCGAACCCACAAAATTTGGCCCGGTTGACCGACTTCTTTTTGACCCAAAAGCCGGACCTGTTGTTGATCAACAACGGCGGCTATCCGGGGGCCAAAACCTGCCTTACCGCTGCGGTAGCCGCCAAGGCCGCCGGGGTGCCCAAGGTGGTGATGATGGTCAACAATCTGGCCACTCGGCCACGGGGCACCATGGAGATGGAACGGGATGCCAAGGTTTTGGCGGCGGTGGACCGGTTTGTCACCGCTTCCAAGTTTGCCGGGAAACGGTTGATTGAATTCAGAGGGGTGGACCCCAACCGGTGGCTGGACCTGCCCAACTGTCTGGAAGAACAGGAACGGCTGCTCAAGGCCGACCGGCAGCAAGCCAGGGAAAACCTGGGCTTGAGCGAAAAGGGCTTGGTGATTGGCAGCGCCGGGCACCTGACCGCCAGGAAAGGTTATTCGGTCCTGGTGGAGGCCTTGGGGCTGATCAAGCCGCTGTTGGAGCAGCATTCGGCGCAAGTGGTGATCATTGGTGAGGGGGAGGAGCGGCACGCCCTGGAATCCAGGCTTAAGGAGCTGGGGCTGGCCGAGCGAGTCAAGTTGCCCGGTTTTCGGCCTGATGCCTCAAAATTGCTGGCGGCGCTGGATATTTTTGTGCTGCCTTCGGTGGACTTTGAGGACTTTCCTTACGTCAATCTCGAAGCGATGTGCCTGGGCAAACCCCTGGTGGGGACCCAGGTGGCCGGGATCCCCGAACAGATTGAAGAGGGGGTCAACGGGCTGGTGGTTCCGCCCAAAGATCCAAAGGCCTTGGCCCAGGCGTTGGAAACCCTGGTCAAGGACCCCAAACTTTGCCAAGGCATGGGCCTGAGCAGCAAGGAACGGTTTTTTAGGCTCTACGATTACCCCAAGGTGATGGGCCGATTTTTGGCTCTCTTTGAGGAACTCACCTGAGGTTGCTTCAGAGCTTGAGCAGCTGGGGACCCATGATCTGCCAGCAACTTTGCTCGGCCGGGGCCTGTTCGCTCTTGAGGTAATGGCGGATGTATGAGGTGTAGTCCGTCGCCCGGAAGGGGAACTGTTCCAGATTAAAGTGGTCCAACTCCTCGGGCCGTTCCAGGTCAATCAGACTGGTGTTCAACTTGTGGGCCAAGGTCCGGGTCAGGGGGTGGGACCCGGCGACCCAAGCGATCAGCAGGGGTTTCCCGAACAAGGCCGCTAGGCCGACACTGGTGGACCAATGGGCTACCACCATTTGGGAGCGGTCCACCCATTCGAGGGTGCTGCCCTTGACCAGTTCTCTCTCCTCAAAGGGGTTACCCAGTTTGTCGTATTGGCTTCTGGGGTGGGCGGCGATCACCACTTTCAGCCCGGTCTTTGACTCTATCTCCCCAAACAACCGGTTCATTTTTTTTAAGTAAGCCTCAGCCCCTTTGGCCGGGTCCTGGCCCAGGATCTGTTTGAGGTCCGGGTGGTGGGTAAAGGCTTGGTCCAAAAAGACGCAGACCTTTTGTGGGTGGGCCTTGGGGGTGGAGTTTCGGTAGGCCAAAAAGCGGTCGTAGTCCATGCTGTGGATCGGAACCACAAGCTCTTTGGGGAATTGGTTTCGGTAGCAGTACTGGTCCAAGGTTTCGTTGTCCAAAGAAAAGACTTGGACTGGCTTGGGGTATATCTGGGTCGCCCGTTTGAGCAGTAGGACCAGACGGCTGGTCCAGAGGTCTTTGAACCGTTTTTTGTTGAGCCCCTTGAGCTTGGCCAGCCGCCGGGAAAACCTGCCTCGTTCCAGCCCGCTAGAGACCAGGGGAACAGCGATCGGCAGCGGGGCCAAGTTGGGGATCACATAACGAAACCCAAAGGCCTTCATCCTCCGGTACACCCGTTCCATCGGCCCCACCCAAGCGGAGAGGCCACCAAAAAAATCCACAAACAAAGCTTCCGGTTCCAAGGCTGCGAACCGGTGGTCCAAGTCGGCCCAGTCCAGGACCCACTCGGGCCCCGGCTCTAAGGGCCGGTGTTGGCTCATCAAGGGGAGCAGTACCCAAAACTGGCACCTAGCCCCCATCGACTCCATGGCTTTGAGCCCGTATTTCTCAGGGTCTTCGGGGCTCAATGGGTTGTAAAACAAAAAAACCAGGGTTTGGGCCATGGGATGTTCAGCTCAACTGGGTGGCTTCAATGCTCCCTTGGTCCAGCCGGTACACCAAGTCGCAATGTTCCAAGGTGGTGAGCCGGTGGGCCACGATGATGATGGTCTTTTTGTGGGTCAGGGACTCGATGCTCTTGGTAATCTCCAGTTCGGTTTGCGGGTCCAAGGCGCTGGTGGCCTCGTCAAAAATCAAAACCTCTGGGTCGTGGTACAAGGCCCGTGCAATCCCGATCCGTTGCCGTTGCCCGCCCGAAAGCCGCACCCCCCGTTCGCCCACCTGGGTTTCCAGGCCCTCGGGCAGGGATTCGACCAGTTCCTTGAGCTGGGCCATTTCCAACGCCTGGGCCAACTTTTGCGGGTCGATCAAGTCTTCTTGGACCCCAAAGGCGATGTTGTTTTTGATCTTGTCATCGATCAGATAAATGTCCTGGGGGACGTACCCAATCTCGCTTTGCCAGCGAGTCAGGTCTTCATGGATCGAACGCCCGCCGACCCAAATTTCCCCTTGGGTAGGGTTGAGTAACCCCAAGAGCAGATTGAGCAAGGTGGACTTTCCCGAGCCCGAAGGCCCCAGAATCCCGATGGAGGCAAACCGGCGGATGGTCAGGTTAGCCTCGGCCAAGGCAGGCTGGGACGCTCCGGGGTAGGAAAAACTCAGGCCTTTGAGGGTAATATCCCCTTCAAACCTTGGCCCCTTTGGGGCTTGGGGGTCCGGTTGCCGTTTGCTTAAGGCCTTCATTTCCATGAAGTTTTCGTACACCACCTCCAGAGAGGGAGCGGCAATTTTTAAGGTCAACAGGGAGCCCAAGATCCGGTTGGTGGCCGGCATCAGCCGGAATGCTGCCGCCGCAAAGAGCGCCAAGGTCGGGAAGATTTGGGTGGAATCTTGGCCTTGGAGTACCAAAAAGATAATGATCCCCATCAAGGCCACCCCCATCAAGGCTTCCAAAAAGAGCCTCGGGGTTTGGCCCATCAGGACCTCAAAGATCGTCACCTGGGCCAGCTGTTGGTAATGGTCCCGAGTCTTTTCGACAAAAAAACCTTCGGCGTGGTACAGCTTGGTTTCTTTGATCCCTCCCAAGCTTTGGTTGATCCACCGGAAGGTTTGTTCCTCATGGATCAGCCGCTTCTTGCCGTAGAACCGGGCTTTGTGGCGCATGGGCCGGTAAAAGAGCAGGCCCAAGGCCCCCAAGGTGACAAAGCCCGCCAAGGTCGCCACCGGTTTGACCCACAACAAGAGCCCAAACACCAGGATGCTGGTAGCCAATTCGGAGACCAACACGATCAGAGGCCCCACCGCACGGGTAAAGAGCAGCGGAACTTCCTGCTTGAGGTTACGAAGCAATAGACTGCTGTTGGTCCGCAGGTGAAACAGGTAGTCCGCAAAAAGGTATTTTTCCAGCAGGTCCACCGAATACTGGGCCGAGTTGGCGTACTGGAAGGTCAGCTGGAACCGAAGGAAAAAATAGATGTACAGGTTCTTGGCGACCATAAAAATCAGGATCGAAAGGGCCAAGACCAGAATGGTCTGCCGTTCGCTTTCGAGCCCAATCTGGGCCAAAAAGGCGGTCAGCTGGGGGTAGTCGTTTAAGATGGTAGGGTCGGAGACGTACCGGACAAAGGGCAGGATCACCCCTACCCCCAAGGTTTCAAGCAGGGCCATGACAAAAACGCCGACCAGGATCAAATAGATTTTTTTGACTTCCCGGGCCGGTAACAAGGCCTTGAGTTTGGAAAAAAAGTTCACTGGTTCTGGTGCTTGGGGTTAAATTCGGGGTGACGGTCTTTGCCGTTGTAGGTCTTCCGTTCCCAGTGGGTGCTCAGTTCCCAGAACTGTTCCAAGGTACGGGCATTGAGCATGATGGACCTGGTTGGGTCGCCCGAGGAGGAGTAAACCCCGATCCCGCAGGTGGGGCAGAAGTAATGGGTGATCACCTTTTTCCCGTAGCTGTACCCGGAAAGGACCGTTGGATCGGTGAGGAGCTGAAATTTTGGGGCGGGCACCGGCACCAAGAGGTGCCCCCTGGTGGTGCAGATCGAGCAGTTGCATTCGATCAGGCTGGAGGTTTCAAACTCCGCTTGGTAAGCAACCGCGCCGCAGTGGCAACTTCCTTTGTGGGACATTCTGAACCTTTGGAGGTTAAGGTGAAGAGCAACCAAGCCCTTAGCGAAACGGGGTTGAGGAAGGTACGGGCACAGGACCTTCT
This sequence comes from Candidatus Lambdaproteobacteria bacterium RIFOXYD2_FULL_56_26, assembly GCA_001783715.1. GTDB lineage: Bacteria > SAR324 > SAR324 > XYD2-FULL-50-16 > XYD2-FULL-50-16 > XYC1-FULL-56-13. The sequence goes on from MFNF01000064.1 coordinate 4,876, forward strand.
GGTTCCCAGCTCCTGCCGTCAAAGTAGGTTTTTTCCCATTGGGGCAGCAGTTCCCAAAACCGGTCCAAGGTCTTGGCATTGACGTTAAAGGCCAACGGTGCCCGCTTGGGGTTGGCAAAAATGTGGGTACCACATTGGGGGCAGAAAAAATGTTTGGCGATTTTGGTGCCCGCTTGGTAGAGCCTTGCCTCCCCGTCCCCTTGGGTAACCTTGAAGCTGCCTTCTTGCGCCCTCAGGTGCAGGGCTCCCTTCTTGGTGCAAATGCTACAGTTGCACTCCACCACTTTGGGGGTTTCGGGGACCAATTGGTACCTAATTTTGCCGCAATGGCAGCCACCTTCGAGCAACATCGACAACCTCCCAAGAAAAAACCGGTTTTGCCCCAGAGACTATCGGTTTTCCCCCGGGTTCGTCCAGTCAACTAAAGAGGTCGAGGTGCCGGGCGATGAAGCTGGGGGAGATTGGGTTTTTGATTCCCCGGCTGGGGTGCCCTTCGGGAAACAGCGCCCAGGCCTGCTCGATCAGGGCTTTCTCGCTGTCCGTAAAGGGATCGGCACTTTCGACCATCCGCATCAGTTCTTGGGTGGCCAAAAGTTTTTCTTCCGGGCTGTTGTCCAGGTAGCCGTAACCGGCACGGGCAAAGTTGATCCCGTTGTGCTCCAAGGCCAGACCCCGTTCGATCACCTCCTTGTAGGGGACCGGGGCTGCGTCTTCCAAAGCAATCACCTTTTTGGGCAAGGCAAGCTGACGGTACCCAAAGGGGATAAAGCCAAAGGGGACACAGTCCAACTGGAGCCTTGGGGTATTAAACAGGTTGGTCACGTCCGCCAGCCCCGAAGCAGAGCCCACAAAGGCCTTGGCCTTGCCGCAAAGGTAGAGGTCCATCCATTCGGTGCGGAACCGGTTGGCATAATCAACATACCGGGGGTGATCCACCACAAAGGGTTCAACCGTATGGCTGCCCAGGCGCAGCACAAAGGCCCCCTGGTCCAACAGCCACTGTACCAAGGGCCGGAAGCTTTCGATTTTGGAATTCCTACAGTCGTGGCGGCTCCAATCGACTCGGGGAAGTAGGGCGTTGAGGTAGCCCGAATCTCGGGCAAAGATACAAACAAACCAGTCCTTGGCCGGATTGAGGCCCATCTTTTGGAGTTCCGCCTGCCCCCGCCGTTCGTCTTGTTCGGTGAAGGTCAAGGTGGGGGCGGCTTGGTTGAATTCCTCCCACTCCACGGAGTTCATCGGCAAAGGCACCCAAAAAGGGGTCTTTTTGACCAACCATTCGGTCAACCACAAGAGCCAGCGCCACAAGACCGATTCGGTGATCCACAGATGCCGTTGCCAAAGCTTGAGCAGCTCCCGGTTGGCCACCTGGGCATGGTCGGTGACGATCAAGTGGTGGACCTTGGGTCCCTTGGGAGGGGAAAGCTGTCGACGGCGGCAGAAAAGATCAAGGTTCAGCGCCAAATGGCCGATCCGCAGGCTGTGGATCCGGGAAAGCCTCAGTTTGTACAAAGGTTCGATCACATCCAGGACAAACAGCAGCCCCACCCCGGCAATGAGCCCCACCGTGTACCTCAAGGCCCAAGCCAAGGTTTGGCCCAAAACCCAAGTAACCAGCTGCCACTGTTCCTGGAGTGACTTGGCGGCAAACCGGCGGAACCTTAAAATCAAACGCATCTTTGTCTTTTTTGTGAGTTAAGGGCGATGGACCGGTAATCCTAGCGAGGGTCCGGGGCTGTTGTCACCCCTTTTTCGGCAAGGCAGGCATGGCTGGGAAAAGCGGGGGGTAGGGTCAGGGGAAACGTTGCTTGCTGTAGAAAAGGTTTGATTTGGCAGGCGGAGGGGCAGGGGAGGCAGGTCTAGGGGGGACCTACATCACCATCTCGTCTTCTCGGCTGGAGCGGCCACCGCCGCCTTCTTCCTGGAGCCGTTTGAATTCTTTTTCCTTTTCCTCGAACTCGACCATCTTGTTCCACCGCAAAATCAGGTGCTGCAAGTTGTCCTTTTGGCCCAGTGACTTGTAAAGGTAAGCCAGGATCATAAAGACATCCTTGTCCACCTTCATGCGGAACGCCAGTTCGTAGTTGTGGATGGCCTTGTGATAAACCTTGGCCTTGAGGAAGGACTGGCCCTGGGTAATGTATTCCTGCCGGACCTTTTCCATCTCGCCCTTTTTCTCTTGTTCGAGAATCTGGTCGTATTCCTTTTGCAGTTCCATGGCCCTGGGCTTGTTGCGCAAGACCCGGTACACCGCTGCGGTGCGTTTGATGGTGTCGGGCATACGGATGACGTTGAGGGCCTTTTCAAACTGGCCGACCGCCGCCTTGTATTTGCCTTCCTTGAAGTACCCTTCCCCGGCTTCGTAGAAGTGGTCGTGGGCCTGCTGCAATTCTTGGCCGGCCAAAACCGATTTGGGGTTGATCTCCTGGATCTTTTTGAAGGCATCCACCGCCTCGTCCCACCGGGCTCGTTTGAGGTAGATACGGCCAATGTACCAAAGGGCTTGGCTGTTTTTTTCCTCTTCACTCAAGGCTTTAAAGAGCTTGAGCGCTTTTTTGAGCTGGTCGGACTCGAAATAGATGACCGCTTGGCTGAAGATTTTGGCCCGTTCGTAAATCCCTTCCGAGGTCTCCAGCAGCACCCCGCCGATCAGGAAATGCTTGTAGGCCATCAATTTGTTCCCCTCGATGTTCAACATCACCCCCAGGTTGATGTTGTAATACCGGTCATTGGGGTCGTCTCTCAACAGCTCGGTCAGCTGGTTGAGCGGGTCTTCATCCTTGTAGGGGCTGGTTTCCGGGTCGATGTCCGGCGGTTCGTCGCCCAGGGTGGGTGCCGCCCCGGCCAGCCTGCGGACTTGTCTTTGCACTGCCCGCCGCCGTTTGGGGATCTTGGTCGCATGTTTTGCCAAGATGATCAGCATCTCCAGGTAGTTGACGCTAAAATTCGGGTCGTCCTTGATGGAAAAAAAACATTCCAGCGCATACAGCGGGTAGCCATGTTTGAGCGAGAACAGGCCCAGGTTCAGGAGGTAGGTGATGTAGCCCTTGCGGGGCTCGTAGTCCGCCTTTTCCTTGAACTCGGACATTTTCTCCTTGTATTCGAGCAACCGCTCGTTGACGTACTGCTTCACGTCCTCAAAGGTCGGAGCGGTCGGCCGTTCTTCCAGGGCTTGGATCTCCCGAGAGATCCGGTGCACTTCCAGAAGCTCGTTGTTGCTGCTTTTGGCCTCCATCTGCTTTTGCAGCTCCATGACCTGCCGCAAGGCCTTTTCGGCCAGGATGTCGGTCAACTGTTTGATCAACTTCTCGAACATGTCCGGTTCGCCCAAAAACTCGGGCAGGACATATTCGGTCAGGTTGGCAAAGGGCTGCAAGGTGGCGGTCACCTTGGAATCGTACTTTTCGACCCGAGCCAAGCTGGCGGCAAGGTTAAAAAAGGCGACCTTGTAGTCCTTGTTCAGCTTGAGGGCGTAGCGGTAGAGGTTGTTGGCTTGGAGATAACTTTGTTGTTTCCGAGCACAGTTGCCCAGGACGCTGGCCAGCTTGTAGTCCTGCGGATCAATCTTCATCAGGATCAAACCGATGGATAGGCAGGCCTCGTAGTTGGCTACAACTCTGTATTGTTTAAATAAGGCGTTGAGGTTTTCAGCGGCAAACTCCGGCGCTTCCTGCCAGCACTTGTTGAAGTCGATCATGGCCCGTTTGTACAGCTTCGTTTTCAGAAGCTTCTTGCCGTTCTCGAAGTATTCAACCGCCTTTTGGGAGGTCTCGGTCTTCTGGTTAAAAAGATTGAACATGCCCTGCTGAAACAAATACCCTCCTAGTGAGGCTTGGCCAAGGTTTGCCCGACCTTTTCGGTCTCTATGACTGATGGGATTTTAGGTCCATTTTGGTACAAAGATCAATGGAAGAAACGGACCAGAATTGAGGAGGACCCAAAAAAAACAGGAAAAAACCGAAAAAAAAGGGGAATTGGATTCCCCTTTGTACTGTGGAGCTAGAGGACAACCTTGTTGAGCGGATACTCGACGATCCCTTGTGCCCCAGCCTTTTGCAACTCGGGGATGATCTCCCGAACCACCGATTCTTCCACCACCGTATTGATGGCGACCCAGCCGGAAGTGGCAAGGTTGGAGACCGTCGGGTTGTTCAGAGAGGGCAAAAGAGCGACCAATTTGTCGAGGTTCTCGGACTTGACGTTCATCATCAGCCCCACCCGAGACTCTGCAGCCAAAACAGACTGGAGCAGTAAGGCCAGGTGGTCGATTTTCCTGCGCTTGAATTCGTCTTTGTAGGCCTCTTTGTTGGCGATCAACCGGGTGGTGGAATAACAAAGAATGTCCACGATTCTCAGGTTGTTAGCCTTGAGTGACGAGCCGGTTTCGGTGATTTCGACAATAGCGTCGGCAAGCTTAGGCGGCTTGACCTCGGTGGCCCCCCAGCTGAATTCCACATTGGCGGTAACCCCATGTTTGGCCAAGTATTTTTGGGTCATGCCTACCGCTTCGGTGGCGATGCGCTTGCCCTGGAGGTCCTTGGGACCGTGGATGTCGGAGTTTTCCGGTACTGCCAAGACCCAGCGCAAAGGCTTGCGCCCGACCTTGCCGTAAATCAGCTCGCAGACTTCATGGACATCGGCACCGGATTCTTCGATCCAGTCCCAGCCGGTCAGCCCGGCATCCAAAATGCCCTCGCCGACATACCGAGCCATTTCCTGGGCACGGATCAGCAGGCATTCGATCTCGTTGTCGTCGATAGTGGGGTAATAGGAGCGGGAATTGATGCCCAATTTGTAGCCTGCTTTTTCAAACATGGCCGCAGTGGCATCCTGCAGGCTCCCCTTGGGGATGCCCAACTGAAGGACTGGCATTGGAAACTCCGGTTGCAGATCAAGTGGAAGTCTGGGTTACCTCGCTACCTTGATTTGCCCGAACCTTCTTGTAAAGAAAAAATCCCGGCCCGAGTACGGCGAACCGCCTTAGGCCGGATTACCGAAAAACGCTTACCACCAAGGGTTGACGGACCACCAAGGGTTCTCTGCAATCAGCAGATTGTAGTAAATCGTCACATGGAGGGCGGTAGCATAGAGGGACCACCGAAGACTTTTGTCGGTAATGGGGTCAAACATGGTTTTCATGGCGTTCTCCTTTGGGGGTTTAGTACAGTCTAGGGTGAATATTCAAATAATGTAAACTGCTTTTTCCCTGAGACTTCTTCCTGCTTCTGACTTTACCTTACCGGCCGTTCTGCCTTCCCACAGTGATAATGTCACCGGACCTCGTTGGTCCAGCTCTTTGGGGAAGTTCCTGCTCCCCGGCCTGTGAAAAGACTCTACCAAAGAATATAGAGAGCCTAAAGTGACAATGTCACCAGAAGCTGGGGAAGGAAAGAGCTGGTGACTCGCAATCCCCTACAGGATAAGGGTCTGCGGTTTTCATGGGGGACGGGAAAGTGGGGGGAAGCAGACTTTTAAGCGATTGATCCTTCGGGTGAATTAAAAATAATTTCACAAAAACTTGACGAGTGAATTCGTTTTGGGCAGGATGATCTTCTGCTTGAGACAATCCCAAGCAAGTTCATTGAAAACAGAATAAGGTTGGAAGCAAGAGACCACAAGTTACAGAGGTCTTTGGCGAGCTAGGCTTTCGGGTTTAGCGAGCGAAGGAC
>MFNF01000065.1 GCA_001783715.1 Candidatus Lambdaproteobacteria bacterium RIFOXYD2_FULL_56_26
TCAGGTGGAAAGCCTTCTTAACCCTGGGTCTTGAGGGTGAATTCTCCTTGGGTCAGGCCGTATTGGCGACAGAAGTACTCCTCCCCAAAGACCAGCCCCATTTGCCCCAACAGTTGGTCTCGGTTGACCCATTCGGTCCGGGGGTCCTCTTCTTCAAACCAATAGAATTCTGGGCTTTTAGCCTTGGGGTCGTTGAGTTTTTGGTAGATCCTGGCAATCTGGTTGACCACGGTTTTGACCAACTTTTGGTCTGCCTCCAGGTAGCTGCCCAAGATATCCAAGTGGGTTTTGGAAGCGGCATAAGAGCCGGTGGTCCCCACTTCGGTGGTCAGGTGCTGGCCCAAAATGGCTTTGGAAATCTCTTTGTTCATCGTGGCCACCAGCTCCTGGTGCACCCTTGCTCCGCCTTGGGTGGACTCCTGCAACTCCACCTGGTTGCCTTCGGGCAGCACCAGAACTGCGTCCCTTACCGCTCTGGAGAGGCTGGCTAAAAGCTCTTCCTGCCCCTGGGCCGGGGTGCCTGCCGGGTACTTGCCGACCAAAAGGGGCATGCCGTACTTTTCCGCCAACATCACCCAAAACTTGACCCCCCCTTTCTTGAAGGTCACCGGCCAAAGGCAACGGGAAAGCAGCCGAAGGCCATAAGGGTTTTCATAAGAAGGGAAGTGCCGGGCAAACACGAATTTGCCCCAAGGCAGGGTCAGCCCCTGGAAGCTGCTCCGCTGCAAAAAGACCGGCTCGTTGTCCGAGTTGAAGCGGAACCAGTGGCTGGGTACCGCTCGCACCCCCTTGAGCCTCAATCTGCCCCATTGGGCCTGCCAAAGCAGTTCCAAAGGAACCATGCCGTAAAAGGGAGCATCCAAGATCTGGCTGACCAATTCGGTCAGGTCGATCCCCTCCAAGTCCTCCAAAAAGGCTTGGTGCAAGGTTTGGGAGGCTACGGAGATTTTCCGTTCCCCATCCGCCCCTGGGCGAAACCGAAACTCCCGCTGCAAGGTGCCCAGCTTGCGGGTTTGGACCACCGAGATCACATGGGCATCTGCGGTGAGGTTGGAAAGCACCTCCTCCCCTTGGTCCGCCAAACGCATCAAGACCGGGTCGGGGTTGGGCAAAAATTGGAAGTCCCCCCGGAAGTCCCAGGCGTTGCGCCGGGTGGCGATTTCCCCTTCCAGCTCTTTGGGCCGGGGGTCTGCCTTAAAGTCCACAAACTGCCGCTCGTTGATCCAGATCCCTGTCATGGTCCCTCTTGGAGTGAAACTAATAGCCCCCCATGGCGGTGGTAAAACTTCCCCCGGGCATCCCGGCGGAATAAACCTTGGGGTTGGTGGAGCCGGAGGCCAAGGCAAAGGCCATTTGTAGGGCATCGGGCCCATCGTCGTGGTCAGCCTTGGGAAAATAGGTCAGCTGGTCGAGCAACTGCCCTTGGGTGGGGTGAAACAAAATCAACCCGTTGTGCACATGCGGCTGGATCGACTCGATCCTCAGTCCCTTGTCCCGATTGGGCCGGACCCCTTCGGCCGGGATCGGGACTCCCAGCTCCGCACTGCGGCGGACCAACTCGCTTTTAAAAAACTCCTGAAACTGCACCACTTCCACCACCCACCGGTGGCACCGGTAGGTTTGTTGCAGCCTGATCACCTCCAAAATGGAAGCTTCGGGGCTCAGTCGTTTGATCACCGCTTCGGCGACATAAAACCTTCCTTGCCCGTTGCGGCCCAAAACCACCAGGGCGCTGGGGTCCGAGCCCTTGTTTTCCTTGCCCATCGAGGGGTCGATGGCCCCAAAAAAAACCAAGTCTGAGGGCAGCTCCTCATAATAGTGAAAGGTTTTAAAAATTCGCTCCGACTCATCGATCGGCTCGTTTTGTTGTTCCGAAAAAAAAGCGGCCCGGTTTTCGGTCCATTTGAGCATCAGCCCCAGGAGGTTTTGCACCTGCGGCCAAAGCAACAGGGCTCCTTCTTTCATGTCCGTTGATTGGGAGCGGTAGTACTCCAGGGCCGAATCCTTGCCTTGGCTCCAGTACAGCCGCTCAAACCGCTCCCACAGGTCCATCCGCCGGGGCCAAGCCTCAATGGCCCGGAACCGGCCCGGCACAAAACCCGGATGTTTGAGCAACCGGGCCAAGATCGAGTCGTAGTGCAGCAAGGTCCCGACCACCAGGATGTCATGGCTTTGGTCCGGCGGCCCCAAGGGCACCAGGGATTTCCAAAACCAGGTGTCGATCTTGTTTCTCTGTTCCAGGTTACGGACCGCCTCATCGTTTTCCAGGTCATCCACCACCACCAAATCGGGCCGAAAGACCCCGTGGCTGGACCCACGAATTTTTTTGGCGGTGCCAAAGGCCTTGATCTTGACCCCGTTTCGGGTGATCACCTGCCCCAAGGTCCAGTAACGGCCCTCGCCGACCACTTGGGGGAAATCGCACCTCAGCCTTGGGTTGGCTTCCAACTCCAGTTTGACCGCCTCCAAAATCTCGGCGGACTGTTCCAGGGTGTCGGAAACCAGAACCACAAAATTTTTGGCCCGATAAACCACCGCCTGGAGTACCAGCGCTTTGACCAAGCTGGTTTTTCCGTTCCCCCTGGGGGCGGCAAAAACCAACTTTTGGCCCATTTCCTGTTCCCCTTTGGGGCCCAAAATCTGCCCTGCCTTTTGGGCAAAGCTTTGGTGGAAGAGGCTGTACTGCTTTCCGGGCAAAAAGTGGGGCAGGTAGGTTTCCATGAAAGGGATCAGCCGGTTCCGGCAACCGCCGACCCTCTCCTCCCGTCCCAAAGGGTCCAAGGCTTGGACCCTTTGTTCCAATTTTTTTTGTAACTCTCTTCTCAGCTCGGCAAATCTTTGTCGTAATTTCGGTTCGTTTAGACCTGCCATCGTTCTTTGGCCTCAAGAATGCGCCGTTCAATCTCGGTGGTTTGGGCTAAAAACAGTTCGGACAGTTCGGGGGCCTTTTCGATAAAGACCTCCCCGACCACGTGCAAGCAACCGGCAATCAAGGCTTCCGCTTTGAGCTTGGGGTCCATGTTTTTGGCCACCAGGGTGGCCTTTTGGATGGTGCCCATCAGGCCCATGACCAGCTTGGCCCTGCCTTCGGAACTGAGGCTTGGGTCCTTTTCTAATTCTTTGAGGCATTTTTTGGCTTCACCCAAAAGCAACCCCAAACAGCTGCGAAACTCTTGGGTTAAAAAAGTTTCGTCCTGCCAACCTCGAGCCCGTTCCAAGTCCCAATCCAGCCCGGTTTTTTGGTCCTCCCGTAGGTACCGCAAAATCGTGGAGGGCACCAGGGCCAGTTCATGGGCGATTTGGGTTAAACTCAGGGCTTGGGTGACATAAAGGTGACGGGCCTTTTCTTTGGCTGAAGGAGCTGGGCTCATGGGTTGGTAGAGGTTCGGAGGCGTTGCCGTTTTTCGCCCAAGGACTTGACGATCAAATCTATCCGGTCTTCAAATCGGTTGAGTCGCTCGTCGAGCCGAGCAAAAAGCAACTGCTCTTGTTTGAGCAATCGCTCCAAAACTTCCCGTTCTTGGCCTAAGATTTTTTTTTCGTTTTGGTGGATCTTCTCTTGGAATTCGGCATTCAGCTCGTTTTGTCGGGCTTCATGTTCCCCTTGCCGTTTCAGGTTTTCCGAAAGCCGGTCTTCCAAGGCGTTGACCCGGTTTTTGATGGTGATAGCGGCGGCCACAAAGGTGACTACCGCAATCCCTAGGTTCCATAAGCTGACTTCGGGGTTTACCAGAGGCTCCGCACAAAGCGGTGCCGGGGAAAAGGCCACCCATAGCCACAAGGCTTTGCGGTGCATCCTGAGCCCCTAATTAAGGTTGGTTTTGGATCAATTGCTCGATCGCTTTGGCGGCCAGTTTGTGCCCGCCGGATTTGGCGATTTCCAGGATGTTTTCGTTGTGCACCGGAACTTGGTCCAAGACCTGCAAGATTTCGGCTTTCCCCTTTTTGAGGGCTACAGCGTAGGCGGCCAGACCGGGGAACATTACGGCAACAACGGTCAAAGCGGCATCAAGGATCATGCTCCAATCGGACAAAGACAAATGCATCGGGCCTCCTGGGCTCAAAAGGTTACCAAAGCACCTTGCCCCAACCAAGGCGGCCCGGTCAGAAGGAAAGCCTTCGGTTGCGCATTTTTTCGGCCCAAGCTCCACAAAGCCCGATGGCTCTCCAGAAGAAATCCGCCCCAAGCTTACGGCTGAAGGGCTTACAACCGGTCCGGTCAGCCGGATTGACTTTTTCCTTTTGCATCAAGGCCAAGTTAGCGTACAATCTCTGATCGTCACCCCCAAAAAGCACCTATGAACGCCAGCCACCAATTTAGCGAAACCGTCGAACGGTTTGTGAAGATGCAGCGCAAAAAGCGCATCATCGCTCACGAACGGGACATCACTCTCGTGGATCTGGTGGCCCAGCTTGAGCCGGTGAGCGTGGAGCAGGTGTTGGCCGGATTTGAACTGCTCAACCAAGAGCTGCCGATGGCGGCGGACTTTTTGCGGCAGATCAAAGAGAGTTTTATCGAGGCTGTTCGGTCTCTCAACCGGCTGAACCCCAGCCGGAGGTTTTTTGCCCTGGAGACCTTCAACTACCTGGGCGACCTCGACCGCTTGACTTTGGTGACCGAAACCCTGCTCTTTGGCCAGGATTCCCAAATCAGGCCGATTGCCCTGAATTTTTTGCACGCCTTCCCGGGCACCGATCAGGTGATCAACACCCTGCTCAGCCACAAGGAACTGTTTGACCCCAAAACCATCGACAGCCACCACCATGCCCTGAACGCCTTTCGTTACGACATGGCCGAAAAGCTCCTGACCCTGCTGCACCAAGACTTTGTTTTGCTGCAGGCCAAGTCGGCCGGGATCGAACCGGAGCTTTCCTTGGACCTCTTGCGGCAGATCGTTCGCCACCATTCTCCGGCCAAACTTTCCCTCCATCTGATTTCCGGACAGCAGCTTTCGATCAATCTGGCCAAGCTGATCGCCTACATCCAAGGGCACAAGATGATGCCGGTGTACGCCAAAAAGCGGAGCGACTTCCTCAAGGGCTTTGTGACCGAGCTTTCTACCCCCGGCAAGATCGAAGGGGTACAGCCCGAAGACATGAGCAAGGTGGTGGCCTGTTTTCTGTACACCAACGAGCAACTGGCTCCGCCGGAACCTTTGATCAAGCGGCTGGTCTCCGAGGACCAGTTTGGGGACCCGAAAACCGAATTGGCCCAAAAGGAGTTTTTGGACCAGCTGGCTCCCACAACCTTGGACATGGTGCTCAAAGACCTGCGGGACTTCTTGGTGGAGCTGAACAAAACCCCGATGGCCGACCTGGAGGCCGCCTTTTTGGTAGCCCAAAACAAGTACCTGTCCGGCCAAAGGAACGAAGACAGCCTTTTTGGCAGGGTCCATGATGCCCTGGAGGACCTCAAAGCCACGGGCATTTTGATCTTGGAGAATCTGCTGAATCTCTTTAAGGGGATCAAATCGGCGCTCTCGGGCGGCCCCAAGGGAACCCAGGGGGGCAAAAAGAGCCTCGACGAGCTGTTTGACGAGCTGCCCGAAGCGGGAGATCTGGAAGAGTTCCGGGTGATTTTGCGGGATCCGGGCTGCAAGGAAAGGGCAAAGGAGTATGTCCAGGTCGAGACCAGCGAGGTGGGTTACCGGGCGGCGATGACCGACGGCGGCAAACGGGGCGCTTCGGTGAACCTCCAACTCTTTCGGACCCAAGAAAATCTGGCGGATTTTAAGGAGGCTTTTTTGTTGTTGCTCAAACAACTGGGGCAACAACCGGCCAGCACCTTGGTCACCAACGAATTTAAACACCCCCAAGCCACCGATTCGGTCGAGGAGTTTTACCTCCCCCTCTTGGTCCCCATGGACGGGCAGGACCCGATCCTCTTTTGCCTGGGGGTAGGTTATTTTGAAAAGGAGATCCAATGGAGCGGGTCCGAGGAGAACGCCAAGACGGTAGCCGATGCCTACATGGACCCCTACTGCTTCCTGATGCACATCCAAAACCGGGACACCACCATGAACGCCCGGTCCCGCAAGCTGCTCACCGATATCAAGGGGCTAAAGCAGAAGGAATTCAAAGCGATCAACCTGCGAGGCCAAGCCTACGCACAGGCTTGCCTTTCGATCCTGTTGGATCTCCTGCATCTGGTCACCGAAGCGGAATGGGACAGCAAACCGGTGCAAAAGTTGGTGGCCTTCTTGTATGAACAGTTGAAGCTGAAGCCCGAATACTTCTAGCGTTTGAAGCAGAGCCCCACGGAGCCCTTGTTGCAGGGGGAGCCGTCGATCCAGACCGCATCGTCAAACAACGCCCCTTCTAGTTTGGTCCCGGAAAAAGTCACCTTGTTGAGGTCGGCACCAGAGAAGTCCGCCCCACTCAGGTCGGACTTGCTGAAGTCTGCCTCTTTGGCTTTGGCTTCCAAAAACTTGGCGTTCCTACAGTTCCCCTGGATCTGCGCCTTTTGCAAGAAGGCCCAACGGAGGTCCGCACCTTCTAGGGTGGTCCCGGTCCCGGTCTTTGGATTGGGGAGAAACTTGGCTTCGGCCAGTTCGGCCCGCCGTAGGTCCGCCCCTTCCAGGTTCACGCCCAACAAAGTGGTACGGTTCATCTGGGCTCGCCGCAGGTCTGCGGTTTTCAGCAAGGTTTCCTCCAATTGGGCATTGGAAAGGTCCGCCTCTTTCATCACCGCCCCTTGCAGGTCGGTGCCCACCAGAATCGCCTTGGAAAGCTTGGCGAACCTTAGATTGGCCAACCTCGCATGGGCTCCGGTCAGGTCGGCACCGGTCAGCTTGGCCCCTTTGAGGTTTGCCCCAAACAGGTTGGCTTCCCTCAAGTCTGCACCCAACAAATCCGCATCCTCCAATTCGCTTTTGGCCAACGGAGCGCCATGGAGCTTACATTTGGGGCAACTTTTCCCGGAAAGCAGCTGGTTGAGGTCCGACTCCAGGTAGGTGGCACAAAGGCCCAAAGAGACTTTGGAGCAACGTTGCCCGTTGGTCCAAACCGCCAGGGAAAGATTGGCTTCCTCCAGGTTGGCCCCTCTTAAATTGGCCCCTTCCAGGTTGGCTCCGGCAAAGTTGGCACCCTGGAGCTTGGCTTTTTCCAGGTTCACCCCCTTGAGGTTGCGGCCCTTGAGGTTTGCACCCGAAAGGTCACAGCCGGAACAAGCCTTTTCTTCTTCCAATTTTTTGACGTTCAGGGAGACCAGAGACTGCCAAGCCGAAAGGTTTTGGGCGCTTTGGGGGTAGGCCTTCAAGAAATTGCGGATCTCTTGGGGGTCTTCACTGGCCTTGGCTTGGTCAAGCCAATATTTGGCATGGAGCCGTTGGGCTTCCGCCAGATGGGGGCTGTTCGGGAACCGTTCCAAAAATTTGCCGAAAGCCTCCCGGGTCGCTTCGGCCTTGGCCCGCTCAAAGCTGAGCTGTTCCAAACTGGCCTTGGCGATCGGAAAGTACTTGCCTTCAGGATACTTCTGCAAGTACCCCTCAAACCCCTCTACCCGCCGGTCGTTTTGGGCCTTCAGAAATTCCAGATCCTCCAGCAGGGTCTTGGCCTCCAAAGCAAACTTGCCTTCAGGATACTCCTGCAAATAAAGCTGGTAGGATTCAACGGAGGGATTTTTTTGGGCCTGTTCGTACAACAGACCTTCTCGGATATTGGAGACCTCTTCCTTGTGTCCCCCTTGAGGGAACTTTTGGCGGTAGAGGTCCACTGCCTGTAGGTCGGGGTTTTGCCGAACCTGTTCAAACAAAAGTCGTTCTTCCGCCACCTTGGCCGGACCGGCAAATTCGCTGTCCGGGTATTGACTTAGAAACGTCTCGTACCCCTCATAGGTGTTGCGCCCTTGAGCCTCTTCAAAGGCCGAGTGGGCGCAACTCCCCAAGAGGAAAACCGAAGCGATAAACAGTAGCCGAGAGCCCTTGAACATGAATACCTAATGGGGCGTAAAATACCAGTTCATTATGAACCTTTGTCGGGGCCAAGGCAACCCCCTTTGGCCCAAGGACGTTACGAACCCAGGGGAAGACCGGCAGCGGCTCCTTCGTCCGGGTAGTCCTTGATCACCATTCTTACCCACCTCGAAGTACAGCCGATTCGTGCGGCAATCTGGTTGTTGGGCACCGCCTCATGGTTGAGCTGGTGGATCACCCGCCGTTGTTGCTCTCTCAGCCACTTTCTCCCCAAGGGGAGGTAAAGGTTTTCGCCGCCGTAGTAGCTGGCCAGTCTGGCTGCCCCTACCGGCCCCAGCACCAAAACGATGGGGTGGTTTTCCGGCGGGTTGTGGGGAATGTACAGGGCCGTACCGCCAAATCTTTGGATCAGTTTTAAGGCCCCCTCTCTGCCGAGGATTTGAACCAATTCTTCCAACATGTTTACCTCAATCGTTTTTCGATTACATTGATTTGATTTTTGATTTCCGCCAATACTTCCAACAGTTGCCGATTTTGGTTGCCGATCCCGGCCACCCTTTGGGCCAACTCCTGGGCCCGTGGTCCCACCTGAGTGGCCCACTTGGATTCCAACATCTGTTTTGCCGACTCCTCCCAGTCGCCGCTCTCCAGAGCCGCCAACATCAATTTAAAGCCCAAGAGCCTCGTCATCCCCAGGTTAAAGCACAGGTTCACCAGCACCTCCTGGGCATCGGGGACCAAGGCTTCAAACCAAGGCAGGTTGGTTTTGAGTTCTCCAATACAATGGTCCACGTCTTGGTCGAGCAAAAAGTCTGCTTCTTCGGCACTGATCCCCCGGTCTTCGAGGTTTCTGCCGATGCCGAGGGTCAGCTTGCCTGCCGTACAAAGATAGGGCTTGAGCCTTAAACCCTCATGACGCAACAGGTCGGCCTTGATTCGTTTGATTTGTTGTCGGTCCATCGATTGACTCTCCTATAAGGCTGCGATGTCCAAAGGCAAAGCCACATACTTCCCTTCGGCTTCATCTCGTTCATAAAGTCGGACATACTTCTTGGTGTGTTCCACCAAAACCGAGTCTCCAATGGCCTCCATCGCCCGTTTCCACTCTTCGTCCTCAATGTCCAGGTTTCTGAGGCCTAAGATTCTGGGGATGCTGACCTTTCCCTGCTGATTGACCCGAAAGGCATCTCGGATCACCGCCACCAGTTTGGGCTCGGAGTTTTTGGCCCACCGTTCGATGCAGCTGTCGATCAACTCCTTGGCGATCCTCAGCTTTTCATCAAAGCTCAGGATCGAGGCCACTTGGATCTGGAGCTTGTAGCGGCCCGAATAGTCCTTGAGGGTGATGCCGCCCGAAAGGTCTTTTTGTTTGGAACCATACTTGGTCTGCAAAATCCCCAGATGGGCACCGATTTCGGCGTAAACCCATTTTTTGAGACCGATCAAGTTCTTTTGGGTTTCTTTCCATTGGGTGGCAATGGATTCAATCATCAAGTCCTTGCTTTGGTCTTCGGTTCGGATTTGGGAGAGAGGGATCAAACGACCCTGTCCGTCCTCCCAGAAGACCTCTTCGTTGAGATAGCTGATTTTTGCCATGTTTTCCTTAAAATCAAGAGACCGCCGGTAGTACTTCCGTTTAAGGCTATATACTTCCGTCATGAAGTAAAAAGAGTTTACCTATCCCACAAAATCCCCTAAGATTCAGTCTTCTTAGGGGACATCTGCTTGGAGGCAGAGCAGAAGTTCTGTTCGGATACTGAAGTACTAATAAAGTATTTGTCAAGTACTATAGGCAACATTTCATCAACTCAATGAAAGTACAGGGAAAAAGAGAGGAAGTATGAAGTATCTATGGTTGGAAATCATAGAGCTGGCTTTTGTGGCCGGGTTAAGCTCCTTCAAGAGCCTCAACAACAAAGCCAGAAAACAAAACTGGCCTCACATCAAGCAGCAACGGGCTTATGGCAGCCCTATTCACCTCTACCCCCTTTCAGGTTTGCCCGACGACCTGCAAATCGCTTGGGCCATGTGGGACCAAGAGAAGGTCACCCAAGCGGTGGAAAAAGAACGGTCTAAACCCGGCGGCGGCAAGTCCAACCGGATCCCCTTGGGGATCGGTACCAACTTGGCTCAACGAGCCTTGAGCCTGCCGATACGGACCACCTATTTCCAAACGCTCACCAAAACCGACCTGCTCAACGGGATCCAAAAAAGAATTTATGACGGCTACAGCCGCGGCCTTTGTCCGGCGGCCCGAGAGATCCTTTTGGAGCGGTTCCCCCAGCTGGCCACCATTGCGCCGGAAGCCGAGAACATCCTGGTTGCTGAAGAGGCCAGCACCTGGGGGCAAACCCACCTGGAAGACCAGTTCGTTTATGTCCCCCACTACAAGATTGAAGCGGCCGCCGGCTTTGGCTCAATCATCGACTCCGAACAGATCATCAACTATTTGGCCTTCCACAAGGATTGGATCCGTAACCGCCTGAGGGTCAGCCTGGAGGGCTTGGCTCTGATCAACGTGATCGGCGATTCCATGGAGCCGACCTTGCGACACAACGATTTGATCCTGATCGACATGGCCCAAAGAACCATCAAGGATGGACTGCTTTATGTGCTGCGGATCGAAAACAACCTGATCGTCAAGCGACTGGAAAGGCTCCTGGACGGGACCATCAAGCTCCGAAGCGACAACTCCATCTACTCGGACCAATTGCTCAACCCAAAAAACGAAGACGAACACCCCCAGATCGTGGGACGAGTGATTTGGTTTGGCCGGGAGATCTGACAAATCGTTGGAAAATTTTTTCTCTTGCGTACAGGACAGAAAAATCTACCGACCTTTGAGAAATTCATCTTAATTGCATGGTTACCTGAAGCAGCCTTTTTTGAAGCAGGCTTTGTGCAGGCGTTTTGGGGTGAAAGCAAGGTTGCCCGGCTGCCCCACTGTCGCCTCAACCCTTTGGATTACAATCGGTTTTGGCTCCAAGTGGCCAAACCTCTGGCGGACGAGACCCATATGTCGCAAATTCTCCGGGCGCTGTTGCCCCTGATGGCTTTGACCCTCCTCTGTGCGTGGGGCACTTCGGCTTCGGCCCAAGATGCGCCCAAGGACCGCAAAGAGGTCCGGTTCAAGTGGGATCAGAAGTACTACAGTAAAATCAGCGGGAAACCTGCCTTGGTCTTCGCCCGAGAGATGCGCAACTCCAGGGTCGCCTTTGCCGACATTGACGGCGACGGCGACCAAGACATTTTTATGGGCCAAGCCAACGGCAAGCTGGCCTACTTCGAAAACCAAGGGACCGACAAAAAACCGGTTTTTGTGATGGTCACCCAGGAATACAAGGCGATCTTCGAGCAAAGACGGCAGGACCGGAAGGTCAAGGTTTGGAACACCATCGACATCGGCGAGCGCTCCGCCCCCGCCCTGGTGGACATAGACTTTGACGGGGACCTGGACCTTTTTATCGGCAGCGCCGCCGGAAACATCTGGTTTTTTGAGAACATCGGCAACAACCTCATCCCGGTCTTCCAGTTGGTGACCGCCAAATTTGAAGGGATCATGGTGGGCCGGGATTCGGTGCCGGTATTTGCCGATGTAAACCTGCAACGGAAGTTCGACCTGTTGGTGGGCACCGTTGAAGGCCGGGTGCTGCTGTTTGTCAACCAAGGGACCCGGAGAAAACCGGACTTCAAAAATTCCAAACCCACCACGGTCGTGGAGATGAGCCTAGAAACCCACGCCTCCCCCGGCTTGACCGACTGGGACGGCGATGGGGACTTGGACCTGATCGTGGGGATGAAAAACGGTACCTTAAACCTGTACGAAAACATTGGTGACCGCTTTTTCCCCGACTGGAAGCTTAAAACCGAAAACTTTCTTTTGATCGATGTTGGGGGTGAATCCTCCCCCACCTTCGTGGACATCGATGCAGACGGGGACGACGACATGGTGGTCGGCGGGGCCAGTCCGATCGTATCCTTGTTTGAAAACCGGGTCCAAGGGGACAAACGGATCCTGTGGAACATCAGTACCAACCTGTTCAATTTCAACAAGCTGGTGGTCACCGGCCAGCGGGCTTCCATGGCGGCAGGGGACCTGGACTCGGACGGAGACTTGGATTTTATCGTCGGGGAGCGCAATGGCAACCTGAACTACTGGCGCAACGATGGCTCCAAAAACGACCCGGACCTGACCTTGGTAACCGAAGAATTGTTGTTCATCACCGGCATGGAAAACAGTGCCCCCACCTTGGGTGACATCGACGGGGACGGGGACCTGGACCTTCTGGTCGGCGACAAGCAAGGTCTGATTGCCTTTATCGAGAATGTGGGGACCAACAAGTCCCCCAAGTGGGCACTCAAAGACAAGACCTACTTCCAAATCGATGTCGGCTCGAACTCGGTCCCCCGCTTGGTGGACATTGACGAAGACGGGGATCTGGACCTTTTGGCCGGTAACTTCACCGGTCGGGTCATTTTGTACCTGAACAAAGGCACCAAAACCTCCCCGGTGTTTGCCATAGATTCCACCCGGTTTGCTTCGGCAAAAATCGAAAAAAACTCGGTCCCCGATCTTTTCGACTGGAACCGGGACAAATTTGCCGACTTGGTCTTGGGCGGCGAAGACGGGAAACTGCTCACCTACTTCTCCCCTGGGAAAAACGGCAAGGACCAACTCAACTGGGAAAGCAGCGAAAAGGCGATGGGCCAGTTTGACGTGGAGTTTTTAAGCCACCCCTACTTCACCGACTACAACGGAGATGCCACCCCGGACTTGCTGGTCGGCAACGATGAAGGAGACTTTTTGCTCTACCTCAACGGTGGCATCGACAACAGCGCCGATGATCTCCAGGTGGTGGTGGACAACTCGATCGACCAAAAGTCCGGCTCCTTGGTGGTCGAAAGTGTGGAAGGACCGATTGAACTCGACATTGCCGAGGTCTCCGGCGAAGGGGGACAGGTGGTCGAAGAGGACAAGCCTTTTGAGTCCTTCATGAACGACGATGGCCCCCAGGTCATGGTTTCGGACCCCAAGTTTTCCAAGATTTCCATCTTGCTGATCAAGAACCGGGAGATCCAAAAGTCCGCCCCCACCTTGGGCGACCTGGACAACGACGGCGACCAGGACCTCCTGGTGGGCAGCAAAAACGGCAAGGTTTATTACTACCAAAACCAAGGTTCGGACATCCATTTTAACTTCGTGCTGGTCAGCGAGGATTACCTCAAGACCGGCGGGGTCATTGCCAACAGCACCCCACTTTTGGTGGACCTCGACCAGGACGGGGACTTGGACATCGTGCTGGGCTCGACCTTGGGAAGACTCTCCTTTTACCTCAACCAAGGTTCAACCGAAGAACCCAATTTTGTCTTGGAAAAGGACTACTTCAAAAACCTCTGGTTGGGCCAAAATGCAAGACCGGCGGTGATGGACCTCAACGGCGACTCGATTTTGGACCTGTTGGTGGGAACGCTCAATGGCCGTCTGACCTTTGTAAGCAACGAATCCAACCGCTTTTTGATCCAACGGCGAGACTACCAGAGGCTGGACGTGGGCATCGGCTCTACCCCGGCGTTTGCCGACTTGAACAACGATGGGATTCCTGATTTAATGATGGGGTCCGACATCGGCAAGATCCACTTCTACAAAAATGAGTCCCAGGACTTGACCGGGCTGTGGAAGGAGCAGGAAAACACCTCCGGGGACATCGAATTCCCCAAGGGTACCTGCCCGACCGCCGTGGACCTGGACCACGATGGGGATTTGGATTTGATCACCGGTACCGATGTCGGGATGGTGTTGATGTACCGAAACGATGCAATCCTCTTGGAGCAGAAAGCCGATGAGGCGCAGCCTACCACAAATGAGGAATAAATTGAGAAAGGCCCTGTGGATTCTCGTTGCCCTGAGTCTTCTGGGCGAGGTTGCGGTTTGGGCCCAAGAACCCCCGGCAACGCCGTCACCGCAAGCCTCTCAAGAAACCCAGGAAGGTACCGAGGCCACTGCCGAAGATCCGGCCCCCGAGGCTGAGGCCGAGGCTCCGGCGGAAGAGGGTGCACCGGCGGCCAAAGCGGCCTCTGAACCGGGCCTGCCGCCCATGGAAGAAGCCCCGGCGGCTTCAACCGAAGCGGCCCCCGAGACTGGCGCAGCCGCCGCTCCAGCGGCCCCGACCGACCAAAAACCGACGGCGAACGAACCGGCGGCCCCGGTGCTGACCGGTTTGGAGCTGGAGCAGTTGTTGATCGGTGAAGAGGTCATCAATACCGGCCTGGAGCAACTGTGCGAGGTCACCTTGCGCAACCGCAGCGCCAAGGACTACCCCGTTACCGTGCGGTTGGTGGTGACCCTGCCCAACCGGAACATCATCACCTTTGGAGACAAAAAGGTGGTGGCCAAAGGCTACAGCGACACCCGTGCGCTGATCCCTTATCCCTTGGGCATCCACGAAGGAGGAGACTACACCGTGGCGGTCCGGGTCTTTGACTCCAGAGACCAAGTGGTGTTGACCACCAACAAACTACAAGAACAAATTTTTTACGGGCTGGACAAATCAGAACGGACGGAACCGCCCCAAAAACGGCGCAAAAAGACCCTGACCGAGACGGAACTCAAGGAAATCGAAAAGAAGCAAAAAGCAGAAACGCTCAAGGTCAGCAAAGTCACCTTTGACCCACCAGACCTGAAGTTTGAACGGGTCACCCTGGTCAACTCTTCGGTGCTGCGAGGCGAATCCACCCACATCCGTCTTTACGTGATGAACGACGGCGGCAACTTGGCCAGCAACCTGGATTACACCTTGTATTGGTACTTTGCCCAACGGCCCAAGCGGTTGGTCAACTTCTTCAAGGACCAGATCCGTTTGATCGCCCCAGGGGAGCGGAAGATTTTGGAAGTTCCCTTGACCATCCCCGGTAGCGAGCAACAAGGAAAATACATGGTAGTGGCCAGACTGGACGAGGCCGGGACCATCAAGGAAACCAACGAAAACAACAACGAAATGACTTCGGAAAACGAGTTGATCTTCGGGGATGTGGCGCTGGTCTTCCCCGACGATTCCTATTCTTTCGCCGAAGAAGGTCTGTTTCAGTTTGAATGGCGGTCCAAGCTGTTCAACCAGTTTAAGCTCCAGATCTCCGCCGACCCGGCCTTTGCCAATGAAGACGAGAGTTTTTACCTGCCCAAGGGAGACCTGTGGACCCCTTCGGACAAAATCAGTCCGATGCGAGGGGAGATGCCCCAGATGGCGATTGGGTTAATGGAAACCAAAGAGGTTGACCACCTGTACTGGAGAGTGGTGGCCAAAAACAGCCAAGGCAAGGTCACCGAGTCACAATCCAGAAGGTTTTACATCAACCTCAAGCCCAAAGAGTAATCAGCCTTTTGGGCCTGGGTTACATCCGGGCCTTGAGGATCTCCTTTTTGGCGACCAAAAAAAACAGTTTCCCGTAGCTGCGCATCGCTCCGGCCGAGTTTTCGGCCAGAGGTCCGTTGCCCCAAAACAGATCGGTTCGACCTGCCCCTTTGATCGCCCCGCCGGTGTCTTGGACCATCACGAAGTGGGAGACCGGTTTTACCCCCTTGTGCAGCCACTGTTCGTCAAACTCCGGCACTTCCGTCTTCAGGTAGGCCAAAGCCCCTTTGGGGAACAGGCTGGCATCGGTGGCTACCGACCGCAAGGGGGTCAGAGGAACGTTGATGTTGCCCTTGGGGCCTCCGTCATCGGCGCTCAGCTTCATGAACACATAAGAAGCATCATGGTTCAAAATCCGATCCCGCTGCTTGGGGTTGTCGGCCATGTAGCGGCGAATGCTACCCATCGAAATATCCTCAAGCCGCATCACCCCTTGGTCCACCAAGAGTTTGCCGATACTGCTGTAAGGCCTGCCGTTGGCCACGTCGTAGCCGATTTTTAGTCGGCTCCCGTCGGGGGCGAGCAAAATCCCCGAACCTTGGACCTGGAGGAAAAAAAGGTCCACCGGGTCCCGCATCCAGGCGATTTCCAGCCCCTTGCCGTTCAGCACCCCTTTGGTGGTAATCTCTTCACGGGTGTAGTAGGGGACCGGCTGCCCCTTGTCCACCCGATAGACGATCGAGCGGTTTTTGAGACTCTCCCGGAATTCGCCCAGGTCCAGGTTCAGCAGGTCATCGGGCCGTCGGTAAACCGGAACGTTGTATTCCTTGGACTGGGTCAACTGTCCAGGGAAAATCGGTTCATAATAACCGGTAAACAGCACCCCTTTTTCATCATTGGCGGCGCTGCCGAAGACCAAAAAGTTTTCTTCCAAAGCGGTGACAAATGCTGCCCGTTCCTGGTTTTCCTCCAAGATCTCCAAAAAGAGCCTAGTACTGACCGCCAACTCGGCGGCGGTGTAGCTCAGCTGGCCGTAGTCGAACTTCGCTTGGGGGTCGATCTTCTCAAAGTAAGAGATGGAGGCCATGGCCGAGTCCACCAGGGACTTGCGGTCCAACGGGTCGCCCTCAAAGACCTCGCTGAAATCCCGGCCATTGAGGTACATACTCTTGGAGGAAAGCGGGGAGTCTTTGAGCAACTCCACCCTCACCTCTTGGGTGGTACAGCCGTTGAGGGCCAGAACCACCAAAACCAAAAACTGGACGATTTTAAGATAGTGCATCCAAAATCCACCGCCGGTTGGACCAAAAAACAGGAGAAGAACAGGCCCAAGCTAACACAAGGGGTCTGCAAAAGAAAAGAGGGTAAGGCTTAAAGATTCCGGGTCACCACAAAGTCTGCCAAGGCTACGATGCTGTCGGTGTATTGGTTTTTTGGCATCCGCCCCAAATCTTCCTTGGCCAGTTTGATGTAATCCTGAGCCCGGCCCAGACAGTAGGGCACCACTTGGTAGCGGTCCATCATCGAAGAGATCGACTGGACATGGTCATCGGTGATCACCTCTTCGTCCAGAATCTCCAGGGTTTGGTCCTGGTCGGCGGGGTTGGCGACTTCGAGGAGGCGACTGAGTGGTAACGTGATTTTTCGTTCCTTCAGGTCCGCCCCTTGTTGTTTGCCCAACCCTTGGTTGTTGAGCCGGTAATCCAGGGCATCGTCCACGATCTGGAAGGCCATCCCAATGTTCTTGCCGATCTCGTAATACCGGTCCGACTGCTCCTGGGTCCCGGCGGCCAAAATCGATCCCATCTGCATCGCCGCTCCCATCAGGCTGGCGGTTTTGTGATAGACGATCTCCAGGTAGTCGGCCTCGGTGGCGGTCTCGTTGGTACGGATCAACTGGAGGATCTCCCCTCGGGCCATCAAGGTCGTGGTCCGAGCCAAGGCGTGGACCAAGTCCATCTGGCCCAATTTGGCCAAATACTGGAAAGACACGGTAAAAAGATAGTCCCCCACCAAAACGCTTGCTTCGTTGCCCCAGATGGACCGGGCGGATTTTTTGCTCCGCCTCAGTTCGGCGTTGTCCACCACGTCGTCGTGCAGCAAAGTGGCGGTGTGGATGTATTCGATGATATTGGCCGCTTGGCAGCAGTCTTGGGTAATCTTGCCCAGCGACCCGGCGGCAAAAAGTAACATGGCGGGCCGAACCCGTTTGCCCCCGGCCTTGAGGATGTACTGTCCCACTTCGGTCAGAAGGGGGATGTCGGTCTCCAAGTTTTTCATCACCAAAGCCTCGACCTCCAAAAGTTCCTTTTGGATCGGGCTTAAAATCTGGTTCAGGTCCGGCTGGCTCATGTTCTCTTTTTGATTTCTCAAGGCAAGGTTGCGAAAGGCCCCAACCTATCCGAAGGGTCGGTAAATTTCAATCCCTTTAGCGAGCCTGCGGCAAAGGCTGGCCTTGGGGTTTGGTCTCGGTCTGGGGCAGATTGCCCTTGGGTTGGGGCTGACCCAGCAGCTGGACCTGCGGTTTTGGTTTCGGCTCTTCTTTTACTTTTACCTGGGCCTTATTTTTATTCACTTTTTGGTACTTGTCGTAGGCCATGAAGGCCTCATCGCTGCGGTCCAGTTTGTCTAAAACCAGCGCCAAGTTGTACCAAGCCTCGCCAAAGGTGGGGTCCAGCTCAATGGCCCGGCGGTAGGCCCTTTCCGCTTGCTCGTACAGCACCAGATTGTAGTAGGAAAGCCCCAGGTTGTAATGGAAGGCCGACTGCTCGTCAAACAAGGCCACTGCTTGGTTGTATTCCCCAATGGCCGCCTTAAAGTCGTTGGCGGCAAAATAGCCGTTGCCTCGGTTAAAATGGTCCAGCGCCCCGATCTTGAGTTCTTCGGTCGAGGTGCAGGCAACCAAAACCAACACCGGCAAAAGGAGCAGGAACAATCGTTTCATGGAGAACAAGGGAGTAGATTGGATGAGCCCAACATAAAGCAAACCAAGGCCCAGGGCAAGGGAAAGCCGAAGGTTTCCGACCATTCAACAGTGGTCAGAAAAAAAAAAGTCTGTTACCTTTGAGGCTCCCTTGCAGGCGCAAACCCTAACCCCTAGAGCTCAAGCCAATGGTTCAACCTCCAAAAACCCTGTTGTGCCCCGACCTGAAACTCTTTCGTAAAGGCAAGGTCCGAGAAGTCTATGACTTTGACGACCACCTCCTGATGGTGGCGACCGACCAAATCTCCGCTTTTGACGTGGTCCTGCCCAGTCTGATCCCCGGCAAGGGAGCGGTGTTGACCCAGATCTCGAACTTTTGGTTTGAGCGGTTCAAGACCCAAATCAAAAACCACCTCGTCGCCACGGAAGTCAAAGACTTTCCCCAGGCCTGCCAAAAGTACGCCGACATCCTCCAGGGCCGGGCGGTGTTTGTAAAGCGGACCAAAATGATCGAGTTCGAGTCCATCGTCCGGGGTTACCTCTCCGGCTCGGGCTTCAAAGACTACAAAAAGTCCGGCTCGGTCTGCGGGATCAAGCTCCCCGAAGGGCTGGTCAATGCCTCCAAGTTGGAGACCCCGCTGTTTACCCCTTCGACGAAGGCCCATGAAGGCCACGACATGAACATCAGCGAAGCGGACCTAAAAAAGCAGGTGGACCCGGCGTTGGTGGACCTGGTCAAGGAAAAGAGCCTGTACCTGTACAACCAGGCGAGGGACTATGCCCAAACCAAGGGGATCCTCATTGCAGACACCAAATTTGAATTTGGGTTGCTGGGCGACGAAGTGATCCTGATCGACGAGATCCTCACCCCCGACAGCTCCCGGTTCTGGCCGGCAGCGACCTACCAGCCGGGGACCGAACCGCAAAGCTACGACAAACAAATCATCCGCAATTACCTGGAAACCTTGGACTGGGACAAAACCTACCCGGGACCAGAGTTGCCGCAAAACGTGATCGAACACAGCTTTGGCAAATACAAGGAGGTGTTTGAAAAGCTCACTGGAAGGACCTTGTGAAAGCCCAAATCATTGACGGCCTGATTGAGCTTGGGGCCATCCGGTTCGGCAGCTTTACCCTCAAAAGCGGGATGGTCTCGCCGATTTACATCGACCTGAGGATGATCGTCTCCGCCCCCAAGCTGATGGGCCAAGTGGTCCGGGCTTTTGAAGGGTTGGCGGCGGGGCTGGGGTACGATCTGGTGGCCGGGATTCCCTACACCGCCTTGCCCATAGCCGCCGTCTTTTCCCAAAGGGTGGGCAAGCCGATGGTCTATGCCCGCAAAGAGGCCAAGACCTACGGCACCAAACGGTTGATCGAAGGGGTCTATCGGCCCGGACAAAGGGTTTTGGTCTTGGACGACCTGATCACCAATGGCCTGTCCAAGTTTGAAAGTTTTGCCCAATTTGAGGCGGCCGGTTTGAGGGTCAAGGATGTAGTGGTTTTGATCGACCGCTGCCAAGGGGGAGCCAAAACCTTGGCCGACCGGGGCTACCGGTTGCACGGTCTGATCAACGTCTTTGAAATCTTGGACCGCACCCTTGCATTGGGCCGCATCGACCAACGCCTGTACCGTACCTCACGGGAATTCATCGAGTCTTCGGTTAAACTGGCACAGCCTTAACCAAACCTCCAGACTGGAGATAACGCCTTGAACAGCAGATCGATCCTGACCGGCCTAGCCATCTTAGTGCTGTTTTTTTCCGTCATCAATAATTTTAACTGGAACAGCCAGCCGGTGACCGACATCGCCTACAGCGACTTCCTCACCTTCTTGGACCGGGGCCAGATTGCCGCAGTCAACCTCAAGGGGGACCGGATCAAAGGGGCTACCAGCAACGGCAAGGCCTTCGCTACCACCGGCACCTACGACCCGACCTTGCTCGACAAACTGCGGACCTCCAAGGTTTCGATCAAGGTAGAGTCGGAAGAAGACACCCCTTGGTACCTCGCCTTGTTGCTCCAATGGGGGCCGTTGCTTTTGCTGGTAGGGGTTTGGGTTTTTATGATGCGCAAGATGCCCGGCGGTGGCGGTGGGGGCAAAATCATGTCCATCGGCAAATCCAAGGCCCGCCGTTATGAAGAAGACACCAACGACATCCGCTTCGCCTCGGTGGCCGGGGTCGAAGAGGCCAAGGAAGAATTGGTGGAGATTGTGGACTACCTCAAGGACCCCAGCAAATTCCAGACTTTGGGCGGGAAAATCCCCAAAGGGGTTTTGATGGTTGGCCCTCCGGGCACCGGTAAGACCTTGCTGGCTAAAGCGGTGGCCGGGGAAGCGGGGGTGTCCTTTTTTTCCATCTCCGGTTCGGACTTTGTGGAAATGTTTGTTGGGGTCGGGGCCAGCCGGGTCCGGGACCTCTTTGAAGATGCCTACAAAAACAAGCCTTGTATCATCTTCATCGACGAGATTGATGCGGTGGGCCGCCACCGAGGGGCAGGCCTGGGCAGCGGGCACGATGAACGGGAGCAGACCTTAAACGCCTTGCTGGTCGAAATGGACGGGTTTGACGGTACCGAGGGGATCATCACCATCGCAGCCACCAACCGGGCCGACATTCTCGACCCGGCCTTGACTCGGCCCGGAAGGTTCGACCGACAGGTTTACGTTGGCCTGCCCGACATCAAGGGCCGCAAGGCGATTTTGGAGGTCCACTGCAAAAAAATCGCCTTGGAACCCAACACCAACCTGGAAGTGATCGCCAAAGGGACCCCCGGTTTCTCCGGGGCGGAGCTGGCCAACCTGATCAACGAGTCGGCGCTCCATGCCGCAAGGTACGACAAGAGGCAGGTGACCTTGGAGGACCTGGAATGGGCTCGGGACAAGGTGATGATGGGTGCCGAACGGCGCTCGATGATCATGCAGGAAGACGAAAAACGGGCCACCGCTTACCATGAAGGGGGCCATGCCTTGGTAGCCGCCTACACCTTGGACGCAGACCCGGTGCACAAAATCACCATCATCCCTCGGGGCCGGGCTTTGGGGGTGACCAGCTTCCTGCCCGAAACCGACCGGCTCAGCATGGACAAAGAGGCTCTGATGGCTCGGATCAAGGTGGGCCTTGGGGGCCGGGCGGCAGAGGACCTGGTGTTTGCCGACTCTTCGACCGGCGTGGAAAACGACCTCAAGACCGCCACCGACATCGCCTACAAGATGATCTGCCAATGGGGCATGAGCGAAAAGTTGGGGGCCTTGACCGTCCCTATGGGCGATTCGGGCAACTACCTCGCCATGGACTACATGCAAGAAGACCCCATCTCCGATGAAGTCCAAGAAGTGGTGGACGAAGAGGTGAAGGGGCTCTTGGACCATTGTTTTAATGCCGCCAAAGCCATCCTGACCGAACACCGGGACCAATTGGAAGCACTGGCTAACCTGCTGATGGAAACCGAGACGGTGGACCACACCCAGTTTTTTAAGATCCTCGGTCGAGAGCTGCCGCCGGAGGCCTCCAGCCCGGCCCAAGGGTAAGGGGTTTGATGCGGTACCAACTGATCAAATTGCTGCCCAAAAACCTGCTCAGCCGCATGGCCGGGGTCTTGGCGGACACCAAGCTGCCCAGCCCGTTGTTGCAGTCCTTTTTGAAGGGATACATCAAGTTCTACCAAGTCCGGCTGGAAGAAGTAGAGCACCCGGTGGACCGGATGAAAAACTTCACCGAGTTTTTTACCCGGTCCCTCAAGGAAGGGGCGAGGCCGATTGACCCTGCCCCCCAGGGGGTAGTCAGCCCGGTGGACGGGAAGCTGGCCCAGTTCGGCCCAATCACCGATGGACTGCTGACCCAAACCAAAGGGGTGTTTTACAGTCTGGTGGACTTGGTGGGTGAATCCATGGCGGCGGAGTTTTTGGAAGGTTATTTCCTGACCCTCTACCTGAGCCCGGCGGATTACCACCGGATCCACGCTCCCGTGGCAGGAACGGTCCGCCGTTTTTCCTATTTCAGCGGTCAGCTTTGGCCGGTCAACAACATTGGCATCCGCCACGTGGCCGGGCTTTTTTCGGTCAACGAACGGTTGATCACCCCCTTGGAATCCCCGGCCGGACTGGTGGCGGTGATCAAGGTGGGGGCCACGGTGGTGGGCAAGATCACCACCGCCTACAGCGGCCTGACCTCCAACAGCGGCCATTCCACTGTCCTCAACCTGCCCATCGAACCGCCCCGGCAGTTCCAAAAGGGCCAGGAACTGGCCCAGTTCCAGTTGGGCAGCACAGTGATCCTGCTGTTCCAAAAGGGCCGTTTCACCCCAGAGGCCTTGGAGCCAGGGCAAAAAGTGAGGATGGGCCAATTGATCGGACATTGGGCCGACCTTTAACGAGTAGAGTTGTCCACCGCCGAAAGGCCCCAGGGATAGTCAATGAAAAGGGTAGTCGCCCCGCCCTCTTCCCCTTGGGCCACATCCAGGCGCACCGTCGCCCCTTCAAACAAAACCCGCAACCCTACCCCAGCACTGTGCCGGTAGTTTTGGTCCAATTCGATCACTTGGTCTGAAACCGTTCCTACTTCATAAAAAGCCGCCAACTGGAAGCCGGTCCTGACCCCTTTCATCAGGATATAATCAAACGGGATGCTTTCGTCGTTAAGGTTCCACCGGAGTTCGGTGCCAAAAAACCGGCTGTGCCCGGCGGCAAACCTGCCGTTGGGGAAGGCCCGAAGTCTTTGGGTACCGCCCAAGGGAGTGGCCCGGCCATAACGGTTGAAGGCGGAACGTTCGGCGACCCGATTGTCTTGACTGGCCTGACAGGCCCCCTGGGCCGCCGGATCGGGAATGGCACCGCAGCCTAACCCAATCTGGGCCGCCAAGACGCTGGGGTCGGTCTCGGCCATTTTTGTGACTACCGAATCGGACCGGTAGCCGTTGAAGGCCCAGGTGGAAAATCGCCCCAAGGGAAGGTACAAGGAAAGGTTTTGGTCGATCACCTCAAAGACGGAGAGGTTGGGGTCCTGGTTTTCCGGGACTTTTTTGATCCATTCCAACCGCACCCCCTCCCTGGGGTCTTGCCGGTCATCGGTATAGTCGATCTTGGCTCCCCAGGTGATGTCATTGAAGTCCTGTTTGCTTTGGTCCACATTTTCAAAGGCAGTGCCGTTGGCATCAAAAATTTGGTGGACTTGGTAGGTTTCCTTCCGTTGCCGCAGGAATCCCTCCAACATCCGGTCCACAAACATCAGGGTCAATTGGCCCTGGTAGCCCCGGCCCTTGACCTGGGGCAGAATGTAGTCGGTGTTTTGGGAATCGATGCCCCGGTCATACTGGGCGGCGGCCACGTCGTAGGTAAAGGCACCCCAATCCAAGACCAAATGGTGAGGGACCAGGTGTTGGTTTAAAAAATAGGCCCCGGAAGCCTTAAATTCACCGTCCAGGTAAAATCCCCCAAAGTCCAGGTCGGTCTCGGCGATGTCCACCACTGTCGCCCCTACCCCGGAGGCTTTGCCCAGTCCGGGAATCTCTTGGACAATGGGGTAAACAAAGTATCCGAAACGATATTGAAACGGGTTGCGCCGCCGGTCTAAACCATAGGCCGAAGGAGCAACTAGGCCCAAGGCCAGCAATCCGACCAAAAAAGCTTTCATCATGTCACCTTAAAAAGAGGAGGGTTGCGTACAACCCCAAAAAACATTAAACCCAAACAAAACACCAGTCTCTTTGCACGGATCGCCCTACATTTACGGGAATGGGCAAGTGGGCTTGGGCAAAACCCGGTGGGAACCCTCGCCAATCCAGCCTTGGGAACCGCCCTTCCCAAACCGCAACTAGGCAGCCAACCGCCAACGGGCAAGAAATTTTCGCCAACTGACAACCAAAAACATGGTTCAAAGCTTAAAACCAAATCGCTACGACTGGCTGGCCCTGTTCATCCCCCTGGGGGTGGGGCTGGTCTTGGGGGTGGTCACCTGGGAGTCGGATCCGGTCCGGGGCAGTTGGGGGCAGTTTTTTGACTGGCTCTTTTTCCTATTGGCCGGAACATTGGCCCACCGCCTTTCCTGGTTCCTGTGGCACGAACGTCGGCCCCGTCCCTTCACCCATCAGGTCAGAACCCAGATTCCCTACTTGGCCACCGGAATTCTTTTTACCTACGCCGCCATTTTGGCCCAGGTCCGTCCCCAAACCCCCGGCCTCTTTGGGCTGATCTTGGCCCAGGTGTTGGTGATC
This sequence comes from Candidatus Lambdaproteobacteria bacterium RIFOXYD2_FULL_56_26, assembly GCA_001783715.1. Lineage (GTDB taxonomy): Bacteria > SAR324 > SAR324 > XYD2-FULL-50-16 > XYD2-FULL-50-16 > XYC1-FULL-56-13. The sequence continues at coordinate 24,396 of MFNF01000065.1, forward strand.
TCTATTTTGGTCCATGTTTTGATGTTGACCACCGGGGTTCTGGAAAGCTTCGCCCAATTGCGGGAACAACGACAACAGGCCCAGAGCCAATTGTGGGTTGAAACCGGGGGGAAACAGGTGGCCATTCCCCTGGCCGACCTCCTGGCCATTTTGGTGCAGGACCATTATTGCACCCTTTATTACCAGACCCAAGGCACCACCGCAGAGCTGATGCTTTATGGCCGGTTGATCGACTACGAGGCCCAGGCCAAAGGGTGGCTGGTACGGGTCAGTCGCTCGGCGCTGGTCAGTCTGGGGGCGATTGAATCCATCGGTGGCGGGAGAAACCCGGAACTGAAGGTCCAGGGGGTCAAGGAAAGTTTCCGGGTCAGCCGCTCCCGGAAGGCGGAATTGGAGGCCCTGTTGGACCGGCAGGTGGCTACAAAAACTGGGTGACCGCTTCGGCCACCTTCTCTAGGGACACCACCTTTTCGGCTCCCCCCAAGGCAATTGCTTCTCTGGGCATCCCAAAGACCACGCAGCTCGCTTCGTCTTGGGCGATGGTCCGGGCTCCGGCTTGGCGCATCGCCAACAGGCCCTTGGCTCCATCGGCCCCCATGCCGGTCAGGATCACCCCGACCGCAGCGGACCCGGCTATAGCGGCGGCGGAGTTGAAGATCACGTCCACCGAAGGTTTGTGCCGGTTGACCAATTCCCCATCCTTCACTTCCACGTAATATCCGCCGGCCTTACGGCGCAGGTACATCTGGTAGCTGCCCGGAGCCAGGAGGGCCAAACCGGGGCGGACCTCGTCACCGTCTTTGGCTTCCTTGACCTGCAGGTGGGGGCACAGGGAATCCAGCCGTTCGGCAAAGGAAGTGGTGAACCCCGCAGGCATGTGCTGGACCATCACAATCCCCGGCATACCGGCCGGAAGGCGGGTCAGGACCTCTTTGATCGCCTCGGTCCCGCCGGTGGAAGCGCCGATCACGATCACCCGGTTGCTGCCCAGGCTACTGACCTTGGGGGACAACAAGGCGGCGCTGCCCAGCTTGGGTTTGGTCTTAAAATTGATTTTTTTGGCACTGACGATCAGGTTGCACAACTCCTTGAAGGCATCGTCGTCCATGCTGCTGGGCTTGGGGAAGACCTCTACCGCCCCGGCATCCAAAGCCTTGATGCTCAAGCTGGGGTCTCGGTCCAACTGACCGCTGACCACGATGATGGGCATTGGCCGGTGCTGCATCAACACCCCGATAAATTCCAGCCCGCTCATCCGGGGCATCTCCAGGTCCAAGGTGAGCACCTCTGGCTCCAGCAGGACGATCTTGTCCCGAGCCTCGTAGGCATCACTGGCGGTGCCGACCACCTCAATACGGGGGTCCCGGCCCAGACGGTCGGTCAGGATACGCCGGACCAGGGCCGAGTCGTCAACAACCAATACTTTGATTTTGCTGGCCATAGTCTAATAAATTTCGCCCAATTCGTGAGTAAAGTCGAACCTTCTAAGGAAGTTGGCTTCCACCTGCCCCGAGATGCTGTCAAATTGGATTTTCCGGCCAATGGCCCCACCGGTATCTTGGTGGCGGATCTTGAGGTTGAGCTTTTGCAACACCTTGAGCGTCACTTCCAGGTTTTTCTCCCCCACCTGCATCACCGACAAGGAAGAAGGCCCCGCCCCCTTGGAGAGCCCGTTGGCCCCGCCGTAAACCGAAACCTGCAGGTTCCCCTTGTTGCAGCCATGCTCGACCATCAGGTCAAACAGCACAAAGGTCGCCACATTGCCGTACCGGGTGGAAGGCATCTGGCCGGGCGGCAACTTGGGCAACATCACATGGTTCATCCCGGCGATTTTTTTGTAGGGGTCGTACAGGCAAACCGCAACACAAGAGCCCAAGACGGTGGAAATGGTCATTTCCTCGCCGGTCACAAAAATCTCCCCAGGCTGTAAATGGTATCCTTTCTTGAGCCCAGGGATATGGTAAGGCTCAGCCATTCATCAGCTCATCAATCTTGGCCAACAGGAGATTTGCCCGAAAGGGTTTGGCCATGAAGGCATCCGCCCCAGCGGCATGGCCTTCATCTTCGTCTTGTTTTCGTCCCTTGGCGGTCAGCAGGATCACCTTGGTGTCCTTGCTCCCTTCCCCGGCCTTGACCTTGGCGCAGACCTCGTAGCCCGTCAGGTCCGGCATCATCACGTCGAGAACGATCAAATCGGGGTGCATCGACTCCACCTTGGCTAAGCCTTCGGTCCCGTTTTGGGCCGTTTCTACTTGGTGTCCGTGAAATTCCAGTCGAAATGCAACCAAATCACGGATCGTCTTTTCATCGTCCACGACCAGTATCTTGTACCCCATGTCACTCCTAATGGACTCTTTGGTAAATCGCCGGTTGCACGTACTTGAGGGTGGTCTTGAGCCCGCTGAGACTCTCGGCGTTGCCGATAAAAAGATACCCCCCCGGCTGCAACTGGTTGGCCAGCTTGGCGACCAACTCCTCTCGGGTCGGTTTGTCGAAATAGATCATCACGTTCCGGCAAAAGATAAAATCAAACAACCCCTTGAGAGGAAAGGGTTGCATCAGGTTCAGCCGCCGAAAAGAGATCAACTCCTTGAGTTCCTCTCGGACCAAATAATGGCCGTTCCAACGGCCTTGGCCCTTGAGAAAGTATTTTTTGAGCAACGGTTCGGGAATGGGGGAAACCGATTCGTCCGAATAAATCCCCTGTTCCGCTTCGTCCAAAACCTTGGTGGAAATGTCGGTCCCCAGGATTTTTACGTCCTTGCCCCGTACCGAACCGATCGCTTCGAGCAGAGTGATGGCCAAGGTGTAAAGCTCTTCCCCGCTGGAGCTGGCCGCACTCCAGATGCGGATCTTGTTTTTTTTTCCCAAGGAGGGATAGACATGGGACTTCAAAAAATCAAAATGTTGGGGCTCCCGGAAGAAATCAGTTTTGTTGGTGGAGATGACATTGATCATCTGCACGAACTCATCGGAGTTGTGCGGGTCCACCACAAACTTCCGGTACTCCGCATAGGAGCCCATCCCTTGTACTTCCAGACGTTTGCGGAGCCGGGAAACCAGCAACTGCTTCTTGTTTTCGGTGAAGTTGATGCCCACTACATCGTAAATCAACTTTTGGTAGAGCCGAAACTCCTCATCGGACATCACCAGTGCTTCAAACATGAACCGTCTCTTGGAGATAAGGGAGGCGACACAAAAACCTCGCCCCCGGGTGACAATTTTCCGCCCAAATCTTTCCGTTATGGGCTTCCACAATCATTCTGGCCAAGGTCAACCCCAGGCCGGTTCCTTTTTTCTGGGTCATCGGGCTTTCGATTTGTTTGAACCGATCAAAAATCTGCTCCAATGCCGCCGGTGGGATGCCCAGACCTTGGTCCTCAACCTTCAAGAGGAACGTATTTTCTTCGGACTCGGCGAACAGTCTGACCTGCTTGCCTTCCGGGGAAAACTTGATGGCATTGCCCACTAGGTTTACCAATAGCTGGATCATCCGGTTGTTGTCCCCATCAAACTGAATCCGTGAGGGTTCCCAGACCAAAGCGATCGACTTGGCCCCGCTCAGGCTCGACAAGGATTCACAGACCTGGGCCAGCAAAGTGTCCAGGTCCAAACGGGCAAAGTGAAACTCCAGCTTGCCCGCCGCAATGGCCGAAAGGTCCAGAACCTCGTTGATCAGCAAAGAAAGCCTCTCTCCTTCGCTTAAGATCACCCTCAAAAATCGTTCCCGTAGCTCCGGCTCCATGGGCACGTCAAGCATACTTTCCGCATAACCGATCATACCCGCCAACGGAGTCCGCAGCTCGTGGGAGACGGTGGCCAAAAATTCGTCCTTCAGCTTGTCCAGGCTTTGGAGAGAGGCATTGGCCTTTTCCAGATCTTCCTTGGCAGCCTTCAATTCCTTGACCCGGTCTTCCACCTTTTTTTCCAACTCCCGGTTGGTTTCCTGCAACAGGGACTCCAACTTTTTGGACTCGGTGATCTCCTCTCGCAGCAAGGTGACCCCCAAGTCCCGCCCCTGTCCGTCCCCCACCGGCACCAACATCACCCGTTCCCAGTAAGGCTCGCCACCGGCACGGCGGGCCTCAAAGTCCCCGGTCCAGGGGGACTTTTGCCGGAATGCCTCCAGCAGCGCCAACCTGCTGGCCTCCGAGCGGGGAGAAGGCGCAAAGAAAAAGGCCGGTTTGCCGGTCAGTTCCGAGCCGCTTTGGCCGGTAATCCGCTCCAAGGCAGGGTTGACATAGGTTACCTCTCCAACTTGGTTGAGCACCATCACTCCCACCGGGCTTTGCTCGGTCACCAAACTCAAAAGGTCCACCTTCTGTTGCAACGCCTTGGCCTGACTCAAGTCCCGGCAAACCAACAGCATCCCGTCGAACTGCCCCAAAGGGTTGATCAACATCTCGGCGGAACAAAGCACCGGCAATTCTGCCCCGTCTTTGGTCCTGAACCGGGCCTCAAAGGTGGGGTGACTGCTGGCAAACCCATAATTATTCCACCAAAGTTTTAACCAGGGCTGGTCCAGCTGAGCCACCAGGTCCTCGACCTGCAAACCTCGCAGTTCCGCTTCGGAACGTTGCAACAACATGGCGGCAGGGAAGTTGACCTTGAGGATTTTGCGGTCCGGCGAAAACACAAACAAGGCATCATGCAGGCTGTTGAAGATGATCTCGTTGCGGGCCCGCTCCAAAAAGGTCAATTCCAGTACTTGGTTGCGGGAATGCATGATCTCGCCCAAGTCGTGGCTACCGATCAAGCTGGGGTCGATCTGGGCCGCTTGGACGTTCCCGGTGAGCTGAAAATCCTTGTTTTTCTTTAGGATCAGCGCAATGGGCGTTTGGACCCGGGTCTTGAAGTACAAGGCGGCACTACAAGCCGCCAACCCGCCCAAAACCACCATGGTCCAAAAAAAGCGCCGGAACGGCAGCAGGGAGTCTTGCAAGGCCTGGGCACTGGAGAAATAAACCAACTGCTGGCCGGGCAGACCCAGGTTGTCCAAAGGACGCACCACCCAGGGCCAGCTGGGCTTTTGCCCCACCGCCGCCCCTTGGGCAAGTTCCAAAACCGTTTGTTCCAGTCCGGGAGGCTCCCCTGGGACCGGGGGACTTTGTCCTTGGACTGTCCCTTGGGAACCGATCCAAAAGACCCGTTCCGCCTCACGAGGCAGCACAACCCAGCCCGCCAGGGCCTCCGGGGAGCCGTGAAACGCCGCCAGCTCCTGGTCCACCTTTTGCTTGAGCCACCGTTCGGCCAGTTCGTCCTGGAAGCGGACCAACCCCTGGTCGGCGTACCAACCGGTCACCAGCAGGGGAAAGGCCAAAAGTACCAAAAACCAATAAAAGGGATACCGCCACAGCCCTTTGATCATCCCTTTATCCTCCTCAGCCCCAGGGAATCACTGGGCAAAAAACCTTGCATACCCAGCTAAGAGGCCGGGGCAGCGGACTCTACCTTTTCCCGGGTGACAAACCGGTGCCCTTCGGTGAGCTGGGAAAGCTCCTCGTTGGAAAGCACCGCTTCCATGTCCAGGATGATGATCACCCGTTTGTCCAACTTGGCCATACCCAAGATGAAGTCGGTATGGATATTGGCCCCCAGCTCCGGGCTTTCTTCAAAGTCCTTGGGTTCGATGGTCACCACCCCAACCAGAAAGTCCACTACACAACCGGTCGAATGGCCTTGGATGTCCACCTTGACGATGCAGGATTCGGGGGTCGGGTCCTTGTGGGGCATGCCGAATTTGATCCGCAGGTCGATGACCGGAATGATGCTGCCCCGCAGGTTGATCACCCCTTTCATGAAGCTGGGGGTTTGGGGAACCGGCTCTATGGGCATCATCCCCACGACCTCCCGGGCCTCCAAAATTTGGATCCCATACTCTTGCCCGCCGATCATAAAGGTCAGCAGTTTCCCGCCAGAGTCTTGAAATAACTGGGTTGCTTTTTCCAACATGGCCACTCCTTTCCTAAGGTCCAAACCGAAACTCTCTGCCTGGAGGGTACTTGATTTCCCCCGGCTCTTCAATCTTTTCCGTCAATCCGTGGCACCCAGCTGTTGGTTCTGGATCAAACTGACCGGGTCTAGGATCAACCCCACCCTGCCGTCTCCCAAGATGGTGCCGCCGCTGATCCCCTTGAGGTTTTTGAACCGGTCCCCCAAAGGCTGAATGACGATTTGCTGGCGGTGCAGCAGTTCGTCCACCAAAATCCCATACTTTCGTTTGCCCACCGCCACTACAACCACCACCGCCTGGGTGGGGTTTTTGATGTGCGGCTCGATCTTATAAAGTTCGTACAGCCGCAGGATCGGCACCATCTCCCCGGCCAGCAGGAAAAATTGGTCCTCTTTGCCCTGTACCCCTTTGAGGTCTTGGACGGTCGGGGTGATGGTCAAAAGCACGTCCAAAATCGGCATGATGAAGCGGCTGGGGCCTACGCTGATCACCAAGCCTTCGATGATCGAAGTGGTGAGCGGCAATTTCAGCCGAAAACGGGTCCCCACCCCCACTTTGGATTCGGTGTCGATCTTGCCCCGCAGGCTTTCCACCGTTTTTCTCACCACGTCCATACCCACCCCGCGGCCGGAGATGTCGGTCACCGTCTTGGCGGTAGAAAAGCCGGGCATAAAAATAAAACTGAAGATTTCTTGTTCGGACAGGTTTTCCTTCCCCTTGACCAAACCCCGCTCCTCGGCCTTGGCGTAGATCCGGTCCACATCCAGGCCCTTGCCGTCGTCCTTGATTTCGATTTCGATGGCATCGCCCAAGTGTTGGGCCTTGATCATCACCAAGCCTTGCTCCGGCTTGTCCCCCCTCTCGCCGGCCGGTTCGATCCCATGATCGATGCTGTTGCGCACCAAGTGCATCAGGGGGGCGTAGATGTTGTCGATGATGCTTTTGTCCACCAAGGTGTCGGCCCCCAAAAGCTCCAGGTGGATCATCTTGCCGGATTTTTTGGACAGGTCCCGGACTTGGCGGCTCAGTTTGGTAAAAACCGTGCCGATGGGGAACATCCGAATCCCCAGGACCTTGTCTCGCAGGGATTCGGTGATCTTATCCAGGTGGTCGAGTTGGGCGTGGATCCCCCGGTCTTCCAGTTCGGCGACCGTCGGATTTTGGGTCAACAAGGAAAGAGCTACCACCATCTCGCCCACCAGCTTGGCCAGCTCGTCAAGTCGCTCCGCAGGGACCTTGAGCATCTCTTGGATCACCCCGGTGGCCTTCTGAGCCCCTTCGGGTCCCTTGGAGGGTTCGGCTGCCGCTCCGGCTTCGGATTCCTCCTCTTCGGCCATGGCCGCCGCCATTTCGCTCATACCCGGTCCACGGTCCTTCTTGGCTTGGGCCATCATCGCCGCCGCATCTTGGGGCGAGACCAGATTGGCGTGGCAGACCTCCAAAGCGGTAAAAAACTGGCCAATGTTCACCGGTCTGGGGGTCTTGCCCTCCACCAGCTCCACCAATTGGGCAATCAGGTTTTTTAAGGTGTCAACGGACTTAAAAAGCAGGGTAAAGACGTTGGGATCCAGTCCCCGCTTGGCATCCCTAATCTCGCTCAAGATGTCCTCGGTCTTGTGGCCGATCTTGCCGATGGTTGGCATGCCCAAAAAGCCGGAGGTGCCTTTGATCGTGTGCATCACCCGGAAGATGTGGTCCACCAGGGGAAGCTGGGCCGGGTCGCCCTCCAGGGACATCAGGTTGGCCTCTACCGCTTCGAGCCCCTCGGAAACCTCGTTGATGAAGTCCGAAACCGAGCCGTCCTCAACAATGTCGTGGGGAGGCGGGTCCTGGACGATCATTTGGTCCGGGGAGGCCAACGCCGCCTTGATGTTTTCGACCCCTTTGAAGGTGACCTTGATCTTGTCCAAAAATTCGTGAAACCGCCCCTGGTCCCCGCCGCCCTGGAGCATCTGGTCGGTCAGTTGGTCGATCAGTTCGTAAACCGCCAAGACGTAGGACAGGCCGGTAAAATGACTGACATGTTCGGTGGCAATATCACCCAGGATTTGGTAACAGAACTCGATGGCCGTTTCAAAGTCCTGCCAACCTTGGGCATGGTACAAGGCGGTCAGCTCATCAAAGGGCAACATGATGTCGCTGAGGTCGGTCAACTTGCACTCACGCAAGTCCGCCTCCAGCAAGCTTTCATTCAGCTTGTCCCTGATCGGCTGGAGCTTTTGTTCCAACTCCGCCAAAACCGATTCATTCATGTGCGCCCTCAAATGGTTTCGCTAAGGGGATAGTATCTGATTTTACGCCTCACTGCCACTAAGGAAAGTTTAAATCCCACTACCCAAAAAGAAATCCAAATCGATCTCCACCCCCTTTTGGATCCGCCGGTACTCCTGTTTGGTGACATCAAAGGTGATCACCGTCCCCGGAGCGACCGATTCGGTGATCCACACGTTGCCGCCGATCACCGAGCCTTTGCCGATGGTCGTGCTGCCGCCCAAGATGTTGCAGCCGGCGTAAAGGATGACATCGTCCTCAATGGTCGGGTGCCGTTTGAGCCCCTTGACCAGCGCCCCGGATTCGTCTTTTTTAAAACTCAACGCCCCCAAGGTTACCCCTTGGTAGATCTTGACCCGATCCCCAATCACGCAGGTTTCCCCGATCACCACTCCGGTGCCGTGGTCGATAAAAAAGGATTGGCCGATTCTGGCCCCCGGATGGATGTCAATTCCGGTCTGGCTGTGGGCGTACTCGCTCAACATCCGGGCAATCAAGTGGATCTCCCGTTTGTAGAACTCATGGGCCACCCGGTACATGGAAACCGCCTGGATCGAGGGGTAGGACAGGATCACTTCCTCATGGCTTTTGGCCGCCGGGTCGCCATAGTAGGCAGCGGCAACGTCCTTGGCCAACTGGCTGCGGATCTCCGGTAAGGTGCCCAAAATCTCCAAGGTCACCTGTTCGGCCAAAATCAAATGTTCCGAATGGGGGGTTTCTCGGTTGCAAAAGCAAATGGCCTTGGTGACCTGGCGCAACAGCCGTTCGTACAGGCTGTCCAAGAGGTAACCGCTCCAGCTTTCCAGGTTGCCGGTGTGGATCTTTTCGAGGTTGTAAAAGCCGGGGAACAAAAGAAACATCATTTTTTTGATGATGTCTTCCACTTCCCCCACCGAAGGCAGGTTCGCCTCATCGATGTGGTTGATCCCGCCGTAGAGGTCGTAGGTCTCCAGGATCGCCTGGTGCAGTTCTTTGATCCGATCTTCCCGGTTCATCGCTTTGGGTCGGTTGTCTCCGGTTGTGGCCGGAGAGGTCTTAAAAAGGTACATAAAAATAGGGTCCAGTCCGGCGGTACTTCCAATTCCATCTCCAAGAACCCCGCCGGTCCCAAGACCGGGCTCAGGTGGGAGAGCTTGACCGCATCCTTTTGGGTGCAAAGCAACAACTCCGCCCCCAAGGCCTTGGCCTCGGAGGACAAGCGGAGGGCCAGCCCCTCAGAATAGGCTTGGTGGTCCTGGAGCGCCGTAAATCCGACCACCTGGACTTCCAATTCTTCCAAGGCCTTCAGGAAACCTTCCGGCTTGCCGATCCCACAAAAGGCAAACACCCTTTTCCCCTTCAGCCCTCGGGCCTCCAGCTTGGCCCCGCCCGACAGGGGCCGCCAAAACTTGGGCTGATAGCCAAAATAAAAGACCGGGCAACCGGGAGACAGGTAGGGTGCAGCCCAGCGTTCCACCCCTTTGGGATCCCCCCAATTGCTTCTGGTGATAAGCAAGGCCTGGACCCTTTTGAGGGCAGAGAGGGGCTCCCGCAACCTTCCCCAGGGAAGCAGGCGGTTTTCTTTCACCCCGGCCATCCCATCAAGCAGCACCAAGTCGAGGTCTCGGCGCAACCGCCAATGCTGGAAGCCATCGTCCATCACCAACAGGTCCACCTGCCCTTCAAGCGCCTGGGCCGCCAAGTCCCGCTTGGCATGCACCGCAATCGGCACCTCGGGGTGGGCCAAGTGCAGGGTCCAGGGCTCGTCCCCGGAGTCCTGGGGGCCATACTGGTTTTGGGTGCCTTGGAGCACCAGGACCTCCTCGGTCCTTTGGCTGCGGCCATACCCTCGGGTGACCAAACCGGGCCGAAGTCCCTGGCTTAGGAGAAAACCCAAAAGCCAGTCCACCAACGGGGTCTTTCCGGTCCCCCCGAGGCTCAAATTGCCCACCGAAATCACCGGCACCTTCGCTTGGTAGCCTTGTTTCAAGCCCAGCCGGTAGAGTCCCGCCCAGGTCCGGTAGAACCCCAGGTAAACCCAGGAAAGCAGCCACAGCCCCAGTTCTTTCATGGCAGCCTCCAGGCTTCCAAGGTCTGCAGGGTCGCCTCGGTTTCCCGGTTCTCCAGCTCGGCCACAAAGGTCATCCGGCTGAGGCTGTGGTTGTATTTTACATCGTAGTACTGGGCCAGCACCGCCTCAAAACACTGCTGGAACTGCTGCCGGTCAAACCACTCCAACAGCTCTTCTACCCGTTTGTGCCCCAAGTCGGGGAACAGCTTGCCCACCAAGGTCCGCACCTCGCCCAACCGGTCCGGGAAGCCCAGGACGTACTCCTTGGTGATCCGGGCGGCCCGCTCTACCAGCGGGGCGGTCAGCAAAATCGTAGGGGCCTGGGCCATAGCTGAAAACAATGGGGCCGGGATCGAAACCGGGCCGATCTTGCGAGATTCACCTTCCACAAATACCGGCCTGGACCAATCTACCGCCTGAAGCCGTTCCAACAACAACCCTTCAAAGTTCTTTTGGCTCCTGGGGGTCAGCCCGACCGCCCCAAACATGCTGCCCCGGTGGTTGGCCATGCCCTCCAGGTCGAGGGAGTTGCTCAAACCTCGGATTACCTCGGTCTTGCCTACCCCGGTTTGCCCCTGGATCACCGTCAGGTTGGGGTAGCCCAGAACGGAAAACTGCTCTAGGCAGTAGTTTCGGTAGGACTTGTAGCCTCCTTGGACCTGTCTGGCCGGGTAGCCCTTTTGCCGGATAAAGTTGGTGGCCACTTGGCTGCGCATCCCACCTCTGGCGCAAAGCACTGCCCAGGGACGGTCTTGGGGCAACTGGGCCAACTGCCTTTCCCAGAGGGTCTGTTTGGGTTCAAAGACCTCGTACCCCTTGCGGATCGCCTCTTCTGGCCCGGTTTGTTTGTACAGGATCCCAATCAGGTGCCGCTCCAGGTCGTCCAACAACGGCAGGTTGACCGACCCCGGAATCCGTCCCTCCTCGTATTCCTTAGGCGAACGGACATCGATGATCAATGGCCGCACCTCTTCCAGGGCCTCGGCGACCGAAATCTGCGGGTTCTGGTTTTGGTGGAGGTCTTTTCTCATCAGCGTGCGGCTCGGTTTTAAGCAGCCTAACTGCTGGAGAAGAAAATGGGTAGGTTGAAACAAAAAAGCCCGGCAGAACCGGGCTTTTCGTTGTTAGTGGTGCCCTTCGCTGAAGAGCCGTTTGTCGGAAATCGGCAGGGCCGGTACCCGAGACAGGAACCACAGGAAACAGAGCACAAACGCCCCCAAGACCCCCAAGGTGATCGAGAAGTCAAAGAGGTTGTACTGGAACCCAGGCAAACCATGGACTTCCGCCCCAGCAGCAGCTGCGGCATCGGCCATGTTCTCTTGGATCGAAGGAACCACCAAGAAGTACTTTTCCAACCACAGGCCCACCAGGATATCAATGGAGATGAGCCGAGAAAACCAAGGGGTGTTGCAGGCGGTGCGGCTCATGAGCCCAAAGAAGGGGATCAGGAACAGCATTACCAAAAGCAGCCAGAACATCCAGCCCCACTCGTGACTTTGCATCCGCAAAATCAGGTAGGGGGTTTCCTCGGGAATGTTGCCGTACCAGATCACCAGCACTTGGCTGAAGATCATGTAGGTCCAGAGCAGACACAAGGCGAAGATGAACTTGGAGGTGTCGTGGTGCCGGGTGACGCTGATGTAGCCGTTCAGTTTGAATTTCTTCCAAACCACGCCGGAGATCAGGTTCAAGCAGGCCATGCCGCCGATCAGGCTGGCCACCAAGTACTGGACCCCAAACATGGTTGAGTACCATTCCTGGTCGATGGACATCACCCAGTCAAAGGCGATCAAAGAAGACAAACAAGCCCAACCGATGGCGACCAAAGGGGCCATGCGGATGTTCTTTTTGTTGGCCAAGATCTCTTCCTCTTCTTGGGTGCCGTAGTTGGAGACCAACCGGTCGGCAAAACCATTGGAGAAATTGGCAAGCTTTTTGGCCAAGCCAATGTCGGGGCGCAGGGAGTTTTTGATGTAGATCCAAGAAAGAATCAGGACCAACACAAACAACCCGATGTTCCGTTCAATGAAGAACGGGAAGTTCAGCCATCCGGCTTTGGAATGGATCACCTTGTCGTGGTCCATCCACTGGAAAAAATGGTGGGCCCCAAAAAAGAGCACCAAATAAAGCCCAAAGGCAACCGGGGTAAAGGCGGCCAAAGCTTCGGCAAAACGCTTGTAAGGGCGGCCCCAGTTTGCGTCGGTAATCTGCCAGATCACCGAGAAGGTCAAAGCCCCAAAACCGATCCCACCAAAAAAGACGGTGTTGACCAGAAGCGCTTCCCAAGCTAAGTGGGGTTGGCTGCCCAAGGCACCCACCACGAAGCCAACGATACCTACGGCCACGAACAGAACCAGCACGCCCCTGAGGCCACCGCTCAATTTGAAGGTCGAGTTCTCGAGAATGACCTTCATCTCTTCATGTCTCGTCATTGCTGCTTCTCCAGTTTATTGCGAATGTAATTAACAATGTCCCACCGGTCTTTTTCGGTGGTGGCATATCCTAAGGGCGGCATCACGATCCCGCCGTACTTCGCCTTGCTGTAAATGTACCCGTCTGGGAAGCTTGGGGTCAAAGCCAGCATTGCCGGAGCAACCATACCCCTTTCGTTGACCTTCGATTTGGCGGTACCCATCTCGTTGGTTTCAGACGAAGAGGTGTGACAAACTGCACAGTAGGTATTAAATTTCAACTCCCCGTTCACCAACGATTCGGGAGTAGCCGGAACCGGGTTGGGGGTAGCGGTGTCGACGCTCATCTGGGTGCCCATCCAATCCAAATTCTGCTCGGTGGACTCAAAGACTTTGCCGTCGGTGGTGACCGTCCCCACGGGGAACTTGCTCATACTGCCCACTTCTTGGGGCTTGATGCTTTTTTGGTCGTAAAGGTCGGTGATCAGCACAAAGATCGACGACTTGGCGAAGGCGCTCGTCCCCCCCAAGAGCAGCATCGAACAGGCCAGAAGAGTAATCTTATGCTTCACGGTTCACCTCCTCGGCACTAAATTTGTTCAAAATCCCTTCGACCTTGTCCAAGTCGTGTTGGGTGCAAGGAACGATCAGGCCAAAGCGGTCCCGAGTGAAGCGGCGGTAGCTTTTCCACTGTTTGCTGCCGGGCATGCCGTGTTTGCGCAGGTCGTTGAGGATCAACCCGATCATCGAGATCAAGGTGAACCAAACGGCGCAAAGCACGCTCAACTCAAACAAGACCGGCCCCATGATCGGGAAGGAGACGATCGGCTTGCCCGAAACCGGAAGGATCCAGTCCAGGGACATAAAGGTCATGAGGGTGAAGGCCAGCGAAAAACCGCAGAACATCCCCGCCAAGGTGAAAAAAGGGACCCGGCTCTGGGGGTTTCCCAGAGCATGGTCGATCTCGTGCCTCGGACAGGGGGCCAAGGTGGTCAAGCGCTGAAAACCGGAATCCCGCAGTTCCCGGATGGCCCCACAAAAATCGTCCAGGAACTCGTAAGTCGCCCAGACACCGGAAAATTGCTTACTCATGGTGTGCACTCCTCATAGGTGGAACTAAAGCCTCTTTTAATTCCGCCACCGCTAAAGACGGCATGATCTTAACGAAGATGAAAAACCACATCGAGAACCAGCCAAAGCTGCCGATGGTGATCCAGATTTCCACCCACTCGAAGGTGTAAGAACCCCAGGCGTAAGGGTCAAAGTCATGAGCCAAAGAGGTGACCACGATGTTGAACCGCTCCATCCACATCCCGATGTTTACCAGGATGGAGATCAAAAAGAGGGCCGGAACGTTGGTCCGAATCTTTTTGATCCACAAGGGCAAGGGAGACACGCAGTTACAAAAGACCATCAGGAAGAAGAAGAACTTCAACTCCCCAAAGGGCCTAAACCAGAACAACGCCTTCTCGTACTTCGCACCAGAGTAGTAGGCGATAAAGAACTCGATGGAATAAGCGTAAGTAACGATGACCCCAGTAAACATGATCATCTTGGCCATGGCTTCCATGTCCTTCATCTTGATGATGTCCTTAAAGCCCGGGAAAATCGCCCGCAGCGGCAGGAGCAAGGTCAAGACCATGGCGCAACCAGAGAAGATCGCCCCGGCCACGAAGTAGGGCGGGAAGATTGTGGTGTGCCAACCGGGGATCGAACTCATGGCGAAGTCCCAGGACACGATGGAGTGTACCGAAAAGACCAGAGGAGTCGCAATCGCCGCAAACAAGAGGTAGGCCCTCATGTAGTGTTTCCACTCGTGGTTGGTCCCCCTAAAGCCCAAGGCGGCAATCCCGTAGAACAACCGCTTGAGACCTTTGGATTCATCCCGAACCACTGCAAAGTCGGGAACCAACCCGACCAAGAAGAACAGGATCGACACCGACATGTAGGTGTTGACCGCAAATACGTCCCACAAGAGGGGGGATTTGAAGTTCACCCACAAAAGCCGCTGGTTGGGGTAGGGAATCAACCAATAAAAGTTCCAGACCCGACCGATGTGGATCAAGGGGAACAGGGCCGCCGTCATCACCGCAAAGACCGTCATGGCCTCGGAAGCACGATAGATGGAGGTCCTAAAGGGGGCTCGCACCAAAAACAGTACTGCTGAAATCAGCGTTCCGGCGTGGCCGATACCGACCCAAAACACGAAGTTGGTGATATAAACACCCCAACCAATTGGGTTATTGATCCCGCTGCCTTCCATACCGTGACGAATTTGGTACCCGAAGGCGAAGATCCCCATGCCCAGCATGGTAAGAATAATGGCCATACTGGCGAACCAGGTCTTGCCTGGCGGCCTCATCGAATGAAGAATGTCGTCATTGATGCTGGCGTAAGTGACATTGCTCACGGCCTCTCCTATGCTTTCTTGTTGTCGTGGTTGATCTTCTTCAAGTAAGTGACGGCAGGCAAATAGTTCACCTCGTCCAACTGGGTGTAACCCCGGTTGGTGGTGGTTTTGATCTGGGTCACTTTCGCTTTCGAGTCTTTGATGTTCCCGAAGGAGATTGCATCAGTCGGGCAAGTTTCCTGGCAAGCAGTCAAGATTTCGCCGTCAAAGACCTCTCGACCTTGGTCCTTGGCTAAATCCTTCCCTGCACGGACTCTGGAGAAACAGAAGTTGCACTTCTCCATCACCCCTTTTTCCCGGACGGTTACCGCCGGGTTCAGCTGCATGTGAAGCGGTGCAGGGAATTCGTAGGTCCTCCAGTTGAACCTCCGCTGCTTGTATGCGCAGTTGTTGGCGCAGTACCTTGTTCCTACGCAACGGTTGTAGATCATGGCGTTGATCCCTTCGTCGTTGTGGTAGGTAGCGTAAACCGGGCAAACCGGCTCGCACCCGGCGTTGGCGCATTGGCCACACATCTGGGGAGTGAAGTAGGTCTCCAACTCTCCGGTTTCGTGGTTCGGCTCTTGGTAGCGGGCAATGTGGATCCAGGCCATTTCTCTGCCCTTGGACATCCTTTCCTTGCCTACCACGGAAACGTTGTTCTCGGCGTAACAGGCGACCACACAGGCGGAACAGCCGATGCAGCGATCCAAGTCCACCGCCATTTCCCACTTGTGGCTTTCGTAGTAAACCGGCTTGTCCCGTTTGCTCCATTCCACATGGTACGCCACGTCTGCCGCCCGCTCCTGGTAGAAGCTGGTGTTGTCCGGCAGGGTGGTTTCGTAATGCCGGTGCCGCAGGTGGTGTTCGAGGTCATGCTCTTCGCTGTGGCCTTGCATGGCCTCAACGCTGGTCATTTTCACGAAACCCCGGCCCTTGAGGCTCCGGTCGCCCATGTTGGCTTTGGTGTACTCCAAGGACAAGGCGGCGATGTCATGGTGCTTGGCCGTCCCTTCAGGGGTGACCATGTAGGCATCTTCATCGGTGGCCTTGACCTCAACGGCGGTAGTAAAAACCAAATCCCCGGAAAGAGGGTCCAGTTTAAAGTCCAGCAGCTGAGCGGCACTGAGCCCTACTTGGAGCGGTTTGATCGTAACGTCGGCAGCCATTTCAACGTGGGGCATCAACAAGGACTTGCCTCGAGTCGAAATGTAGGTAGGGAACGGAATGTTCCGACCCAACCCGGTCGGCACGGCGACAACACCCCTGGCGATCCCGTAGTTCACAAAGACCCCCAATTTTTGGGTTCCCGCTGCAGTCTTGACCTCGGCAAAGTTGCCATGTTTGAGGCCCAATTCCACGGCGGTGTCGGGGTGAACTTCCAACCAGGAGTCCCAAACCAATTGGGTCACCGGGTGGGGGATTTCCAACAGCCAGCTGCGATTCCCGCCAGCACCGTTGGCATCATGCATGCTGGAGTTGACCGCCAACAGGGTCAAACCGGCAGCTTCGGCCTTGGGGGCCATCTCGGCGGCATAAGCGCTGCTCTGCAGGCTCACCGACTTGGGGGCAAATTCCCCAAAATGTCCACCTTGCTGCAAGGACTTTTTCCAGAAGGCCTCAAAGGGACCGGCAACGGCCCAATCCTTCTGGTAGCCCATCCAGGCTGCCTTGATGTAGTCCTGGTAGGTAGCAGCGGAGGCTTCGGCAGCGCCCAGTTGTTTGCCCAGGGCCAGCAACAGGTCGCCCAGTTCCAGGGTCTCGTACCCAGGCAACTTGGCCATTGCCGGTTGGATCAGACTGTGAATCCCTTTGCGGGGGTTCAGGTCACCCCAGGACTCGACGGTATGGCTGGTGGGCAGGTGCATGTGAGCCAAGGCGCTGGTTTCGTCTTCTTCGGTGGACAAACTGACCACCATCGGAACTTTGGCCAGAGCTTCAGCAAACCCGGCACCTTTGGGCAGAGCGTAAGCAGGGTTGACATTCTCGATCACCACTACTTGGTAAGCCCCAGCGGCCATTTGTTTGATCGCATCGGCCATCTTGCTCAAGGAATCACCGCCCATTTGGGTCTCTGCACCAAACAAAACGGTTTTGCCCAGGTTACCGGCAACAACGTTGAGCAGGTTCACTGCAACCTGCAATTTGGCTCCTTCACCAGTCGATTGGGCGTTGCCCCCGGCAATGGCCAAGGAAGCGCCGCCTTGGGCGAAGTCTTTGGCCAATTCTTCCAAAACTTTGACCGAAACCCCGGTCCGCTCGGAGACTTTCTCCAGGCTGAAACCGGACAGGTAGGACTTGAGCCCTTCGTTCCCCGCCATCGCCGAACCGGGCAACAAAGCCGCCGCCATCCCCAAGGCCACTTGGGCCTCTTGGCCGGGCTTCACCGAGAGCCACTGGTCGGCGTTGGAGCCGGTCATGCTCTGGTGAGTGGAAACGTGAATAAACTTGCCCTTTTGGCCGTGGGAGAAGGCATGCATCTTGGTGTAGTCCCTCAAGTTGGCTTGAGAGTTCATCCAAGATTCCATGAAGTCGGCCCCGAAACTGACCAGCACCTTGGCTTCCCCAATAGCGTACTGGGGAACTTCGGCGGTTCCGAAGGCGATTTCGTTGCCTTTGGCAATGCTGGCGTAGGGGGACATTTCAAACTGGAGACTGGACCCATCGGTGCCCAAGACCCCGGCCAAAAGCTTTTTAAAGCTGCCGGAACGGGGTTTGCCGATGTACAGGGTTTTGCCGCCTTTCATGGCGGTGGCCAAAGCAGCGATCCCTTCGTCCCATTTGACGGGGGCACCTTGCTGATTGGGGCCCTTGGAGCGGCTGGGGCTGTACATAGCCTGCATACTCGACTGGCCTTGGGGGCAAATGCTGCCCCGGTTCAAGGGATGAAGGGGGTTGCCCTCCGCCTTGATGGCCCGGCCTTCCCTGGTTTTGATCACCAAGCCGCAACCGCCCGAACATTCGGTACAGGTCGAGGCGAAGTTGAATACAACCCCGGGCTGATACTCCGAAGGAGGAACCAGCATCGGGATAATCGTTTCGACCGGGTCGCTCCCGCACCCGGCAACAGCGGCCGCCGCACCGCTTACTGCGGCCACTTTAAAGAAGTCTCTGCGGTTGATGCCTTTGGTCATTCTGGCTCCTATTACTTGTGGCAGATGAAACAGTCTTTCGACCCTGAAATATTGCCGTCCGGTTGGACCGAAGCGGCATTGTCGATCGGGAGCGCCCCGCGAGTCTTACGCACCGGCCCGGCAATCTTGCCGTTGGCCGTCGGATGTTTTTCCATGTGACAAGACACGCAAAAGCCCATGCTCAAAGGCTGTTTCATGGTGGCGAAGCTAACTTCCTCAACCTTGGACATGTCCCCATGGCATTGGGTGCAGTCGAAGCCGATTTGAATGTGCCGTTTGTGGGAAAACTCCACAAAGTCGGGGATGTCGTGGATCTTTTTCCAAGGGATCACTTCTTGCCGATCCCAGTACCCTACGACCTTGGCGATTTCTTGCTGCTGGGCTTCCGTGGTCCCCTTGACTACCGAATGACACCCAAAGCAGGTGCGAACCGGGGGGATGCCGGAGTTGATCGAGCGCCTTGCGTAAATATGACAAAATTCACAAGGGACTTCGTTTTTGCCCGCATGGGTAACGTGGCTAAACTTGATCGGCTGGGTAAAGTCGCCCTCGGCCAAAGCCATGGAGGGGACAGCCAGCATGGCTGCGCTAAGGAATAACATTACCTTGCGCACGATGTTTTGACCCTGTCTCTTCATTCGAAAACCGCTGAATATCGTTTGGAACAGCCGCCCTTTTTAGGACGGACTCAATGGCCGCCATCTATAGTCCTCTTCGTCTTTGGCAAACGAAAGTGGCTGGATCACACCACAACAAAAATCAAAAATCAACATTCTTTTTATAAGCGGTTTTTATTCAACACTTGATATATAAATGTTCCACGATGGGATGCTGCCCCCAGGCAACTCCAATCTCTGGCTTTCCCCCCAGCCCACACTGACGCTTCCCCTCCCGGTCGCAAATTTAGGTTTGCCAAGGTGCCAGGAATAGCAATAAAAACAAACAGGATTTGATTCTCAAAACTTTAAGGTTTATACCTGAGACTCCATCAATCCCAAGAATACAGACATCCCCCAATTCAATATGCCCCCCATTGATCCACGGACCGAATCCAAAGTTAGGGAGTTTGTAACCCAGGACCTCAAGGGGTTACACCAATTGATGGACTACGGACTGTTGGGTTTTGGCCCCTTTGAGGGAGCCAAGGCCTTAGCGGCCAAGTACCGGTCTTTCGAGCACTCCAAGACGGAGCAGATCCGGGCGTTGGCCCAGGGGGAATTAAAAAAGCACTTTGCTGCGGGTTTTGTTACCAGCCTCGGAGGGCTATTCACCCTGCCCTTTGCCGTCCCGGCCTCTATGGCTGCTTCTTGGATTCTACAGATCCGAATGGTGGCGGCCATGGCCGAATTGGGTGGCTTTGACCTGGAAGAGCCACAGGTCCGTGCAGCCATCGCCTTTTGTTTGTTAGGCAAACAGGGCAAAGATTTGGTTGAATCGGACTTCCAGGCCCTACAAAAACGGATGACCCAAGGGCACCTGTACAGCCTTTCTCCTAAAGCCTTACTGTTGATTAACCAAGGGATCATCCGGCGGTTGGGCCAGTTGGCGGGACAAAAGGGGCTCACTCGGCTCAGCCGGGTAATCCCCCTGGCCGGCGGCCTTTTGGGCGGGGCGATTGATTACTGGCAAGGGAAACAAACCGCAGACTTTGCCTTTGAGTTGTTCGGATTTGACCACCCTGCCAACCAGGTCCATGAATCCTAAAAAAATCCTGCTGGTCCAGTTAAAGCAGTTGGGCGACGTTTTGATGTGTACTCCGGCGATCCAGGCGCTGCAAGACCGGTTCCCGGAGGCAGAGATCCACTTTTTGACCCAGCGCCCCAGCGACCAACTGCTGGCCCACAACCCTTTGGTTCGGAAGGTCCATTTTTTCCCAAAAGGCAAACAGATCCGGCCTTTCTTGGATTTAAAAAAAGCCTCGCAGGCAGAGCGGTTTGATTTGGTGGTGGATTTTTACAACAAACCGGCCAGCGCCTTCTTGTCCTGGATCACCGGAGCGCCGATAAGGGTGGGCTACAAAAAAGGCCTGCGGCAGTTTTTTTACACCCACCCGGTCACCCCTCATTCAGCCAGCCCCTATTCTGCGGACGAACGGTTGGCCCTCTTGGCTCCGTTGGGGATTCCCTTTGCCCGTTACAACTTGAGGTTTCTGCCCAGTGACCAGGACCGACGGCAGGCCAAGGAGATTCTGGAACAACTGGACCGGGCCCCCAACCGCCCGCTGATCACCTTGAGCCCCGTTTCCCGGCAGCCCTACAAACGCTGGGACAATGGGTCCTTTGGCTGGGTGGCCAACAAACTGGTGGAGCAGACCCAAGGGCAAGTGCTTTTTGTCTGGGGTCCAGGGGAGAAGCCCTATGTGGAGGAGGTCCGGGCGGCTTTGGCGCAACCGGACCTGGGGGACTACCGGGACATCTCTTTGGGCGAGACCGTTGCCCTGTTTGAGTTGGCCGACTTCCACCTGGGCAACGACAACGGCCCCATGCACTTTGCCATTGCCGCCGATTGCCCCAGCTTGGCGGTCTTTGGCAAGCCGCTCCTAGAAAACTGGCTGCCCCCCGGCTCGCCCCACCACCAAGGGGTTGAGTTTGATCCCGGTTGCAAGCGGAACTGCCGTTATCCCAACTGCGGATCAGAATGCCTGGGTGCCGACAAGGAAGCGGTCTTGGCCAAGGCGTTGGAGGTGATCGAGAAGGCTTGGGAAGGGGGCCGACGCAAAAGGCCGACCCCGCCGGAAGAAAATTAAAGCCAGGGCCTAAAGCTCAAAAGAGGTACCCCAGCTTGACCTCAAAATCGCTGAAGGTTTCGGTGTACAGCTGGGAAACCTTTTCGTTTCCAAAGGCAAAACCCAAAACCATCCCCTCTTTGGGCACCCACAAGACCCCACCTCTACTGGAGTTCCTCGTCACTCCCGAAGACTGGCCGGAGACCGGGTCGATCAAGGTGACGTTTTCCTCTTCC
Organism: Candidatus Lambdaproteobacteria bacterium RIFOXYD2_FULL_56_26; assembly: GCA_001783715.1. GTDB lineage: Bacteria > SAR324 > SAR324 > XYD2-FULL-50-16 > XYD2-FULL-50-16 > XYC1-FULL-56-13. Next base: position 45,565 of record MFNF01000065.1, read on the forward strand.
ACGGCACTGGAGGCAGAAAACAAAAGGCCGCTGATCTCCAACTCAAGGGAGGCCAATTGGGTGTCCGTGGCCGGATGGACCGCCTGGGCTTTGGTCAGGTAGGCCGACTGTACCGCCTTGCCGGCGTTGATCCAACCCACCTCGACCCGAAACCGAGACCCCCCGGGGGCACCAAACCGCAGCCCCACTCCGGCCATCGTTTCCGTCCAGTTGTTGTCCACGGTCAAGTCCGACTTCTCCTTCACCTTGGCATAACCTCCGCCGGCATAAAAGGAGTCCCCGATTTTTACCGACAGGTCCCCGGCGGTTTTGTCCAACTTGGTCTTGACCTGGACGGCGGTGGCGCTCATCCACTGTACCTTGGAATCAGTCTCAGTCCGCAGGCCCAGGTTCGCAAAGTCCGACCCCAACACCGAAAACGAGGCCCGCTGCCGGTCTCGCTTGAGGGTCACCGGGTGATCGAACCCCGTACCCGGCTTGGTGTTGGGACGGTCTCCGGTGCTGCTGAGCTCCACGGCCAGGGTAGAAAATTGCACCCCCACCAGACCAGTCAGTCTCCCGCCGGTGTATTTGATCACTTCCAGATCCCCGACCTTCCTGCTGCCGCTGTGGTCCGAATAAGAACTGCCCACCACGTCCCCTTCCCGCCAGCCCGCCGCCCCGGCCGACAAGGTAGGTTGGGTTGGGTCCAGCGCCGGGACCACCACCTGGGCCGAAAGACTGCCACCAGCGGCCATCAGGCTCGCCAGCACCAGCCCCCTTTTGATCCAATCACTAGCCATCTCTCCCTCTCCGGTTACAAGAACCCAAACCCAAGCGTAGCTCCATAGCCTCGCTCTTTGTACATCTTACTCCCCAATTGTTCGTCCGCCAAGGTGCGGTAAAAAATAAGCGAAAAGGACAACTTCCGGTAGCCCAGGCCATAACGAATCCGGGTTAGATGTTGGTCCCCTTCTCTGACCAAGGCGGGAAAGGTTTTGGTGGTCGTGCTGCCGGCGCTGAGATACCAGCGGCTCCACAGCAGTTCCAGGTCGGCATTTTGCTCCCAGGTCTTGTGGTGGATCGTCTCCAGCCCGGTGCCGCCCGCAACCAAGGGAGAGGATACCAACGACCCTTCCAGGCGAAACATGGAGCTGTCCGGGTCGCCATACACCAAGGCGAGGCCGCCCAACATTTCGTTCCACTGTTTGTCTTCCACGGCGGCCACCTTTTCGGTGATCCGGTTCATCCCAACAGCGCCAAAAAACCCTTCCCCCAGACGAAAGCCAAAGCTGCCGCCAAACCCACTTTGTTGGCGAAAAATCCCCCGGCTCTCCTTGGCCCGAGAAATCCCGCCCAGGCCCACCGAGACCCGCCCCTCCCCCCGCACGGCGATGGAGCCGGAACTTTCGTTTTGTGAAGACGGGTAGAGCAGATCGCTGGTTGCGTCCCAGACCGCCAGGTCGTCAGAGCCGTTCGAGGCCAGCTCAATGGTAATCGCAGAAGGCTGGATCACCAACAGCCCGGAACTGCCGAAGTTGTGGTCCGGGACCTTTTGCTGGTCCGTCTTTTGTCCGCCAAACTGGGTCGCCATGGCCACACTGGTGCCGAAGCGCCAGCTGGAAGCGGCGGCCAGTTTGGAGGGCCGAGCGGGGTCTATAGCCGGGGTAACCACCTGCCCCCAAGATATGCCGGGGTTTAAGGCCAGCCCTACCCCCAAAAGCAGCAACCAAAGATGTTTCATAGTTCGACAATCCTGACCAAAAAACCTTTTGTTTCGACAATTTTGCAGCTTGCTCTGCCGCCCAAAGCGAGGCAGGATCAAGCAGGAACGAAGCCAAGCGGCGCTCGGGCCACTGGAGAAAATCCTTGCCACAAGGGTTACCCCAATCCAAAGGACTGCAAAAATTATGCAATTAACTGTCGGTATCCTGCAATATTGTCCAACCAAAGGGCCGACTCTGCCCAATGTAGAAATATTGACCGACTGGATCAAAACCGCCGCCCAGAGCGGAGCCCGGTTGGTGTTGCTGCCCGAGATGAGCCTCAACGGCTACCTTTATCGGTCAAAATCCCAAATCCAATCTTTGGCGGAGGAAGCGCAAGGTCCCAGTTTCGCCCATTTCTCCCAACTTTGCAAACAACTGGGGGTTTATCTGGTGTACGGATTTGCGGAAAAGAAGGCCCCACGTCTGTACAACAGCCAAAATCTCATCGGCCCGGGGGGGGAGCTGCTGGGGACCTACCAAAAGCGGCACCTCTTTGAGGCAGATCGACCCTGGGCAAGCGCCGGTTCCGGTCCGTTCCTTGCCGTCCCTACCCCCATTGGCCGTTTGGGGTTGGGTATCTGCATGGACCTCAACTTCAACGATTTACCTTTTTTTCACCAGCAACAGAAAACCGACCTGCTGTGCCTGAGTATGCATTGGTTGGAAGAGGGACAAAACGTCAACCAATACTGGTCTGCCCGGCTCCTGCCCTTTGACGGGGTGACCCTGATCGCCAATGGACACGGATTGGACCAGGGAACCCACTATGCCGGACGCTCCGGGGCCTACCACAAAGGGCGGTGGCTGGCCTTGGCCGAACCTTCGGGGGACCGGCTTTTGGTTGTTACGGTTGAAACTAACTAATCCAGGAGCCTTTTCTTGGAGACGAAAGGCTTGCACTTGAAGGCATCATTGCCTAAAATGACCTAAAAACAAGGAATATTGATTTGTTTGGCCGCAGCTCAAAGTTAACAACCATTTCCACCTTGGAACGAAACCTTAGGGAGCATCATGGCAAGCGAGACTTACGGCATCGAAAAACTGGGCTTTAAAAACATCGGCAAGATCTTCCGCAACCTGACTCCCCAAGAGTTGGTGGAGCACGAACTGCGGTTGGGGGAAGGTTGCATTGGCCCCAATGGTGCCTTGATGGTGGATACCGGCAAGTTTACCGGTCGTTCCCCCAAGGACAAGTTCATCGTGGACGAGCCCTCTTCGACCGAAAATATCTGGTGGGGGAACGTCAACCAGAAGATCAAGCCCGAGGTTTTTGAAACCCTCAAGCACCGGGTCACCGAGTTTTTGTCCGGCAAAGACCTCTACATGTTTGACGGCTTCACCGGGGCGGACAAAAAGTACCAAATGCCCATCCGCATTTTGACCAAAAAGCCTTGGCACGCCATGTTCGTGCGCAACATGTTTCTTCGGCCCACCGAAGCGGAATTGGAGAATTTCACCCCTGAGTTCACCATCCTCAACGCCGCCATGTACTTCGAAAAGGAATACAAGGAACTGGGGCTCAACAGTGAAGTCTTCATCATCTTCAACCTCGCCCAAAAATTCGCCATCATTGGCGGGACTCAGTACGGCGGAGAGATGAAAAAAGGGATCTTCAGCGTCATGAACTACCTTTTGCCGCTCAAGAAGGTGATGTCCATGCATTGTTCGGCCAACGTGGGCAAAAAAGGCGATGTGGCACTCTTTTTTGGCCTCTCGGGCACCGGCAAAACCACTCTATCAACCGACCCAGAGCGGGCGTTGATCGGCGACGACGAGCACGGCTGGTCGGACGATGGGGTCTTTAACCTCGAAGGGGGATGTTACGCCAAGGTGATCGACCTCGACCCCGCCAAGGAACCGGACATCTACAACGCCATCCGGTTTGAATCGATCCTGGAAAACGTGGTGTACGATGCCAAAAGGAAGGTGGACTACAAGGACAAATCCAAAACCGAAAACACCCGTGTTTCCTACCCTTTGCACCTGATTCCCAATTCCAAGATTCCTTCGGTCGCCGGTCACCCCAAGAACATCATCTTCCTGACCTGTGATGCTTTTGGCGTACTGCCGCCGGTCGCTAGGCTGACCCCGGAACAGGCAAGCTACCACTTCCTCTCCGGGTACACCGCCAAGGTGGCCGGAACCGAGCGTGGGGTCACCGAACCCCAGGCCACCTTCTCCACCTGCTTTGGGGCCGCCTTTATGACCTTGCGGCCCAAGGTTTATGCCGACCTCTTGGCCGAGAAGGTACACAAGCACAAGGTCAAGGCCTACTTGGTCAACACCGGTTGGACCGGCGGGGCTTATGGGGTGGGCAAACGGATGAATCTGCCGGACACCCGCAAGATCATCACCGCCATCCTCAACGGCGAGATCGGGGAGTCGGAATGGCAACACGACTCGGTCTTTGGGTTTGAGATCCCCCTGCATGTCGGCGGGGTGGATACCGCCATCCTCAACCCCCGGAACACCTGGGCCGACCACCATGCCTTTGACCAAACCCGGATCAAACTGGCCAAGATGTTCATCGAGAACTTCAAGAAGTACGCCGATGACAACCCCACCTTGGCGGCAGTTGGCCCGGTCGTGACCGAGTGACTTCGGTCAAACGGTTGTTGTTGATCACCGGCAACCCCGGTAAAGCCAGGGAATTCGCTTCCCTGATGCCGGGGTTGACTGTGGAACACAAGGCTCTGGAGCTTTTGGAGCTCCAGAGCCTCAGTGCACAAGAGGTAGGCCGACACAAGGCCTTGGAAGCCCTCTCCCAACTTCCCGACCGAGAAAAAGTCCGCTACGATGCCGTCCTGACCGACGACAGCTCCCTTTCCTTCACCGCCCTCAACGGTTTCCCCGGTGCTTTGGTCAAATTCTGCCTGGACGCATTGGGCCCGGAGGGTTTGGCAGGGTTGTTGGACCAAAAGGATCGATCTGCCGTTGCCGAATGTTGCCTTTCCTTGAGTCTCACCCAAACCGGGGAAGTGATTCAATTTATAGGAAAAGTTCCGGGGACCATCCAAGCGCCCCAGGGCAGGGAAGGGTTTGGGTGGGACGGGATATTTTACCCCCAGGGGTCGGACTTAAGTTACGCCCAACTGTCCCAGGAGCAAAAAAATTCCATCAGCCACCGGAGCGTTGCGGTCAAACAATTGTTGCGGTGGTTGGGGCAATAAATTTCTTGGCTTTTGTTTTGGGTTGCCGGTAGTCTGGGGCCAATGTCTTTTCCATTCTAACACCCAAACAACTGGAGTACCCCATGGCCCTCGACCTTTCCCTCTATTACGCCACCAACCGCAACCCCACCGACTGCGGTGGCGACCCCGTCGCTCTCAACCAAGTCAAAGCCTTTGGCACCGAACCTTACCTCCCCCGGCACGGCTACATCACCTTCGGCAAGTTGACCGTCAAATTGGAGGAATCCGCCGTCCAAAACTGCCTCCAACAATCGATCAACGACATGGGCCAGGGGGACGGTGAAGCGCTGGCCGCCTTGGTCAAACAAGAACGGATCCAGGTCACCCCCTACGTTGACCCTTTGGGCAAAACGGAAAAAACGTTGGACCCCAAGGAATTTGGGTCCCACCATTTTGCCCTGGACCTGGAACAGGAGATGAAACAAACCGAATTGGGAGGCAAGGGCTGCGACCTGTTGGTTTACATCCACGGCTTTAACGTCAGCTGGGAAGAAGCGGTCGGCGGGGCTTTGGCACTGCAACTGATGTACAACCACAAGCGGCCGGTCGCCCAAAGGGGTCAAAATCCCGACTCGGACCAAAAGATTCGCCCTTCCAGGCCCATCAAGGTGATCTTGTTTTCTTGGCCTTCCAACGGACAAATGCTCCCCTTCCAGTCCTACCGATCAGACCTGCAAGACGTAAATCTGACCGATGTGGCCTTTGCCCGGGGCTTTTTGATCCTTGCGGACAAACTCAAGACCCGGAGGGAAGAAAACAGGGATGCCAACCAAACCGTCCGCCTCAAAGATCGGCAGAGGGAAGATTGCGGCGGCAGGGTCTATTTGCTCTGCCATTCAATGGGCAACTTTGTGTTGCAAAAGACGCTGGCCAAGATGCGCAGCTTGAGCAAAGGCACCGCAAGGCACCCCAACCTCTTTACCCACGCCTTTTTGTGCGCCCCCGACGTGGACGCAGATGCCTTGGCCCAAGGGCAGCCTTTGAACCCCTTGCTCGAAGTGGCCCAGGAGGTGAGCGTTTATTTTAACACCGAAGACCTAGCCATGTGGATCTCCGATCACACCAAAGGGAACCCGCAGCGGTTGGGACAAGTCGGAACCAGGGGATTGATCGAAAAGGGGATCTACAACATCGACTGCAGCGACGTGGTCCACGGAGTGACCGAACACAGCTACTACCTCAACGGCTCCGTAGCCCAAGACATCACCCAGACCCTGGCCCGGTGGGACCAAAACCACAAGAGCCGCAGCCGCAACAAGGCCAGCGACCCGGGCACCTTTGTGATCAAACCGGTGCATTAAGTCCGGTGCAGTTCCCGGAGCAGTTTTTTGGCCACCGAATCCAGTACATAGGCCGAGACCTGCTCCCCCAAAAGGGCCAGTTCCCGCACCATAGAGCTGCTGACCCCAACCAGCTTGGGGTCGGCAAGCATCACCAAGGTTTCCAGTTGGTCACTGATCCCTTTGTACCCTTGGGCCAATTCCCATTCGACGGCAAAATCCTGTTGTCCCCTCATCCCCCGAATAATTACTCCCGCCCCCTGGGCCAAAGCGTAGCGGGCCACGGAGCCCTCGAAGGAGTCGATCACCACATTCTGGAGCTTGAAAAAATCCACGTAATCTTGCATCATGTCCAATCGGCTCTGAGTCGAGAAAACCGAAGGCTTGGACGGATTTACCGCCGCCAACCAGTGCACCCGTCCAAAAACCTTGGCGGCCCGCACCAGGATGTCTGCATGTCCCCAAGTCGGGGGGCTGGCGCTGGTAGGGTAGAGGGCAATCATTTGGCTCATGTGGCTTTTTTAGGTTTAGGGTCAAAAAAGAGGCAGGGCTGGCCCGATGCGCTAAAAACCTCCATTGAGGGGACCTTCACCGATTTAAAACCCCAATGACGGCAGCCGTAGGGGTGGCGAGGTTCCCATGTGACGTAATAATGACGGCACAAATGGCAACGAGGGTGATCCAGAGGCTCAACCATAGTAACAACCAGTTTCTCCGAACGTATGGCCAGTATAGGTCTTGTTCGAAGCGAAGTAAATCTGAATAACGAACAAACCCCTTTTGCGTGAGACTCCATGTCCCTGTTCGATTCGTTTAAACTTGGCAACCTGCGGGCGAAAAACCGAATCCTTGTTCCCCCTTACCACGACGGCTTGGCCCAAAAAGACGGCCGGGTCTCCCACGCCATTTACGAGCATGTGATGCGGCTGGTCCGCCAAGGGGCCGGGGTGGTGATCCTCAACTCCGCTTATGTCACCCAGCAGGGCAAATCCCACTCCCTCCAACTGGGCATCGCCGAAGAGGACCATCTGGCGGGGCTCAAAAACTTGGTCAAACACATCAAGGCGGAAGGGGTGATTGCCGGGGTAAGGCTCAGCCACGCCGGGGCCAAGACCAACGAGAAGATCTGTGGCGAACAACCCATCGGTCCTTCGGCGATCAACTTCGGCAAGGACTACGACCTCAGCCGCCCCTTTGATTCGGACGATGTAGAAGAACTTTGCCTCTTTTACTCCCACGCCATCGAACGGGCCGAAGAAGCAGGCTTTGACTTTGTGGAACTCAACGGAGCCCAACAACAGCTCCTCGACCAGTGCCTTCACCCCCGGTACAACACCCGGGAAGACGAATATGGCGGCAAGCTGGAAAACCGGCTCCGTCTGGCCTGTGAGATCATCCAAGCGATGAAGGCTCGGGTAGAAAACCGGTTGATGGTCGGCTATTTCTTTTCGATCCACGACAAACTGGAAGACGGATTCAACGAAAAGTCCCTCAAGACCATGATCAAAACCTTGGAAAAGGCGGGGGTTGACCTCTTCCACCCGATCACCATCCATGTGATGAACAAGTTTTTTGAATCGGAAGAAACCCTGCTCGAATGGGTAGCCAAAGCGACCGACAAGTCGATCATTGTCGAGGGCAACATCAAGTCCACCCAAGTGTTAAAAGAGGTTTTGGCCATCGACAAGGCGACCATGTATGGGATCGACAAGGCGCTGTTTGCCCGGCCCAACTGGTTCCAGTTCCTGCAAAAGAAAATCGCCGGCTAAACCCAATGTCCCAAAACCCCAATTATTGCCTTTTTTTTAAGGCAGGTCGGCTGGCCTTTGGGTTGATCAAGGACTTGCAAAAAAACAAATGGGTCGTCCAGCCAGAGGTAGGCAAGGAGATCCATTTGCCCAAGGGCCAAACGGCGCTCACCTGGATCGGTGCGGCCTATGGGAGCGACTCGGAAGGCTTGGCGGTGCTGACCCGAGAGATCCCCAAGGTCGAGGCCTTGGCGGCCACCTTGGACTTGGTGGTCTTTCATGAGTTGCTGGACAAGTCCCGCCCCTACGGGCTGGAAGAACTGGCCGAACTCTCCTTGAGTGAGCCTTACAGCGGCTGGCAACAAGCGGCGCTGTTGATGGCACTCAAGGACCAGCCGGTCTTGTTTCACCAAAAAAAATCCGAATACTTTGCCCGATCGCAAGAAGAGATCGAGACCCTCTTGGCCAAAGAGGCTCGGGAAGCCCAAGCCAAAGCCCTGGAGGACCTCGAATCCGCCTGGGCCTTGTCTCTACGGCAAGGCCAACCTCCCCAAATTGAGCCCTCCCAGGTGGCCCATTGGCGGCGTTTTTTGGGCCGGTTGCGCCAATTTGTCCTTTACCTGGACGATCACCAAGAGAAGGAACATTTCGCCAAACTCTTTGAGCTAAGCCCCCGAGGGGGGATTTATGCCGAGCGCCCGCTGCTTGAGGCCCTCAACCTCGCCGGGGAAAAGCTCAGTTGGGGAGCGCTGCAAATCGAACGGGAAGGGGTCAAGGGGACCTTTTCTCCAGAGGAATTGGCGGCAGCAGAGCAACTGGCCCAGTCGGACCCTTGGACCAACGACTTTGGCCTCCCTACCGAAGACTTGCGCCACCTAGGCGGGGTTTCGGTGGACAACCAGGAAACCAAGGATTTTGACGATGCCTTGAGTTTTAAGCTGGAAGGGGACCGGCTGTTGCTTTGGCTGCACATCGCCGAAGTGGCCAGTTACGTCACCCCGACCCACCCGCTGTTTGCCACCGCCCAAGACCGTTGTTCAAGCCTTTACAGCCCCCTGGCGGTCTTCCCCATGTTGCCCCCGGTGCTTTCCGAGCGGTTTTTCTCCCTCAATGCCGGAGCGGAAAAGGCAGCGGTGACCTTCTTTTTTGAGGTGAGCCCAGAAGGAGAGTTCCTAAGCCGCAAGATCAGCCGCTCGGTGATCCGCCTTGCAGCCAACTGGAGCTACCCGGAGTTGGACCAACGGTTGGAGACCCAAGAAGAGCCTTGGTCGAAAATCGAAGGTTTTTGCAACTCGCTGCGGCAAAAGCGGCTTGAGCAAGGGGCGCTGGAGTTTGACCGGGAAGAGGTGCGGCTGATCCTGACCGACCTCAACCACCTGCAACTGGACCCACAGCGCCGGGAGACCCGGGCGCACCGGCTGATCCAAGAATTGGCGATTTTGGTCAACGCCGAGGCGGCCAGGGTTTGCCAAGAAGCCGGAAGGCCCAACCTGTTCCGCAACCAAGAGCCCTACAGCCTGCAACGGGAGCTTCCGGCTGGCCAAAAACCCAAACTGACCGACCTGATCCTCCGCCCGGCGGTGGTTGAACTCTCCCCCAAAGGCCATTCCGCCTTGGGGCTACCGGCCTATTTACAGACCAGCTCGCCGATCCGAAGGTTTTTGGACTTGGTCAGCCAGCGGTTGCTTTTGGACCTCTTGGTCAACCGACCTGCCAGTTTCCCCCCGGAAGTCTTGGCCAAATTCGCCCAGGACTCGGAAGCCCAGGTTAGACGGCTGGGCCAGTTGGAACGAAGGTTGTGGGAGCATCTCAAAATCAAATACCTGGGCCAAAACAAAGAGGAGCTTTACCAAGCCACTTTGGTCCGGGAGCTTCGGGGCGGCAGGTCCGTCCTACACCTGCCCTTGCTTGACCTGCGGTTGGATGCCCGGTTGGAGGGGCTGGAGGAAGGGGTTTTGTACGAGGTCCGCATCCGAAACATCAACCCCCAACTGGACGAGGTCGAGCTGGAGTTGTCCGAAGCGGTGGAGCCTAGCCAATCATCGCCAGACTAGTGAACAATGCCCCCATCACCGACTGGGCCACTTGCAGTAGGAAAATCGCCGCAATCGGGGTCAGGTCAAGCCCACCCAGGTCCGGCATAAACCGCTGGATTGGCAGCAATATTGGATCGGTAAAGCGGATCAACAGCCGGACCAACACCTGGCGAGGGTCGGGGTGAAACCAAGAGAGAACCGCCCGAATGATGATTGCCCAGGTCAGCAAGGTAAAAAAGGCGTTTGAAAGGTCCCGAAAAACAAAAAACAGGGCATCCATGGACAGGCCGATTTGGGGTTTAGGACCAGTCTAGTGGCCTTCCCCTCGGCCTGTCAAGCTTTGTGCCCTCTGGGGCTTGGGGGGACAATAGGACGGACCGGGGGCTGGGACCAAGGGGGATCAGCTTGGCTTTATAGGCCATTGTGACGGTTTGCCCTTTGGGGGCGGGGCGTTAAGAATAGGCTGGTTGCCCGCTGGGTAGCGACCCCAAGGTCGGCGGGCTTGGCTTTGCAGCGAATTGTGACAGTTTGCCCTTTGGGGTCAAGACTCAAGGACGGAATCTCGTTGCACCAAAGGAGCCGGGTTGACGGAGTCTGGGCCTAAGGACAAAATTTTAGTTGCAGGCTATTGGGACGGATCGCCCATTGGGGCCTGACCCCCAAGCCTTTTGGGAGGAAGTGCAGGTTAAAATCCCTTCCCCTGGGGAGGCGGCAGTGGTGCTGGTGCCCACCCCGGTCTTCAAAACCGAGCGAGGGAGCTGTAAAAGCCCCCTGGAGAGTTCGATTCTCTCACGCCTCCGCCAACTGCCTACCGCAGTTCAGCAGGAATCCGAGCTCTAAGCCAGATTTCATAAGCCTTTAACCATGGGGCTTCCGGGTCGTCTGCTTGAACCGTTCTGTTCCGTTTTCTTCTCTTTTTTGCGGGTTTTTACCCTTCACTGGAACTTTCTGGAACTGGGGTGGAACTCCTAAAAAACTTCAACCTCAATCCCTGTCTCTATCGTTGCAAGCTTTCCAAAATCGCTTGGCAAGCTGCGAGCACGTTAACAATTGGAGCCGCTCACCGGGCACAGGGTTCAGACGATCTGCAAGCGGTTCTTCGAAAGACCTACGCAATTTAGACTGCCCTGAAATTATACTCAAAAATTGTGATAAGTCAAATTTAAGTTGTAATTTTAAAGAGTTGGCTCTCCAAGCTTCGCTTGCTCTTTATGTTCAAATCCACTATTCTGTACAGAGACCAAGGAGAAGCTCATGATTGAACTACATGCCGATTTTATTGTCGATGAAGCAGGACAAAAAAAGGCTATCCTCCTTCCCGTAAAGGAGTGGGAACAGGTTCTTATCGACCTAGAGGAATTAGACGACATTCGGACTTTTGATGCTGCCAAGTCGAAACCCCAAGAGTTTATCCCGCTGAAAGCCGCCTTGGATTCCCTTTCCAGGTAAGCACTTTGGCTTTCGAAGTTCTCCTCTCCAAATCCGTCCTCAAAACCCTCAAAAAAATCCCTCCCCCTTTTCAAGACCGATTGGTTCAAGCCATCACGGACCTTGAAACAGAAGCCCGACCGTCAGGGGCTAAAAAGTTGGTGGGCAGGGAGGCATGGCGGATTCGTGTTGGTGACTATCGGATCATCTATGAAATCGAGGATGAACAACTCAAGATTTGGGTGATTGACCTGGGAAATCGGCGAGAAATCTACCGAAAATAAATCCCTATTTTTTAAAATTGCCTTCTTAGCCTATTTATATCTAGGGTCAAGACTAGAACAGCGGGTTTTCTCTGATCAGTTTTAGAAGGATTTTGTTAA
>MFNF01000066.1 GCA_001783715.1 Candidatus Lambdaproteobacteria bacterium RIFOXYD2_FULL_56_26
CATATTTTTCAGGTAGTAGCCGCCATTGCCCCCCGCTGCGGGCCAGCCACAAAACCCCTTCTAAGAAAACATCGGCAGTCCGCTTCGTGCCCTGCGTGGGCACGAGGGTCCGGGGACAAAACTGCATACATCTTTTCCCACTGGTTCTCGGCAAAGGCTCTCGTCATAGAAAACCTCCCTAGCAGCTATGACATTGGCTCTATGCAGGATAGACCCTGCAAGGTCAACAAAACCTAGAAGACAATAGCTGAAGCCTGCCGTCCCCCCAACGTCCCCTGCCACGCCGTCTTGAGTCCGTCCAAGGGTTCGTCAAACAGGGTAGTGGGGCCGTTGAGGGCGACCAGTTGCGGTTCTTGGGTCACCAGTCCCAAGGGGTAGCAAGGGGTACCGGCAAAAAGGGCCTCAAAGGCCGGTTGGTGTTGGGGCGCAACGGTGACCAAAAGGCGGCTGGCGGACTCGCTGAACAGCAGTTCCGCCGGGCTCAGGCCAGAGGTGCCCAAGAGCGGGGCCAGTTGCAGCTTGGCCCCCAAGCCGCCGCCAAAGGCGGACTCGGCCAGGGTGACCGCCAAACCTCCGTCAGAACAGTCGTGGACCGAAGCCAACCGCTTGGCTTTGATCGCTTGGTGGAGCCTTTGGTACCGGTCTTTGGCGGTCACTGCATCGACCTGAGGCACCAAGCCCCCGGACAGCCCCAGCTGGCTGAACAGCTCACTGCCGCCCAGCTCCGCCTTGGTTTGGCCCAGGAGATAAATCCAGTCCCCCGGACGCTTGAAATCATGGGTCAGGCAAAGCCCGATCTCCGGCACGATCCCCAGGCCCGAGAAGAGCAAGGTCGGCTGGATGGAGATTTTTTTCCCGTCCAGATTGGCATCGTTTTTCATACTGTCCTTGCCGGAGATACAAGGCACCCCGAAGGCCAGACAGTAGTCGTTAATCGCCCGGCAAGCCCGGACCAACTGAGCCATTTTGTAGGGGCCGTCCGGGGTTTTGTCCGAAAGAACCGGGTCGGGCCAGCAAAAGTTGTCCAGCCCGACGATTTGGTCCGGGTCCGCACCCACCGCAACCAAGTTGCGGATCGCTTCGTCAATGGCGTTGGCGGCCATGTGGTAGGTGTCCAGGGCGGAGAACTTGGGGCAAATGCCGTTGGACAAGGCGACCCCTCGGTTGCTTTCGAGTACAGGCCGGATCACGCCGCCATCGTTGGGACCATCGTTGCTGAGGCCGCCCAAGGGCTTGATCACCGAGCCGCCGCCCACCTCGTGGTCATACTGGCGGATCACCCGTTCTTTGGAGCAGACATTGGGCCGAGCCAGGATCTGCCGGACCATCTGGCCCAGTTCCTGGACCTCAAAGGCCACCGGAACTTGGGCCGGCGGGGTCCATTGGGCGGGGATGGACATGGGGGGAAGGCCGTCGTGGAGGAAAGCCATTTGTAGGCTGGCTACCGGCTTGCCTTGGTAGAACAGGTCCAGGTAGCCGGAATCGGTGAACTCCCCCAGGTCGGTGGATTCAACCAACATTTCTTGGGACAGCGCCAAAAACCTGGCCACTTTTTGGGGCGGCACCGAGAGGGTCATGCGCTCTTGGGCCTCAGAAACAAAGATCTCCCAGGGCTGCAACCCAGCGTATTTGAGCGGAGCCCTGTCCAGGTACAGCTTTGCGCCGCCCGGCCCTTCGGCCATTTCGCCCACCGAACTGGAAAGCCCCCCGGCCCCGTTGTCGGTGATGCAAGTGAACAGGTCCTCTTCCTTGGCCGCCCAGAGGAAGTCAAACATCCGCCGTTGGGTGATCGGGTCCCCGATTTGGACCGCCGAAACCGGGCTGGATTCGTCCAGCGCCAGACTGGAGAAGGTCGCCCCGTGGATTCCGTCCTTGCCGATCCGGCCACCGACCATCAGGATGTGGTCCCCCGGATGGGCCTGCTTCTCTTCTGAAGGCCGCCCGAAGTGTTTGGCTGGCATCACCGAAAGGGTGCCACAAAAGACCAGCGGCTTGCCCACAAACCCCTCGTCAAAACAAATTGCTCCGTTGACGGTGGGAATCCCTGACTGGTTCCCGCCATGTTCCACCCCTTTGCGGACCCCCTCAAAGATGCGGGTAGGGTGCATCAACTTTTTGGGCAAAGGTTTGTTGTAGTCCAAGGGGCCAAAACAAAAGACATCGGTATTGGCGATCAGCTTGGCTCCCATGCCAGTGCCAAAGGAGTCCCGGTTGACTCCCACAATCCCGGTCAAGGCCCCGCCGAAGGGGTCCAAGGCCGAAGGGCTGTTGTGGGTTTCCACCTTAAAGGCCAGGGAATAGTCTGGGTCAAACCGAACCACCCCGGCATTGTCCTTAAACACCGACAAAAGCCAGTCCTTGGAGCCAAGGTTTTGGCGGATTTTTTTGGTGGAACCTTGGATGTAGGTTTTGTACAGGGAACGAATCTCTTCGGTCCCCCCTTTTTCGTTTTGGTAGGAAACTTGAGCGTTAAAAATCTTGTGCTTACAATGTTCGCTCCAGGTTTGGGCAATACATTCCAGTTCCACATCGGTCGGCACCGGGCCTAGGTCGATCTCCGCCCGGTGGGCCAGAACTTTGGGGTCTTGGTAATAGGCGGTGATCACTTCCGCTTCGGCCTGGGAAAGGGCCAACAGCCGCTCGGTGGAGTGCAACATCACCTTTTCCACCGAACCACAGTCCAACCGCTCAACCTGCACCAGCCCGTCCACTTTGGGGGTCGGGAAGTAGTGGAGTTTGGCCTTTTCTTGGGGCCAGTCGGCTTTGGAGATGACGATCTTTTTTTGGATCAGATTGTTGAGCAAAATCTTCTCGGATGCTTGCTCCACTTGCGCCAAGGAGAGTTTCCCTTGGATCAGGTAAGCCAGCGCACTGGCCACTCCTTCTCCAGGGCCAAAAGGCTTGGGCAGCAGCAGTTCCAGGTTTTCTTTGGCCACCTTCCCGGCATTGTCGGTCACGCCCGGCTTGAAGCTCACTTCCACCATCCAGTCAAAGTCCAACCGGTCACCAAACAGGCTGGAAGGCTCGAGCTGGTGCAGCACCGGGTCCAAAAAAAGTTTTTGGTTGAGCTGGTTGAGCGCCGCTTTGTCCTTGATTTGGTTGGACTCGATCAGATACACCTCCACCACTCGAATGGCCTCAACTGCGAAGCCCTGGGTCTTGAATTTTTGGGCTACTTTGTTGCCGATGGGGTCTTCCAGGTGGGGCTTGAGGCCCACTTCAAGGCGGTGTAGGTTCATGGGTCAAAGGAATTTTGGTGAAAAAGAAAGGGGGAACCCGGAGGTTCCCCCTTTCTTGGAGGTCTTGGGTTTTTTAAGCGTATTCTTCGAGCTTGGAGAAGTCGAGGTAAACATAAAGTTTGCTCTCCTTCCCGGCCAAGTTTTTGTTGTAAAGCTCCAGGTACTCTTCTTTGGTGGGCAACCGTCCCAACAGGGCGCACATGGCGCTCAGTTCGGCGCTGGCCAGATACACCCGAGCGTCTTTGCCCATACGGTTGTCAAAGTTCCTGGTGGAAGTCGAGACCACCGTGGCCTTGTCCTTTACCCTCGCTTGGTTGCCCATACAAAGGGAACAACCCGGCACTTCCATCCGAGCCCCTGCGGCCCCGAAATGGGAGTAATACCCTTCTGCAATCAACTGTTCCTGGTCCATCCTGGTCGGTGGGCAGACCCAAAGCACCGCCTTGGACTGGCCTTGGCCCTTGAGCATCTCAGCGGCGGCCCGGAAGTGACCGATGTTGGTCATACAAGAACCGATGAACACCTCGTCCACCTTGTCCCCACCGATTTCCGAGAGAGTTTTGACATCGTCCGGGTCGTTGGGGCAAGCGAGGATCGGTTCGGTGATGGTATTGAGGTCGATCTCAATGACCGCTGCGTAGGGCGCATCGGCATCGGCCTTCATCAAGCTGGGCTTTTTGAGCCAAGCCTCCGCTTCGTTGATCCGCTTTTGCAGGGTCTTGGGGTCTTGGTACCCCATTTTGATCATCTTCTTCATCAATGCCACGTTGCTTTGCAGGAACTCACCGACCGTAGCCTCGGAAAGGGCAATGGCACAAGCAGCGGCGCTCCGTTCGGCAGAGGCATCGGTCAACTCAAAGGCCTGCTCAATGCTCAAGTTGGGCAACCCTTCGATCTCCATGATCCGGCCATTGAAGACGTTTTTCTTGCCTTTCTTTTCTACCGTCATCAACCCTTGTTTGATCGCTTGGTAGGGAATGGCGTTGACCACGTCTCGCAGGGTAATCCCCGGTTGCATCTTCCCTTTGAAGCGGACCAACACCGATTCGGGCATGTCCAAGGGCATGGTGCCGGTGGCGGCGGCGAAGGCCACCAAACCTGAACCGGCCGGGAAACTGATCCCGATCGGGAAGCGGGTGTGGGAGTCACCACCGGTGCCAACCGTATCCGGCAGCAACATCCGGTTCAACCAAGAGTGGATCACCCCGTCCCCAGGCCGGAGGCTAACTCCGCCCCGGCTGGTGATAAACTTGGGCAAGGTCTTGTGGGTTTTGATGTCCGCAGCCTTGGGGTAGGCGGCGGTGTGGCAAAAGGACTGCAACACGAAGTCCGCCTGGAAGCCCAGGCAGGCGAGTTCCATCATCTCGTCTCGGGTCATCGGGCCGGTGGTGTCCTGGGACCCAACGGTGGTCATCCGGGGCAGAACCTTCTGGCCGGGCAAAACCCCCGGAAGGTCGCAGGCCTTGCCGACCATTTTTTGGGCCAAGGAAAAGCCACCTTTGTGGGCGGGCACTTCCGATTCCACCACAAAATGGGTCGAGGGACCCATCTTGAGTGCCTTGCGGGCTTTGTCGGTCAGGTCCTTGCCGATGATCAGGTTCACCCGACCGCCAGCCCGGACTTCTTCAAGCAACCCCGGAGTGATGTCCCCTTTGGCCAAGACAGAGCCTTTACCATCTAAGACCTGATTGTTTTTGATGTCCACGGTGATTTCCAGACCGGTGGACAACTTGGAAACATCGCACCGGACCGGCAGAGAGCCAGAATCTTCGGCAGTGTTGTAAAAGATGGGCGCAATGGCCCCACCCAGGATGATCCCACCCCGGCGTTTGTTGGGGACAAAGGGGATGTCGTCGCCAGTGTGCCAGAGCACGCTGTTGGCCGCAGACTTCCGGGAAGACCCGGTGCCTACCACGTCGCCGACAAAAAAGATGGTTTTCCCGGCGGCTCGCCAAGCTTCGATGGTCTTGAGCCCCTCGGGGAAGCGGTTGACCCCCATGGACTTGGCGTGCATCGGAATGTCCGGGCGGCTCCAGGCTTCGGAGGCCGGAGAGAAGTCGTCGGTGTTGATCTCGCCGTCCACCTTGTAAACCACACCGGAGACCGAAGCGGCCACTTCAGGGCGGTTGGTGAACCATTCGGCGTTGGCCCAGGAGGCCATGACCGCTTTGGCCTGGGCGTTTCCGGCCTCGGCCTTTTGTTTGATCACGTCAAACCCGCCTGCCACCAGGATCAATCCCTTCAAGGCGGTAGCCGCATCGGCCGCCAGTTCCTGGTCGTCGATCAGCTCCACCAAAGGAGTGATGTTATAGCCGCCGACCATGGTACCCAAAAGCTCCACTGCCTTTTGTTTGCTGATCAACGGGGACTTTTTCTCCCCCTTGGCAATGGCAGACAAAAACCGGGCTTTTACTTCGGCCGCCGGGTCCACCCCAGGGGAGACCCGGTTGGCGATCAGGTCAAACAAGAAGTCTTCTTTCCCTTTGGGAGGGGCAACCAACAAAGCGCAAACCTCTTCGGTTTGTTTGGGGTCCAGCGGAAGAGGCGGCACGCCCAAGGCTTCCCGTTCTTTCTGGTGTGCAAGATAGGCTTCAATCATGGTCAAACCGCTAGAGAGGTTAAATCGTTTGAGGTTAAACTGGTTGAGCTTTAAACTGCCGCCAACTTAGGGCCGTTCACGGGCCGTGGTAGGTTGGGGTTTTGCCTCAAAAAAAGCTTGTGCAGTCTATCGGCAACCGAAGGGTTCGTCAATCTGCCGGTGTCAGGCAGGGGACTACCAAGATGTAGCATCCGCTAGAAGACGCAGGGAAAACGGTTTAGGGCGAGGGGGTCGAGGGCAGACCCCCGAAGGAGACTCCGGTCCCCGGCGGCTCTTTACTTTTGGCCACCAAGGAGCTAAACAAGTGGCTCAAGCGCTGGGCCTGGATGGCGGAATAGGTAGACGCAAGGGACTTAAAATCCCTTATCCGTAAGGGTGTGCGGGTTCAAATCCCGCTCCAGGTACCAGCGGCCCCTGCCCCTTTGGAACCGAATTTTCGTTCGGCCAGGGCAAACGTAAAGTTTTGTTGGTATTCAACGGCATATAATCGGAAATCTCGCCCTCGCTGCCCCCTCCCCAGCTGTTCAAGACCCGCACCTAACACAATCGCCAGCATGTCTTCTGCCCTGGCTTTTCTTGTCGCCAGGAAAGTCGGCAATCTTTTGTCTCCCCTTGCTTAAATATTTTCCTGATCCCGGTATATTAAGGGTCAATGAGAGCAAAAAAAGCAAAAAATTACCCCATCCGTTTTGTACCCAATTTTGACCGACTTTGACCGAGCCGTGCATTGAATTGCTGGGGGAAGAGGGGGTAGTTTGGTAAAGGAAAACAGACTTCAAACCCACCATCTCAACCCTTCAAAAAAACAGGAACAAAATGGCTTTTACTGAAAAGATCAAGGACCTTGCGGGCAGGATCGCCAAACAGGCCGATCAGACCAAAACCGAAGAAGCCGCCAAGCAGGCCTTTGTCCTGCCTTTCCTGGCCGCTCTGGGCTACGATGTTTTTAACCCCTCGGAAGTGGTGCCGGAGTACACCCAGGATGTTGGCACCAAAAAGGGGGAGCGAGTGGACTACGCAATCCTCAAGGACGGGGAGCCCATCATCCTGATTGAGTGCAAGGCCTCCGCCGCCGAGTTGACGGTGGAACACGCTTCCCAGCTTTACCGCTACTTCGCCGCCAGGAAGACTCCGGTGGCGATCCTGACCAACGGGGTTCAGTACAAGTTTTATTCGGATCTCGAAGAAACCAACAAGATGGACCAGCGGCCCTTCTTCGAGTTTAGTTTCCTCGACCTTCCCGAAGCGGTACCCGCCGAATTGGAGCGGTTTTGTAAGGACCAATTCAACGCCGAGGTGGTGGTTTCGGCGGCGGTAGAACTCAAGTACACCCGAGAGATCAAGGCGATTTTTGAAAATCAGACAAAGGCCGCAGATGAGGATTTCGTAAAATTCCTCGCTGGTAAGGTTCACAACGGAAGGATGACCCAGACCAGAAGGGACCAGTTTGGAAAGATTGTCAGCCAAGCCCTGTTGCAGTTCGTGGATGACCAGATCAGGGAGAGGTTGCGGCTCAACAAACCCGTTTCAGCTCCGGCCCCAACGGATGCCCCGGCACCGGTCGCCGCCAGTGCCGCTTTGGAAACCACCTTGGAGGAACTGGAGGTATTCCAAATCGTTCGAGCGATTTTGCGCCAAGCGGTGGACCCTGCTCGGATCGCCTATCGGGATGCCCAAAGTTATTTTTCGGTGTTGCTGGATGACAACAACCGCAAGCCCCTCTGTCGATTTAAGGCGAACGAAAAGGGAAAACGGTTTGGAACCCTCGATGTCTCAAGGAAGGATGTCTGGCACGATATCGAGAAGTTGGAAGAGATTTTTGGGTTTGCGGAACTGCTGCTGGCCAGCCTCAAGGGCTATGAGGCGGGGGGCGTTGAGGCTGGGAAAGAGGGGTGATGGCAACGAATTCCTTCAAACAACAAACAGTGGAACAAGCACTTGGCGAGCCTATATGTGGGGCGGTGGTTTTTTAAAATGACCTGTGGGACTGATCCGAGGGAGGGATGCAGTTCTTTTTGCCCAAGCCCTTTTGACCGGCCCAACGGGCGGAGGTCCTTAGGTTTGTGAAAGCCAAAACCTCTCCTTTCCATTTCATTTCATTTCTCGACCAAAGCCCCGGCTTTTTTTTGGGGGGGGCCTGCCTTCTGAAAACGGCACTCTCCCCCAAAGCTTGCAGACTTTGACAAACCCAGGGGGTTGGTGTAGGTTGAACCGCTCAAGGACTTGACATTCCGGGGCCTGGAGGGGCGTTTTTTGGGTTGGTTTTTCACGATGTTGAAGCGGTTGCAAGGCAAATTTTTGGCCCTGCTCTTTTTGGGCTTTACCTTTACGCTGGCCGTTGCCTTGGGGACCGGGACGGTGCTGCTCCGGTCGATCCAGTTGCAATTGGGCACAGGTTTCGGCAAGAAGCAGGTGCTTTACGACAAGGAAAGGAGCATCCACCCGATCCTGCAAGAGTTGGAGCTAACCCAAAAGCTGGCGAAATCAGAGGCTATTACCACATGGGCGGCTAACGAGCAAAACGGCGCTGCCAAGGCTAAGGGCTTGTCGGCTTTAGAAAAGTTTCGCCAACAAACTGTGGATAAAAGCTATTTTCTAGCCTTGATGGATTCACAGGTTTACTACTTTAGTGATGTCAGCTCCGTTAATTCAGACCAACCTCGTTACCGCCTAGACCCCCAAAAACCTGCGGACCGCTGGTTCTATAACACCCTAGAACAGCCCAAGACCTGTACCTTAAATGTTGAGCCCAATGAGGTCCTAAAAACCACCAAGGTTTGGATCAATTGCCTGATTTGGGTCCAAGGGGTCCCCAAGGGCGTGGTGGGGACCGGCTTTGACCTGGGTCATTTTATCCGTCAGGTGATCAACGATTCCGAACAGGGGATCAGCAACTTTTTTATCAACACCGAAGGCTCCATCCAAGCCCACAAGGACCCGGATTGGATCGATTATAACAGCATCGGCAGAGGGCATGGAAAACACAAGTCTCTGTTTGACCGGTTAGACAGCGACAAACACAAACAAGAACTCCGCCGCCAGATGGACCGGCTGCAACAAAGCCCCCAAGAGGTGGCGGTGATGGTGCTGGAGATGGACCAAAAGGAATATTTGGTTGGCATGGCCTATATCCCCGAGATCGGCTGGTACAATGTATCCTTGTTGCAAATGGGGATCTGGGCGGATGCCAAGATTTTTCTTCCTGCGGCGGGCCTGTTGGTTTTGACCATGCTTTTGTTGTTGGCGCTGTCCTTTATGATGATCAAAGGGCTGATCCTCGACCGGTTGGCCAAGCTGGAAGTGGCGGTGGGGCAAGTGGCCCAGGGGGACTACAGTTTTACTTCCTTGGACCGACAAGACGACGAGATCGGCAGGCTCACTGAAGGTTTCGCCAAGATGGCCCGGACCATCGAAGCCAACACTTCCGAGCTGGAACGAAAGGTGCGGGAGCGGACCAAGGCGCTGGAGCTGGCCAACGAAACCAAAGACAAGTTTTTTTCGATCATCAGCCACGACCTGCGAGCCCCCATCGGCAGTTTGGCGGTGGTGTTCAACGAGATCCTCACCCAACCTTCGGACTTGGACGACGAGCTGTACCAGACCATCCAAGAGACCACCATCAAGACAAGACAACTCCTGGACGACCTGCTCAATTGGGCCCAAAGCCAATCCCAAGAGATTGAATTCCACAAAACCCACTTCCGTTTGTCCCAACCGCTGGAGGATTGTTTTGGACTCCTGGGAGGGGCGGCAAAACAAAAAAACATCCAGCTGGCCAAGCTGGAGCCGCTCGACCAAGTGGTGTCGGCAGATGCGGCCTTGGTTACCCTGGTGCTGCGCAATCTTTTGAGCAACTCAATCAAGTTCACCGAGCCGGGGGGCAGAATCGAGGTATCGGTGGAGGAGCTAGGAGAGTTTTGGCAGGTGAACATCAAGGATACCGGGGTGGGGATTTCAGAAGAGACGTTGGGCAAGCTGTTCAAGCTGGGGGAAAAGGTGAATTCCAGCCTGGGGACCCACAGCGAAAGCGGCTCCGGGTTGGGGCTGATCCTGTGCGCCGAGTTTGTGGCCAAAAACGGGGGGCAGATCGGGGTGGAATCCAAGGTGGGCCAAGGGACCAGATTCTGGTTCACCCTGCCCAAGGGCGAGGCCTCGGAGCTGTGCCAAGGGTCGGTACAAGAGGACCGGGAGTTCAAGACCAAACTGGCGGGGCTCAAAGTTTTGGTGGCCGAAGACAGCCACCTGCACCAGGAAACCACCGGCCAAGTGCTCAAGGAGCTGGGCCTGCATTTTAAGATCGCTGAAACCGGGACCGAAGCGGTCGCCCTGGCCCAAGACTGCGACTTGGTTTTGATGGACATCGACCTGCCCCTTCTCAACGGGGTCGAGGCGACCCGAGAGATCCGCCGGACCCTGGCCCCCGGACCCTGGGTGCTGGTGCTGTCATCTTATTCCAAACGGGAGTTGGAGGAGGTGACCGAAGAGGAACTTTTTGACGGGTACATCAACAAACCTCTCTCCAAGTCTAACCTCTTGGCCCTGCTCCGGCCCTTGTTGTTGCCCAGGTAACCCTTGCCGGTGGTCGGCTTTTAAAAAAACGATTGGTTGGAATCCATGGCAGACCTTGCCCCCTTTGTGCTTTACATTGATGGAGATGCCTGCCCACGGGCGGTCAAGGAATTGATCTTTCGGGCCATCGTCAAAAGAAAGGTGCGGACCGTCCTGGTGGCCAACAAGGGGATGGAAACCCCCAGGATCTTGTGGATCGAGGCGGTGGTGGTCGAGTCGGGGCCGGACAAGGCGGATGCCTATATCGTCGAGCATTGTTTACCGGGGGATTTGGTGGTCACAGGGGACATCCCCTTGGCCTCCCAGGTGCTGGCCAAAAGGGCCTTGGCGATTGACCACCGGGGCAAGGAGTTTACCGAGTCCAACATCAGGGAGCGGCTGGCGATGCGGGACTTCGCCGCCGACCTGCGGGAAGCCCAGATCAACACCGCCGGTCCCAAGCCCTTTGGGGCCAAAGAAAAGGAAGGGTTCGCCAATGCCTTGGACCGCTGCCTGACCCGGGCGTTGAACCGGACCGGAAAATAACCGGTCGCCCCTTTCCTCGAACAGGTCCAAAAGGGCAGGTCTTCGGCGACCGGCACCAAGGCAGTCAAAAGAGCGGGCGAGAGTTTTTCGCTCCAGGCTTGCAGGTAATTTCCGTAGGCCTCCCCGCCCTCCCCTCCCTGGGGCTCCCGGAGCCCCAAAACACTACTGCCGACTCTTGGGCAGTCCGGCGGATGATGGCGCAAAGATTTCTTGTTCGTTGAGCCGTTGGATCACTGTAAAACCATTGCACAGGTACAATCCTCTGGTCCCTGTTCCAATGCGGTGTTTTTTTCGGCCCAATCCGCCCAAAGTGCCCTGTCGGATTCCGATCCGCCCAAAAAAGGCTGGACCATCGGTTGGACCGGTGGTTAGATTAATGTCCCGATCAATGGTTTCTCGGGTAGGCATAAAACAAACTAGGTTCTGTTGACATTGCAATGGCATGTCGTGCATAGAGCTAAGTATCATAGCTGCTATGGAGGTTTTCTGTGACGAGAACCTTCGCTGAGAACCAGTGGGAAAAATGTATGCGGTTTTGTCCCCGGACCCTCGTGCCTACGCAGGCCACGAAGCGGACTGCCGATGTTTGCTTAGAAGGGGTCTTGTGGCTGGCCCGCGGCGGGGGGCAATGGCGGCTACTACCTGAAAAATACGGCAATGGAACAGCGTTTACAAACGGGTAGTTAGTGCATGATGTGACTCAGGCTCATTCGTTGGTTGAGGGGTTTAAGGTCCAGGCTGTGCTGGCAGACAAGGGTTAAGCCTCTTCTGAGTTCAGGCGGCAAGTCGAGGAACAGGGAATGCTGCCGGTGATTCCCCCAAAGCCAACCAAAGGGAACCTTGGAAAACCGATTTTGTGCGCTACAAAGAGTGGCCTTTGGTGGAGTGTTTCATCAATAAAATAAAACACTTCCGCAGGGTCTTTTCAAGATTTGAGAAGCTGGGGGGCCGGTACTTGGCCTTCCTCTACTTCGTCGGAACCCTCATCTGGCTCCGGTAAATGTCAACAGAGCCTAAAAAGACGCAAGAAGCATCTTGACCACGGGGGTCGTTCTGGCGTAGGAAATTGGGGTCTTTTGGTTAAGTTTATCAAACAAATCCGAAAAAGGTTATTCTTCTGCCAATTTGCTGGATTTGGACTTTAACTTGGGTGTGATTCTCGTGAGTGCGAGCCTGAAATTTTTTGGTTATTCCCTCAATATTGTTTTGTTTGTTGTAGGCCTTTCAGTCCTGATTTGGCCGGTTTGGGGGCACTTATACGCCTTCAAAGTCGCCAATGACTTTGAAGATCGGTTTATTGCCCAGTTTAAACCTTCACTGTATCTTCCGCTCAATCAGTGTGAGACCTCTACGGTCAGCGAAGAGTCAGTTTGTGGTGAGCTGCTGAGTCGGGATATTCAAATCCCCTTGATCAACGACATTTCACTGGAAGCGGTCTACAGCAATGGATTTGCGTTGAGTTTTTGGGTTACTCCGATCGCTGGACAAGTGGGCTTCAATTTAAACAATATTTTTTGGTTAGGTGACACCTCTGACTCTTTTCGTCCTTTTGCATCCTTGTGGCTCAATCAAATCGAAAGAAACTTTCACTTTTCAGGTGCCGATTGGGGATATTTCTCGCTCCCTAATATGGTACAGCCGCAAAAGCCATTGCATATAACTTATGTTTTTTCGCCACCCGTGGGGGGCGAGGTTTATGTCAACAACTATCGATTGGAAGAGTTTGCCAAGTCAGTGCCGGAACATTCCGGAGCCGCTTTTAAAGGGAGCAAACTACAATTGGGGATTGGCAGAGGATTTTATCCGGAAAGCTCACTTTTGGGGACATACTCTAATGTAATGATCTTTCATCGGGCTTTGACTGAAGTGGAAATCAGAGACCTCCACCAAGTTCCTAATTTTGCAGCTTCAGCATTTACTCTACTTCCCCAAAACAGGCACCACCGCAATTTAGTTTTGGGGGCTGCTTGCATCCTTGTAGCCCTCACTGGATCAATGTTCCTGATCCGTTGGATTCACCCTGGTTTTAGCTTTTCGGTACTTTTTGTGCAGCTAAAAGAGCGTGATTGGATTTTCCTGTTACTTCTATTGTTGGGTATAATTCTTTATTTTCTTATACAATTTGCTAAGGAGACGGTTTGAAGTGGATCTTGCGAAGCGAATTTGGATTGTTTTGGCTGTTTTTTTTAATTTTGGTCTTTCTTTATCCAAATTTGGTTGAGCATCTTAGCCTGCTTGGTGGGGAGTACTTTGAAGATTCGATGAGGTATCTTTACAGCCTGGAGCGTTTAAGGAATTTATCCCTCCCGCTGTGGAATCCGTACCACCAGTCTGGCGAGCCACATAGCCTTTATTTGCTTCTGACCAGTTTCCCTTCACCTCTTGACCCGCTCGTCGCCCAAGGAACCCGTCTTTTGGATATGGGGGGGGCGATTGGATTAGTTTATGCTTCCGATTGGATATTCCTGTTTAACGGTGCATTGTTTTGTCTGGGGTTTTATAAGCTTTCTCGTTTTTGGGCCGAGTCGATTTTAGGCCCAACTTTGTGGGGGCAATTTTGCGCCTTGGGGTTCTCGCTGTATGCAGTAATTACTTTTTTTGATTTTGGTTATTTTGGGCAAAATTACGTCTATATTCTTACCCTCATTTACCCTCAGTTCGCTCTTTATTATCTCAGTAGAATTTTAATGCGTGAAATGGGAAAAGCACGTGTAGTCAAGCTGGCATTGGCTACAGTTTTACTTTTTTACAACCCGGGAAGTTTTGGAATTCAAGCAGGAATAACCCTGGTTACATTTTTTTTGTTTCACCTACTGTTGCGAAGTCCTCAAGGGTGGATTTTGGAATTGAGAGCGCTTTTTGGGCAATTTGCCCGGGTAAAACTGCAGACCTTGCTTGGCCTGTCTATTTTTCTATTTGGATTGATGCCTCATGGTTACATCACCAAATTTGAACTGCCACTTTTTGAGCGCTCTGGCCGTGACTTGGCCTCCCTAAATTACCAAGACGTAGTAAACGCAGAAGGAGGGATACATTTAGAAAAATTTTTATTGCGGCTCAATAGACCCTTCCCCTTTACCCCCTTGATCTTTGTTTTTTTGTGTTTTTCCTCAGCCATGTCTTTTAGTAAACAAAAGCGACTAGCCATCTTTGCGTTGCTGTTGTCCATCTTTAGCTTGGTATTGGGTAAATATTCTCCATTCCTATTCTTTTATTATTATTTGCTTTTTCCTTTTTTGCAAAAGGTTCTTTATTTGAATATCTATACGGACTTATTCAGCCTTTTTGCATTGGCTTTTGCAGTGACCGGTGCCACGGCTCTGGCTGAACGTCTGATTGAAAAAAAGGTTGCTTTGCTGGCCGTTGCAGCAGGGACTGGGCTGTTATTCCTTGTTCGTAACGAATTAAACCTTGATGCCGTAAACTTTTGTGGATTTATTCTGTTCCTTGTAGCCCTTTGGGGGCTCACTCAAACCCGTTTGCTGCCTTTAGGTTTTTGCTTTGGAACGTTACTGGTTGGTTTTTTGGGGTTAAACATCGGCTTACATTTTTTATTACTGAACCAATATGTACCAGGTAATACTCACATTCCAGGCCAAATTGAAGCTACCAATTTTCCGTTTGCTAGTAGTTACGGTTTTAACTCCTACAGGCAGCAACGTGCTCCTTACCGTTGGGAAATTTGGCTGAACGGCACCACTTTCTTAGAAAAAAAATCATACCTCTTGGCACCCAGATTTGTGGATCTCAAAAGTACACTTGAAACTTTTGAAATTCTTAAGACTCCAGATAAAATTGACCAATATTTTGGGGTTACAACGCCAATCTTGCGATTTTCTCAAAATTGGAAGGTTGGCAAATTGACTGACCATGGGAGCACCTCCGATTATCTGGATGAATCATTGCGCATCCCAAGCCCCAATGGGGATTTTTCAGCTCCAAGAGAGCTTAAAATCCAATTTTACGATCCTGAACGATTAAAACTCGCACTTAAAGTTGACGATGCAGGCTTGTTGGTTTTTTCGCAAAGTTATCACAAAGGCTGGCAGGCAGAGGTGGATGGATATCCAGCTAAAATTTACAAAGTAGATAACAATTTCATTGGACTGGAGATTGTTTCTGGGGGGACTCATACTATTGAGTTTATCTTTCGCCCACCTGAGTTTTATTTGATATGGACTGCTTTCGGTGTCTTTTGGTTCGGTGCCTTTTATTGTATATGGCAAGATTTTTGTTGGCGCAAGCGCCCAGACCGTTTTGAGTTAAAGTGGCCCCCAAAAACTGGGCAATCGGGTAAGACAGAATCCGAAGCATTGATGTAGCCCAATTTAGGGTTTGGCCGCTTAAACCAAAGGCTCTATCTTAAAAAGCTGGAAAGTATGTCTTGACGATAGGGGCCACTTCAGCCGAAATCCGTTTAGATTCAAATCGCTATTTCCAAACCGCAACTCCGGCAAAAGGAAGCCTGGGCCTTGGTCCGGTTGACCGTCTTGTAACCACCGATCCGAACCCGGCCAGCCCCGTAGAGCCGTTCCTGTTGCCAGCCCCCGCCCTTGGATGTGGACCAAGCTAAACCTTAGACCCTTATTGAACCGGCTGTTTTGGGTGCTGGTCCTAGTGGGGACAACCTCAGCCGCCAGGGCAACTTGCCTGATCTGCCACCCGGCGGTCCAAAGCCCCGCCTCCCATGGGGCGGTGGGGTGCCAAGCCTGCCACGGAGGCTCCAAGGAAACCACCAAGGAATTGGCCCACCAAGGGTTGGTCCGCCGTCCGGGGGAGTTGGCCTGGGCGGGGAAAAGTTGTGGCCAGTCCTCCTGTCACCCGGACCAGGTCCGCCGGGTAGGGCAGTCTTTGATGGCTTCGGGCAGCGGAATGATTGAACTGACCCAAAAGACCTTTGGGGAACCGGGGCCACCTCCTGTGGGCCGGTTGGGCGAAACGGGGGCCCAAGGGTACTTGAGGAAGCTCTGTGTTTCTTGCCACCTGGGCCAGGGGCTCTTGAACCCGGAGGACCCGGTCTCCAGGCGGGGTGGAGGCTGTTTGGCCTGCCACCTGGGGACCGTACGGCAAAAAGGGCATTTCCCTTTGGACAAAAAAATCGGCAGCGACCGTTGTTTTGGTTGCCACTCCCGGTCCGGTCGGGTTTCGTTGACCTATGCCGGGTTTGCCGAATTGAGCCCCAACCGGAAAAAAACCGAACCGGGGGAACAACGGCTGACCGATGGGCGGCCGGTGCGGCTGATGCCTGCGGACCGGCATTTTACCGCCGGTTTGGAATGCATCGATTGCCACACCGGGCGGGGGCTGATGGGCGGACCGGTTGCGGCTCGGCACCAGGGGGAACAGAGGGAGATAACCTGCCTGGATTGCCATGACGGCGAGGCCCGCCCGCCTTTTGTGGCCCGGCGGTTTGGTACGCCGTTGGTCAAGCTGGAGCAAACCCAAGGGGTGCGGACCCTACGGCTCAAGCTGACCGGGACCTTGGTTCGGGTGCCGCTGTTGGGGCTGGGACATGGGGGCCAGGAGCACCGCCGTTTGAGTTGTGATGCCTGCCACAGCACCTGGGCCCCCCAATGTTATGGCTGCCACATTCGTTATCTCCCCCAAGAAAAGCAACTGGACCACCAAAGCGGCCAGCTCACCCCAGGCCGCTGGGTGGAGACCGGTTGGGACTTTGAGGCAGGTTTGCCCGACCTGGGGGTGCAGGGGGAGCGGATTCGGCCCTTTGTACCGGGCATGGTCGCTTCCTTGGAGTTGCCCGGCAAGCCGGTCCGCCGTTGGAACCATTATGCCCCGCTCTCCCCTCACAGTACCGGCAAAGCCCGTTCTTGCGATTCCTGCCACCAGCCGGACCCGGCCTTGGCTGTGCCGGGGGCTGCGGCCCGCCGGTGGAACGGAGAGAGCCCCCGCAAGGAGGTGCGGGCCTTGAATGAAACAGAACAACAAAAGATCAAGGCGGTAGGGCTTTGCCTGCCCTGCCATTTGGCCCCCAGCGGGTTTTACCGGGACTTCGGGCAAAAACGGCAACGCCTCCAAAGGGACACCAGCCTTGGAACTACACACCAGGGTGTCGATTTTTCCAAGGCTTTACTTTACTGAGCCAAATCCAGGGTGGTACTCCTAGGGCGGACGACCTCTTTTTCAGGGTTATACTCATGAGTCAGTTTTTTGACCGTCGAGAGTTCATCAAAATCGGTTCCGGTTTTCTTGCAAGTTCGGCTCTGGTCAGCGCCTTTCCCTACCTCCCCTTTTCCGACGAAGCCCAAGCCATGGTGGCGGACAAGATTGTCCCCAGCTTGTGTGAACTTTGTTTTTGGCGCTGCGGTATTGATGGGCATGTCAAGGACGGGAAGCTGTTTAAAATCTCCGGCCATGCGGATCACCCGCTTTCCAACGGCAAGCTTTGCCCCCGAGGTACCGGTGGCCATGGACTGCTGTACGACCCCAACCGCCTGCGGACTCCCTTGATCCGGGAGACCCACCAAGGGGTCCAACGGTTCCGGGAGGCCAGTTGGGATGAGGCCATTACCCTGATTGCAAAACGGTTTGATCAGATACGGGACAACGGAGACCTGGACAAGGTCGCCTATTTCTCTCACGGGTTCGGGGCCTCCTTCTTCAAACGGCTTTTTAAGGCCTACGGGATCAACCTTGCCTCGGCCCCCTCCTACGCCCAATGCCGCGGTGCCAGAGACGAAGCCTTCACCCTGACCTTTGGGCACGCCGTGGGCAGCCCCGAAGGGCTCGACATCGCCAACAGCAAGTATCTGGTCCTGATTGGCAGCCACCTGGGCGAGAATATGCACAACACGGCGGTGCAGGACTTTTCCAACGCCGTCTCGGCCGGATGTAAGGTGATCGCCGTGGACCCGCGCTTCTCGGTGGCGGCTTCCAAGGCCGAGCGCTGGCTGCCCATTAAACCGGGGACCGATCTGGCCTTGCTGCGCAGTTGGATCCACGTGCTGTTGGCAGAGGAACTGTACAACCGGAAGTTTGTGCAGGAAAACTGCCTCGGCCTGGAAGAATTGCGAGCCGGAGTGGCAGACGCAACCCCGGAGGCAACCTACGCCATCACCGGGATCGACCCCGAAACCATTCTGGCCGTGGCCCGAGATATGGGCCGCTTTGGCTCCAGTGCCCTGGTCCATCCGGGGCGGCATGTGGCTTGGTACGGCGACGATACTCAACGAGAACGGGCGATTGCCATCCTCAACGCCCTGCTGGGCAACTACCGGCAGCCGGGCGGCCTGATCAACCAAACCCAAATGTACGGGGTCCCCAACCCCTACCATTTCGCTTCCAGCACCAGGGCTTCCACCCCGTTCCAAAGCCGGTTCCCCTTGGCCAGCGAGGCCCCTTCCAACGAGGTGGTGGACCAAACCTTGGCGGGGAACATCAAGTCCTGGTTCATCTATGGGACCAACTTGGTCCAAACCCTGGGGGACCAAGAGTCCACCAAGAAGGCGTTGGGTATGTTGGACTTTGTGGTGGCCATTGACGTGCTGCCCATGGAGATCACCGGTTACGCCGACGTGGTCCTGCCTGAAGTCACTTATCTGGAGCGGTACGACGACCTGGACGACCGGGTTTACCGTAGGCCCTACGTGGCAATCCGCCAGCCGGTGGTCGCCCCTCTGAGCCACCTGGATGCAAAGCCGGGGCACGAAATCGCCGCCTTGCTGGCCGAAAAGTGGGGCTTGGCCGGTTTGTTCCCGCCGATCGAGGAATACCTGGACAACCGCTTGCGGGCCGCCGGGACCAGCCTCAAGGTTCTCAAGGACAAAGGGGTGCTGGTCAAGGAAGACCCGACCTTGTTCCGCCAACCGGGAGAGCCGCTCCACTTCGACACCCCTTCGGGCAAGATTGAGTTGTCCTCGGCCCGGCTGAAGTCGTTGGGCTTCGACTCTACCCCCCAGTACCAGCGCCAGCCGGAGAACCCAGCCGGTTATTTCCGGCTGATTTATGGCAGGGTACCGATGCACACCTTTGGCCGTACCTCCAATAACCGGTTTTTGGGGGAACTGATGCCGGAAAACGAACTTTGGATCAACCGGATCACCGCTCTGGACCTGGGGTTGAAGGACAACGAGTCGGTCTTTTTGATCAACCAGGAAGGGAAAAAATCGATCAGCAAAATCCGGCTCAAATTGACCGAGCGGATCCGGCCCGATGTGGTTTACATGGCCCACGGCTTCGGACAAAACGACCCTCGGTTGGAATTCGCCTACCGCCGAGGTGCCAGCGCCAACGAGATGATCACCCACCTTTCGGTGGACCCGATCATGGGAGGAACGGGCTTTAAAAACAATTTTGTCACCTTCAGCCGATGAGCCGAGAACGGAAGTATGCAATGATCATCGACACCCGGCGTTGCGTCGGTTGTTCGGCTTGCGTTTTCGCCTGTAAGACGGAAAACCAAGTCCCCGAAGGCTTTTGCCGGGACTGGGTGGTCAGCATTACCAAGGGCAGTTTTCCCAACTTGAGTCTGGTCAACCGCAGCGAACGTTGCCAACACTGCGAGGATGCCCCTTGCGTGTCCAACTGTCCGACCGAAGCGAGCCACTACCAGGGGGACGGGACCGTCCAGATCGACCGGGACCTTTGCACCGGCTGCAAGGCCTGCATGGCCGCCTGTCCCTACGATGCCCGGTACATCCACCCCGATGGCTTTGCCGACAAGTGCAGCTTTTGCTCCCACCGGATCAAGGCAGGCTTGGCCACCACCGCCTGCACCCAAGTTTGCCCGACCAGCGCCTTGAAGCTGGTGGACCTCAACAGCAACGACGGCCAAGCAGAGGCGCTGCTCCGGGGCCGAGAGGTCAAGATCGACAAGCCCCATGCCGGGACCAAACCCAAACTCTTGTGGCTGCTCTAAAATGATCGAAACAGTAACCAACAAACTGAACCCCCAGGTCCTTCCCCATTTGCAGGTTTGGGGTTGGGAAGTGCCGGTGTATCTTTTTTGCGGAGGCTTGGCCGCCGGTCTTTTGGTGATCAGCTCGGGAATCCTGATCACCCGCAACGAGGCCAACTTCAGCTACACCGTTCGGCTTTCGGCGCTGCTGAGCCCCATTGTGCTTTCGGTGGGGATGTTCGCCCTCTTTTTGGACTTGGCCTACAAGACCCATGTCTGGCGTTTTTACACGGCTTTTGTGCCGACTTCACCGATGTCCTGGGGCAGTTGGCTGTTGATGCTTTTTTACCCCTTGGCGATTTTGCAGGCCGTGCTGCTCTATGAAAAACAGCTGGAGTCCGTTGGGGCCTTGAAGGGGCTGATCGGGTTTTTTAGGCCCTGGAAAAAGCTGCTGGCCTTCGTCAACGTACACATCGGCAGCGGAATTGGCGTTTATACCGGGATCCTGCTGGCCACCTTTTACGCCCGGCCCCTTTGGTCCAATTCGGTGCTGGGGCTGGTGTTCCTGCTTTCGGGAATGTCTTCGGCCACCGCCTTGATGTTGTGGATGGCACCGGAGGAGAAAAAGCGGTTTTATTCCTTGGTGGACATGTACCTGCTCTCTCTGGAAGCCTTTGCCATCACGGTGTTGATCATCGGCGGGGTTACGGGAAGCGAAAACAGCCACTTGGCCATGATGAACCTGATCACCGGGAATTTTGCCCCTTGGTTTTGGACGGTCAGCCTCTTGGGGGGCATCCTGGTGCCCTTGAGCCTGGAGACTTTGGAAACCATGGGCAAGGTACGGTTTTCCCCGATCACTCCCGCTTTGGTGCTGGTCGGAGGTCTGTCGTTGCGCTTCATTTTGGTGTTTGCCGGCCAAGCAAACCCGACCTTCTTCTGAGGAACCAGATGTCCGAGAACGCTCCAAAAGCCAAGCCATACTGGCCCAACCTAGCGGCAGGGATAGGGCTGGGTTTGGTCCTGCTCACCGCCTATTTCATTTCCGGCCGGGGCCTGGGCGGCTCGGGTGCGGTGGCTCGGGTGACGGCGGGGGTGATGAACATTGCCGCCCCCGAACATGTCCGGGGGTTGTCGTTGTTTTCCGGTTATTTCCGGCAAGGCCTGTTTGATTGGACCGACTGGTTGATTTTCCAAACCATCGGGGTTTTCCTGGGCGGCTTTGTGGCCGCAGTAACCGCCGGGCGCTTTGCGCCGGGGGTGGAGAAGGGGCCTCAGGTTTCCCGGCGACAAAGGTTTGGTTACTCCCTGTTGGGCGGTGCAATCATGGGGATCGGCGCTCGGATCGCCAAGGGCTGTACCAGCGGTCAGGGCCTTTCGGGTGGAGCGACCTTGGCTTTGGGCAGTTGGGTCTTTTTGTTGGGCCTGTTTGTTGGGGGTTTTGTTACCGCCATCTTTTTCAAGAGGTTATGGCAATGAACCTGATTGCACCTTTGGCCAAATCCGGCTTTTTGGGTCCTGATGTCAACTTGGCTATCGCCGCTTTGATCGGATTTGGGTTCGGATTTTTTTTGGAACGAGCCGGGTTTGGTTCGGCCAAGAAGTTGACCGCCCAATGGTTTGGCACCGATTGGTCCGTCTTCCGGGTGATGTTCACCGGGATCGTGGTGGCCATGATCGGGATTTTGGCGCTTGACTCTTTGGGGATCCTGCCCTTTGACAGCCTGTACCTGAACGACACCTTTTTGCTGCCCCAGACGATTGGCGGGTTGATGATGGGCGGTGGATTTGTGATCGGCGGTTATTGTCCGGGCACCGCCTTCGTGGGGCTGGCTTCGGGCAAATGGGACGCTCTGCTTTACATCCTGGGGCTTTGTTTGGGTGTGGTAGTGGCCGGAGAACTTTGGGACCTGATCGAACCGATCATGTCCATCGGCTCCATGGGCCGAGTCACCTTGTTCGAGTTCTTTGGTGTCTCTTCCTGGCTGATCGGGGCGGTGGTGATCGTCATTGCGGTAGCCGGGACCCGCTTCGCCAATTGGTTTGAACAAAGGAGCCGAGGGAAGAATGTTTAAATCTGAGCAAAACTGGCTGTTGCCCTTGTTTCTCTTCTTGCTCCTGGTGGGAATGGGCTTCGCCTTGTACCCCCACAAGCCGGTTTGGTACGATCAGATCGAGGATTTCCAGATCAGCTCAATTGAGGCCACCGAACTGGCAGGCTGGATCATTGAAGGGCGGAACGACTTTTTGGTGTTTTCCCTGGACACCGCCGCCCAAACCAACAACATCCCCGGCTTGGTCCCGATCAAAGACCTGAACCAGCTGGAAACGGAGTTGAAGGCCAAACCGAACTACAAAAAATGGGTGATGCTGACCGGCCCCGGAGGCATCCCGCCCCAAATGGCCGCTCAGTTGACCCAAGACCGGAAGCGTAGGGTGATGTTGGTGGAAGGAGGCGGAGCGGCTTGGCAGGAGCAGATCAGCGCCGAAGCCGTGGACTGGAGCCGCTTTGACCTCCGGCAGACCGCCCAACTCCAAGGGGTCCGCCCTTTTTTCCACCGGAGCGCCGAACCGAACCAAAAACAGCAAAGCTACATCGCCCCCAAGGCCACCGCCCCACCCTTTTTGCAGGCCGCCCCCAAAAAAGTCGCCCTCGAAGGCTGCTAGGCCGCCTGGAAAGCCGCTGGCCCTTGGGCCAGACTGCTTGCACGCTGTTTAGCCCCGGCTGGACTGCTTGGCGGCTTTTCCCTTGGCCGCTTTGCAGGCCTCCTGAAAAGCCGCTAGCCCCTTGCCCAGACCGCTTGGTTGTGGGCCGTTAGGCCCTTTGGGCGCTTCCCCTTTGGCCACAAACGCTGGCCCTCTCCCTCTCATTGACACCTCACCAACCACAACAAACGCCCAGGGTTAACCTGGGCGGTGTTGGGCAGAAGTGCCTAATAAGCCCCGGCGCAACCCAACCGTAGCTCCAAGAGCGATGGCCTGGGGGGCCTCTTTGGGTTAGGAGAATTGCTTTGTGCCCACCAGCGCAGGGAAGAAGGACCAGTCCCACCGCCGTTGAAACAGTCCATTGGGCCAACCGGCCCGGTCGTTGGCTACCGAAGCGAATCCAAGTATTGGCCCATATTTTCTACATGTTGCTTGCCGCCCCCTCAAAAGGTAAAAAATAAATTCAGTATTAATCCGTTATTTCAAAGGTGATTGACTTTTTATTTGTGGAATGGTCTTTGCTTGGACCTGACAAACTTCCTCTTCAAAAGGTTGCTATGGTTTCAAGTAACAAACAAGTATATACCGCTCGTCCCAAACGAAATACAAACACCCAAAAGGCAGCACCTGAGGGACAGTTGAGTCTTCCGATTGCCGAGAGCACCAACTCCTTATTGGTAGACTTCACCGTTACGCAGGGGCTAAAAAATGTTACAGAATACCTTGATAAGGGAATGGAAGATAGCCTTTTGCTGCAATTGGTGGAAAATCAAATTGCCATGAAGACCCGTCAAGCAAGAGATAAGCAAAAACAGTTGCTTCGGATACCGTTGAGTCAGCTATCAAAAAAAATTATTGATAAATTTCAGGGGACCAAAGGAAAACAAATCGCTAATCTGGTCGAGGGATTGGCTGCCAGTGATGTCAAGGTTCTAGCCTCTCTAATCGTTGTCAATAATTCTTGGCTGGAAAATTGGTTTCAGAACTTTCTTGAGCTACGTCAACGCAACAAAAAAACACTAAGTTCCAAAACGATTTCTCAGTATGCCTTGTCTCTTAGGGCATTGTTAGAATTTTTACGGTTACAAGCCTCAGGATGGACCCACGATTTCCCTGAGCTTCAAAAGAGAAATGGTCAATCAGTCAAAAACGAACCCGTAAAAGCCAGAAAGTTAACAGTATCTCAGATGGAACAAATATTTGACTATTTGCGAGACAACAGTAAGACGGCCCAGTCCAATGTGACTGAAAGCTTTATTAGGGGCGCTAAAAAAGTAACAAAAGAACATATTCTTTATGCAGCGATTCGATTTGCATACGCAACTGGTGGACGTATGCCCAAAGAATTGCTTGAGTTGGACTGGACAGATGTAGATTTTGGAAGCAAAAAGGCGATGATTGGATCAAAGAAACGGCCGGTCAAACTCCCTGATATTGTATGTTCACTGTTGGCTGAAATCAGAGAAAATCCCAATCAAACCCACGGGCAAGTATTCAAGGTTTCCAGGGAAGATTTAGTAGATACGCTTAAGGAAATCGCACAAGCTGTAAATCTTCCGAGTTTTACATTTCGGGACCTTAGAAAGACGATTGCAAATGAGCTTTATCCGAATTTCAAGGAAACTGAAATCGCCAAATATTATTTGCTGGTAGAAAAGGGGGATTTAACCAGGTGGCTTGATGACGATGTAGTGATGCCCTAAGACTCACTATGTTACAGATTGCGGTTGACGAAGCAGATCGTAACTAAATCGGGTTTTCTTTGGTTGTTAAAATTACAGTCTGGGTTTGGGGCTAGGGAGAACCATCGCTCAAAGCAAAGCAGCCGGTTGTGTACACTTTGTGATGGTCTTAGCAAGTCCTATCTGGCGATGGCACAAAGGCATTCCATAAGCCATATTCTATGGCCTTACCCCGACACCAATAACTACCAAATTCTGCACCAAAGGTTTGTGGGTTAGGTTCGGTAAAACCGCCCCACCGTCAACCATCCAACCCTGCCCCTACTCCTCCAACCCCAGCACGTCACCGACGGTGAGGATCGAGACCATGTTGGTTTGGCTGGGGAGGTTAAAAAAATCGCCGACTACGATCACCTTTTCGGTGGGGGTCAAAAAACCGCGGTCGTAGCAGGCCTGGATGGCGGTGTGGATGCGGCTGAGGGTCTGGGCCGATTCGGCCAGCTCGGGCATGTGAAAGGGAGCGACCCCCCAAAGCAGCTTCATTTCCTGGGCCGCCCGAGCGTCCGGGGTGAGAGCCAAGATCGGGAAGGGAGGACGGTATTTGGAGACCATCCGGGCGGTGTGGCCCGAGCGGGTCAGACAGATGATCTTGCCGGCCGCTCCGTTGCCCCGTTCGATCAGCTGTTTGCAGGTCTGGTGGGTCAAGTGGCCGATTACCTCGGAGACCGTGTCCTCCTTGGAATCGTACCAATCGGGGTTCCGCTGGGCCAGGTGGTCTTCGCTGACCATGATGATCCGCTCCATGGTAAACACTGCCTCGGTGGGGAACTCCCCCGAAGCGGTTTCGGCCGAAAGCATCACACAGTCGGCCCCGTCGGCAATGGCGTTGTAAACGTCCGAAACCTCGGCCCGAGTGGCAATGGGGGCCTTGGTCATGGATTCGAGCATTTGGGTGGCCACGATGATCGGCTTTCCGGCGATGTTGCAGCGCCGGATCATTTCCTTTTGGATCGGCGGCACCTGTTCGGCGGGAAGCTCCACCCCCAGGTCCCCACGGGCCACCATGATCCCATCGCTGGCCGCCAGGATCTCCTCAAAGTTGTCCACCGCAATGGGCCGCTCGATCTTGGAAATCAGCTTGATCCGGTCGTTGCCGTAGGAAGCCAGGATGTGCCGGATGGTTTCCACGTCGTCGGCGGTCCCCACAAAACTGGCGGCAAGGTAGGCCGGGTCAAGTTCGGCGATCAGCTTGAGGTCCACAATGTCCTTTTCGGTGGGCACCCGGAGCGAAAGCTTGGTGGTCGGCAGGTTGACCCCTTTACGGGTGAAGATGGTTCCCCCGGAAAGCACCTTACAAACCACTTCCTTTCCCTTGATCTGCAAGACCTCCAGACAGACGATCCCGTCGTTGATGAAGACCCGCTCCCCGGTTTTGACTTCCGCCGGAAAGGGTTTGTAGGAGATGGTGGCCTTGGTTTCGTCGCCCATCACCTCTTCGGTGGTCAAGGTAAACTGGGTGCCTCGGCGCAAGAGTGCCCCGCCTGCTTTGACCTCGCCGATCCGAATTTTGGGGCCTTGGATGTCGCACAGGATTGCCAAGTTGGGGTCCACTGCCTTGACGGTGGCGAACAGCTCCCGTTTCTCTTCCGGCGAGCCGTGGGAAAAGTTGATCCGCACCATGTCCATGCCTTGCTCGTAAAGAGCCCCGATCTCCGCTTCGGTGCGGCTGGATGGGCCTAAGGTGCAAAGAATCTTGGATTTTACGAGTCTGGTAGGTTTCATGGGGAATCGGGGAAAAGGCCGGGCCGACCGGAGTTAGAGAACCGCTTCGATCGTTTCCAGCAGTTCCTGGGGGTCAACGGGCTTGTGGAAGCACTCCACAGCCCCAAGTGCCCGGGCATACTCAAGGTAATCAAAATCCCGGACCACTGCGCCGCCGCCGGAAATGGCGATGACCTTGGTGGTCGGGGAAAGTTTTTTTAGTTCCATGATCACGGCAATGCCGTCTTGCTGAGGCATAAAAATGTCCACCACCGCCAGTTGGCAGCCTTCCCGGTGGGCGATCTCCCCTCCCTCCAGGCCGTTGTCGCAGGCCACCACTTCATGACCGGCGGCCTCTAAGGTCTCCTTGAGCGCCATCAAGACCAGCTCTTCGTCTTCCATGATCAGGATTTTAGCCATGTTGCTGCCGGTTGGGGAGAAGATTGGCAATGGTGGACAAAAGCAGCTCCTGTTCGATCGGTTTGGGCAAAAGGGCCTTGGCCCCGGCCTTGAGGGCGCTTTGTTCGGTCAACTGTTGGTTGAAACCAGAGTAAAGAATCACCGGCAGCTCTTTTCTCGCCTTGGTCAGCGCCTGGGCCAGCTCCAGGCCGGAAAGATGGGGCATGCTTTGGTCGCTGATCACCAAGTCATATTCAAACGCATGGCCCAGGAACTCTTTGAGAGCGGCGATGGAGTCACAAAAGGAGGAGACCACAAACCCCTCGCTGGTCAAAAGGTCGGTCATCGCCTCCAAGACCAGAACCTCATCGTCCACCAAAAGGATTTTGGCTCCCTGGCTCAGGGCCGATGCTTCTCCTTGGTTTACTTGGGCCAAGGGAGGGTTGGCAAGATCATTTTGGACCAAAGGAAGATAGACCTCAAAGACCGTACCCTTGCCCAAGGTGGACTGGCAAAGGATATGGCCCTTGTGGCTTTGCAGGATTCCCAAAACTACCGAAAGGCCTAGCCCCGAGCCTTCGTCGGAAGACTTGGTGGAAAAAAAAGGGTCAAAGATACGAGGCATGATCTTGGGATCGATCCCCGGCCCGTTGTCGGTGACCGCTAAACGAAGGTAATCTCCCGGCTTGAGGTCATGGGCCAAGGTGTCTTGGGCGGTGATTTTCCATTCCTCCAGGATCAGGTCGATCCGGCCGCCCCGGTCCTTGAGGGCAAAGGCGGCGTTGCCGGTAAGGTTCATGATCACCCGGTGGATCTGGGAGGGGTCCCCCATGACACACGGATTGGGGCAGCGGTAGTGCCGTTCGATCAGGATGTTTTTTTCCGTCCCCGTGCGGATCAACCCGTAGGCCTCGTCGAGTACCTTGGAAACGTCCACCTGTTCCATCCGCCGTTCCTGCTGTCGGGAAAAGGCCAGGATCTGTTTGGTCAGGTCCTTGGCCCGCAGCCCCGCTTCCAAGGTCCGGTCGGCGTAGGCCAGGGTTTTGGGGTTGTCTGGGTTGGCTTTTTTGATCAGGTTGAGGTTGAGGATCATGGCAAAAAGCAGGTTGTTGAAGTCATGGGCGATTCCCCCGGCCATGGTGCCCAAGGCTTCCAACTTTTGGGTTTGGGAAAGTTTGGTCTCCAGCCGCTTTTTGTCGGTGATCTCCAAGACGTAGCCTAATAGATGGGCCTCCGGTAGGCCTTCGATCCAAAAGGGGAACTTGCCCCGGTAAAGCTCCAACCGCTTGCCCTTGAGGTTCAAGGTTTCTTCAAATCGAAGTCCTTTGGGGGTTTCCAGGGCCTGCCGGTCAGTATGCAGGTCCTCCCCAGCGGCTTCCAGATCGAGCAGGGAAGAAAAGCTGCGGCCAAAAATCTGGTCCTTGTCCTTGCCCAAAAGCTGGCAAAACTCCCGGTTGGCCAGGATCACCTTGCCCTGGGGGTCCTTGAGGTAGATGGAAATGGGCAGACTGTCCAACAGGTCTTCCAGAAGCCGCTCCTGAACCAAATCCTTGGTCTGGGAGGAACCACTGTTTTGCCGTTTGAGCTCCTCCAGTTCCAAGGCCAACTGCCGGGTCCGGGTGGTGACCTGCTGTTCCAATTGGTTCCCGAAGGCCTTCAGTTGTTTTTCACTGGCCAGCCGGGATTCTTCTTCCTGGTCCAGGCGGTTTTGCAGGTTCTTGGCCTTGCCGTTGGCTTCAACCAGCTTGAGCAGGAGACCGATTTGGGAGCCCAAGTGCTGGGGCTGGGCGGG
Source organism: Candidatus Lambdaproteobacteria bacterium RIFOXYD2_FULL_56_26 (assembly GCA_001783715.1). Taxonomy (GTDB): domain Bacteria; phylum SAR324; class SAR324; order XYD2-FULL-50-16; family XYD2-FULL-50-16; genus XYC1-FULL-56-13. The sequence continues at coordinate 28,127 of MFNF01000066.1, forward strand.
GCTTTGGAACCAAAAGGCCTCGGACCAACCTTGGGTAAACTCGGGCTCTCCCAAGGATATCAACCCCAGCCAGGGCTTTAGGCTGGGCTGCAGTGCATGGAGGGACATCACCGTTTCCATCGCCCCCGGAAGGTCCAGGTCCACCAAGGCCAAAAAGGCAGGTTTGGACTTGACCGCAGACAGCAGTTTGTCTGCGGAGGAGAAAGACTCAAACCGGACCCGGCCCTTGGCTAGGTATGGGCTCAGTCCGTTGGCCAAACTTGGATGGGTGAAAAGATACAGCAGGGGTCCCATTTGTTCCGGGTAGAAAAGAGCGGTAAAACGAGGTTGCTCAACGGTTCACTGTACGTGAAGCCTCTGGAACTGACAAGAACAGCGGGAAGAGGGGAAGGAAAACCTCGGAACAAAAAAAAGGCCGCACAAGGCGGCCTCTTCTGGTCTCAAGGGATTGAGGCCCAAGGGCCTCAATCCAAGCGATTTAGCGAGACAAGGAACCCAAGTAGTTGGCCACTGCAGCCACTTCTTCGGGAGCCAAGGTGGTAGCCATCGGAGCCATGGCATCGGCATTGGGGGTCCCTTTGCGAGAACCGTCCCTGAAGGCGTTCAACTGGTTGATCACGTACTGGGGGGACAAACCGGCCAACTTGGGGTAAGCAGGCATGATCGGAGCGTTGGCACCTTCGCCGTGGCAGGAGGTACAACCTTTCTCGGTGAAAGCGGCTTTGCCTTTTTCCACCAAGTCAGCATCCACGTTGTTGCCACCTACGAAGGCCTGAGCGGCCAAGTAGCTAGCCACTGCAGTCTGGTTTTCAGCACCGTCTTTGCTGATGCTTTTTGCAAATTGGACCATCTGTTGGGCGTTGATCCCAGTCCGGTGCCCATCTTTGAAGCTATTCAGTTGCTCCACGATGTACTCGGCGTTTTGGCCGGCCAAAGAGGGGTATTGAGCAGTGATCGGTTTTGCACCACCTACGCCGTGGCAAGTGGTACAGCCTTTTCTTTGAAACAGCCTTGCGCCGTCTTCAGCAAATGCCGGGGTCAAGCCCACAAAGAAAAGGGCGGAAATGAGGATGGCGGATTTCTTCATGTCTTTCCCTGAAAAGAAGTTTGCTTAGCCGAAATTTTTATCCCCCTGTAAAACTCTTTACCTGGAGATAAAAAAGGATACTTGTCTAATAATGAATTCTGGAGCCTTTGTCTAATTTTTTTTGCTCCTGATCACAAGATTTTTTGTTTAACCAAAGCAACAAGTTGAAATAGATTGGCTTTTTGGGGAGCCTTAAGTTTGATTCTCCGATCAGCTTTAGCGCTATAGACCCCAAGGGCCTGGGGCTTACCTGGCTCCTGCGTCCCACAAAGGTTGGGCGTAGTCCATGTCCTGCTTTTGGATGTGGTTGGTCAACCAAGCCTTGAGGATCTCCAAGAGGTCCTCCAAGGTCTTTCTCCCTGCCTTGAATTGCCCCAGGAAGTCCCCGACCGTCGCAAGAAGATCAACGTGCAAGGGTTTGTGGGCCAAGAATCCCTTGTAGCCGTAGGCCTCCATCATGTTTTCCTCAAAGTTGAAGTGGGCCACCGTGTAGTTGACCAAGGAATCGATGATGTCGGCGTACTCTTCCACCTTCAGCTTCTTCAGGTGGGCTTGGTACAGCAGGTTGATCATGTGGACCAGCACCTTGTGCTGTTCGTCCAGGGAAGGGACCTTGACGCTCAGGGCACCGGACCATTCGATAAAGTTTTTGCCTTCTTCGGCTTGGTCGAACCGGTCCAGGGCTTCAATGGCTTGGTCCAGATGGAGTGCCGCTTTAGTAAGGGTATGGGTGCCTGCTTGGGCAGAATTGGCGACTTGTTGTAACTCTTCAATCCGCTTGAGGGTCTCGGCGCTGGAGTTCTTGAGCCCCTCGCTTTGCCGGGCGATGGATTCGATGCCCTTTTCCTGGTCTTCCATGGCTTTGTCCAACGCCCTCATCTGCCCCGAAACCTCATGCACCTGGACCACGATCTTTTTGAGGTCCAAACCCACCTGGTTGACCACTTCGGTCCCCCGTTTGACTTCCTCTTGGCTTTGTTGGATCAGCTGGTTGATTTCCACCGCACTTTTGTTGACCCGGGTGGCCAAGTTGCGCACCTCTTGGGCTACCACCGCAAAGCCCTTGCCCTGTTCGGCGGCCTTGGCGGCCTCGATGGCGGCGTTCAGGGACAAGAGGTTGGTCTGGTTGGCAATCTCGGAGATGGTCACCACGATTTTGCTGATCTTGTCGCTGGACTGCTCGATCTTGTGCATGGTCTCCACCGCCTGCTGGACCGACTGGGCCCCGGCGTTGGTCCGGGTCTCCGCTTCCAAGGTCAGCTCGCCTACCTTGTGGATCTGGTCGGAGATCACTTTGGAAGCATCGGTCAACTGTTCCAGAGCGACTGCCGAAGCCTCCAGGGCGATAAAGTCACCTTCGGCGGTTTTTTGGATCTTGGTGGTGGCGTTGAGGATGCACTTGGTGTTGATCTGGAAGATGTTGGAAGAGAGGGTCAGCCGTTCCGACTGGGACCGCAGGGGCTGGATGGTCTTGGCCACTTGGGTCAAAAAGAAGTTGAAACCTTGGATCAAAGGGGCGAATTCACCTCGCTCCATGTCCTTCAAATCCCCCTGGATGGTCTCCTCCCCGGAGAGGACCTTGGAGGTCCGCTGTTGGTAGGCCTTCAAGGGGCCGACCAAGAGACCCCAAATCATCCAGGTCATCGTTGCAAGTGCCAACAGGCTTAAGCCCATGGCTGCAAACACAAAATAGCGGATCTGGGACAACTGCACTTCAACTTGGGGCAGTGTTTGGCCAGCAACGACATGTTCGATTGCAACTGTGGCCTGGTAGGTCAGCACTGCCGGAACCAACAACACCCCGAGTGACAGGAGGCCGACGGACAGCAACTTGATTTTTGGGGGCACGATTTTCCTTTGGAAGTTGAATTTGTCTGCCTTCGCTTCTTTCACTCAGTTTTGGCCCCGCCCCACAGGGTTAACTTGGAGGGCCCCTTTCAACCGCATTTTTCGGCGACCTTAAGGACCGCTCCGACAAAGCCCAACCCTAGGGGAAACATTCGGTTTGGAATGTCCGAAGATACGGGAAGGATAGCGACATTTAGATGATCTTGGTAAAAAATTCTACAAATTATTTGGGGCTCTGATTTTCACCCTAAGGGCTTAACCTGTTAAGATACTTTTTAAATCAAGATCGGCTTCGGCACCAGGGCGTAGTCTGTCAGGAGCCGTAAACCTGGGTGGGCAACCACAAAATCAGCTGCGGCAACATCCAAAGGATGCCCAGGACCAAAATTTGGATCAGAATAAACGGAATGACCCCCTTGTAGATATGCAAAGTGGTCACTTCCTTGGGCGCAACTCCCCGCAGATAAAACAAGGCAAACCCAAAAGGAGGAGTCAAAAAGCTGGTTTGCAGGTTGATGGCGATCATCACCCCCAACCAGATGGGGTTGAGTCCCTGGGCCAGAAGAATGGGGCCAACGATGGGCACCATGACAAAAGTGATCTCAAAAAAGTCCAGGAAAAAGCCCAAGAGGAACATCACCGCCATTACCAGCACAAAGGCCGCCGCCACCCCGCCGGGCAGGTTGGTCAGGAACCGGCCCACCACCTCGTCCCCGCCGAAGCCCCGGAAGACCAAGCTGAACAGGCTAGAACCCAACAGGATAGTAAAAACCATGCAGTTGACCTCGGCGACTGACTCCATCACCTCTTGCAAGGTTTTTAGGCTCAACTGTCCCTTGACCCATGCCATCAACAAGGCCCCGACCGAACCAAAGGAGGCGGCCTCGGTGGGGGTAGCCACGCCCGCCAGGATTGAGCCCAGAACCGCAATGATCAAGAAGACCGGCGGCAAGAGCACCTTAAACACCTTGCCCCGCAGCTCCCCAATGGCCAGGGCTTCCAACTCCTGGGCCGGAACCGCCGGGGCGAGGTCGGGCTTGAGTTGGGCGACAATAAACACAAAAACTATGTAAAGAGCGACCAGCAACAGGCCCGGAAAGAGCGCCCCCAAAAAGAGGTCGCCGACACTGACCGCCGATGGGGAGAAGTTGCCCAAAGAAAGTTGGGCCTGCTGGTGGGCCGAGCCGATCACGTCACCCAGCAAGACCAGGATGATCGAAGGCGGGATGATCTGGCCCAAGGTCCCCGAAGCGGCGATGATGCCGCTGGCAAAAGACGGGCTGTATTTGTACCGCAACATCACCGGCAGGCTGATCAACCCCATGGTGACCACCGTCGCCCCTACGATCCCGGTGCTGGCCGCCAACAGCGCCCCGACCAGACAAATCGAAACCCCGATGCCCCCTTTGGTTTTGCCGAACAGGAGCCCCAAGGTTTCCAGAAGGTCTTCGCTGATCTTGCTTCGCTCCAGCATCACCCCCATAAAGATGAACAAGGGAACCGCCACCAGGGACTGGTTGACCATAACCCCATAAACCCTCTCGGGGAAAGCGGAGAAGAAACTAAGGTCAAAAACTCCGAGCAGAAACCCAAACCCCGCAAAGGCCAAGGCGCTGCCGCCCAAGGCAAAGGCCACCGGGTAGCCGGACATCAGCACGGCCATGGTAAACAGGAACATCACCCCGGCCATCGTATCGGCCATTTTAGCCCTCCCTTAAAACCAAAAGTGCCTTGACCGATTGGGAGAGCCCCTGGAGCAGCAAGGTCAACGGGAAAAGCAGCAACAGGCTTTTGAGCAAAAAGACCCCCGGCAGCCCGCCGGTTTCACTGCTGCCCTCCAGCACCGCCCAAGAGGAGGTGACATAAGGAAAGCTCTGGTAGAGGATCAAAAGACAAAAGGGCACCAACAACCCCAAACAGCCCAGCAGGTCCACCCTGGCTTGGGCCTTGGGGCTGGCGGTGTGGTACCAGAGGTCCACCCGGACGTGGCCGCCTCTAAGCAGGCCAAAGCTGACCGCACCAAGGAAAAAGAGGGCGTGCAGATAGATCATCAGGTCTTGCATCCAAACCCAGCCTAGGTTAAAGAAGTACCGGAGCACCGCTACCAGGGCGGTCCCCACCACCATGCCCAGGATCATCCAACTGTTGATCCGCCCCAACCTCAAGGTGAAGCGGTCAATCCAGGAGGCCCATGCTTCCATGTTCATCCGAAGGTCAAAGCGCGGGCCAAGCTGTAGCCTTCTTCGCCGATTTGGGTCCAGGAGAGGGCGCTTTTGCGGAAGGCCTCAAAACTTTCGTAAATCTTTTTGGCTGCCGGGTCCTTGGCGGCCAAGCCTTCGACCACCTCTTTGGAGACTTGGCCCAGTTGTTTGAGCACCTCGTCGGGAAAACGTTTGAGCTGAACCTTGTGCTCCCCCACCAGGGTTTTGAGGGCCGAACTGTTCCGGGCGGTAAACTCGGCGAGCATGTCTTCGTAGGCGGTCCGCATGGCGGCGGTGATGATCGCCTGGAGGTCCGGGCTCAGGGCCTCAAAGACCTTTTTGTTGACCAACCCTTCCATCACCGAGCCGGGTTCGTGCCAGCCGGGCCAATAATAATACTTGGCGACCTTATAAAACCCAAAGGCCAAGTCGTTGTAAGGCCCCACCCATTCGGTGGCATCAATGGCCCCCGATTGGAGGGACTGGAAGATTTCTCCCCCCGGAAGGTTGACCGGAGTAGCGCCCAACCGTTCTAGCACCTCGGCCCCCAGGCCGGGCATCCGCATTTTGAGGCCCTTGAGGTCGGCGATGGACTTGATTTCCTTGTTGAACCACCCGCCCATTTGGACCCCGGTGTTCCCGGCCCCAAAGGGTTTGAGCCCAAAGGGGGCATAAAGTTCGTCCCACAGCTGCTGTCCACCGCCATAGTGGATCCAGCCGCTCATTTCCTGGGCATTGAGCCCAAAGGGGACGGTGGTAAAAAACTGGGCCGCTTCGGTCTTGCCTTTCCAGTAGTAGGCAGCCCCGTGGCCCAGCTCGGCGGTTCCCTTGGCGACCGCATCAAACACCTCAAAGGCCGGGACCAGCTCCCCGGCCCCATACACCTTCACCTTGATCCGCCCACCGGTCATGGATTCGATCAATTGGGCCAGATAGTTGGCCCCGGTGCCCAGGCCTGGGAAATTTTTGGGCCAAGCGGTGACCATTTTCCACTGCTGGGTTTTGCCCAAGTTGAGCATCGGCGCTCCCGGCTCGGTCGAGACGGGGCTTTCCTTTTTTTCGCAGCCGGCCAGTACCGCAGCGGCACCGAGAGCCACCGAGGCGGCGGCAGCCTTGACAAGGGTTCTTCGTTCCATGGGGCCTTTGGGGAGAAAGAGGTTTGCTTTGGCAAGCAGCCTAACCGGGCCGGAGGGATTTTGAAAAGCCTTTTGCCAAGGCGGTCTTGACTTGGCCCTTCAGGGCTTCCTTTTGGGCCGAAGAAAGTAGGGCGGGAGGGCAGCCCGTGACCTCCGCCTCCAGGCCCCAGAGCAGGTTGAGGCTGGCCTTGGGTTGCCCGGATTTGACCGCCAGATAAACCGCAATCACCCCCAATCGGGCCAGTTCGTCAGGCTCGTTGACCCCTACCTGGGCCAACCACCCTGCACTGACCGGACCCAAAAAACGCCAATGTTTTAACAAGGTTCTTTCGCTGGTCTAAAGGGGACGGGAACTCTCTCCCAGACCTATCCGGGCAGTTATTGGCATAAAACCTAACGGGGCTGCGGGACTTTGTGAAGCGTTTTGCCCGTTCCTTTAAAGCCTCCCCCCGTCAGCCACGGTCCAAAATGCAACCCAGGCCTAGCTATAATGAGTTGAATAATTTGGTTTTAACAAACCTAACCATAATTTAACAGAGATTGACTGAAGCCCAGGAAAGTCTAGGGATAGGATGCGGCATAGTTGGAAAAGGAGGGGGCGGACTTTACTCCAAGGGAAAAATGAATCACCAACTAGATCGCAAAGACCCATTGTGGGAAGGCCATGCTGTTGAAGCTGCGCTTTTGGATTGGGTCAACTTTGAGGCTAACCAACTAGGACAACCAACGGTTTGGGTCGAAAGTTTGGATGAAATCGCCCAACTTCCGCAAAAAGGAAACCAACCGTTGATCCTATTGAATCTAAACTCTTGCCCACAACCAGAAGGCTGGGCAAAAGGGCTGGTTCCCTTTCACTTTGAAGGGCGGTTCTTAATTGTCTTTGGTGGTGAAGAAGAGGATTTGGCTTCGATCTGGCCGTTGTGCCAATCGGGGATGCTGGTCTGGCTCCGCACCCCGGTCAGTCAAAATGCGGTTAAAGCCGCCGTGGTCCAAGGGGAGAACTACCGGCACCTCAAAACAGACCTATCCCAGGCAAAACGACGTAATGTCTTTTTAGAAAAGCTTCCAGACTTGTTTTTTGAGGCCGATGACCAGTTCCGGTTTCGATATGTGTCTAGGGCAGTTGAAGGGCTTTTGGGGCTACCGGCCAAGGAGGTGCTAGGCACTAGGTTTTCGGATTGGTTGATGCCAGAGGATGCGCAGCGGCTAGGAGAACTGTTGGACCAACGAGGGACCAGCGAATTGATCCGTATTTCCGAGTTGCAGATCCGCAAAAGTTCAGGGGAACAGGCTACCGTCTTGCTTTCTGCCACCCACCACTTGGACGACCTTGAGGAAAGTTCTGGATTTTTAGGGATCTTGCAGGACTTAAGCGAGGTCAAAAAAACCAGAGCGGCGGTTCAAAAAGTGGTCGAACGGATGTCCATCCATGTAAACCAGGATTTTGAAATCATTCAGGCCAATTTTTCGCTGGAACCCTATTTGTCCCCCAGGTTTTTAGAAGGATTGGCCGTCACCTATCCCCGGTTGACCGACTATTTGGCAGACCCGGCCCAGACGGTTTTGCTGGAATTCGCTCTGAGGCAAAAGGAAAGCCCCCCTTTCCCAATTCAAATCAAGTTAGGCCGGGCCGGTGAAAAGGCGGTGAACTTCCTCGCCCACTTTCATTATGACCCCCAAACCAGTTGTCTCAAAGGCGATTTGTTGCCTGAAGAACTGCCCGACCATGTGGAGGTGTTATCCAGACAGGTGGAAGACCAAAAGCGGACCTTGGAAATGTCTGTTACCGTTGATGAGGACACCAAAAGGAGTATTTTGGCCGATGGGCAAAACCTGATTGAGGAATTAGAAAAACTGGCCGCCAAATTGGAGCCCTTTGCCTATGAAGCACCCAATTTTGAACTGTTGGAATACCAAGAGTTTTTCCGTGGAAAGTCTAGTTCAAAGTACTTGGAAAGGCTCCGTTTTATTTCAAACAAAATTCATAGCCTCAAAGGAAGCTTGGGCTTTATTTTGCCACCGGCGAAAGAATTGTGCCATGCCATTGAAGAGATCACCAAACCCTTGGCCGGACTGGAGCTTGTCTTAACCGGTGAGGTGTGGCATTTGTTGCGCCGGTTTATTGGCGAGATCCAAGGTTGGGTTGAAAGTTGCCAAGCGGGCAAAGACCCGCAGACCGATTTTGAGGGCTGGATTGCTGAAATCTCAACCAAAGCGGAAAATGCCCGGTTGTGGATCGGAGTGGATGGGCAAAATTTAAAAAGGTTCCATGACCATCGCTCTGAAGAGAAAGGAGAGGCCCGGCACAGAGAAGAGGAAGAATATATGTCCGTGCAAAAACGGGGATACCTAGCTCTTCGTGAGGGTTTTGAAGCCCTGTATTACAGCTTAAGAAACTTTTCTCCCCCTGAGGCCCGGGTTCGGCCCAATCACCTTCTCAACGAATTGATTAAACTGCACCAAAATGCACCCAAAGTTCCCATTAAATTGTCCCGATACCTTCGTTTGGTTCCCTCGTTGGCGGCAGAGTATGGCAAACAGGCTGAACTTCTGGCTGACACTGGCGAAGTCACCGCCGGGGCTGAGTTTTGGAACGCCATCCATGAAATTTTGAACCATGTTTTAAAAAACGCTGTGATCCACGGCATCGAATCCCCGGCGGAACGGCTGTCTGCCGGAAAACCAGAGAAGGGGGTCGTCAGGTTAAACCTGACCGAAGATCCGCTTTATTTCACCTTGACCCTCCAAGACGATGGGCGGGGCGTAAATTTGGAGCAAATTTGTTCCAAAGCAGTGCAGGCAGGGGTGATCGACTCATCAAAAGCAGCGACCTTGACCGAAAAGGAAATCCTAGACCTGCTTTTTGTTCAGGGAATCTCCACTTCGACAAAGGTCGATCAAAACGCCGGTAGAGGGGTAGGCCTAAATGCGGTACAAGAGGCAATCCGCCTGTTTCATGGGGATTGTACGATTCAAACCAAAGCCAACCAAGGCACGGTTTGGACCCTCCGCTTCCCCAAACAAGAAGTCTCCTTGCCTTGTCTGATTTTACGAATTGGCTCTTTGCGTATCGCCATCCCAGAGTCAAATACGGAACAATTGATCCAAAGTAAACGGGTCCAAAAGGTACGAAGAGACTCCCATTGCGAGGTCGCTCTGTTTGAGCAATACCGACTTCCGGTGGTGGAGCCCCAATCTATCTTCGGTCCCGAGTTCGTCCTTTCTCTAGAAGAGCGGTACAGTTTTTTAGTGGTAAAAAGCCAAACCAATGGCCGCTTTGTATTGCCGGTTAACGAGGTCTTAAGCCAAGCCCTGTTTCCAGTTGAACCCTTTAAAGGTCGATTTCAGACCAAAGAAATCCACTTAGGGATGACTTTGTTTGAAGAAAGACCGCTCATGGTTTTTAACCCTGAAGCCCCATTGTAAACTAGGCGGTCTGAAACGCTTTTGTTTCCCAGGTTATTGTAAGGGGAACAGGGGTTAACTTGGTTTTCATCCGGTCAAGATAACCAGTGTCCCGTTCGGCAGCCCGTAAAAATGTAAAAGCGGTAACCGAACGGGACACTAGCTGTCTGTTATCACTCTTCTAAAACACCTCCAACCTATTGTACGGGGTAAGTTCATGCGCTGGACCATTGGAAAAAAGCTGGCCTTTTCCTTTATTGCCCTCTTGGCCTTAACCTTGATCATCGCCTTGGTAAGCCGGTATGCACTAAGTCAGGTTAAAGAGCGGGTGTACAAAGTGGATCACCTTACCAAGATGATTGAGTTCTCCCTGGAGATCCGCAGACAGGAAAAAAACTACATTTTAAGGGGGGACGATCAATACCTTAAAAAGATTGAAACCCTCGCCGCCCAGTTTTCTGAAGAGATTCTCGTGCTTCGACCCCTCTTTACCGATCCGGTGAACCTCAAACAAACCGAGGAGATTGAAGGGGCCTTAAAAAACTACCTAGCGGCCTTGGCCCAGTACGTGAGTCAAAAAACGACCTTGACCCAACTGGATGAAGAGATGAGCCAAAGCGCTAGAATGCTGTTTGGATTTGCCAAGGGGTTTAATGGCAGAGGTCAGGACAATGTTGCAGGGAAGATTGTACAGCTGGTTTTAGAGGCAGAGCTGGCCGGGGAGCAATACCAGCGGAACCACAAAGTGGAGGAAATGGAAAAGGCGAATCAAAAAATGGATGACATTTTGAAGTTGATTGCGGACCTAACCAACAAAACCGAAGACCTCCAAATCCGCAAAGCCCTTCACGGCATTGCCCAACAAACCACTCAATTTAATGGACAATTTGATAAAGTCATTGAAGCCTTTGAGAACATGCAAAAAGCCGATGTTCTGTTGGTAGAAAACGGGCGGACGGCGCAAAAGTCCGCCGCCGATGTCAGAGCAAATCAACGGGAGAAGATGCTCAGCGAAATAGACTTCTCCAACTTGATGCTTTGGCTCAGTTCGATTCTGGCGGTTGGTTTGGGTCTGGTTTTGACCTTGGTGATGACCCGGTCGATCAACGGTCTCTTGACCCGGTTGGTCCGGGACCTTTCGAGCACTTCGGACCAACTGCTCAGTGCCTCCAGCGAGATTGCCTCGGCGGCCCAGCAGCTTTCCGAAGGAGCCACCGAACAGGCAGCGGGGCTCGAAGAGATCACCAGCACCATGGAAGAAATCTCCGGCCAATCCAAGTCCAATGCTGCGAGCGCTACCGGTGCCTCTACCCAGGTTGCCAAGTTTTCCGGGACCATCCAAGCGGCGGCCCAAGGGGCGGGGGAGGCCGCAGCGCTGGCTGGAGAAGCCTTTAAAGCAGCCCAGCAAGGGGTTGAAGCGATGGATTTGATCACCCAGGCTATGGACGAGATCACCAAGGGAGGTGAACAAATCACCAGTATCATTGAGGTGATCAACGAAATCACCCACCAAACCAACCTGCTCTCGTTAAACGCCGCCATTGAAGCGGCGAAGGCGGCCGAACATGGGAAGGGGTTTGCCGTAGTCGCCGATGAGGTGCGCAAATTGGCCGAATCTTCCAAGTCGGCCGCCAAGGACATTGGAGACTTGATCCAAGCCAGTGTGGCCAAGTCCCAAAGAGGTTCCGTTTTGGCTCAACAAGGGCAAGGGGTTTTACGAAAAATTGTAGAGCAGGCCAAACAAGTCACTGACCTCGTCTCACAAATCTCAACTCAAGCCAAAGGCCAAGCAGAACAAGCGGTGGAAGTCGAACAGATGTTGGAAGAAATTGGCCGGGCCAGCGGGGAACAATCCCTGGGAGTGGACCAGACCACCAGGGCGCTGGACGAAATCGACAAGGTCACCCAACTCAATGCCGCCAACGCCGAAGAGTCCGCCGCTGCCTCGGAACAGCTCAACGCCCAGGCCCATGCCCTAAAAAACTTGGTGGACGTGGTGGCGGTGCAGGTGGGGTTGGAGCAAACCCAGGAGGAAGGGGCGACCAGACCCAACAAAAAGGCGATTTTGGCCAAGGCGCAGCGGGTCGCTCCCGCCGAGGCCGCCCCAACGGAGCGCTACAAGCGGGCGGCTCCCCACAAGGCGTTGTCCCACCAAAAGCAGGAAGACTTCGGGGACTTTTAGGGGCCTTTGGGCTGGGCCGATCTAAGCCCAGGCCTCTGGTGGGGGGTTGTTGGGCAGTAAGACCGCCGTTGGCTCCAAGGAAAGTGGGATGGTTTTTTTCGTTGGGGCTTTAGACCCTGGTTTGACTGGGACAGGGAGGGAATGGTTCTGCTCTTTGCCCGTTCCTGGCCTGTTGGAGGTGACCTGTGTCCCAGGGAATTGGCGCAGGGGAGTCTTAACGGGAGAACTCAATAACCTACCGTTTCTTTCTCGGCCAAGGCCTTCTGCCGTTCCTCTTCCTTCTCCTTTTCCTGCTCCAACATCCACTTCCATCGGCGCATCAGGTTGTTGAGCGCCCGGGGCTGTTTCAGCTTTTTGTAGATCGAAGCCAAAAAGACAAAAACGTCTTTGTCGAGCTTCATGTCAAAAGCCAACTCAAAGTTGTGCACCGCCGACTGGAATTCCTTTTTGGCCAGTTGTTCCCGGCCCAAGGCAATGTACCGCTGCCGTTTCGCCTCTTGTTGTTCGACCTGGTCGAGCCCTTGCAGGGCATGTTGCTCTTCCTGGAACTGGGCCGCTTTGTAGCTGTCCCCGGCCTTGTAGGCAATCTGTGCGGCCCGGTCGAGCATCTCGATGGACCGGTCGAAAAAGAGGGCAAATTCGATCAAGGTCAGGGCCTTGTCAAACACCTTGCTCTTGTTGGCCCCCTCCGCTTCCTCCAAAAAGAAGTTCTTAGCCAAGAGCCCAAATTCCTCCTTGGCCTCCGGTGAAAGTTCTGCGGCCTTGCCGTAGCCTTCCTTGGCGATTTGGAAGGACTGGCTGAGCTTCTTGAGCTGGTAGAGGCAGTGGGACATGTGCAGCCAAGCCGAAGGCTGCGGGTCGGTTTCGGCGATGACTTGGTACAGCCCCAAGGCTTCCTTGAACTGCCGTTTGTGGTAAAATTCCTTGGCCAGGGTTTCGATCTCTTCGGAAGAATAAAAACCGTAGGACTTTTCCAACAGGTAGCTGGCCCGGATAAAAAAGACGGAAGCCTGCTGGTGTTTGCCCATCTTTTTGTAAACCAAACCCAAATTGGCGTTCAGGTACCGGTCTTCCGGTCGGGCGGCCTGCTGGGTTTTGAGGATCTCCAAGGCCGGTTCCAAACGGCCCGCCTTGGCATTGAGGATCGCCCGCAGGAGCGGGGTGTAACGGTAGTCGCTCGAAACCCGCTCCAACATGCCTACTGCGTCCAGGGCTCTGGGCAGTTGGTTTTGTTCCAAGGCAAACAACGCCAGATTGACCAGATGGTTGTTGCGAATCTCCTGGTGCTGGGCGGTTTGGGCGGTGGCCAGATGGATTGCTTCCAAGGCCCGCTTGCCCGCCAGATTGAGCAATTCTTCCGGGTCCACCAGGGCGCTCAGTTGGTTGACTTCCTTGACTTCCAGGGCCGCCGGGTGGCCTTGTTCAGCCAGGATTTCCTTGGCCGCCATGGCGATGGTGCCCTTGCCGCCCAACATCGGGGGGACGATAAAATCCTTGACCTTCAGAAACTGCTCAATCATCGGCTTGATCTCCCCGTCGAACCTCGCAACCTTGGCGACCAAGGCGGCGGTATTGAGGTAGGGGAGTTCAAACTTGGGGTTGATCTGGATGGCCTTTTTGTACCAATTGCGGGCCTGTTCGCTGTCCCCCAAGTGCCGGGTTTGGTTGCCCAGTTCGTTGGCCAGACCGGCATCTTCTTCGTAAAAGCTGGCCAGGGGGCGGCCAATGGCCAGAGCTTCGGCGTGCCTGCGGTTGGAGACAAAACCGTTGAACAGGTTGCGCATGTAGGGGCCGATCTTGTCTTGCCCCAACAGGATCGCTTGGCGGAAACAAGCCAAGGCCTCGTCGTTGTTTTTATCGTCCAGCTTTACCAAAGCCTGCACGATCAACTGTTCAGCCTTTTTCTTTTTTCCAGATGGCAACAGACCATTCATCAATTCCATGGGGGCTCTTCCGGTTCGCTTGGGCAAGATGTTCCTACAACATCCTACGGAAAGAACTAATTTTCAATCAGGGGTTTACCCCAGGTATTTTTCCTGCGCAAGAGAAAAAAATTCAACAATAGAAGGAGATACCCTGGGAGCAAGTTTTGTTGAGGACCTTTGGTTTTCGCCCTACGGATGTGAAATTCAGGAGCTACAAGGAGCCTTGGAGCCCTTTCCCGGACGGGTTTTCTTTGCCTTGCGCCGAACCGTGTCCAGGTGGGATTGTCCCTTTTTGACCCAAAGTCTCAGGAGGTTTAGACCAAAAGAGACCAAAAAACCTCTCCCAAAGCGGCCACCTTTTCCCCACTCCAAAGGCATAAATTTTCTGGGAATCGGAAAAACCGGGTGCCGGAATAAGGAAAATCCTTTTGCCAGCCAAAACCGCAGCGGGCTTTTGGGGGTTCACAAAAATTGTAATTTCTTTTTACATCGCTCCAAAACCCTTGCTCCAAGGGCTCCTGCCTTTAATCCTCAACTTTTGGACAGCCCGGCGGCTCTTGCTAAGGGGGAAAAAATGGGCCTAAACTCAGGGCAGAACTTTTATCAACCCCCTTTGAAGACAAACCGCCATGAACACCCTGAACAAACGGTTTTTTTTCTACCTGCCCCCACTGCTTTTGGTGGTCTTTGGGCTGGTGGAAAGCGGTGCACTTTCGGGCCTGATGGGGCTCGACCGTCCCCAAGCCATTGCCTTTGGAGTGCTGGTCATTGCGGCGGTGTTGTGGGTGACCGAATGGATCCCCTTGTACCTGACCAGCTTTGTGATCCTGGCCGCCCAATTGGCTTGGCTGCTCCCGGCGATCAAAACGACGGTGACTTCGGCGGATCAGGCAAAGTATCTGTCCCCCTTTTTTAGCGAAGTGATCCTGCTGTTTTTGGGCGGATTTGTGCTGGCGGAGGTCTTGGGCAAATACAGCTTGGACCGCAAATTGGCCGGAGAGCTGCTCAAAAGGACCGGCACCAACCCGGCCAAGGCCATGGCCGGTTTGATGTTCGGGTCTGCCTTTTTGTCCACCTGGATGAGCAACACCGCCACCACGGCGATGATGTTCGCCATCGTCTTGCCGATTGTTGAAAAAATCCCTAAGGAGAACCCCTTCAGCAAGGCCCTGCTGATTTCCATCCCCTTTGCCTGCAACCTGGGCGGGATCGGTTCGCCGATCGGGACCCCGCCCAACGCCATTGCCATCGGCTCTTTGAGCCAAAAGGGCGAGGTAGTCAGCTTTGGCAGTTGGATGTTGGCCACCATTCCCTTTATGCTGGTGCTGCTGGTTTTAACCTGGGTGTTGCTGCTCAAGCTATTCCCGCCCAAGGATTTGGTCCTGGAGTTGCCCAAGCTGGACCACAAACCCTTGACCAAAACCCAGTGGGGGGTGTTTGCCTTGTTTGGCGTGACGGTGACCTTGTGGTTTTTATCCGACATGCTGGGCCTTTCCATCGGCCTGATCAGCCTGATTCCCCTGCTGGTCGCTTACGGCTCGGGGATGCTCAAACTCAACGACTTTAACCAACTCCCTTGGGACGTATTGTTCATGGTCGGAGGCGGGATGTGCCTGGGGGTGGGGCTCAGCCAAAGCGGCTTGACCAGCTACGTGGTGAGCCTGATCCCAACGGATGCTCCCTTTTTGGTGATCCTCTTTGCTTTTGGGATTTTGGCCGCCCTGATGACCACCTTCATGTCCAACACCGCTACGGCCAACCTTCTGATCCCACTGGCGGTATCCCTCAATACCGGGGTCGGGATTTTGGTCTTGGTGATCGCCCTCAACTGTTCCACCTCCATGTCCCTGCCTATCTCTACCCCGCCCAATGCCATTGCCTTCGGGTCCGGCCGGCTGGAGGTCAAGGACATGGCCAAGGCGGGGGTGGGAATCAGTGTTGTTGCATTGGTCTTGATTGTTCTGGTAGGCATGTTTTATTGGCCGCTACTCAACATCTAACCGGTTAGGAACCTATGGAAGTCCATCGCCAAACCTGCCAACTCTGTGGTTCCCACAAGATGCGCAACATCTTAGCCCGGGAAAACGGAGAACCGGACAAGGTTTTTGTCCAATGTGCCGACTGCCACGAACTGGTGGCCCGCTACAGCCTGGGCCGAGGGGGGTATTTTCATGCCCACAAGGGGTTTGAATCCTACCTTAGGAGCATGAGCCGAAGCGGGGAAATGATGAGCAGCAAAAACATCCAGGCCGATTACCAAGCGATTGAAGAGGCCGCAAGGTTCCGGTTCAAGGAAATCATGCGGATCCTGGCCGAGGAAAACAAGGAAGACTAAGAGGTCTTTGCGGCGGGTGGGGAAAAGAGCCGACTGCCTGTTGGCCCTTGTGGCGGCAGACTGAGGGTGAAGGTGGTCCCTTGGCCTTTTTGGCTCTCCACCTTGACCCCTCCCCCCAAGGTCTCCACCTCCGCCTTGAGTGCGTCCAGCCCCACTCCTCTGCCACTCAGGTCGGTGACCGTTGTTTTGGTGGAAAAGCCGGGCCGGAAAACGAAGGCAAGCAGTTCCTTGGGGTCCAAGGTCCCCGCTTGTTCGGCACTCACCATTCCCTTGGCGAGCAGGCTTTCTTGGAGCGCCACCGGATCAATCCCCTGGCCATCGTCGGAAAACCGAAGTTGGAGCCTTTGGCCTTCCACCCAGGCCTCAAACCGCAGGTGGCCTTCCCTGCTCTTTCCTGCCTCCAGCCGGTCTTGCGGGCTTTCGACCCCATGGTCGAGGGCGTTGCGGATCAGGTGCACCAAAGCCCCGGCAACCGGAGCCAAGGCCGACCAATCCACTTCGATCTCCGCTCCCTGCCGGGTGACCGTAATTTCCTTTTCCAGTTTTTCGGCCAGCCGTTCCGCTTCGGTTTGCAGGGAATTAAACAACACGGCCAAAGGCCGGTGCCGCAGGCAGGCAATCTGGTCTTTCCATGCGGCGTGGTCACAGAGGGCCTCAAGAGCTAGCAACTTGTCTTCGGGGACCTTGTAAATCGGACTGGTTTGTTTTTGCCATTCCTCCGGGGCGATGATGCCCTGCAATTCCTTGAGATACCCTTCCAGCTCCAGCCGAAGCCCCTGTACCCCTTCTTGCAAAACAGGGATTTGGAAGGGTTCAACCCAGTCCCCGGTTTGGGCACCCAGTTGGTTTTCCAGCTGGTGGGCCAGCTCGACCATCTGGTTCAAGGCGAAGTTGGCGGCGTTGCCCTTGATGGTGTGAAACCCCCGCAGTAATTCAATCCGGCCCGCTTTCCCTCCGGCAGGGCTCAAGGCCAAATCGATCTGGCCCAAGATCCGGTTTAGGTCTTGGATGAATTCGATGAACCGTTCCCGGCTGACCGCTACTTTAGAGATAAACTTCTTTTTGGCCTCGGTTTTGGCCAAAATCTCCTCCAGCCCCTTGGCGATGGTCACATCGGTGGCTTCGGCCATGATCCGGGCAGGGTTTCCGCCTCGTTCTTCGATCCAAAAATAATCCAGTTTGAGGATCTTTTCCCCCATTTTTCCTTGGGCAGGCAAGAGCCTTTTGGCCATGTCGAATTCAACGGTCTGGTCAAAACAAAACTCAATCATCTCCCGGGCCTCTTCCTCCTGCTCCTTGGGGAACAAAAGCTCTACCACGTCCTTGCCTTCTGGAGAACCGCCCAGCAGTTCCAGGCAGGCGTGGGAATATTCGGGGTGCACCTTTTGGGTGGCATCAAAGGAGAAAAACCCTTGGTCGGTGTTGTCTAGTAGCTCCCGGACCGCTCGGGTCCGTTCTTCAACCCGTTGCTCCAGGCTGTGGTAGAGCTGGGCGTTTTCCAAGGAAACCGAAACCTGGAAGGACAACAACCCCAAAACCTCCAGCCGGGCTTGGTGGAAGACCTTGGGGGCCAGATTGTTTTCCAAGTACAACAACCCCAACAGCCTGCCCTGGCCCTGGATGCGGGTGCAAAGGACCGAGCGGACCTTGCGGTTTTGGACCTCTTCTTCCCCCAAAAAACGGGGGTCCAGGCAAGCGTCTTCCAAGACCAAATCTTCTCCGGTCCTAAATACATAGCGGATCAGGGAGGAACAGACCCCCGCCGCCTGCTCCAAGGGCAGCGAACCCAAGACGCTGCTTTGCCCCGAGACATCCTTTTGGGCTTCCACCCAAAGTTTGCCGCCCTTGACCACGACAAAGGCCCCGCTTTGGGCCCCGGCGTTTTCGATAAACAGGTCGATCATCCGGCCCAACAGTTGTTCCAGACGAAGCTCAGAGGAAAAAACCTGGGCGGACTTCATCACGCTCAAAAGGTCCAAGGACCTTTGGCCCGAGCTGGAGCCGGTGGCACTGTGGGTCGCTTCGTGGTCCAAGGGGCCCGAAAGACCGGTTTGCAGCTCCAACTGGTGTTTTTCCTGGAGATGTTGGGCCGCCCCGGTGGCCCCCAGGCGGGTCAAGCCGTAGTGCGCCCGGCCATAGAGGGCCAAGGCCGCTTCCTTTTGGCCGGTTGCTTCATAATGGTGGCCCGCCAAGAGGCAGGCGGTCACTTGGTAGTCCAGCCGCTCTTCCTTGACCGCCTGGGCCAAGGCCTTTTCAAAGCCGGTGGCCGCTTTGCTTTTGTGGCGCAACCTCTGGTAGGCGGCTACCAGGATTAGGTGGTTGGAAAGCCCCGCTTGGGGGCCAAAGTCGGCCCAACGTTTGGATTGGTGCAGGCACTTTTTCAGCCAGTACCGGATCTGCAACCGTTGCCAACCGCTGGAGCGGGGCAGTTGGGCGACCAGCACCAGCCCGCCGTAAAGCACCAGATTGCGGACCACGTTAGCCGCTTGGTTGAGGTTTTTTCGGAAAAAGAGCCGCAACGCCTCCAAGACTACCGGCAAAAGCTCTTCGGAAGCGTCCATCAAAGACAGGGTCTTGATCCGGTAGATTTGGTCCAGGTGGAACAACATCGGGGTGTTGAGGTCCAGCGGGGTCTTGGCCAGCGGATTGTTAAGCAGCTTGGGTTCAAGCAGTTCCAGGCTCCAGTACTCGGCCAGCCGGTGGATCTCGATGCTGGTTTTGTCCCCGACCCTTTGGACAAAAGGGTGGTAGGACTCGAACCGGGACAAGACCTCGGCGACCGGAGCGCCGGTTTCAAAGGGGATGGAAACCAGATTGATACAGGCAAAGGCGGCGTAAACCATGTCCCCCGAAGCGAGGCCGATTTCATAGACCTTTTGCATCTCCTCCAAAAACTTCCGTCCGTCCCCAGCCCAGGTGCGCACAAAAACCAGGGAGAGGAACTGTACCTTCGCCCGGAACTGGAAGTCCTCAAACCGCCGGTTGACCGCCAAGGCCAACTGGCCAAACTCCTGGCCCAACCCCAAGTCCCCCAGCGCCCCGGACAAGACGGCGGCATAGGCGGCATAGGCGTAGGCGCTGGCTGGGACGTGGCCGTGTTTGAGCGAAAGGTTGACCATCTTGAGGACACAAAAGGCGAGCAGGTTGTCATCCCCCTCAAAGTAGGCCACCAAGGTCAGGTCCACCAAGAGCTTCATCTGCAACTGGACTACCGGGTCGTCGATCTTCTTGAGGTCCACCAGACTGGCGACCTTGCGCCCGGCCAGATTCTTTTTGACCTTGAGCAACTCGGGCAAGAGGTGCAGCAAGGTGACCTTGGGGCTCACCCGCATCCCCAAGGGGGCCAGTCCGGCGATGCCGGTCAGCAGGGCTTGGTGGAGGGAGTTTTGCTGGATCTGGTTGAGCAGCCGGTAGGAATAGGCCTCCGCCATTTGGGCCTTGTCCCCGGTGCGCACCAAGACCTCCGAGACCGCCAGATCGGCCCCGGCAAAGTCGCTCAAGAGCATCGAACATTCCGCTTTGAGCAGAAGAAGGTCGATTTCCCGCTTGGGGTTGCGGCTCCAAAAGTCCAGTCCCAGAATTTTGTGGGCCTGCTCCAGACAGGCGAGGGCGGTGGAAAAGGCGGTGGCAGCCCTGGCCTTGAGCGCCGCCTCCAGGTTTAACAACCCCAGGGCCTCCCGCTCCTTGGGGTCCTCCGAGGCCTCAATGCCCAGGTTAAAATGGTGGAGCAGGTCAAACAGTTGGTCTTCCCCTTCCCCCAAGTTTTGTTCTTCCTGCAACAACCTTGCGGTTTTCAGATGCAACACCGGCCTGTGTTCCGGCGGGATTTTGTCGTAGGCCGCCTGTTGGACCCGGTCGTGGGAAAAGGGCAGCAGTAGCGGGGTCCGCCGCTCTTGGCCCTCGTAGATCGCCCATTCCCCGAGCAGGGTTTCCGTTTTGGGGCTCAGGAGCAAAAGCCCTTCATGGCCCAATTCCAAGAGCCCCTGGGCCAAGTGGGAGGCTTTGCCGCCCCAGACCCTGAGCAGCCCGGCAAAAGGGAAGCGGTCCCCAAAAAGCGAACCGAGGCTCAAGATCTCTTGGTTTTGGGCATTCAACTGGTTGATCCTCAGCCCCAACAGGTCGCCCACGTTTTGGGTGGCCCTGGCTGCTCGGATTTGGCTCAGGTCGAAGGTCCAGGCGGCTTTGCGGGGGTCGAAGGAAAGCAGCCCTTGGGCACAAAGCCAGAACAAAAATTCCCGGATGAAAAAGGGATTGCCGCCGGTCTTTTTTTCGACCTCTTCGGCCAAGGGCAGCAGTCCCGAACGGTCGGCGGCCAAGCTGTCGGCCAGAAGCTGGGCGATAGCGTCCGCCCCCAAGGGCAGCAGGGTCAGGTTGTCCAGCTTGATCTGGTACTTGGGGTTTTGGATCAGTCCGGTGGTCAAGGGGTGGTCGGGGCCGACTTCATTGTCCCGAAAGGCACCGATCAAAAGCAGTGCCTTGGGGTCCTCGGCGGTCAAGAGCGATTTGAGCAACTCCAAGGAGGACTGGTCGGCCCATTGCAGGTCGTCCAAGAAGATAACCAAAGGGTGCTCTGGCTGGGCAAAGAGGCCCACAAAGCTTTCAAACAAGGTGACAAACCGGTTTTGTGCCTCCATTGCGCCCAATTCCGGGGCTTTGCCTTGGGGACCCAGGAGCTTGCCTAGGCTGGGAATCAGGTCCAGCAGCAAAGCACCGTTGATGCCCAGGCAGGCCTTGATCTTTTGGGTCCAAGCCTCCAAGACCTCCGGCTCTTTGGTCAAAAGCCCCAGCACCAACTGGTCCAAGGCCTGGGTAAAGCCGAAGTAGGGCAGGTTGCGTTTGAGCTGGTCAAATTTGCCGACCGCCCAAAAACCTCCGTCCTTGGACAGCGGCTTTTGCAGAACCGAAACCAGACTGGACTTGCCCATACCCGAAACCCCCTGGACCAGGATCAGGTGGGTCCCCGAGGCCAAGGCCAGCTCATAGGCGCTTTCCAGGACTTTGGTCTGCCGCTCTCGGCCATAAAGCCGGTCGGGGATGAGCAGCCGCTCCCCCTGGTCTTTGGCCCCCAGTTGAAAGGGCGGGACCTCGCCGGTCTCCAGAAACAACCGTTGGCAGGTTTTTAAGTCCCATTCCAGTCCAAACAGGCTTTGGTAACGGTCCGAGGGGTTTTTGCACAAGAGCTTCAAAACCACCTGCCCCAGCCCCGGCGGTACTTGGGGGTTGTAGGTTTCCAGCAGCTGGGGCTTTAGGGCCAAGTGGGCGTGGATCAGCTCCAGGTCGTCTTGGGCGACAAAGGGTGGGCGACCGCAAAGCAGGTCGTAAAAGGTGGCCCCCAGGGAATAAAAATCGCTTCGTTTGTCGATCGCCTGTTCCATCCGGCCAGTCTGCTCCGGGGCGATGTAGGCCAAGCTCCCCTCCAGCCCCGCTTCGGGGTCCACAAGGGTCGGGACCAGACTGGCCAACAGGGCCGAGCCGAAGTCGATCAGGTACACTTGGCCGCTTTTGGGCGCAAAGATCAGGTTGGAAGGCTTGAGGTCCCGGAACAAGAGCCCCTGGGAATGGACCGACTTGAGACAGTCGAGGATCGCCAAGGAAAGGGGGAAAAATGGGTCCAGCTCCAAAGGTCGCCCTTGGGCCAGTTCCTTTAAGGACAGGGCCTCAAAGTCCGGGAAGACCAAGACCAAACGGGAACCCCAACCAAAGCTGCCCTTGGGCTTGGGCGCAGCCGTGCCTTGCAGGCCGTTGAGCAAGCCCAGTTCGTGGCGCAGCCGCTCCACCTCGCTCTGGCTGGGCAGGGACGAAGCGGAGGTCTTTAAAATCACCCGTTCCCGGGTACTGGTCTCTATCGCCCTGTAAATATGGCTCTTGGCGGAACTGTGGAGTAAACTGATCTGTTCAAAACCGGGGATCTGGACCACAGGATTCCTAAAGCCAAAGGAAGCCGTTCAGCCAGCCCCCGAAGCCCCCAGCCTAATGAATCCACCCTCTGCCTGTCAAAACAAACCGCAAGCCCCCCAACCTTTCCCCAAGAGCCTTAGGGAGAATGCCTAGGGGGTGGGCGGTTGCTTCTTGCCCTTCCCCTTGGGTTTGGTTTGGGCCTCCAGTCGGCCCAGATAGGTTTGGTGTAGCTCCAGCAAAAAGCCCACCCGTTTCATCTCGGTCTCCAGGCTGTCGCTGAGCTTCTTAAGCTCAGGGTTTAGGTTGGCCCTGTAGGCTTTCTCAACCGCTTTGTCCAAGGCCCGGTGGGCTTTGAGCAACTCGGGGGGCATGGTCAAAGGGTCGTACAGGTCGGCCAAGGTGGAGTTGGGGAAGTGGGCTCGGGCCACCAAAATTGCTTGGGCCAAAGCCTCAACTGCGGCAACCGTTTTGGGGTCCGGTTGGTCGGGCCAAGGGAAGTTGTTGTACACGATCCCCACCGAATACCGGTAACGGCTTTCTAACCTGCCAGCGGTGTAGCGCATCCAGTCCATGTGCAACTCAGAAGTCAGAACCCCCAAATTAAAAAGACTATCTGAGCAGATAGTAAAAATCTCACTGCCAGCAACAATTGTTTTATCGAGTATGCTAATGGGAATATACTTCCTACTTTCAGAGCTTGTTTTTGGAATCGCTATATAGTTTTGAGTAGGCTGCCTTATTTCTCCAAATAAACTGGGTTGCTCAGCAAGCAGTCTTGTAGCTTTACGGTCGCTTTTGAGACGCTCCTCCTGTACTCTTTTAAGCCTACTCATTATTCCAGGGAATTTCCTAAACTCTTGAGAAGCTTTTCCGAGTAACCACAGGCACCAACGGTCTTGATTATTCAGGTATTCCTGGGCATTGATGTACCGTCGGATCAGAGGTTCAGCCCCTGGATTTTCATGAATGAATTCTACTTTCTCATCACTAGAAAGCAGCAAGTTTCCCTTCCCATCATTTGGCATACTTCCAAATGACATTTTGGGGGCCGTGCAAATGGAGCTACTTCTTTTTTTAATAACTACATTGGCTCCATCAACCAAATAAGGGTTGATCTGCTTGGCACTGACTTCCAAGGGAGGCGAAGTTGGGGTTTCGTATTCAAACAGCCGTTTCTCGGTGCGGTTTTGACGGGCGAACCCGATGATGACGCAATGGACCGCCGCTTTGCCCCTGGCCTCACTGGTCCAAGAAAAGGTACGGTGGGCAAAGTTGATTTTAATCAGGTACTTTTCCATCAACTCGGCCCAAAGTATTCCTACTTGTTCACCTTGGGTGATGCTGTTGGTGGAGACAAAGGCTACCTCAATCCCAGTCTCCCGGATGTACTGGGCGGCTTTGAGGTACCAAGCGGCCACATAATCAAGCGTTCCAGCACCTTTAACGCCAGCAAAAACCTTTTCCATGTCGGCTCGCTGAGAGGAGGTCTGGTACTTGGCTCCCACAAAGGGAGGATTGCCCAAGATGTAACTCAACTTGGTTTTGGGAACCAAGGTCACCCAATCCACCGCCAGCGCATTGTCGTGCAGGATATTGGCCGACTTGGTCAAAGGAAGCCGGGCAAAGTACTGGCCAAAGTGCTCCCCTACCAGGGTGTTCATTTGGTGGTCGGTCAGCCAAAGCGCTACTTGAGCGATTTGGGCGGGGAATTCTTCGTATTCGATCCCGTAGAACTGGTCCACATTTACCTTAAAAAGATGGTCCAATTTCAAGACCTGCTGGCCGGAATACAGTTGTTTTAAAACCTCCAACTCCAACAGCCGCAACTCCCGGTAGGTGATCACCAAAAAGTTGCCACAACCGCAGGCGGGGTCCAAAAAGGTGAGGCTGGCCAGTTTGTCTTGGAAGGCCTCCAATTTCTTTTTGTTGCCCCGGATTGTTGCCAGTTCGGCTTTGAGTTGGTCCAAGAACAGCGGGCCAATCAATTTTAGGATGTTCGACTCCGCCGTGTAGTGTGCCCCTAAATTGCGCCGCTCCTTGGGTTCCATAACCCCCTGAAAAAGGCTGCCGAAGATTGCCGGGCTGATCCGGGACCAGTCCAACCTTGAAGCTTCGATCAGGGATTCCCGCATTTGCCGGTCGAAGGAAGCCAGCGGGAGGGGTTCGGCAAAAAGCTTGCCGTTGATGTATTCAAAGTCGTCGTAACAATCGGCCAGATTCTTAAAACGCTTGGGTCTAGGAGTATTGAGTACATCAAACAGCTGGGCCAAGGTTCCGGCTAGGTCCGAGCCGTCCTCTTTGGTGAAGGAAAGCAAGAGGTCCAAAAAGAGGTTTTTTTCAAAAATTCCGGTGTCTTCGGCAAACAGACAAAAAAGCAGGCGGACCAGATAAACCTCCAGCGCCTTCCCTTCGTACCCCACCTCCTTGAGCTGGTCATGCAAGGCGGCCATTTTTTCCGCTGCCTTGAGGTTAACCGGGTCCTCCGCCTTGACCTCGGTGGTTTTGTAACCGGCGATAAAAGCAAAAACCTTGGTGAATTTTGGAAGGTCCTTGAGGGTGAAATCCGCACAAATTTGGTCGTTGTTCTCCAAATCATAAAGCCGAAACCGTTCAAAGTCCGAAACCAAAATATACCTGGGCAAGGCCGAATCGGGCAGGCCTTCAAAGTAGTCTTTGGCTTGGGTATGGGCTCGGTCCAGGTCCTTGCCTCTGGATTTTTGCTCGATCAGCAAGGTCCCTTTCCAGAGTAGGTCCACAAAGCCGGAAGTGCCGTCTAGCGTCTTGACTCGGCTTTCAAAGCCTGCCACTCGGCGACGGCTTACGCCAAAAACCTCAAAAAAAGCGTTCCAGAAGGACTGGGACTCCGCCCGCTCTTCTGTGGCGTTGGACCATTCCTTACAAAAGACTACAGCTCGGTTACGAATCTCGTTCCAAGACAAAGGCATGGGTGGTTCCTTTTCAGTTGTGTTTACATCTCAATTCTTTCGGCCAACGGTAAACGAAAGAACCCCTTGGGCTCAACACAAAAAGGATGAGCAGGAAGAGGAATCCGCTTTTGGCCATTCTAGCCCTGGTCACCCCCACCCCAAGCTTGCCCAAAGGCTAGGGATGGGGCAGAGTTGGGGGGTAAGGCGGAGTTTGAGGCTTTAGCATCGGTCACTCTCTTTTGTTGGAACCATGGAAACCCCCAAAGTTTTGAATTTTTTTTCCGAAGGCCAATGGGCCGAACTGTTGCTCGACCTGCGGCGCTGGAGCTTTTGGCGGACCTTGCTTTCCATGGTCGTGGGGATCACAATTTTTGCCTTGGCGATCAACGGCTTGGTGATCCAAAACCACCTGTTTGCCGGAGGGTTGACCGGGGTGGCGTTGGTGTTTTATTACCTGACCGGAAAGTTGAGTCTGGGGGTGATTTACTTCCTGCTCAACATTCCGCTGTTGGTTTTGAGTTACCGGAAGTTGACCCTAAAGTATGTGGTCTTTTCGGTGTTGGGCATGGTCATGGCTTCTTTGGCGCTGCACCTGACCGCCGGTTTTTCGGTGCCCCTGGACGACCCTTTGATGGGGGCGGTCATCGCCGGGCTGGTAGTGGGGACCGGCAATGGAATCTACTTTCGGTTCGGCGGCTCCGCAGGCGGGCTGGACATCCTGGCCACCTACCTCAGAAAGCGGCTCTCCATCCCCTTGGGGACAACCTTCAACCTCTTTAACCTGGCGGTTCTGGTTTGTTCTTATTTCCTCCGGGACATCCATTCCACTTTTTATTCGGGCATTTTTATCTTTTGCTCCGCCTGGATGGTGGACAAGGTTCAGTCCGGCTTTTCCCAGCGGAATGCGGTGATGATCATCTCCGATGAGCCGCAAAAAATCGCCCAGGCGGTGATCGAACGGCTCGACCGGGGGGTGACCTTTCTGCACGGGACCGGAGCCTACCGGAACCACCCGACCGAGATCATCTACACGGTGATCAACAGCACCGAAACCGGGCGGCTCAAGGACTTGGTTTATGAGCTGGACCCTCACGCCTTTGTGACGGTACTCAACACCTTGGCGGTGATCGGCAAGCGGTTTTTGACTTGGGAGGATGCCGGTTACCGCAAACCGGCAGAAGAGGCTGGCCCCGATGGGCCCAGCAGCAACAACGCCCGGTAGGCCCGGTTTTTGGGGGCCAAGAGGCTGGCGGCCAAGGGTGCGGCCAACTTGAGGGGTTGGGACTTTTGACCGCCCAAAGGCTGCAAGACCAATCCGGTGTCCTCCAGCTCCAACAGCCGCCACCAGGAGGGGGCCGGGGAGTCCGGGTCAGGAGAAAAAAACAACCACAGTTCTGCATACTGCATCCAGCCGACCTTCAGATCCGCCCCGGTGAACCTGTACCCACCCCAACCGAGCCCTTGGGCAAAGGCATGGGTGCGGGCGGTTTGTTCGGCTGGGCGGCCGGTTCCTGGGGGCCTGGTTTTGTAGGGGCACAACAACCGGACCTCCAAGCCCAGCTTGAGCGCCTGGGTGGCGAGGCCCAAGGGAGAGGGGACGGGCGGGACCAACCGGGTGGCCCAGGGGGGTAGTTGCGGGGACCGTTCCAGGCCCGGTGGGTACGCCAGGGAAAGGGACTTTTTGAACTTCAAGGCGGCGGCCCCGTCGGGGTAAAAATTTGCCGCCCTTTGGGTCTGCCGATAGCCAAGCTTGTGGTAAAAAGATTGGGCCAAACGGTTCTCTTCCCGGACCTCCAGGACCAAACGGTTGGCCCCCCGAGCCTGGGCCTCCCTTTCGGCCAGGGCCATCAATTGAGCGCCAATGCCCAGGCCTTGGGCTTGGGGGAGGACTGCTAGACTGAAAACCCGGCCATACTCGCCCCCAGGACCATTTTTCCAGAGCAGATAAACCACCCCCAACAAGCGGCCCGATTCCTCCGCCACAAACACCGCCGACCGGTCCTGGGTCAGCAGTTCAACCAAAAGCTGCCGGTCGAAACAGTCGGGACCAAAGGCCGCCTGTTCCAAGGCGAGTAGCCCCAAGAGGTCCTGGGGCTTGCCGTACCGGTATCGAGCCGTCATTTTGGGGGCCTCAACCGACCAGATAACGGATCAACCGTTCGTACAGGTCCGAGGCCTTGGTGTCCTCGTCCCCGGCGTTGATGGTCGGGTTGTCGTTGACCTCGATCACCACAAATTCCTCCCCCACCTGTTTGAGGTCCACCCCATAAAGCCCGTTGCCGATTGCCGCCGCCGCTTTGGCCGCACATTCGAGCAACCGGGGGTCCGCCTTGGCCAGCGAGACGGCTTTGACCGGTCCATAAACCGCCTTGCCGTCCGGGTGGTAGGTGGCTATTTTCCAATGTTTTTTGGGGATGGAGTATTGGCAAACATACAAAGGCTCCCCGCCCAACATGCCGACCCGCCAGTCGAACTCGGAACGGACAAACCGCTGGGCCACAATTCTATCCGCCCGGCGGAAGTACTTTTTGCCAACCTTCAAAAAGTCTTCAGTGGTGGCAACCTTTTCCACATACATCGAAAAGGAGCCATTGGGGGCCTTGAGTACCAAGGGGTTGCCCAGTTCCTGGAAAACGGCCTGGGCCCCCGTTGGGGTCAATTGGGTTTCGTCCAAAAACAGGGTTTGGGGGATCGGGACCTGGGCCTTCATCAGGTGCCGGTACATGTTCACTTTGTCGCAACAGATCAAGATCGAGTCCGGGTCGTCGATCACCTTGACCCCGTACATTTGGGCGGTCCGGGCGGCGACGTAGGCGGAGTTGAGCGGATCGGTAAAGGCCCGAATGTAGATGCCGTTGTATTCGGGAATCTTGAACATGTCGGGCCGGAACAAAAAATCGGTCCGGTGGCCCATCC
Organism: Candidatus Lambdaproteobacteria bacterium RIFOXYD2_FULL_56_26; assembly: GCA_001783715.1. Lineage (GTDB taxonomy): Bacteria > SAR324 > SAR324 > XYD2-FULL-50-16 > XYD2-FULL-50-16 > XYC1-FULL-56-13. Next base: position 55,987 of record MFNF01000066.1, read on the forward strand.
GCTGGGCCAAATGGGCAAAACGCATGATCCCGGCCATTTGGTCGCCGTTGGAGATGGTGTTGCGTTCCACATAAATCCCTATTTTTGCCATTTGACCTTTGTCTCCAGGTAGTTTCGCTCCGAGTTGCCCAACTCTTCAAAGGCCAGGGGGGCCAAGTCGCTGTAAAGCAGGGACCCATCGGGCAGGACAAAGACCCGCACCTTGGCCAGGGGGATCTTGTACAGCTCCCAAACCTGTTGGGCGGCCCCCGCAAACCGGGTGGCCTTGCACCAGCCCAAAACCGCCCGGAAATGGACGATCTTGGCCCCAGGGGGGATCTCTTGGCAGCAGATGGCGTAGGTGTGGTTTCTTGTCATCGACTTGGCGGTCGAGGCCTCCCGGCCCGGTTTGAGGACGGTGCGGCTTTTGAGCAGGAAGGGGTTGATCGGATCGATCACCACCGGGGCCTCGAAGTAGCCGTTGCTGATGTAGTGGAGCGCCACCGGCAGTCCGGCCTGCTTGGCTTTTTCCAAAAAAAGCGGGGTGATGTAGGCATCCAGGATTTCTTTGGGGGTCGGGTGGACCGGGGTCCCCTGGTTCTCAAAGTCCTGGGAAAGGTAGTAGGGCATTTCGAGGTAGTCGTACACCCCGGCAAGGTTAACAAAAAACCCACCCGGTTCAAACCATGCAAAATGTTTGGGGAACGAGGCGGAAGGAGGTTTGGGCTCGGGCTCCATAAACGTTTGAAGAAAAGGTTGGCAAGCCCCCCCAAAAGGCCGGATTTACGGGGCCAAGGGGCTTGTTTTCAGGCGTTGGGCCGAGCTTACCTTTTCTGTTTTGGAAAAAATAGGGAGATTTGTGGGGCCAAGCAGGGATTACCTGCAAAGCCTTGGGGCAAACCAAGGCGGGGAAAAGTCCCAAACGCAAACACCCCTTCTTTTGTGCCCCTCCCTGGGTGAATCTTTTGGCCGCCCGGCTTGACAGTCGGCCCTTGGGCCTGCAAGATCGGCCCAAACGCTGGGGGGCGGACAAACCAGTTCCCCAAGGCAACGCCAAGTTCCTGGAATCCCAATGTTAGTCCGTTTGAGCCAAATCAAAGTTCCCTTGGAGTTTGACTTCCAGGGGCTGGGGCAGAAGGTCTCCCAACTGCTGGGCTTTGCGCTGCTGCCCCAGTGGGGGCTCAAACTGGTGCATCGCTCGGTGGACGCTCGGTTTGCCGGGAAGCCGCCGGTGTTTGTGCTCTCAGTGGAGCTAGACCTGCCTGAACCATGGCTCAACCAGGCGGAGTCCGCCGGAGCCGAGCGGCTGGACCGCCCGACTTCCCAACCCAAAAAATCCATCACCCTCCCCCCAGGCCGCCCCAGGCCGGTAGTGGTGGGGGCCGGTCCGGCGGGCTTGATGGCCGCTTTGGCCCTAGCCGAGGCGGGGCTCAGCCCCCTGCTCTTGGAGCGAGGCGCTCCGGTAGAAGAACGACAGGTCCAGGTTCGATCCTTTTGGCAACAAGGGCAGCTGGACGAAGACAGCAACAGCCTTTACGGCGAAGGGGGGGCGGGGCTGTTTTCCGACGGCAAACTCACCTCCAGGAGCAAAGACAGCCTAAGGCTCCGGCGGTTTTTGACCCAGCTGGTGGAAGCAGGGGCGAGCGAAGACATCCTGGTGGACGCAGAACCCCACCTGGGCAGCGACCAATTGGCCCTGATCGTGCCCAAACTGAGGGAGAAAATCCGCAGGCTGGGCGGAGAGGTCCGGTTCCACAGTCGGTTGGACCAAGTTTTTTCCGACCAAGGCCGGGTGACTGCCATTGAGGTCAAAGGGGAGCGGATCGAGGCCGAGCGGCTGGTTCTGGCGACCGGGCACAGCGCTAGGGACGTGTTTCGTCTCTTGACCCAAACCCCGGCCCAGTTGGAGCCCAAGCCCTTTGCCATCGGGGTCCGGCTGGAGCTGCCCCAAGAGGTGATCAACCGCTCCCAATTCAAGGACTACGCCGGGCATCCAAAACTGGGGGTGGCCAGCTTTCGGTTGACCCGCAAGGAGGAACCGGGGGTTCGGGCTTGTTACAGCTTTTGTATGTGCCCCGGCGGGCTGGTGATTGCCTGTGCCTCCTCCAAAGGGCGGTTGACCACCAACGGCATGAGCCTTTCCAAACGGGACCTCAACTTCGGCAATGCCGCCTTTTTGGCCCCGGTAAGGCCCGAGGACATCCCCAGGACCGGAGACGGAGACCCGGCGATTTGGGATGGCTACAAGTTCCAAGAGCAGATCGAGGCCAAGGCCTTTGAATTGGGGGGCGGGGATTATGGGCTGCCTGCTTCAAGGCTCAAGGACTTTTTGGCCGGAAAGGGCACCAAGGACCTTCCTGCCGAACGGTCCAATACTAGAGCGGTGGGGGCCAATCTGCACCAGATCCTGCCGCCGATGATCACCCAAACCTTGGCCCAGACGATCCCCAAGATGTTAACCCAGCTCCGAGGTTCCTCTTTGGACCAAGTGCTGCTTTATGGGGCGGAAACCCGTAGTTCAAGCCCGATCCGGGTGACTCGGGGAGAGGACGGCCAGTCTTTGGGGCTCCGGGGGCTGTTCCCTGCTGGAGAAGGGGCAGGTTACGCTGGAGGGATCGTCAGCGCCGGGATCGACGGCCTCAAGGCGGCAGAGGCGGTTTTGGAATCCTACGGAGCTTGACCGACCGCCGGAAGCGTGCCCTTTGCAGGATGTTTCCAAGAACCCCCCTCCCCTAAATCCATTCACCAAAGAGTTTACCGCTACACCTAGACTTTGGGCCTACAGGGGGAGCCCGATCCCAGAATCCAGACTGGATGGCGACCGGTAAAACTTTAGAGGTAAACAAAGAGAGGCGCAAGGACCGGTAAAGGCGCAAAAGCCACAGTCCAAAAACATGGGGGAACAAACAAGGGGGCCAGTTCCTCAATGAGTGAGTGGCCTAGAGGCTAAACCACTCACTCATCCTTCCCTGGAGGGTGGGAGAGGTTACTTTACCTTTGCAACGGCATCCTTGAGCGCCTTGCCGGGCCGAAACTTGGGCACCGTAGAGGCTTTGATCTTGATCTTGGCACCGGTCTTGGGATTGCGACCTTGCCGAGCAGAGCGGGCAACGGTGGTGAAGGTCCCAAAGCCAACCAGAGTCACCCCTTTGCCGTGGGACAAAGCACCGCTGATGGTTTCAATGACGGCGTTGACGGCTTTCTCGGAAGCGGCTTTGGATTGACCGGTCACTTCGGCAACTTTGGCGGTCAGGTCTTTTTTGGTCAGGTTCGACATAATTAAAAAATGGAACGAGGTTGGGAATAGAGGTTCGATGCGGTTCTAGCGTATAGAATCAAGGCCCGTCAAAGAAAAGATTGGGCTAAATTGGGCTACAATTGGCCCTCTCAATAAGGGGTAAAGGTTCGCAGCCTACCAAAGGCATGTTTTTTTCCCTAAATCAAACCGGTATTTCCTCGGTTTTAACCTACTTTAACCCCCGAAAACAGAAGATTTGCGACCCAAAGAGGAATTTTTGCAGCCCTTTTAAAAAGAGTTCCCCAGGACCAAACCCCAGCCGCCAAAAAAATGCAGCCGGGCAGCCAATCCCAAGGAAGTTCTAAAGGCAAAACCTGCTTTTTAATTTGCCTATCCTCAAGGTTGTGGCAAACTACCCACAAGAGCGATGTCCGCTCGATTTTTCACTTCTTCTTAGGATCAAGAGTATGGGTGGTAAGTTCGTCTATCGATTCGGCAAGACCCACACGGAAGGCAACAAGGAAATGAAGCAGCTGCTGGGCGGCAAAGGGGCCAATTTAGCGGAAATGAGCCGCATTGGTTTGCCCGTCCCTCCTGGCTTCACCATCTCAACCGAAGCCTGCGCCCGGTACCACGAAGCGGCCAACGCCAGTTTGGCGGACATCGAACCGGAGATTCGCCAAGCCCTAACCTTCGTTGAGCAAGAGCGAAACCAAGCTCTGGGCGACCCGGAACGGCCCCTGCTGGTTTCGGTCCGCTCCGGTGCTGCGGTGTCCATGCCCGGCATGATGGACACGGTGCTCAACTTGGGGCTCAATCCCTTGGTGGTTGAAGGTCTGGCCAAGTTGACCCAAAACCCAAGGTTTGCTTGGGACCTTTACCGAAGGTTCATCGACATGTTTGGGGACGTGGTGATGGGGGTCTCCCATGAACATTTTGAAGAGGCCATTGGAGCCAAAAAAAGAGAGAAGGGGGTTATCCAGGACAACGATCTAACTGCCGCCGACCTGGAACAGCTCTGTGTGACCTACCTGGAGATCTACAAAAAGTACACCGGCAAGGAATTCCCCTTTGACCCTTGGGAACAGCTGATTGCCGCCATTGAGGCTGTCTTTCGCTCTTGGGACAGCGACCGGGCAGTCAAGTACCGGCGGATCAACCACGTCTTCGGGCTGTTGGGTACCGCAGTCAATGTCCAGTCGATGGTGTACGGCAACAAAGGGGAAAACAGCGGTACTGGGGTGCTTTTTACCAGGAACCCCTCTACCGGCGAAAACAAGCTTTATGGGGAATACCTGATCAACGCCCAAGGGGAAGACGTGGTGGCCGGGATTCGTACCCCCAGCCCGATCGACGAACTGCAAGGGAAAATGCCCGGCTGTTACGGCCAGATCCTGGACGTAACCAAAAAGCTGGAACGACATTACAAAACCATGCAGGACATCGAATTCACCATTGAAGACGGGGAACTTTTTATCCTGCAAACCCGTACCGGCAAGTGCAACGGCATTGCGGCGGTGCGCATGGCCTGCGAGATGGTGGACGAAGGGATGGTTGAACCCAGGGATGCGGTCCAAAAGCTGGTGGAACCCGACCACCTCAACCAACTGCTGCACCCCCACTTTGCCGACGAAGAATCCTACCAAGCCGACCTTCTGACCAAAGGCCTGCCTGCCTCGCCGGGTGCGGCGGTGGGCCGGGTGGTCTTTACTTCCGAAGCGGCGGAGGCCTGGAAGGCCAGAGGGGAGAAGGTGATCATGGTCCGGGTGGAAACCAGCCCCGACGACGTGGGCGGGATGCATGCCGCCCAAGGGATTTTGACTGCCAGGGGCGGCATGACCAGCCATGCCGCAGTGGTCGCACGAGGTTGGGGCAAGTGCTGCATCTCCGGTTGCAACGACCTAGAGGTGGACGAGCACAACAAGTCCTTTAAGATCGGTGCCAAACAGTTCCATGAAGGGGACTGGCTTTCCCTCAACGGGACCACCGGCGAGGTGATCCAAGGGGCCCATTCCCTCAAGGCACCCGAGATCAGCGGGTCTTTTGCCCGGTTTATGGGCTGGGTGGACCAGTTCCGCAAGATGGGAGTGCGGACCAACGCCGAAACCCCCTCGGATGCCAAAAAGTCTTTGGAGTTTGGGGCCGAAGGGATCGGCCTTTGCCGTACCGAGCACATGTTTTTTGCGGCAGACCGGATCCTGCACTTCCGGGAGATGATCCTTTCGGAAAGCGAGGAGCAAAGAAAGGCGGCATTGGCGCTGATTTTGCCCTTCCAAAGACAGGATTTTTTCGACCTCTTTAAGATTATGGACGGCAGGCCGGTCAACATCAGGCTTTTGGACCCGCCGCTCCATGAGTTCCTGCCCAAGGAGGAAACGGAGCAACGGGAGTTGGCCAAAGCGCTACACCTGAGCTATGAAGCGGTCAAACAGGCAGTGGAGGAACTGGCCGAAGTCAACCCGATGCTGGGTTTTCGAGGCTGCCGGTTGGGGATCGTTTACCCGGAGATCACCGCCATGCAGGCTCGGGCCATTTTTGAGGCGGCTTTGGAACTCAAGGCCACCGGAAAGCAGGTCTTCCCTGAGGTGATGGTGCCTTTGGTGGGCGGTATTGCCGAGCTGGAACACCAAACCAAGGTGATCCGCCAAACTGCCCAGGCGGTGTTTGCCGAGAAGGGCGACTCGGTGGAATTTAAGATCGGCACTATGATTGAGATCCCCAGGGCGGCGCTGCGGGCCGGGGAAATCGCCAAAGAGGCGGAGTACTTCTCTTTTGGCACCAACGACTTGACCCAAATGACCTTTGGCTACAGCCGGGACGATGTCGGCAAGTTCCTGCCTCACTACATCAGTCAAAAGATCGTTCCCTTCGACCCCTTCCAGGTCCTCGACCAGGACGGGGTGGGGGAACTGGTGGTGACCGCCGTGGAGCGGGGCCGCAAGATTCGGCCCAATATCAAGTTGGGGGTGTGCGGGGAACATGGCGGCGACCCGAGGTCGGTCAAGTTCTTTGCCAAGGTAGGGATGGACTACGTCTCCTGCTCTCCCTTCCGGGTGCCCATTGCCAAACTGGCGGCGGCCCAGGCGGCTTTGGAAACCTTTGATCTTTTAAAAGAAGGTTAAGATTTTTGGGGCGATAAACCGTAAACTCTCCCAACTTGGGTGTAGGCCCAGGTTGGGAGAGTTTTTGTTGCTTGCAGCCCAAAAAAAATTGGGCAGCCAACCGTGGGCATTGATTCAGGGGAATTTTGAAGATCCAAGAACCGGGGTTTGAACAGTTTTTGCGTCGAGAGATCGTTCTGATCCTTTCCAAAGGGGCGTTTTATTGCTTCTGGTTGGGACAGGCGGCCGGAGCGATGTTGCTGTTGCTGGAATGGGTGGGCCTGGCCCAGGGTTTTACCTTGCCGGCGGTTTGGGCGATGTTCTGCGGCGCTGTTGCCTTGGTGTTACGCCAGTTGCTCTTTTGGGATCGATTTTTTGGGCCGGTCCATTATTTTGCCTTTGGGCTGATCGTTTCCCTGCCCAGTTTCCTGTACCTGATCGCCCATTTTCTGACTCCCCACGGGGCGCTGACCTACATGACCGGCCCCTCTTCCCACCTCTATTACCTTTTGATCCTGCTTTCGGGCTTCATGATGAACAAAAGGCTGTCCATCGGCCTGGGGAGCTTGGCGGGGATCGAATACTTCTTGTTTTACCTGTGGGACAAAGACCAACTGGCGGTGCTGCAAATCGCCGATCCTTTGTTGCACCAGGACCTGACCGATCCTTCGGTTTACTTGCTCAAGCCGATGATCATGTTCTTTTGCGGCCTTTTGACCGGGGTGGTTTCGGCCCGGAACTTGGAACTGCTCAGAAAAGTTTTGGCCGAAGAACGGGAGAAAACCGCCTTGGACCGGCTGTTCGGCCAGTATGTCTCCCTGCCGATCAAAAACAAACTGATCGCCGAGAAGCGGGACCTGTTCGCTGAATCCAAGACCGTGACGGTGCTGTTTGCCGACCTCCGGTCCTTCACCCATCTTTGTGAGGAGCTGGAACCGGCCCAACTGGTAGGGCTGTTGAACCGGTACTTTGACGTGATGGTCAAAGGGATCAACAGCAGCGGCGGGGTGGTGGACAAATTCATTGGGGACGCAGTTATGGCAGTGTTTGGTGGGGTTTTGGAGCTGCGCAACCCCTGTGCCTCCGCCTTTGAAGCGGCCCTCAAAATGCGTTGGGGCTTGGCGAAACTGAACAAACAATTGCAAATGGAAGGGCTTCCGACCTTGGAAAACGGAATCGGTATCCATGTGGGCTTGGCGGTCCAAGGCACCATCGGCTCGGCCCAGCGCAAGGAATTTACCGTGATCGGAGACGTGGTCAACCTAGCCAGCCGGTTGGAGGAAATGACCAAGGAACTGGGCCTGCCAGTGCTGTTTTCCAGGGATGTTTACGACCAGTTGACCGATGACTTCCGGCATGGAGCCCAGAATTTTGGGACCCGCAAAGTCAAGGGAAGGGTCAAGGGGATTGAGGTTTTTGGATTTGGGGACCCAACGGATACCACTTGAATCCCGGTTCCTTTGGCGGCCAAGTTGTTGGCAAAGTTTGACCGGACCCCGCAGGTCTGATATTCTCCAAGGTGAACCCTTTTCCGTTAGGAGCAGAATGGTCCTCACCCGTCGGCAGATTTTGGAATTTGGCAGTTATGGCTTTTTGGTCTTGGGGGCAGGGACCCTGTTGCCGCCCGGTACTGCTTTGGGGCTGGAATGGGGGGAGTGGTTGGGGAAAAAACACCAAGGCGGGACCGCCAAGGTGCTTTCCCTCAAAGGCATGGCCCAGGCGGACCAGAAACCCTTGGAGGTCGGCCGGACCGTGGCGGGGGGGCAAAAGATCGAGGTTGCCTCGGGGGGAGAATTGGTCCTGCTGCTGCCCGATGCCGCCAGCTTTAAGATCACCGGCCCGGCGGCCCTGACCTTGGAGGTGGAGCCGGAAGGCGGCGGGCTGGTCAATCTGGTGTTCGGCGGGATTCTGGGGGTGATTCCGAAGCTCAAAAACCGGGCCTACATGATCCAGTCCGCTTCGGCGACCTTGGGGATCAAAGGGACGGTTTTCTACAAAGAGGTTTTTGGTCCCCAAGGCAGTGGGGATGCCAGAGTGCCCGCCGGGGCCCTGGAGTACTTTTGTATCTGCAACGGCAGCCTGGATGTCCTCTCCCAGGGCCAAGACCGGCCGATTTTGAGCGACCATGCCGAACACCACCATGCCCATGTGGTGGTGGCCAAGGCTGACGGGGTCGAGTTGGTCCCCGCCGGGTTCGTCAAGGGCCATGACGATGCAGGGATCCACCAAGTGATCGAAGCCAACCCCTTGGGCAAACACGACCAAAGCTGGTTGCAGCTCTAAGGCCGGGGCGGGGGAACTCGGCGGCTCAAGAAACCGCCGTCCCTGCCGCAAAGCCCGAAGCCCAGGCCCAGTGGAGGTTAAAGCCCCCCAACAGGCCCGTCATGTCCACCAGCTCCCCTACAAAATAAAGGCCCGGTTGCTTTTTGGCTTCTAAGGTTTTGCTCGAAAGCTCCTGGGTCGAAACCCCGCCCAAGGTGACCTCCGCTTTGGCGTAGCCCTCGGTGCCTTGGGGGACAAAGCTCCAGGCGGACAAACTTTGGGCGACCAGGGCCAATTCCTTGTGGGAGAAGTTCTGCAATTGTCCCTTGGTCGGCCAGCCAAAGGTTTCCTGCCAATGGGAGACCAACCGCTCGGGCAGCCATTGGGCCAAGGTCTTGGAGAGACTTTTTTGGGGGAATGAGGCCTTGGCTTCAAGCAGTAGAGGGTTGAGGTCTTGGCCGGGCAAGAGGTTGACCTGGAGGCTCTCCCCTGGGTCCCAAAAAAGGCTGGCCTTGAGTACCACCGGCCCGGAAATGCCCTGGTGGGTAAAGAGTAGGTCGTCGGTCAGGCTCCTGCCTGCCACCTCGACCTCGGCGGGCAGGCTGACCCCGGCCAAGGGGGTAAAACCCTTGTAGAGCAACGGCACTAGAGCGGGCCTGGTGTGGGTAACCTTGAGGCCAAACTGGCGGGCCAACAACATCCCCAGGTCCGAGGCCCCCAAGCTCCGGTAGGAAAGCCCACCGGTGGCGACCACCAGATTGCGGGCCGAAAATTCCCCCAGACTGCATTGAACCAAAAACAAGCTGGGTTCCTTTTGGTGACAGACCTGTATCTCTTGGGCTCCGGTCAAAAGCTTGACCTTGCCCTTTTGGTTGAGCCCCAACAGCAGGTTCAAAATTTCTCTGGCCCCTTGGTGGCAAAAGAGTTGGCCTTGGGCTTTTTCGTAAAAGGCGATTTTGTGTTCCTTGACCAGCTCCAAAAACCGGCTGGGCGGGTACTGGGCGAGGCAGGACTTGACGAAATGGGGGTTGGCGGACCGGAAGTCCTGCGGGCGGACCTCCAGGTTGGTGAAATTGCACCTTCCGCCTCCTGAAGCCAGGATCTTGCGGCCCGGATTGGGGTTGTGCTCCAATACCGCAACCTTAAGGCCCCGCCCGGCGGCGGTAGCGGCGCACATCAGCCCGGAGGCTCCAGCCCCCAGGACCAAGAGATCAAAGTCTGGCATAGGCAAGGTGCAAAAAAACCGGTAGGGCTGTTCAAAGGCACCAGGGGAAATCCTGGTGGCCTCGGTTTGCCGTTTCTTGGGGGAGGCCCTTAAAAAGCCTTTGGCCCCGAACCTTTGGCTGTAGCCCTGTCCCCGAGATCGGGCCACGAATTTTTGTACTCAACCACCGCCCGAACACCTCCATGTCCTTGCCCATCCGCAGAAGGCACCAGCCCAAGGGAATCACCATCTTGTACGACGACAAGGACATCATGGTGGTTGACAAGGCCCCCGGATTGCTCACTATCGGCACCGACAAGGAGCGGCTCAAAACCGCTTACGCCTTGTTGACCGATTATGTCAAAAAGGGCAGCCAAAAATCCAAGGCGAGGCTGTTTATCGTCCACCGGCTGGACCAGGACACCTCCGGGGTGTTGGTTTTTGCCAAGACCGAAGCCGCCAAGATCACCCTGCAAAGCCAGTGGGACCAAAACGAGAAAAAGTATTTGGCTTTGGCCCATGGGCATTTTACCGCCCCTGCCGGGGAGTTTCGCAGCTACTTGACCGAAAACCAAGCCCTAAGGGTCTATTCTACCCCCGACACCAGTCTGGGCAAGCTTTCGGTGACCGAATACAAGGTGATTGAGGAACGGCAAGGCTTGAGTCTTTTGGAGCTAAGGCTGGTGACCGGCAGAAAACACCAGATCCGGGTCCATCTGGCCGAGGCCGGGCACCCGATCTATGGGGACAAACGGTATGGGCAGGGAGACAAGGAAGCCAAACGTTTGGGTCTGCACGCCAAATCCATCGCCTTTGCACACCCTACCAGCGGGGAACCCCAGTTTTTTGAAACCAAAACCCCGGGATTTTTCCAACACATGATGGGCCGCTAGTGCCTTGGGCTGGGAGGAGGAGAAAAAGGCATTTTGACCTTTTTTTCCAACTCAGGTAAAATATTGGGCACAACGGAACTTCATTCTTTTTTGACCCAGGGGGGCCCCTTGTCGGTAGGCAAACTAACCGGACCTAAAAAAGCGGCGATCTTGCTGCTGGCGCTCGGCGAAGAGGGCTCGGCAAGTGTGATCAAGAACCTCGAAGACCGAGAGATCCAGCAGGTGGGTTACTACATGGCCCGGTTCACCGATGTTGCCCCCGAAGAGCTGGACAACGTCCTTGAGGAATTCTACCGCAAGGTAGCCATGC
>MFNF01000067.1 GCA_001783715.1 Candidatus Lambdaproteobacteria bacterium RIFOXYD2_FULL_56_26
CTATTGGAAAAAGCGGCTGGAAACGGACAAGGATAGGTTGCCCCCCATCCGAGAAGGGTTGCCCTCTTTTTTGGTCCCCTACGCCCAGTACGGCTCGGTCTTGAGCTTGGTTCCCCAGGGTTGTAAAATGGCCGATTTGGGTTGCGGAGACGGGCATGTGGCCAGCCTTTACGCCAAGGTCAAGGGGGCCCAAGTCTCGGGCCTGGAGATGAGCGAAGATGCGGCGGCGTTGGCCCGGACCAAAGGGGTCATGGCCCAGCAGTGGGACCTCAACCAGACCCCCTATCCCTTGGAAAGCGATGCCTTTGATGCCATCACGACGGTGGATGTCCTAGAACACCTGATCAACCCCTTTTCCCTGTTACGGGAAGCCCACCGGGCGCTCAAGCCGGGCGGAAAACTGATCGTCCAGGTGCCCAATTTTGCCCGGTTGGACAACCGAATGCGCATGGCCCTGGCAGGCGACCCTTTGGACATCCTCCATTGGGGCGGCTATGGCGACGGGATCGAACACCTGCACTGGTTTACCAAACCCAAGCTGGGCAAATTTTTGCAGGAAGCGGGGTTCAAGGAGATTTGTTTTAAGCCGGTAGGGATTCCCAGCTTTCTGTTTGGCTGGGTGGGCCTGCATAATCTTTCACGGCTTTTATTGGTCGAAGCCAAAAAGGCGGTCTAGCCCTTTTTGTTCCAAACCCCAGATCGGCCTTCAGGGGCCGACCGAAAGTTGGGACGAGCCGGGGGAGTAAATCCGGGGCAAGAAGTCGGCGGACCGAAACAGGGCCACCCCTAAGGGGTCGGTCGGACCGGGCTCCCGGACCAGTTGTCCCTTTTGGCGGAACCGCTCCAGGTTCTCCTTCTCCAAATCCAGGTAGTTGGTGGGCACCCCTGGATTCAATTCCACATACACTTCCTTGTAATCCTCTTCGTACTGCGGACTGATCAGGTACAAGACGTTGCCCAGGGCCAAGGACTCCGACAGGCTGCCTTGGGGCTCGTGGGTGTAAATCTGGTTGATGGTCTGGTTGTAAAACTGCGAGACGTTGTAATACTCGAAAAAGGCCGGTTTGGAAAAGGTGGTGTAGTTCCAAACAAAGCCATACTTGGTGTTCCCCGGCCAAATCACCGCAGGCGGAGGCAATTGCATGATCCGATATTCCAACAGATCCCGGCGGAACCGCTCATAAGTGACCAAGTCACCGTCATCGACCCGGTTCATTTTGAGGTCCATCGGCTGGCTTCCTCGTTTGATCAAAGGCTGGGTCAGGTCAGCCCCAAACCAAGGATAAAGATAGAGAGCCAAAAAGAACAAACCATAAACCCCCAAGGGAGCCCGCCAAAGCCGGTGGGAGTTCCACAGCCGCTCGACCGAGGTGGCCATCAGATAGGCCCAGCTGACCAGGAGGATCGGGGAATAACGCCAAAGGTTGGAAAAGGCGGAAAAGATCATCCCGGCCTTGACCGCATACACTTGGTAAAACAGCTTCCCCAGTTCATTGTTGGTCCCGGCGATCAGGAACAGGCCGACCACCAAGTGCAACAAAGAAACCAGCTCCAAAAAGTTCAAGGTCCGTTTTTTGCCTAGGTAAGCCCAACCGATCAGGGCAAAGCTGGCGACCCCCAAGACCCGCCGAGCGGTCTCCAGCCAGCCGCCGTCAAAATGATTGGCATATTCGATGTCCATGCCCGTCCGGTTGACCAGGGCAAAAAGATCGGTAAAGGCCCAAGAGGTCCGGTCCAAGGAAGCGAGCCGAAACCGCAGCTCTTCGGCCAAAGAGTACCCCTGGTGGACCACGTAGCCCTGTGGATTGAGCAGCGCCATCACAAAGGGAGCCAGCCAAAAGAGGTTGACCAACAAAAAAAAGGCCCCCGCCACCACCAATTTTCCGGTGAACTTACCCTTCTCCCGGCTTTGGACCAAGATCAGTAGGGTGGGCAACAGGGCCACTCCAAAAATCAGGATCAAGCTGTTGGTGAGCAGGTTGGTGAAAAAAATCCCCAGTACGATCAGCAGTAAATGGGAAAATTTTTCGCCCTTTTTTAGGTCCCCCAAATGGACCAACATCCAGGGCAGATAGGCGATCAAATAGGTTTGGAACAGGTGACCGCCGATAAACAGGGTCAAGGTGCGGGGGTTAAACATGTACAGCAATGCGCCGCCAACCGCCACCCAAGGATGGATCCGGTTTTTCTGCAACAGCCGCAACATCCCCCAGCCGGAAGCAAACAGCAGCCCGGCCATCAACAGCTTGGGGCCGGTTACCACATTGGTGACCCAAGACAACAGGAAGGAGATCAGCTGGAAAAAGACCAGGGAATTAAAAGGTGATTCTCGACCGCCGAAAAAGAAGTCCTGCCACACAAAAATCGAGTCCACCAGCAGGGTCCACTGGCCGCCGGGATATTCGGTTTGTCCCCAGTCCCAACTGCGCCCCACGTAGCCGGGGTTGAAAAAGACTTCAAAAAGGGACCCCAAGGCCGCCAAGAGCAGCAACAAGACCGGCAGAAACCGAACCAGCCCTGCTTTCATTTCTTGGGATCAGGGAGTTTTTGGGCCAGCACCACGATCGACCGCCCAAGGCCGGGGAAAACTTTTGGCAAGGCGGTGCTGTAAACCGTCCCCAGGCCGTTGAAGTTGACCACGTCCGAAAGCATCGCCTTGACCTGAAAGCCGTTTTCTTCCAACAGCCGAGACAAGTCCTGCCTCGTAAAATACCGGATGTGCCCGGCATCGTGCTCCCTTGCGGTAAATTCGGTCAGGGGATTTTGCCCCAACAGCAGCATCAGCCTTCGGCCCAAGGCCGCAATGTTCGGGGTGGTCAAAACCACCGAGCCCCCGTCGGTCAGGACCGCTCGAATCTTTTGCAAAAAGGAATCGGTATCAAACACATGTTCGATGATCTCCCCAGCGTAAACCGCATCAAACTTCACCCCGAAATCGGGCCAACCGGACTGGATGTCTCCCTCAAAGACCGTAATCCCTTTTTGCCGAGCCAACTCGGCGGCAGGTCGGGAATTTTCCATCCCAAACACTTGGTTGTTATGGGCCTGGATCTGTTGGGCGATGCTGCCGTCCCAGCAACCGAGGTCCAAGATCCGTTTGTCCCGACCCAAGAGCTGCAGGGCCAAGTTGATCCGCACCAGCCCCGAATCCCGGTGCGGTTGGGGCCTGCTGTACTTGAGGGAGTTGAAGTCTGCGGTTTCCTGGGTCATGGCTCAATTCAAAAGAATTTTAAATCGCACTGTTCTGGGCAAAATCGCCGAACCGCATCATTCCCGGTGCACGCTGGAGACCAAGGAGAACCGGCCTACCACCAAGTCCCGCAACATAAACAGGAAGCTGTACCCCAGCCTGAGGAAGTACCGGAAATCCTCCCAGGAACGGAGCTTGGAAAGCAACCGTAAGGTCACCATCGGGTTGAGCAGCCGCCTTTTGATGAACCGCTTGGACATAAACTCCTGCAACTGGTGAAGTTCTGCAACCGTCAATTTGGTGGTAGCGATCCCGTTCTGGGAAAGGGCCGCCGAAAGGGAAACCAGGACCGAAGCGTCAAACTGGCTGGGGTTCAGGTAAGCGTCAAAATTCAGGATCCCTTCCTTCTTGAAGTCCTCATACACCCCGGTGCCGATAAAAGGCATCAACAAATAAAAGGAGGCCCAGTCGGTATCCGAATCTATGGCAAACTGGAGGCTTTCTAGGATTTGCTCCTTGGTTTCGTAAGGGAAGCCGATGATATAGGTGGAGATGGTCCACATCCCCAGCCGGTTGGCGGCCTTGCACATGTCGATCGCCTTTTTGAGGCTGACGTTCTTGCGCATGTAGTTGCGGGTCTCCAGGCAGCCCGACTCCACCCCGAAGGTCAGACGGTAACAGCCCGCCTTTTTCATCTTGGCCAAAACCTCTTCATCCAAGGTCCAGTAAGCCGTACCGTTGGGGGTACTCCACTTGATGTCCAAACCCTTTTCGATGATCAGGTCACAAATGCCATGAAGACGCTTGCGGTTGACCGAAAGGTTGTCGTCCAAAAAGGCAATCTCTTTGACCCCGTAGGTCTCCACCAGATGTTCCAGCTCGGCCACCACGTTCTCGGGGCTCCGTTTGCGCCAGTTCCGCTCCCAAACCGAGTGGATCGAACAGAAGGTGCATTTGTAGGGACAGCCCCGGCTGCTGAACACCGAGGTCATAGGGTGGCGCATCAGGTAGGGGGACTTGAGGATCTCAAAGTATTTGTCCATCGGCATCAGGTCCCGGGCCGGGAAGGGGATCCTGTCCAGGTCTTCGATCAGCGTCCGTCTGGCGTTGGCCTTGACCTTGCCATCGATACGCAGCGCCGTTCCGGCCAGTTCGCTGTAGTCCTCACCTTTGCAGTACCGGTCCACCAGCTGCAAGAAGGTCTCTTCCCCTTCTCCCACCACCACCACATCAATGTTTGCATCCAAGGCGGTCATGTCGGGCTGGATTGAGGCATGGCTGCCGCCTACCACCACCAGGGTTTGGGGGAAGTGGGTCTTGACCAGCCGGGCCACATCGTGGGTGTCGGTCGCATAGGCGGTCCACATGGAAGTGATCCCCACGATGTCCGGCTGGAATTCCTTGAACTTCTCCAGGATTTTCTCTTCGCTCAACCCATACCGGGAGCAGCGCCGCTCCAGGTCGTCCACCTTCACCCCGAGCCCTTCGATGGCACAGTCGAGGATCTCCAGCTTGAGCTTGACCGAAGGATCCAGGTAATGGCGCAGATAACCGGCCAAGTATCCCAAACCCAACTGAGGCTGGGCCGCAGGAATGGTTTCGTTGGGCCAATGCACCGTGGTGGGCGGATAGACCAGCAAAACATTGAGGGAGGTTCTAGGGCTCGACATTTTTCCAACCGGTAAGGTTAAAGCTCCGGTCCGAGGACCGGAGTAGCGAGACTAACGGATCAAAGGGGCTTAGGCAACCTTCGATTGTTGGCCAGGGGGACTCAAAGGCTTTGGGAGACCGCCTTTAAAAACAAGTCGGACCAACGATAATTTTCCATGTAGGCCAAGGCATTCCGGCGCTTTTCCAAAAACTCCTCCGGGTGGTTGGCCAAATGCAACACCGCTTGAGCCAAGGCTTGCGGTTCGTATTCAATCACCACCCCGGCATTGTGCAAGGTAATGTCCTGGGCAATCGGCGGCACGGCGGTGATCAAGGTAGGCAGGCCACAGGCCAAATAGTCCTTGACCCGGCTGGGGTCCGCCCAAGCCGAAAGGTTCCCTTCATAGGGCTTGTACAGCGCCAGACCCAAGTCGAACTCCGGCAACTTGGTTAGGACTTGGTCGTGGTTCATCACCCCCAAGAGGTGCACCTTGGGGCCCAGAGCCCGGAACCTCGGTTCGTAAGGCTCGTAGCGCACTCCGTCTTCCGTGGCATCCGCCGGGGTCTTGCCGATCACGTACAATTCTACTTCCGGCAGGACCTTCTGCACCGCCGCAAAAGCTTCGATCACCAAGTCCACCCCTTTGCTGGGGGCCAAAGCGCCCAGCAGCACCAACTTGGTGGCCTTGGTTTTGGTGGAGGGGTCGGGCAGTTTGATCTTTTCAAACTCCACTCCCACCGGGACCAAGAGATTTTTCTCCTCCGCCAGCCCTTGGGCACGGCGGACCTCTACGATCTTGGGGCTCAGGTTCCAAGCGGCATCACAATGGGCGACACAATGCCGATCGATCCAGTGATAAAAGCGGTTTAACCAGGGGTTGGTGAACCGGTTGGGCATCCAGTCGATGGTATAAAACACTACCTTGTCCACCAAACCCAACCGTCTGAGCCAAAGGGCGACAAAACAATTGAGCGGGTCAACCCCCAAACAGAGGTCATACCGGCGGCCAAACTTCAAGCCCCAAAACAAGGTGAGAATTGCGTCCCGAAAATAGGTCGCCAGGGGCGGCAAAGGCTTGGGCCAAACCTTTTTGCGCCAAACCCAAGCTCCCTGCTCGGCCCGGCCCACCTGACTGGCATGATCCACACAGTAAGGAAGGGGGTGGAGCAAAACATCCAGCGTTTCGCCGGTTTCCACAAAATAGCTGACCGCCGCTTCCGTGGGGCCGGCCAAGTCGGTGGTGTGGCTGAGCAATAAAACATTCATCCGGCGGCTCTAGCAAAGGGGGGCGAAGTCAACTTCGCCTTGGGATCAAAACGAAAGCACCGCCCGATATTTTTTGAACAATTGGATCTCCCATGGCAACGCATGAAAATTCAAGCGATACCGCAGGCGACCGAGCAGCGCAAACCCCTGAATCCCCAATTGCCCGGCAATGCGAAAGGCTAGGTTTTTGGCGGTTTTTTCGCAATACTCTAAAAACAATTCCCGTAAAATGCTCAGGTCGGTACTGAGCAAAAAGGAGTAGAACCAAACGGTGTTCACAAACCCCGGTTCCTTGATCCAAGGGCTGATGTAGGGGTTATTCTCGGTCATGTCCCGCAAAACTGAAACGATCCATTCCTCCACCGACTGGGGCATGGTCATGCCGCTTTCGGCGCATTTTTCGTAAAGCGGGGAGCCGGGATAAGGCCGGAAGATTTGGGGACCCAAGATTCGAATCCCCTTGTCGATCCGCATCAACCGGGCAAACATCGCCAAGGTCAGGGCCACGTCCTCCCGGTCTTCGCCGGGAGCGCCGATGATAAAGGAAAAGGTCGGTTGGATGCCCACGGAAATACAACGCCGGGCCGCTTCATACACGTCCTCGGGGTTGATCCTTTTGTTGTAGATCTTGAGCATCTTCTCCGAGCCGGATTCGGCCCCCATGGCCAGCTTGATGCAGCCGTTGTCCTTAAGCCGTTGCAGCAACTCGTCGTCCAGAATCCGCCGGAAGGTGTCGGCCCGGATCTCAGCGGCCCAGCTGAATTTGAGGCCCCGCTGTTCAATCGCATCCAAAAGCTCGGAAACCCGTTTGCGACTGACAAAAAAATGTTCGTCCCAAAACCAAACGGTGTTGGAACCGTAGGTGTTGAGTACATATTCGATTTCATCGGCGGTCCGCTCGGCGCTCCAAGAACGCCACTTGTTGCTGCCTTCAATGGCGCTGTTGATGCAAAAGCTGCACTTGAAGGGGCAACCGCGGCTGGAAAGCACCCCGATGCTGGCGCCACGGAAATATTCCACCATCTCCGGTTCCAAGAGCCCATAGTTGATGTGGGGCATGGTGGAATAATCAAAGGACTTGTTGGGCGGATTGACCACCACCTGCCCCGCTTCGTTGCGAAAACCCAGACCCAGGATCTGGGAAGGGTCCCGGCCTTCGGAAAGAGCGCCGATCAGCTCCAAAAACGGCAATTCCCCTTCCCCAGTGATCAGGTAGTCAAACCAATCGCTTTCGATGGTCTGGACCGGGAACAAGGTGGCATGGACCCCGCCAAGCACCACTTTACCCTTCCATTGCAGTTCCCCACGGATGAACTCCAGAATCTGCTGGACCGAAGGCAGGTGCACCGTCATGGCGCTGATCCCGACCAACTCAATCTCAGCCATCTGGGCCCGGAGCCGGTCCTTCCAGTTGGGCACCACGGCGCAGTCGAGCAAGGTCACCTGATGCCCTTGGGCTTCGGTGTAACTGGCAATGTGCAGCAGCCCCAAGGGCAGGTTGTAGGCGGCACCGTCGGTGACCAGGTATTCGGGGTAAACGAGCAGGATTCGCAAAAGAGACCCCTTCTGGAGGTTCAAAGGCCACGAAATACGAGTTTGTTAACTGCGTATAGGCTAAACTATATAAATGCGCTGCGTCAAGCTTTTCCGGTCTGCAGAACTACACCTGAAGGACCAAGGCCCCCTTGGGCGACCGACCCTTTTGTGTCTTTGTTTCTGGGCCAAAAACCGGGCGACAAAAGCCCAGCCAAAGGCTTTAAGCCCAATTTTTCACCCTGGCAAAGGGATTTTGACAGAAAGTAAGATTCTTTGCTAGCAATCTAAAACCCAAAAGGCCCTATGGACGAATTTAACCAAAAACAAAGCCAATATTTTGACGGTTATGCCGCTACCGAACAAGCCCGCATCACCGACTCCCAAGCCGACCAAATCGAATGGGAGACCTTCAGCTCCGTCTTGGGGCCTTTGGAAGGCCGCAAGGTATTGGACCTGGGCTGTGGGGCCGGTCGTTATGCCATCCGTTGCGCCCAAACGGCCCAGGAGGTCATTGGGGTTGACCTTTCCCCCAAGTCCATTGAGCTGGCCAACCAAAACGCCGCAGCCCTGGGCTTGGGCAACTTCTCCGGTCTAGTCTTCGACTTTAAGGCGGTCCGCTGGGAAAATTACTTTGACCTCGCTTTGGCCATCAACGTCCTGCACCACACCTCAGAAGCGGACTTGGTGTTAAAAAATCTACGGTTCTCCCTCAAGCCGGGGGGCTCCTTGGTGCTGTTTGAAAACAACCCGTTGAACCCTCTTTTTCTGCCCTTTTTCCTGATGTTGGGCCAGTTGCGCAGCCATTGGACCTGCAACTACTTGCAAAGCAATCTCTTTTCGCTCAAGGCACTGTTGGAGCGAACCGGATTTGAGGTAACCCAGGTCAAACGGTACGGCTGGCTGCCTACCGGCCTTTACAACCGGTCGCTGGGGTTCAAACGTTGGAACGATTGGGCCAACCGCACCCCGTTTTTGCGTTGTTTTGCGGCCTTTCACATTATCGAAGCCAAACGCAAAGAGGAAACCCAACCTTGAGCCTCAGGTCCCAAATGCCCTGGAACGCTCCCTTTTGTCCATTCCAACCTTGACCGTCTGAACCCTATGGAATCTCTGTTGTCCGAAACCCTCTTGAGCGTCATTGCCTGCCCCCAGTGCAAAGGTTCCTTGGTCCTGCAAAAGGAACCTTTGGAACTGGTCTGCCCGGCCTGCAAGCTGGCTTACGCCGTAGTGGAAGGCAAGCCGCTGTTGTTGGTCGAAAAGGCCCGCCAGCTGAATTCCTGAACCTTTTGCACCTGTTTTTAGAGGACCTCTCGTGCTGCGATGGCTGGAAAAAACCCTTTTTTACCCCTACCAAGTCTTTTTTGCCTCTGAGCGCAAAGAAAACCAGGGGATGATGCAGAAGTACGTCAAGGGCTTGGTCGGCGACCTGGGCTGCGGCAGTGCCAACTACCGTCCCTTTTGCCTGAGCCTGCCCGGAGTGACAGACTACCTGGGAATGGATTATCCGGTTTGGGCGGAAAACTTCAACCATTCCGTGGCCTTGGCCGACAGCATGGGGGCCTTGGGCCAGACGCTCCTACGGGCCGCCCCTTCGGGCGCACAGCTTTGGGTGGACGGGACTAGGCTGGCAATTGGGGACAACAGGTTCGACACCCTGCTTTCCCTGGGGGTGCTGGAACACATCCCCAACCACCGGGCCTACCTCAGTGAGGTTTGCCGGGTACTGAAGCCGGGGGGTTGTTTGGTCATCACCATCCCTTTTTTGTACCAAGCCCACGGCGGAGCAGAAGGGGCCGACGACTTTTACCGCTGGACTCGCAGCGGTTTGGTCCACGAGCTGAAGCTGGCGGGCCTGGAGTGCCTGGAGGTCGAACCTTTTGGTGGCGTGGGGGCGATGTTCTCCCAACTGGTCAACGGGTACCTGATCAAAAAAATCAAGGTTTACCGCCCCGGAAACCCCTTGCGGCCCCTGCTCTTGGGGGCCAGTCTGACCCCGCTCTTTTTCCTGGTCAACTGTATCGCCTGGGTGTTGGAGCGGCTGGACCGGGACTCCACCTTTGCTTCCGGGTACCGGGCCGTAGGCCGCAAACCCTTTGCACCGCCGGGGCAATAACCATTCCCCGGGCGGTTCTGTAGCCCCGGGACCCCAGTGGCACCAGGGTCAACAGCCCCCCTTTTTTGTTTGCCCCCGCCCCTTCTCGGAGGTTGGTGGAAGGATGGGCTTTTGGTTGTCAAGGACGGGCCGGGAGTGGTAGCAGAAAGAGCAACAGAGCGGACCCTAACCCACCAAACCCCAAATGTTCAAAGGCAAGACCCTACTGATCACCGGCGGCACCGGCTCCTTTGGCAATGCCGTGTTGGAGAGCTT
>MFNF01000068.1 GCA_001783715.1 Candidatus Lambdaproteobacteria bacterium RIFOXYD2_FULL_56_26
AGTCATGGCATCCCACTTAAGAGGTTTGATAAGTGGGGCATGACAGCATTTTATCGAATTGTCAATCTCGTGACCACACTATCTAGGTCTTTCTCCGAAAGAGGTTTTAACTGGTAAAAATCACGTTCTTGGCCGACCCCCGTCAGGTTCGAGTTGAAAATTTTATCGTTGCGGCAGCACCAAATCATTCCGTTCTCGGCCCATGCACTCAAATAGTGCTTCCAAACGTAATGTTGCTTTCGTTTCTTCATCTGATCAGCCTTCTTTGGAGGTAAGAAATAAAGATGCAACAAACTACTAAATCATAAACTGAGACTCAAGGGAGTGCTTTCATCAGGCGTGTATCCTACTGGATAAATTATATATTTGTTTATATATCCCAAGAAACGTTGAGTCGGCAGATGCGAAGGGGAGGTGAGGTGGCCCAAGTGCTCCTTTTGGGGTGGGGCAGAAATTTTTGCCGCAGGTTTTCTTGCCTTCTCCTCCCGAGCGGTTTGGGCGGAACGGGGCTTCAGGCCCCTTGGGTTGGTGGGCAAAGACCTCTTCCCGCTTTGTGTCCTGCTGCCGGTCCTAGCGCCAAAAAACAAAACACAGTCGATTTACCCCCCGGTTAACGTTCAGGGACCTGAGCCTATCCGATTAGATTTCTTGCAGCTTGCAGGGACTTTTGGTAGGCTCGGGCCGGATTCGGTAAAATGCAGTACCCACCCGAGGGCGGCGGGGGGTGAGTCACTTTGGTCATGGGATGGAAATGAAAAGCTTTTATCATTATTGGGGCAAAGCCAATTCCACACAACCGTCGGAACACAAGTTTCACCGGTTGGTTTACCACCTCGTTGATGTCGCCGCCGTAGGCGAAGCCTTGCTGGCCGAACACCCCCGCTGGGTCCGGTCCTGCTCGGACCGTTTGGGCACAACGGTCGAGCCCTTCACTTCCCTGGCACTCTTTTTTTTGTCCCTCCATGACCTGGGGAAGTTCTCTGGTACCTTCCAAGGGCTCGCCCCCGAAGCGGTAGAACAGCTGGGGGGCAGCGTTCCCCTTGGGGATACAACGAGCGGCACGACCTGCTGGGGACCCTGCTTTGGGAAAAGCGGGTGCAGGGCAAATACCTCAAGGGGCTGGACTACGACCTGGGCTTGGTACTCAAGGCCTGGGCGACAACCGGCTTTTCCCACCACGGGAAACCGGTGGCTACCGGCCAGGAGGGATTGAGCCGTTTTTTTTCGGTGGAAGACGAAACGGCCGCCCTGGAGTTCGTCGGTTGGGCCCAGTCGGCTTACCTTGGGGACGGTCCCCTGATTCCCCCCAGCGACCTGCCGCCCGAAACCTTTGCCTCGGTCTTCCAAAAGCTGTCCTGGTGGTGGGCTGGTTTTACGCAATTGGCCGACTGGCTGGGCTCTAGCATCGATTTTTTCCCCTTCGAGTCGGGCTGGGTGGACCTGGAGGACTACCGGCAGCGGGCCCGGTTGCTGGCCCGAAGGGCGGTAGAACAGGCGGGCCTGACCGACAGCGCCAAAACGAAAGGCCAGGGCACCCAAGGGCTGTTCGGCTTTGCCCCCAACCCCATGCAAGCCTGGGCCGAAAGGGTCTCCTTGTCCCCAGGGGCCAACCTGTTGATCCTTGAAAACCTGACCGGCAGCGGCAAGACTGAAGCCGCCTTGGTTTTGTGCCACCGGTTGATGGGCGAGCAGGGAGCCGACGGATTTTTTTTCGGCCTGCCCACATTGGCCACCGCAAACGGGATGTACCCCCGGCTGAACCGGGTGTTTCACCGACTCTTTGGTCCCGATGCCAGCCCCTCTTGTGTCTTGGCCCACAGCCAAAAGCACCTCAACCCCGAGTTTGCCCAAGCCCTGCTGCATTGGAGCCCCCAAGGACACCGCCGGGACGAGGCCGGGGGGGGCGAAACCTCCGGCCAAGCCTGCGCCTCTTGGTTGGCGGACTCCAACAAAACGGCGCTTTTGGCCGAAGTGGGGGTGGGCACCCTGGACCAAGCATTGCTGGCGGTGCTCCTGGCCAAGCACCAGAGCCTGCGGCTCTTTGGCCTTTGGGGCAAGGTGCTGGTGGTGGACGAGGTCCACGCTTATGACGACTACATGCAGGCCTGCCTCAAACAACTCTTGGAGATGCACGCCTACCTTGGGGGCAGCGCCATCCTGCTTTCAGCCACCTTGCCCCAGGGGATGCGGGCGGGGCTGGTGGCGGCCTTTGCCCAAGGGGCGGGAGGACCGGCCCCGGCCTTGGGTGCCCTGGAGTTCCCTTTGGCGACGAAGTGGAATCCGGGCGGGTTGGAAGAGGTTCCCTTGCCAACCTCGGAGGCTCGCCGCCGGGAGGTGATCTTGGTCTCGGAGTTGGACCAAGTGGTGGAACTGGTGCTTGGGGCCCGGAGCGAAGGGGCTTGTGTGTGCTGGATCCGCAACCTGGTGGAGGATGCGCAGGAGGCGTACCGCCAACTGCTGCCCCAGGTCGGTGAGGACGACCTCCTGTTGTTCCACGCCCGGTTTGCCCAGGTGGACCGCCAGAGGATCGAAACCCAGGTGCTCGAAAGTTTTGGCAAAACCGGCACAGCGGAACAGCGGCGGGGCAAGGTCCTGATTGCCACCCAGGTGGTGGAGCAGTCCTTAGACCTGGACTTTGACCTGATGATCTCTGATCTGGCCCCCATCGACCTGATCCTCCAGCGGGCCGGTCGCCAAGGCCGCCATGTCCGTGACCGTTGGGGTAATCCTCAGGCGGGCTCGGACCAAAGACCGGCCCGGCCCTTTTGCCTCCATGCCCCCGACCCCCGCGGGGAGATTGGGAGCGATTGGCTGGAGGGGCAGGGAGCCGCCTTTTTGTACCACCCGGGGCAGCTTTGGTTGACGGCGGAACTTTTGGCCCAAAAAGGGGAGATGGTCCTGCCCGAACAGGCCAGGGAATTGATCGAAGGGGTTTATTCGGACCCGGCCCAAGCCCTTATCCCCGAGCCCCTGCTGCGGGCCAGCCTCAAACGGGAGGGGCAGGACCAAGCCAAACGGGCGGTGGCCCGGCTCAACCTGATCGACTTTGCCCAAGGTTATGAGGCGACCAACAACCAATGGAACGCTGAAGAACAGGCCCCCACCCGGTTGGGGCAGGATTCGGCCACCTTGTTTTTGGCCCGCCGGGAGGGGGACCGCTGGGTCCCTTACGGGGGCCCCGACACCCCTTGGGAACTGAGCCGCCTTTCGGCCCCCAAAACCTGGGTCCGTGAGTTCCGGCCTCCGCAACCCTCGGGGCCGGATCGGGCTCTGGCGGACCTTGGTTCCGACCCGGCCCTACGTTATGGCACCCTTTTGCCCCTAGACCCCCAGACGACCCAGAGCCCCTGGCCAGTACTGGGTGCTCCCTTGGCCTATGACTCGAAACTCGGGTTGCAGCGTCTGAAAACTTCCCCCTTGGAGGAAACATGAACCTGATTGAGCAACCTTGGATCCAAGTCCGGCGACAAGACGGCACCCTAAGCCGGATCGCCCCTTGGCAGGTCTTGGAACACCTGGAAACCAACCCGGTGGTGGCCCTGAACACGGGCCGCCCGGACTTTGACGGGTCCTTGTTTCAGTTTCTGGTCGGGCTCTTCCAAACCCTCAACCTTTGTCCGGCCCGCAGGGACTTTGAACGGCTCTGGGCCAAGCCACCTCGTCCCGAAGAACTGAAGGCCAAACTGAGCGCCTTGGCCCCCTACTTCGAGCTGTTGGGCGAGGGGCCGAGGTTCATGCAGGACTTTGACCTGCCCCAAAAGGCGGAAGACTACGAGATTGCCGCCCTGTTGCCCGACACACCGGGGGAGAATGCCAGCAAAAAAAACACCGACCACTTCATCAAACGGAGGGAGGCTTATGCCCTTTGTCTCCCCTGTACCGCTGCCGCCCTGTTTAACCTCCAAACCAACGCCCCAGCGGGAGGGCCGGGGTACCGCACCGGGCTGCGAGGTGGAGGCCCCCTCAACACCCTGGTGTCCTTGCAACCCCAAGAGGGTCAATCCCCGAGCCTTTGGTTGGACCTCTGTTTGAACCTGCTGCCCCAGGAGGCCTTTGGGAAACCGAGCCCCTACGAAGGACCGGAGGGCCAAAAAGAGTGGTTCCCTTGGACATCCCCCACCCGGACCTCCAGCCAATCCGAGGAGGTGACCGGGCAAAACGGCCACCCGCTGCTGATGTTTTGGGCCACCCCCAGGCGGATTTGGTTGGATTCCAAAGACACCCGTTCGGGCCATTGCAGCCTTTGCAACGAACCGGGGGAAACGTTGCTGCAAAAATACCGGACCCTCAAGCATGGGGCGAACTATACCAGATTTTGGCGGCACCCCTTTTCTCCCCATTACTTGGACAAAAAATCCGGCGACTACCTTTGTGAACATCCCAATCCGGGAGGGCTGGGGTACCGGCATTGGTTGAACCTGACCTACGGCAAGCCGGACCACAGCAAAAGACCGGCGGACGTTGTGTATGAGGCACTGCATAACCGTAAGTCTCTTGAGGTCCGGCTTTGGGCTTTTGGGTACGATTTTGACAACATGAAGCTTCGAGGTTGGCAGGAGACCAAAATGCCTCTTTATTCCTGCGGATGGAGAGACCCGGACAGCTTTACCAAACAGATTTCCGACTGGTTGGAAGGGGCCGGGCTGGCGATTTTTTTCCTGCGCTCCAAGCTCAAGGAGGCCCAATTTGGCGAGGGGGCCTCGCCCAAAGGCCCCCACGGCTTTATCGACAAGGATTTTTGGGACGCAACCGAGCCGGATTTTTACCGGCTCCTCGCCCAGGCCCAAGCGCTGCCCGACTATGATGCAAACCGGTTGTTCGAGATGACCCAAGATTGGCACAAGATTTTGGTGAAACAGGCCCAAACCTTTTTTGCCCTCTGGGCCGAAGCCGGGCCGCCGGAGCAACTGAATTTTAAACGGATTTACCAGGCCAAAAACAGCCTGGACTTCAGCCTGTCCGGCGAAAAATCAAAACTGAAGGTCGCCCTCGGACTTGCAACCGCCACCAAGGAGAAAAAGAAATGAACGATAACTTCAAGGAAATCCAATCCGCCTACCGAGCTTGGTGGGAGGAGTTGCAGGAAGACAAGGGGGCCAAGGCCCGGCTGCGGCGCTGCGCCAGCCTGACCGATGTGGCCTTGGAACCGGCCTACTACCGGCTCCAACGGAGTTTTTTCAGCCTCAAACAAGGGGGCCGTGAAGAGACGGTGATGGCCCTGGCCGCCCTGGGGGCCCATGTCAAAACCGCCGTTTCCGGGTTGACCATGGCCAAGCTGATGGCCCAGCCCAAAGGCGGGGTACCAGGGGAGGACAACCAAATCGTCAAGGAAGGCCGGTTCCAAAGGCTGCTCAAAGTTGAGGAGCGGGGGGAGCTGATGCTTGACCTGATCCGGGTGATCCGGCTTTTGGACGACAAGGCCAACCTGGAAGACTTGGCCCAGGGCCTCTGGTTTTGGGGGGATAAGGTCAAACGCCAATGGGCCAAAGATTATTTTACCTTCTGATTGCCGTTACCGCCAACCGGCCGGACTTCCGGCCTTTTTTTAACCAACCATACAAGGACAACAAATGAGTAAGTTCATCCAACTGCACCTCTTGACCTCCTACCCTCCCTCGAACCTCAACCGAGACGACTTGGGCAAACCCAAATCGGCGGTGATCGGCGGGGCCCCTCGGTTGCGCATCTCCTCCCAAAGCCTCAAGCGGGCTTGGCGGACCAGCGAACTGTTCTCCGAAGCAATGGCAGGGCACATCGGTACTAGAACCAAACGGATGGGGGGCACCGCCTATGACCTGATGGTCGAAAAAGGGCTGGACCCCAAAGTGGCCAAGGAAGCGGCCCAGAAAATCGCCGCTGTGTTCGGCAAACTGGAAGCGGAGAAGGACAAAGACCCACACAAGGCCACGGCTCTCTCCCAATTGGCCCACTTCTCCCCGGCGGAAGAAGAGGGGATCCGCGAGCTGTCCCTCAAGGTAGCCGCATCTGGGACCTTGCCTGAACCTAGTGATCTGGAGCTGTTGCGCAAGGACCACAAGGCGGTGGATGTAGCCATGTTTGGCCGTATGTTTGCCGAGCAACCCGGATTCAACATGGAAGCAGCCACCCAAGTTGCCCACGCCGTCACGGTGCACCAAGTCAAAATCGAGGACGATTTTTTTACCGCCGTGGATGACCTCAACCGTGGGGACGAGGATGCCGGGGCGGCACACCTGGGGGAAGTCGAGTTTGCCGCCGGGATTTTTTACCTTTACCTTTGTATCAACGAAACCCTGCTGGTCGAAAACCTGGGCGGAGACAAGGCCTTGGCAAAAAAAGCGGTCCAGGCCCTGGCCGAGGCGGTCACCCAAGTTTCCCCGACCGGCAAGATCAACTCCTTTGCCCACCATTCCCTGGCGCTTTACGTCCTAGCGGAAGTCGGGACCTGCCAACCTCGCAACTTAAGTCTGGCCTACCTGTCCCCGGCCGAGCCCAAACTGGACAAGGCCATCCAGGCCTTGGAGGAGACCAAGGCCAAGTTGGACCAAGCATACAACCAAAAATTCTTGGGCCAATACACCTTCAACCCCCTCAACCCCGCCGACCCCAAGGCGGGACCCAAGGGCAATCTCAAAGGCCTCACTGACTTTTTGGGGGAGGACCATGCCTGAGTACCTGATCTTCCAACTGGCGGGCCCCTTTGCCTCCTGGGGCGATGTGGCCCCAGGGGAAACCCGCAACAGCTACCGCCACCCCTCCAAGTCCGCCGTTTTGGGGCTGGTGGCCGGGGCGCTGGGGCTCAAACGGGGGCAAGAAGAGGAACTGCAGTCCCTCAACCGCTCCCTGGGCTTTGCCGCCTATTGGCACCAACGGTTTGGCCCCCTGGAGGGCAGGGAGTACCAAAGCCTGCTCCTGGAGGACTACCACACCTCCCAGGTGGACCCGGCGGACAAAAAGTTCAACCCCCAGACTCGGGCCGATGAGCTTTCCGGGCCAAAAAACAACCGTTCCACCATCCTCTCGACCCGCCAATACCTCAACGATGCCTATGCCCGGGTTGCCCTGTGGCGGGCTGGGGAGGGGGCGGTGGACCTGGGGGAACTGGCGGCGAGGCTAAAAGCACCGGTTTTTGCCCCCTACCTGGGCCGCAAGGCCTGTTCTCCTGCGCTACCTTTTCATCCCTGGCTAGGGGAGGCAAAAGAGCTTTTGGAGGCCTTTTTGGCCTACCCAGCCCCTTTGCTGGTGCCCCCCGGCCTGGGGCCTGCAACCCTTTTGTGGGAGGACCGAGGAACGCCTTGTCGAGTTGAGCCCACCCAAAGACTGAGCTTCCGGGATGCCCTGGTCAGTCGAGACCGCTGGCAGTATGAACCCCTGACATTATGTTCTAGAACCTTGGAGGAATGATGGAGATGTATTTTAGTAAACTCTGCGTCCGCAAGGATGCCAGTCCCAAAGAGTTGTCCCAATTTAGCCACAAGGACGGCTACAAGCTCCACCAGTGGGTTTGGAGCCTTTTTCCTGAAGACAAGGAGGCCAAACGGGACTTTCTTTTCCACCGTTTTGAAACCCCCGCCAGCCCGGTGCCTTTCGGTTACTTTGTAGTTTCCCGGCGGCCTCCCCAAAGGGCAGGGGACCTATGGGAGCTATCGGTCAAACCCTATGCCCCCAAACTGGAGACGGGGGCGATGCTCAAGTTTTCCCTCCGGGCCAATGTCACCATCAAGTCCCCCCACCGGGACCGGGCCAAAACCCAAGGGAAGCGGGAAGACCTCCTGATGTACAAAAAACACCAATGGCGAACCGAACAGGAAACCAAGCCCGAAGCCGAGCGGGAGCCCTTCCCCCAGAGGAGGATGGAGCAGGAACTGGGTCTAGGTTGGTTGGCCCAAAAGGGGGAGGCCAACGGTTTTCACCTGGAAGCCAAAGCCAGCAAGGTCTTGGCCTACCGACAAGAGATTTTTTACGGCAAGGCCAAGCAACCGGTCCGTTACAGCTACTTTGACTTTGACGGGGCCCTGGCGGTCACCGACCCCCAAAAGTTTGAGCAATGCCTTTTTACGGGGATCGGCAAGGCCAAGGGGTTCGGCTGCGGGCTGTTGATGGTGGCCCCTAGATGAGCCTGTTGCCGGAGTTGGGGCCCTTGATGCTCAAGGAGCGGGCCTCGATCCTGTTCATCGAAAAGGGCCAAATCGATGTCCTGGACGGCTGTTTTGTGGTGGTGGACCAAACCGGGATCCGCACCCAGATCCCTTTGGGTGGTCTGGCTTGTTTGATGTTGGAGCCGGGAACCCGGATCTCCCACGCCGCCGTTAAGCTGGCCGCCCAGGTGGGCACGCTCTTGGTCTGGGTGGGAGAGGCTGCGGTTAGGCTCTATGCCAGTGGCCAGCCCGGCGGTGCCAAGGCCGAGCGGCTGCTCTACCAAGCTCAACTGGCCCTAGACCCCGGCCTGCGGCTCAAGGTAGTTCGCAAGATGTTTGAATTGCGGTTCGGCGAAAAACCCCCGGAGCGCCGGAGCATCGAACAACTACGAGGGATCGAAGGAGCCCGGGTCAAGGAGATTTACGTCCAACTTGCCCGTCGGCACAAGGTCCCCTGGAAGGGGCGGCAGTACGACATCCAAGACTGGGGCTCCGCCGACCCGATCAACCGCTGCCTGAGCTCTGCCACCTCCTGCCTCTATGGCCTGTGCGAGGCGGCCATTCTGGCGGCTGGATACGCTCCGGCCATTGGCTTTTTGCATGTCGGCAAGCCAAAGTCTTTTGTGTACGATCTGGCGGACATCCTGAAGTTTGAAACCGTGGTCCCCATCGCCTTTGAGGTCGCTTCCAAGGAACGGGCCGACGAAGAACGAGAGGTTAGGCTCCGTTGCCGGGACGTTTTTCGGACCAGCAAACTGTTGCAGCGATTGATTCCGTTGATCGAAGAAATTTTGGAGGCCGGGGAGATCAGCCCCCCGGCCCTGCCCGAGGATGGGGTGCTGCCTGCGTTTGAGGAAAAGGGAGGGATCGGGGATGCTGGTCATCGTAGTTGAATCGGCCCCGCCACGCCTCCGGGGCCGGTTGGCGGTCTGGATGTTGGAGGTGCGGGCCGGGGTTTATGTCGCCGACTATTCGGTCAAGGTACGGGAGTTGATCCTGCGCAACCTGGAGGTGGGGCTCGAAGACGGCAACGCCGTGGTGGCCTGGAGTTCCAATAATGAAATGGGTTATGAATTCATTACAATGGGAAAAAATCGGCGGCAGCCGGTTGATCTGGACGGCATGCCTCTGATATCCTTCCTGCCGGAAGGTGAAATTCCGCCTACCAAAGAATAAGGTAGAAAAAACAATCTGTTCCGCTCTTTCATCCTGTCAATTCAACCTGTTGATTTTATTTAATCAAATGGTCAGTTCTTTTGGTGCCCACCAACCTTCTCCAAAAAACGAAACATCCCAATAGATTCCAATCAGTCTGTTCCCCACCCCCGTGGGGATGAACCGAATCACCGCTGCTTTCTTGGCGGACTTCATCACTGTTCCCCACCCCCGTGGGGATGAACCATGTTGATCTTCGGCCAACAAAAAACTTCCGGCCTGTTCCCCACCCCCGTGGGGATGAACCGTTGATCAAGGCGCTCAAAGACATCCTGGCGATCTGTTCCCCACCCCCGTGGGGATGAACCGTTTGATCCTGGGGCTACCTGACCTGGAAATCCCTGTTCCCCACCCCCGTGGGGATGAACCGGCCTCGGCGCTGTTTGGGTTCGGGGTCCTGGCCTGTTCCCCACCCCCGTGGGGATGAACCGGGTTTTGGGGAGGGGTTCGCCCACCTGTTTGACTGTTCCCCACCCCCGTGGGGATGAACCGACAGCCCTGGCGCTGCCACGGCAGGGTTGGAGCTGTTCCCCACCCCCGTGGGGATGAACCGGGCCACCCGGATGTACGGGTGGGCCGCCGTGTCTGTTCCCCACCCCCGTGGGGATGAACCGGTTCGGCGACCGGCTCTTTGCCTTTGAAACCCCTGTTCCCCACCCCCGTGGGGATGAACCGAGCTCGCCCGTGTGCTCAAGCCCCAAGGGGCGCTGTTCCCCACCCCCGTGGGGATGAACCGCTCTGGCCGAGGCCTTCATGGAGGACTTGGAGCTGTTCCCCACCCCCGTGGGGATGAACCGCACCCCCGAGAATGATCAACTTGGCATTGATACTGTTCCCCACCCCCGTGGGGATGAACCGGCTATCCGGTTTACGTGGGCTTCGACCCTAACCTGTTCCCCACCCCCGTGGGGATGAACCGAAGTCCGTCCGGGCTGAACTCAGGGCTACCGACTGTTCCCCACCCCCGTGGGGATGAACCGATGGGGACGAAACTGGCGGCGTGGGCTATCGCCTGTTCCCCACCCCCGTGGGGATGAACCGGCGGTTAGTGGAGCAATACCGGGCCGAGATCGCTGTTCCCCACCCCCGTGGGGATGAACCGCGAGAACGAGAGCAAGAGCATCAAACCGATGACTGTTCCCCACCCCCGTGGGGATGAACCGGTGGCGTTGTCGGGATAAATGAGTTTCATGCGCTGTTCCCCACCCCCGTGGGGATGAACCGTGAGCACGCAGGTCTCCCAGGCCCGGCAGGTGCTGTTCCCCACCCCCGTGGTGATGAACCGTCATAAAAATCAGAGACTTAGGCCACTTATTCC
Source organism: Candidatus Lambdaproteobacteria bacterium RIFOXYD2_FULL_56_26 (assembly GCA_001783715.1). Classification (GTDB taxonomy): domain Bacteria; phylum SAR324; class SAR324; order XYD2-FULL-50-16; family XYD2-FULL-50-16; genus XYC1-FULL-56-13. The sequence goes on from MFNF01000068.1 coordinate 10,651, forward strand.
TGTTCCCCACCCCCGTGGGGATGAACCGTGGCATCGTGCCCTGTTTCTCTCCCTTCGTAACTGTTCCCCACCCCCGTGGGGATGAACCGCTAATGGCGGCAACGATTCCGTCCAGATGATCCTGTTCCCCACCCCCGTGGGGATGAACCGCCCCTGGGAGGAAACTATTGTTGCGCTCTCACCTGTTCCCCACCCCCGTGGGGATGAACCGACACACCCTAACCAGACAAAAAGCGCTCCGAGCTGTTCCCCACCCCCGTGGGGATGAACCGGGCTAAATGTTTGACAAACTAAACATATGTTTCTGTTCCCCACCCCCGTGGGGATGAACCGTTCTTTCCGTTCTTCGGTAGTCAACCGATACCCTGTTCCCCACCCCCGTGGGGATGAACCGCGTTTCCGCGCAATAACACATTGTCCCGAGAACTGTTCCCCACCCCCGTGGGGATGAACCGCCGAAACTCGTTGATCCACCTGCCGCCGTCTGCTGTTCCCCACCCCCGTGGGGATGAACCGCTAGGCTGTTGTTCATCGTCTGCGCCATTGAACTGTTCCCCACCCCCGTGGGGATGAACCGTCTTCCCGCTTGAACATATGTTCCTTTTGTTGCTGTTCCCCACCCCCGTGGGGATGAACCGAGCTCCACCGTGTAGGCCTCAGAAAACAGGGTCTGTTCCCCACCCCCGTGGGGATGAACCGATAGCCGAATTTTTGTCAAAGACGGGCCGAAACTGTTCCCCACCCCCGTGGGGATGAACCGTTCTGGGAGGGTCTTAACGCCGAAGCTGTTCACTGTTCCCCACCCCCGTGGGGATGAACCGCTCTCATAAAGTTGACCTTATCGATCAGTAATCTGTTCCCCACCCCCGTGGGGATGAACCGTTGGCCCGGCTCCAAAACGAATGGCGGGCGAACTGTTCCCCACCCCCGTGGGGATGAACCGGCAACCCGTTAGATTTGAAAATACTGCGGTTCCTGTTCCCCACCCCCGTGGGGATGAACCGTTGGTTTAACTTTTCCCTGTCCCCGCAATGTTCTGTTCCCCACCCCCGTGGGGATGAACCGGGTTATGCCTATCCACGAAAAGCCGTATCCCCCTGTTCCCCACCCCCGTGGGGATGAACCGTAAAAATTATTTTCTATATTCAAAAAGGGCTACTGTTCCCCACCCCCGTGGGGATGAACCGCCGAAACTCGTTGATCCACCTGCCGCCGTCTGCTGTTCCCCACCCCCGTGGGGATGAACCGAGTTTTTGGACAAGGAGCCCGACCCCAATGAACTGTTCCCCACCCCCGTGGGGATGAACCGGCCCGCCTTCTTGCATGACCTGGGCGTAGGATCTGTTCCCCACCCCCGTGGGGATGAACCGGCTTTGGTTCCCATACCTCTTTTACCTCCGTCCTGTTCCCCACCCCCGTGGGGATGAACCGGACTTGGGCCTGTTTTCTCGGTCCGCCGTGGTCTGTTCCCCACCCCCGTGGGGATGAACCGGGGTTTTGATTGAAAATCGACCGGCGCTGGAGCTGTTCCCCACCCCCGTGGGGATGAACCCGCAGAGCCCCGAAAAGATCAAGCCGAGTTCCCCTGTTCCCCACCCCCGTGGGGATGAACCGGGGCCGGGTGGTCCTGGGGAGCCGGTAAGGCCCTGTTCCCCACCCCCGTGGGGATGAACCGAGTGCTCAGGCTTTTGGAGACCCGGTCGGCCACTGTTCCCCACCCCCGTGGGGATGAACCGGTGGCCCCTTATTTCGACGGTCGATGACCACCCTGTTCCCCACCCCCGTGGGGATGAACCGGGCTTTGGTAGAGCTGCTTTGGCGTGATGATGCTGTTCCCCACCCCCGTGGGGATGAACCGCTCCGTACGAAATTCAAATCCGGCGTTGTCATCTGTTCCCCACCCCCGTGGGGATGAACCGCTTTTCCATGACACGGGGAAGGGGGCTGGCCACTGTTCCCCACCCCCGTGGGGATGAACCGGCAACTCGAAGAAGCAACGCCGGAATCAGACCCTGTTCCCCACCCCCGTGGGGATGAACCGGGCCAAGCGGCCTACCAGAACATGGTGGACCGCTGTTCCCCACCCCCGTGGGGATGAACCGCGCTTTCCCCACCTCCAACGGGGCTGGGTTAGCTGTTCCCCACCCCCGTGGGGATGAACCGCTCGGTGCCCAGGGTGTACTCATCAATTGGCACTGTTCCCCACCCCCGTGGGGATGAACCGTCCGCCGGATTCCAGCCTACGATCATGGCTCCCTGTTCCCCACCCCCGTGGGGATGAACCGGTTCTTTCGGCTTGTGTCTCCTCAGCAGAGCAGTTTTTAAAGAACCAGATATCAGATCGAGTTCCGAACATTAAACTGCAAATGGAATCTTTGGCTTCAGAAACTCTGGTTCAGCCGGATTCGCGGCTTGTGGTCCTGGGGGTGATCCCGGCCAGTGCTTCCGCTGAAGAGGCCCAAAGAACCCGAGAAGAAAGCGCTTTGTTTTTGAAAGGGCTGGAAAGCGCCTTGGCCCTACAATCCCAAAAGGCTTTTGATTTTGTTGAGCGGTCTGAATTGGTAGGTGAATCAATCGCTGAGGAGCAGCAAAAGCAAGAGGCCACCTTGGTCCAAGCCAATCGCTGGGATTTTCTCATTCCAGGGCGTTTCGGAAGCAGCTGAAAGTTGAAGGATCTGGTTTAGCACTGGTGATAGAGAAACCGGAAAAGCGGATCAGTCGTAGATCGTGGTACAGCGCCTCTTCAAGGCCCCTTTTGCTGAGCTGGTGCCAGCGAGCAAAGAGTACCGCCTTGAACAACGGCAGGGGAGGGGAAGATTCGGCTCCTACGGCTCTTTCCATCCTGCCAAGCCTTGCTTGGAGCAGGGAGTCAGGGGGCATCGAATCGATCATCTCGTCCACTGGGCCGCAAAAAGTCTTGCGAGCGGAAGGGGGATCAGGGCATCGGCAAAACTGAGGTCGGTGTGGAAGCGCTTCTTGGGCATGATCCCCCCTTGATAAGTATTTATATCAATTGTATATCATGTAGTTGAGCCGTATCCCCGCACTTTTTTGGGGGGAATTATTGTGCAACAGTCTTCGTTCGTTTTGTTGTTGCCGGAAACAAGAGGCCAAAAGCCGCTCATCCAGGGTTACCCCCAAGGCGATGTAGATGACTGGCGTACTAGGAGGCATGGGGGAGAAAGCCCCAGGAAAGGGGAATTCTTGGACCGTTACAAGACGGATTCTACCAGGTAGTTTCGGACTTGCCGCAAAAGTTGAGAATTTTGTTCAATGTTCCTTTGGACCGGTTGCCAATTGCCGGGGGTAAACTTTATGTCTTTGGCTGTTTCCTTGAAGAGGCAGCCTTTGAGCAGTTCACGGGCCCATTTTTCCTGTTCTGCCAGCGAATCGGACAGGTTCGGCTCTGCCGCATCCGTGGCGAGGTGAAACAGTTTTTGCAAGGATCCCAACAGCTCTGGGCTGGGGGCCTGGGAACCAATGGCCGAAACCTCCTGCAAGACATATTCAAGGTTCAGGGGGAGGGCAAAGAGGCTGTAGTCCTTACGTAGCTCTCCGAGGTTCATGACCTTTCCCTCCAGCTCCCGCCGGATTCGGGCTTGTTCCAGATCAAAGGCCATCACCTTCTGGTATTGCAACTTCTTTCGGGTAAAAAAGTCCAGCGCCTCTTCCTTGGACCGGTGGTAATAAAAGCGACCCAATTGGACCTGGGTGGCTAGTTGTTCCGGGGCATTTTTTGTGGTGCTTTCCAAGAGCTGGGCCATTCCCGTTTGGAGCTCCGGCGACAAGGCAATTCCCAATCTGCCGCTAAAGCTCAGCAATAGACCAACCAACTGGAGTTGCCCTTCTTCGGTTTGGGCCCGAACCTCTTCCCAGAGGGGGCGGCATAAGGCTGGATCACCCAAGGCCGCCTGCAAATCCGGCTGCTCCCGGTGGATTTGTTCGCTTTTGTGTCTTTGTTTGTGCCCTTGTTTGAACCCCTCCCAATTCCCGGCCCCCTTGGACCAAGCCTGCCATTGGTCAAAACATTCCTTCGCCTCTGGTTCCTGGGCCAGCTGCAGATAAAGATGGGTCAACTGTTTGTACGAGGCCTCGTCGGGCGAACAATCCAACGACTGCTTCAAGGCGGTGACCGCTCCGGCCCAGTCTTGCAGCTGGATTTTGGCTCTACCCAGGAGGTTATAACTGACCGCTAAGGCACGGGATAGCCGTTGTTCTTTCTTTTGTGACTCCCCGGAGGTTTGCTGCTGGGCCGCTTCCCTAGCTCGGTCGGCCAAGCGCAGCCCTTGTTCCAACAGCTCAACTGCCTGGGCCGGTCGCCCTTGGGAGAGTTTCAGGTCGGCTAGAGCGTTTAAGTTGTGATGATTGTTCGGGTAAAGGCGCACTGCTTCCTGATAGAGCAACTCCCCGAGCAGTGGTGACCGGTCCTGGAAGTGGCGGCCCAATTGGTTCGAAAAACTCTCTTGGCCTGGAAACCTGCGCCGGGCTTTCCAAAGCAGGGACAAGGCCACAACCTCCTCTTGCTTGGCAAACCTGGCCTTTGCCAACTCCGACCAAACGTAGGGGTCAAAGGGAGCCCATTCTCTGGCCGTTTCCAACAGTTCAATGGCCAAGTCCGGGTCTGTGGGGATCAGGTCTTCGGCCAAATTACAAAAGCTCCGGTCCAAATAATCAACATCCCCGGTCAAGGCGGCATACTGGAGATGTTTGTGGGCAAAGTTCTTGACCAGAGCTGGGCTCCAGGTTTTACTTTGGATCTGTCGTTTTATTTGTTTTGTCTCTTCTGGCCCGGGGGGTGACAAAACCCCTTTACCGTAGGTTCCTTTTTTAACTTTTTGCTCCAGCCCAGGCAGCCGAGGGCTCAACCAACGGACCGCAGTCTCCGCTTCTTTTTTGTCCAGGCCAAGGTGCGGCCAGAGCCGTTTGGTCCAATCCTCTTCCGACCGAGGAAAACCCTGGGTCATCAATCCGACACAGCCGAGCCAAAAGCTGGACTTTGCCTTCTCCGAACCCTGCCCAAAACCGTCAATCGCCCTGGCCATCGCTACCAGTCCCGGATACAGCTGCGGGGGAATGTCTTGGTACGGGGTTCCGTCTTCCTGGGGCAGGAGCATCAACCCCTGCAGGCCGATACGGGTGTACTGGAAGTGGGGCCAGGGGTCCGACAAGCGGCACAGCCGCCGCCAGAGGGGCAGGAGCTCCTGTTTTTCCTGGGCCAGGGTCAAGGCAAAGAGAAACTCGAATTCCGGGTCGTGAGAGGGGCCGACATAGGCTTGGCGCAACAGAGGTTGCCACTCTGGCAATTTGTGTTTGGCCCTTTGCAAACTGTCCTGGAACTCAAACATCCGTAGGCACAAAAACCCATCCCGCAACAGGGCCGCTTTTTGGGTGGCCCGGTATCGGGTAGAAGGAAGCAGGTTTTCCAGGCTGGGGAAAAAGGCTTGGTCCAGCCGGAGCCGGTTTTCTGGGGACAACTGTTGGACTGCCGGCTCAAGTCGTTCCCACAAAGGGAGCTGGTCCAAAACCCCGAAGGAAAAGGCCCCTCGCAAGAGGTCCAATACCAACTCTTCCGCCTGCTCTGGGGTTTGGAGCCGCTCGTTGATCCGGCGTAAAATGGGGTCCCAAAAGGATTGGTTCATTGCCCGAGCTGCCGCCTCCGCAAATCCTCAATGTGCTTCATTTCATCGCCAAAGCGGTTTAAGTAGTCCTGCCGGGCAGTTTCCACCGTTCGTAGGCTCTCCCGTTTGATCCAGCCCACTTGCCTGAGAAACGAGGGCTTGAAGGAGATTTTTCGGTGCAATAACTCTGCCTGCATCCCCCCATTGTCCCCCAAATTGAGGGTTCTGCCAATATTTTCGGCTGGGGCCGGGAAAAAGCCGCTGTTGCTGATCTTTGAGTCCAGGCTGGTTGGCGGAGTCAAGGCCGCCAAAACCCCAACGGAATGTTCATCTAAGACAGTCCTCAACGGGTAACTGAAGAGGGCCACGGGAATAGACCGGTTCAGGATTCCAGGCGAATAGTGGGCAAGCCCCAAACGGTCTCGTAACCGGTCGGCCCAATCCTCTTGCTCCAAGTCATTTTGCAGAGCGCCCCAAAAGGTACAAAACACCGGTCTGGCATCCAGTTCCAGGTTCCAGCTGTCAAAAAGGGCCATCATCCGCTCGGTTTTTACCGGATCGTTGCGGTCCTTCAGGTAGTCCTCAAAAAATTGTACCAAGTCATTTAGAGAGCCCCGGTACCCACCCCGCCGGTGCAGGGGCTCCAGGCTTTCCAGCCGAGCCAAGTGTTGGTTTTTGATGAGCTCTTTGGTGACCGGCGAAGGGCTGGCCGGGTACAGGAAACACTCGGGCGGGGTACTGCTGGTGTTGGCCAGTTGGACTTTTTCTGCCAAGTACTCCTGGTGCTGGGCCCCCCAAGAGTCTGACACATCGGGAGGAACAAAATCCAGATAACTTTGCTCCCGTTCCAAGGGCAGGTGCTCCTCTAGAACAAGATTTTCAAACGAAGTACGTAGGTCTGATTGCCGGGCAGTTTCCCGGTCCAATCGGTCCAAAAGCTCAGGGGAATTGATTTGAAACGCCATTGTGGAGCCAAAAAAAATTGAAATTCATTTTCTTTAGAATCTCCGGCCAATCTAAAACAGTTGATTTCCAAAGACAAGATTCATTTTTTTGGGGGGATAGGACTTTTTTTGGTTTTGATCCGAAGCGGGAGGGGATGCACAGAGCGGCTGAGGGCCTATCTCCGCCATCCTCAAATACGACCGGGAGTGCCCCCCACGAAGGCTTTTATCGAGGCCTTCAAATCGTTTCGGGTGGTGAAGTCTGGACCACAAGGGGTTCAGGTTATTGTGCGGACGCTCAGGGCTCCCGAGAGAGCCCCTTGGCCACATGCACAAAACAAAAATGCACCTGCAACCCATTGAAGTCAATCACCCCACCAGAGAATGACCAACCCGAATAAAAACAAACTAAATTCTAAAACAGGTCTTAAACTACTGTTGCAAAAAGCCTTAGAAAGGCAGATTTTTGGTCGGGGTGGCGGGACTCGAACCCACGACCTCCTGCTCCCGAAGCAGGCGCGCTACCAGGCTGCGCTACACCCCGTAATCGTACGACCCTAGAGGAAACTTTTGGGCTTGGCAACCCCTCTTGCAGGACTTGGGGGCCGAGGCGGCAACCAGAAGGCGGTGAGGCCTTCTGCCGGGGGTAGGGCTCAGGGGGCGAGCAAGTTGGGGTTACGCCGGCAACTTTTTGGGGGCAGGATGGACTGGGCCGCCTCGTTGCCGGGACTTGGGCGGCGGCCCCGGAGCGGTAGGGCCTGCTGCAAAAGGTGCAGTTGGTGGTTGCGTAGGGAGGAGGGGGTTTTGTAGGTTGAGAGAGGCTGTCGGTGATCCTACCGGCCCCACCAAACCGCCAGGAGGGCGGGGCCACCGGTCCCCTTTTTTGGCTCCCCAGGAATCGCCATGGCTCCCCCCCAAAAAAATCCCCTGCCCTTTGAGGAGTTGGCCAACAGTTGGTCCCACGGGTTGGGGGCCGGGGCAGCGGTGGTGGGGGTGACCTTGATCCTGATTTTGGCCGCCCAACGGGCGGATGGATATTCGGTGGCAGGGCTTTCGGTTTATGGGGCTTCGCTGGTTTTGCTTTATCTGGTCAGCGCCTTTTTCCATGGGGTCAAAAACCCCAGGCTCAAGGAAGCTCTAAAACTGGCGGACCACTGCTCCATTTATCTTTTGATCGCCGGAACCTACACCCCCTTTTTGTTGACCTTCCTGCGTGGCCCTTGGGGCTGGTCGTTGTTTGGGGTCATTTGGGGGTTGGCGGTTTTGGGAATTTTGGGAAAGGTTTTGTGGCGCAACCGGTTCCACCGGGTGGCGGTGGCCTTGTACCTGGGGATGGGTTGGTTGATCCTGGTGGCGTTCAAGCCGATGTCGGAAACCTTCCCGGTCGGGTTGGTCTGGTGGGTTTTGGCTGGCGGGTTGTTTTACAGCTTTGGGGTGATCTTTTACCTCTGGGAGCGCCTGCCTTACAACCACGGGGTCTGGCACCTTTTTGTCCTGGCCGGAAGCCTGTCCCATTTTTTAGGGATGCTGTTTTACCTGATCCCCGCCGAGGCCCCTTGAAGCCTTAGTCTTGGGGAATTTCGGGCACCGAGGTTTCCTTTCTGGGGGTGACCACAAAGTTGGGCGGATGGATAACCCCAACCTTCAATTGCGCCGCAAAGGCTTCGGGGTTCAAAGGTTTGCTGAAAAAATACCCTTGCACCCGGAAGCAGCCCAGCTCAATCAGTTTTTGGACCTGTCCCCAGTCTTCCGCCCCTTCGGCAATCACCTTGAGCCCCATGCCTTGGGCGAGGCCTACCACCGCCTTGGCGATGTTCGAGTCCTCTTCGATGTGGTTGACAAAGGCCCGGTCGATCTTCAGCTCCGCAAGGGGCAGCCGGTTGAGGTAGCTCAGGGAGGAGTAGCCGGTGCCGAAGTCATCGATCGAAGAATTGATGCCCTGCTTTTTGAGGGTCCCCAGGATATGGATCGCCTCTTCCAACTCGTGCATCAACAGGCTTTCGGTGATTTCGATTTTAAGGTACTTGGGGGCCAGCCCGGTTTCTTCCAAAACCTGGGCCACCATCTCGGGGAACTGCCCGGCCTGGAATTGCCGGACCGAAGCATTGACCGAAACCACCACGGGCTTGAGCCCCTGGTCCTGCCAAGCCCGGGTTTGCCTGCAGGCTTCCCGTAGGACCCATTCCCCCAAGAGCAGGATCAAACCGTTCTCTTCGGCAATGGGGATAAATTCGGCGGGAGAGATAAACCCACGTTGGGGGTGATGCCAGCGGACCAAGGCCTCCATGCCCAAAATTTCGCCGGACAAGGCATCCACCTGCGGCTGGTAGGCCAAGGTCAGCTCCTTGTTGGTCAAGGCCCGGTGGAGGCTGTTGGTCAAAAACTGCTTCTGGGCGACCGCCTCTTCCATTTGTTGGTCGTAATAACTGAACCTGCCTCTGCCTTTGGCTTTGGAGTGGTACATGGCGGTATCGCCTTTTTTGAGCAGCTCTTCACAGGTGGTGCCGTCTTGGGGATAAAAGGCGATGCCGATGCTGGCATTGGTGTAAACCTTGTGGTCGGCCAACACAAATTCTTGGGAAAGCTTGGATTGGATTTGGACCGCCAACCGCTCGGCATTCTCGGGGGATTTGACATCGATCAGTACCACCACGAATTCGTCTCCTCCCAAACGGGCGACCAGATCGGTGCTGCGTACCGCCGCTTTGAGGCCGCTGGCCACTTGGACCAAAAGCTGGTCGCCCACCGAGTGGCCCAGAGAGTCGTTGATGTTTTTAAAGTTGTCCAGGTCCAGGAACAAAAGGGCGAGCAGCCCGTCTTGCCGGTCCACCTGTCCCAAGGCCACCTCCATCCGTTCCAGCAGGTGGGGACGGTTGGGCAGGCCGGTCAGGGCATCATAGTAGGCAAGGTTTTGCAGCTGTTCTTCGGCCAGTTTTTTCTGGGTGATGTCGCTGAAGATCCCGACATAGTTAACCTTGCCGGTGATCTCGTTAACAAAGGTGGAGATGGAGAGCAACTTGGGGAAGACCTCGCCGTTTTTGCGGCGGTCCCAAATCTCCCCTTCCCACTTGCCTTCCTTGCGGAGCGCCTCCCACATGGCCTCATAAAAGGCCCGGTCATGCTGGCCGGAAGCCAGAAAGTGGGGGTCCTTGCCTTCGATCTCCGAGAGGCTGTAGCCAGTGATGGCCTCATAGGCACCGTTGACCCGGATGATCCGGTTTTGGTCGTCCGTAAAAACCACCGCTTCCTTGGCGCTTTTGAACACCTGGGCGAGCAGGGCGATTTGGTCCTGGCTTTGGGCTTGGTGGGTGACATCCTGCAAGGTTCCGTACAGGGATACCGGGGTGCCTTTGGCATACTTGTGGGCTCTGCTGATGATGCGGACCAGTTTCGCCTGTCCGCCGTAGTCCACCAAGGTGACGGTCAGGTCGCTTGGTTTCCCTTGCGCCGTTGCCTGGAGGGCTTCTTGCAGCCGGTCCCGGTCTTCGCCGGCCACTTGGCGCCAAATCAAATTGGGGTGGGGGAGGACGGACTTTGGGGGTAGGCCCAGGATGTGGTAGGTCTGGTTGGACCAGTAATGCCGGTCATTCTGGAGGTCCGAGTGCCAGTTGCCCATCAAACTGACGCTTTGGGCCTCGTCCAACCTCGCTTCACTGGTTTTGAGCTCTTCGAGGAACCGAGTTTTTTCGGTGATGTCTTCGCCGCTGCTCAAAAAACCGTAGATTTTTCCTTGGCCATTGCGCAGCTCCCGGCCATGCCAAAGGATCATCCGCTCTTCCCCCGAAGCGGTCAGCACCGGGGCTTCGATCGTGTTGGTGGATTCGCCCTGGCCGGCAAAAAACAGCTGGGACCGCTGCCGGGTGGACTCTTTGGTTTGGTCGGGCAAAAAGCGGTCAAACCAGTTTTTCCCCAGGATCTGTTCCTTGGGGTAACCTAAAATCTCAGCCCCCCGTTGGTTGATCATTTGCACCGTCCCTTGGGGGTCGATCACCAGCAACAGGACCCCGGCGATGTCCAAGTAATGTTGGGCCAGTTCCTTCTCTTGGATCAGCTCGGTTTCGATCAATTTTTTGGTGGTGATGTTCTCCCCATACAGTTGCACCAATCCGGGCTCCACCGCAGGGACTATGGACAGGGCATAAACCTCCGAGCCCAAGGCCAATTCTACCTTCTCACTGGCACCGGTGGCCGCCACCTTGGAAAGTACCGGAACTAGGCCGCTGTTTATAACTTCGCTCCGCCACTTGGGGAGCAGGTCCTTCGCCGCTTGGTTGGCGTAATGGACCTCAAAGGAGGGAGAGACCAACAACACCGGGTTGAGGTTTTTCTCCGGGAAGCTGGCGAGGGTGCGCAAAAAACCGATTTCTTGGGCACCGAGCTCCGAGAGCACCGCCAGTTGCGGGTCCACAAAATAGACCGAAAGGCTGTTCTGCCCTTGAACCTGAAGTTTCGAGTGCTGGGATCCCGGTTGGGAGTAGGCTGTCTCCAGTTGGGCTCCCAGCTCGGAGCCCAACAGCTCCCCCGGCTCCCCCCTGGAATCTGCCGCCGAGCCGAGCTGCCACAAAACCTGCCAGCCGAGAGGTTGCTTTTTGACCAGCGCCACCTGGAAGGAATTTGGCCGGGGTACCGGTTTTTGGGGGTTGATCGGAGGCATAAGCGGGTGTGGCCGTGGGCGGATCAAACGTTGTTTGGGCGGGTCGGTACTCTACGGTTGTAACAGTTGGACGGTACGGCTTTCAGACTAAGAGGAAAAAGAGGTAGATTCAAGTGAATAAAAACCATTTGTACTACCCGGTGGAGAACCCTAGGCTCTCTTGAAACCGGCAAAAGCGGCCCAGAGGCTTGTGGTCCGACTTCGCCCGCCCTTTGGACTTTTGCCTTTGTATGTTGCTTGTGAAGCCCCCCAAAAACCTGTACGTTGGCACACAAAGGCGGCAGTTTTATAAAATGGGCAAAAAATGAAAAGTCTGACAGGGTCTTTGGTTTTGTTGTGGGGTTTGGGCTGGATGGCCGGGCTCTGTGGAGTCCAGGCCGCATTCGGGTCTCCGCTGGTTTTAACCGGCCAAACCTCCCCCGGCCCGCTTTGGTCGCACCTGGAACTGCTTGAAGACCCAACGGGCACCCTGGGGCTCGCAGAGGTCCAGTCCGGCCGGTTTACCCCCAACCAGGAACATACCCCCAACTTTGGCTTCACCCAAAAAACCCTGTGGGCTAAGGTGTCGCTCCAAAGTCGGTCCGCCGAAGAGACCCACTGGCTTTTAGAGTACGCCTATCCTTTGATCGACCACCTGGAACTGTTTGTGGTCGGGCCACAAACCCCGCTGCAACACTTTGTCACTGGTGACGCACTCCCTTTTTACAGCAGGCCCTTGGGCCACCGGCATTTCCTGTTCCCCTTGACCCTCAAGGCCAACGAAACCCTCGATTTGTACCTGAAGATCCAGGCCGAAGACACCCTGGAAATCCCCCTGATTTTGTGGAACCCCGCTGACTTCTATGCAGCGGACCACCATTCCCAAATGGTCTTTGGGCTGTACTTCGGGATGATGGCGGTGATGGTGTTGTTCAACAGCTTCTTGTTTTTGTTGGGCCGGGAGAAGGGATACCTCTATTATGTGGCCTACAGCCTCAGTTTTACCCTGGTGATCTTGACCCTGTCCGGGTTTGGTTTGGAGGTGTTCTGGCCCCAGTCGCCGGTTTGGAACAAGCTGGCTCGGCCCTTTTTTATCGGCACCACCGTCTTTTTCAACGGCTTTTTCCTCAAAGCCTTGCTGGAACCACAAAAGGCTTTGCCTCGGCTGGACAAAGCCCTGTCCTTCCTGATGGGACTGGGGTTGTTTTGTTCTGTCCTGGCCGTGGCGGGGCAAATGGCTGTGGCCATTGTTTTGGGCGTGGCGGTTTCGATCCTGGCTGCAGGGGTGGCACTCCTGGTCGGACTGTTCCGGTTTGTCGGCGGTTATCAGGCAGCCAGACTTTATTTGGCCGGCTGGAGCAGCCTGCTTTTGGGGATCATCCTCTACTGCCTGCGGGCCTTTGGGCTGATGGAGCCCAACTTTTGGGTCAACTACGGGTTGATGTTCGGTTCGGCGGTGGAGGTGGTCCTGCTCTCCTTGGCCATGGCCGACCGGATGTCCCAGTTGTCCAAAGAGCGGCACCAAGCCCAGGAGGAAACCCACCAAGTCCAAAAGCTTTTGATCGAACAACTCCAAGAGACCGACCGGATCAAAAACGACTTCCTCCAAAACATGACCCATGAGCTGCGGACCCCGCTCAACGGGATGGTCGGCACCGCCAATCTGTTGTCCTCGACCTCGCTTACCCCCGACCAGCGGGAGCTGGTGGAGGTGATCGGCTCTTGCAGCCAAAGCCTAACCCAGGTGATCGGCGATATCCTGGACCTCGCCAAGATCCAACGGGGGGCCATGCAGACATTGGACGCTCCCTTTGACCCGACCCGGGAGTTGGAGAGCCTCTTCCACCTCTTTGGCCCGGCGGCCCGAGAAAAAAAGCTGGACCTGAAACTGGAGCTGGACGACCTGCCCCCAAGACTGACCGGGGATGCACACAAACTGGGGCAGATTTGCAGCAATCTGGTCAGCAACGCCCTCAAGTTCACCGCCCAAGGCAAAGTCCGGCTCAAGGCCAAGGTGGCCCGGCAAACAGAAACACAGGTCTGGCTGGAGTTCGAGGTCACCGACACCGGGGTGGGGATCGACCCCTTGGTGTTGCCCCAAATCTTCAAACCCTTCACCCAAGGGGATTCTTCACTGCGCAAGGCCTTCCAGGGTGCTGGGCTGGGGCTGACCTTGGTGCGGCAGCTGGTGGGGTTGATGAACGGGGAGATTTCCTTGGCCAGTGAAATGGGCAAAGGCACCAAGGTGAGGTTCACTTTGCCCTTCACCGCCGTTGCCCCGGCAGCGGTGGGACCGGTGGGGAAAAAGGTGCTGGTCTTGGAGTCGGATCCTGTCAACCGGCTGGTGTTGGGAAAGTGGTTTGAATCCAAGGGTTGTTTGGCCCGGCTCTGCGAAACCGCCGATCAGGCCCAGCGGCTGAGCAAATACGAGAAGTTCGACCTGCTGCTGGTGGACCTGATTTTTAACCCCACCGGGGAACCGGGGTGGTATGAATCCTTGCGCCCCGGCAATGCCGAGGTGCCCTTGGTCGCCTTGACCCACCTTGCGGGGCTGGTCCCCCAAGGGCAGGCAGGCCCCAGGGCCTATCTGGTCCGGCCCTATACGGCCCAAGGGCTGGAGGCCACCTTGGCCCCCTTTTTGGGAACCTAGGCGGTCTTGTTTTTTTTGACCGGTTCGACCTTGGGATGAAAGCCGTCCAGGGCGGAAGGGGTGAACTGCTCCTTGTTGTCGAAGGACCGCTTGACCAACGGCAGGAGCTTGGAGGCCTGGGCCTTGGAATTGGGGTCCAACTTGTCCCCTTTGTCGCCCAACTGCATAAAAAAGTTCAGGTACCGGTTGGCATCCGGTTTGTCTTCCCGGTAGAGGGCCAAGAAAAAGAGGGTCTTGGCCGCCTGCATCAAAAAGAGGTCGTTCCGGCAGGTTTCCATCATCTGCTCGCACAGGTGCCTGACATGGGCCAGCTGCTCCAAGGCCTCCGCCTTCTGGCCCCCTCGCATCAACACCTCCGCTTCGTCCATCCTAGTCTTGGCGACCTCCCAATTCAGCTCGTAGGCATTGTTGAAATTCATCGCCTCTTGGGCCTGGGCGGCGGTTTCAAAACAAAGTTTCACAAACTCCAGGTCCGGGTCCGGTGCGCCCAAGAAACTCAAAAAGGGAGCAAACCGTTTTTTCCGTAAATCCAGCCCGTGGCCCCACTGGCTTTTGAAGTTCCCTTGGAGATGTACGGGAGGTTTGTCGGTGGCCTCTTTCTTGAAAAAGGCCTTCTCCCCGGAGGCAAAAAAACAGCGAGGGCAGACCATGATCTTGTGCCGCAGGTAGTCAACCACCAAGTCCCCTTCCTTGATGAAGCTGGGGCGGCCAAAGAGGTTGGAGACCAAAGCGGCACCGACCCGCAGGTGGAAGTGGTTGACCTCTTTGCTCCCGCAGATGAAACATTCAAAGATCCGGGGGGTAAAGATTTCCTTGGGCTTGGGGGCGGCTTCCTTGGCTCCGGGACCGGCCATTTTGACCGCCCCGATCAACGGGTTGCGGTTGTTGTTCCATTCCACCCGTTGGGCACACCAAGCCATCAAGGCGCTGAACTGGGTAGCACTGATGCTGCAAAGTTTGGAGAGCCGTTCGAGGTGGGTGGATTCGTTGACCGAAATCTTGTCGTCCAAGGCGATCAGCAAGATCACGTCCACCATCACCCGGACCAGTTTGGCCGGGTTGAAGTCCTGGGGCGGGGCTTCAAGGTTAGGGGAGAAGCGGTTTTTGATGTAACCTAAAAACAGATTTTTTTTGCCCTTGTCTGCAACCAATGAAATGGCGGCCTTCAAAAATTCCATTTCCATGCTGTCCACTTCCCGGTCCAGGAGAATGGTGGAAATCATCACTTGGGCGTACCATTCCCGCTGGGGGGCGGGCAGGGATACCAGCCAGGTCGGCCCGCTGTCCAGGTCCACCTCGGGGGGCAAAAAGTTCTGCTGCCGTTTTTTCCATTCCAGCCCGGTGTTCATCCAACCATTCAGGTCGTTGATGTACCGGTCACTGAAGTTCATCAACCTGGCGATCTGGGCCAAGAAGTCCCGCTCCTCTTGGTCGAACTCCGAATCGCTGATCATGATCAGGCAAAGCTCCAGGTAAATCGCCGCCAAGGTCTGGGGCGGGATGCCCGGCGGGGGCGGGACCAAGGGAGAGGCCTTTTTGGTTTCCACTTGGGACAAAAGTGCTTTTTTGTCTGCCGGATTGTCGATGACCGAGATGATCTGTTTTAAAAACTCGATCTCGCTTTTGACGATCTTTTGGTCCGCCAAGATGGCCGCCACCACGAGGTTGGCGTACCATTTTTTTTGTGCGGCATTGAGGTGATTGACCGGAACGCTCATGCAAAACCCCTGAAAATCCAGCCCCCCAGGGAGCCCAAAAAAAAGAAAACCGCCCAAAGAAGGCTTTGGCCTCCGGTTGGACTACTGAACCACAAATTCCGCCGTCTGGACGGTGACGTTGCCCAGACGGTCCGTTGCTTCCACCACGACCTTGTGGTTTCCCAATTTGTCCAAGGTCATAGCCGAGGCTACCACCTTGTTTCCCGTACCGTCCACTTGGGCCAGAATTTTATCCATCCCTACGTCCAGGTCGGTAGCGGCAAAAAAGACCAAGGTACCCTTGGGGTAGATCGGTAATCCATTTTCCTTGCCCAATTCACCGTTGCTGAAATGTAAAAACAACTCGGGAGGCACATTGTCCACAAAAAACTCTGCCTTTTGGGTGGCCGCAAGGTTGTTGACCTTGTCTTTGCTCTCATATTCCAGGCTCACCAAGCCCTGACCGGGGATATTGACCGGTTCGGCAAAAACCGCTTTTGGGTCTTGCGCTTGGAGGCCGGAAAACCGGTAGGAAATTTCCGCTACCCCGGCCCCCTGGTCCTTGGCCGACAAGACCAATTGGCTCCGGGAGCATAGGTACAATCGGCCCCGCCAAGTCACCTGGGGGCCCAAAAACTTGTGGCTCGGTTCGGGGGCGATTGGATCGTAAACAAAGTCCAGCCGGACTTCTTTGGCTTGGTTGGTGACCTTGTCTTCCGCTTGGATACGCAAAAACTGTAGCCCCAAAGGCCGCTCCAAAGGGGAAACCGGGCTTTGGTAGAGGCTGATCGGTTCCTTGTCGAACCCATAACGGATCTCTTTGACCCCCGCCTTGTTGTCGGTGGCGGTCAGGGCGATTTTGGTCCGAGCGGAAAAGAACAGGGTTTTACCCTCGAAGGACTGGTCCCCGACAATCTCATAGGCAGGCTCGGGGCCGGAGCGGTCCAGGAAAAAATCCAAGGTTTGAACCTTTTCTTGGTTCATCACCCCGTCCAAAGAGGCGTAACGCAGTTGGTGGAGGCCTTCGGCCAGTTTGTCGAGCTTGATCGGTTTGAGGTATTTGTTCCCCAAGGGGTCCTCATCGATCTGGGCAAAAATCGAAGCCACCCCGGCTTGGTTGTCTGTGGTGGCCAGTTGGAATTCGGTGAACGGGGAGAGCACCAGCCCCACCGCCGGTCCAACCGTTTCTAAGGTGGTTTGGGGAGAGGTCAGGTCAAGGGCAAAATGGAACTCCTTGACCGGCTCGGGGTTGCCCACCCGGTCCAAGGCATAATACCGGAGCTGGACCAAGGGTGCCTGCCCGCCAAATTCCAGGGGCGCTTGGTTGACCACAAACGGCTGGCCTTCCAAGGAAGTGAAGACCGACTCGACCCCCGAGAGCCCATCGGTGGGCTCCAGGGTGATCAAAACCGGCTTGCCGAAAATGGTTAAATCCCCAACCACCAGCTTTTCCTTGACCTCGGTCTTGAGTTTGGTCTCCGGCGGTTGTCCGTCTGCCCGGATCTGGAAAAAGGAATTCGGCTCGGCCACCGAACTCAGGTGGGAGCCTACTCTGGCTCGGCTTTTTTCCCATTCCGCTTCGTTGGGGTGGACCAAGGTGTGGTTGCCGTCGTTTTCAAAAAACAGCGGCACCGGTTTCTGGTCCCCTTGGGTCAGGGCGGTGGAATTGAGCAGTACCACCTCTTCTCCTTTGCCGGTCGAGTCGGAGGTGAGCTTGAGGTAGATCGGGGCGGCAAGGTTGACGTAGAGCACCCCGGTGGGGGCGGTGTAAAACTTTTTTGGGTGCACCAAGGGCGGGGCCGGTTCTTGGGCCGCTGCGGCAGGAGCGGGAGCCTGGGGGACGGCTTCTGCTTGGGCCTTGGTTGGCAAGGGCTCCGCCTGGCCCTGGCCGAAGGCCAGACCTGCCCCCAGAACCACCAGCGCCAAAGCCCAGATTGTTTTGCCCACCAAAAAACGCATGTCGCAGCGGCCCGTCAAGGGGAATAAGGTTTTCAAGGATTGCCGTACAGCACAAAAGGTGACCAGAAGAAGGGGTGGCTCCGGTAGGGAGACTTGAGGAACTCCTTCTGGGTTTCCCACATTGCCGTTTGGGCGTTTGCTCCGGCCAAAAATCTAGCGTAAAAATGGTCCATAAAGTCGGCGGTGGCATCGTCGGAAATGGTCCACAAGGTGGTGGAGACCGACTTGGCCCCTGCCTCCTGGAAAGCCCGGCCCAGGCCATAGACCCCTTCGCCCTGCTTGACATCCCCAACCCCGGTTTCACAAGCCGAGAGCACCACCAGATCGGTCCCCACCAGATCCAGGTTGAGTGCCTCCAAGGCGGTCAGGACCCCGTCCGAGCCGTCTTCCCGGGTCACCCCTTGGAATCCGTAGTTGGCGCTGGAAAGCGCCAGGCCAGCTCGCAACATGGGGTTGGTGACCGGCTTGACCTTGGTGTCTTCCGGCTTTTTGGCCGACTGCAGCTCGGAGCCGCTTTCAATGGGTTTGGCTTCGGTGGGCAAAAAATACCCGTGGGTAGCCAAATGCAAAATCCGTGGCGCTTTTACATTTTTCAGGTTGGTTTCGGTCGCCAGGGCCTCGGCAAAAACCGTCGGGACGATTTGCCGTTTGGAGAACAGCTGGGTCAACCGTTTGGCTTCAATCTCGGTGCCCGGCAAGGGGTCAAACTCCAAAGAACTGAAGGCTCCCTTTTCGCCCGAATCGGCCCGTTCGTGGGCCTCGGCCACCATGGCCTTGTTGGCTTCCTGGTAGTTGGGGGCGGCAAAGATCACCGATTTGCCCGGCTCGGCCACCAACGAAGGCACCGCCAAGTCCCTGGAGCTGGAAACATAAATTAACTGGTAATTTTCGATCAGGTAGCTGTCCCCTTTGCGCAGGGCATTAAAGGGGAGCAGGTACAAGGGGCCGTCGGGCACCAAAAAGACCCGTTTTTTCCCTTTCAGGTAGGGCTCCAAAGGCTTCCAGACCAAGTCATACACCCCGGCGGAGACCTCCCAAAGGTCTTTGATCTGGTCTGGGCCCACCGGCTCGACGATCTGCTCTCGCATCGCCTTGATCCAGTCCTGGAGCTGTTCAAAGTCCCCCAAGGAAACCAGCCCAAAGGGTTTGTCCTTGTCCCCGGTGACCACGATCGCCATGGCGGTGCTGCCGATCACCTCCCGGCTTTTGGGGTTGACCTCGGTAAAAACCAGGAAGTCCACCAAAGCGTCGTCGGGCTTGAGGGCCCGCTGGACTGCTTCGGGGGCAACCGGGGTTTTGGCCCGGCGGAACTGTTGGACCATAAAGCCCAGCTCGGACTCCAGTTTGTCCAAGGTTTCCTGGAGGCCGGTCACTTCCTTGTCAAACTCGGCCGGAGGTTTTTTGCCCGGCCCCACCAGGACCATGGCGGCCAATTTTTGTTTGTTCGACTTGAGCCGTTCGGCGGTTTCTCGGACCGCCGGGTTGTTGGCCGATTTAGCCACTGCGTTGATCTCACTGGTAATTTTAAGCAGCATCCCCTTGCGGGCCAGGGAATACCGGAGCGCCTCCCGGGCGACTTCGGGGCTGATGTTTTGTTTGTAGAAGGAAAGCATGTAGGCCTTGGCCTTGTCTTGCATCTGGATGTAGCTTTGCCTTGTTTCATCGTCCGCCGCCCAGAGCACCTGTTCCAAAAATTGGTTGGAAGAGTCGAGGCTCAATTGCCAGTAGGCCAAGGATTGTTTGACGTTGCCTTCGGCTTGGTAGCTTGCCGCCAAGTTGTTGAGGGCTTTTAAGGTGTTGGGGTGTTGGCTGCCCAAAACCTTTTTGCTTTGTTCGTAAACCTTGGCAAAAATCTCCCTGGCTTTGTCCACCTTGCCTTGGCTTTGGTACAAAAAGCCCAGGTTGTTGAGGGCCACCATGGTGCTGGGGTGGTCGGGACCCATCACCTTTTCGTAAAACTGGGCGGCCTTTTCCACATGGGGCTCTGCGTCCGCATACCGGCCTTGGATTTGGTACAAGGTGGCCAAGGTGGAGATGGAGGCGATGGTGTCGGGGTGTTCGGGTCCCAAGACCTTCTGCCTTGCGGCCAAGGTCTTTTCGGCCAGTCCCTGAGCCTTGGGGAAGTCCTTTTTGGCTTGGTAGAGGGCCACCAAACGGTCGGCCATGGCCAAGGTGTCGGGATGTTCGGCACCCACCACCCGGTTTTGGACCTCCAAGGTGCTCAGGTACAATTCCTCTGCCTTGTCCAGTTGTCCCTGTTCCTGGTAGAGGGCGGCCATGGCGGCGAAGGCGGCCAGGGTGTCGGGGTGCTCGGGACCCAGCTTTTTGGTGCGCAGGCCGATCACTTGCTCGATCAAGGGCCGGGCCTTTTGGAAGGCGGCCATGGCTTGGTAGAGCCGGGCCAGATTAAAGACCGAAGCCAAGGTTTGCGGGTGGTCCTCGCCCAGGACTTTTTTGCGCAGCTCCAAGGACTTGAGGAACAAAGGCTCGGCTTTGCCGTAAAGACCCTTGGCCATGTAGGCCCCCGCCAGGGCATCGATACTGGCCAAAGTGTCGGGGTGCTGGGCCCCCAACACCTGGGTCCTCAGGTCCAAGACCTGCTCAAACAAAGGCAAGGCCTCATTGTACCGCCCTTCGGACTGGTAGAGGCTGGCCAAGTTGTTGATGGCGCTTAGGGTGTTGGGGTGCTTGGGGCCGCTCACCTCTTCGCTCAAGTTGAGCGCAATGGTAAACAGCGGGCGGGCTTGGTCGTACAACCCGGCGGCCAAAAAGAAGTTGGCCAGATTGTTGAAGCTGGCGATGGTGTTGAGGTGCTTTTTCCCGTACAAGGCGATGTGAAGCTCCAAGGCCCGTTCAAACAACGGTTTGGCCTTGTCCAGCGCCCCAATGGTCTGGTAGAGGCTGGCCAGATTGTTCATCACGATCACTGTCCCGGCCTCGTTTTCCCCAAACAGAGCCTTGGCGATGACCAAAGCCTTTTCCATGTAGGTCTTGGCCTGTTCAAAGCCCCCTTGTTCGCTCTCCAGGTTGGCCAAGTTGTTGATCGCCACCAGATGGTCGATCGAGGTCTCCCCGGAAAGCTCCAAAGCCAAATCTCGGGCTTTTTCGTACAAAGGCTTGGCCTTGGTGAACTGCCGCTGGTTGGACAGGGTCCCGGCCAAAGCGTTGAGCGAGTTGAGGTAGTTTTGGTGCTTGGGACCGCTGATCTTCTCGGCCAAAGCCACCCCTGCCTCCAGGGTCTGGATGGCCAATTCGGGCTGGCCGTTTTCGTCCAGCGACTGGCCCCATTCGTTCAAGGACACCAGGGTGTCCAGGTTCAGTTCCCCTAAGGTCCGCTTCCGTTCTTCATACAAGGTTTGGTTGAGCGCCACCGCCTCGGCCTTTTTGCCGGTCCGCCGGTAGAGGCTGGCCAAACTGGCCCGGGTCAGCAGGGTCTTGGCGTGACTGGGGCCCAGGATTTTGGCTTGGGCGGCGGCAACCTCCAAAAAGAGTTTTTCCGCTTCCTTGAAGTTCAGCTGGACCCGGTAAACCAAGGCGATTTGGTAGAGGCTCTCCAGGGTGTCCCGGTTTTCCTTGCCCAGGACCTTGGCCCGGCCTTGGTAGGCTTCGGTAAAGGTCTTGAGGGCGGTTTCCCAATCCTGCTTGTCCCGGTAACCGGTGGCAACCCGGTGCAGGGCCGCAAAGGTGGCGGGATGTTGGGGGCCAAAGATCTCTCGGGTCAGGTCGTAGGCCTGTTGGAACAGCTCCAACCCTTGGTTGGCATCCCCAACGGCCAGATAGTAGTCCCCCAACTCCTTGAGCGAGGTCAGCCGGTCAGGATGTTTGGGGCCCAAGGCTTGGTTTCTGAGTTTCAGCGCCTTGACCAGCGGCTCCTTGGCCTCGTCATACCGGCCCAAGGCCAGATACAAACGGCCCAGGTCCGAGAGACCGCTCAAGGTTTGTGGACCCAAGGGGCCAAAGACCTTTTCCTTGATCGCCAAGGCCTGCTTGTAGTTTGCCTCCGCCTGGGGACCGTTCCCTTCGGCTTGGTACAAGGAGGCCTCGTTGACCAGGAAGGTCACATAGGCCGGGTGGTCCTCACCGTAATGTCCTTTGGTCAGCGCCAAGGTAGTCTGGTAGAGCCGGTGGGCCTCTTCATATTCTCCCAAGGCCTGATGAATGCTGGCCCGGTTGGCCAAGATCACCAGTCGGGCCAAACCGGTTTCTCCGTAAAGTTGGATAGCCAGTTCCAAGGCCTCGTCCACCAACGGTGCCGCTTTGGTGTATTCCCCCAGGGTTTGTAGGGTGGCCGAGCGGTTGTTGAGGGCGGTCAAAAGGTCCGGGTGAGCCTCCTGGTACCTTGCCTTGGCGAGGCCCAGGGCCACTTCGGTCAAAGGGGCCGCTTTCAGAGGGGCTTCGGTTTCCAGGTAATAGGCCGCCAAGTTGTTGTAGGACTGGAGGGTCTGGGGCGAGGTCCGACCCAAAACCCGCTCCCTGGCTTTGAGGTTGCCAACCAGCATGGCCTCGGCGGCGTTGTAGTCCTTGGCCGCCCCCAAGGCGATGCCGTAGTTGTTGGCCGAAACCAAGGTGTCGATGTGGTTGGGCCCCAGGGTCTTGAGCCTGGTTTCGTAACTTTTTTGGAAGCCCAGCAGGGTATCGCCGGGGTCCGAAGAGTTGAGGTTAGAAGAGGCAAGGTTGCTTTGGGCGGCCAAGGTCTCTTTGGCTCCTTCACCCAAAATGCTGCCATAGGTGGTCAGAGCCTTGGAAAAGTGGGTGGAGGAGGTGGCAAAGTCCCCGTGGTCATAGGCATGAAGTCCGGTCTCGTTGTCCCGGCGGGCCAGACGAAGGGCCCCTTTGGCGGCCCGGTCCATCCCCTGGGCGTATCCCTTTTTTGTGGGGTCCAGTGTTTGGGCGGTTTTGTAGTACCCATAGGCGGTTAAAAATTCAAACTGTTCTTCGGCCCTCAGGCCCAACCGGTAAGCAAAACCGGCTTGCACTGCCGCTGGGGCCGGGTTGGGGGCGACCAAGGCCCGCTCGAAGGCCCCTTTGGCACCGTCCAAGTTGCCTAGGGCCACCTGGGCCCAACCCACATACCCTGGGTACAGGGCTCGGGAGGGGTCCAAGGCCTCGGCCTGCTCAAAGCTTGCCTTGGCGGCGGTAGGGTCGGCAGGCAGTTGGGCGAGACCTTTGCCAAAGAGCAGTCTGGCTTGGTTGACCTTGTCTTGGGCCGCCTCGTACCGAGTCGCAACGGCAGCCAACAGTTCTGCCCGGCGGTTCAGGTCTTTGGTGGCCAGGGCCAGGGCCTCCAAATAAATCGTAGGCTCCGGGTCCTTGGTGGTGGCTTCTTCAAAAAGCTTAAAACCCCAGTCTTCCTTTTTGCCGTTGAGCAGGACCAGCCCTGCCTCATAGGCAGCCTTGGCCTGGGCCTTGACCTGGAGCGCCTTGATCCTTGTGACCCCTTGTTGGTAGGCGGGCTTAGGGTCCAATTCCTGGGCCTTGGTCATGCGGCTGAGCGCTAGGTCCAACTGCCCTT
Organism: Candidatus Lambdaproteobacteria bacterium RIFOXYD2_FULL_56_26; assembly: GCA_001783715.1. Classification (GTDB taxonomy): domain Bacteria; phylum SAR324; class SAR324; order XYD2-FULL-50-16; family XYD2-FULL-50-16; genus XYC1-FULL-56-13. The sequence goes on from MFNF01000068.1 coordinate 33,664, forward strand.
GGGCTTGGGCCTGGGCAGCCTGGGCGGAAAATTCCTCGGCCTGGACCGCTTTGAGCAACCCTTGGGCGCGGGCCAATTGGGCCTGGGCTTGGGGTTGGTCTTCCAGACCTAAGGAAGCTTCGGTCCGGCGGATCCCTTCGATATACCTTCCCGCTTCGATCAACCCCAAAGCCGCCGCCAGTTCGGCTTGGGCCTTCTGGTGGACCAGGGCCTTTTGGGTTTGGACCAGCAGAGTTTCGGTCTCGGGGGTTCTTTCAATCTTGAGCGCTGCCAAAAGCCGGGGGATCGCTTCAGCGAACTTGGCCTCCTGGACCAAAGCCTGGGCCGCATCCAATTCTACTTGGGCTTTTTGGTGGACCAATGACTTTTGGGTTTGGACCAGCAAGGCTTCGGTCTCGGGGGTTCTTTCAATCTTGAGCGCTGCCAAAAGCCGGGGGATCGCTTCAGCGAACTTGGCCTCCTGGACCAAAGTCTGGGCCGCATCCAATTCTACCTGGGCCTTCTGGTGGACCAGAGCCTTTTGGGTTTGGACCAGCAGAGTTTCGGTCTCGGGAGTTTTTTCGATCTTGAGCGCCGCCAAAAGCCGGGGGATCGCCTCGGCAAATTTAGCCTCTTGGACCAAAGCTTGGGCCGCATCCAATTCTACCTGAGCCTTTTGGTGGACCAGTGATTTTTGGGTTTGGACCAACAAGGCTTCGGTTTCCTTGGTCTTTTCGATTTTTAATGCCGCTTCGATCCGGGGGATCGCCTCGGCAAATTTAGCCTCTTGGACCAAAGCCTGGGCCGCATCCAATTCTACCTGGGCCTTTTGGTGGACCAGAGCCTTTTGGGTTTGGACCAGCAGGGCTTCGGTTTCCTTGGTCTTTTCGATTTTTAATGCGGCTTCGATCCGGGGGATCGCTTCGGCAAACTTGGCTTCCTGGACCAAAGCCTGGGCTGCATCCAATTCTACCTGGGCCTGCCGGTGGGTCCAGGAGGCTTGGACTTTTTTTGCGCCAATGAGATAGGCGGGGTCCGCAACCCACTGGTGGGCCTCTTGGTAAGCGGTTATCGCCTCAGCAAACTTCCCTTCCTCCTCCCATATCTTGGCTTGGGCCGCTATGGTTTGGGCCTTTTGGCGGTTCAAGGAGGCCTTCACCCGGGCTAAGGCCTCCTGGTAGGGTTTTTCCGCCGACAGGGCCCAGGCCTTTTCATAACCGGCAATGGCGGCCTCCCACCGGCCTTGGGTCTCCTGTTCTTTGGCCAAGTCTGCCTCCGCCTTGGCTTGGGATTGGAGCAACGTCAACTTGGCGGTGGCCAACGCCTCCTTGTAGGTTTTTTCGGGCAACAACAAAACCGCCGCCTCCAGGGCCTCGATGGCCCCGTTGAGGTCTCCTTTGGCCTGCAGATCCTTGGCTTTTTCAAAAGCCACCTTGGCCTTGTAGCGGACCAATTCGGCCTTGGTTTTGACTAGGGCCAAGTTGTACAGGGGCTGGGGGTCCAGCTTGAGGGCGGCCTCAAAGCTTTGGATCGCTTGGCCCAGCCGCTCCCGCCGTTGGTAGCTGAGCCCTTGCTTGTATTCCCCCAAGGCCTTCTCTTGGTCCGGGGTCAGCTGGACCTGGGCTTCCTTTTTCGGGCTTTTGGAGCCCCCCTTTTTCTGCGCCGCCCCAGCAGGGGAAGCAAAGCCCAGAGTGAGGGCAAAACAAAGCAGCAGGATCGCTTTTTTCATGGCCGGATCCTGAACAGAATGGTTTCCTTGGCCTCGTTGCCCACTTCGTCCTTGCCGATCAGCAGGATCTGGTAATCCCCGACTTGGCTAAAGGCCACCGGCCCGGTAAAGGGTTTGACCACCGCCCCGTTGAGGCTGTAGGCCAGCTCGGCAAGGCCGCTCTCCTGGTCCGAGCTGGCCAAAAACAAAAGGGTACCCAGAGGGTAAACCGCCGCCCCTTGGTCTTCTTCCTTTTGGTTGGAAAAATAATAAAACAATTGTGGCGGCTGGGGGTCCACATAAAATTCCAGTTTTTGCGGTGCTTCCAAATTCCCCACTTGGTCCACGCCGTGGTATTCAATGACCACCTCACCCTTGTCTTGGTCGGTATCCAAAGGTCTTTGGTACCGGTCGGTTTGCCCGGCCTTGGAAAACTGGATCTCCCGAACCCCCGAATCCGGGTCTTGGGCCTCCAGGATCAGGCGGTTCCGTTGGGAGACAAACAACCGCTGGTCCCGTTTGAAGGGGGCGGTTTCAAACCGCCAGAGACTTTTGGGCGGGAAGAGGTCCACATTGAGGGTCAGATTTTTTTCGATGCTTTTGTTGTCCGCTTTGTCGGTGGCCTGGAAATAGTACTTGTACTCCCCCGGCTTCTGGGGCACTGGCAGGGGGCCTTGGTAGGGAGTGGTCTTGCCGTTGTCCTGGCGGAACCAAACCTCTTTGACCCCCAGCTGGTCGTCCTTGGCATCCAGGATCACCTGCGAACGGCCCGAGACAAACAGCTGTTGCCCCTTAAGAAATTTTTCGCCCACAATGTTGCCGATTACGTAAGGCGGCTCCTTGTCCAGGTAGTCGTCAAAGCCCCCGCCGACCTTTTCCGCCAACACCGCCGACTTGCCCAAGGGGTTGAGCCTCGCCCGCTCCGCCCGGTCGGCCAAAGCGAGGTCCAAGGCGGTCCCCTGGAAGGGCCGCAAGGTCATCTTGGGGTTGGAGGCAAACTTGGCAAACAGCTCCCGAGAAGCAGGGGTTTCGCTGACCTTGACAATCTTCAGCGGCGCTTGGGTCGCCCGCAGGTTGCCTTTGGCGTTTTCCACCTCCAGGTGCTTTTCGGCGACCTGTTGGTCCAGGCTGCCCAAAATCTCGTGGGGCTCCGAAGGGTTGCCGACCCGGTCGGTCACCGCCACCCGAAAGGAATGGTGGCTTTCCGGTTTGAAGGTCACCGGGCCTTGGTAGGCCTCAAAGGGGGCTCGGTTGAGGGAATAATAAATCTGGTCCACTCCCGATTCCGGGTCCTTGGCTTCGAGACTGACCACCCAAGGTCCGGTTTCTACAGCGTCCGGGGGCCCCTGGTTGGTGATCGAATAACTGGCCTTGGGCGGGGTGAAGTCCCCTTTGACCCCACGGCTGTCCTTGAGCTTCTGGGCCAAGTCGAGCACCAAGGTGACCTGGGCCGAATCGTTGGACTGTTGGGCCGGCTGTTGCAGCAAAACCCCCGGACCGGGGGCTTTGGCGTCCAAGGAGATACGAATCCAGACCTTCTGCTGGGGGACAAAGACCTGCCCGGTTTCCGGGTTCTGGTAAATTTTTGGGGCCGGAGCCGGTCCGGGCGCTTCGGGGGGCGGCTCGACCGGATGTTCGGGAAAACTGGGACCGGGGAGCTCCAAGGTTGCGGCGGCCCGAAGAGGGAGAGTGGGCGGTTTAGTGGTCTTGAGGGGCGAGGAAGGCGGACTGGCCGGGGTAATTTTACCGGCAGCAGGCTTGGAGAGAGCCGTTGCCGCCTTGCTGTCCGACGGTCGTGCGGAGGCGACCTTGCCGGTGGTAGGACTTGGCACCACCGTTGGGGCTACTGCTGCCCCGGCGGGGGCTGAGGCCAAGGCGATCCAGGCCAAGTAACCCAAGGCGGTTTGCACTCTGGAACCCAGCGGTCCCCAGGGCAGCCCAAATTTGTTGTTGTGCCCGCCTAGGTTTCCCCGCCCCATTTTCCGTCTCTGTGTCCCAAAGTCAAACCCCTCCTCCAAGGCAAAGTTTACCGACAGGATCCGATTGTTTTACTTAAGTTTTTCCGTTTTTGTGGCGGGCAGAGCCCTAACGCTCCCCGACCCGCCTCCAGAGCGGCACCAACCTAGGTCTTGGACCTTAACAAAGACTAGGTTAACCTGCTATAGGGCAAATACTGTAGATAGGCTGCGGTATTTTTACGGAATCAACGTAAAAATCGACCCAAAAAAGGGAACTGGGACAAGAAAAAAGCGGGAGGATAAACGGGAAAAAAATGGTGACCCCACCGGGAATTGAACCCAGATCTAGGGATTAGGAATCCCTTGTTCTATCCAGTTGAACTATGGAGTCCGCAGAACAGCCCTTGGAACGGGGCGGGGAGAATCCAGGGCCATTGGATGGCCCTGGACTGAGCGGCGGAAGTTATTCCGCTTCTTCCGTAACTTCGTCGTCCTTACCCACCGCTTTCATCGAAAGCTTGAGTTTGCCCCGCTTGTCCCGGCCAATGGCCTTAACCATGACCACTTGGCCTTCGCTGAGCACATCCTCAACCCGTTCGACCCGTTCGTCCGAAATTTCGGAGACGTGGACCAAACCTTGGGTGTTGGGCAGGATTTCCACAAAGGCACCAAAGTCAACGATCTTCTTGACTTCCCCTTCGTAGGTAGCCCCAATCTCGACTTCCAAGGTCAGCTCCCGGATCAAGGCCAAAGCCTTTTCGGCGCTTTCCTGGTTGTTGGAGGCAATGTTGACCATGCCCGAATCGTCGATGTCGATCTTGGCACCGGTCTCGGCCTGGAGGGCCTTGATTACCTTGCCGCCAGGGCCGATCAGTTCCCTGATCTTCGCTTGGGGGATCTTGCACTGGATGAACCGAGGAGCGTTCTCGTTGACCTTCTCCCGGCCTTCGGTAATCGCCTTGGCCATCTCGCCCAAGATGTGGAGCCTTCCGGCTTTGGCTTGCTCCAGAGCGGCTTTGAGCATCTCCAAGGAAAGGCCATCGATCTTGATGTCCATCTGGAGAGCGGTGATCCCGTTTTCGGTGCCCACGACCTTAAAGTCCATGTCGCCGATGTGGTCTTCATCGCCCAAGATGTCGGTCAGGATCGAGTAGTTGGAACCTTCGGAGATCATCCCCATGGCCACACCCGCAACCGGGGTCACCATCGGCACGCCAGCGTCCATCAAGGACAAGGAACCGCCGCAAACGGTGGCCATCGAGGAGGAACCGTTGGACTCGGTGATTTCCGAAACCACCCTGACGGTGTAGGGGAACGCTTCCTTGATCGGCAAGAGCGGGCGCAAACCGCGCTCGGCCAAGTTCCCGTGGCCGATTTCCCGGCGACCGGGGGCACCCAACCGCTTCACCTCGCCTACCGAGTAGGGAGGGAAGTTGTAGTGGAGGTAAAAGTTTTTGAAGTAAAGACCGGTGGGGTCTTCAACCATCTGCTCGTCGTCCTTGGTCCCCAAGGTGGTCACCACAATCGCTTGGGTTTCGCCACGGGTAAAGAGCGCCGAACCGTGAGCCTTGGGCAGAATCCCCAGTTCACAGGTGATGGGCCGGATGTCCTGGGTCCCACGACCGTCCACCCGTTTCCCTTCCTTCAAAATCTGCTCTCGCATGATGGCGGATTTGTGGTGGGAGAAAACTTCGGAGACCATGGCACTGGTAATTTCGCCACCTTCGGTGACCAACTCGGCTTTCAGCTTTTTCTTGGCCACGTCAAAAGCGGCATAACGCTCGATTTTGGTGGTGATCGAAAGAGCTTCTTTGAGAGGCTGATCGGCGGCAGCGGCGATTTTTGCAACCAAATGCTCGGGGATCTTGGCGGCTTCAAATTCCATTTTGGCCTTGCCCAACTCGGCGACCAACTGCTTTTGCATCTCGATCAAAGGCTGGATGGCCTGTTGCCCAAAGTCGAGGGCTTCAAGCATCTCGGCTTCGGAAAGTTGCTTGGCACCGGATTCCACCATCACAATGGCATCCTGCTTACCCACCAGGAGCAGGTCCAGGTCGCTTTCCTTGAGTTGCTCGGGGCTGGGGTTGACCACCAGTTGCCCGTTGATCTTGCCGACATTGATTGCCGCTACCGGAGTGGCAAAGGGAATGTCGGAAATGGCCAAAGCGGCCGAAGCGCCCAACATTGCGGCAATCGCCGGGTTGGCGTTGGGGTCGTAGCTCATCACGGTGGCGATGACCTGGGTCTCGTTGGAGAACCCTTCGGCGAACAAGGGCCGAATGGGCCGGTCGATCATCCGGCTGATCAAGGTTTCCATTTCCGAGGGCATCCGTTCCCGCTTCACAAAACCGCCCAAGATCTTGCCTTGGGAGTAGGTTTTTACCTGATACACACAGGTGAGGGGGAAAAAGTCGCCGGTCGAGGGGTCTTTGGAGGAAACGGCGGTCACCAGGACCACGGTTTCGCCGTAGGTTACCAAGACGGCACCATTCGCCTGCTTGGCGATCCGCCCAGTTTCTAAGCTGAGCTTCTGGCCTTGGTAATCGATTTCGATTTTCTTCATGGGCTTTTTGCCTTTCAAATTAGGTAGCAATCAAAGGGGCTCACTTACGGATGCCCAACTCTTTGATCAGTTCGCGATAGTCGTTGACGTTGTTCTTTTTCAAGTAATCGAGAAGCTGCCTGCGGCTACCCACCAATTTAAGAAGACCCCGCCGAGAGTGATGGTCGTGGGTGTGGTCCTTAAAGTGCTCGGTCAAATAGGTGATCCGGGCGCTCAACAGCGCAATTTGCACCTTGGTCGAGCCGGTGTCGGTTTCGTTTTTGCCGTATTTTTTGACAAGTTCGAGTTTTTGTTCTTTGGTCAGCATACTTCTCCTGTACATCCAGCAGTTAAACCAACACTTTTTCAGGTTGGAAATAAAGCGGGCCTTCCTGGCTGAATTCAAGAAGGCCTGCGGCAAGAAGTCGTCCCGCCTCGTTGGTGATCAGACATTGGGCCTGATTGGGCACAAAGTCCAAGCTACGTTTTGGGGCGACGGGGATTTTGTTGCCGTGCATCACGGCTCGTTCTTCTTCTGGGCCTAGGGTTACCAAATGATTCCAATCCCCGAAAAGGGAGAGCGGGTCCATCAAGCCCAACAGAGCGGAAGTCTGGCCGGATTTTTCGATTTGGTCAAGGGCGATAGACTCTTGCAGCCGAAACCGTTCTCCCACAAGGTGCCGGGTCAGACCGCTCAGGTAGGCCCGGGTGCCCAGTTTTTCTCCCAGGTCATCGGCCAAGGTGCGGATGTAAGTCCCCTTGGAGCAAAGAACGGTGAACCGGATTTGGGGCAGGTCCACCTCCAGGTCTTCGATCTTGTGGATCGTGACCTGCCTTGGGGTGCGGTCGATCTCCTGGCCCACTCGGGCCAATTCATACAACCGCTTGCCTTGGACCCGGATGGCCGAATACATGGGTGGGATTTGGGTGACCTTACCGACAAAACTCTCCAGTGCCGCCCGAACCTGCTCTTGGCTTAAAGGAGGGATCGGTACGGGGGTGAGCTCCCCTTCCTTGTCCAGAGTGGTGGAACTGGCCCCCAAGGTGACCTCGGCTTGGTAGCCTTTGTCACCCAGGTTAAAGTAGGGGATCAGTTTGGTCATCTTGCCCAAAAAAATAGGCAGGACTCCGGTGGCCATAGGATCCAGGGTCCCCAGGTGGCCCATCTTGCGCTCTCCGGTCACCCGTTTGAGTCGTCGGATGGCATCAAAGGAGGTGATCCCGGCGGGCTTGTTGAGGTTGATGATCCCGTCCACAGTCAGGGCGCCATGTCCCCAAAGGGGTTTTTCAGGTTCAGGTCCACTTCTTGGACAAAACCGGGAATACGGATGGACCGGTCGGTGAGCTCCAGATCCTCCCCTTCAATCACCGGCTCGCCAAACCGGTAGATCGGTTTGGCTTGGCCCAGTAGGGCCTGGGTTTGGTAAGCGGAGATTCGTTCTTCGGTGGCTTCGGTCCGTTTTTGGTAGGCTGCAAAAGCAGCGGCACCTTGTTTTTTGGCCATCATCCCCAAGGTGACTTCCGGGCTCAAAAAGACCCCGGTGGCGTTGTTGCCCCCAAAACCCTTGGAGTTGACCAGTGCCGCCCCAAACTCCCCGGTTTGGAACTGCCGGTGCTTTTGGGAGAAGCTCAGGTTGGAATGGTGAACGTCTCCGGCCAGTTGGTCCAAGGTGAAAATCCCCGGCAAGACTCCTTCGGCCCAAGCGCCCAAGGCGGTCATGATCTGGTCCCCGGCGGCGGTGCCGATGGAGTGGCCCAGGTAACATTTGGCGGCGATCACCGGCCAAGCCTCGACCCCAAAGGCCTTGGCCACCTGATTGAGCCCATGGGACTCGGTGACCCGGTTTTGCGGGGTGCCGGTGCCGTGGGCATGGACGTAACTCTGCCGTTTTAATCCCTGTTCCCCCAAAATCGCACGGGTCAGGGCTGCGGCTTGGGCCAGGGTGACATAGTTGCCCGCCCCAGGAGAGGAAATGGATTTTTTGATCCCGTCAGCAGCGATAAACACTCCGCCTACCGAACCATAGACCTTGGCCCCGGTTTCGAAAGCCAGTTGGTCGTCCATCAAGATAAAGTATTGGGCCGATTCGGCCAGGGTAAAACCACAGTTTTGCCCAAAAGGCCGACAGGCCCGGCGGTGGTCAACCTGGGTCGCCCCCAGGTGTTTGTCCAAAGCCAGCACTTGGTCGTCTTCGGCCAAGGCGCTCATCACCCGGTAGCCTTCAAAGACCTCCGGGACCAAGGGAGCTTCGGACATACCGACCATGGCAATGCGGGTCTTGCCTGACTGGATGTCTCTGGCAGCAGCGTCCAGGTTGTACAGCAGGCTGGCACAAGCCCCCAGGATACCCCCGGTCCGACCCACGCTGCCCAAGACATAAGCATTGATAAAGTCGGCAGGCATTTCGGCCAAGGAAAAGGGCATCTGTTTGGAGCTGCTCCTCTTGCCTAGATAAGGGGCCTTCATGTAGCCCCCTAAGCCCAGATCGTCGAGCTGGGACATGGCGGAAGCGGAATAGACGGCAATCTCCTCGGGCCGCACCCATTTTTTGAAGTCGTCGGCCCCAAAGCCGCCGTTGCCCAGACAGTCGGAGGCCCCGTAGAGGGCCATCATCAATCCCCGAGGGTGGTGGTTGGAATTGTACAGCGCTCCGGGGTTAAAACCGGTGGGAAGTTGCCCGGCGGTTTGGACCAGGGACTTGCGGTGGTCGGGCTGCAAAAATTCCCAGCCACCGGTGATCTCCACCTTGACCTTGCCCGAGCCCAGCTCCTCCACCTTCCAGGCAGCGGGACGGTGGATCGGTAGGTCCTTGGCCTCCAGCTCGAAGCTGGTGCCCCCTTTGAGGGTGATGGACTTGTGGTAGGGAACCAGATCCGCTTCAAAGTGGTTGCTTTCCAAACGTCTCAACAAGGTACCGTTGCGGATCTGTTCGCCCAGTTGGGCTTCCACTTCCCCCGGCTGGACCGGTTGTCCGTTGGCCAAAACCCAGCCCCCTTCCTTGTGGTTGGTCAAACCCATCAAACTGGCCAGCCCCAAGTAGGTTTCCGTCTGTTTTTGGGCACTCAAGGCCTCCAGGACCAAACGGCGGAAGGCCAGAAAACCGGAACTGCGCCCTGCCGGATTGATCCCTCCAAAACCGGCAATCACGGGTAGTTTGGACAAATCGCCTCTCTTGTGTTTATGGGGGTGAGGTGAGACAAACGGAAACGTTGGTTTGCTTCTGCTTAGAAAACTACCAACGAAAGGGCTTTTTGATCAAGCCAAAGATTTTTACCTTTCCATACGGCAGAGGAGCCTTTGGGGTTGCTTGGAGCAAGGGGAGGTTTTTTTTCTTTGACAGACCCGAAGAGGGCCGATAAGAATGTCTGCTTTAAGGCAAGCGCCTCTGGGCCAGTAGCTCAGTTGGTTAGAGTACGTCCCTGATAAGGACGGGGTCGGTGGTTCGAATCCACCCTGGCCCACCAGGGCACTTCGACTTAAAGACAGCGACAAAACGGTTAAAGAGATATAGGCTCAGGCCAGCCAAGGACCAAAGTTGGCGGACCTTGGGGCCCAGTCTCAAAAGACTTGGGGGATTAGCTCAGTTGGTAGAGCGCCTGCCTTGCAAGCAGGAGGCCAGCGGTTCGACCCCGCTATCCTCCACCAAATTGTTTGGTATTTATAAAGGTTCTATAGGCGCGTAGCTCAGTGGTAGAGCACTACCCCGACACGGTAGGGGTCGGCGGTTCGATCCCGCCCGCGCCTATGACCTTGTTCTCAAACGTTCAGGAGGAACTATCGCACCGATTCGGAAAAAACGGCCTGTTGCCCCTACCCGCAAGGAAGATCAAACCAGGATCAACCGCGGAATTCGGGTGCCTTTCGTTCGCTTGATCGACGATGAGGGCGAGCAATTGGGCGTGGTTTCCATTGAGGATGCCCTTCGGACGGCAGAGACCAAAGGGATGGACTTGGTGGAAGTAGCCGCCAAATCCGACCCGCCGGTGTGCCGGATCATGGACTTCGGAAAATTTAAGTACGAAGCCGCCAAGAAACAGCACGATGCCAAAAAGAAGCAGACGGTCATCAAGGTCAAGGAAATCAAGATGCGACCTAAGACCGAGATCCACGACTACCAATTTAAACTCAAACATGCCCTTGAGTTTTTAGAGGAAGGCAACAAGGTCAAAGTGACCGTACAGTTTCGGGGCCGAGAGATGGCCTACCAAAGCATGGGGATCGACCTCCTGCTAAAATTTGCCACTGATGCCCAAGAATTGGGCGCGGTGGAACAGGCCCCCAGGGCCGAAGGCCGGATGGCCCAAATGATTCTGGCACCCAATAAAAAGAGCTGAGACCATGGCCAAGTACAAACTGAAGACCAAATCTTCCGCCAAGAGGCGTTTTTCGATGACCTCTACCGGTAAGATCAAAAGGAAAAAGGCGAATCTGCGCCACATCCTGACCAAGCACAATCGCAATTCCAAACGGGCGTTGCGCAAAGGCGGCCTTGTGGATAAGGCCGATGCTCCGAACATCCGGCGCATGTTGCCCTACGGCTAACTCCACAAGGACTTAAAAAAAGGTTTTGAACCATGGCAAGAGTTAAAAGGGCAGTACACGCCCGCAAGAAAAAGAACGCATATTTTAAAGCCGCCAAAGGTTACCGTGGTGGGCGCAGCCGCTTGCTCAGAACCGTCAAGGAGGCGGTTGATCGGGCGAGAGTCTATGCGTACCGTGACCGTAAGGTGAAAAAGCGGGATTTCCGCAGCCTTTGGATCGTGCGCATCAACGCCGCCGCCCGCATCTGCGACTTGACCTACAACAAGCTGATGCACGGACTGAAGTTGGCCAACGTCACCATGGACCGCAAGTCCTTGGCTGAATTGGCAATCAACGACTTCAGCGCCTTCCAGGCGATTGCCGAGACCGCCAAGCTGAAGCTGGCTTAAGCCCTCTAAAGGGTTTTAAGACCTCCAGACCGGCAAAAAATCAGGCCCCCTGAGTGGGGCCTTTTTTTTGCCGTTTTGGCCGGTTCTTGCCCAAACCCTTCGACTGCTTTACGATGGCCTAACTCCAACGGGAGACCCCCAAGACAGAGGGGCCGATGTTGGTTCAGCCCAAGCCGACCGTCCATGAGCAGTAGCCGCACCAAAACCTGGGACCTTTCCAAACGGTTTCTCAAACATTCCGAAGCCCTACTTTTGGCCAACCCCAAGAGCGTGGAAGACCTCATCCTTTTGTACCTGAAGGCGCTCAAAGAGGTCTTGGGTCCCAAGGATTGCGGCTACCGTTGGGGGGATTTAAGCTTCTCCCTGGAAAAACAAAAGCTGGTTTCTCCCGCTCCCGAGCCAATCTTGGCCGCCGGGTTGGAGGAGCTGCCCCTGTCCTCGGCCTCGGAAGACTCGGTCCCCCACCGGGTCTGGTTTCATGCCGCCAAACTCTCGGGCCCCAAACGACATTTTTTGAATCTGATCACCCAGGTTTACAAGCCCCAGTTGGTCGCCTGTCTGGAATCTTTAGAGCAGGGCTCCAAGGCGCAAACCCAGGCCGAAGCCCTGCGCACCCAACGGGCCAATAGCCTGAGGGCCAAATACCGGCGGCAAAAAGAGGTGATCCTGGCGATCGAACGGTTTGCCAAGAAACAAAACCTGGGGCTGCTCAAAGAGATCCAAGAACTGCCGGAGCTGGAGCAGGAGATCATCCATTTCCAAAATCAGCTGCTCAGCGACCTGGAAAAAGCCAAGGAGGACCTCTCCCAGGAACGGGAAAAAAACCGGCAGACCCAGTTGTTCTTGGGCCAGTTGCTGGACGAGTTGGCCAACAAAATGAGGATCACTTTGGGGATCTTGGAGTTTTTGCCCTCCGACCCCCAGCGAGGGACCTCCGAAGGTAAGCCCAGCAGCTTGGTTGCCGCTCGGCTTGCCCATTTGGTCGAGCTTTGTGAAGGGCTGGCCGAAAACCTGGAAGGGCAAAACTACCCCAACCCGATTCACTTGGAAGAATTCAGCGCTTTGGAACTGGTCCATTTTTCTTTGGGCCTGTTTTCCAAGGCCGAAGAGGTGCGAGGCTGCGAGTTCAGCTTCGCCCAGAACCTGGGGCAGCTGAAGGTCAAAGGAGACCTCGCCCGACTGGGACGGGGGCTGACCCAATTTTATCGGTTCGTGGTGATTTTGCAGGAATGGCAGTCCGAAGCTGGGCACCTGAAGTTTGCCCTCAAAGGCAAAAAAACAGAATCGGAACTGGAGTTGCGAATTGAGGTCCTGGGCCTTAACCCCTCCCTAGAGGTGCAAGGGCTTTGGCCACAAGGACAGTCGATCTTTGAAAACCGCAACCCGGCCTTGTTGATTCCCGCCCTGGTGCTCTACCAAGTCACCCAGACCTTTGAGCGACAGGGTGGCAAGGTCGCACTGTTGTGGCGGGAAGGAGGCAGATTAGACCTGCGGCTCACCTTGGGTGAGCCGCCGCAAAGTTAAAATCCGAAGCTGAGCCCCAGGGTGGTCACCTTGCCGCCTACGTCCACCTTGTCTCCGCCATCGACAGGTTCAAGCTTGGCATAGGTGTTGTGCATCCCCACATGGAGGTCGAAAAAGGGCAGGATTGCCCAGCCCAACTGGACAAAGGCGGAGCTGGTACTGGCTTGTTTGAAGGGCTCGACACCTCCGCAGGTGGTGCATTTGAAGTCAGTGGTGCCCAAGCCACCGCCGAAGGTGATGTTGATCACCGGGACCGGCAGTTGAAAAAAAATGTCGTACAGGTTGGTGGCCAAAGTGGAACCGGAGGAATCCTTGATCTTGGTGTCGTACTGCTCGATTCCCAAGCCCACCATCAGGGGGAATTTGACCTGCAACCCAAAACCGGAAACTCCGTCCGACTCAAGGTCCGAATTGGTAAAACTGTGGCTGAGGGGGGTGTCCAGCCCAACGCTAAAAAACTCTGCCTTGGCCGGGGTACTGGCCCAACAGGCCAACAAGGCCAAAATGAACAGCAGCTTTGATCTCATCTACAACTCCAACATAGGTTTCCCTTTAAGCCAACTTCGGCTTTGAGGTCTCCTTGGGTGTGATACAAGAACGGGGCCAAAGGGCGGAGACTTTTTTGCTGGTCGAACTGGCCTGGGTTCACTAGGTTTAAGGGACTTTCAATTGAGGAGATTATGCAGGCCGAACTAGACCAAATTGACCTACTCCAGACCCAAGCCGTCGAACTTTGGCACCAGGACCGGGAAGACCTGAACTACCCCGGCTTTCTGGGGCTGGTGCTGGCCCAGCATTTGGAAAACTACCGGCTCTGGCACGAAGAGGACCAGGCGAGGGATCCGGCGGCCACGCCGGAGAAGATCGTGGCGGTCAAACGGGCGATTGACCGGCACAACCAAAAGCGCAACGACTTGATCGAACAACTGGACTCGGCCTTGATCGAAGCCTTGGCCCAGGCCCAGGTTGAGCTGCCCAACCAAACGCCGCTCAACTCGGAAACCCCCGGCAACATGATCGACCGCTGTTCGATCATGGCCCTCAAAATTTACCACATGGCCGAACAAACCCAAAGGACCGGAGTCACCGAGGCCCACAAGGCGGAGGCGGCCCAGAAATTGTTGCGGCTCCAGCTGCAACGCCAAGACCTCCTGGGTTGCATGAAGGCCCTGTGGGCGGAGACCTTGGCCGGAACAAGGCAGTTCAAGGTGTACCGGCAGTTCAAGATGTACAACGACCCCCGCCTCAACCCCGTGCTCTACCAGGGCCAACCATGAGCTTCGAGCTGATTGTCTTTGACCTGGATGGGACCCTGGTAACCCATGATTTTCTTTTGACCGAAGAGACCTTGGCGGCAGTGGCCAAGATCCGCAGCCTGGGCCTGAGGGTCAGCGTGGCGACCGGGCGCAGTTACTTGAGCGCCAAGCCTTTTTTGGACCGGTTGGAGATTGTGGAACCGATGGTGTTCTCCAACGGTTCGGTCTTTGACAACCCCGAAACCGGGGAGCGGGAGTTGATCGCCGGGGTGCCCCTGGAGTCTGCCTTGATTGCATTGATGCTGGCCGACCTGTTTGGCCTTTCGGTCAAGGCCCACTTCTCTGACGGCAGGATCGTCAAGACCGACACCACCCCCTGGCCGGACGAAGGCACACACTTTGACCCCGGAAACCACAATCCTCGGTTGAAGGCCGAGCTGGCCGAAGACCCGATCAAGATGGTCTTTTTTGGCCCCGGCCCCAAGCTGGTTGCCTTTAAGGCCAAGATGGAATCGGTGCTGGGGGCCAAGGCCCGCGCCCGACTCTTCCAGTCCCATGCGGACTACCTGGAAATGGTCAACCAGACGGTGAGCAAAGGGGCGGCTTTGTTGCTGTTGACCGAAAAAATGGGCATCCCCAAGGAAGCAGTGATCACCGTGGGGGACCAGGAAAACGATTATGAAATGTTGAAGTACTTTGGCTTTGGCATCCAGGTGGGCAACGGTCAACCCAAGCTGGCCGAAGTGGCCAAGCTCCAGATTGCCAAGCCCGACCAAGGGGGGATCGAGGAGATCTACCGTTATCTGGCGGCTTTGCCCTAGCCCTGGCCCGTTCAGGCCCCTTGGAGGGAGATCAGGGTTTCGGCCAGTTGCTGGACCCGCAGGGGTTTGGTCAAAAAGCCGCTCATCCCCAGTTCCTGGCACCTTTGGCGGATCGGGTCTTCGGTGTTGGCGGTCAGGGCGACGATCCGGGGGGCCTTGTCGCCCATTTGCCGGTTGATCTGTTCGGTGGACTCCAGCCCGTCCATCTCGGGCATTTGGATGTCCATCAGGATCAAGTCAAAATTTCCGGCCAGCGCCGCTTTGAGCGCCAACCTGCCGTCCATCGCCCATTCGGACTGGTAGCCCAGCTTTTCCAGGACCTTCCTGACCAACACCGCATTGGCCTTGTTATCTTCGGCGATGAGGATCTTGAAGGGATACTTCTGGGCGAATTCGGTCCCCAGTTGGTAGGCATCCTTGGCATCCTCGCTGTGCTGGCCGGGCTGCTGGGGCCTTTGGAGGGGAAGGGTAAACCTGACCTTGGTCCCTAGCCCCAGTTCCGATTCCAAGGTCAACTCCCCGCCCATCAGCTGGACCAACTTCCGGGAGAGCACCAGCCCCAAGCCAATGCCTTGGTACTTCCTTGAAAGCCCGGTCTCGGCCTGGAAAAAAGGTTGGGAGAGTTTGCCCAACAGGGCGGGGTCGATCCCGATGCCGGTGTCGGAAACAAAAAACAAAAAATTCTCCCCTACCGGCTTGCAGCCCAAGGTGATCTGCCCTTGGTGGGTGAACTTGATGGCGTTGTGCAGGAGGTTGAAGATCACCAACATCAGACGCTTGCGATCGGCCACCACTTCCCCCAGGCCGGGGCTGAACTGGGTAAGCAAGGTCAGACCTTTTTCCTTGGCCATCGGGACCATGGCCAGGGCGGTGTTTTCCAGCGCTTGGTCCAACTCCAGGGGCTCGGTACTCAATTGGGCCGATCCGGCTTCCATTTGGTTGTACTCCAAAAGGTTGCGGATCAAGGTCAGGAGTCCTTCCGAACTGCCCTTGATGGTCATCAAGAGGTCATAGGCGGAAGGGGGCAGGTCCGAGTTGAGCAGAAGGTCGGTCATGCCGATCACCGCATTGAGCGGCGTGCCCAACTCATGGGTGACCATGGACAGGAAACTGGCCTTGGCCAAGGCCTCTTGCTCGGCGTGGTTTTTGGCGGCGATCAGGGCCGCTTCTTCCGCCTTTTTGGTGGTGTAGTCAAAAAACATCACCACCGCCCCGCAAGGGTCGCCCAAGTCGTCGGTCATCAAACGGCTGGAAGCGAGGAGCCAACGGCCTTCCGGCACTTGGGGGTTTTTGACGAACAGTTCCTGGTTTTGCACCATCTTGCCCAATAGGGCGGTGGCCATCGGCAGGTCTTGGGTTGGGTAGAGGGTGAGCTGGTCGGGTAGGTACAGGCCCAAATGTTCGGGCCAAAAGCGGAGGTCCGAAGGGACTTGGGGCTGGCCCACCATCTTGAGGAACCCGGCATTGACATGCAAGGCCCCGTCGGTGGGCTCGATCACTACTACCCCTTCGCTCATGGATTTGAGGACCGAAGAGAGAATCTCCTCTTGGGTCTTCAAGCTGCGCTCGGTGTGTTTGAGTTCTGCTTGGGAAAGATTCAGGGCTTTTTTGGTCCCTTCGTACTGCTCGGCCTTGTGGGTGGTGCGCTTGAGTTTTTCGGTCAAGATGGAAAGGAAGACCCGCTCCAAGAGCTTGGTCAGCCCCTCGTTGTTTTTGGCCCGGACCTCCACCTCCCGAAACCAAAGCAACTCCAAAGGCTCCAGAGCCACAACCTTGGCCACGGTGGCCGCACCGGAGATGACGCTCATCTCCCCGATCAGGTCGCCGCAGGTGAGGGTCAGGATCAGTTCATCGTGAACCACCACCTGAGCCTCACCTTCGAGGATCAAAAAGATCCGGTCGTTTTCCACCCCATGGTCGATCACCACTTGCCCGGGGGCAAAGCGGGAGGATTGGCAAACCGCAAGCAGGGACTCCAAGGAGCTTTCATCGGCCTGCCGGAAGTGGTGAGACTGTTTGAGCGCCGAGAGATATTTGACCTGATTGCCTGAGCCCATGAGTCTCTTTTAGCCTTTTGAAGCGATGCCCCGTTTTGACTGTTCGACGAAGGTCACAAATTGTTCCACCAACGGTTGCTTTTGCGCCTCGGCCTTTAGGGCCGCCAAGGCTTTGGAGGGAACCTGCCCGCTGGCGAAATAGCGGTTGTACAGCCCTTGGACCGTAGCCACTTCCTCGGGAGTGAATCCGTTGCGCACCAAGCCTACCCGGTTGATTCCGTAAATCATCCCACGGGGGCCGGAACACATGCAAAAGGGAGGTACATCCTGAAAACAAGCGGTCATACCGCCGACCATAGCATAACTTCCCACTCGGGTAAACTGGTGATACGCAGAAAGTCCGCCGGTCACCACATAAGACCCGAACCTTACATGGCCGCCCAAAGTGGTGCCGTTGGCCATCATGCAGTGGTCGCCCACCTCGGTATCATGGGCAAAGTGGGAATAGACCATGATCTGGTTGTGGCTGCCGATCCGGGTTACCCCCGGCTCGTCGTGCTTGAAGGTCCCCCGGTGGACCGAGACATATTCCCGGATGTCGTTGTGGTCGCCGATTTCAACCAGACAATCGTCCACCCAATGTTCCTTGTCTTGGGCAGGCATACCGATGGAGGTGTACGCACCGATGCGGTTGAAGCTGCCGATCTTGGTTTTTCCCGCCAAGGTCACCAGATTGGCGATTTCCGTGCCGGGGCCGACCTCCACATCCGGGCCAATGGAGCTGTAAGCGCCAACCTTGACATCGCTGGCAAGTTTGGCTTTGGGGTCAATCAAGGCGGTAGGGTGAATCAACGGTGAAGCCATCAGGTTCCAAAGTTGGGGTCTAGTCCGAAGTGAGGGTCCCAGTCACGGACGATCAAGTCAAGGCCCGACTGGGCAAGGGCCAAGGCCATTTCTTTGGGGCTACGCCCATCATTGATTTCAAACTGCTCCAGCGCCGCCTTGGGGTTGGCGTAGCCGCCCGGCTCGGTCTTGGACCCGGCGCTCAAAGAGGTGATCCCCAAGGGGACCAGTGCGTCCCGAAGTCGGGCCGACTCACGGGTCGAAAGGGAGAGTTCCAGGTTTTCGTTGAAGATCCGGTAGGCCAGGACCAATTGGACCAAAGCCGAGTCGCAAACCGGGTGGGGCGGAGAAAACCCGACTTCCGCCGGTCGAAGCCTGGGGAAGGAGATGGAAATCCGACTCCGCCAATAATGTTTCTCCAGGTAAGCGACCTGCAAGGCCACAAAAAAACTGTCGGTCCGCCAATCTTCCAGACCCAAAAGGACCCCCAGGCCGATCTTGTGGACCCCGGCGGCCCCCAGACGGTCCGGGGTGCCCAGTCGCCAGAAAAAATCCTTTTTGCTGCCCTTGGGGTGGAACTGGGTGTAGTTTGGGCCATAGGTTTCTTGGTACACCATCACCCCATGCAGCCCCCGGTCCGCCAAGGCTTGGTATTCCGCTTGGGCCAAGGGTTGGACTTCCATGGAAACCTGGGCGAAATGGGGCCTGACCCATTCCAAGGCTTGGTTCAAATATTGGTTGCCCGCTTGGTGGGAGAAGTCCCCGGTGACCAGCAAAACATGTTCAATCCCCAATTCCTTGAGCACCGCCACTTCCGCCAAGGTTTGCTCTTGGGTCAACCGGACCCTGGGCCTCTGGATCTCCCGAGAAAAACCGCAATAAAGGCAGGAGTTCAGACATTCGTTGGACAGGTACAGGGGGGCGTAAAGCTGGACGGTTTTGCCGAACCGGCGGCGGGTCAAGGCTTGGGAGATCCGGGCCATTTCCTCCAGGTACCCTTGGGCGGCCGGGCTGACCAGGGCCAAAAAGTCCAAGGGGCTTAAGGACCCGGCTCTTTGGAGGACCCGTTCCACTTCTGCGGGGGTGGTGTCTTGGATCCGCCGTTGGGTCTCCTGCCAGTCGTACCGGGCAAAGACTTCGGCAAACCCCTGGAGGCGGTTGGTCTCCCGGTTGGTTTGGTTCAATCCCCCTCCGACAAAAAGGCAGTCAGGGGGCTGGAGGCTTGGGCGTTCCAGGAGACAGCCCCGGCTTTGGCCAGATAGGCCAGCCGCCCGGCCTCTACCGCTAGACGAAAAGCCAGGGCCATTTGGACCGGATTTTGGGCGACCGCAATCGCCGTATTGACCAACACCGCATCGGCCCCCATCTCCATCGCCTCGGCCGCATGGCTGGGCACCCCCAGTCCGGCATCGATGACCACCGGCAGGCGGGATTCCTTGAGGATGATTTCGAGCATCGCCCGGCTGGTCAAACCTCGGTTCGAGCCGATCGGTGCGGCCAAGGGCATGACCGCCGCCGCCCCCGCCTCTTCCAAGGCCTTGCAAAAGACCGGATCGGCGTTGACGTAGGGCAGCACCACAAAGCCCAGTTTGGCCAGTTCTTCGGTGGCTTTGAGGGTTTCTTGGTGATCGGGCAGCAGGTAACGTGGGTCGGGATGGATCTCCAGCTTGACCCAATGGGTCTCCAAGGCCGCCTGGGCCAATTTGGCGGCCAAGACCGCTTCTTTGGCATTCCGGGCACCGCTGGTGTTGGGTAACAAGGACACCCCCGGCTGGGCGACCTGGGCGACCATTTTGTCTTGTGGGTTGTTGGGGTCGAACCGCCGCAAGGCCAAGGTCACCAGTTGGCTTTGGGAAGCGGCAATCGCTTGGCCCATCAGTTCCAGGGAGGAGAACTTCCCGGTCCCCAAAAAGAGACGGGAGGTAAAGATCCGGTCCCCGATCTTCAAAAGATCGGATGTGCCCTGCTCTGGGTTGGTATGGTCCCGGTTCACGCCGCCTTTGGGTGGTTCAAGATGGATTTGAGGGCTTCAAAGGGATCGGGAGCGGCCCAAATGGCTCCGAGCAAAGCGGCCCCGGAAAAGCCCAAGTTTTCGATCACCCCAAACCTTCCGGGAGTGATTCCGCCCAAGGCAAAAACCTCCGGCGGGGCTTGGTGGCCATGGAGGATCTTGCGGATCAGATTGAGGTCAAAGGTCGGGACATGGCCGGGTTTGGAGATGGATTCAAAGATCGGGCTCAGCAAAACCCGGTCATAGCCAACCAGTTCGGGCAAGGTGGCCGGGTCGTGGCAGGCGGCACAAACCTTGATCCCCGCCTTTTTGAGCCGGTCGATCCACAAGGGGGCCTCGGGTTTGGACTTCTCCCCAAAGTGCACCCCGCCGTAGCCCAGCCGCAGCGCCAATTCCGGGTGCCCGTGCAGCCAGATCCGGGAGCGGTGTTTGGGAGCCAGGTCGCTGGCCAAGGCCTCGACCCCTTCGATGTCCCACCCCGGCTTGCGGATGCCCAGTTCAAACCCTGGGAGCTCCAAAAGCTGGTTTAGGAGGCCAATCTCCCCCTCAAAGAGGTCCGGGCCGGTCAACAGCAACAGTTTCATTGGTAAAGCCTTGCCCCTTGGGCTTTAAATTCTTGTGACTTCTCCTCCATTCCTGCTTGGAGTGCGGCCTCTTCGTCCAGCTTCTTTTGGGCGGCATAGGCCAAAACATCTTCGGAAATTTTCATGGAACAAAACTTGGGTCCACACATGCTGCAAAAATGGGCCACCTTCGCCCCTTCGGCGGGCAAGGTGGCATCATGGAAGGCCAGAGCCCGCTCCGGGTCCAAGGAGAGGTGGAATTGGTCGAGCCAACGGAACTCGAACCTCGCCTTGGACAAAGCGTTGTCCCGGAACTGGGCGGCCGGGTGGCCCTTGGCCAGGTCGGCGGCATGGGCGGCTAATTTGTAGGTGATCACCCCTTCCTTGACATCCTGCCGGTTGGGCAGGCCCAGGTGCTCCTTGGGGGTGACGTAACAAAGCATCGCCGTGCCGTACCAGCCGATCTGGGCGGCACCGATCGCCGAGGTGATGTGGTCGTAGCCGGGGGCGATGTCGGTGGTCAGGGGGCCTAGGGTGTAAAAGGGGGCTTCGTGGCACTGTTCCAACTGGAGCCGCATGTTCTCTTGGATCAGGTGCATCGGGACATGGCCGGGGCCTTCGATGATCACCTGGACATCCTGCTCCCAGGCCTTGAGGGTCAATTCGCCCAAGGTCCTCAGTTCCGCTAGTTGGCAAAAGTCGTTGGCATCGGCCAAAGAGCCGGGCCGGAAGCCGTCGCCCAAGGACAGGGCCACGTCGTAGCGGCTGGCAATGGCGCAGATTTCCTCAAAGTGGGTGTACAGGAAGTTCTCTTGGTGGTGGGCCAGACACCATTTGGCTAACATTGCCCCGCCCCGGCTGACGATTCCGGTCAACCGTTCGGCGCTACGGTGGATGTAGCCCAAGAGCACCCCGGCGTGGATGGTAAAATAGTCCACCCCCTGTTCGGCCTGCTCGATCAAGGTGTCTCGCATCACCTCCCAACTGAGGTTCTCGGGGACCCCGCCCACCTTTTCCAGGGCTTGGTAGATCGGTACGGTGCCGATGGGGACCGGGGAGTTGCGCAAGATCCATTCTCGGGTTTCGTGGATGTGTTTGCCGGTGCTGAGGTCCATGACCGTATCCGCACCCCAGCGGAAGGCCCAGACCGCTTTTTCCACTTCTTCTTCGATCCCGCTGGTCACCGCCGAATTGCCGATGTTGGCGTTGATCTTGACCAAAAAATTTCGGCCAATGACCATCGGTTCCGATTCGGGGTGGTTGATGTTTGCAGGCAGGACCGCCCTTCCGGCGGCGATTTCGGCCCTAACAAATTCGGCGGTAACCTCCAGGGGCATTTTGGCCCCAAAGGCTTCCCCAACGTGGCCTTTGGCCAATTGGGGGCTACGGGCCTTTTGCTCCTGGATTCTTTGGTTTTCCCGGAGGGCAACGTATTCCATCTCCGGG